>NZ_JBKBHC010000006.1:8763-355026 GCF_046297895.1 Ferrovibrio sp. | reverse complement strand
CGCCAGTCTCGGCAAGCACCTTCGTGATCGCAGCCGTCAAAGACGTCTTGCCGTGGTCAACGTGACCAATCGTACCAATGTTGCAATGCGGTTTCGTACGCTCAAACTTTGCCTTGGCCATTTGCCTTCTCCGCTATATCGGATCTGTATCTGCTTGATGCCTGGTGTCTTCGGATCAGCCGGCGAGTTTCGCCAGCACTTCGTCCGACACGTTCTGCGGCACCTGGGCGTAGTGATCGAAAGTCATGGTGTACTGCGCACGACCCTGGGTCATCGAACGCAGGTTGTTGACGTAGCCGAACATGTTGGCCAGCGGCACCATGGCGTTGATGACCTGCGCGTTGCCGCGCGGCTCGGTGCCGGTGAGCTGACCACGACGGGACGAAAGATCGCCCATCACGTCGCCAACGAAGTCTTCCGGCGTCACGACCTCGACCTTCATGATCGGCTCGAGCAGCTTGGCGCCGGCCTTGGGAGCGACCTCTCGGAACGCGGCGCGAGCGGCGATTTCGAAAGCAAGTGCCGAGGAGTCGACGTCGTGGTAGGCACCATCATAGAGGGTGGCCTTGAAGTCGATGACCGGGAAGCCGGCGAGCACGCCCGAGGCGGCAACCTGGCGGATGCCCTTTTCCACGGCCGGCACGTATTCCTTCGGCACGTTGCCGCCCACGACCTCGTTCGAGAACTGAACGCCAGCACCGGCCTCCAGGGGCTCGAACTTGATCTTGACGCGGGCAAACTGGCCCGAACCGCCGGACTGCTTCTTGTGGGTGTAGTCGATGTCGGCGACCTTGGTGAGAGCTTCACGATAGGCAACCTGCGGGGCGCCCACGTTGGCTTCGACCTTGAATTCGCGCTTCATGCGGTCGACGATGATTTCGAGATGGAGCTCGCCCATGCCCTTGATCACGGTCTGACCGCTTTCCTGATCCACCGACACGCGGAAGGACGGATCCTCGGCGGCCAGACGGTTCAGGGCAATCGCCATCTTCTCCTGATCGTTCTTGGTCTTCGGCTCAACCGCGACCTCGATGACGGGTTCAGGGAATTCCATGCGCTCCAGCACGATCGGATGATTCGGATCGCACAGGGTGTCGCCGGTGGTGGTGTTCTTAAGACCCGCTAGCGCTACGATGTCGCCGGCGCGGGCTTCCTTGATTTCCTCGCGGCTGTTCGCATGCATCTGCAGCATGCGACCGATACGCTCGCGGTTTTCCTTCACGGTGTTCAGAACGCCCGAACCGGCCTCGAGAACGCCAGAGTAAATACGCACGAAGGTGAGCGAGCCGACGAAGGGGTCGTTCATGATCTTGAACGCGAGGCCGGAGAACGGCTCTTCGTCCGAGGTCTTGCGGGTCATTTCCTCGTCGGTGCCGGGCTTCATGCCCTTCACGGCAGCCAGGTCGACCGGCGACGGCAGGTAGTCGATGACGGCGTCCAGCAGCGGCTGCACACCCTTGTTCTTGAAGGCCGAGCCGCAGAGCACCGGCACGAACTTGCCGGCAATGGTGCCCTTGCGGATGCAGGCCGTCAGCGTCTTCTCATCCGGCTCGTTGCCTTCGAGATAGGCTTCCAGGGCCGCGTCATCCATCTCAAGGGCAGCCTCGATCATCTTCTGACGCCACTCAGCAGCCTGATCCTTCAGATCGGCAGGAATGTCGTCGTAGAAGAATTCAGCGCCGAGACTTTCGTCCTTCCAGATGATCGCGCGATTGCGCACCAGATCGACAATGCCCTTGAAATCGGCTTCCGAACCAATCGGCAGCGTCAGCACCAGAGGATTGGAGCCAAGGCGATCGACAATCATGTCGACGCAACGGAAGAAGTTGGCGCCCATGCGGTCGAGCTTATTGACGAAGCACATGCGCGGCACGCCGTACTTGTCAGCCTGACGCCACACAGTCTCCGACTGCGGTTCAACGCCGGCAACGCCGTCAAACAGGCAAACCGCGCCGTCGAGCACGCGCAGCGAGCGCTCCACCTCGATGGTGAAGTCGACGTGACCAGGGGTGTCGATGATATTGATGCGATGGTTGTTCCAGAAGCAAGTGGTGGCAGCCGACGTGATCGTGATGCCGCGCTCCTGCTCCTGCTCCATCCAGTCCATTGTGGCAGCGCCGTCATGCACTTCGCCGATCTTGTGGGAACGGCCAGTGTAATAAAGAATGCGCTCCGTCGTGGTGGTCTTGCCGGCATCGATGTGGGCCATGATGCCGATGTTGCGGTAGCGCTCGTAAGGGGTCGTGCGAGGCATGACGATCTCCGGGTACTCTCTAAGCCGCTCTTACCAGCGGTAATGCGAGAAGGCCTTGTTGGCCTCTGCCATACGATGGGTGTCTTCGCGCTTCTTGACCGAACCGCCGCGGCCATTGGCGGCGTCCAGCAGTTCACCCGACAGGCGGTCAATCATGGTGTTCTCGCCACGCGAACGGGCGGCTGAGATCAGCCAACGGATCGCCAGGGCCTGGCCACGGTCATGACGAACCTCGACCGGAACCTGGTAAGTCGCACCACCAACGCGGCGCGAACGCACTTCGATCTGGGGACGCACGTTGTTCAGCGCGTCGTGGAACATCTTCACCGGATCGTTGCCGGTCTTGGCCTTGATGCGATCAAGAGCACCATAGATGATGGCTTCGGCGGCCGACTTCTTGCCGTCGTACATCAGCATGTTCATGAACTTGGTGAGGGTGAGATCGCCGAACTTCGGATCCGGCAGGATTTCACGCTTCTCAGCTGCGTGGCGACGCGACATCGGGTCTCTCCTGAATTACTTCGGACGCTTGGCGCCGTACTTCGAACGGCGCTGCTTGCGGTCCTTCACGCCCTGCGTGTCGAGCACGCCGCGGATGATGTGATAACGCACGCCGGGCAAATCCTTGACGCGGCCGCCGCGGATCATCACCACCGAGTGTTCCTGCAGGTTATGGCCTTCACCAGGAATGTAGCTGGTGACTTCGAAGCCGTTGGTCAGGCGCACGCGGGCGACCTTACGAAGCGCCGAGTTGGGCTTCTTCGGCGTCGTGGTGTAGACGCGCGTGCAAACGCCGCGGCGCTGCGGGCATTCCTGCAGTGCAGGAACCTTGTCACGGACCGGCTTCGGCGAGCGCGGCTTGCGGATCAGCTGGTTGATCGTCGGCATACGAGTGGAAACTCCGCCAAGTTTGGTTCAACACACAAAAACAACCCAAGGCGAACCACCGACGGCCATATGGCCCGGCAATCCGCCTTGAAACTTCGCTCCCGACCCATCCTTGCGATCCATCGACCGCGGAGAGGGGTCATTATGTCTCTTGCGTAAGCCTAGCCTCGACGTGAGCGCTACGGAGACCCTGGCCGTTCATCGACCTGTGTCTAGGTTGAACCCCTACCACCAAGTCGAATCGCGGGGCGGACAATACTCACCGCCCCCTACCCGGTCAAGCGCGATTTGACCAATTCCGATGAAGTTTTTCGGGCTATCTGGGAACACTGAAAAAGACTGGGATTCGCCACCATTTCGAGCCGGCACCGGGTTGCTGAGGTAGCCTTGGGAACGGGTACAATCAGAGAACACGACATACACCCTCGAAACTCAGACGAGGGCTGCGCGGGAATAGTTTGCTCGAATCGCCATAACCGAGATTGCACAGGAAGTTAGATTTTACATAAGTTTCACGGAAAAATTCCGCATCCACCTTGGCATTGTCAAAACCGGACATCGGACCACAATCTAGGCCTACCGCCCGTGCCGCCAGGATGAAATACGCCCCTTGCAGGGTTCCGTTACGGAAGGCCGCCAATTCGGCTCCTTTCGGATCATTGGCGAACCAGTTCCGGGCCTCCGGATTGTGTGGAAACAGTTCAGGCAGCCGGTCATAAAATTTCAGGTCGTAACCAATGATCGCCGTCACGGGGGCCGCCATGGTCTTTTCCAGATTGCCCTCCGACAGGGCAGGACGGAGGCGTTCTTTCGCCTGCCTGGACCGCACGAAGACTATGCGGGCCGGACAGGAGTTGGCGCTGGTCGGCCCCATTTTCATCAACTCGTATATCTGGTGCAGTTGCGCGTCGCTGACTGGTCTGTCCTGCCAGCAGTTATGCGTCCGCGCGTGACGGAACAGGGTGTCGAGAGCGCCGGCGTCCAGCATGATAAATCCTCAAATGGCAACGAAGATGAGTCGCTCCACCGCTAACATGCCCCTTCCCGCCTGAAAACCTTGGTTACGCCGCCGTAATGCGCCGGGTTGGAAAATTATTCATCCAAGGTCGGATATTTTGCGACGGACGGAACTCTTTCCTCCGGTGCTCCGCCCCCCCTATAATCATTTGCACAACAACCAGATACGCAGTCACCCAACCCTGGGGGTAAACGAATGACCGCCGGCAGCAAGCCCGTTACGCTCAACGATCCCAATACCGGAAAGACCGTCACCCTTCCCATGATGGATGGCTCGGTCGGCCCGTCTGTGATCGACATCCGCAAGCTCTACGCCGAATCAGGCTATTTCACCTACGATCCGGGCTTCACCTCTACCGCCAGCACCGAAAGCAAGATCACCTACATCGATGGCGATGAGGGCGTACTGCTGTATCGCGGCTACGACATCGCCGATCTGGCCGAGAAATCCACCTTCCTGGAAACCTGCTATCTGCTGCTGAATGGCGAACTGCCGAACGCGAAGCAGCGCATGGATTTTGAGAAGTCGATCACCATGCACACCATGCTGCATGAGCAGATCCACTTCCTGTTTCGCGGCTTTCGCCGCGATGCGCATCCGATGGCCGTGATGTGCGGTGTGGTCGGTGCCCTGTCGGCTTTCTATCACGACCAGACTGATTACGACGATCCGCATCAGCGCATGATCGCGCAGCATCGCCTCATCGCTAAGATGCCGACCATTGCGGCCATGGCCTATAAATACTCGGTTGGCCAGCCCTTCATGTATCCGCGCAACGATCTGGGTTATGCCGAGAATTTCCTGCAGATGACCTTCGGCGTGCCGGCCGAGCCCTACAAGATCAGTCCGGTCCTGGCGCGCGCAATGGATCGCATTTTCATCCTGCACGCCGACCACGAGCAGAACGCTTCGACCTCGACCGTGCGTCTGGCCGGCTCGTCGGGTGCCAATCCGTTCGCCTGCATCGCCGCCGGCATTGCCTGCCTCTGGGGGCCCGCCCATGGCGGCGCCAACGAGGCCGTTCTGAAGATGCTGGAAGAGATCGGCTCGATCGACAAGGTCGGCGAGGCAGTCAAGAAAGCAAAGGACAAGAATTCGGGCTTCCGCCTGATGGGCTTCGGCCACCGCGTCTATAAGAATTACGACCCGCGCGCCAAGGTCATGCGTCAGACCTGCTATGAGGTGCTGGACGAACTGGGCGTGAAGGATGAGCCGCTTCTGAAGATGGCCATGGAACTCGAGCGGATTGCCTTGGAAGACGACTATTTCGTCTCCAAGAAGCTGTATCCGAACGTGGACTTCTATTCGGGCATCATTCTGCGGGCAATGGGCTTCCCCACCGCCATGTTCACCGCCCTGTTTGCGCTGGCGCGCACGGTCGGCTGGATCGCCCAGTGGAACGAGATGATCGAGGATCCGGCCCAGAAGATCGGCCGCCCCCGTCAGCTTTACACCGGTTCGCCGAAACGCGCGTTTATTCCACTCGACAAGCGTAAATAATCCGCGTTTTATAAGAGCTGTTGGCGGCACCGGCGGGAGGCGGGCCGATGGGCAAGCGAGCGGAACAACATGGCGGTGAGCCACCCGGGGATAACCGGACAACCGGCTATGGTTGGCTGCGTCCGGGTTATCTCACCATGCCGGCGCCATCCAATGACAACCGGATGCCGCCAGGTTCCCTGTTGCGCAAGCCGCAATTCTGGGTCTGGATCGGCCTGATGGCCCTTGGCTTGACCTGGATCGCCACCCGCTTCTGAACAACGTTCTTCGCAATATGCAAAAAGGCCCGGCAAATGCCGGGCCTTTCGCTTTCCTGTGCCGCCCCGCTTATTTCTTCTCAATCAGCTCGACTTTATAACCGTCCGGGTCCTCGACGAAGGCGATCACGCTGCCGCCATGCTTCATCGGGCCGGGTGGGCGCGGAATCTTCACACCGGCTGATTGCAGCCTCTCGCACAGGCCGTAGATGTCCGGAACGCCGATGGCGATATGGCCGTATCCGCTACCTATGGTATAGGGCTCTTTCTGCCCCCAGTTATGGGTCAGTTCGATTACTGCCTGATCCTTTTCGTCTCCATATCCGACAAAGGCCAGGGTGAACTCGCCGCCTGGATAATCCTGCCGGCGCAGCAGCCTCATGCCCATCTTGTTCACATAGAAATCCAGCGACTTCTCCAGGTCCAGCACCCGCAGCATGGTGTGCAGCATTCGGAACGGCGTGGCCTGGGGTGCGGTAGCCGGCTTTTCAGCGGTTGCAGTCTGGCTCATGAAAATCCTCCGGGGTATGTCATACGGCAATATGGTGATCCGCTGGCGGAAGTCGAGGCTAGGCTGGCGGATGCAGACGCCGTGCCGCAACGGCGAGCACGGCACCGGCCGCACGATGGCTGGGAGACAGCACATCATCCGCGCCCAACTGGCTGGCCACAGCGGCACAGGACTCAATCTGTTGCTGGCGCGCTGCGGGATCGCTCAACAGTGTCTTCAGCGCCGGCGCGATCAATTCAGCGCGGCAATCCTGCTGCAGGAATTCTGGCATCACGAGTTTCTTCTGCAGGATATTGACCAGCCCCGCATAGGGGATACGAATGAGCCGCCGCACGATAGCCGCCGTCAACGGATTGACCTTGTAAGCCAGTACCGTCGGCGTGCCGGCGAGACCCAGTTCCAGCGTCGCCGTGCCAGAAGCTGCCAGCGCGACTTCGGCAGTCAACATAGCGGCATAACGTTCGTCGGCCCGATCCAGCACAATGGCAGGGTAAGGCAGACTGAGCGCGGCCTCCCGCACCATTGGGGCGACGGTTCCCACCGTCGGCAGGAGTACCTGAAATTGCAACCCTTCAGCTTTCAACCGCGACAGAACATCCCGGAAGACCGGCAGCAAACGCGCCACTTCACCACGCCGACTTCCCGGCATGACCACCAGCAGGCGGGCATCAGCCGCAAGGCCATGACGGCGACGGAAATCACGGCCATGGGCAGCGGCCACAGCTTCGCGTTCTCGCGCGGTCCGCAGGGTCTCTACGGCAGGGTGGCCAACAAAGGTTGTCGGCAGGCCAACCACCTCAAAATACGGCGGCTCGAAAGGCAGAACGGCCAGCAGATGATCGTACAGTCGCGCCAAGCGCCGGGCCCGCCCCGGTCGCCAAGCCCAAACGGTGGGCGCAACGTAATGAACGAGGGGAAAACTGCGCACCATCAGTTTCTGTGCCAGGCGGCGCGTGAAGCCTGGGCTGTCGATAGTCACCACGACATCTGGAGGATCGTTCAGAAGGAATTGCGCTGTCTGCTCTATGCGCCGCAACAGCGCCCTTGCTCGCGGTAGAACTTCGACCAGGCCCATCACGGCCAGTTCAGAAATGGGGAAAAGGCTTTGCAGGCCTTCTTCCGCCATCTGTTCGCCACCGATCCCCGTGAAAGTCACGCGGCCGCCGGTTTGTTCATATAGAGCGCGCATCAGGCCGGCCCCCAGCACATCGCCGGATGGCTCGCCGGCAATCAATGCAACACGAAGCGATCGGCCATCACCCCCCATGCCGCAACCCAACCAGAAACAGACCCAGGCGATCTGCAAGCGCAGCGGTTGCAGCCGCATCCACCATCAAGGCCGCGCCGGATTCGACTGCGATGCCAGTCAGACCCGCAGCTGCGGCATTCTCGATGGTCGCGGCGCCGATGGTGGGCAGGTCAACGCGGCGATCCTGCTGCGGCTTGACGCATTTGGCCAGAACGCCTCCTCGCGCCTCCGGCCGAGATGCCATGCGTCGCAACAACGCATCGGTCCCGGCATCATCTTCCAGACCGACGACTACCCCCTGCGCTGCCACTGCAGCCTGTCCCCGGTCAGCGATACCCAGATTCCGCGCCGCCGTCATGGCCACTCTGATATCGGCCGCCTGCTGTTCGGTTGGCTGCCGCGTCGAATATACCTGTTCACGCACCAACAGATCCTGCACCAGCGCATCGGCCCCAACGACCCGGAAGCCTTCGCCTTCAAAGGTTTCGGTTATTACGCGCAGCAGGGCATCATCGCCGATCAGGGCAGCCTTGATCAGCTTCGGCAACAGCATGGCGCCGCGCCAGTCCGGTTTCAGGTTTGAGAAATCAGGCTTGGATACATGCCCGCAGAGGCAAACTTCCTGCACGCCGGCAGCCTTGAGTGCTTTCAACAGCAATCCAACCTGCGGCAGGTCGAACCAGCCATGCTCGACACCGGCCACAGCGGCAGGCTCGCAGAATCCGTTCAGAGCTGCAACGAAAAGCGGGCGCTCTTCCGCCCTGCAGGCATCGCGGATCAGCATGGGAATCTGCCCGCCGCCGGCGATCAATCCCAATTTAAGCGGATTTGGGGCCATCCGGCAGCGGCTGGCAGACGCCTCGGGCCGAGGCATTGCGGATAAATTCCACAACATCCTGCACGAGGCCAATCCCAGGGAATAGCTGGGCAACATCTTCCATGCGCTCGGCCAGCGTGCCTTCATCCGCGAATAGCATGCGATAGGCAGAACGAAGCTTATGGATCTCGTCGCGATCAAATCCGCGACGCTTGAGCCCAACCAGATTGAGGCCAGACAGATGCGCCCGGTTGCCGATCACCATGCCAAACGGGATCACATCCTGTTCGACACCGGACATGCCGCCGATCATGGCATGCTTGCCAATGCGGCAGAATTGATGCACCGCAGCCAGACCGCCGACGAAGGCATAATCACCCACTTCGATATGACCTGCCAGAGTCGCGTTATTCGCCATGATGACGTGGTCACCCAGAATGCAGTCATGCGCCACATGGGCGCCTGCCATGAACAGGCAGTTGTCGCCAACCTTGGTGAGCATGCCACCGCCTTCGGTGCCGGGGTTCATGGTCACGCCTTCGCGGATCATGTTGTTCTTGCCGATTACCAGGCGCGAGGGCTCGCCTTTGTATTTCAGATCCTGTGGCGGATGACCGATTGAGGCAAAGGGAAATATCTTTGTTCCACTGCCGACAGTGGTGATGCCCGCAACAACAGCGTGGCTCAGCAATTCCACGCCATCGCCAAGTTCCACATTGGCGCCTACTTGGCAAAATGGTCCGATCCGGACATCGACGCCCAGCTTGGCGCCATTCTCGATCACGGCCGTGCTATGGATCTGGGCCATTGGCGCTTACTTCTTGTCGAGGATCATTGCCGAAAAGATGGCTTCGGCAGCCAGCTTGCCATCAACCATGGCTTTGCCCTCGAACTTCCAGACCGGCCCGCGCTGCTTGAGTGCACTTACGTGAATATGCATCTGGTCGCCGGGGGTCACTGGCCTGCGGAACCGGGCTTCATCGATGGTCATGAAATAAACCAGCTTGCCCTCCGACTCTTTTCCGAGCGTGTAAACAACCAGGACAGCCGCTGTCTGTGCCATGCTCTCGACAATCATTACACCCGGCATCACTGGCTGGCTGGGAAAATGACCGGTGAACTGCGGTTCATTTATGGTGACATTTTTGATCCCGACTGCACTCTTGCCTACTTGCATGTCGATCACGCGGTCGATCAGCAGCATAGGGTAACGATGCGGAATCATTTCCATGATCCGCAGGATGTCGACGGTTCCCATGCTGGCGCCCGCCTGGCTCTCACTCATTTTGCCCACCCTTCTTCTGCGCCAGGCGCCGCAATACCGCCACCTGACGGAAATATTCCTTCACCTTGGTTGCCGGGATACCGAAGTAGCTGTCCCCGGCGGGAATATCAGTCATGACGCCGGATTTCGCTCCAATTCTGGCGCCGGCGCCGATCTTGAGATGTCCCGCAATGCCGCTTTGCGCCGCCAGAACGACGAAATCGCCGAGTTGGGTTGAACCCGCCACGCCAGCCTGCGCAACAATGATACAACCCCGGCCGAGGGTTACGTTGTGCCCGATCTGGACCAGATTATCAATCCAACAGCCAGGGCCGATCACTGTATCCGGTCCGGCGCCGCGGTCTATCGTACTGTTGGCGCCGATCTCGCAGTCATCGCCGACCAGCACCCTACCCAGTTGCGGGACTTTGACATGTCCTGAGGGGTCGGGAGCAAAGCCAAACCCGTCCTGCCCTATCCTGACCCCTGGATGCAGTGTAACCCGGTCGCCGATCAGGCAATGACTGAGGGTGACGCTGGCCCCGATAAGGCAATCCGCCCCGATCAGCACGTTCCGGCCGATCACGGTGCCGGCACCGATCACGGTGCCACGCCCAATTTCTGCGCCATCTTCGATCACAGCTCCAGCCGCGACGGATACACCCTCACCCAGCCTGGCCGTAGGACTCACGATAGCGGCAGCATGCTGGCCGGCCGCCGGACGAGGGCGTGGATAAAACGCCTGTGCGGCCCGTGCGTAGCTGAGATACGGCTTCGGCGAGAAAAGCAGCGCAATCCCGGCTGGCGCCAATCCGGCATGTTTTTCATGCAGGATGCAGGCGCCTGCCCGGGTCACCGAGAAACTCTCCGCGTATTTCGGATTGTCCAGAAAAGCCAGTTGATCGGGCCCCGCCTGATCAAGCGGCGCAACATCGCTGACATGCCGCGCGGATTGCCCGGCATCCGCCAGCCTGGCGCCACAGCGCGCGGCGAGATCGCCCAGTGTGAAAGGCCCGGCCCGCTCGAAGAAGCGCGGATCAGCCATTCCTACTTCCCGGCGGGAAGAGCCACCTTGACCGAAGGCAGACGTTGATCCAGGCGCTTGAGTACTTCCGCGGTGATATCGATATTTTCACCGATGAATATCTGAACCTGGGCGCGGTCAAGCACGATATTGAAACCCCGCTCCTGCGCCAGCCCCTTCAGAATTTCGATCACCTGCACGGTAACCTGGTCGCGCACGCTGTTCAGCATCTTCTCCAGCGACTGGGAGCGCTCCTGAATGCGCTTCTGCAGATCGATAACCTTGCCCTGGAAAGCCTGCCGCCGCTGTTCGAAGGCTTCAGGAGCCAGAACCGAGCGTTGCCGGGCGATTTCCTGCTCCTCAGCGCGCAGCTTCTCCTCTTCCTTGGCAATTTCGGACTGGAAGTTAAATCGATACTGTTCGAGCTGTTGACGGGCATTTTTCAGCGCCGCGGCCTCGCGGTTGATCCGCTGGCCGTCGATGACGGCAATAACGGTTGGCGGCGTCTTGGCCCCAGCCTGGGCCAAGGCATGGCCGGGCAAAGCCGCGCATAGCAGCATGACCATGGCCAGCAGTAACTTCGAGATCGGGCTCATAACTCTCAAACCTTGCTAGAAACGGGAACCAAAATTGATACGGACAAGCTCTTTGCGGTCGTAATCTTCTTTGACCACAGGGATGCCGAAATCGACGCGGATAAGGCCCAGGGGCGATTTCCACTGCACGCCAACACCGGAAGAGACGCGCAGGCTGTTCTCATCGACCACCTCTGGCCCGACATCGCTGGTTTCCCACAACGAGCCTGCCTCAGTGAACACGCGCCCCTTGATACCAAATTCATTGGGCAAGCCGATCGGGAATGTGAGATCAGCTTCTGCCTTGTAATACCGCTCGCCACCCAGTGCATCGTTTGTGGTCGTATCGCGGGGGCCTATGCCGCCAGTACGGAAGCCGCGGAAGGTGTCACCGCCGATGAAGAAACGGTTCGGAAGCCTCACGTCATCCTGCAGCGCGGTGATGATGCCTGCTTCGGCCCCAAGGCTCAGAACCACATCGTCGGCAACGGTGTAGTATTTTATCGCATTCACGATGTTCTTGAAATAATACTCGGTGCCGCCGAGGCCTGCGCCCTCCTGGGACAGACGCAGCACGTAGCCTGTGGTCGGTTCGATGCGATCATCGCGGCGGTCATATGTCAGCGTATGGCCGACCGACGACGTCACATAACCGCCTTCTTGAGCACGAATGAAGCGCGACGCGGTGTCGTTGACATCGGTGATTTCGTCATGCCGGATGCGGTAATAGACCTGTTGCGACAGGTTCTCTGTGATCGGATAGGACAGTCGCGGTGAGGCCGATGTCGTGGTCTGGTCCAGGCTGCTGCGGCGCGTATAGTCGGTACGCCGACGCTGCAGATCGATGCCCGCCGCCAGCTCTCTGTCCAGGAAATACGGTTCGGTAAAGCCAAGGTCGATCTGCTGGCGACGGGTCGAGAGGCTGAAGCCCAGGCGCAGATCCTGACCGCGACCCAGCAGGTTACGTTCACGGATGCTCACATCGCCGAGAACGCTTTCAGATGTCGAATAGCCGATGCCGAACGAGAGCTCGCCGGTCGATTTCTCAGCCACTTCGGCGGTCAGAACCACCTTATCAGGCGCGCTGCCCTTGCTTTCGGTGATCTCGACCTTGTCGAAGAAATTCAGGCCGCGCAGGCGGGTGCGGGTGCGCCGCAGCTTGGCCGAGTTGAATGCATCGCCCTCCGCGAGACGAAACTCGCGGCGGATCACCTTGTCCAGCGTCCGCACATTGCCAACAATATCGATCCGCTCGACAAAAACGCGCGGGCTTTCGCCAACCCGATAAGTTACGTCTATGATACGTTTCTCCCGGTCCTTCTTGACATCGGGCCGCACGTCCGCAAAGGCATAGCCGAACCGGCCGAGTTCGGTCGTCATCGCCTGCACGGACTTCTCGACAAGGTCGGCGTTATACACGTCGCCTTTTTTTGTCTCGACGAATGACCTGAGCTGCGCCCCCTCTACGCCCTTGATCTCGCTGACGACGTCCATCTCGCCGAAACGATACCGCTCGCCTTCATCCACCGTAAAAGTGATGATGAACTTCTCGCGATCCGGCATCAGTTCCGCAACCGCATTCACGACCGAGAAATCGGCATAGCCCTTGCTCAGATAAAATTTGCGCAGTTTCTCGCGATCGAAGGTCAGCCGGTCGGGATCGTAGCTATCGTCCGACGACAGGAAACGATACCACGCGCTTTCCTTGGTCTGGATCTCCTCACGCAAACGGGAGTCGCTGAAGTTACGATTGCCGATGAAGCGGATACGGCTGACGCCGGTAAGCGGCCCCTCGCTGATCTCAAAGACCAGATCAACGCGGTTCTGCGCCAATTGCACGACTTTCGGCTCTACCGTTGCGGCAAAACGGCCGGAGCGGCGATAAATCTGCTGGATACGCTGCGTATCAGCCTGCACCTTCGCCCGAGTATAAACCTGGCGCGGTTTCAGTTGCAGTTCAGAGCGCAACTGTTCCGTCTGCATCCGGCGATTGCCTTCAAACAGAATCCGGTTGATCACCGGGTTCTCCGTCACGCGCACGACGAGACTGCTGCCTTGCAGGCGCAGGTTCACATCCGCGAACAAGCCAGTAGCGAACAAGGCCTTAAGCGATTTATCGGCTTCCGCGCTGGAATAGATAGAACCCGGCTGCAGGGTCAGATAATTCTGGATCGTCGATATTTCGATCCGCTGATTGCCCTCAATGACGATATCGCGGATCTGCGGGCCGCCCTGGGCGGTGGCCGGACCCGCGGACAACAGACCGACATTGAGCATCAGCAGCGCGACCAAGGGCAGAAACACCATGCGGTGCACCTTGCGCAGCATTTCGCTTCGGACCATATCCGCCTGAATCCCCTTAGCCAATCGAGCCCCTCTCACTTAGCCGGATTCACGAGAAAAGCCCAGCGAGGAAATTGAAAATTGGCAGGCGGTTCAAGTCGTTCCATGTTGCAAACAGGAATAGCGACATCACCAGCGCAAAGCCGATACGAAACCCATATTCCTGGGCCCGCTCCCCAAGCGGGCGGCCCCGCACGGCCTCGATGCCGTAGAACAGAAGATGGCCGCCGTCGAGCATAGGCACTGGAAACAGGTTGATCAGGCCGATGGCAACCGACAGGGTGGCCATCAATGAAACCAAGCCCAACCAGCCATTTTTGGCGACATCGCCCGACATCTTGGCGATCCCGAGCGGCCCGCTAAGCTGATCGCCGGATTCCCGGCCTTCGATTATGCGGCCCAGATAGGTGAAGGTATTGGCCACAACCAGCCAGGTTTCCCGCACGGCCTGCACAACGGCCGTGGCGGGATCGTGCCGCACGAAATCGATACCGGTCGTGCGTATGCCGATCTGGCCGACCCGCTGAGTGCCCCCCATGCCATCGGCCACATCCACCCGCGACGGCACCACGGTCAGAGCGATTTCACTGTTGTCGCGCAGCACTGTGAGAGCAATCGGCGTTTCGGCGCGCAAGGCCACATAAGAGCGCAGTTCCTCGAAGCGCTGAATGCGGGTGCCGTCAGCGCTCAGAATGCGATCGCCCGGACGTAAGCCCGAAGCTTCGGCCGCACTACCCGAGACTACGTCGCCAACCACCGGCGGGGTGAAAGGCTGGCCGATCAGGCTAAAAAGGGCGGCATAAATGAAAATGGCGAAAATGAAATTGGCCACCGGGCCAGCGGCAACAATGGCCATCCGGTTACGCAAGCGCTGGTGATGGAACGATACCTTCCGCTCGGCCGGGCTCATGGCCGCAACGGCGCTGCTATCGGCACTGGATGCGGCATCGGCGTCACCGAAGAATTTTACATAGCCGCCAAGCGGGATGGCACTGATTTTCCAACGCGTGTCGTGCTTGTCGTTCCAGCCGAAGAGTTCCGGGCCGAACCCGATAGAGAACACCTCCACCCTCACGCCGCACCTGCGTGCCACCCAGTAATGGCCCAGTTCATGGACGAATACGATGATGGTCAGGACAACGACGAATGGGATGACGTATCCGGCAAGACTGACGATGAAATCCATGGCTCCTCGATCACCGACGGCTAAGGCCGGCTTAGTCCTCTCGTTTGCACCCGCACGACCCGGCCATCGCCCGTCGGATCCACCAGACGCGCGGCATATTCCCGGGCTGCCTGATCTGCCTCACGCACCGCATCCAGATCGCCTAGCGTTCCGCCGACAAGGCGGGTCAGGGTCTGCTCGACAATACGGGTGATATCGAGAAAACCGATCCGGCCGTTCAGGAAGGCGTCAACAGCGACTTCATTCGCAGCATTAAGAATTGTAGGTGCCGCGCCACCGGTTTGCAAGGCCTGCCGCGCCAGGTTTAACGCAGGAAACCTAGCAGAATCAGGTACTTCGAAGGTAAGTTTGGCGACAGCGGCCAGATCCAGACGTCCCGCAGGGGTAGCCATGCGGGACGGCCAGGCCAGCGCCACGGCGATGGGCGTCCTCATATCCGGACTGCCAAGCTGGGCCAGCACCGAGCCATCGACATACGAGACCAAACTGTGGATCACCGATTGAGGATGGATCAGCACCTCGATTCTTGGCTCAGGAACCGGGAACAGGAAACTCGCCTCGATCAGTTCCAACCCCTTGTTCATCAGCGTTGCCGAATCGACCGATATTTTCGCCCCCATGCTCCAGACCGGATGAGCGATCGCCTGTGCGGGCGTGACCTCCCGCATTTCGCCCAGGCTGAGGGTCCGGAAAGGACCGCCGGATGCCGTGAGGATCACCCGATCGACGGTCTCTGGAGCATTGAAATCAAAGACTTGGAAGATCGCGTTATGCTCGGAATCTACCGGCAGGATAGTGGCGCCCTGCTGTGCGGCCTCGCGCATGACCAGAGCGCCGGCACAGACCAGGGTTTCCTTGTTGGCCAAGGCGACAATCGCTCCGCGGCGTACCGCTGCCAATGTCGGTTCCAGGCCTGCTGCCCCGACAATGGCGGCCATCACCCATTCTGCTGGCCGCGCAGCGGCCTCAATGATGGCACGACTTCCGGCGGCTGCCTCTATGCCACTGCCGGCGAGACGCTGCCGCAGTTCGGGTAGAAGGCTTTCGTCACCGATCACTGCCAACCGAGACCTCAGCATCATGGCCTGATCGGCCAGCAGGGCCACATTGCTTTGGGCGGTCAGTGCCTCGACAGGGAAGCGTTCCGGTTCCCGGCTGAGCAGATCAATGGTCGAACGTCCGACGGAGCCGGTCGAACCGAGGATAGTGACGCGTCGCGGCATATCGGCAGAGGGCGTCATGACCATATGGCATGCCCCCACAGCAGATCGCAAAGCGCCACGAACGGTGCTGCGAACAGCATGCCATCAAGCCGGTCAAGCATGCCGCCATGGCCAGGGATAAGATGGCTTGCATCCTTCACGCCGAAGCTGCGTTTGATACCAGACTCCGTAAAGTCGCCTGCCTGCGAAACAACGGCGACGAGGCTTGCGAAACCAGCCAGCGCGAATGCCGGCAGAACCGGGTTGATCGCCGCCACCAAACCGCCAACCAGCGACGCGCTAGCCATGCCCCCAAGCAGACCAGCCCATGTCTTGTTAGGGCTGATACTTGGAATTAATTTCGGGCCCCCAATACTCCGCCCAGCGAAATAGGCGCCGGTGTCCGTAGCCCATACGACACAGAACAGCCAGAAAACGATGTGCCGTCCGTGCAGGGGCTGCTCGCGTAGCCAGATCAGGGCAAGACAGGGCAAACCTATATAAAGCAAGCCCACCAATGCCCAGAGCAGCGCGTTGCTCGACCAGCCTTTCTCTGCGGCCAGTTTCGGCAGTCTTTGCCACTCCCACAGCATCAGGAGGCCGGCCAGGACAACAAGCACGATAAAAGCCGTATCGCCGAACCACGCCGCAGCAATGGCGAGCGGCAGCAGCAGGGCCGCCGAGATGATCCGTTTGGTCAGGCCACGGCCGCCCAGAGCAGGCTTTGCGGCTTCTGGTTCGCGCTCACTCACCGCTTGCGCCATAACGTCGCTCGCGCCGCTGGAATTCACCGACTGCCTCTGCCAAATCACTGGCATTGAAATCGGGCCAGAGCTTATCGACGAAAACCAGTTCACTGTATGCGGATTGCCATAGCAGAAAATTGGACAGCCGCTGCTCACCGCTTGTGCGTATCACCAGATCTGGATCGGGAATACCCACCGTCTGCAGATTCCCGGCTACTGTCTCTGCAGTGATCTGTTCGGGAGCGAGCTTACCGACCGAAACCTGCTCCGCGATCTGGCGACAGGCGGCCACGATCTCGTCCTGCCCGCCATAACTGAGGGCTATCACTAATGTCAGGGTCCGATTGTCACGGGTTTGCGCTTCGGCATCCTCGATCAGGGACACGATGTCTGGTGCCAGTCTTGTGCGATCGCCAATCACGCGAATACGTACGCCGTTACGACGCAGTTCAGCAAGTTCGCGCCGGATATAAAGGCGCAACAAATCCATTAAACCGCTGACTTCGCTCTCGGGCCGCTTCCAATTTTCAGAAGAGAAGGCATACAGAGTCAGATACTCTATGCCGAGCTTGCGGCAGTTCTTCACCACCTCGCGCACCGCATCTACGCCTTGGCGATGGCCAAGGTTGCGCGGCAAGCCACGCGCCTTCGCCCAACGCCCGTTGCCATCCATGATGATGGCAACGTGGCGTGGCGGCGGCGGGGCCAGAGCCTGGGATGCGACCGGTTGAGACATGGTTAGACCTGAAGGATCTCCTTGGTCTTCTGGGCCAGCATTTCGTCAATTTTTTTGGTCGCGTCGTCCGTCAGTTTCTGGATTTCATCCTGATACATCTTGGCGTCGTCTTCACCGAGCTCGCCGTCTTTTTCTGCCTTCTTCAGGTGGTCCATGCCATCACGACGCACGCCGCGAACGGCCACCTTTGCCTGCTCGGCATACTGGCCGGCCACCTTGGTAAGCTCTTTGCGACGCTGCTCGTTCAATTCCGGGATCGGGATGCGGATGAGCGTGCCGTCGGCTTGCGGGTTCAATCCCAGGCCGCTGGCTGCAATCGCCTTTTCAACTGCCTTCACATTGCTTTTGTCCCAAACCTGCACGCTGATCATACGCGGCTCTGGCACACTCACGGTGCCAATCTGATTGATCGGCATCATGCTGCCGTAAACTTCAACCCGGACGGGATCGAGCATGCTTATGCTGGCACGCCCCGTCCGCAGGCCGGCATATTCGTGCTTCAGCACGTCGATTGCCTTGTTCATACGCCGCTCAATGTCGTCAATGTCAGGCTCGGCCACGGCCATCTCCTGTTTTTATTATAAAATCAAATACTTGCACGGGATTTCCGGCTTACTGGTCCTGAATGACCGTGCACCGTCCGGTGCCGGCCAGCACTTTGGCGAAGCCGCCTGCCTCGTGCAAGGAAAACACCAGGATCGGGATCCGGTTTTCCCGTGCCAGGCTCACGGCCGAAGCGTCCATGACCTTCAGGTCGCGCTGCAGCACGTCCATATAGGTCAGGGTGTCATAGCGCGTGGCCGTCTTGTTCTTTTTCGGATCGTCGCTGTAGACGCCATCCACCTGAGTGCCCTTCAGCAGGGCATCGCAGCCCATTTCCGCCGCCCGCAGCGCTGCAGCCGTGTCGGTAGTGAAGAACGGGTTGCCGGTACCGGCAGCAAAGATCACCACACGGCCTTTCTCCAGATGGCGTATGGCGCGGCGGCGGATATACGGCTCGCAGACGGTGTCCATGCGAATGGCCGACATCACCCGGGTCGGCACGCCATGTGACTCGAGGGCGTGCTGAACAGCCAGGGCGTTAATCACGGTTGCCAGCATGCCCATATAGTCGGCCGAGGCCCGCTGCATCCCCTGGGTGGCACCGGCCACGCCACGGAATATGTTACCCCCTCCGATCACCAGACAGACCTCGGCGCCCAAGCCATGAACCGCCTTGATCTCGGCGGTGATGCGGTCGACCGTTTCGAAGTCAATGCCATAGGGTGTCGGCCCCATTAGGGCCTCGCCCGAGCATTTCAGCAGGACACGACGGTATTTGATGGCCATGGAGGGCGGTTCTCCAGAGAATGCCTCGGCGCGGCTACGCCAAGGGATGACGGTAAAGCACGGCGATTCTGTGGCGGACTTATACCATGCCGCCCCCCCGGAAACGACCGGGCCGGACGTCGGCAAGCCCGAACGCCGATGGTCTGGACATGGAAAGGGGGGCTTTCGCCCCCCTGCCCGATCCTGACTGAGACCGGCTCTCAGCCGGCCATCTTGGCCACTTCCGCTGCGAAATCGTCGGCCTTCTTCTCGACGCCTTCGCCCAGCTGGAAACGGACGAAACCGGTCACTTCAATCGGGGCGCCGGCATCCTTGGCGGCCTTCTCAACCGCCTTGCCGACTTGGGTCTCGCCATCGATCACGAAGGTCTGCTCCAGCAGCACAACTTCCTGATAGAACTTGCGGATACGGCCCTCTACCATCTTGGCGATAATGTCTGCCGGCTTCCCCGAGGCGGCAGCCTGCTCGCTCAGGACGGTACGCTCGCGCTCGACCAGGCTCTGATCCAGGTCCTTGGCGCTCAGCGACTGAGGATTGGCGGCAGCAATATGCATCGCCAGCTGCTTGCCGATCTGCTCCAGCACCTCGCGCTTGCCACCCGACTTCAGCCCGACCAGGACGCCAAGCTTGCCAAGACCATCGGCCAGGGCGCTGTGTACATAGGCAACCACGATACCGCCATCGACTGTAAGGGTCTTGGCGCGGCGCAGGGTCATGTTCTCGCCGATGGTGGCGATCGCCTGCGTCACTTCATCCTTCACGTTCCGGCCGGTGCCCGGGAAAGCCGCGGCTTCCAGCGCGACGATATCATCGCCGGCGGTCAGCGCCACCGTGGCGATGCCGCTGGCCAGGGTCTGGAACTGCGGATTGCGGGCAACGAAATCGGTCTCGGCATTCACCTCGACGATGGCCCCCTTGTTGTCCTTGATCGCCACGGCGACCAGGCCTTCGGCCGCCACGCGGCCAGCCTTCTTGGCGGCAGCCGACAGGCCCTTCTTGCGCAGCCAATCGATGGCGGCGTCCAGATCGCCATTCGTTTCAGCCAGAGCCTTCTTGCAATCCATCATGCCCGCGCCGGTCTTCTCGCGCAGGTCCTTCACCAGGGCCGCAGTGATCTCAGCCATGTCGTCCTCTCAGGTTCAAGTGTTGGACCGCGCTGTCACGGCCCTGTCATTGAAATGGCTGCGGCGCCCCGTCGGAACCGACAGAGGCGCCGCGACCGGATGCATCAGGCCTTAAGCCTGGGCCGCGGCTTGACCACCCTCGGCGCCCGCTTCCGCGATCACCTCGACCGGCATTTCCTCGGCCGCGCCGAGATCGGCACCGCTGGCAGACAGCTGCTCTTCGATGCCGCCCAGGACGGCCAGCGAGAACAGATCGCAATACAGGTTGATGGCGCGCAGCGCGTCATCGTTACCCGGCACCGGATAGGTGATGCCCTGCGGGTCCGAGTTCGAATCCAGGATCGCAACCACCGGGATGTTCAGCGTGCGGGCCTCGGCGATGGCGATGTCTTCCTTCACCGTGTCAATCACGATCATGATGTCGGGAAGGCCGCCCATGTCCTTGATGCCGCCCAGCGCACGGTCCAGCTTCTCGCGCTCGCGGGTCAGGTTCAGGACTTCCTTCTTGGTCAGACCTGCGGTGTTCTGCTCGGCCGAGAGAAGTTCTTCCAGTTCCTTCAAACGCTTGATCGACTGGGAGATGGTCTTCCAGTTGGTCAGCATGCCGCCAAGCCAGCGGTGATTGACGTAATACTGGCCACACTTCTTGGCGGCCTCGGCAATCGCCTCGGAGGCCTGACGCTTGGTGCCGACGAACAGCACCCGGCCGCCGCCGGCGACGGTATCGCGCACGGCCTGCAGGGCGCGGTGCAGAAGCGGAACGCTCTGCTGCAGGTCGATAATGTGGATATTGTTGCGTTCTCCGAAGAGATACGACTTCATCTTCGGGTTCCACCGATGGGTCTGGTGGCCGAAATGAACGCCAGCTTCGATCAGCTGACGCATGGTAAAGGTCGGCAGGGTCATCCTCTGTCCTTTTCCGGTTGGGCCTCCGCAGACGTCGTCTTTGCCCCTCTCGGGGCTAGGACACCGGAACGCGGCAATGGGAATGTCTCCCCCAAGGCTGCGCAAGCCTGCGTGTGGGTTTAAGCGCCGCGCTTTTACCCGGTTCGCGGTTCCGGCGCAAGCTGCTGGATGCAAGAAAGGCCTCCAACGCCGCCCGGCCGTTCCACCCATGTGTTAACCATATGATTTTTCAGTGTTCTGACAATCGGATACTGGCGCCCGGCGCAGCGGCATGATGATATGCCGGCCATGTCAGACTCGGTAATCCAGCAAAAAGACCTCGACCCCTTGCTGGTGAGCCATGAGCGTTTTGCCCGCGGGATGCGGGGTGGAACCCGTCTGAATCTGCAATTCCGCGATGCATCCGGCCTGAATTTCGCCAACCGTGACTTGCGCGAGGCGAATATGGTGGGCGGCGTATTCCGTGCCACCATATTCAAGTTTGCCAAGCTGACCCGAGCCAATTTTTATGGGGCCGTGATGGAGAATGCCGACCTATCGTCGGCTGACCTCACCCGCTCGGATCTGCGCGGCGCAATTCTGCGCGGCGCCATCCTGGAATTTGCCGATCTTTCCGGCGCGGACCTTCGTGACGGACGCCTCCTCAAGCCGGATGAGGATGGGAATCTGGTGCCGATCGCCGTTGGAGGCGCGGTGACCGAAAAGGCGCAGATGACCCACTCCAAGCTGGTGGGTGCCAAACTCGGCCGTATCATGAGCCAGCAGGCAGACCTAACCCATGCCAATCTGGCCAATGCGCGGCTGGTGGATGCCGACCTGTCGAATTCCGATCTGCGTGGAGCGATCTTTGTCGGCGCAGACCTGACCAATACGAACATGAGCGGGTGTACGCTGTCTGGCGCCGTTCTGGCTGGTGCGATGCTGAATGGAACGCGCTTCGAAGGGGCCGATCTGGCGGGAGCATTCTTCCGCACCAGCGAAATGCGCGATGCGCGCATGAGCGGCGCCCTTCTACCCAAGTTGATAGCCGACCTCGAAAAACCGCTGCAGATCATCCTGCGCGAACATCTGGCCTGGGCAGATTCCCTGGGTGCGAAAGGCCAACGCGCCGATTTCAGCCGCATCGACATGTCAGGCGTCAAACTCGCCCAAATCGACCTTTCCGCTGCATTGTTCGTGCAGTCGACACTTGTCGAGGCTGATTTCGGCGGCGCGACACTGACCATGTGCGATTTCAGCGATGCCATGCTGTTGAATGCGCAATTCGCTGGCACTGATCTTCGGGGCGTGAAGTTTTCTGGCGCCAATCTGATCGGCAGCAACTTCCGCGGCGCAAAGCTCAGTCCGATGCCGATTTCGTCAATGCATGGCAAGCGCTGGCAGGCAAATCTGGAAAACGCCAACCTGAGCCAGGCCAACTTAAGCACCTGCGACCTGGAGGGCGCCAACCTTTCGCGCAGCATTCTGATGCATGCCGATCTGCGCGATGCCAACCTGAGAGGGGCAAATTTCCGCGGCGCCGACCTGACCGGTGCCGATTTGCGTGATGCCGAGGTGAGCGGAGCCGATTTCACCGGCGCCACCGGTGTCAACCTGTCATGAGGATTGTCGTGACCACCGCCTCCTGTGCTAGGCTACCGGCCGCAGATTGGATGAAGCGGCCCGTATGAATAACCCCGTCAAGGTCATTGCCCAGTACGAAATCGACGAGCTGTTCGAAAACCACGCCAATTACGTGCGCGGAGTACGCGGCGGGAAACGCATGGTGCTGCATTTCCGCGACGCCTCCCGTATAGATTTCAGCGGCAAGGAACTGACCTCGGCTGACTTCGTTGGCAGCAAGATGAACTACGCCGATTTCAGCCACGCGGTACTGGTCGGCTCATCGTTTTTTGCTGCGGACCTGCAGGGTGCCGATTTCCGACGTGCCGACCTGACCAAGGCGGATCTGCGCGGCGTGAACCTGCGTAATGCCAATCTGGAAAGCGCCAACCTGACCAATGCCGATATCCGCGATGGCGTGCTGCTGCGGCCTGACGAGGATGGCAACCTGATCGCTGTGCTGAAGCGCGCCACGTCGATAGACAATGCCAAGATGGCCGGCGCGAACCTGACTTCAGCCAAGCTGGGCAAGGTGGTCGGTCGCAACACTGACCTCAGTAACTGCAACTTCTCCAATGCCAAGCTGAACGGCGCCGATCTATCTGGCTCCAACCTAGCCGGTTGCCTGTTCACCGGCGCAGATCTCACTGGCTCAAATCTGTCGCATTGCGTACTGCACGGCTCGGTCCTGGCCGGCGCCGTGCTGAACGAAACCAATTTCGAGGGCGCCGACCTGACGGCTGCCTATTTTCGTCCGATCGACCTGCGCGACGCCGACGTTACCAAGGCGATCATGCCACGCAGCCTGGACAGCCTGGACCGCTCGCTGCAATTCATCGTGCGCGAACACCTGACCTGGATCGAGACCCTTGGCAAGCAGGGCATGCGGGTAGATTTCAGCCGCTATGACCTTTCCGACCTCAAGCTCACCCAGATCAATTTCTCCGCCGGCGATTTCTCATACGCTATCCTGCGGAACACAGACTTCTCCGGATCGCGTTTTGTGTTGTCCGATCTACGCGGCGCCATGATGCTGAATGCCAATTTCGCCACTTGCAATCTGCAGGGTGCTAAATTCGACCGCGCCATCATGACCAATGCCGATTTCCGCGGCGCCAAGATGTCGCCGGTCAGCATCTCCGGAGCCAAGCATCGGCGCCAGGCCGCGAGCCTGCAAGAATGCAATCTCACTCAGACCAAGTTCCAGGGCGCCGATCTGGAAGGCGCGGTATTCAACCGTTCGATCCTGACCTTGGCCGACCTGCGTAGCGCCAATCTGCGCGGCTGCTCCTTTCTGGATGCAGACCTGACCAATGCCGATCTTCGTGGCGCCGATCTGGAAGGCGCCGATCTGCGCGGCGCCATCGGTTTCAAGCTGCCGGGCTAGGCGGTTTCTTCCGTCATCGCTTCAGGCAGTTCGCTCAGGCGCGGCATAGGCGACATCAGAATGATCGCCAACTGCACGCCATAGCCGGCAACAGCCAGCCAGATCGTGGCCGCCAATCCATATTCTCCGCCGACCCACCCCCCCGCCAATGCGCCGAGAGGCCTCATGCCCAGCGTCGCCACCTGCTGCATCGCGCTGACGCGGCCGATCAACCGTGCGGGCACAATGGCTTGCCGAAGACTGGTCTGGCCAATGGTCCATAGCATCGGGCCGAAGCCGAACAGGAAGAAACCGGCACAAATCGCGCCATAGGCCATTGAACCGTGCAAAATGGTTGCGCCGCCGACACACAGGGCGGCAAGCACCGACATCGTAGGTCCAAGCAGGATCATAGGCCCCAACCGCAGCCGGGCATGGATGGCCGGCAGGCAGGATGCCGCCAAAAGCATGCCAAGCCCCTGCGTGCCTAGGGCGAAGCCGATCTGTGCCGGGCTGAGCCCCAATTCGTTTATGGCAAACAGCACCAGAACGGCCATCAGCACGAACCAACTGAAATTCCAGGCCATGGCACAGCCGGCTATCGCACGCAGCAGCGGATGGCGCCAGACCAGAAGAAAACCTTCAGCGAGTGCCCGGCCGAGCGGCAGACCTGTTTGCATCTTCGACTGGTCGCGACGCATCGCTGGCGCAACAAGCAACCAGGCTGCCAGTGCGGAAGTGATGCCCGAGACTGCAAGCGCCGTAGCCGGCGAGGTCCAGCCTGCAACCATTCCGGCCAGGCCTGGTCCCAGGAAGACCGCAGCGGCGCGGGCAAATTCCAGCCGGGCATTCGCTCTGGCCAGTGACTCGCGGCCCACCAGTGCCGGCAAATAGGCCTGGGCCGAGACATTGAACAGCACGGTGGATGCCGACAGCACAAAGCCGATAGCGGCTAACGCCACCAGGTCCAGCCAACCGGCCAGCGCCAGCAATGGCAGCCACAGTAGCAAAACGGCACGGACGGCTTCCGCCCCGGCCATCAGCCAGTGTCGCGGGAACCGGTCGGCCCAGATTCCGGCCAAAAGCGAAAACAGCAGGTATGGCAGGGTCTGAAAGGCCGTAAGCCCGCCCATCTGTTCGGGCGTTGCGTTCAGTGCCAGCGCGGCCATCAGGGGAATAGCGGCCAGGGCAAGCTGCTCGGCGCCATTGGCGGCAAGGTTGGCAAACCACAGGCGGCGGAAAGCGGAGTCGGCAGGAATGAATGTCATACCTGCCGGGTTAGCGGTTCAGAGCCCGTGACCGCTATCCGGCTTTTGCGGCCTCATCCGGCCAGCGACTTCGAGGCGATCTCATAAGTCTCGCGAGAGAGTTTCGGAACGGCCAGAATGCGCTCCAGCTCCGCCCTCATCCTCCTCTGCCGGTCATGGTCGATGCGCCGCCACCGGCCCAGCGGCGCCAGCAGACGGGCGGCCACCTGCGGATTGATCGGATCGAGCTCGATGATCCGATCGGCATGGAAGGCATATCCGGAGCCATCGGCGGCATGATATCGCAGCGCATTCGCCGTAAAGCTGCCGATCAGCGCCCGCACCTTGTTGGGCTTCTGCATCGAGAAGGCGGGATGTTTCAGCAGCCCCCTGACGCGCTCCAGCGTATCCGGCAAAACCGATATTGCCTGCAGCGCCAGCCATTTATCGAGCACCAGCGCGTCGTCGCGGAAACGCTTATGAAAATCGTCCAGCGCGGCCTGTCGCTCTTGAACATCGATATCCACCAGAAGGCGCAGAGCGGCCATGCGGTCGGTCATATTGTCGGCATCGCGATACTGGCCGGCGATACGATCCAAAATACTACGCTGGTCTGCAGCCAGTTCGGAAAGATGCGACAGCACGGCATTCTTCAGCGCGCGCTTGCCGGCCGGCCCGGCATCGGGGCTGTAGGGTCCGGGCACGCGGTTGGCGTCATAGATTTCCAGCAGCAGATCACGGTGGCTCTCGGCAATCAGGCGACGCAACGCACGGCGGGCTTTGTGGATCCCCTCGACATCGATTACCGCCATATGGTCAGCAACATAATCCTCGCCGGGCAGCGTGATGGCCTCAGCCGTAAAGGCTGGTTCCAGACCGGTATCGCGCAGAATTTGGCCAATGGCCGCAACATAAGCCGGATCGAACGAATTGGACGGGTCTGCCACGCGCCGCAGCAGCAGGTCAGTGGCATATTGCTGGCCGGCTTCCCAGCGCGCGAAGGCATCGGAATCATGTGCCATCAGGAAGGCGCGCTCCGCGCCGCTCTGGTTCACCCTGATATTCACCGGCGCTGAGAAGCCGCGATTGAGCGACAGCGCGCACGGCTGCGGCACGCCCCGGAAGCGGAAGGTTTGCCTCGGCGCAGTCAGTGACAGTACGCGTCCGCCCCGCTGGGGCAAGGCCGTCTCATTTTCCAGGCGCAGGAGAATATCCTGCCCCTGCTCATCCAGCAGGCCGACATGTAGCGGAATATGCATCGGCTGTTTCACAGGCTGGCCCGGCGTGGGTGGGCAATCCTGTGTCACAGTCAAGACGTAATCCCCATTCTGCGCATCGTAATGCCCCTCGACCCGCAGTTCCGGCGTGCCGGCCTGGGAATACCACAGACGGAACTGCTCCAGATCGGCGCCAGTGGCATCGGCCATGGCTGCCAGAAACTGGTCGCAGGTCGCCGCCTCGCCGTCATGCCGCTCGACATAGAGCTTCATGCCCTTCTGGAAGCCATCCTCGCCCAACAGGGTATGCATCATGCGGATGACTTCAGAGCCCTTCTCATAAACCGTGGCGGTATAGAAGTTGTCGATGGCGATGTAGCTGTCGGGCCGGATCGGATGTGCCAGCGGGCCGGCATCCTCAGGAAACTGGCGGGCTCGCAGATTACGCACATCCTGGATGCGCTTCACCGGCCGCGAGCGCATGTCGGATGAGAATTCCTGATCGCGAAAGACCGTCAGGCCTTCCTTCAGGCTGAGTTGGAACCAGTCGCGGCAGGTGATGCGGTTGCCGGTCCAGTTATGAAAATACTCATGCGCCACCACGGCCTCGATTGCGGCAAAGTCGCCGTCGGTGGCGGTTTCCGGATCGGCCAGGATATAGCGATCATTGAAGACATTGAGGCTTTTGTTCTCCATCGCGCCCATGTTGAAGTCGCTGACGGCAACGATGTTGAAAAGCTCCAGGTCGTATTCCAGGCCAAAGCGGGTTTCGTCCCAGCGCATGGAGCGTTTCAGCGCATCCATGGCATAGGAACTGCGTGCTGCCTTGCCGTGCTCGGTGAAGATGCGCAACCTAACCTGACGGCCGCTCTGCGTGATGAAGGTATCCTCGTTGCAGGCCAGATCACCGGCCACCAGCGCGAACAAATAGCAGGGTTTCGGGAACGGGTCGCGCCAAACGGCATAATGTCGGCCATCGGGCAGCGCGTCCTCCTCCACCAGATTGCCGTTGGACAGCAGCACCGGGCAGGCCTTGCGGTCAGCACGGATGGTGACACGATAGGTCGTCATCACATCCGGTCGGTCGAGGAAATAGGTGATGCGGCGGAAACCTTCCGCCTCGCATTGAGTGCAGTAATTGCCGCTGGATTGGTACAGGCCCGAAAGCTGCGTGTTGCCCTTCGGGTTGATCTGCGTCTCAATCTCCAGCGTGAACCTGGCCGGTGGATTCTGAATGGTGAGCGTGCGCTCGGCCAGCACATATTCGCCAGGCGCCAGCGCACGACCGTCAAGCCTGAGCGAATGCAGTTCCAGGTCTTCGCCATCCAGCACCAGCGGCGCGCCCGAATTAACCGCCGCCATGCTCAATCTGGATTTCACCACCGTGGCATCGGGCACCAGGTCGAATTCGAGTGTGACGCTCTCGATGCGGTAATCCGGCGCGCGGTAATCCTTGCGGTGAATAGCCTGGGGTTGAACCTGATTCATGCGGTGCTCTTAAATATCATAAACCTCCACCACACCCGGCAGCACACGGATCTGGTGGCGGATGGTCGGATTGATGGCATAGCCGCTGGGCAGCTTGATATCGGCTTCCACGCCACCCGGCAGGTCCGCTCCATCCAGCTTCAGGCCCAACAGCACCTGGCCCTTGCCACGCCCGGCCTTGTCGAGCAGGCCCTTGATCTGGGCGAAGGGCTTGTCGTTCTCCACCATGATGCGGATGCCGGCGGCGGCACGGGCGGCCACGTCGTCCAGTTTTTCGGCCTTCTGGGCGCTCAGGCGCGGCTGTTCGCCATCGGCCCGCGCGGTCAGCGTCCAGACGATATTCGCACCGGCCTCCAACAGGTCGCGGTACTGCGCCAGCACCTCGGAGAACAGCATCACCTCGAACATGCCCGAGGCATCCGAGCATTGCACGAAGGCGAAACGGTTGCCGGTCTTCTGCGAGGTGCGTTCCTGTTTGGAAATCACCGTGCCGGCCACCTTGAAGACCTGGTCGCCGGAATGCAGAAGCTTGAGCATGTCGGCATACCGTTTCACGCCTACGCGGTTGAGCGTGGCCTGATAGGCATCGAGCGGATGGGCAGAGAGGTAGAAGCCGATCGCCTCGAATTCCTTGGCAAGCTGCTCCATCGGCGTCCATGTCTCGCCCTCGGGCAGCTTGGGCAGCCGTTCTTCCGTCTTGCCGCCTCCGAAAAGCGACACCTGGTTGGAGGCGCGCTCTTCCGCCTTGCTCTGGGCGTAGCGGATCAGCGTCTCCAGCCCGGCCAGCATCCTGGAACGGTTTTTCTCCAGTCCGTCGAAAGCGCCGGCCTTGGCGATGTTTTCCAGCATGCGCTTGTTCAGCGCGGAGGGGTCGACCCGGCCGGCAAAGTCGAACAGTGACTTGAACGGACCGCCGGACTTGCGCTCCTCCACGATCTGGCCCATCGGCGCGATGCCGACATTGCGCACGGCAGCCAGCGCATAGCGGATCGCTCCCTTTTCGGACTTTTCGTATTCGACCGAGAACTCGACTTCGGAACGGTTCACATCGGGCGGCAGCAGGGCGATGGCCTGGCGTGCGCATTCCTGGCGGAAGACATTCAGCTTGTCGGTATTGGATAGATCGAGGGTCATCGAGGCAGCGATGAATTCGACCGGGAAATTCGCCTTCAGATAGGCGGTCTGCCAGGCCACCAGAGCATAGGCGGCCGCGTGGCTCTTGTTGAAGCCATAGCCAGCGAACTTTTCCACCAGTTCGAAGATGAAGGCGGCACGGTCGGGATCGACGCCCTTTTCCTTCGCGCCGGTCACGAAGCGCTCCTTCTGCGCGTCCATCTCGGCTTTGATCTTCTTGCCCATGGCGCGGCGCAGCAGGTCAGCTTCGCCCAGCGAATACCCGGCCAGCACCTTGGCGATTTCCATCACCTGTTCCTGGTAGATGATGACACCGTAGGTCTCTTCCAGCACCGGCTTGAGCCATTCATGCAGGTAATCGGGCTTTTCCTTGCCGTGCTTGCGGGCGATATAGCTCGGGATGTTTTCCATCGGGCCCGGGCGATAGAGCGCAACCAGGGCAATGATGTCTTCGAAAGCATCAGGCTTCATGTTGCGCAGCATGTCGCGCATGCCCGAACTTTCGAGCTGGAACACACCCACCGTATCGCCCCGGCCAAGCAGCTCGAAGGTTGGCTGGTCGGCCAGCGGAATAGCGGCCAGGTCGATCTGCACGCCTTTTTTGCGGATCAGCTCGACAGCCTTCTCAAGCACGTCCAGCGTCTTGAGGCCTAGGAAGTCGAATTTCACCAGGCCGGCGGCCTCGGCGTATTTCATCGAGAACTGCGTCGCCGGCATGCTGGCATGCGGATCGCGATAGAGCGGCACAAGCTCCACCAGCGGGCGGTCGCCGATCACCACGCCTGCGGCATGAGTCGAGGCGTTACGGTACAAGCCTTCCAGTTTGAGCGCGATATCCATCATGCGCGCCACGGCTTCGTCGCGGTCGCGTTCCTCACGCAGACGCACTTCGTCCTTGATTGCCTGAGCCAACGTCACCGGATTGGCCGGATTGTTGGGCACCAGCTTGCAGATGCGGTCCACCTGGCCCAGCGGCAGTTGCAGCACGCGGCCGACGTCCCGAAGCGCGGCGCGGGCCTGCAGCTTGCCGAACGTGATGATCTGGGCGACGTTCGCGGCGCCGTATTTCTGCTGCACGTATTCGATCACCTTTTCCCGCCGCTCCTGGCAGAAATCGATATCGAAGTCGGGCATCGATACGCGCTCAGGGTTGAGGAAGCGCTCGAACAGCAGGCCAAAGCGCAGTGGATCGAGATCGGTGATGGTCAGCGCCCAGGCCACCACCGAACCGGCACCCGAGCCACGCCCCGGCCCCACGGCCACGTTGTTGCGCTTGGCCCATTGGATGAAGTCGGCCACGATCAGGAAGTAGCCGGGGAACTTCATATTGATGATCGTCTCACATTCGAATTCGAGACGTTCGTAATAGGGCTTGGCCGCATCCCCGCTCACACCGATCTGCTTCAATCGCAGTTCGAGTCCCTCGCGGGCCATACGGCGCAAGGTATCCGCCTCGGACTCGCCGGCGCTGCCGAAACTGGGCAGAATCGGCTTGCGCTCCTCGGCCTTGATGGCACAGCGTTTCGCGATAACCAGTGTGTTGTCGACCGCTTCGGGCAAGTCGGCGAACAGCACGCGCATTTCCTCGGCCGATTTAAAACGGTGATCGGGTGTGACCCGACGGCGATTCTGCTCGCCCACATAAGTGCCCTCGGCGATGCAGAGCAGCGCGTCATGCGCCTCATACATGCTCTCGTCGGGGAAATAGCAGTCGTTGGTCGCCACCAGCGGCAGGTCCAGCGCATAGGCCAGATCCAGCAGGCCCGGCTCGGTCTTGGCCTCGATGGCCCAGCCATGGCGCTGCAATTCGACATAGAGCCGCCCGGGAAAGATGCGTTTGAGCGCCTCTAGCTGCTGGCGCGCGGCATCGGTCTGACCTTCCGACAGCAGCCGCGCGATGGGACCGCCGGGTCCACCGCTCAGGCAGATCAGGCCTTCGCTGCATTTTTCCAGATCGGCCCAGCCCACCTGCGCCGCCTCGCCCGGCGGCGGTTCCAGGTATGCCTTGGTGGAAAGCTGCATCAGATTGGCATAGCCGTCGGCATTCTGGGCCAGCAGCACGATGCGGTCGGGATCTGGTTTCTTCAGCGACTTGCCGAAACCGGCCTGGGCCTGGTCGGCCCGGGCCAGGCTGAGCTGGCAGCCGATGATCGGCTGTATGCCCTTGCCAGCCAGTTCCTTCGAGCCCTCCAGGGCGCCGAACAGGTTGTTGGTGTCGGTGATCGCCACGGCGGGCATGCGCAGCTTCACGCACAACTCGGCCAGTTTGGGCAGCCGGATCGCCCCCTCGGTCAGCGAATAGGCGGTATGGACACGCAGATGGACAAAGTCAGCGAAGCTCATGGCGATTTTCGATTCTCGTTCGCGAAATACGATACGCGACCTAGGTGGCGGAAACCAGAACGCAAGGAATCCGAATCCCATTGGGAGTATGACGGATTCGCGTTGATTCCCAATATCTTGTGGATAAGTGCCGGTTCCTGCTGGCCGTCGGCAGAACGCTTGCGGACGAATCCCAGCCCTAGGCGAACGAACCGGAAAAAACCAGAGATGGACAAGCCAGATATGGTATTTCACGCCGCACGCTGGAAAACGCTGTCCAACATCCAGAAACTCGCGGTTATGGTTTCCCCCGACCCCACAGGATGGCATAAGCCTCGCCCATGACCATTACCCTCGAAACCGAACGCCTGATCCTGCGCCCGCCCATGGCTACCGATCTGGATGCCTGGGCGGCTTTCATGGCCGATCCGGAGAGCCAAAAGCATCTGGGCGGGGTCCAGGAACGACCGATAGCCTGGCGCAGCCTCTGCATCATGGCCGGCGCCTGGCAGATCGATGGCTTTGCCATGTTTTCGGTGATCGAAAAGGCCAGCGGCCGCTGGATCGGCCGGGTGGGGCCATGGCGGCCGGAGGGCTGGCCGGGCCCCGAGGTGGGCTGGTCCCTGGTACGTGACGCCTGGGGCAAGGGCTATGCCACCGAGGGGGCTACGGCAGCCATCGACTGGGCATTCGAACATCTGGGCTGGAGCGATGTGATCCACTGCATCGTGCCGGAAAATGTGAATTCGCAGAAAGTGGCCCAGCGCCTGGGATCGCGCTGGCTGCGTAAGAGCCGCCTGCCAGCCCCGATCAACATCGATACCGAATTGTGGGGCCAGAGCCGCGGGGACTGGCGGGCGCGGCGGCGCTGAAGGATCAGGCGCCGGTCGCCACGCGACGCCATTCCGCCGGGCTGGCGCCGAGGATGCGGCGGAATTCACGCGTGAAATGCGCCTGGTCGGCAAAGCCGGCGGCATAGCCGATCTCGGCCAGGCTGGCCGACGTTTCAAGCATCATCCTCGCCGAACGACGGACACGCGCATCGCGCAGGATGCCGGAGTATGACGCCCCGTGTGTCTGTAATAGTCTTTGCAACTTGCGCGACGACATCGCCATGGCTGCAGCGGCCTCCGCAATCGGCCAATGGCGAACCGGGTCGTCGTCGAACAGGGTATAAAGCCGATCCGGCAGGTTGGGCTGCAGGGGCGGCGGCTGGATACGATCTTCCCGGCGCAGATCGCGCCAGCGTATATGCCATTTTGCCGTTGGCAGGGTACCAATCGCCTGCGCCGCAAGCACGATATGGCCCTCGCGCATTGCAGCAACACAATCCGAGGCATGACCGAGATCGATATCCAGGCCGCTGCAACCGATGGCCTGAAGCAGAGCCGCCAGCAACCCGAGCACTGCCAGATTCTCCAGCGGCCCGGGCGGCGTCGTGCGCAGCGATACGTGACTGAGTCGCATCTCCCGCTCGCCAGCCTTTAAAACGCGTACACGATGGTGGGAATGATGGTATTTCTCCAACCGGCACCAGCGGTCGAGGAGGTCGGTAGCATCCACTGCCCGGCGCAGCGCATCCAGAGTTGGATCACTGGGTATGGCATGGATACCCTGCCCGACCTGCAGCACAAAACCCGGCCCCGCCACAGTGCAGGCATTGGCCAGTAACTGCCGTTTCAGGTCGAGAGATGCCATAGGTGGTCCGCCCGGCGATGGCCCCGGCGACAGTTCCTGCGGCACCGGAATGCCTGCCACCGCCATCTGGCGCAGGATCAGGCCGACGAAGGCGGCGCTGGCATAATCGCTCACGGTATCAGGCTGGCGTTTGTGGACGATAGGGCAGCGTCGTCACACGCCGGCCGGTGGCTGCCGCGATGGCATTCGCCACTGCCGCCACTGCCACCATTGCGGTCTCTCCGGCGCCGCTAGGCAAGACACCCGCTGGTTCGATCAGGACAATGTCGATCACCGGCACGGCATCCATGGTTGGAATGGTGTAATCGGCAAAACTATAGGCGGCCACCCGGCCATCCTCAATCGGCAGTTTCTCGCTTAGTATCATGCCGATCCCCCAGACCAGATTGCCCTCGATCTGAGCCCGTACCTGATCGGGATTCACCACCAGACCGCTATCCTGCGCACAATACAGATGCATCACCCGCACCGCACCATCGGCAGCCACGGACACATCTGCCACCACAGCGGCATAACTGCTTTCCTTGTAGATGCCACAAGCGATGCCTCGTCCAAAGCCTGAGCCGGAGCGCGGTCGCGTCGTCCAGCCTGATATGTCTGCCACCCGCTCCAGGCAAGCTTTCAGCCGCATGTGCTGCGGATCGAGATTTACCAATCTGAATTGCAGCGGATCCCGCCCGGCCAAGCCGGCCAGTTCGTCCATGGCGGATTCAATGGCAAAACCATTTGGTCCGGCACCCAGACCACGCCATGGACCGGTATCGACAGGCAGACGAATATCGGAAAATTCCACCCGCATGCGTGTCGATGCGTAGACAGGCACAGCACCCCGCGCCACCCCGGGATCCTTCACCAGGCTGGTGGCCAGTTGCATCCAGCGCGGCATGGCGGCCGAGGTGAAAATGACATGGCCGGAACAGAAACCATGCCACCAGTCCGCGATACGGCCATTGGAATCCAGTCGGGCCCGGATACGGTGCGAGGATGGCGGGCGGTGAAAACCGTCGCTGAATTCCATGGCGCGGCTCCATTGCACCTTCACTGGCCGACCGGCTGACTGTGCCAGCAAAGCGGCTTCCAGTTCCTGTCGCACTATTGTGCGGGCGCCGAAGCCCCCGCCGATACGACAGCTATGGACCAGCACTTTTTCCGTTGGCAGGCTCAATTGTCGCGCCAGGGTTTCGCGCACGAAGAATGCGTCCTGCGTTCCGGTCCAGATTTCCAGCCGCACGGCAGCGTCCGGGGCATGCCATTGCGCCACCGCACTGCGTGGTTCGATGGCGGTGTGGGCCGCGAAGGGTATGTCGTAACGTCGATCCAGCGTCCAGGAAGCATCGGCATTCACCGCATCGCCCCGCAGGCTATGCTCGGGGCCGCCGCCTCGCTCAACGGCATCGATATCCACTGCCGGCATCGGTTGCCCCGTACCATCCCGTTCGATCCGTGCTGCTGCAGCATGCAACGCGGCCGGATAAGCAGATAAAAGGCCACTACGCCCATCGTGAAGAGTTACCAGTCGCACCTCATCGCCCAGTCCTGAAATAGTTGCTCCGACCGGCAGTACCATGCCGAACAGCAGGTCTGGCAGGCGGATGTCGCCGGCAAAGAGTGGCGCGCCGGTCACAATGCTTTCGATTTTTTCGGTTGGCAGACCGATGCCGACATGACGACGGGCATCATTGCGGCGGAAGCTGCGCAGGGACACCGGCTGGCCACGGTCGCTGATTTCGGCGCCACCGGCGCCACTCTTAACATGCTCGCGCACCAAAGCGGCAGCGCGCGCCACCGGCTCGGCAAAATCTTTCAGGCTGTCGCTACCCACCGTGGATTTGACCGGAGCGATGGATGCTGTATCCGGCAGCTCAATTTCCACGCGGTCAATATCCCAATCCAGTTCCTCGGCGACGATCTGGCGCAGGGCGATGCTGACACCCTGGCCCATTTCCTGGCGCGGTAGAAACAGCCGCACGCGACCATCGGGCAGCAGCCGCAGCCAGGCCTGCCGAGCCCCGGCCTCCGGCATGCTGCGGGTCGGCATGGCTGGCAGAGGATTGAAGGCACAGGCCGGCGCCGCGACAAACACCGTGACACCAGCCGCAACGCGGGCTGTGCGCTTGAGCAGTAGCCGGCGCGACAGAGGTCTCATGGCTGCTGCTCAAGTTTTTTTGCGGCCGCCTGGATCGCCTTGCGGATGCGCGCATAGGTGCCGCAGCGGCACAGATTGCCGGCCATCGCGGCATCGATGGTGGCATCGTCCGGACGTGGTGTCGCCTGCAGCAGCGCGGCTGCCGACATGATCTGTCCGGCCTGGCAGTAGCCGCATTGCGGCACGCTTTCCTCGATCCAGGCCTGCTGCACCGGATGCAGAATGCCATCGTCCCCGGCCAGTCCCTCGATAGTGACAATCGCCTGTCCTGCCGCATCGGCCACAGCGATCTGGCAGCTACGCACCGCCGCACCGCCGACATGCACCGTGCAGGCCCCGCACAGGCCCTGGCCACAGCCGAATTTCGTGCCGACCAGTCCCAGTTCCTCGCGCAAGATCCATAAGAGCGGATCACCTGCCCGGGCATCCGGGATGGCAACAGGGCGACCGTTAACGGATAATTGCATGGCATCCTCCAGGCTTGGATGCCGTATTCTGCGGGCAAACGGCGAGGCCGTATTGAATGATCGCGCCATGCTTCGGCCAGGCCCGTAGCATGGTATGACGACAGGCCCTGCCCGGCATGGCAGTCTGATCCCCACCCCTTCCGATTCCCTTTAGGCCCGATGTCCGACCTCCGTTCCAATCCCGCCGTCGAATATGCCCTGCTCGCCGCCCTGGCGACCCTGTGGGGTGCGTCCTACACCTTCATCAAGCTTGGCATCGCCACCATCCCGCCAGTGACGCTGATCGCAGCCCGCACATTGATCGCGAGCCTGCTGCTGCTGGCGATCCTGCAACTGCGCGGCATCCACCTGCCGCATGACCGCGAAACCTGGAAACGCTTTCTGTTCCAGGCCTGCCTCAACAGCGTGGTGCCCTTCACCCTGATCGCCTGGGCGGAATACAGCGTCGATGCCGGACTGGCGGCGATCCTGAATTCAACCACACCAATCTTTGCCTTCCTGCTGACCGTGGCAATCACCCGCCACGAGCCGACAACAGTACGCAAACTGTTCGGGGTGATTGCCGGCATGGCTGGCATCTGCCTGATCGTCGGCCTGCAGGCATTGAATGGTCTGGGCCGCGAACTGATCTCGCAGCTCGCCATCATCGCTGCTACCATCAGCTATGCCGGCGCGGCGATCTTCGGTCGCAATTTCAAGGGCCTCGATCCTCTGGTACCGGCAGCCGGCTCGCTGCTCTGCGGTACGGCCTTGCTGATCCCGGCCAGCCTGATCATCGACCGACCATGGACGCTGGAGCCCTCCACAAGCTCGATCCTAGCCCTGTTCGGCCTGTCGGTATTTTCCACCGCGCTGGCCTTCGCCATCTACTTCCGGCTGATCCATACCCTGGGTTCGGTCGGCACCACGGCGCAGGCCTATCTGCGCGTGCCCATAGGCGTGGGCATCGGCGTGCTTTTCCTGGGCGAAAGCCTTGGTCCTACCGCCTGGATCGGCTTTGTCTGTGTCTTTATCGGGGTATTAGCGATGACCCTGCCGACAAAGCCGAAGCAGGCAAACGCGCCGGCTAAATAGCTCCTACGCCCAGCCGCCGGCGATGGGAATGACATGGCCGGTAACGAAACCGCAGCGGCCACTGGCGAACAGCGCAACCAGTTCGGCCACCTCCTCCGGTTCGCCCAGGCGACCGAGCGGGATATTCTTCACCATCTTGGCCACGGCCTCCTTGTTGGCCAGCAGTTCGGGTGGGAAGTAATCCGGGTTCTTGATGTAGTTGGGGGCGATTGCGTTGACCGGGATGTTCCAGCGCGACAGTTCCTTCGACAGTGTCGGCACCATGGCATTGGCGCCGCCGCGCGCAATGGCATACATCGAATAATTCGGGATGCCGGTGAGCGGTGCGGCTGACGAGACAATCAGGATACGGCCGCCATCCTGCGCCTTCATCTGTGCCGCCGCCCGACCGATCAGCGTATAGGGCCAGACCATCAGGGCCTCGATGGCGCGGCGGAACTCGTCTGGGTCCGCTTCGTCGACGGCGGCGCGCACCGCTGGATAGGGATCGTTGGAAACCAGTGCGTCCAGCCGGCCGAAACGGCCGACGACTTCAGCAACCAGATCGGCGGGTGCCGTGGCGGCGCAGACTTCCGCGCCGGGCAAATCGGCCCGGAAAGCCTCGCGCACGGCCGGATCGGCGAAGGTCATGTCATGACAGACCACCGTCATCCCCTCGCGCACCAGGCGATGTACCGCGGTCGGGCCGATAAAATGCTTCACATGGGTGAGCAGGACGATCTGTGGCTGGCTCATGGTTTCCTCCGTTTATCGAGGAAATCCTAAGCCCTTCTCGTACCGGCGCAATTGCCACATTCCCATGACGCGGCGGCAACCGGTGTGTGGTCCGGCCCTGATACAGATCAAGGCAGGCGGTCATGCCATGGGGCAGTTTGCAGGTATGGGCAAACGCATTCTGATCCTGCTGGGCCATCCCGATCCGTCGCATGACCGGCTCTGCCGGGTGCTGGCCGAGGCCTATGCCGATGGCGCGCAGGCGGCGGGGCATGAAATCCGGCGCATCGATATCGCCACGCTCGATATACCTTATCTGCGCAGCCAGTCGGACTTCGAGCATGGTTTGCCGTCTGGCGCGTTGACCGAGGCGCAGGACGCCATTGCCTGGGCCGAGCATCTGCTGGTGATGTTTCCGCTCTGGCTCGGCGACATGCCGGCAATGCTGAAGGCGTTTTTCGAGCAGGTGCTGCGGCCCGGTTTCGCCTTCGCCTATCGCGCCAAAGGCTTACCGGAACAGCGACTGACCGGGCGCACTGCCCATGTGGCGATCACCATGGGCATGCCTGCCTTCGCCTATCGCTGGGTTTTCTTCGCCCATGCCCTGCGGCTGCTCAAGCGCAACATCCTGGGCTTTGTTGGAGTCAAGTGCGTGAACGAAACACTATTCGGTAACGTGGGCGGTACGAACGATGCCACGCGGCAAGCGTGGCTGGCCCGAATGCGCGAGGCCGGCAGAAAAGCAGCCTGAGCGAATTGTCAGGCTGCCCGTAACCGGCCTTCATGCAGGGTAACTATGCGGTCCATGCGCCGCGCCAGCTCCATATTATGGGTGGCGATCAGCGCGCCGATGCCGTTGTTGCGCACCAGACCGGTCAGTTCGGCGAACACCGTCTCGGCGGTCTTTTCATCCAGATTGCCGGTCGGCTCGTCTGCCAGCAGCAGGTCGGGCCTGCCCACCACGGCGCGGGCTATGGCCACGCGCTGCTGCTCGCCGCCCGACAGCCGCGCCGGACGATGGCTCAGGCGATGACCCAGCCCCAAATGCGTCAGCAATTCGGTGGCCTTCGCACCGGCCGCAGATGCGCTTTCGCCGCGCACCCGCAACGGCATGGCGGCGTTTTCCAGCGCCGAGAATTCCGGCAGCAGGTGGTGATACTGATAGACGAAGCCGATGCGATGGCGGCGGGTCAGCGTGCGCTCGGCATCATCCATTGCGCTGCAATCCTGCCCGCCGATCACAATGCGGCCCGAACTCGGCCGCTCCAGCAAGCCGGCGATATGCAACAGCGTGGACTTGCCCGAGCCTGACGGCCCAAGCAGGGCTACGATCTCGCCACCTTTTACGGTCAGCTCGACGCCACGCAACACCTCGACCGTCTCGCCACCCTGACTGAAGGTGCGGCGGATATCCTGCAGCTCCAGAACGTTACTCATACCGCAGCGCCTCCACCGGATCGAGGCGGGCGGCGCGCCAGCTGGGATACAGGGTTGCCAGCAGCGACAGCGCCAGCCCCATCGCCACGACATAGACGACCTCGGTGGAATCCACCTTGGACGGCAGCTGCGAGAGGAAATAGATCTCGGCGGGGAAAAGCTGCCAGCCGGTCAGGCTCTGCAGGAACTGACGGATATGCTCGATGTTGAGCGAGAATGCCAGGCCGAGGGCAAAGCCGCTGGTCGTACCCAGAACACCGATGCTGGCGCCGGCAATCACGAAGACACGCATGATAGAGGCGCGCGAGGTGCCCATGGTGCGCAGGATGGCGATGTCACGGCCCTTGTCCTTCACCAGCATGATCATGCTGGAGATGATATTGAAGGCCGCCACCACGATGATCAGCGTCAGGATCAGGAACATTACGTTGCGCTCGACCTCCAGCGCACTGACGAAATGAGCATTGGCCTGCTGCCAGTCGTAGATGCGGTATTGCGGACCCAGTCGCTGCATGATCTGCCGCGCGACCTGGCGTGCCTGGTCGGGATTCTCCAGCCGCACTTCCACCGCGCTGGCGGCATTGGGCAGGCGGAAATAGGTCTGCGCGGCCTCGAAGGGCACATAGACGAAAGCCGAGTCATACTCGAACATGCCCACATCGAAGATCGCCGCCACGCGGTAGCGCACCAGCCGCGGCACGCTGCCAAATGGCGTGGTATTATTCTGCGGCGATACCAGCGTAATCTGGTCGCCCAGCCGCAGGCCAAGCTTGCGTGCCAGCCGGTGGCCGATGGCAACTGCATCGTCACCCTCGAAATCCCTCAGGCTACCCTCGCGCAAACCTTTGGCGATGGCCCCTTCCCGCATCAGGTCGGCCTGGCGCACACCGCGTACCATCACGCCGGCGGCCGCGTTGTTGGCCGTCGCCATCACCTGGCCCTCGATCATCGGATTGGCCAGCACCACGCCGGGCATCTTGCCCACCGCATCGGCCACGAATTCGTAATCGGGCAGGCTGTTGCGCGATTCGAGCTGGATGGTGAGATGCCCGTTCAGCCCCAGGATGCGGCCCAGCAACTCGGCGCGAAATCCATTCATCACACTCATCACGATGATCAGGGTGGCCACCCCCAGCATGATGCCGAGGAAGGAGAACACCGCGATCACGGAGATGAAGCCCTCTTGCCGGCGCGCACGCAGATAGCGCAGCGCCAGCATCCACTCAAACCTGGAAAAGAAGGGCATGCGTTGTCCTTGGATGATTACGCGGCCCGCAGGGCGGCCAGCCTGTTCAGCACCGCTTCGGGGGTGATCTCTTCCTTCTCGCCGGTGGCACGGTTCTTCACTTCGACCGTCCCCGCCTTCACGCCACGCGGACCGATGGTCACCTGGTATGGCAGGCCGATCAGATCCATGGTGGCGAACTTGGCGCCAGCGCGTTCGTCGCGGTCGTCATACAGCACGTCGAAGCCGGCGGCCTGCAGCTTTGCATAGAGTGATTCGGAGGCCGCGTCGCAATCCTTGTCACCGACCTTCAGGTTGATCAGACCGACATGGAAAGGTGCAACGCTGAACGGCCAGATGATGCCGTTATCGTCATGGCTCGCCTCGATAATACCGCCGACCAGACGCGACACGCCGATACCGTAGGAACCCATCTCCAGCGTGATGCTTTCGCCACCCGGCCCCTGCACCACCGCACCCATCGGCTTGGAATATTTGGTGCCGAAATAAAAGATATGGCCCACCTCGATGCCGCGGGCCGCCACCTGACGGTCTTTGGGCAGGGCCTCAAAGCGCGCTGTATCGTGTTTTTCATCCGTGGCCGCATATGGCGCAGTCCAGGAATCCACGATGGGCTGCAGGTCAGAACTGTAATCGACCTTCTCGCTCAGCACATCGCGCTCGATCAGGGCCTTGTCGCAGAACACGCCGCTTTCGCCGGTTTCGGCCAGCACGATGAATTCGTGGCTGAGATCGCCACCGATGGGGCCCGTATCTGCCTGCATTGGGATAGCCTTCAGACCCAGTCGTGCGAAGGTGCGCAGGTAGGCCACGAACATGCGGTTGTAGGAGCGCCGCGCACCAGCCTGGTCGAGATCGAAGGAATAGGCATCCTTCATCAGGAATTCTCGACCACGCATCACGCCGAAACGCGGGCGCACTTCGTCGCGGAATTTCCACTGTATGTGATAGAGAATCTTCGGCAGGTCGCGATAGCTCTTCCACTCAGATGCCACGATATCGGTGAGCATCTCCTCGTTGGTCGGGCCGTAGAGCAAGGGCCGTTCGTGACGGTCGGTAATGCGCAGCATCTCCTTGCCGTAATCCTCATAGCGGCCGCTTTTCTGCCACAACTCGGCCGGCTGGATGGTCGGCATCAGCAATTCCTGGGCCCCAGCCGCATCCTGCTCCTCGCGCACGATCTGCTCGATCTTTTTCAGCACGCGATGACCCAGCGGCAGCCAGCTGTAGATGCCGGCGGCGGTCTGCCGGATCATGCCGGCGCGCAGCATCAGCCGATGGCTGACGATCTGCGCTTCGCTCGGGTTTTCCTTGAGGACGGGCAGGAAATAGCTGCTGAGCCGCATGGGTATGACAATCCTGTGGGGTAACGGAGATGGCGGGATATTGGGGCGTTTTTAAGGCCGCGGCCCACCACCCGCAAGGATCGGGACGATCAGCGCCGTGGCGGCTGGTGTTTGGCCAGATAGTCGCGGCAGGCAGTCGCCAAGGCATCCTCACCCTTGGGATCCAGCGGCTGGCCGTTGAAAGCCAGCCGGCCCGTTTTCGGGTCGATGGCCACCTTCCCCACACCGGTCTCGGCTTTGCCCATGCGCGGCGGCGTACGGCTGCCCAGCAGGGTTTCCAGGGGTATGAGCAGGTCGAGGGTGATGGGCCCTTCCATGGGGAACGGATTGCTGCCCGGCAGATCGGCTGGCGCGACCGGCCGCCCCTGGGAATCGACGTCTCGGCCCGGCTGGTAGGTCACATCCGGAGCCGGCTGATGCATGGTCACGCTGCCCTGGCGGGCCAGCAGGCGGCGACAGTCGACGGCATCCAGCACAATCACAGTTGGCAGGGTCCCTGACGGCGACTCGGATGGTGTTTTTGGGGTCTGGGAGGCCTGCGCGCAGGCCCCGGAGGCCATAAACAAGGCCACCAGCAGGCCGGGTAGAATTACAGCGGTCGCAAGCAGGCGCATCCCACAACCTTGGCGGCGCATTATTACCATTTTGTTAGGAAGCCATAACTTTTCGGGTGACACCGGTTTCATCATTCGGTATAGAAAATACGCAACCGCTTGGTAACAGGCGGCCCAAGTCTGGGGAGGCTTAAACTTACCCGCGAGACGGGATACGGAGCGAGGCATGTCCTTGCTCCTTTCTTTTTTTGGCGACCCGCCTTAGCGATTCCCGAGAATTTTCCCGCTTAAGTAGCGACTCGGAAGCTTCCGATACCCGGATACCGGCGCTGTCTTACAGACCACGCCCCAGCAGGTCGTTCAGGCCCAGCAGGTCGTAATAACCGACCGCAAAATAGATGCCGAACAGCACGCAACTGATCGCGAATGTGAGCAGGAACTTGAAGCCCAGACGCGGATTCACGGGCGCGGAATCGGCCTGGCCAGGCAGCTTGGTCTCGCCGGCCTCGTCCGGCGTCTTCACGCCGATGGGCAACACGCAGAACAGCACCACCATGTAGATGATGACAAAGGCAATGCTGTTGTTGAACCAGGTCATGCCCGAACCGCCGGCTCAGATCTGTTCGATCTCGACCAGAGTGCCGCAGAAGTCCTTCGGATGCAGGAACAGCACCGGCTTGCCGTGCGCCCCGATCTTCGGCTCGCCGTCGCCCAGCACGCGTGCGCCCTCGGCCTTCAGCTTGTCGCGGGCGGCGATGATGTCATCCACCTCGTAGCAGACATGATGCATGCCGCCCGAAGGATTGTTGGCCAGGAACTTCGCGATGGGCGAATTCTCGCCCAGCGGATGCAGCAACTCGATCTTGGTATTGGGCAGTTCGACGAACACCACCGTGACGCCATGGTCGGGCTCATCGACCGGCGCCGAGACCTTGGCTCCGAGCGTGTTGGCATAGGTGGCCGCGGCGGTGGCAAGGTTGGGTACGGCAATGGCGACGTGGTTGAGGCGGCCGATCATGGCGGTCGTTTCCCTGCGGTCTGTGGTCGTTTTCTGCAGTGCAATATGGGGCCGGCCGGGCCCGGGGGCAAGGCGTGACGTTGCGTCAGCAGCGCACGAGGTGGCCCCTAATCCGGCATACGGATGACATGCACCTGGGTGATCGGCTTGCGGCCGGTCAGCCCCTTCAGCACGGACCGCAGGGCCCGGTGGGCCGCCTGTTCCAAGTTGCCATCATCGCGGTGGGCGCCTGGTTTCAGCCGGTCGACGGCGGCAGCGATCTCGGCCGCGATTTCGGCCCCGATCAGTTCGGCATCGCCGTTCACCACGCCTGAAAGCTTTACGTGTGGCCGTGTCTGCAACCGCCCCTCGCCATCCACGACCAGGCTGACCGAGGCGGCGCCGTTGAAGGCCAGCTTGCGGCGTACCTGCAGCGCGCCTCCCTGGACCGGCACCAGTTCGTCGCCGTCTATGGCCAGCCGGCCCGAAGGCACCTGCTCGACGACATCCGGCGCGCCAGGCGCCAGCCGGATCAGGTCGCCATTACGCGGCACGATGCCATGCGGCACCTGCAGGCTCTGGGCAAAACGGGCATGTTCCACCAGATGGCGCGGCTCACCATGCACCGGCACGGCGATCTGCGGCCGCGCCAGGCGATACATCTCGGCCAACTCGTCGCGCGAGGGATGACCGGAGACGTGGATGAAGGCATCCTTCTCGGTGATCACCTCGATGCCGTTGCGCACCAGCTCGTTATGCAGGCGGAACAGTGTGCGTTCGTTACCGGGGATGATCTTGGAAGAAAAGGCCACCGTGTCGCCCGGCGATAGCACCACATGGGGGTGACTGTTGAAGGCGATGCGCGCCATGGCGCCGCGCGGCTCGCCCTGGCAGCCGGTGCAGACATACATAATCTTCTCGCGCGGCAGGAACCCAGCCTCGCGCTCGTCTACCAGATTGGGAATGTGTTCGAGATAGCCATTCTCGCGTGCCGCCTGGATGAAACGGTGCAGCGAACGCCCGATCAGGCAGATATGGCGGCCCAGATGCGCCGCCACCGAAAACAGGCTTTCAAGCCGCGCCAGATTTGAGGAAAACGTCGTTACGGCGATCCGGCCGGGCTTGTTGGCCAGCACCTGCATCAGGCTGTCGCGCACGTCGCCTTCCGAACCGGAATGGCCGCGGTTGAAAACATTGGTGCTGTCGCAGACCAGGGCCAGCACGCCCCTGTCGCCATAGCCGCGCAGGGTTTCCACCTCCGTCTGCGGTCCGAGCACCGGGCGGGGATCAAGTTTCCAGTCGCCGGTATGCAGCACCACGCCGGCCGGAGTCTCGATGGCCAGCGCCTGGCTCTCGGGCGTGGAATGCGTGATGTTCATCGAGCGGATCTTGAACGGCCCGAGTTCGATTATCTCGCCGGGTTTGTAGACGTGTACCGGCACCTCGTCGGCCAGTCCCTTCTCTTCCAGCTTCTTGCGCAGCACACTGGCTGCAAAACCAGTGGCCCAGACAGGGCAGCGCAGTTCCTCCCAGACATGGCTGATGGCGCCCAGATGGTCCTCGTGGGCATGGGTCAGTACGACGCCCAGTAGGCGTTCGCGCCGGCCGGCGATCCAGGTCACATCCGGCAGCACCAGATCAACGCCCGGCATGCCTTCGTCGGCAAAGCTGGTGCCCAGGTCGACCATCAGCCACCGGTCCCCGAACCCATAAAGGTTCAGGTTCATGCCGATCTCGTTCACCCCGCCCAGCGGGAGGAAATACAGGCTGTTCTGGTCCAGGCGTTCGGACATGCGGTTTATGTCGTGCTGCGCCGGTGGATTTCGATAAGGCCGCGCACCGTGATATCCGGCACGATCTGCTCGATCACGGCGGTGGCACCATCGAACACCGGGGCCAGTCCGCCGGTGGAAATCACCTTCATCGGCCGGCCGAATTCGGTGCGGATTCGGGCAACGATGCCTTCGATCAGCCCGACATAGCCCCAGAAGACACCAGAATGCATGCAGGCAATGGTGGTGGTGCCGATCACTGTCTTGGGCTTTTCCACCACGATGCGCGGCAGCAGGGCTGTCGCATTCACCAGCGCCTCAATCGAAAGGTTGATGCCCGGCGCGATCACGCCGCCACAATAACTGCCCTCTTCATCCACCACGTCAAACGTGGTGGCAGTGCCGAAATCGACCACAACCATCGGTGTCCTGGGGAACAGAACGGCCGCGCCCACGGTGTTGCAGATCCGGTCGGCGCCGGCCCCCTGCCCCTTGATCTGGATGCCGTATGTCACATTCGGTTCACCCAGCACCAGCGGCTCGGTGTTGAAGTAACGGGTGCAGAGCCGGCGCAGGTTGAAAGTGGCCTGGGGCACCACGCTGGCGATGATTGCGCTATCGATGGCCTTGGGGTCGATGCCCTCGATCTGCATGAGTTGCAGCAGCCAGACGGCATGCTCATCGGCCGTGCGCATCGCCGAAGTGTGCTGGCGCCATTCGCCGACGATACGGTCGCCGTCGATCACGCCGAATTTCACGTTGGTGTTGTTGGCATTGATGGCGAGCAACATGGCGTCGTCCTTTCAGCCGGCCGGGAAAACGTCACCAGCGGTGACAGTCTGCACGCGACCGTCTGGCATTTCCAGAAGCAAGGCACCGCTATCGTCCAGCGCCACGAAACGGCCGTGCAATTCCCGATCCGGCAGCCGTACCACGGCAGGCAGGCCCAGCCCCTGGGCTTTTTTCAGCCAGGCCTCGCGCACCGGAGCGAAACCCTCCTGCCGCCAGCGGCCGTACCAGTAGCCATAGCGGGCCAGCAGCCAAGGCGCAAAATCCTCCGGCATGACCTGCACGCCATGGGCAACCAACGCCGTGGCCGGATAAGGAGCCTGTTCGGGATGGCGTGCCAGGTTGACGCCGATACCCACCGTGACCCAGTCGAGTTCGCCATCAGGCCGCGTACGGGATTCCAGGAGGATGCCGGCGATCTTGGCGCCATTCACCAGCACATCATTGGGCCATTTGCAGGTGATGGCGGGCCCGAGCTGCGGCGCCGCCAGTTCCAGCGCCTCGGCCAATGCCACGGCGGTAAGGAAAGACAGAGTTGCGGCCTGCGCGGGTGGCACGCTTGGCCGCAGCAGCAGCGAGATAAAAAGATTGCCGGCCGGTGACTCCCAAGCCCGGCCGCGGCGGCCACGGCCTGCCGTCTGGCTGCGCGCCAGCACGGCCAGCCCTTCAGCCGCGCCGATTTCAGCCTGGCGACGGACTTCCTCGTTAGTGCTGTCGAGGACGTCGAACGTCCGCAGATCCCACTTCATAGCGTGGGTCCGCCAGCCCTGCCCCGCTTACGGAAACAGTGCCTTGGCGGCAGTCTCGGCAGCAGCCAGCAGCGGGCCCGGCATCACGAAAAACAGGATCGTGAACAGACCGGTCAAGGTCATCACCGCGCCCAGCTCGCCGCGTACCGGCTTGGCCAGCGGCTCGGCCGCTTCGTCGAAATACATGATCTTGACGATGCGCAGGTAGTAATACGCGCCCACGACCGAGCTGAGTACGCCGAGCACCGCCAGGACATAGAGCTTGGCATTGATCGCCGCCATGAAGACATAGAATTTGCCGAAGAACCCAGCCAGCGGCGGCACGCCCGCCAGCGAGAACATGAAGGCGGCCAGCAGCAGTGCCATGCCGGGATGGGTCTTGGCCAGACCGGCCAGGTCCTGCACGCCTTCCACCATGCGATCTTTCTGGCGCATCGAGAGAATGATCGCGAAGGTACCGACGTTCATGGCCAGATAGATGGCCAGATAGATCAGGATACCGCGCACGCCTTCCGGCGTGCCGGCGGCCAGGCCGACCAGGGCATATCCCACATGGCCGATCGAGGAATAGGCCATCAGGCGCTTGATGTTGCTCTGGGCGATGGCGGCGAAAGCGCCGAGGATCATGCTGAGCGCGCTGACCACGATGACGATCTGCTGCCAGTCATGGGCGATCTCGCCAAACGGGCTGAGCATTGCACGCACGAACAGGGCCATAGCCGCCACCTTGGGTGCCACGGCGAAGAAAGCCGTCACTGGCGTCGGCGCACCCTCGTAAACGTCGGGCGTCCACATATGGAACGGCACGGCCGAAACCTTGAAGGCAAGGCCGGCGCAGAGGAAGACGATACCGACGACGAGCCCGATGGACGCTTGGCCCTGGGCTTCGGCCAGCGACTGCGCGATCAGCGGGAAGCTGGTTGAGCCGGCGAAGCCATAGATCATCGAGCTGCCATAGAGCAGCATGCCCGACGACAATGCGCCGAGCACGAAATACTTCAGACCCGCCTCGGTGGCGCGGCCGGAATCGCGCTTGAACGCGGCCAGGACGTAAAGCGATAGCGACTGGAGCTCAAGCCCCAGATAGAGCGCGATCAGGTCGTTGGCCGAAACCATCATCAGCATGCCGGTGCTGGCCAGCAGGATCAGCACTGGATATTCGAAACGCTCCATCCGTTCGTAGCGGATGTATCCGAGCGACTGGATGATCGAGAAAGCCGAGCCGATCAGGATCAGTATCTTGGCGAAGCGGCCGAAACCGTCGGCGATGAACATGTCGCCGAAAGTGGTCAGGCTTCCGGCCGGCTGAAGCCCGACCAGAAGGATGGCAACGGCGAGCACGGCAACGGCCAGCCACGACACCAGGCGGGTTGAAGTATCGCCGCGGAAGACACCGAAGATCAGCAGTGCCATCGAGGCCAGGGCAAGCCAGATCTCCGGATAGGCCGGCGCCAGGGCGGGCATGGTCGAAGCGGTCACGGGTCGAACTCCTCTTCCGCTCTATCGGGCGGCGGTCGCCACCGCCTTGGCGGCGGCAAGCGCAGTCTGATGCTGTTCCAGCAGGTGCTTGGCCGAGGCGGCAATCACGTCGAAGAAGGGCGCAGGATAGATGCCCATCCACAGGGTCATGATCACCAGCGGCGCAAATATGGCGATCTCACGTGGGCTGAGATCGACCAGCGCCTTCAGGTCGGCCTTGGTCAACTCGCCGAACACCACGCGGCGATACAGCCACAGCGCATAGGCCGCAGCGAAGATCACGCCCGAGGTGGCGATCAGGGCGACCCAGGTGTTGGCCTGGAAGGCGCCGACCAAGGTGAGCAGTTCGCCGACGAACCCGCCAGTACCCGGCAGGCCCACATTGGCCATGGTGAACAACATGAAGACGAAAGCGTATTTCGGCATGTTGTTGACCAGGCCGCCATAACGCGCGATCTCGCGGGTATGCAGGCGGTCGTAAACCACGCCGACGCAGAGGAACAGCGCGCCCGACACGATACCGTGGCTGAGCATCTGGAAGATCGCACCCTCGACGCCCTGGGTGTTGAACGTGAAGATGCCCATGGTGACAAAGCCCATATGGGCCACCGACGAATAGGCGATCAGTTTCTTCATGTCCTCCTGCACCAACGCCACCAGCGAGGCGTAGACGATGGCGATCACACTGAGTGCGAAGACGAAGGGTGCGAAATACTCGCTGGCCAACGGGAACATCGGCAGCGAAAAGCGCAGGAAGCCATAGCCGCCCATCTTCAGCAGCACGGCAGCCAGGATCACCGAGCCGGCCGTCGGCGCTTCCACGTGCGCATCGGGCAGCCAGGTATGCACCGGCCACATCGGCATCTTCACGGCAAACGAGGCGAAGAAGGCCAGCCATAGCCATGTCTGCGCCTGCGCCGAGAACAGCCCGGTCTTCATCAGGCTCGGGATATCGGTCGTGCCGGCGGTGAAATACATATACAGAATCGCCAGCAGCATCAGCACCGAGCCGAGCAGCGTGTAGAGGAAGAACTTGAAGCTGGCGTAGATGCGGCGCTTGCCGCCCCAGATGCCGATGATCAGGAACATCGGGATCAGGCCGGCCTCGAAGAACAGGTAGAACAGCACCAGGTCGAGCGCGCAGAACACACCGATCATGAGGGTTTCCATGACCAGGAAGGCGATCATGTATTCCTTGACGCGGGTCTCGATGGCTTCCCACGAGGCGAGAATGCAGAATGGCATCAGGAAGGTGGTCAGGATAACGAACAGCATCGAAATGCCGTCGACACCCATATGGTAGTTGATGCCGGCGGCTATCCAGTCGGTCTTTTCCACGAACTGGAAGGCGGCGGTCGAATTATCGAAATTCAGCCAGATCAGCAGCGACACCGCGAAGGTGATCGTGGTGGTCCAGAGAGCCACGGCGCGGGCGTTACGGGCCACGATCTCCTCCGGCCCACGGGCCAGGAAGATGAACGCGGCTCCCGCCAGCGGCAGGAAGGTGACGATCGACAGCAAGGGCATGCTCGACATCGGATTAGTGCCCCATCGCACTGAAGAAATAGGTCACCAGCGCCGCCACGCCGATCAGCATGGCGAAGGCATAGTGATAGACATAGCCGGTCTGCAGGATCGAGGCCCGCTTGGCCAACCGCACCACGGTGGCGGCGAAACCATCGGGCCCGAAGCCGTCGATGATCTTGCCGTCGCCACCCTTCCAGAATATCCGGCCGAGCCAGAATGACGGCCGCACGAAGACGCGGTCGTAAAGCTCGTCGAAATACCACTTGTTCAGCAGGAACTGATACAGCATCCGGTGCTGACGGGCCGCCGCCACGGGTAGGCCGGTGTCGCGGATATAGGCCAGCCAGGCGATGGCAATCCCGATGACGCCAACGATGATCGGGCCGACCTTGACAAGGAAGGGCACGTTATGGGCCTCGTCCATGGCCTTGTTCTCGGGCAGGATGAAAATCGCTTCGCCCCAGAATTCGCGCCAGTGATGGCCGACGAAGCCGTCATAGAAGGCAATGCCGGCAAAGACCGCACCGAAAGCCAGCACGAACAATGGCGCCAACATCACCATTGGGCTTTCATGCACATGCTCCATGACGTGATGGTCGGCACGCGGCGCGCCATGGAAGGTCATGAACAGCAGGCGCCAGGAATAGAAAGCCGTCAGGATCGCTGCGGCCATGCCCAGTACATAGGCATAGGTACCCACCCCGCCGGCGGCATAAGCCACTTCCAGGATCATGTCCTTGGAATAATAGCCGGCAAAAATCGGGAAACCTGCCAGCGCGAGGCTGCCGATCCACATCATCGCATAGGTGACCTTGATGTGTTTCCACAGACCGCCCATGTTGCGCATGTCCTGCTCGCCATCAACGGCGTGAATCACCGAGCCGGCACCGAGGAAGAGCAACGCCTTGAAGAAGGCGTGGGTGAACAGGTGGAAGATCGCGGCTGGATAGGCCGAGACGCCCAGCGCGAAGAACATGTAGCCGAGCTGCGAGCAGGTCGAATAGGCGATCACACGCTTGATGTCGTTCTGCGCCAGGCCCACGGTGGCTGCGAAGAAGGCCGTACTGGCACCGATCACAGCCACGAAGGCCAGCGTGTCCGGCGCGTATTCGAACAGCGGCGAACAGCGTGCCACCATGAAGACGCCGGCAGTCACCATCGTCGCGGCATGGATCAGGGCCGAAACAGGGGTCGGGCCCTCCATGGCGTCCGGCAGCCAGGTGTGCAGGCCAAGCTGGGCTGACTTGCCCATGGCGCCCAGGAACAGCAGGAAGGTGGCAACCGTGAGGATATCCCAGTCCTTCCAGAGGAAATGGAAGGTCTTGCCAGCCAGATCCGGCGCGGCCTTGAAGACGGCATCGAAGGTAACCGAGCCGGTGGCCAGGAACAGCGCGAAGATGCCGAGTGCGAAGCCGAAATCGCCGACGCGGTTGACCACGAAAGCCTTGATGGCCGCGGCATTGGCCGAGGGTTTCTTGAACCAGAAACCGATCAGCAGGTAGGAGGCCAGGCCCACGCCTTCCCAGCCCATGTAGAGCTGCACGAAGTTGTCGGCCGTCACCAGCATAAGCATGGCGAAGGTGAACAGCGACAGATAGGCAAAAAAGCGCGGCCGATGCTCGTCATGGCTCATGTAGCCGACGCTGTAGACATGCACGACGGCCGACACGGTATTGACAACCACCAGCATGACGGCGGTGAGCTGGTCGATCTTCAGCGCCCAGTCGACGCTGAAGCTGCCGGAATCGATCCAGTCCAGAACCTTCACGTTGACAACCATGCCCTTGGAAATCACCAGATAGAAGGCAATCCAGGACAGGATGGCAGAAACGATCACAGCGGCGCAGGTGACCGCCATGGCGGCAACATCGCCGATACGGCGCCCGAAGAAGCCGGCGATAATCGCGGCCAGCAGGGGCAGGAAAACGATCAGATGGTACATCGTCATCGCCGCCTCAGCCCTTCATCATGTTGATGTCTTCAACCGCGATGGTGCCGCGGTTGCGGAAATAGACCACCAGGATCGCCAGACCAATTGCCGCCTCGCCCGCCGCAACGGTGAGCACGAACAGCGCGAAGACCTGGCCGACCAGATCGTTCAGGTGGGTGGAAAACGCCACCAGGTTCAGGTTCACCGCTAGCAGCATCAGCTCGATCGACATCAGGATGACGATCACGTTCTTGCGGTTCAGGAATATGCCGATGATTCCCAGCGTGAATAGGATCGCTGCGACAGTGAGGTAGTGTCCGAGGCCGATGGTCATGTTCAGATTCCCTTCCGCGGCTCGACCTTGCGGATCGCCACTGCGGCATCGCGCGGGCGGCTGACCTGCTCTGAAATGCTCTGGCGCTTTACGCCCGGACGCGAGCGCAGGGTGAGCACGATGGCGCCGATCATGGCGACCAGCAGGATCAGGCCGGCGCCCTGGAACAGGTAGATGTATTTGGTATAGAGCACCGCACCGAGCGCATGGGTGTTGGTGACCTGGTCAACCGGCGGGATCGGGTCGGTGGCAAGCGACTTCGCCGCCGGCGTAATCACCCACCCGCCCAGCACCAGGGCCAACTCGACCAGCAGGATCAGGCCGATCAGGCCGCCAATCGGCAGGTATTGCAGGAAACCCTGGCGCAGTTCGACGAAATTGATGTCGAGCATCATCACGACGAAAAGGAACAGTACCGCCACGGCGCCGACATAGACGATCACCAGGATCATGCCGAGGAATTCCGCGCCCATCAGCACGAACAGGCCAGCCGCATTGAAGAAGGCCAGGATCAGGAAGAGTACGGAATGCACCGGATTACGCGAGGCGATCACCATGAAGCCGGAGGCGACGGTGATCGCTGCGAACAGGTAGAAGGCCAAGGCCTGGATGATCATAGTTTACCCCCTCGCCTGCGATGCGCTCAGCGGTACGGCGCGTCAGCGGCGATGTTGCGCGAAATCTCGTATTCCCAGCGCTCGCCATTCGCGAGCAGCTTGTCCTTGTTGTAGAACAGCTCTTCGCGCGTCTCGGTGGCGAATTCGAAATTCGGCCCCTCGACGATGGCATCCACCGGACAGGCTTCCTGACAGAAGCCGCAATAGATGCACTTGGTCATATCGATGTCGTAACGCGTGGTGCGGCGGGAACCGTCTTCACGCGGTTCAGCCTCGATGGTGATGGCCTGGGCCGGGCAGATCGCCTCGCACAGCTTGCAGGCGATGCAGCGCTCTTCGCCGTTGGCATAGCGGCGCAGGGCATGCTCGCCGCGGAACCGCGGGCTGAGCGGGCCTTTTTCGTAGGGGTAGTTCAGCGTCGCGCGCTTCTTGAACATGTAGCTGAAAGTCAGGCCAAGCCCCTTCACCACTTCCCAGAGGAAGATGGCACGGGCACCGCGGTCGAGCAGAGCCATGGCTTACACCCCTTTCGGTAGCAGGTCGAAGGCGACGAGAACGCCCGCGGTGGCCACCACCCAGAACAGCGAGAACGGCAGGAACACCTTCCAGCCCAGACGCATGAGCTGGTCATAGCGGTAACGCGGAACGGTGGCGCGCACCCAGATGAACACGAACAGCAGCAGGAAGATTTTCAGGCAGAACCAGACGATGCCCGGAATCCAGTTGAACGGCGCGATGTCTAACGGCGGCAGCCAGCCCCCGAGGAACAGGATCGTGGTCATGCCCGACATCAGGATCATGTTCGCGTATTCACCGAGGAAGAACAGGGCGAAGGTCATCGACGAATATTCGACCTGATAACCGGCGACCAGCTCGGCTTCGGCCTCGGGCAGGTCGAAGGGATGGCGGTTGGTCTCGGCCAGCGCCGAGATGAAGAAAACGATAAACATCGGGAAAAGCGGCAGGGCAAACCAGACCGTCTTCTGCGCCTCCACGATGGCCGAGAGATTGAGCGAGCCTACGCAGAGCAGCACCGTGATGATCACGAAGCCCATGGAGACTTCGTAGGACACCATCTGCGCCGAGGAGCGCAGCGCGCCAAGGAAGGCGTAACGCGAATTCGACGACCAGCCGGCGATGATGATGCCGTAGACGCCCAGCGATGAGATCGCGAAGAGATACAGCACGCCGACATTGATGTTGGCGATCACCCAGCCTTCCGACACCGGGATCACCGCCCAGGCGATCAGCGCCAGGATGAAGGTGATGCAAGGCGCGGCGACGAACAGAAACTTATTCGCGCCCGATGGAATGATGGTCTCCTTGAAGATCAGCTTGGCGGCGTCCGCAAAGGGCTGCAGCAGGCCGAAGGGGCCCACCACGTTGGGGCCCATGCGCAGCGACATCGCCGCCAGTACCTTGCGCTCCATCAGCGTCAGATAGGCCACCGCGATCAGCAGCGGTACCGTCAGCATCAGGATGTGGACGAGGATCAGGCCGCCCGGAAAGACGTAACCGGTCCAGAGCGTGTTCCAGAATGCGTCAGTCATGGGTACCCGTCTTCGGCATGGCCGCGTCGCGGGCAAGGGCCGAGCATTCGGCCATCGTCGCAGAGGCGCGGGCGATCGGATTGGTCAGGTAGAAATCGGCGACCGGCGACACGAAGGGCTGGTCGCTCACCGCGCCCGCGGCACCAAAATTGCCCCAGGCGGCCGGGGTCAGCTTGTCGACGGCGCCGAAATGCGGTGCGGCCTGCAGCATGCGCCGGCGCAGCATGCCCAGGTTATCGTAAGACAGCGTCTGGCCCAGCACATCGGACAGCGCGCGGATGATTGCCCAGTCCTCGCGGGCATCGCCCGGAGGCGCTGCGGCACGGCGGCCGAGTTGGACCCGCCCCTCGGTATTCACCCAGGAGGCGTCCTTTTCAGTATAGGCGGCGCCCGGCAGGATCACGTCCGCGCGTTTGGCGCCGGCATCGCCATGGCTGCCCTGATAGATCACAAAAGCCGAGCCGAGTTTGGCCGTATCGACCTCGTCGGCACCCAGCAGGTAGACCGCCTTGATCTCGCCCGACTGCGCGGCAGCCAGGATGCCTGCCACATCCTTGCCGCCCTGACCGGGCACGAAACCCAAATCGAGAGCACCGACACGGGCCGCGGCGGTATGCAGCATGTTGAAGCCGTTCCAGCCGTCCTTGATAAGGCCGCAGGCATCGGCGACCTGCTTCGCCAGCGCCAGAACGGCTGCGCCGTCGGCACGGGCAAGCACGCCCTGCCCCAGGATCAGCATCGGCTTCTGCGCCGCCTTCAGCACTTGCGCAAAACCGCGCCCTTCGGCGATGTCCTTCAGCGTGGCCGGGCCGGCACCGAGATAGTCATACTTATAGGTCAGCTGCGCCTGCTCGCCGATCAGGCCGATCTTGACCTTGCCGGTAAGATAGCGCTTGCGGATGCGGGCGTTGATCAGCGCGGCTTCGCGGCGCGGATTGCTGCCCACGATCAGGATCGCATCGGCCTCGTCGATTCCCGCGATGCCGCTGTTGAAGATATAGCCGGCGCGCAGGGTCGGATCGATCTTGGCGCCATCCTGCCGGCAGTCGATGTTTGGCGACCCCAGCTTGTCCATCAGATCCTTCAGCGCCATGACGCTCTCGGCGCAGGCGAGATCGCCGGCAATGGCTGCAACCTGGCTGCCCGTCAGCCCCTTCAGGCCACCGGCAACAGCGGCAAAGGCTTCCGCCCAGGTTGCCTCCTGCAGCTTGCCGTTCCTGCGCACATAAGGGCGGTCGAGGCGACGGGCCTTGAGGCCGTCATAGGCAAAGCGGCTCTTGTCCGAGAGCCATTCCTCGTTCACATCCTCGTTCAGGCGCGGCAGGATGCGCATCACCTCGCGGCCACGGACATCAACGCGGATATTCGCGCCGACAGCGTCCATCGCGTCCACACTTTCGGTCTTGCGCAGTTCCCAAGAACGCGCCGTGAAGGCATAGGGCTTGGAGGTCAAAGCGCCCACCGGGCAGAGGTCGATCACGTTGCCCGAAAGCTCGGACGTCATCGCCTTTTCCAGATAGGTAGTGATCTGCATGTCCTCGCCGCGGCCGATGGCGCCGAGTTCCGGCACGCCGGCCACTTCGGTCACGAAACGGACGCAACGGGTGCAGTGGATGCAGCGGGTCATCACCGTCTCGACCAGCGGACCCATGTATTTGTCTTTGACCGCGCGCTTGTTCTCGTCGTAGCGCGAGGAACCGCGGCCATAGCCCATGGCCTGGTCCTGCAGGTCGCATTCGCCGCCCTGGTCGCAGATCGGGCAATCCAGCGGATGGTTGATCAGCAGGAATTCCATCACGCCTTCGCGGGCCTTCTTGACCATCGGCGAGTCCGTGTGGATCACCATGCCGTCGGCGGCCGGCATCGCGCAGGAGGCGATCGGCTTGGGTGCCTTCTCCTGTTCGACCAGGCACATGCGGCAGTTGCCGGCAATCGTCAGGCGCTCGTGATAGCAGAAGCGCGGAATCTCCTTGCCGGCCAGTTCGCAGGCCTGCAGCACGGTGGTACCGGGATCAACCGTCACTTCGATGCCGTCGATGGTCAACTTGGGCATGCTTGTACCCTTCCCCGCCTACTCAGCCAGCCGTCACTCGGCCGCCGCCGGCAGAACCGGCGAACCCGAATGGTAGGCGTCGATGCGGCGCTCGATTTCGCCGCGGAAATGCCGGATCAGACCCTGGATCGGCCACGCCGCGGCATCGCCCAGCGCACAGATCGTGTGGCCCTCCACCTGCGTGGTGACTTCAAGCAGCATGTCGATCTCGCGCTTCTCGGCGCGACCGTCGACCAGACGCTCCATCACGCGCCACATCCAGCCGGTGCCTTCGCGGCACGGCGTGCACTGGCCGCAGGATTCATGCTTGTAGAATTTCGACAGACGGGCGATGGCCCGCACGATGTCGGTGGATTTGTCCATCACGATCACGGCGGCGGTGCCCAGGCCCGAACGCTGGGCGCGCAGGCTGTCGAAATCCATCAGCACGTCGTCGCAGATCGACTTGGGCAGCAGCGGCACCGATGAGCCACCCGGGATCACGGCCAGCAGGTTGTCCCAGCCGCCGCGCACGCCGCCGGCATGCTTCTCGATCAGTTCCTTGAGCGGAATGCCCATCTCCTCTTCCACGTTGCACGGATTGTTCACGTGGCCGGAGATGCAGAAGACTTTGGTGCCGGTGTTGTTCGGACGGCCGATGCCGGCGAACCACTCGCCGCCGCGGCGCAGGATGGTCGGCACCACCGCGATGCTTTCCACGTTGTTCACCGTGGTGGGGCAGCCCCAGACACCCATGTTGGCCGGGAATGGCGGCTTCAGGCGCGGCTGCCCCTTCTTGCCTTCCAGGCTTTCAATCAGCGCGGTTTCCTCGCCGCAGATATAGGCGCCGGCACCGCGATGCACGAAGACATCGAAATCAAAACCGGTGCCGCAGGCATTCTTGCCGATCAGGCCGGCCGCATAGGCCTCGTCGATGGCACCCTGCAGGTTCTCGGCCTCGCGGTAGAATTCACCGCGGATATAGATGTAGGCGGCCTTGGCGCGCATGGCGAAACCGGCGATCAGGCAACCCTCGACCAGCTTGTGCGGGTCGTGCCGCATCATGTCGCGGTCCTTGCAGGTGCCGGGCTCGCCCTCGTCGGCATTCACCACCAGATAGCTGGGACGGCCATCCGACTGCTTGGGCATGAACGACCATTTCAGACCGGTAGGAAAACCAGCGCCGCCACGACCGCGCAGGCCCGACTTCTTCATCTCTTCGATGATCCAGTCCTGGCCCTTCTCGATGATGGCCTTGGTGTTGTCCCAGTCGCCGCGCTTGCGGGCGGCGTCCAATCGCCACGACTGCTGGCCGTAGAGATTGGTGAAGATGCGGTCTTTATCCTGAAGCATGGGGCTTGCTCCGCCTCAGTCGTCATTCCCGCCAGCGGCGCCGGCAGGATTGAAAGTGGTGAGAGTGGTCGCGCCGCCGAGCGGCTCGGACGAAAGCCGGCCGTTCTGCGGGCCGGGCTTGGGCGTCTCGCCGCGTTTCAGCGCCTCGAGGATCTTGCCGGTGCTTTCCTCGTCGAGATCCTCGTAAAAGTCGTCGCCGAGCTGCAGCATCGGGGCATTCACGCAGGCCCCCAGGCATTCCACCTCGATCACGGTGAACTTGCCGTCCGGCGTGGTTTCGCCCGGACCGACGCCCAGATGCTTCTTGCAGGCGCTCAGCACCTTGTCGGAACCGCGCAGCCAGCAGGGCGTGGTGGTGCAGACCTGCACGAAATGCGTCCCCACCGGGGCAAGGTTGTACATCGTGTAGAAGCTGGCCACTTCCAGCACACGGATCGCCGGCATGCCCAGCAGATCGGCGATGTAGCGGATCGCGGCCTGCGGCAACCAGTTGTTGTGCTGGCGCTGGGCAATGTCGAGCAGCGGCATCACCGCACTCTGCTGCCGGCCTTCCGGATACTTGGCGATATGCGTCTTCGCCAGCGCCATGTTCTCTGGCGTGAACTCAAAGCTGGCGGGCTGCAGCTCCGGGGGTGCGATATGGACGCCACTCATCGGTCGATCTCCCCGAACACGATATCCATGTTGCCTACGATGGAGACGGCATCGGCCAGCATGTAGCCCTTCGACATGAAGTCGGTGGCCTGCAGATGCGGGAAGCCCGGGGCGCGAATGCGGCAGCGATACGGCTTGTTCGAGCCGTCCGACACCAGATACACGCCGAACTCGCCCTTCGGCGCCTCGACGGCGGCATAAACCTCGCCCTCGGGCACGTGATAGCCTTCGGTGTAGAGTTTGAAGTGGTGGATCAGCGCTTCCATCGAACGCTTCATCTCGCCGCGCTTGGGCGGAACCACCTTGCGATCGTCGGAGGCGATCGGGCCGCCAGGAAGGTTGGCAACTACCTGTTCGATGATCTTAGCGCTCTGGCGCATTTCCTCGATGCGGCAGAGATAACGGTCGAAGCAGTCGCCGTTCTTGCCCACCGGAATGTCGAAATCGTATTTCTCGTAGCCGTCGTAGGGCTGCGACTTGCGCAGGTCCCAGGCGACGCCCGAGCCGCGCAGCATCACACCGGAGAAGCTCCAGTCCATGGCGTCCTTGGCGCTGATCACGCCGATATCGACGTTGCGCTGGCGATAGATCCGGTTCTCGGTCAGCAGGCCCTCGATATCGTCAATCACCTTCAGCATACGCGGCAGGTATTTGACGATATCTTCTGCCATGCCCTTGGGCAGGTCCTGATGCACGCCGCCGGGCCGGAAATAAGCGGCATGCATGCGGGCGCCAGAAACGCCCTCGTAGAATTCCATCAGCTTCTCGCGTTCCTCGAAGCCCCACAAAGCCGGCGTCATGGCGCCGCAGTCGAGGGCATGCGTGGTCACGTTCAGCAGGTGGTTCAGCAGGCGGCCGATCTCGGCGAACAGCACGCGCACGGCCTGGCCGCGCGCGGGCACTTCCAGGCCCAGCAGGCGCTCGGTGGCGAGTGCGAAGGCATGTTCCTGGTTCATCGGCGCGACGTAATCCAGGCGGTCGAAATACGGCACCGCCTGCAGATAGGTCTTGTGCTCGATCAGTTTCTCGGTGCCGCGATGCAGCAGGCCGATATGCGGATCGCAGCGCTCGACGATCTCGCCGTCGAGTTCCATGACCAGGCGCAGCACGCCGTGCGCCGCCGGATGCTGCGGCCCGAAATTGACCATGTAATTGGCAATGGAGACTTCGGCCATCTTACTTCTGCCCCTCGCCTGCCTTCTCGTCGCCCGGCAGCACGTATTTCGCGCCTTCCCACGGGCTCATGAAATCGAAGCGGCGGAATTCCTGGTTCAGTTGCACGGGCTCGTAGACCACGCGCTTCTGCGCCTCGTCGTAACGCACCTCAACATAACCGGTGAGCGGGAAGTCCTTACGCAAAGGATGTCCCTCGAAACCGTAATCCGACAGGATGCGGCGCAGATCCGGATGGCCGGAAAACATCACGCCGAACATGTCCCAGGTCTCGCGCTCGAACCAGTTGGCCGCCGCATAGACGCCGGTCACCGACGGCACCGGCGTTTCCTCGTCGGTGCTCACCTTGATGCGGATGCGCTGGTTCAGCTTGAGGCTGAGCAGATGATAGACCACATCGAAACGCTGCGGCCGCTGCGGCCAGTCCAGGCCGGTAATGTCGACCAGCTCGGCGAACTGGCAGTTGCCGTCGTCGCGCAGGAAGGTCAGCACCTTGACGATGCGCACGGCCGGAACGCGGATGGTCAGTTCGCCGCGCGCCACCGAAGTTTCAAGCAGGTCGGCGCCCAGACCGGCCGAGAGATGGTCGGCCAGGTCGCGCAGCGCCTGTTCCTGTTCGCGCAGAAGGGCCTTGGCTTCGCTCATCGCTTCAATTCCTTCAGCGGGCGATCGTACCGGTGCGCCAGATCTTCTTCTGCAACTGCAGAAGGCCGTAGACCAGCGCCTCGGCGGTCGGCGGGCAGCCGGGGACGTAAACGTCGACCGGCACGATGCGGTCGCAGCCGCGCACCACCGAATAGGAATAGTGATAGTAGCCGCCGCCATTGGCGCAGCTGCCCATCGAGATCACATAGCGCGGCTCGGCCATCTGGTCGTAGAGCTTGCGCAGGGCCGGCGCCATCTTGTTGGTCAGCGTGCCGGCCACGATCATCACGTCGGACTGGCGCGGCGAAGCCCGCGGCATCGCCCCGAACCGGTCGAGGTCGTAACGCGCCATATAGGCATGGATCATCTCGACGCCGCAGCAGGCCAGGCCGAAGGTCATGGGCCACATCGAACCGCTGCGCGCCCAGTTGGCCAGTTTGTCGAGCGTGGAAATCACCACGCCCTTGTCAGCCAGTTCATCCGACAGGTCCTTGAAGAAGCTGTCCTGGTCAGAGCCCAGTTTCGGCGCGCCGCCGGACTGGCTGTTGGGGCTGGTCGTCTGCATGGCGTTGCTCATTCCCACTCCAGCGCCCCCTTCTTCCACTCATAGATGAAACCGATGGTCAGAATGCCGAGGAAGACCATCATGGACCAGAAGCCGTAGACGCCGATCTCGCCGAGCGAGATGGCCCAGGGGAACAGGAAGGCGACTTCGAGGTCGAAAATGATGAAAAGGATGGCGACCAGATAGAACCGGACGTCGAATTGTTTGCGGCTGTCGCCAAACGGCTCGAAGCCGCATTCGTAGGTGGAATTCTTTTCCGGGTCCGGCGCGCGCTTGGCAGCCACGAAGGGCAGCAGGGCCAGAACGGCGGCCAGCACGATGGCCAGGCCAAGGAATAGGAGTATCGGCAGATATTCCCGCAGCAGGGCGTCCACGGTGATTCCCCTCCGAAAAAACGGCTCTCCCCGGACCGGTCCCACCCCGCCCAAGGTTGGTGGCTGTTCTAGCCGTTTCCTTCTCGCGCTGCAACACGCGGGCCCCGCGCAAATGAAACGCAAGTCACGGCGCCTTCATCGCTTTTCCTGATTGCCATCAAATAAATCACCTATCGCTGGTGGTATCGACTGCGTTCACGGAGCGCCTTGTTCATCGCTTCAGGGAATCGGCTGGTATGCGGGCAGCGAATCGCATAGCGTGCTCACGGGGTGGGTAATCGTATGCAAATGGGGGGCCCGGTGAAATCTGCACCGGCAAAGATCAGCGTCATCGTTTCTACCTATAACTCGCCGGTTTTCCTGGAAATGGTGCTGCGCAGCCTGGCCTGGCAGCGGCTGGATGGCCGGACGGATTTCGAGGTGGTGGTGGCCGACGACGGCTCGGGGCCTGAAACCCGGGCATTGATCGAGCGCCTGCGGCCGGAGATGCCCTGCCCGCTGCTGCATGCCTGGCAGCCGGATACCGGGTTCCGGCTGGCGGAGTCGCGCAACAATGCCCTGCTGCAGGCCAGCGGTGATTATATTGTGTTCATCGACGGCGACTGCATGGTGCTGCCCGATTTCATCGCCGCCCATGCCCGGCTGGCCGAACGCGGCTGTTTCGTGGCCGGGGCGCGCTGCTATATCAAACGCGGCCAGACCGAGAAAATGCTGAAACAGCCCCTGGCCTGGACCCGGCCCAACCGGCTGGCCTGGTTCGCCCGAGCCCTTTTCGCAAGGGCAAACCGGCCTTTCCAGCTTCTGAACTTGCCTCTCGACTGGCGGCGCCATCGCCATCCCGACCGCTGGCAGAAGGTGCAGACCTGCAACCTGGCCGTCTGGCGCCAGGATATCGACAGGGTGGATGGCTTTGACGCCACCTATGTTGGCCATGGCCTGGAGGATTCGGATTTTGCGCTGCGGCTGCTTCGCGCTGGTCTACGGCGCAAGTCGGGCCGTTTCGCGTCCGTTGTCCTGCATCTGTGGCATCCCCGTCCAACGGGGAAGCGAAGCCCGAATGTCGAGCGCTTCGAGGCGCTGCTGGCCAGCAGCCGGCATCGGCCCATCGTCGGCATCAGCCATCTGGTCCCGGCCGACAAGGAGATCGCCTGAAGCAGGCAAACAAAAACCCGCCTCAAGCTATTGGGCGGGTTTTGTTTTTCCGGATTGAGCGGAAATGGCGAGAGTGACGGGACTTGAACCCGCGACCTCCGGCGTGACAGGCCGGCGCTCTAACCAACTGAGCTACACCCCCGCGGCAGGCGGCGGTTTACCCTTCACCCCTTCCGATGTCAAGCGCGGCTCTGGCCTGCTTGAGCAATTCCGACAGAATTATGCGTGGGTGGGTTCCAGCGAGGTCAGGCCTTCCAGTTTGCCCACCAGCTTCTCGCCGGCCTGACGGGCGCGGCGCTGCACCGACCCCTGCAGCTTGCGAAAGGCCTTGGTCTCGATCTGGCGCACACGCTCCTTGGTTACCCCAAGTCGGCCCCCCAGTTCCTCCAGCGTCGCCTTCTCCTCGTTCAGCATGCGCTCGACGATGATGAGCTGTTCGCGTGGGCTCAGTTCCTTCAGTGCCTCGGTCAGCCAGACATGACGCTGGCCGCCATCCACCTTGGCTGCGACGATCTCTTCCGGATTCGGGCCCGGATCGACCAGGAAATCCTGGAAGGCATCGCCGCCCTCCTCGCCGCCAACGGTCTCGTTCAGAGAGTGGTCGCGGGCAGCCAGGCGCTGGGCCATGGCGGTCACATCGGCCGGCGAGACCTTGAGCGCGGTGGCGATCTCGTCGCGGGTGGCGTTGTCCAGGGTTAGAGTGCCGCCGCCAGCGCGTTCCAGCTTGGCGCGCAGCCAGCGCAGATTGAAGAACAGCGCCTTCTGGCCGGCCGAAGTGCCGGATCGTACGATTGACCAGTTGCGCAGCACGTATTCCTGGATCGAGGAGCGGATCCACCAGGACGCATAGGTGGAGAAACGGACGCCGCGTTCGGGATCGAAACGGTTCACGGCCAGCATCAGGCCGATATTGCCTTCCTGGATCAGGTCGGGCATCGGCAGGCCGTAATTGCGGAAGCGGGCGGCGGTGGCGACCACGAGGCGCAGGTAAGCCGTCACCAGCTTCTGCATCGCTCTTTGATCTCCATCAACGCGCCAGCGGCGCGCTAGGCTTAATTCCTCTTCCTCGGACAGCATGGCCTTGGTCATGACGGTCGAGAGGTAGCGCCGGTCGGCGCTATCAAGGGTCCGGGGGGCACGCGCGATGGTCATTGTACGTCCTCCATCGACTTTCACCGGGCGCTGCACTACCATTGTGTGTCGGCGCCGAGGCGGGGCAGTTGGTATCGGGTCGATACGATTGAAACTCTACGCTTCGTCTCCCACCCGCCGCAAGGCTTAATAGCGAGTCGAAACAAAACTGTGATGCCAATCACCGCCCAATCGCTCGCCACGGCAAAACAGCCGGGCAAGTCCGCCCTTTCGGCCCCGCTCCCCGCTGAAAAAGATGCGCTGGCTCAAAGAGTTATCCTTCTTCTGGATCGCCTTGGCCGCCTGACGCGAGAGCTGCAGTTCGCTGATGGCCTGAACCCGGCCCAGTGGGAAGCCCTGCGCTTTATCGCCCAGGCCAACAAGTATTCCCGTTCCCCCACCGCACTGGCCGAGTATCTCGGCGCCACCAAGGGGACCGTATCCCAGACCCTGATCGCCTTGGAAAACAAAGGGCTGATCACGCGCTGTAAAAAGACCTGCGACCGCCGCCAGGTTGATCTCTGCCTCACCGAGGCCGGTCAGGCGATGCTGTCCAGGGACCCGATGCAGACCCTAGAGCAGGCCAGCCAGGAAATCGCCGAGGAACTTGGCGGTGCGATGGTAAAAGGCCTGACCCGCCTGCTGCACGACCTGCAGGCCCGCCACCAGGTGGGCGGTTTCGGGGTATGCCAGGAATGCTCGCTGTTCTGCGTCAATGCCGTCAATGGCAGCCAGGAGGCCGCTGAAGGCACCTGCGGCTCCACCGGAGAGGCCATCGACAGCGACGAGAAGGCGAAAATCTGCATCAATTACAAGACCGTCAGCTAAGCTGTCGCCTCGCCGCCCATCCCCACAGACCTGACGTAACGTCACGGCTTGCACGGATGCCGTGCGCGACCTAGCGTTCTGTATTGATCGCAGCCTCCACAGAACCGTCTGGGAAACGTCATATGAAGTTCACTGGTACCGAGTCCTACGTCGCCACCAACGACCTGAAGGTGGCGGTGAATGCCGCCATCACGCTCGAGCGCCCCCTGCTGGTGAAGGGCGAGCCGGGCACCGGCAAGACCGTGCTGGCCATCGAGATCGCCAAGGCGCTGAACGCGCCGCTGCTGACCTGGCATGTGAAATCCACCACAAAGGCTCAGCAGGGCCTGTATGAATACGATGCCGTTTCGCGCCTGCGCGACAGCCAGCTCGGCGACGAGCGGGTGAAGGATATCCGCAACTACATCAAGAAGGGCAAGCTGTGGGAAGCCTTCACGGCGCCGCAGCGCCCGGTGCTTCTGATCGACGAGATCGACAAGGCCGACATTGAATTCCCGAACGACCTGCTGCTCGAACTCGACCGCATGGAGTTTTTCGTCTACGAGACCGGCGAGACGATCAAGGCGGCCGTGCGTCCGATCCTGATCATCACCTCGAACAACGAGAAGGAACTACCCGACGCTTTCCTGCGCCGCTGTTTCTTCCACTACATCCGCTTCCCCGACCGCGAGACGATGGAAGAGATCGTCGAAGTGCATTATCCGGGCGTGCAGAAGAACCTGGTGCGCGATGCACTGAACGTGTTCTACGACATCCGCGAGACCCCGGGCCTGAAGAAAAAGCCTTCCACCTCGGAACTGCTCGACTGGCTCAAGCTGCTGATGGCCGAAGACCTGCCGGCCGATGCGCTGCGTACGAAGGACCAGGGCAAACTGATCCCGCCGCTGGCCGGCGCGCTGCTGAAGAACGAACAGGATGTGCATCTGTTCGAACGGCTGGCCTTCATCGCCCGCCGGGAGCGTGGTTAAACGTGAGCGCGGCTGAGGCATAGCCAGCCGGGAGGACGCCATGTTCATCAACTTCTTCCTCGAACTGCGCAAGGCCAAGGTGCCCGCTACGTTGCGGGAATATCTCACGCTGATCGAGGCGATGGACAAGGGCGTGCCGGAGTATCGGGTGGAGGATTTCTATTACCTCTCCCGTTCTGCCCTGGTGAAGGACGAGCGCAACCTCGACAAGTTCGATCGCGTCTTCGGCCAGTGCTTCAACGGCCTGTCCTTCATCGGTGCCGGCAATGAAATCTCGGCCGAGATCCCCGAGGAATGGCTGCGCAAGCTGGCCGAGAAGGTGCTGACCGAGGAAGAAAAAGCCCAGATCGAGGCTTTGGGCGGCTGGGACAAGCTGATGGAAACCCTCAAGCAGCGTCTGGAAGAACAGAAGGAACGCCACCAGGGCGGCAACAAGTGGATCGGCACCGCAGGCACCTCCCCCTTCGGCGCTTATGGCTACAACCCCGAGGGCGTGCGTATCGGCCAGGACAAGTCGCGCAACCGACGCGCCGTGAAGGTGTGGGACAAACGCGAATACAAAAACCTGGACGACACTGTCGAGCTCGGCACCCGAAACATCAAGGTCGCCCTGCGCCGGCTGCGTAAATTCGCCCGTGAAGGCGCCGATCTGGAGCTCGACCTGCCGGATACCATCAAATCGACGGCCGCCAATGCCGGCTATCTTGACATCAAGATGGTGCCCGAGCGGCATAACAAGGTGAAGGTGCTGCTGCTGTTCGATATCGGCGGCTCGATGGACGATCATATCCGCGTGACGGAAGAGCTGTTCTCGGCGGCGCGCGCCGAGTTCAAGCACATGGAGTTCTTCTACTTCCATAACTGCGTCTACGAGAAGTTGTGGATGGACAACCGCCGCCGACACAGCGAGTTCACGCCCACGTTTGAAGTGCTGCGCACCTATCAGCACGACTACAAGATCATCTTCGTCGGCGACGCCACCATGAGCCCCTACGAGATCGTGCAGCCCGGCGGCAGCGTGGAGCACTGGAACGAGGAAGCCGGCGCGATCTGGCTGCAGCGCCTGCTGGATGCCTATCCGAAGGCGATCTGGCTCAATCCGGTGCAGGAGAAATACTGGGACTTCACGCCCTCGGTAGGCGTGATCCGCCAGATCATGGGCCAGCGCATGTTCCCGCTCACCCTGGAAGGGCTGGAACGCGGCATGCGGGAGCTGAACCGGTAAAAATTAAAAAGCAGAATCTATTGGAACCTACCAACTCATATATTAGACAAAAACGCATCCTGACAATTTTCTCAGGGCTTCTGTTAGTTTCAATATTTGTCGGGATTGAGGCCCCAGATGGTGGTCACTCCCTGCTGCCGTTTAAACTCAAGGATCCATCTTCGATCCCACATATTCTTGCCGCCATCGTCATCTACAATTTTGTTCAACATATCTTGAATTGGCGGCTTCAAATCGAAAGCGCCCGTCGAGAAAAGAATATTTATACCGACTTCGTAATAACGAATGTTGTCTCACTCAGTTCGCTAGTGGTTTATTTGGGAAATCAGATTCCGCAGAAAGTTTATGAAGAAGTTGGGTCCCTGATTGCACGTTATACGCCTGTATGGCCTGAATGGCTTGACATCGTTTTTCAAATCTTCGGTGTTTTTGCCGCTTCAGCTTTGCTAGCGATTAGAGTCTCGGAATTTGCTCAAAAGCTCGCTTCGTCTCGCCAGAAAAAGAATACAGAAAAGAGCGAAAACATCCTCGCTCTTCTCAACCAATCTGGTTGGGTGCTGCATTTTAATTCGAAAAGCGCTCATGCGCGGAAACAAATCAGCTTTATGCCTGATGGCAATATCGGGCTTGGAAAAAATAAAAATGAATCTAGTTGGCGACTGACTGGCGAATTCCTTGAATTACTTAATTCAGAGGGGAAAGTATTTAGTCGGTTTAAATACGACCCTTCGTCGAACCGCTTCCTTCACACTAACGATGAAGACACCTTATCACTTCGAAATCAGATTATTTACATCGACGCGAATTTCAAAGATCGCGTGTAATAGATTATAGTTAAACTAATATATAACTAGATCGCTTCCGCCGTTTCGATGCTGACCGTGCCCTGACGCTCACGGGCGGGCTCGACCGTGTAGCCGTCGCGGGCCAGGAAGCGGGCCTGCATCGTCTCGACCGCGTATTCCATATTCGGCGCCGGCACGTCGAACAGCCGGCCCTCGATCCAGCGGTAGGCAGGATGGCTGAAGGATCCGGCATCCGCACCCAGATCGGGATTGCGCACCACCACACGCCAGGTGCGATAGCGCCGGTCGACCACGTCGACGGGCGTCGAGACATAGCCCATCGGCAGGTCGGTCTCGCGATGGCGCTTGTGCAGCGCCTCGATATCCTGCTCGGCGCGCTGCACCTGCGATTGCAGCCCGGCGATATCGTCGCGCAGTTGCTGCACCGCGCGTTCGCTCTCGGCGGCGCTGACCTCGAGTTCGGCCTTCAGGGCAACGAATTCCTCGGCGCGCAGGCGCACCCGGGTCCAGGCGGCATGCGAACGCTCGCCCAGCAGCAGGATGATCATGATGGCGATGCCGATATTGGCCGCCGCCGCCAGGATGCCGATGAATTGCGGAAGGGTGAAATCAGGCATCGCCGAGCCGCAGCTTGCCGTCGAAGGGACGGATCACCATGATTTCCGACAATGCGCCGAAGGTCTTCTTGGCGCGCAGGCGCACCGCCTCCTCGTTGGGCAGGCCCCAAATCACCAGCCGCGCCGCGCGCCGGCCGGGAAACGGACAGACGGTCGATCCGGGACCGCTGAACATCTCGTGCATCTCGGGCCCGATCGCCTTCACGTACCAGCCGGTCATACGCGGCTTGGGGATGCCGATCTCGTAGACGACCATGTTGCGCGGGTCGCTGAATTCCACCTCGCGCGCCATGATGCTGCCATAGGCCGACTGGCGTTCGCCCAGGCGCAGTTCCTGCTCGGCCTTGTCTTCCAGCAATTCGTCGTATTCGATGCGGATATTGCCGATGCGCGCCCGCACGCCCTCGACTTCGGCGGCGAGCCGATCAAGTTCGAACCGGTTGCGGGCATAGTTGAAGACATAGCGCTCAAGGCTGTTGGCCCCGAGCGAGACAGCGAAGAACATCAGCAGCGACGGCAGCAGCGCGAAAACGATATCGACGGGATCCATCCCGCGGCCCCATATCTTTCCCGGGGGAATGTCCCCTGGGGATAAATGTCGGGCAAAGCCCGGGCCAAATCAACGGATCATTTGCCGCCGACTCGGCGGCGCCGGCTTTTAACCATAAATGCGGTTCCGCCGGGAAAAACGGCGCTAATTGGCTGATGGGGCATTGGAAACGATGGCGCCGACCGCGACGATGTTGAAGCCGCGGTGGCGAGGCAGCAGGCGGTCCATCACCGAGCGCGCCTCCGACTGATTCACAGTCGCCACGATGTAGGTTCGGCCGGCATCCCACTGCGCCGCCGGATGGTCGGGCGCGGCGCCTTCGGCCAGGGCCGGCTGGCGGGCGACAAAACGCCAGGTCGGGCCATACATGTCGCCGCTGGCGATCGGCACGGTGGTGTAGCGGAAAGGCAGCTCGCGACTGTCGAGATCGGTCTTGATCTTCTCGATTTCGCGGCCCAGCTCGCCGGCCTTGCCCTCCTTGTTCACCAGATCGGTCTTCTGTTCCTCGATCACCCGCTCCATATGCTGGATGCGCTCGGCCATGTCCTCGTACTGGCGCCGCCGGGCCGTGGCTTCGGCCGCCGCCCGCCCCCAGCCCATGCGGCCGCGGTCGATCACCACCGCCAGCGTCAGTCCGACCAGCGCCAGGATAATGACGATGGCAAGAATGGAAATGATGTCGGACATCGTCAGGCCTCGTGCCAGAGCAGCCGGCCCTCGAAGGGCCGTACATTGACGATGCGGGCGCCGTCGCCGGCCCAGTTCATGGCAAAGTTCTGCGCCTCCACCTGCGCCAGCCCCCAGGTCACCAGCCGCACCTGCCGCCGGCCGCTGAGCGAGGTGGCCACCGAGGCGAGACCGGCGAACGGCATTTCCTTGGACGGCCCCTCCATCTTGATGTAGTAGCCGAGCGCACCGACCGTGGGATAGCCGGCCTCGGCGACGAAATTCTTTGTCACGTCGGCCAGTGCGCGCTCCTGCCCCAGCAGGCTGGCGCGTTCGCGCTGCAGGCTTTCGATATGCTCGTCCATATCGGCGAGCAGCACGCGCAGCCGTTCCTGCTCGCGCCGGCATTCGCCGTGGCGTACCTGAAGCTGCGGCGGGCTCATGCCGTTGATGCTGGTCATATCGCCGGCATCGTAGAGGTAATAGGCCATGCGCTCGATATGCGTCGCCAACCCGCCGGCTGCGAGCAGCAGCAGCAGGGCCGGGATCACCAGGATGAAGGCATCGGTCAGGGTCATGCGGATGGCGGCGACGGAGGAAGTCCGACTGTAGAATCCGCCCGGTATCGTTAACCGGGCGTAAAAAAGGGCCGGGATTGCTCCCGGCCCCTTCCATACCGGACCATGGGTCCGGAGATGTTTTTAACGCTTCGAGAACTGGAAGCTGCGGCGGGCCTTCGGCTTGCCGTACTTCTTGCGCTCGACCACGCGCGGATCGCGGGTCAGGAAGCCCTGGGCCTTCAGGGCCGGGCGCAGGCCCGGCTCGAAATAGGTCAGCGCCTTGGAGATGCCGTGGCGCAGCGCACCGGCCTGGCCCGACAGGCCGCCGCCGACGACGGTGGCCATGATGTCGAACTGGCCGACCCGGTTGGTGACCACCAGCGGCTGCTGCAGCAGCATGCGCAGCACCGGACGGGCGAAGTAGCTGTTGCTCTCCTTGCCGTTCACGGTGAACTTGCCCGAGCCGGGCTTGATCCACACGCGGGCAACCGCGTCCTTGCGCTTGCCGGTGGCATAGGCGCGACCGAACTTGTCGAGCTTGCGCTCGTCACCATTGGCCTTGGCGGCCACGGCAGCCTTGGTGGCGGCGTCGGCCTTGCTCAAATCGGCGAGTGTACGTCCCTCGGCCATGATCAGTCGTTCCTCTTGTTCTTCGGATTGAGCGCGGCGACATCCAGCTTCACCGGCTGCTGCGCCTCATGCGGATGGGCCGGGCCCTTGTAGACCTTGAGCTTAGTGAGCTGACGGCGAGCCAGCGGGCTCTCCTTCGGCAGCATGCGCTCGACGGCCTTCATGATGACGCGCTCGGGGAAACGGCCGGACAGGCTCTCGCCCACCGAACGGCCTTTTATGCCGCCCGGATGGCCGGTATGCCAGTAGAATACCTTCTGCTGTTCCTTGCGGCCGGTGACGCGCACCTTCTCGGCGTTGATCACCACGACATGATCGCCGGTATCGGCGTTGGGCGTGAAAATCGCCTTGTGCTTGCCGCGCAGACGCATGGCGATGAGCGACGCGAGACGGCCCAGAACCAGGCCGTCGGCGTCGATCAGCACCCACTTCTTGTCCACTTCGGACTCTTTGGCGTTGTAGGTCTTCATCGGACTTCCTAACGGGTGGAAAAAACCGCCGGAAGACCGGCGGCCGGATCGGCGCGCACTATGGCGATTTCTGGCGCGCTGTCAAACCCCTTCTCTTCATATAAATCATATATTTAATTAACGGTATTATATTACCGTTATATCATTTCATATAAAACAATGCCTTAGCCACTTTATCGGATGACGTCTGCAGCCACCCCCTGCATTTATTCTGCCGATACGCCACCGGATCGCGCCGAAAACAGCCGTTTGCAACCGTCCAGGCCCGTAGCGGTTCGTTTCGGTTCATTCCGGTTCGTTTGGGCTCGTTTAGGTTCATTCGAGTTCATTTGGGGTTGTTTCTGTCCGGCCGGTTTTATGGACGGGCTCGCACAGGCCAAAGGAACAATATAAGAACATTATTTCAGCAATCAAGACTTTGGGCTGACGTCGGGGCCCGGCTTCCCGGTCGGCTTCGAGGGGCGGTTCGGGGAGGGCCTATTTCGCGGGCGGGATGGCGTAGGTGAGTACCGAATGGGCCACCGGACCGTCCACCCCGGCGGAATGGAGCGCGATCTCTATGATGGCCAGCGTCTTGCCCAGCTTGAGCATGGTGGCCTCGGCAGTCAGATCGCCCAGGCCCGGCTTGCGCAGGAAGTTGATGTTCAGGTTGGTGGTGACCGCCAGCGCCACCGGGCCGATTTGACCGAGCAGCAGCAGATAGGCGGCGCAGTCGGCCAGCGTCATCATGGTGGGGCCCGACACCGTGCCGCCGGGGCGCAGCTGAGCCTCGCCGATGGGCATGGCCAGGCGCAGGGCCGTGCCGTCCCAATGCTCGATTCGCATCCGCAGCGGCGCCATCTGCGGGAATTCACGGTCCAGAAAGGCGGCCAGTTCGGCCTTGTCCATTTTCATGCGGCGGGCTCCTCCCCTTACCCGCTTAGCATTGGCGCAAGGCACGGAAAAGGGCCGAGAAATTTTTGAACACGAGGTCTTGCAGTCGGGGGCCCGGGTCGCTAGGTTGCGCGCCGCACTGATCCCAGGTAGCTCAGTGGTAGAGCAGGCGGCTGTTAACCGCCCGGTCGGGGGTTCGAATCCCTCCCTGGGAGCCATTCTTTCCAAGCACCATCAAACACATTGCCCCTGCTGCATAGGCAGCAGCCGGACACGCATGCCTGCGCATCCGGCCTGCTCTCATCACGCCCGTACCAGTCCCTGTACGATGCGGCGCGCCACCGGCGCGACCACCAGCACGACCGGGAAGGCCACCAGCCATGATGGCACCCAGGCCGATACCCAAAGGCCGGCAAAATCATCCACCAGGCCGGCGGTGCGCAACGTGGCGATGCCCGAGACAATGAACGACATCAGGGCAGACAGCACAAAGCCGAAAACGACGGGGGCAAATCGGGGGGAGATCATCTTTTCTTTTCCTTTCGGGTTTTGGGGAGCGGTTTAGAACGCCGCCGTCAGGCGCGCGGCGATGAAAAGCCCGGTGCCGAACACCAGATGGGTGATCAGGCTGCGCAGGCGCGATGCCGTCGGATCGGGCATGCGCGATGATGCGAGCCCCATGCCGAAAGCCGGCTGCAGCACCAGGAAGGGCGCGGCCACGATGACCAGTCCGGTCAGCAGGGCCGGCAGGATCGTGGGCGCCTGCAGCCAGCCGACACCGAACACGGCGACGAGGCCGGCGGCAAACATGATGCCGATGGCGTAATGCGCGGCCCAGCCGATGGCCGCCTCGCCCGCCACCGGCGCCGCCTTGCCTATGCCGTCATGGCGCAGCCGCCCTTTCGGGATGTGGCCGAGCCAGCGGCCCACCAGGCGGTAATCCAGCCCGGTTACGCCATAGACGCGCCGGAGCACCAGTCCCCACAGATCCATCGCCAGCGTGGCGCCAGCGCCGACGGCAACAATACGTAACATCACCTCTGACATTTCATGCACCTCTTGCGTCTCAAACCGGGCTTGCTTCAGCCGGGAATAAGGCTACCCTACAAGCTCAAGTTCACTTGAGGTCAAGACGGAATCTCTTTGCCATGCAATTGCTCGATATCGCCGAAGTGGCGCAGCGCTCAGGGCTGCCCGCCTCCGCCCTGCGCTTCTATGAGGAAAAGGGCCTGATCGTTTCGGTCGGCCGGCGCGGCCTGCGGCGCCTGTTCGAACCCAATGTGATGGAGCGGCTGGCCCTGATCGCACTGGGCCGCACGGCCGGCTTCAGCCTGGAGGAAATCTCCGCGATGTTCGGTCCCAATGGCAGGGTGCGCATCAAGCGCGAGAAACTGAACGCCAAGGCCGACGAACTGGACCGCACCATCCGCCACCTGGCGGCCATGCGCGACGGCCTACGTCATGCCGCCGTATGCAAGGCGCCCAGCCACATGGAATGCCCCACCTTTCGCCGGTTGGTTCGCGTGGCCGGCGCAGGCAGGCTTGCCGCACCCGACAAGGGCAAACCGAACCGACGCCCGCACAAGACATAGAGGCATAGGAGCATTGTAGCGATACATCTGCGCGCTTGCCTTTATGCTGCCGGCCAGAACAAGCTTGCGCCATGCTGAGCGAGATCAACCTGCCCCTCATCCTGCTGGCCGCGCTGATGGCAACATCCAGCCCCGGCCCGGCCACCGTCACCATTGCCGGCACCTCGATGAAGGCCGGCCGCAGATATGGCCTGGCCGTGGCCAGCGGCATCAGCACCGGATCGCTGATGTGGTCGACGGCCGCCGCCTTCGGCCTTGGCGCCGTGATGCTGGCCAATGCCTGGGTGTTCGAGCTGCTGCGCTATTGCGGCGCGGGCTATCTGATCTTCCTGGCCATCAAGTCGGCCCGCTCGGCGCTCACGCCGGGCGAAATGGAACCGAGAGGTCTGGCGAACCCGACCTGGAAACGCGCCTATGCCGCAGGCCTTGGCCTGCACCTGACCAACCCGAAGGCGATCCTGTTCTTCGGCTCGCTCTATGCCGTGGGCGTGCCGGCCCATGCAGCGCCGGCGACGCTGCTGGTCATCATTGCCGCCGTGGCGGCGCAGAGCGCGCTGGTCTTCCACGGCTATGCCCTGCTGTTCTCCAGCCCTCCGGTCGCGCGCGGCTATATGCGCCTGCGCCGCGGGTTCGAGGGTGCCTTCGCCCTGGCCTTTGGCTATGCCGGCGTGAAGCTGCTGACTGCCAGGCTGCAATAACCAGCCTATAACAATCAATAATAGCAACAACTTAACGATTATCGCGGGATTGCGGGTCAGACCATGATCCTTGTCGAAAGTCATATCTCATACACGTTCCGGTTTGGCCCGCTCTGCGCTATGATGCGCGTGACACGGGAGACGGACCCCAGTGGCAGAGAGTACGCTGAACTTCATCGCCGAAAGCCGCCCGCCGGGGGGGCCAACCGACGGCCACACGCCGGACCGACGGTCGTGGAAGGTGCTGATCGTCGACGACGAGCCCGACGTTCATTCCCTGACCAAGCTGCTGCTGCGTAACTTCAACTACCGCAAGCGCGGCCTGGCCTTCCTCAGCGCCTATTCCGCCACCGAAGCGCGCGACCTGATGCGCGACAATCCCGATACCGCGCTGGTTCTGCTGGACGTCGTGATGGAAACCGAACATGCGGGCCTGGCGCTGGTGGACTACATCCGCAACGACCTCGCCAACAAATCGACCCAGATCGTGATCCGCACCGGCCAGCCGGGCCAAGCGCCGCCGCTGACCGTGGTGTCCAACCACGGCATCAACGACTACAAGGAAAAGACCGAGATCACGCAGCAGAGCATGATCCTGACCGTGGTGAAGGCGTTACGGCTGTATGAGGAATTCCTGCCGAGCTACATCGCCGCGGCCAAATTCGCCAACCTGACCGACCGTGCCCGCAACGGCGCCGACGACCGCGAGCTGCTGCGGCTGCTACGCCAGGAAGCCGATCTCGGCGAGGACGGCATTCCGATACGGCCCGCCGAGCCGGCCGATCCGCGCATGGCCGCGTTAACCGACCGCGAGCGCGAAGTTCTGAAATGGGTGAGCCAGGGCGATTCCAACAAGGCCATCGCCATCCGCCTCGGCGTGCAGGAGGTAACCGTGAAGGCCCATCTGCGGCAGATCTTCGCCAAGCTGCAGGTGTTCAACCGCACCCAGGCCGCATCCTTGGCCCTGCGCCTGCTGGAACGCGACGCCGACCCGGTCCGCTGAGTTCCGCCCCACCTGCCATCTGGCCGCCTGATATCGGAAAAAATGCCGCGCCGGAGTGATCCGGCGGACCACGGCCTGCGTATCAAAAGGCGAACACTGATACGGCGTCGGCATGGCAGATTCGGCTTCTTCCTCCCCAGTCATCCTCTGGTTCCGCCAGGATCTGCGCCTGAACGACAACGCCGCGCTGATTGCGGCGGCGGCGAGCGGCCGCCCGGTGATCGCCCTCTACATCCTCGATACGGCGCAAGCGGCGTGGCAGCCGGGCGGCGCCAGCCTGTGGTGGCTGCATCACTCGCTCAGCGCGCTGGCGGCCGACCTGCACCGCCGCGGCCTGGATCTGGTGCTGCGGCGCGGCGACCCGGCCGCAATCCTGCCCGCGCTGGTGCGCGAGACCGGGGCGGCGGCGGTGTGCTGGAACCGCTGCTACGAGCCGGCGGCCGTGGCGCGCGACAGCACGCTGAAGGCGGCGCTGAAGGATGCGGGCATCGCGGTCGAGACCTTCAATGCATCGCTGCTGTTCGAGCCCTGGAAGGTGAAGACGCAGAGCGGCGGCTGGTTCAAGGTCTATTCGCCGTTCTGGCGCGCCTGCCGGGCCCTGCCCGCGCCCGCCGCGCCGCTGCGTGCGCCACACAGCCTGAGCCGATATGCCGGCGCGGTGGCCGGCGAGCGGCTCGACGACTGGCAATTGCGACCGACCAGGCCCGACTGGGCCGGCGGGCTGCGCGCGACCTGGCAGCCGGGCGAGGCCGGCGCGGCGGAACGGCTGCAGGATTTTCTCGACCGTGCATTGCAGGGCTATGCCGATGGCCGCGACCGGCCCGACCGCGCGCTGACCTCGCGTCTCTCGCCGCATCTGCATTTTGGCGAGATCGGTCCGCGCCAGGTCTGGCAGGCCGTGCAGATGGCCGCCGGGCAGAATGGCGCGGCGGCACGCAACGCCGAAAAATACCTGAGCGAGATCGGCTGGCGTGAATTCTCGCATCATCTACTGTTCCATTTTCCCGATCTGCCCGAGCGCAACTTCCGCGCCGATTTCGACGCCTTCCCCTGGCAGGACGATGCCGAGCTGCTGCGTCGCTGGCAGAAGGGGCGAACCGGCTATCCCATCGTGGATGCCGGCATGCGTGAGCTGTGGCAAACCGGTTGGATGCACAACCGCGTCCGCATGATCGCGGCCTCGTTCCTGGTCAAGCATCTGCGCCAGCACTGGCGCCACGGCCAGGCCTGGTTCTGGGACACGCTGGTGGATGCCGACCTGGCCAACAACGCGGCGAGCTGGCAGTGGGTGGCCGGTTCGGGCGCCGATGCCGCGCCGTATTTCCGCATCTTCAATCCGATCCTGCAGGGTGAGAAATTCGATCCCGATGGCAGCTATGTGCGCCGCTGGCTGCCCGAACTGGCGCACCTGCCCGACAGATACATCCACAAGCCCTGGCTGGCGCCGGCGGCCGTGCTGCGCGAGGCCGGCCTGCGCCTTGGGCAGGATTACCCGCAACCGCTGGTCGATCACGATATCGCGCGCAAGGCGGCACTGGCAGCCTTCGCGCAATTACGCAATGATGACGCCAGGACAGCGGGGGCTGCATGAACAGGGACGGAAGCATCCGGCGGCAACGCATTGCCGTGATCGGCGCCGGCATCGCCGGACTGGGCGCGGCCTGGGCCCTGTCGCGCAGGCATGATGTCACCGTCTTCGAGGCCAACGCCTATCCCGGCGGCCACAGCAATACGGTGGAAGTGGATTACGACGGCGTGCCGATGGCAGTCGACACCGGCTTTATCGTCTTCAACGACTGGAACTATCCGAACCTCACGCGCCTGTTCGAGCATCTGAAGGTTCCCGCAATCAAGAGCGACATGTCGTTCGCCGTCAGCGTCGGCGACCAGCACCGCCCGGGTCAGCTCGAATGGAGCGGCAGCAGCATCGCCACCCTGTTCGCGCAGAAGCGCAACCTGCTCAGTCCGCGCTTCCACGGCATGTGGCGCGACATCCTGCGCTTCAACCGCGCCGCTGTCGCCGACCTGGAGGCCGGCCGTATGGCTGGCCTCAGCCTGGGCGAATATCTCGCCACCGGCCGCTATGGCGAAGGCTTCATGCTGGACTACCTGCTGCCCATGGGCGCAGCGATCTGGTCGGCCCCGCTGGCCGAGATGCAGGCCTTTCCCGCCGAGACTTTCGCGCGGTTCTTCAAGAATCACGGATTGCTCAGCATCGACGAGCGTCCGCAATGGTACACCGTGCAGGGCGGCAGCCGCGAATATGTGCGTCGCCTGCTTGATGACGCCAGGATCACGCTGCATCTCAACCGGCCGGTGCAGGCCGTGATCCGCCAGGGCGCTGCCGTCATGGTCGCCGGCCACGCCCATGCCGAAAGCTTCGACCAGGTGGTGCTCGCCTGCCACGGCGACCAGGCCCTGCGCCTGCTGGGCCATCATGCCGCCCCGGCCGAACGGGAGATCCTCGGCTGCTTCCGTTTCCAGGCCAACCGCGCCGTGCTGCACCGCGATACCGGCCTGATGCCGGTGCGGCATTCGGTCTGGGCCAGCTGGAACTACCTCTCCGAACCGCGCCGCGACCTGCATCGCCGCGTCGGTCTTACCTACTGGATGAACCGACTGCAGTCGCTGGATGAACGCCGCCCCCTGTTTGTGACCATGAACCCGCTGAAGCCGCCGCGCCCGGACCGGGTGTTCGCCACCTTCGACTACGAGCATCCCTTGTTCGATGCCGCAGCGGTTGCCGCCCAGGCACGGCTCGGCGAAATCCAGGGCAAGGATCGCCTGTGGTTCTGCGGTGCATGGTGCCGGTACGGTTTCCACGAGGACGGTTTCAGCGCCGGACTGAACGTGGCGAAACAACTGGGCGCCGATCTGCCCTTCGAGGCGATGAGCGACAGACCGCTGGAGCGCGTCGCGTGATTGGCGCAGACCTGTACTGGTGCCGTGTGATGCATGAACGGCTGTTGCCGTTCCGGCACAAATTCGAGTACCGGGTCTTCTCTTTGCTGCTCGATATCGACCGGCTTGACGATCTGGATCGCGACTTGCGCCTGTTCGGCCACAACCGCTTCGCCCTCATGAGCTTCCATGACCGCGACCATGGCCCGCGCGACGGCACGCCGCTGCGGCCCTGGGTGGAGGCGGCGCTGGCCGAGCAAGGCCTGTCGGAGGCCGGGGCAAGCATCCGCATCTTCTGCTTCCCGCGTCTGCTTGGCTATGTGTTCAATCCGCTCAGTGTGTTCTTCTGCCATGACTCCCAGGGTCGGCTGCGCGCCACGCTGTATGAAGTGAAGAACACCTTCGGCGACCAGCACGCCTACCTGATCGGCGTACCGGCCGGAGGCAACAGCGGCAAGCTCGTGGATCAAAGCGTCGCCAAGCGCTTCCACGTCTCCCCCTTCCTGCCTCTGGAGGGCGAATACCGCTTCCGCATCCTGCCGCCGGGCGAAAAGGTCGGCATTGCGATCCGCCAGTTCGGCCGCGGCGGGGCACTTCAGATGATCGCCACCCAGAGCGGCCGCCGCGAGGATGTCAGCGATCACAGTCTGTTGAAGGCTTTCATCCGCCATCCGCTGATGACCGTAAAAGTCATGGCCGGGATTCATTGGGAGGCGCTGCAGCTCTGGCGCAAGGGCGCAGCCTTCTTCCGCTGGACCGCGCCGCCACATGAGGCGGTATCCGCCGGCAAGAGCAAAGACTGAGAAAGACCAGGGAGCCCGTCGAATGAGCGAAGCCTACGCCGAACGGCAGACCGCGCTGAACCGCGCCGCGGAAGCAGCGGTGGATGCGGCCGTCGACGCCATCGCCCATCTGCATCGCACCGAACCGCGCCAGACGGGCCATGTCACGCTGCTGCGTACGACCCAGGATGCCCTGCGGCTGCCGCGCGTACCGCGCTGGACGCGGCTGATGCTGTCCCTGGCGACGCGGGTCAGCCATGGCAGCATCACGATCACGCTGCCCGACGGTCGCGCGCTGATGGCGCAGGGTCATGAGCCTGGCCCGGCTGCAACGCTGCATATCCGCCATCACCGCTTTGCCAAGCGCCTGCTGCTGGGTGGCAACCTGGCGGTGGGTCAGGCCTATATTGACAATGACTTCGACTGCGATGACCTGGCGGCGCTGACCGAATGGGCTTGCCTGAACAGCGATCTCGACTCCACCCTGATGGGCAAGCCCTGGCTGCGCACCCTGCGACGGATCGGATTCGCCTTCGCCGCCAATTCCAGGCGTGGCAGCCGGCGCAACATCGCCTATCACTACGATCTGGGCAATGACTTCTACCGCCTGTGGCTCGACCCCTCGATGACCTACTCCTCAGCCCTGTGGCGGCAAGGCGACGAGAGCCTGGCAGAGGCGCAACTGAACAAATACCGCCGGCTGGCCGGCGAGGTCCTGCGTCTGCAGCCCGATCAGCGCGTGCTTGAGATCGGCTGCGGCTGGGGCGGGTTTGCCTGCCTGGCGGCAAAGGAATACGGTGCGCGCGTGCATGCCGTGACGATCAGCCGCGAGCAGCATGACCATGCCTGCCGCCGCGTGCAACAGGAAGGCCTGAATGAGCGCGTACGCATCGAATTGCGCGACTATCGAGACTTGACCGATCAATACGATGCGGTGGCCTCCATCGAGATGATCGAGGCCGTGGGCGAGAAATACTGGCCACGCTATTTCGGCCAGCTACGCGATCGCCTGAACCCGGGAGGCCGTGCCGGCATACAGGCCATCGTCATCGCCGATAAGTATTTCGAGGACTATCGCGGCACGATGGATTTCATTCAGGCCTATATCTTTCCTGGCGGCATGCTGCTGTCGCCCGGCACCATTCTGCGGCAGGCGGACGATGCAGGACTCGATATCGTCGACACCTTCAGCTTCGGCCGCGACTATGCCCGCACGCTGAACGAGTGGCACCGCAGTTTCGAAACCGCCTGGCCAAAGATCAGCGAGCTGAAGGGCAATGGGCTGCCATTCGACGAGCGTTTCCGCCGCATGTGGCGCTACTACCTCGCCTATTGCGAAGGCGGCTTCAACGCCGGCACCATAGACGTGCTGCAATACGGGTTTCAAAAGCCGTTTTAAGAGTGCCGCAGCCGGTTGCGCACGAAACGCACCAGTGCGCCGACCACAGGCAGGTGGGCATAAAACTGGCCGCCGGCATCCCAGTGATCGAGATGCGCCTTCACGCGGCCATCCGGCGTGAAATGCAGCTCGCTGACCCCGACAGCCTGCCATGGCTGTCGACCGCCGAACCGGCGCGGCGTGTAGAAGAAGGTCCATTTCAGGAAAGCCTGATTGCCCTCGCGCACCGCGCCGTCGATGCGAAACTTCACGTAGCTGCAATCCCGGAACATGTCGGCGAATAGCCGTTTCATGATCGCCCGGCCGCTCACGTCGTTGAAAGGGTCGCGAAAGTGCACGTCCTCGGTGACCAGCGCCTCCAGGCCGTCCAGACTCTGCGGGGTCAGGCCAGCGAAGAAATCGGCATAGCGCTGGAGGCCCGCACCGATGGGATCGGCCGTCATCGCGTAAATCTCCGCACCAAAGGGAAATACGCCGCATAGGGCAGCAGCCGCAGCATCTTCAAGATAAGGGCGAACTGCCATGGAAAGGCGATTTCGAAGCCGCGCTCGAAATCAAGCCCGCGCCACAGGCGCTCTGCCGCCGCTTCCACCGGCATCAGGAACGGCATCGGGAAGGTGTTGAGATCGGTAAGCGGGGTCTTGATGAAACCTGGCGAAATCAGGCGCACCGCCACGCCGCTGCCTTCCAGATCGAGCCTCAGCGATTCCGCCATGTTGATCAGGGCCGCCTTGCTGGCGCCATAGGCCGATGCCAGCGGCAGACCGCCATAACCGGCCAGAGACGCATTGATGGCCACCTGTCCGCCGCGTCGGGCCAGCATGGCCGGCAGCACGGTCTCGAGTCCGTTGGCCACGGTCATCACGTTATTTTCCAGCAGTGCACGTACAACATCGGCCTTGAAGGCCTTGCCCGGTGATGGGATATGCGTGCCGGCATTAAACACCGCCAGACGGATCGGTCCCATCTCGCTTTCGATGCGGGCCACCACTTCGCGCACGGCTGCCAGATCGGTCATATCAGCGGGCAGCGCATGGAATTTGCCACCGGCACCACGAGCCTCGGCGGGAATGCTATCCAACGTATCGATGCGGCGCGATGTACCAGCCACGATGGCACCAGCGCGCAGATAGCGGATCGTTAATGCCCGACCTATGCCCGACCCCGCACCCGTGATCCAGACGATACCCTGGGCGCTCATCGCAGGCGATACTCGACCTGCGAACCGTCCGTCGCCTTAAAGGCTGATTTTACCCAGCGGCCGTCACGGTCATACCATAGCGTGAGATCGATATCACCGCTCAGATGATAGCGCCGAGCGGGGATTTCATCGCGTGCGGCACTGGCCATTTCGAAGGATTCCGGACGCACCTGCAAATCCAGCACCCGGCCGTTCTGGCTGTCCATGATGGTTGCTCGCCGCACAAAGTCGCTGCGCCAGTAACTGGTTGGCATGGTGTCTGCGGGGAGCATCCCGGTGAACCGGGTGCCGCTCACCTTCAGGCGATCACCTTCAGCCACGGCGCGCAGCTTTTCTTCATCGCCATCATTATCTGTGCTTGATACCAGGCTGACCAGACGGTCCCCCTGCCATTCCTCGCGGGACTGATGGATATAGCGGTACAGTGTCAGGGGGCCAAAGGTCACACGCAAGTTGATGTCGACATTCACCACGCTGCGGTCCGCGTCGCGCACGATGTCGACGCGGTGATAGCCGATCCGCTCGCCATTACGGAAGACCTCAAAATCGCGGGTTTCGACTTCGGCCGCATGCGCGGTACCGAATCCAATAGCTGCAGCCAGCGACGCTATGAGGACAGCCTTGCCCATTGGTTCAACACCCAGCCAAAGGAGCCGCGAAAATCCAGGGGCGCATCGGTGACGGCCAGGCAAATGCAGGGGCCGCCGGACATCGCCACCGGGCGGTGTTCAGTATTGCCATCGGCGATCTCGACGTCGCCGCGAGTGAAGGCGCCGCCTTCGTCGGTGAAACCGCCGCTCAGCACCAGCGTCATTTCCTCGCCGCGATGGGTGTGCAGCGGCATGGCTGCACCCGGCGCGATCTTGAGCAGGCTCACCATGCCGCCACGCGCCTTAGGTACCGGCAAGGCCCAGGAATGCAGGCCGGCGCCGCTCCAGCGCCAGTCGATGCGGTCGATCCCGTCTTTCAGGTACTCGCGCAGGGGGGCCGGGATGCCGCCGCCCCGCCGGCCGGCTGCCGCCTTGCGGACCGGGGCGGCTTCCTGTTCACCCAGGCGGGCCTCGACGGCGGCAAAACCGGAGGACCTCAGGGATTGCGGCGGCACGTCGTCCAGCATCGCACCGGCAACCCGCTCGATGGCCGCCAGTTCGGTACGGCAATGCGGGCAGAGGGACAGATGACAGGCAACCACGAGCGACCAGGATTCGGCCAGCGAGCCGGTGGCGTAATCAAGAAGCAACTCGGCCGGGATATGGTGGGTCGGCGCCTGATCTGCCGAAGGTATGGCGGTTAAGTCGTTCACAACCATGATCTTTGCTAAGTCCTCGTCACTGGACTACTAAGTAAGATACGCACCAGACTCGAATTTGGATCATTGCACAGACGCGTCAACCCGCCAGGCCATGGACTATTTCTTTTACGGCACGTTATGCGATCCGGATGTCCGTCGTCTGATTCTGGGCTATCGGCCCGGCCCGCGCCAGATCCGGCCAGCCAGCTTGGCCGGATTTCGACGCAGGGTTGCCCAGGGACGCAGCTATCCTCTCCTGATCCCGGCCCCGGCCGGCCGCGTGCACGGCCTGCTGTTCACCCCGCGCCGGCCTGAGGATGCCGAGCGACTCGCCGCCTATGAGGGGCCGGAATACCTCACCCGCAGCCTGCCGGTCCGTCTGCGGGCTGCCGCGGGCTGCCGGCCGGCCCGGGTCTTTTTGCCCGCGCCGGGCCGGCTTTCCGCCGGCCTTGCCGAATGGCGGCTTGAGTCCTGGCGCCGCCGGCACAAAGCCGACTTCCTGCTTTCCCTAACCCGTCAGGGCCTCCCCCCATGCGCAAACCGCTAGATACCAGCCTTCAGCCGTTCCCGGTCGAACTCTCCCGCATCGATCCGGTTTTCCGCGGTCATCTGAAAGTCGACGAACTGCACCTGCGCCACGGCCTGTTCGGCGGCGGCATGAGCGATCAGATGACCCGAGAAGTCGTATGGCGCCGCGATGCGGTCTGCGTCATGCCCTACGACCCCAGGCGCGACGAGGTGGTACTGATCGAGCAGTTTCGCGCCGCGGCCCTGTTCAACGGAGACCGCGCCTGGATGGTGGAAGCCGTGGCCGGCCTGATCGAGGATGGCGAGAATATCGAGGACGTTGCGCGCCGGGAGTTGAAGGAGGAAAGCGGGCTGGAGGCCATCGGCGACCTGCTGCCGGTTGGCATGGTGTATTCCACGCCTGGCTTTTGCAGCGAACGCTTCCATATGTTCTGTGCCCAGGTCGATGCGACCCAGGCAGCCGGGATCCACGGACTGGATCACGAACACGAGGACATCCGGGTTTTCGCCCTGCCGTTCAAAGAGGCTTTTGCACGCTGGGAAGCTGGGGAAATCCCCAACTCGCCGGCCACGATCGGCCTGCTGTGGCTCGGCCAGTATCGTGAGCGGCTGCAACAAAACTGGGCGGACCCGCGCGGGTTGCGACCCTGATCCCCCCTCGGTATAGGATTGGATCGGGGGAATTAGCCCGATACCCAGATACCGAGAGTAAAATGGACATCCGGAAAGATTTCATCGACAGCATCGGCAGGACCCCGCTGATCCGCCTGCGCCACGCCTCCGAACTCACCGGCTGCGAGATATACGGCAAGGCGGAGTTCATGAACCCGGGCGGTTCGGTGAAGGATCGCGCCGCCCTCTTCATCGTGCAGGATGCCCTGAAGCGCGGTGCGCTGCGCCCTGGCGGCACCATCGTGGAAGGCACTGCCGGCAATACCGGCATCGGACTGGCCCTGGTCGGCAACGCGATGGGCTTCAAGACCGTGATCGTGATGCCGGAAACCCAGAGCCAGGAGAAGAAGGATTTCCTGCGCCTGTGCGGTGCCGACCTGCGGCTGGTGCCGGCGGTGCCCTACAAGGACCCGAACAACTACGTGAAGTATTCCGGTCGCCTTGCAGAAGAAATGGCGAAGACCGAGCCCAACGGCGCGGTCTGGGCCAACCAGTTCGACAACATCGCCAACCGCGAGGCGCATTACCGCACGACGGGGCCGGAAATCTGGGCCCAGACCGAGGGCAAGGTGGATGGTTTTACCTGCGCGGTGGGTTCGGGCGGCACATTTGCCGGCGTGCTGATGGCGCTGAAAGAGCGCAATCCGAAGGTGCAGGTGGCGCTGGCCGATCCGATGGGCGCCGCGCTGTACAGCTACTACAAGACCGGCGAGCTGAAGGCCGAGGGCAGCTCGATCACCGAGGGAATCGGTCAAGGTCGCATCACGGCGAACCTGGAGGGTATCATGCCCGACGACGCCTTCCAGATTCCCGACGAGGAAGCCCTGCCGGTGGTGTTCGACCTGATCCAGCATGAAGGCCTGGTGCTGGGCGGTTCCAGCGGCATCAACATCGCCGCTGCAATCCGCCTGGCCAAGAAGATGGGGCCTGGCCACACCATCGTGACCATCCTGTGCGATGGCGGCGCGCGCTATCAGAGCAAGATGTTCAATCCCGAATTCCTGCGCAGCAAAAACCTGCCCGTTCCGCCATGGATGGCCTGAGCATGACCGCGTTCCTGTTCCGCGACGATGCCTATCTGACCCATTGCGATGCGGTTATCACCGCGATCGACGAACGCGGCTTCCAGACCGACCAGACGGTGTTCTACCCCATGGGCGGCGGCCAGCCGGGCGATGTTGGCCGCTTCGTGCTGTCGACCGGCGAGATCGTCGAGATCGCCGACACCGTGAAGGGCGACGGGCCGGATGGGATAATCCACAAAGCCGCATCGGGTGCCGCTGCGCTGAAGGTTGGCTCTGCCGGCCGGCTGGAAATCGACTGGGCGCGACGTCATCGCCTGATGCGCATGCATACCTGCCTGCATCTGCTCTCGGCCCTGGTACCCTTTCCCGTCACTGGCGGCTCGGTGGGCGACGGCAAGGGCCGGCTGGATTTCGACATGGCCGACAGCATCCCGGACAAGGACACCCTGACCGCCCGGCTGAACGAACTGATCCGCGAAGACCATGCCGTCACCGCGCGCTGGATCACCGACGACGAACTGCTCGGCAATCCCGAGCTGGTGAAAACCATGGCGGTGAAGCCGCCGATGGGCCATGGCCGCGTACGCCTGATCGAGGTGGCCGGTATGGACAGGCCGCTGGACCTGCAGGCCTGCGGCGGAACGCATGTGCGGCAGACCGGGGAGATCGGTCCGGTGATGGTGCGCAAGATCGAGAACAAGGGCAAACAGAACCGCCGCGTGAACATCGAATTCGCGGCTTGAGAACAAAAGAGTCCAGGGAGCGTTACATGGCCTATGTGAATGCGGATGCGCTGGTTTCCACCGAATGGCTGGCCGAGCACCTGAAGGCACCGGACCTGCGCATCGTCGATGCCTCGTGGTACCTGCCCTTCATGAAGCGGGACGGCAAGGCGGAATACGCCCAGGGCCATATCCCCGGCGCCGTGTATTTCGATATCGACGAGATTTCCGATACCGACAGCAAGCTGCCGCACATGCTGCCCAGCCCGGAGAAATTCGCCTCGCGCATGCGACGGCTTGGCATCGGCGATGGCAACCGCATCGTGGTCTATGACGGTTCAGACAACCACCTCTCCGCTCCGCGCGCCTGGTGGATGTTCCGCGTCTTCGGCCATACCGACGTGGCGGTGCTGAATGGCGGGCTCAAGAAGTGGAAGGCCGAGGGCCGTCCGGTGGAGGACCTGCCGCCGCTGCCGCGCGAGCGCCATTTCACGGCGCGCCGCAACGACCTGCTGGTGCGCGACGTGGAACAGGTGCGCGCCAACCTGGCCAGCGGCCGCGAGCAGGTGCTGGATGCGCGCAGCAAGGGCCGCTTTGACGGCACCGAACCCGAACCGCGCCCCGGCCTGCGCGGTGGCCATATCCCGGGCTCAAAATGTCTGCCGGCCGCCACCCTCACCGATCCGGCCACTGGCCTGTTCCGCGATGGCCCCGACCTGAAGGCGCTACTGCAGGATGCCGGCATCGACATGTCGAAACCCGTGATCACCACCTGCGGCTCGGGCGTTTCGGCCTGTGCGCTCACGCTGGCGCTGCATCTGCTGGGGCACCGCCAGGTGGCGGTCTATGACGGTTCATGGACCGAATGGGGCAGCCGCGCCGACCTGCCGGCGGAAGTGGCCTGAGTCCCGGAGGCCGCGCCATGGCGGAAGCGCGGAATGATGGCCGCGTCGAGCAGGCGATCTTCCGCCTGCCGCCGGCACAGAAGCTGGATGATGGCCGCTATACCGTCACTGTCGTCTACCTCGACATGACGAGGCCGCCGCCCGAGGCGCCCAACCCGCCGCCGCTGGTGCCCAAGCTGGCCCTGCTGCGGCTGGACAAACCGACGGTGGGTTTCTACCGCTACCTCTATGAGGCCGTCGGCAGCCGCTGGCACTGGGTGGACCGCCACCGCATGAGCGACGTGGCGCTGGGCCATATCATCAACGATCCGCTGGTGGAAATCTGGGTGCCGTATGTGGGCGGCGTGCCGGCGGGCTACATCGAACTCGACCGCCGCGCCGAAACCAGCGACGAGGCCAAGCCGATCAACATCGCCTATTTCGGGCTGGCGCCGGAATTCTTCGGCCGCGGCATCGGACCCTGGCTGCTGCGCGCCGGCATCCGGCAGGCGTTTTCCTATGAGACGAAGCGGCTGACAGTGAACACCTGCAACCTGGATCATCCGGCCGCCCTGCCGCTGTACCAGAAGCTCGGCTTCCGTCCCTACCAGACGCGCGAGGCGCTGTTCGATCCGCGGCGCTAGCCGGTGGCCTTGACGCGCTGGTAATGCCGCCGCGCCTTGGCGCGATTGCCGCAGGATTCCATCGAACACCAGCGGCGGCGCTTGTTAGGGCTGGTGTCATGAAACAGCCAGCCGCAGCCCGGTCCGGCGCAGCAGCGGATGCTGTCGGGCTCTGCCGTCACCAGAAGATCGGCCGCCAGCCGCGCTATGGCGCCCAGCGGCGAGCCCAGGGCAATGCCGTCGCCATGGCTGCGCCAAGCCAGACGACCCTGCGCGGCCGGCGCCAGCGTGCGGCCCTCGGGATATTGCAGCAGCACGCGGTTGAGCACCGCCAGATCGGCCTTCGGTGCACTCCGCTCCCGGCGCAAGGCATCCGCCACGCGGAAAATCGCCTCGCGCAATTCGATGGCCTCCGCACAGACGGCCTCGGCCCTGACCGACGCCCCGGCCGCCAGCCGTTCCAGTTCAGTTGCGGTAGACGCGCTGATGATGGCAGCCCGGCGGCACCAGGCCAGCAGGGCGGCGTAGGACACTAGGTTTTCCTCCGGCCCGCCCTCGGCCGCCGCTCGCCCGCGCCAGTCCAGCGTGTTGACGAAATCAAGCGCCGGATGGCCGCCGAGCAGGCCGAGGCTGAGGATGCGGAGCGGCTCCTTCATATAACCATCATACCGGTTGACTGGCCGACCGCCAATGCCTAGTTTCCGGCCGATGGATTCGACCTCCCAGCAAGTTGCCGCGGCCGAACCGGCCGTCTTCACCCGCGCCGGCATCTGGCACGGCATGAAGATAACCCTGCCCTACAGCGTCAGCGCCCTGCCCTTTGGCCTGGCTTATGGCGCGGCGGCAGTCGGCGTGGGCGTGACGCCGGGCGAGGCCACGCTCATGAGCGCGCTGATCTTCGCGGGCAGCGCACAATTTGCCGTACTCAGCCTGTGGGTGACGCCGCTGCCGCTGGCGGCGATGGTGCTCACGGCCTTCCTGGTCAATGCCCGCCATGTGGTGATGGGTGCGGCCCTGCATCCCTTTATCTCCAACCTGCCGCGCAGGCTGGTGCTGCCCATGGCCGGCGGCATGACCGATGCCGGCTGGGCCATCACCCTGCAGGAAATGATGCGCGGCCGGCGCGACCTCGGCATCCTGCTCGGCACCATCATCATGCAATGGCCGGTCTGGACCGGCGGCACCTTGGCCGGTGCGCTGATCGGCGGCGCCGGGCTGGAACCGAAACGCTGGGGCCTCGACGTGCTGATCGCCGGCGTTTTCGCCACCTCGGTCATCGGCCTGTACCGCGGACGCGGCGATGCGCTGCCCTGGGCGGCCGCCATTGCCGGCACCGCGGCCAGCCTGCTCTGGCTGCCCGGCAACTGGTATATCCTGATCGGCGGCCTCTGCGCCGGCCTTGTGGGGCTGCTACGCCATGCCGACTGAGATCTTGGGCATCAACAGCATCGCGCTGCTGGCCATCGTCGGCATGGCGCTGGCCACCTATGTGACGCGGGCCGGCGGCTTCTGGCTGATGGGTTTCGTCACCATCTCGCCGCGCATCGAACGCTTCCTGCGCCAGACTGCCGGCGGCGTGCTGATCGCCATCGTGACGGCGGCGGCGATGAACGGCGACTGGACCATGTGGTGCGGCCTGGGCGCCACCTTTGCGGTGATGCTGGCCTTCCGCAGGCCGATGACGGCGATCCTGATCGGCATGGCGGTGGCCGCTGGCCTGCGCTGGCTGCCTGGCGGTTTTCCAGTATGAGGCCAAGGCCGCTGCTGCTGCAGGCCGTCACGAAAGCCGACCGGCATCTTGCGGTCGCGGCGACGAATGACAGCCTGCTTACTTACGGTGGCTGGATCGTCGATTCCCACTTCTTTTCCAATAAGGCGGCAACGATCCGCCTTGTTATTCCCGCCAACCGTCTGCCCGACTGGCTGGACCAACTGAACCAAGCCGGACTGAAGTTCGACCCTATCGATCCTCCTCCGCAGGCTGATGGAGAAATATCCATCAGCCTATCGATCACCTTCATCCATGACGAACCCGATCTCGCCCGCGACATCCCGGCCGTGCCGGGCTAGTTCGGGCTAGTCTGCTTTACCCCCGGCGGCGACGACCATTCCACCACACGCCAGGCATTGCCCTGGCGCTGCACGCGGTAGCGCGTAGGCGGCGCCGGTGTGGTGATGCAATCGGGCTCGGCCATCTGCAGGCCGCAGTTGCGTCCGGCAATGGCAATCACCGCCTCGTCGGGTCCGGCCTGCTCGGCGGCGGCGACGCGATAGCTCCACCAGTACCGGATATGCCCCGTCCGCGTGAAATCCAGCGCTGCCGCCTGTGGCCAGACGGCACGGCAGAGTGCTACATCGCGACGGGCGAAGCAGGCCAGCAGGGTTTCTACGGCGCAGAGTGGCGTTTCCGGTCGGCCGATGCAGCGGCTGTCGCTGCGTTCGGCCGGGCCGATCAGCCGGTATTGCCCGGCCGGGTCGACCGCCGGCAATTGTGCGGCTGCGGTGACGGGTAACAACGCAAGAAGAATGGCGGCGATGCTGCGCATGACGCTCCTCCCCGGTTATGGACCGGGCAGGAGCATAGCACGGAATCAGCCCAGTTCAGTGCAGGATCTGGCTTAGGAACAGCTTGGTACGGTCGTTCTGCGGGTTGGAGAAGAATTCATCGGGCGTGTTCTGCTCGATGATCTCGCCGCGATCCATGAAGATCACCCGGTTGGCCACCTTGCGGGCAAAACCCATCTCGTGGGTGACGCAGAGCATGGTCATGCCGCCCTCTTCCGCCAGCCCGACCATGACGTCGAGCACTTCCTTGACCATTTCCGGGTCAAGTGCCGAGGTCGGCTCGTCGAACAGCATGATCTTCGGGTTCATGCACAGCGAGCGGGCGATGGCGACGCGCTGCTGCTGGCCGCCGGAAAGCTGGCCCGGATATTTCCTGGCCTGCTCGGGGATGCGCACGCGCTCCAGGTATTTCATCGCCGTCGCCTCGGCCTCGGCCTTGGGCTTCTTCAGCACCCAGATCGGGCCGATCGTGAGGTTCTCCAGCACGGTGAGATGCGGGAACAGGTTGAAATGCTGGAACACCATGCCGACCTCGCGGCGAATGGCATCGATGTTCTTCAGATCGTTGGTCAGTTCGGTGCCATCGACGATGATGTGGCCCTGCTGGTGTTCCTCCAGCCGGTTGATGCAGCGGATCATCGTGGATTTGCCCGAACCCGAGGGCCCGCAGATCACGATGCGCTCGCCACGCGCCACCGACAGGTTGATGTCGCGCAGCACGTGGAACTCGCCATACCACTTGTTGACTTTCTGCAGTTCGATGATCGGTGCGGCCATGAGCGGCGGTTCCCTTAACGCTTGTGTCCGGTGGCCAGGCGCGCTTCGAGCGACTGGCTATATTTTGAGATGGAGTAGCAGAAGACGAAGTAGATCGCCGATACGAAGACATAGGCCTCGATCGAGAACCCGCGCCACGCCGGATCGGTGAGCGACACCTTCGCCGACTGCATCAGGTCGTAGATGCCGATGATCACCACCAGCGAAGTGTCCTTGAACACCGCAATGAACAGGCTGACCAGCGGCGGGATGACGATCTTCAGCGCCTGCGGCAGGATCACCAGACCCATCTTCTGCGCATAATTCAGACCGAGCGATTCGGCACCCTCGTACTGTCCCTTCGGGATCGCCTGCAGGCCACCGCGCACCACCTCAGCCAGATAGGCAGCTGAGAACATGATGATCGCAATCTGGGCGCGCAGCAGCTTGTCGATGCTGTAACCTTCGGGCAGGAAGAGCGGCAGCATCACCGACGACATGAACAACATGCTGATCAGCGGCACGCCGCGGATCAGTTCGATATACATGATGCACAGCGTCTTGATCGCCGGCATGCGCGACCGCCTGCCCAGCGCCAGCAGCACGCCGAAAGGGAAAGCCAGGGCAATGCCGAAAGTGGCCAGGATCAGGGTCAACGGCAGGCCGCCCCACAGCGTGTTTTCGACATAACGGAGGCCAAACACCCCGCCCCACATCAGGATCGCCACCGCGACCAGGCCACCGATCCAGATGGCGATCAGGCTGAGATTCCAGAAACGCGGCATACAGCTCATGACGATCATCGCCACCAGCAAGATCGCGCCGATCAGCGGCCGCCATTGCTCCTCATAAGGATACAGGCCGAACAGGATCAGGCGGTATTTCTGGCCGATGAAAGCCCAGCAGGCGCCACCGCTGGCACGGCATTCCTGGTAGGTACCGGCAGTAAAATTGGCCTTGATCAGCGCCCATTCCACGAAGGGAGGCACCGACATCAGGAGTACCCAGACCGACAGGATGGTCAGGATCGCATTGAGTGGCGAGGAAAACAGCCGCTCGCGCAGCCAGGCTATCGGCCCGGTGGTGGAGGTCGGCGGCGGCAGGGATTCGCTGGCTGTCGTCATATTACCGCTCCACCAGCGCGATGTGCTTGTTGTACCAGTTCATGAACACAGAGATCGACAGGCTGATGCTTAGATAGACCGCCATGATGATCAGGATGCCTTCGATGGCCTGGCCGGTCTGGTTCAGTGTCGTGTTGGCGATGGAGACGATGTCTGGATACCCGATCGCCACGGCCAGCGAACTGTTCTTGGTCAGGTTCAGGTACTGGCTGGTCATTGGCGGGATGATCACGCGCAGCGACTGCGGCAGCACGATCAGGCGCAGGGTCTGGGCCCGACTCAGGCCCAGCGCGCTGGCCGCTTCCCACTGGCCGTAATTCACGGCCTGGATGCCCGAGCGCACCACTTCCGCAATGAAGCCCGCGGTGTACAGCACAAGCCCGAACAGCAGGGCCGCGAATTCAGGCGTGAGCGTGGCACCGCCGACGAAATTGAACCCCTGCAGCTTCGGGACATCCAGTTCCAGCGGCGCGCCGCCGATCAGCCAACCAAGCAGCGGCATGCCGACCAGCAGGGCGATGCCGGTTCGATAGACCGGAAACGCCAGGCCGGTGGCATCCTGCCGTTTCCGGGCATAGCGCACGACCAGGATGATCAGCAGGATGGCCAAGAGGAACCCTATGGCGGCGAGGTCATAGGCGAAATGGTCGGTCGGCGCCGGCACTTTCACCCCGCGATTGGATATGAACACGCCTGGAAGCAGGTTCACGGCCTGACGCGGACCGGGCATAGTCTCAGTAATGATCGCGTACCAGAAGAACAGCTGCAGCAGCAGCGGGATGTTGCGGATCACCTCGACGTAGATCATCGAAAGCTTGGCGATCAGCCAGTTCTTCGACAGACGCGCGATGCCGATGATGGTGCCGAGAATGGTTGCCAGAATGATGCCGACAACAGCAACCCGGATGGTGTTCAGAACACCCACCAGGATGGCCCGGGCATAGGTATTTTCCGGTCCGAAGGCAATCGGCGATTCGCCGATGGCAAACCCGGATTCCCTGGCGAGGAAGTCAAAACCCGTCGAGATGTTGCGGGTCGACAGATTGTGCAGCGTGTTCGAAACCAGGAACCAGCTGACGACAACAACGAGGATGAGAGCGACCGCCTGATAGACAATCGAACGAACATCCGGGTCGTTCCAGCTCAGACGCCGCGGCGGCGCGGATCGCGCGCCGTCTACACTACCTTTGGCCATGTGCCCCCCATGGCTGTTACGAAAACAAACGCAAACTGAAAGCTAAAGTCTGACGTGCAGAGACCGGCGGCGCCCTGTTTCGCCGCCGGTCCTGCGCGTCAGTGCATCAGCGGATCGGCCAGGCGTACAGAGCGCCGCCCTTGTTCCAGAGCTGATTGACGCCGCGAGCCAGTTTCAGCGGGCTTTCCATGCCCACGTTCCGCTCGAAGCTCTCGCCGTAATTGCCCACCTGCTTGATGATGTTGTAGGCCCACTTCTCGTCGAGACCCAGCGCCTTACCGCCACCGGGGGTGACGCCCAGGATACGCTTGATGTTCGGGTTCTCGCTCTTGAGCATCTCGTCGACGTTCTTCGAGGTGATGCCGTATTCCTCGGCCTCGATCATCGCGTTCAGCGCCCAGCGAACCACGACCAGCCACTGGTCGTCGCCCTGACGGACCATCGGGCCGAGCGGCTCCTTGGAGATGATTTCCGGCAGGATCAGGTGATCGTCCGGCTTGGCGAGCTGGGTCGCGCGGGTGGCGGCCAGGCCCGAAGCGTCGGTGGTGTAGACGTCGCAGCGGCCCGAGTCATAGGCGGCCACCACTTCATCCAGCTTTTCGATCACGACCGGCTTGAAGGTCATCTTGGTGGAACGGAAGTAGTCGGCGAGATTCAACTCGGTGGTGGTGCCGGGCTGCACGCAGACGGTGGCGCCGTTCAGTTCCTTGGCGCTCTTAACGCCAAGCGACTTGCGGACCATGAAACCCTGGCCGTCATAGTAGTTCACACCCACGCCTATCAGACCCAGCGAGGCATCGCGGGTGAGAGTCTGCGTGGTGTTGCGCGACAGCAGGTCCACCTCACCCGACTGCAGGGCAGTGAAGCGCTGCTGGGCGGTCAGACCGGTATACTTGACCTTCGAGGCGTCGCCGAACACCGCAGCGGCAACCGCACGGCAGACGTCGACGTCGAGGCCCTTCCAGACACCCTGGCTGTCCGGCGCGGCAAAACCGCCCAGACCGGTGTTGGTTCCACACTGCACGAAGCCCTTGGCCTTGACGGCGTCGAACGTGGCACCCGCCTGCGCCCCGTGCGCAGCGAATACGAACACCGCCGCGGCTGCGGCCGTTTGCAGAAGTTTCATCTTGTTACCCTTCCCTGTTGTGACTTGGACTGCGTTTCCGCAGAACCGTAGTGAAATTATCACGACGCTGCAAAAACCGGCAAGACAAGCTCAGTTATCCACAGGACCGCCGCATAACGGGCCGCCTTGCCAAGGCTGACTGCTATCAAGAAACGGGCCAAAGGATAGCGCAACGCACCTGCAGCAAAGGTGAGCGGGTCACCAATCACTGGAATCCAAGAGAAAAGCAGGATTCCCGCGCCCCAGCGCTGAAACTGCATCTGCGCTTTGTGCAATTGCACAGACGTGACCGGAAACCAGCGCTTGTGCTCAAAGCGCAGGCACCAGCGGCCCAGCAGCCAATTGATCAGTGCACCGCAGACATTGCCGGCCGTCGCGGCAACAAAAAGCCAGCCGGCCGGCGCCATGCCAGCCGCATGGCTGGCTGCCAGCGCGGCCTCCGAGGACAAGGGAATCAGGGTCGCCGCCAGCAGCGACCACAGGAAAAGCCCGGTCAGGCCGAATTGCGCTGCCAGCGAGGGATCAAGGGTCACGCCGCACGGCTGCCGGTGATGTCGTGGCTCGCCTCGCCCAGGTCCCACAGCAGGCCGGCCATCATCGCCAGCCCTTCGCGCATAACCGGCAGCAGCACATGCTCGTTTGGCGCATGCTGCGAGCAGGCGGCGTAGGAATGCGGCATCCACACGGTCGGCAGGCCCATCGTGTCGGCGAAGACATCGTTGGGCAGCGAGCCGCCGAGATTGGGCAGCAGGGCCGGCCGGCGGCCCATGGTGCGCGCCACGGATTCAAGCGCGAAATTCACATAGGGGTGGTCGGGATCAAGCCGCGTGGCCCGGAATACTTCGGCGCGCGCCTGCGTCACCTGCACCTGCGGAAAACCGTGGCGCGCGAGATGGCGGCGCAGGGCCGGCAGGAACTGCTCGGAATCGGGTCCGACGACGAAACGGATCTGGCAATGCGCCGTGGCCATGCCGGGGATCGCGTTCACCGGCGCTTCCGGATTGCCGGTCTTGAAAGCCAGCACGTCGAAACTGCACCAGCCATAGACTCGTTCGGCTGGGGACAGGCCCGGTTCGCCCCACCAGGTGTCTATCGCCGGGCCATCGCTACCGCCACCCACCTCGCAATCGGCCAGGGCGCGCCGCACCCCGGCGGGCAGTTCCGTCGGCACCCATTCCGGAATGCGGATCTGGCCGGTCGGGCCGACAATGCTGGCGATGGCATGCGCCAGGATGATACCGGGATCGGCCAGCAGCCCGCCCCAGTTGCCCGAATGGTGCGCGCCCTCGCGCAGGTTGACCGTCAGATCGAAATTCAGACCGCCGCGCGCGCCACAATACAGCGTCGGCCGCTCCGGCGACAGGCGCGGCCCGTCGGAGGCCAGGAACAGGTTCGCACCCCATTCCGCCTTGTGCGCAGCGCAGAAATCGTTCAGGCCGGGCGAGCCGATCTCCTCGCCCGTTTCGATCAGCAGCACGACGTTAAAGCCCAGCTTGCCGCCACGCGCCTTCAGCACGGCCTCCAGCGCCGCGATGTTCACCGTATGCTGGCCCTTGTTGTCGGCGGTGCCGCGGCCATAGAGCCTGTCACCCTCCTGCACGATCTGCCAGGGATTGAGGCCACTGCGCCATTGCGCGTCCTGCCCGCGGATCACGTCGCCATGGCCATAGGAGAATACGGTTTTGGTCGCGCCCGGCTCGCGCCGCGTGGCCACCAGGAAAGGCCCCCCCTTCGGCGATGGGTTGCCGTGGATCGCACAGGAGAAACCGAGTTTCTCCAAGGTGCCCTGCATCTCCTTTTCCAGGTAATCGGCCAGAGCCTGCCGACGATCAGGATTCTGGCTCTCGGTCGGGATGGCGACGCGGCGGGCAAGATCGGCTTTGAAGCCGCCCTGGTCGAGATAGTCGGTGGCGGCTTTGATGGCGTCTTGGCGGGTCATGGGAAAAACTCCTTTACCCTTTTCATAGCGCCACCCGTCACGGCTGGAAAGCCCGCCCCCGGCTTTCCTGGTCAAGTCTTCCTGGCCGGCGTCTTCTCATCCCGGGCGGGCTTTGCGATAGTCGGGCCTCATATTGGAGTCCGCCATGAAAGACGAAACCAAGCTCGCCACGCTCGGCCGCGATCCGGAAGGCCATCATGGCGCGGTCAACATCCCGGTCTACCGTGCCTCGACCATCCTGCAGCCCAGCCTGAAAGCGCTCGCCGACGTCTATGCCGCCCGCGCCCGCGACGAACAGGTCACCTCATATGGCCGCGTCGGCACACCCCTGACCTATGCCTTTGAGAATACCCTGGCTGAGCTGGAAGGCGGCTACCGCGCCATCAGCTTTCCCTCCGGAGCCGCCGCCTGCTCGGGCGCGATCCTCAGCGCGGTGAAGGCCGGCGACCACATTCTGGTCACCGACAGCGTCTATGGCCCGACCCGGCATTTCTGCGACACCGTGCTTAAGCGGCTGGGTGTCGAGACCCAATATTTCCGCCCCACCATCAATGCCGGCATCCGCGACCTGCTACGGCCCAACACGGCGCTGATCTTTCTGGAATCGCCCGGCTCGCTCACCTTCGAGATGCAGGACGTGCCGGCCATGGCCGAGATCGCGCACAAGCACGGTGCGAAGGTGGTGATGGACAACACCTGGGGCACGCCGCTCTATTTCAAGAGCTTCAGCCATGGCGTCGACCTCTCCGTGCATGCGGCAACGAAATACATCGTCGGCCATTCCGATGCGATGCTGGGCGTGGTGATCGCGACGAAGGAATCCTGGCCGATGCTGCGCGACAGCGCCCGCGCGCTGGGCAACAATGCCGGCCCCGACGAAGTGTTCCTGGGCCTGCGCGGGTTGCGCACGCTGGCTGTACGGCTTCCACGCCACATGGAAAGCGGCATCGCGGTGGCCGACTGGCTGCGCAGCCGCGCTGAAGTGACCAGCGTGCTGCACCCTGCCCTGCCGCAAGACCCGGGCCACGCCCTGTGGAAGCGCGACTTCCTCGGCGCCTGCGGTCTGTTCTCCTTCGAGCTGGACCGCAAATACAGCGACGATGCGGTGGCCGAATTCGTCGACCACCTCGAACTCTTTGGCATCGGCTACTCCTGGGGCGGCTTCGAAAGCCTGGTCACCGTGGCCAAGCCGGATGCGATACGCACCGCCGAGCCATGGCGCGACCACGGCCCGCTGCTGCGTCTGCATATCGGATTGGAAGCGACCGACGACCTGATCGCCGACCTGAAGGCCGGCTTCGAGCGGCTGAACAGGGCGCAAGGGTAACATGACCGATATCCGCATCCTTACGCCGCAGGACCAGCCCAGGCTGGAAAACTTCCTGCGCGCCCATATGGCCGAGACGATGATCCTGCGCGGCAACCTGACGCGCAGCGGCATCCACGACGGCGACCGACCCTATCAGGGCCGCTATGCCGGCGCATTCGAGGGCGACCGCATCATCGGCGTTGCGGCACATTACTGGCTAGGCATGTTGGCCGTCTTCGCGCCGGGTCATGCCGGCGCCGTGGCGCGGGCGGCGGTGTCGAACCGTCCGGTGGCGGGGATTCTTGGACCGTGGCAGCAGGCGCTGGATACCCAGGAAGCCCTGGGACTGGACGATACCCATCGCCATCTGCGGTCGAAGGAGGTGCTGATGGCGCTGAAGCTGGACGAGCTGCGCCGGCCATCGTCGCTGCCCAACCAGTCGCTCACCTGCCGGGCCGCGACACCCGCCGACCTCGACCTGCTGACGGAATGGCGCCTGGCCTTCGCCCAGGAAACGCTGGAAGCGACCCCCTCGCAGGCCACTACGCAGCATTGCCGCGCCGAGGTGGAGCGCTGGGTGGAGGAAGGCAACCAGTTCCTGCTTTTTGACGGCAACCGGCCGGTGTCGGGCTGTTGTTTCAGTGTCCGCCTGCCCGATGCCGTGCAGGTCGGCAATGTGTGGACGCCGCCAGATCTGCGTAGCCGCGGCTACGGCCGCGCCGCGGTAGCCGGCGCGCTGACGGCGGCCAGGCAGGCCGGCGCCAGCGTCGCCGTGCTGTTCACGCCAGCCGACAACGAAGCGGCAAAGACGGCTTACGCAGCGTTAGGCTTCACGGCCATCGGCGACTATGCGATCCTGCTGTTCAAGTAAGCAGGGAGCAGCGCCGTGACCGAGATCCTGACCGCCAAGGCCGATGGCATTCTGACCATCACCATCAACCGGCCGGACAAGAAGAATGCGCTTACCAGCGCCATGTACGCCGCCATGGCCGATGCGCTGGAGGCGGCCGAGACCGACGATGCCGTGCGCGTGATCGTATTCGCCGGCAATGGCGGCGCTTTCACCGCCGGCAACGACCTGCAGGACTTTCTCAACAATCCTCCGCAGGGTGACGGCAGCCCCGTTTTCCGCTTTCTTCGCGCGATCAGCTCCGCCTCCAAGCCACTGGTTGCGGCCGTTACCGGCGTGGCGGTCGGCGTGGGCACCACCATGCTGCTGCATTGCGACCTGGTCTATGTCGGCACCGATGCCCGCCTGTCGCTGCCCTTCGTCAATCTGGCGCTGGTGCCAGAAGCCGCTTCCTCGCTGCTGTTGCCTGCCATGGTCGGCTATCACCGCGCCGCCGAACTGCTGCTGCTGGGTGAGCCGTTCAATGCAGAGACGGCAAAGGAATACGGTATCGCCAATGCCATCTTTCCCGACGCGCGGGTCCTGCCCGAGGCGATGCAGGTGGCGGCGAAACTGGCAGCCAAGCCGCCGACCGCGGTCCGCCTGACCAAGCAGCTCCTGCGCCAGACGCGCGGCGACGTCGCCGGCCAGATGGCCGCCGAGGGCGTGCATTTCCGTAGCCAACTCAAATCGGCGGAAGCCCGCGAGGCGATGACGGCCTTCTTCGAGAAGCGGCCGCCAAAATTCGGCTGACGCCTGCCGCTTCAGTGCCGGCTGCCGATCCGGGCATGCATGGCCTGCGGCAGCAGGCGTTGCAGGTCGCGGCCGCGGATATGCACCAGGCTACAATGGTCGCCGCCCTCAAAATAGAGGTCGTCGCAGCCATCCAGCCGGTCGTCGATCACCATCTCTATGCCATAGGGCGTGCCAAGCGCCGGAACCGCACCGATCTCGCAATCGGCGAACAGTTCGGCCAACTCGTTCTCGGTGGCCAGTCCGATCCTTCGGTGCAGCAGTCGGCTCAGGTGTCCCAGTTCGACAGCGCAGCAGGCCGGTACCAGGGCCAGCATATAGCCGTCCTCGTCCTCCAGCAGAACGGCCTTGGCGACCTTGTCTTCCGGCACGCCGGCATAATGCGCCGCCGCCCGCATCGTATTGGTACGCTGATGTTCGATGACCTCGTAGGGCACATCGCAATGGTCAAGATACTCCTGCAGACTGATCGCAAGTCCCATCGCACCCTCCTCTGGCAAGGATGGCGGCCGCCGTCTGAACAATAGAGCATGTTATACGGCTGCACCGCCGCTGCCCAACAGGCTACACCCGATGGGAGTATCCGCAAGAAATCTGTTTTGGCGGAATACTGCTGTTGCTGTCGTCAGCGACAGTCGCGGCAGACGCCAACCACCTCGATGGTCTGGCGCTCCACAGTGAATCCCAGTCCCTTGGCATCCTGCAGGATGCGCTGGCTCAGTTCCGGGTCATTGATCTCGATGGCGGTGCCGCAGGTCCTGCAGATGAAGATTTCCTGCTGCACGGCATGACCCGGATGGGTGCAGCCGATGAAGGCATTCAGGCTTTCGACCCTGTGCACCAACCCATGCTCGACTAGGAAGTCCAGCGCGCGGTAGACGGTGGGGGGGGCCACTTTCTGTCCACCGCCGCTCATCTGCGCCAGCAGGTCATAGGCACCGGCCGGCTTGTGACTCTGCCAGATGAGTTCCAGTACGCGGCGCCGGATCGGCGTCAGCTTGGCGCCGGTAGCGGCGCAATGGGCCTCGGCCTGGCTGAGCGCGTCGCTGATGCAGGCCGCGTGATCATGGCCGTGCCGGTGACTGTGGGCGTGATTGTGGGGCTGGGGCGAGGCGCTGGACATACGATCAGTATAGGGCGGCCGGCTGTTCCGGCCAACCGCCCGCCCGGGTCCGCCCCCGGCTATTCGGCCAGGAATTGCGCGATCAGGGCGACCTGTTCGGCGGTATCCAGCGCCGGAGCATGGCCGATGCCCGGTATGTCGACGCGCTGTGCCTTCGGGCCGCGCCGGGTCATCTCGGCGGCGGTTTCGTCGCCCAGCAGGTCGGACACGGCACCCCGCAGCAGCAGTGTCCGGGCCGCGATCTGGTCGTAAATCGGCCAGGCATCGCCTGAGGCACCTGCGCTCTGGCGGCCCAGCACAGCGGCGATCTCCGGGTCGTAATGGGTGGTGAGCCGGCCATCGGGCAGACGCCGCGCCGAGGTTTCCGCCAGGCGGCGCCAGCCTGCATCGGAGGCGATACCAAACGGCGCATAGATGGTGCGAAAATACTGCTCCAGCTCGGGCAGGCTGGCGAAAGCCGGCGGAGATCCGGCATAAGACAGAATGCGCTGCACGGCGCCCGGCGCAATGGCCGGACCTACATCGTTGAGCACAAGATGGCTGATGCGGTCTTTCAAGGCCGTGGCAGCGCAGACCATGCCGATCAACCCACCCATCGAGGTGCCGACCCAGCGCACGCTCTGCAGATTGAGCAGATCCAGCAGAGCGACGGCCTGCCGGGCATAGAACGGCACGGTATATTCCGTATCGGGGTTCGGGCTCCAGGCGCTGAGGCCCCGGCCAATGGTATCGGGCGCGATCAGGCGGTAACGGTCGGCCAGGGCGCCGGCCAGATATTCGAAATCATGGGCATTGCGGGCAAAGCCGTGCCACAGGATTACCGCCGGGGCGGCCCCGTCACCCCATTCCAGGCAATGGACCGAGTGGCCGAGCAGGTCGTAATAGCGCGAACGCGCGATCATGATTTCATCTGCCGCAGCTTGCCGACGATGCCGGCTGGGAAGAAATAGACACTGAGCACGAACAGGATGCCGAGCCAGAGCAGCCAGCGGTCGGCATGGAACAGACCGGGCAATAGCGGGATGCCGGCCGATTCCAGCATGCCGCTGAACTGCCCCATCAGCACCTGCAGGTAATTCTGCGCCAGGATGAAAATGGTGGCACCCAGCACCGCGCCATAAAGCGTGCCCATGCCGCCAATCACCACCATCAGCAGGATATCGATCATGATGGCGAAGCTTAGCGTGGTGTCAGGGCCGGTGTAGCGCAGCCACAAAGCCATCAGCACGCCGGCGAGCGTGGCCATGCCGGCCGACAGGCAGTTGGCAATGGAGCGATAGACCACCACGCGGTAGCCCAGCGCCTCGGCGCGGAAATCGTTCTCGCGGATCGCCTGCAGCACGCGGCCGAAGGGGGAATTCACCACTCGCAGCGCCAGCAGGAACAGAATCAAGGCTGCGAAAAAGATCAGGTAATAGGTGAGGATACGGCCATTGATCATCACGCCCAGAACCGGTTCGTCGAACAGGCGGAAGGCCGGACGCAGCATTTCAGGGATGCGATAGCTGCGGCCATCCTCGCCACCGGTGATCTCGTTGAGCTGCGATGCCAGGATGGCGAAGGCTGAGGCCACCGCCAGCGTGATCATGGCGAAGAAGATCGCCCGCACCCGCAGGGAGAACAGGCCAATCAGCAGGGCCAGAAGCATAGCAAGCACAAGCGCGGCCAGCACACCCAGCCCGAGCGCGCCCCAGCCGGCATTGAAATTGTACATGGCGATCGCCACGCCATAGCCGCCGATGCCGTAGAACATCGTATGGGCAAAGGAAACGATACCGGTATAGCCCAGCAGCAAATCATAGCTGGCGACCAGAATGACGAAGACGCAGATCTTGGCGGCGACGTTCAGCGGCTGACTGCCCGGAAACAGGAAAGGCGCAAAGGCCAGGCTGAACAGCACGATGACCAACGCGGCCGAGAGAACCTTTGACCGCGGGTAATCGCCGGAGAGAATGCTGTGGATCGGATTGTTCGGCAGCATGAGGCGTTCCTCCCCTTACCGCTTGGCCACGGGATACAGGCCCTGCGGCCGCCACAGCAGGATCAGCACCATCAGCAGGATGCTGGACCCTAGCGCCAGCTTGGGCGCCAGGAAGCCGGTGTAATTGGCCACCAGCGCCACCAGGATGGCGCCGACAAAGCAGCCGCCGATGGAACCCAGGCCGCCGATGATGATGACGATGAAGATCAGCACGTTCACTTCCATGCCCATGCCGGCGGTAAGCGTCTGGCGATAAAAGGCCCAGAGCACACCGCCCAGGCCGGCCAGGGCCGAACCGGCGATGAACACGCCGACGAAGAGGCGGCGGATTTTGTAGCCCAGGGCCTCCACCATCTCGGCGTTTTCCACGCCGGCACGGATCAGCAGGCCGATCTTGGTGCGGTTGAGCATCAGGTGCATCAAGCCAAAAACCAGCAGGCCCAGCACCACGGCGATCACGCGGTATTTTTCCATCGCCGCCTCGCCCACCACGATGGCGCCGCGCAAGCCTTCGGGCAGTCGCAGCGGGATCGGGCTGGCGCCCCAGATCACGTGGATCATCTGTTCGGCCACGATCATGCCGCCCATGGTGATCAAAATCTGCTTCAGGTGCTGGCCATAAACCGGGCGGATCACCACCCGCTCGAAAGCATAACCCAGCGCACCGGTCACCAGCATGGCGACCAGGATGCAGGCCAGCAGCACACCGATATTGAGCCAGATATTCGGGCTCTCGACCCAGCCGGCCAGCGGCCCCAACACCATCAGGCTGACATAGGCACCGAACGAGATGAATACGCCATGGCCGAAATTCAGCACATCCATCAGGCCGAAGACGAGCGTGAGGCCGGAAGCCATCAGGAAGATCATCATGCCCATGGCGAGCGCCGCCACGGTGAGCGTGACCCAGGTGGAGAAACTGCCCACCAGCGGCAGGGCGGCCAGTGCCAGGATCGGCACCAGCAGGGCCGGCAGCCAGTCGGTCTTCACCTTGGGCAGCGAAGCGGTTTCAGTGGCGGCGACAGCGGTGCTCATTGATGCGCATCCATGCTCAGGCCCAGCAATTTCTGCTGCAGCGACGTATCTTGGGCCAGTTCGGCCATGGCGCCGCGATGCACGACGCGGCCATCGTCCATCACGGCCACCGTATCGCCAAGCATCTTGGCGGCCATGAAATTCTGCTCCACCAGCAGGATGGTCGCACCGGTGGATTTCAGTTCGCGAAAGGCCTGGATCATGTTCATGATGATGGCGGGAGCCAGGCCCTTGGTCGGCTCGTCGATCAGCAGCAACTCGCGCGGCTCGACGATGGCGCGGGCGATGGCCAGCATCTGCTTCTGCCCGCCCGACAGCGTGCCGGCCGCCAGCGACCAGAATTTCTCCAGCGCCGGGAACAGTCCAAAAATCCATTTCAGGCGTTTCGGATCGATCTCGCCGTTGCGGGCGGCCAGGATCATGTTCTCGCGCACGGTGAGGTCGGCGAAGATGCCCATATTCTCGGGCACGTAGGCGATGCCTGCTTGAGCGATCTCGGGCGTGGGCAGCTTCGTGATGTCGCGGCCGTCGAAATGCACATGGCCTTTCGACGCCTGCCACAGGCCCATGATGGTGCGCAAAGTGGTGGTCTTGCCGGCGCCGTTGCGGCCCAGCAGCATGGTGAGCTGGCCACGCGGCACCACAAGGTCGACGCCATGCAGGATGTGATACTGTCCGATATGGGTATGCACGCCTTCCAGGCGCAGGATCGCATCTGTCATCGTGCGCCCTCCTGTCCGGCCTCGGGCGAAATGCCCAGATAGGCCTCCTGCACCACCGGCGAGGCGATCACTGCGGCCGGTTCGCCGTCGGCCACGAGCGTGCCGTTATGCAGCACGATGATGCGGTCGGCCAGCGAACGCACCACATCCATCTTGTGCTCGACCAGCAGCACGGTCTTGTCGCCACGCGCCTTGATGCCGTGGATCAGGTCCAGCACGGTCGGCACTTCATCAACCGACATGCCGGCCGTGGGCTCGTCAAACATGAACACATCGGGCTCCAGAGCCAGCAGCAGGGCCACTTCCAGCTTGCGCTGGTCGCCATGGGGCAGTGCGCCGGCCATGGCGTTGCGCTTCTCAAGCAGCCTTACAGAGTCCAGCAGGCTATCGGCCTTTTCGATCAAGTCGCGACGATGGCTCCACAACTGCAGAAGCCGCATGCCCGCATTGGCGCGCGACTGCACGGCCAGCCGCACGTTTTCCATCACGGTGAGATTGGGAAACAGGTTGGTCAACTGAAATGCACGGCCCATGCCGCGCTTGGTGCGGGCCGAGGCCGTCAGGCCGCCGACATCCTGCCCGCGCAGCAGAACCGAACCGGAAGTCGCCTTGAGCTGGCCCGAGATCAGATTGAAATAGGTGGTCTTGCCGGCACCGTTCGGCCCGACGATGGCGGTCAGGGTGCCGGGATGGAAAGCACAGCTGACGGCATTCACGGCGACATGGCCGCCGAAGCGGATCGTCAGGTCACGGGTTTCAAGCGTTGGCGTGGCGGGCATCAGACCGGATATGAAAATGGGGACCGGATATGAAAATGGCCGGGACGACAAGATCGTCCCGGCCGGTTGAGCGGCAATCAGCGCTTGTTACGGATCGGCAGCGGCATGGCCGATTCCGGGATCACCTGCACGAGCTCGAGCAGGTCGTTATCGTCCTTGCCGTCCTTCTTGACCCGGAAGTGATACATCTGCTGCATCGCCTGATGATCTTCCCTGCGGAAGAACATGGTGCCCTTCGGGGTGTCGAAGGCCATGCCTTCCATGGCGGCGATCAGCTTGTCGGTGTTGGTGCCGCCGGCCTTCTGGATGGCGGTCAGCACGGCCGAGGCGGCGGCAAAACCACCGGCGGTGAAGAAGTCAGGCGGTGCGCCGTTGTTGCGCTTCTTGTGCTCGGCCACCAGCCAGTCGTTCATCGGGTTCTTCGGGAAATCGTAGTAGTAATAGATCGCGCCTTCCATGCCCGGATACGGCTTGTACAGCTTCATCACCGGCAGGATGTTGCCGCCCGGCGCCATTTCGATACCGAAACGCTCCGGCTTCAGGTCGGCGATCTTGGGCAGCGGATGCGGGCCGGCCCAGACGATGGCGATGATTTTCTTGCCCGGCTTGTCCTTCAGCGCATCGAACAGGCGCTGGGCCGATGCGGTGAAGTCGGTGGTCTGAGTCGGGGCGTATTCCTCGAACACCACCTTCACGTTCGGGCGCAGGGTGGACAGTGCATCCTTCATCGCCTTGATGCCGTCGCGGCCGAAGGCGTAATCCTGCGCCAGTGTGGCCACGTTCACCTCACCCGACGTGGGAAAGGAAGCGGCCGCGGCATAGGCATCCTGCATCGAGTTGCGCGCGGTACGGAAAATATACTTGTTCCACTTCTCGCCGGTAATCGCATCGGCCACGGCCGGTTCGACGACCAGGATCTTCTTGTATTCCTCGGCAACCGGCAGCATGGCCAATGCAGCCCCCGAACCGGTGGTGCCAACGGCGATATCGACATTGTCGTCGCCATAGGCCTGCTCCAGTAGCGACTTCGCCACGTCGGGCTTGAACTGGTCGTCCTTGACAATCACCTGGATCTTGCGGCCCTGCCAGGTCATCGTGTTCTTGGTCAGGTACTCCAAACCCATCATGAAGCCGGTTTCGGTCTGCTTGGCATAAGCCTCGAGCGGACCGGTCTTGCTGGCGATCAGGGCGATCTTGAGATCGGCGGCCTGCGCGGTCATGGCGCTGCCGGCGATCAGGGCGGCGGCGAACGCCGCCGACTTCATCACGCGCTGCATTGTGTTCTCCCTTGCGACGATTGCGGACGGATGGCGATGGAGACGCGACTACAGGCGTGCGTTATGCGCGACATCGTGCTCCTCCCTTTGCTGCGGCCCGGGTGGTCCCGGTGCCGGTGACGGGCACCGTCCGCTGGGGGCGCCCGCCAAACATGACACTTGATTCATGTCTCGACTATTCGTAGCCTTGCGCCACAAGCCCGTCAAGCTGGATTCTGACGATTTCGGCCGTGGGCGGAGGAAACGACGGATAATCCAAACATGACGGACGAATCATGTTAAACGCCGCCCCTAGAGCGAAGAAGCGCGCCCTGCCCCTGCCCAAGACCGGCCGGGGCGAGATGACCCGACGCAAGATTCTGGATGCCGCCAAGCGCGAAATCGGCCGGCGCGGCTTCGCCGAGGCCTCGATCAGCACGATCACATCTGAAGCCGGCGTCGCCCAGGGCACCTTCTACATCTACTTCCGCAGCAAGGAAGACGTGATGCGCGAGTTGGTGCTGCATATGGGCCGCATGCTGCGTCATCACCTGACCGAAGCCACCGAAGGTGCGCAGAACCGCATCGAAGCCGAGCGGCTGGGCCTGCGCGCCTTCCTCGATTTCGTGCGCCGCAATCCCGACCTCTACAAGGTGGTGGAGGAATCGCAGTTCGTCGACGAGAAGGTCTACCGCCAGTACTACACCGAATTCGCCAAATCCTATCGCATCGCGCTGGCGGCTGCGGAGAAGCGTGGCGAAATCACCCCCGGCGGCACCGAGAATGCTACCGAAGTCCGCGCCTGGATGCTGATGGGTATCGCCGTATTCCTCGGCCAGCGCTATGGCCTGTGGGACCCGAAGGCGCCGCTCGACCCCATCGTCGATGTCGCCACCACCATGCTGGCGCATGGCATGGCCGCACGCTGATCCATGCCCGTCACCCGCCTCGATATCGCCGGGCCGGTTGCCCGGCTGACGCTGAACCGGCCCGAGCGGCATAACAGCCTGGTGCCGGATCTGATCGATGCGCTGAAACGGGATCTGGCCCGCATTGCCGCAATGCCTGAACTGCGCGTCCTCGTCCTGCAGGCCGAGGGGCGCAGCTTTTCCACCGGCGGCGATGTCGGCGGCTTCTTCGCCGTTCCCCGGGGCCAGCGCCGCGCCTACGCCGATGGATTGGTGGGCGGCCTGAACGACTGCATCCTCGCCCTGCTCGACCTGCCGGTCCCTGTACTCGGCCGCATCCACGGTCCGGTCACCGGCGGCTCGCTGGGCTTCCTGCTGGCCTGCGATCTGGCCGTGATCACGCCGCAGGTCTTCATCCAGCCTTACTATACTGAAGTGGGCTTCAGCCCGGATGGCGGCTGGACCGCCCTGCTGCCTGCGCGCATCGGCGAGGCGGCGGCGCGGGAGATCCAGTTGCGGAACCGCCGCGTTGGCGCCGCCGAGGCCGTGCGGCTTGGTCTGGCCAGCGCGCTGGTCGAGCCGGAAACGCTGGACGCCACCATCGATGGATGGCTGCAGGACGTGATGACCAAACAGTCCGGGGCCATGCGCCGCACCAAGGCCAACCTGCTGCCGCCCGCGCGGCGTGCCGCTATCGCCGCCGCGCTGGAACTGGAGAGGCAGTCCTTTCTCGAACAGATCGACAGCGAGGAGGCGCATCACGGCATGGCGCGTTTCCTGGCCAAGTCGGCATAACGGGGGAAACCATGCAGAAGGTTTTCGACATCGCGGCACGGCGCGCCGAACTGACACCGGACAAGACCGCTTTCATCGAAATGGAAAGTGGCCGCACGCTGAGCTACCGCGACCTGGACGAGCGCGCCAACCGCTTCGCCGCCTGGCTTGGCAACAGTGGTGTGGCAGCCGGCGACCGCGTCGCGATCCTTTGCCTGAACAGTGCCGCCTTTTTCGAGATCCTGTTCGCCTGCGGCAAGCTGGGTGCCATCCTCGTCCCGCTGAACTGGCGCCAGCCGGCACCGGAACTTGGGCCGGTGGCGCAGGATGCCGCACCGAAGCTGCTGATCCACGATGCCGACAACATCGTCGTGGCCGATGAACTGGCGCGCGCTTACGGCCTAAACCTGCTGTCCTATGCCGATTACGAAACCGCTGTAGCGACCACCTCGCCGCGCCATTTCGACACCTACTGGCCCAGCGACCGAATCTGGTACATGCTCTACACCTCGGGTACCACGGGCAAGCCCAAGGCCGTGATCCAGACGCCGGGCATGGCCTATGCCAATGCCATCAATATCGGCCAGGCCATCGACCTGACCTCGACCGAGACGACGCTGAACTTCCTGCCGCTGTTTCATACGGCCGGCATCAACCTGCATACCCTGCCGGTGCTGATGCATGGCGGCACCATACGGGTATTGAAAAAATTCGAGATTGATCCGGTGATGGCCGCCTTGCAGGCGGGCAACTGCACCGCCTTCTTCGGCGTGCCGGCGATCTACCAGGCGATCAGCCTGCACAAGGAATTCGGCAGGGCTGATTTCTCGAAGGTACGGTCCTGGGGTTGCGGCGGCGCGCCGCTGCCGGCCACGCTGATCGCGCAATTCGGCGCGCGCGGCGTAAAAGTCTGCAACGGCATGGGCATGACGGAAACCGGCCCCACGGTATTCCTGATGGATACCGCCCATGCCGAAGCCAAGATCGGCTCGGTCGGCAAGCCGCAGATTCTGGCCGAGGTGCGTGTCGTCGACCTGGATGACAATCCCCTGCCCGCCAATGAAGCCGGCGAGCTGCAGATTCGCGGCCCCGGTGTCACGCCCGGCTACTGGAACAACGAGGCAGCGACCAAGGCGGCCTTCACCCGCGACGGCTGGCTCAAGACCGGCGACGTGGCCAGGCGCGACGAGGATGGCTATTACTACATCGTCGACCGCATCAAGGACATGTACATCTCGGGTGGCGAAAACGTCTATCCGGCCGAAGTCGAGATCGTGATCTACAAATTCCCCGGCGTGCTGGAGTGCGCGGTGCTGGGTGTGCCGGACGAGAAATGGGGCGAGGTCGGCCGCGCCTGCATCCTGCCGCAGCCTGGCGCCAGCATAGACCCGGAAGCCCTGCGCGCCTTCTGCCGGCAGAACCTCGCCGCCTACAAGGTGCCGAAATACATCGACATCGTCGATGAGTTCCCGCGCACCGCAGCCGGTAAGATCCAGAAACACGTGCTGCGCAGTCGCGCTGCCGGAAAGTGAGTGCCATGCCTTCGATCAGCCACGACCGCGCCCTGACCCAGGCGGAATTTGATCTCTTTGCCAAGGTCAGCGGCGACAACAACCCGATCCATGTCGATCCGGATTTCTCCGCCCGCACGCGCTTTGGCCGCACCGTCAGCCACGGCATGCTGCTCTACACCGTGCTGTGGGGCCTGCTGCAGCAACGCCATCCCGGCGCGCGCCAGATCAACCACAGCATGATGTTCCCGAACCCCGCCTATGCCGGAGAAGCTCTGCGCTTCGTTCTGGATGAAATCGCCTCCGGCGAAGGCCGCCGCAGCTATGCTGCGAAAGTCACCCGCATTGCCGATGGCGCCGTGGTGCTGGATGGCCAGACGGAGATCGCCCTGCCATGATCGACGCCATCGTCACCCTCAAAGGCATGCGCGTCGGCGATCATGCCAGCGTCACCCGCAGCTTCTCGGCCGACGACCTTCGGCAGTTCCAGCAGCTCGCCGCCCATGATGGCGCGACATTGCAGGCCGTGCCAGAACCGCTGATCGGGGCCCTATTTTCGTATCTGCTCGGCGTCGAACTACCCGGATTCGGCACCAACTACCTGAAGCAGGAAATGAGTTTTGAACGCCCTGCGCCGGTTGGCCAGCCGCTGACGGCAAAAGTCGAGATCACCCGGCTGCGTCCGGACAAGCATCTGGTCGATCTGGCCACCACCTGTAGCGATGCGGCCGGCACCGTGATCTGCCGTGGCCGCGCGCTGGTACTGGCCCAGGATGTCGGGGCGTAAGGATTACGCGATGTATGTCGCCGAAAGTGGAATCGAAAATGGACGCCCGCTGGTTTTCCTGCATGGCTGGGCCGCCCATGGTGGTTATTTCGTACCACAGACCGTTGCCTTCGGTGCACGGCATCGCATCCTGCTGCCCGACCTGCCCGGCCATCGCCATTCGCCTGCAGCCTCTGCCGACCTGACCATTCCGCATCTGGCCGACCAGCTTCACGCCATGTTCGGCACGCACGACCTGCACGGCGCGGTGCTGGTCGGCTGGTCGATGGGCGCCATGGTCGCTTTTGACTACATCGCCCGCTATGGCAGCGCCATGCTGGCCGGTCTGGTGATCGAGGACATGACCCCGCGCATCCTCAATGATCGCGACTGGCAATTCGGCATCCGCAACAGCTTCGACATGGTGCAGAGCGAAGCGGCCATGCAGATGATGCGTGCCGACTGGGAATCCTATGCCCATAACGCCTTGCCTCACCTGTTCGCCCGTGACAGCCGGATCGACCCAGCACTGGTAAAGTGGGTGGGCGAAGAGATGGCCCGCAACGACGGCCAGACGATGGCAGCGCTTTGGAATTCGATGGCTCAGCAGGATTACCGTTGGCTGATGCCGCAACTGGAACTACCGGTCCTGATCCTGCATGGCAACGAAAGCCAGTTATACGATTCCGCTGTCAGCCAATGGCTGGGTGCCAACATAGCCGGCGCGCGGCGCAAGTGCCTAGATGCCGCGGGACATTCACCGCATCTAGAGATGCCGGACCTCTATAATGCGTGCCTGGCCGAATTCCTCGCCTGTCTTTGAAGCTCAGACCACGCCGTGCTGGCGCACATCCAGCCGCACGATCGCCTGCTCCAGCGCGGCGCGGTCGGTCAGGTAATAGGTCTTGTCCTTGCGCGACATCTGCCCGCCATGCAGAAGATTGGCCAGCACGCGCGCCACGGTCTCGCGGGTGGTGGCGGCGCGGCGGGCGATTTCATGCTGCTTGGGCATAGGATATATCAGCCAGCCATCGGCGTTCAGCGGGTCGCGCCGCGCCAGCTTGAGCAGCTCGCGATAGACGCGCTGGATTGCGCCCAGCGTCGCCAGATCCATGATGCGCTCGTTGTTGGCGCGTATGATCGCCGTCAGCCGCCGCATCACCTTCAGCGCCACGGCCGGTTCGCGGGCCAGCAGAGCTTCGAAAGCCTTGGGTGGCATGGCGGCAAGCCGGCAGGTGGTCTGCGCCACCACGCTGGCCGAGCGGCGTTCGCCGTCAATCGCTGCGATCTCGCCGAAATAGCTGCCGGCGGAAACCAGGGCGTAGGAAATCTCGCGGCCATTGCCAGAGAAATTCACCACCTCGACCGTGCCGTCCACCACGAAATAAACGTCGCGGCTGTCGCTGTTGCGGTCGAGAATCTGCTCGTGCGAAGCGAAGCGCCGCCATTGGCAGGCGCGCTCGACATCAGCGCGGGCTGCCGGGCTCAATTCGCTCAGCAGTTCGATCTTCTCAAGGCTGTCGGGTGCCGACAGCGCCGCCCCCCGGCCCCTCCCGGTGGTCTTGACGGTTTCTTCAGCCATTGGTTAATCCCCCTCGCCGCGACCCGGGCGATTTCCGGCAGGCGGCAGGCGGCCTAGCGGGCAGCCCGCCCCAATGCCGCAAACAGATTGAGCAGCATCTGCTTGCGGTCGAGATTGACCGATTCCCCGCGATCGAGCAAGCGACCGAACTGTTCCCAGTCCTCAGCCCAGCGTTCCGGGCCCTGCCAGGCGGCGAGTCGGCGGGCCAGGGCCGTCTCGCCGGGAAAGATTTCCGCCCAGCCGGTACCGCCGATGCGGTCGGCGGCGGCAGCGCGGGCCAAGCGCGCCAGCCACCAGCGGAATAGTTCCGTCATCAGGGTGAAACCCGCCCCGCTTTTGTCACGATTGATCGCATCGCCGAAGGCATGCAGCTTGGCTATATCCGGCTTGGGCAGTTGTGCCACCATGTCGAGCAGGCCGTGCAGCAGTTTCAGCCCGCCCTGCGCCGCCAGCATCACGGCGCGGCCCGGCGAACCTTCGGCCAGCACGGCCAGGCCGCGCCGCTCTGCCACATCCAGATCAGGCAACAGGCGGTCCAGCGCTGGCAGCAACCCCTCGTCATCCAGCGGCTTCAGCGCCAGGCGACGGCAGCGCGAGCGAATGGTCGGCAGCAGACTGCCCGGCGCATGGCTGATCAGCAGCAGGATGGCATTTGGCGGCGGTTCTTCCAGGATCTTCAGCAGCGCATTCGCCGCGTTCACGTTCATGTCGTCGGCGGCATCGACGATGCAGACGCGATAGCCGCCCTCGGCCGCCGTCATGCCGAAGCGTTCGTTCACCGCGCGCACGTCCTGTACCACGATATCGCCGCGCCAGCGCTCGGCCTTGTCGTCCCAGCTTCGCTCCACCGTGATCAGGTCGGCGTGGCCGGAACTGGCGATGCGGTGGAACACGGGATGATCCTCCGGGATGGCCAGCGTATCTGGTAAAGCAGGCGCATCGCCGAACAGGCTGGGGCCGCTGTCCATGGCGGAAGCCGGACCATGGGCCAGCAGGAACCGCGCGAAACGGAAGGCCAGCGTGGATTTGCCCACGCCGCGTGGCCCGGTGATCAGCCAGGCATGCGGCAACCGACCCGAGGCCCAGGCCTCAAGCATGGTCTTTTCGGCCGCGGCATGACCGAACAGCACGGAAGCATGGCGCGGCCCCCAGGTCGCGGCCTGTTGCGGATCGTAACCGCTCATGGCTTGAGACTAAACTGGGCGATAACCGCCTGCCATAGCGACGCCGCCACGCTTTCCACGTCACGGTCCGCATCGATCAGGCGGCAGCGCTGCGGCTCGCGGGCCGCGATGTCGCGGAAAGCGTCGCGCAGGCGTTCGTGGAAGTCACGCCCCATGCGCTCGTAGCGGTCTTCGGCCGCAGCATGCCCCTGCATCCGCTGTCTTGCCCGTGCCAGCCCCGTTTCGACAGGCAGGTCGAGGATCAGCGTCAGGTCGGGCGCAAAATCGCCCAACACCAGACCATGCAGGGCCGCGACCGCCTCACGCCCGACGGCACCGGCATACCCCTGGTAGGCCATCGTGGAATCAGCGAAGCGATCGGAAATCACCCAGGCGCCGCGACCCAGCGCCGGCTTCACCGTTTTTTCCACATGGGCGCGGCGGGCGGCATAATGCAGCAGGGTTTCGGTCATCGCGTCCCAACGCTCGGGATCGCCAGTGACCAGCAGGCTGCGAATCGCCTCGGCGCCGGCGGTGCCGCCGGGCTCGCGGGTCAGCAGGGTTTCGATGCCGCGCTCGGCCAACCGATCGGCCAACAGCCTGATCTGTGTGGTCTTGCCAGCGCCCTCGCCGCCTTCCAGGGTGATGAAGCGCCCGGGAAAGCTTTTGCGGGCAGCGCTCACTGTTTCTTCGCGCCCCACAGCAGGTAGCTGACCGCTGCGCTGATGCGGCCGGTGAAGCCGAGCTGCTGCGCATCGGCGCCGGCGACCAGCGGCACTTCCAGCAGCGGGCCATCCCTGCCGGCAACACTGAGCGTCGCCACCGGCGTGCCCTTGACGATGGGGGCCGGGATCGGATTGTCGTAGGACACCGTGACCTTCACGCTGTTCTTGGTCTGGCGGGGCAGCGTCACAGTCAGGTTGCGGTCGATGATCAGGGGAATACGGGCGATATCGCCGAGCCAGACATCGGCTTCCTCTACGGTCGCGCCGGCACTAAACAGCTTGTAATTGTCGAACTGGCTGAAGCCCAGCTCCAACAGGCGCTCGGACTCGCGCGAGCGTTCGTTCATGCTCTTGAGACCGTTCACCACCAGAATCAGACGGCGTTCGCCGCGCTTGGCCGATGCGGTCAGGCCGTAGCCGGCCGCCTCGGTATGTCCGGTCTTCAGTCCGTCGGCGCCGACGTCCTTGTATAGCAGCGGATTGCGATTGCCCTGGCTGATCGGCTTCTTGCTGACCTGATCGACGCCGTAGGTAAACTCCTTCTCGGAGTAGAGATGATAATACTGCGGGAACCGCTTGATGATCTGCTTGGCCAGGATGGCGAGGTCCCGCGCCGTGGTCAGGTGCTGCGGGTCGGGCCAGCCCGACGCGTTGCGGAACGTGCTGTTCTTCAGGCCGAGTTCGCGGGCGCGGTCGGTCATCATCTCGGCAAAACGTTCCTCTGTGCCGGCGATGCCCTCAGCCAGCACAACACAGGCATCGTTGCCCGACTGCACGATCACGCCACGCAGCAGGTCTTCCACCTTCACGCGCCCTCCCAGCGGGACGAACATCTTCGACCCCTGGATTCGCCATGCCCGCTCACTGACCGGCAGCATGTCGTCCATGCGCAGCTTTCCGGCGGCGAGATACTCGAAAACCATAAAAGCGGTCATGAGCTTCGACATCGACGAGGGCGGCATCAGCTCGTCGGCATTCTTCTCGAAGATCACCGTATCGGTGTCATAATCGACCAGGACCATCTGCCGTGCCACCGTTTCCGCCTGCCCCAGCTGGGCAAGGGCCGGCGCGGCCGACGCGACCGCAAGTACGGCGGTAACGCAGAGGACGGCAAATTTATTCAACGACGATACGCGCATTGGTCTGTCCGTTACTGATCACTTGCTGCAGGGCCTGGTCGGCAGCGGCCACCTGGTTGAAGGGCCCCAGGCGGACGCGGAAGAATTCCTGCTTGTTGACGAATGTCGAGCTGACATTGGCTGGGCCGATCAGCGACATCTGCGCTGCCAGCTTGTGGGCATTCTCGTGCAGGGTGAAGGCGCCGACCTGCACATAGATCTGACCGCCCCGAGCGGGACCAACTTCCACCTTCTGCTGCTTCAGGTCGGTTGCGGCTTCGGCCGGCGCGGCGGCGGTGCTGCCCTGCGGGCGTTGCGCGGCGAGAATCTGCATGGGCGAGGGCTGCCCCTCCGCCGGCTTCGCCACCTCGGCGCTGCGGCCCTTCGCACCGGGCGGTGGCGGCAGGGCCTCGGCCGAGACACCGCCGCGCGGCGCGGCGGCAGGACGCTCGTCGCCGCCGGTCCCGCGTGAGGCCACCATGGTCGGCGCCGCCTCGCCACCCAGCGGCGCGGGGCCGATATACTGTACGCGCACCTTGGCCGTGCCCTGGCGCTCGTAGCCCAGCAACTGGGCCGAACGGCGGGAAAGGTCGATGATCCGGTTATTTGCGTAAGGCCCGCGGTCGTTCATGCGCACGACGATCGAACGGCCGTTCTCCAGATTGGTGACGCGTACCAGGGAAGGCATCGGCAGGGTGGGATGCGCCGCCGTCACCTCGTTCATGTCGAAGATTTCGCCATTGGCGGTCTGCTTGCCGTGAAACTGCTCGCCGTACCACGAGCCGATGCCGGTCTCGTCGTAATTCGGGTCTTCCTTGGGGTAATACCAGACGCCATTGATCTGATAGGGATTGCCGACCTTGTAGATCCCCCCCTTGCCCGCCCCGGCCTGGCCCGGCTCGCCGCCTCGGATCACCGACTTGGCGGCATGGTTGAACAGAGTGGTTTCGGCGCAACCCGCCAGCCCGAAAACGGCTGCGAGGACCAGGACGGCGTAATGCCCGCGCATCTGCAAGACACGGAACGGCCGGGCGGTCCGGGACTCCCCCCGACCCCCCGGGATCATGCAAGGGATGGCGTGCCGACGATGAAACATGGCCTATATATGGTGCATATTAACCATCACCCAGCCGGTCGGCAAGCAGGCTGACGGTCAAAGCATAGTGATGGGCGCAGTTATAGCGCAGCACCGAGCGGTAATTGCCATAGACCAGGAAGGAAGCCCCGCCGGGACCATCGGGCTGGACCAGGGCACCGGAAATCTGTGCCTTTGGCAACTCTCCGCCATCGGTGCGGCGCACCCCCAGTTTCTCCCATTCGGCAATCGGCAGGTCCTTGGTCATCTGGTCGATGGCCCGGCAGCCGGATTTGCCGTCCCTGGCGAATTCGCCCATCCGGCCCTGCAGGGCGGGAGGGACCTTCACCTCGCGGCCCCAGGTCTGTGCGGTGTTCCATCCGGCCTTGGCCAGATAGTTGGCGATGGAGGCAAACACATCGGCGCGGTTGTTCCAGATGTCGCGCTTGCCGTCGCCGTCGAAATCCTCAGCATAGGCCAGATAGCTGCTGGGCATGAATTGCGGCTGGCCCATGGCGCCGGCCCACGAGCCTTTCATGGTGCCATGATCGATATAGCCGCGATCCAGCATGGTCAGCGCGGCGAACAATTCATTGCGGAAATACGCCGAGCGGCGGCGGTCGAAGGCCAGCGTCGCCAGCGAATGGAACAGCGGCACATCGGCCTTCACCGCGCCATAGCGGGTCTCGATGCCCCATATCGCCAGCACGAACCGCGGCTGCACGCCGTAGCGCTGTGCCACCTGGCGCAGCAGCGCCTGCTCGTCATCGCGCAGTTTCTGGCCACGCGAGATGTTGGCCGGCGTGATCACGCGGTCGCGGTAGGTGGCGAAGCTGAGCTTGAATTCGGCCTGGTTGCGGTCGCGCTCGATGATGCGCATCACCGGCTCGACGCCGGCTAGGGCAGTGTTGACCACCTCGGCCTTGATGCCTTTCTGCAGCGCCTCTCCGCGCACCTCGGCAAGGAAAGCATCGAATTCCTTGCGGTTGAAGGCCGCCGCTTCGGCCACCTGTCCCGCCGGCGCGCCCGGCGCGGTCACGGCAGCCGTCTGCACGCCGCCCGCTGGCACCGTTCCGGCCACGGCGTCTCCCGGTTGGCCCGATTGACGCACACCACAGGCCGCAACTGCCAAGCCGAGTATCACCGCGCCACATCGGACAAGCCGCATCATTCCGTCTCCGAATCCGTTCACTCTTGCCATCAAGGGGTGTTACCCCGCGCCGCCCGCGCGGCCAAGACCTAACCTGTGATATTTCTCGTCACGCCGGAACGGGCCTTGGCGGCAGGAAATCGCGGGTTTGTCCGCTGAGCCAGTAATACAGCAGGCCGATCCATTCCCGGCCCAGGGCATGCAGGCTGGCGAGCCGCCTCAGGGGATCGAACCAGGCCTCCCGCGATCCGCCGACATAGTCGACCGGATAAGCAAGCACCGGCCAGTCGACCGCATTGAAACAGTTGACGGCGCGCGGCATATGCCGCGCCGAGGTCACCAGAAGCCAGGTCTCCCCGGGCGCCGGGCGAGCAATCTCCCTGGCAAACCGCGCATTCTCGATGGTGTTGCGCGCTTTGGACTCATAGGCGATGCGCGCCGGCTCAATCCCGAGCATGGCAAGAACCGCGGCCGCGACATCAGCCTCGCTGCGGCTGCGGCCGGCAGCCTGAAATGCGGTTCCGCCCGTGAATACCAGCTTCGCCTGCGGATAGCGACGCGCCAGGGCGGCGAAGGCGATCAGCCGGTCGGCATTGCCGTTCACCTCAGGCCAGCCCCACATGGCGTATGTGCCCGGTTCCTCGGCCCCGCCGAGGACAACGATGCCGGCCACCCGCTCAGGCAGAGCCGGGGCCGGGAAATACCCTTCCAGCGGCGCAAGCAACCAAGCCCGCAGCGGAAGCAGGCTGAGCAGGACGATCATGGCAAGGGTTGCGGCACCAAGCCCGACCCCGAAACGCCGGCTTCGGCGCCACCACGATAACGGAAGCGCCACCGCCAGCAGGCTGAACAGCAGATTGCCGGGATTGAGGTATTCCCACAGGATGGTGCCGAAGGGGGCAGACATGGCTTTGCGATGGGTCGATTCGATCAACGGCGCGCAAGATGATGACTTTGCCGGCACGGGTGGTAAATTTCAGTTAACCGTCTTGCAGCACAGGCCAAGTGTATGACTGCGCTACCCCCGCTTTCGCTGACCGGCCGTCTGGAGGCCCTGATTGCCGCGCGCCCGGTTTCGCGCGCCGATGAGCAGGCGGCAGCCCTCTTCACCCTGGATGCGCTGGCCAATGCGATTGCCGGCCGCAAGACCAGGCCCGGTGCCATCCTGCAGGATTGGGCGACGGCCGAACCGCTGACCACGGGCCGCGAGGCGATGCTGCTCGGCGGCCTCACGCATATCCTGGAGGTCGACGACCTGCATCGGGCCTCCGTCGTGCATCCGGGCTGTGTCGTGGTGCCGGCGGCCTGGGCCTTGGCGCGCCGCCGCGGCATACGGGGCCGCGCTTTCCTAGCCGCCGTTTTGCGCGGCTTCGAGGCCTGCTGCCGCGTTGGCATGGCGGTCGGCCCGGCGCATTACAAAATCTGGCACAATACCGCCACATGCGGGCCGTTCGGCTCGGCCTATGCCGCAGGCGACCTGCTCGGCCTCGACCACGCCGCAATGACCGATGCCTTGGGCAATGCCGGCACGCAATCATCGGGTCTGTGGCAGTTCCTCGCCACCGGCGCCATGAGCAAGCATCTGCATGCCGGGCGCGCCGCCGAGGCCGGTCTGCTGGCTGCCGACCTCGCCTCGCGCGGCTTTTCCGGTCCACCGCAGATTCTGGAGGGAGAAAAGGGCTTTTTCAAAGCGACCTGTACCGATCCCAGGCCTGAACGGCTGCTTGCCGATGCGGACGCACCCTGGCAACTCGTGCTGACCTCGATCAAACCCTGGCCGAGCTGCCGCCACACGCATCCCACCATTGACGCCGGGCTGGAAATTGCGGCCAAGATCGGCAACCGCGCGGTCGAGCGCATCCATGTTGCCACCTACCAGGCGGCACTCGATGTCTGCGACCGCGTGATATCGAACAGCGAATATGAAGCCAAGTTCTCACTGCAGCACACGGCTGCAGCATCCATAACCGACGGCAGGATCGATTTCGCCAGTTTCGACGCGCCTGCGCGGGCAAGACTGGCCGCCACCGCCGCCACGGTCAGCATCGAGGCAGCGCCGCCCTTCACCACCCGCTATCCCGATGCCTGGGGGGCGCGCGTCACGGCCTGGCTGGGCGATGGCACAATGGTAAGCGCCGAACGCGAACATGCCTATGGCGACCCGGAAAACCCGCTGGATGAAGCCGCCATGCGTGCCAAGGCCTCGATGTTGCTTGAATACGGCGGCATTGCCGAGCCGCAGCGCTTCATCGATGCCATCCTTGCACTGGCCGACGACGCACCGTTGCCCAATCTGCCGCCGGCCCGGATGTAGAGCCCGCATGATGCGCCGCTCGCTCGCCGCCCTACTGCTGGTGCTGATGACGTCCTCCGCCCTGGCCCAGCAACAGCCGCAACGGAATCGCGGCCCCGGACCGTGCTTCACGCCGAAGGAGGCCGAGGCGGAAGCTGAAGTGCGCACCGGCGTGCAGTTGCGCGAAATCCTGCGCCGCTGCGTGCAGATTGATCCCGGCGGCCAAGTATACCTGGATGACTGGTATGCCTTCGACCAGGAAAATGCCGAGCGCCTGCGGGCCGCCGTCGACCTGAGGCGACAGGCGATCGCCCGCATCTATCCGAACCGTAGCCAGGCCGCACAATGGGAAACCGATTCCATCGTGGCGACCATGAAGGCGGTGCAGGTCAACGATGCAGTCTGCAAGGCCACCTATGACGTGATCGAACGGATCAAGACGGAAAAGCTGAAAGGCTTCCAGTATTACGTCAAATTGCAGGGCAGCCTGCTGGCCAATGAAATCCCCCTTTGCCGCCGCTGAAAAAAGCGGCAGCGCTTCCCTTCCCCCATGCCCCGCCATTCCCTGCTGGGCAGCCGCGCGTTCCGGCCTATAATCCAAGGCAGCACACCGTTCTGATCCCGAGGTGACTGCCATGCGGCATGGTCCGGTTTCGCGTCTCGTGGCTTTGTGTGTCGCGCTTCTTGCTCCGGGCCTAGCCCTGCTGCCCATACCGTCGCTGGCGGCCTGCCTTGGCGCGGTCGCCGCACGACCGGCAGCGCAGGCCATGCCGGCGAGTTTCCGCCTGGCAGCGGCGGCACCAAACACGGCCCGCATCACCTTTGTCGGTCACGCCACCTTCCTGATCGAAAGCCCACAGGGCGTCTCGGCTGCCACCGATTACAACGACTATATCCGCCCGCCAGTGCGGCCCGATATCGTGACCATGAACTACGCCCACAGCACGCATTTCACCGACAGTCCGGAACCGGGCATCGTTCATGTGCTGCGCGGCTGGACGCATCAGGGCAAGCCGGCGCGCCATAATGTGCAATACAAGGACATACGTGTGCGCAACGTGCCCACCAACCTGCGCAATTACGGCAGCGGCACGGAATACGACGGCAACTCGATCTTCATCTTCGACGTCTCGCAACTCTGCATCGCCCATCTGGGCCACCTGCATCACAAGCTGACGCCCGGCCATCTGGCTGACCTGGGCAAGATCGATGTGCTGATGGTGCCGGTCGATGGCGGTTTCACGCTGAACATTTTCGATATGCAGGAGGTGATCGCTCAGATCGGCGCGCCGCTGCTGATCCCGATGCATTATTTCAGCGAAAGCACGCTGGAACGTTTTCTGGCCCGCCTGCGCGACAGCCACGAGATCAGGCTGAACGAGGGGCCAGGCCTAGTGGTGTCGCGCGCAACACTGCCGAAAAAGCCCACCGTGGTTGTCCTGCCTGGTCCACATTAACCCAGCCCGTATTAGAGTTTTTCGCGATTTTCCAGGATCCGGCGACGTGATCCGGAAGGGCGGCGACTGCGTATAACGATGTATGCAATCGCAACCCGAGCTTTGAAAATGAATGCTTACAGCCGCCTTCCCCCAACCGCCAATACGGCTTGGCTGAAAACCGGCGAACACCATGACCTGCCGATCTCGGATCTGGCCGCCTATCCGCTGCTGCAGCAGGCCACAGCCGTGTGGCAGACCTCAATCGAAGCCAACGGCTGCCTGCCGGCCCGGCTCGACCCGCTCGGCCTGCCGCGCGACCTGCTACCCTATGTCATGCTGCTCGATCTTGAGGAGGCCGGCCTGCGAGCCCGCCTGCGTATCCGTCTGGCCGGAACCGAGGTTTGCGCCAAGCATGGCCGTGAAATGAAGGGGCTGACCACCGACGATTTTTTCCATGCCGATGATGCCAATGCCGTGGTGACGGCTGCTTTGGCCGTGGCCCAGTCGCGCCGCCCCTCGCTGGCCCGGCGCAGCTACATCACCATCAATGACCGCATGTGGTCCTACGTGCGGCTTATCCTGCCGCTCAGCCGCGACGGGAAGACCGTGGACAGCTTCTTCAAGGCCGCCGATCCGGCCAGCATGCGCTCCCTCTCGTCCTGAGCCAGGCTGGCGGTTGACGGCCGCCGCTCCCCGCCGTATCACCGCCGCCATGCTGCGGGATGGGTGGCCGAGTGGTTTAAGGCAGCGGTCTTGAAAACCGCCGTACCGGGAACGGTACCGTGAGTTCGAATCTCACCCCATCCGCCAAACCCGGCCTCATCCGAGACAGAATCCTATCGTGTATTGTGGCATTCACTCAGCCCTTTACCAGGGCAGGCCATTGGCGTGTCGCGCCCGGCTGTACCGGCCGTTCCAGATAGGTTGATAGCACGACATAGCTGCGCGTCGCCTTGACACCGGGTGTATCGTAGAGCCGCGCCAGCAACCCTTCCAGAGCATGGGTGTTCTCGGCACGAACCTTCAGAAGCATGCAGGTATCGCCGGCAACCGAGTGAATCTCCTCCACCTCGGGGCATTCCTCGATCGCAAGCAGAGCCGTGGTCTTGCCCCAGCCTGTGGTATCGACATGCACGAAGGCAAGCAGGGTTTTGCCCAGCGCCTCGGGATCGATCAATGCCGCCATGCGGCGGATTACGCCTGAACGCCTGAGTCGCTTGACGCGTTCATGTACGGCAGGCGGCGAAAGGCCGACCCGCTCGCCCAGGTCGGCATAACTCGTCGTCGCGTCCTCTACCAGAACGCCTAATAGCTTTCGGTCCATCGCATCGAGATCGCGCTCGGCCATGCGTTTGCGCCGAATGTCATCTGTATTTTTGTTCATTCCGGTATTCCTCGTTGTGGCAGAATTTTATTCTGTAAATATGTGAAAATGACGAACATAGATCAATCGATTTCCAGCCTGTCAGGCCGGACGCGCATCCCGCCGTTTGCCTTGGTGCTCACCACCTGCATTGGCGTCATCGGCTCCAACTCGCTGGCACTTGGACCAATCGCACCGGAAGTGGCGCAAAACCTGGCCGCGACCGTACCCGCCATAATGACTGCCTCAGCCGCCTTCGGCCTCGGCACGGCGGCAAGCGCCGTATTCCTGGGCCGACTGATCGACCGCCACGGCCCGCGCCGCATGCTGATCTCCGCACTCGTGCTGCTTGCCGCCGGGCTCGCCGGCAGCGCGGTCGCACCGGTTCTTGCGGTGCTGGTGGCAACCCAGTTCGTTGTCGGCATTGCAACCGGCATCGCCCTGCCCGCCATCTATACGCTGGCCTCGCTGATCGCCCCGGCGGGACGAGAGAGCGAGACGATCGGCCTGGTCCTGACCGGCTGGACACTGAGCATGGTGGCAGGCGTTCCCTTGTCGGCTGCAATCGCCGACTTTGCCGGTTGGCGGACAATCTATGCCGTGATCGCCGCCGCAACGCTGGTCGTCTGCGCTGCCGTTCGGTTCAGTCCCGCCCACGAGGTCTTCTCCGGCAAGACAACATCGCCGCTGGCGGCGCTCGGCGTGCCGGGTGTGGCGCCCCTGCTGCTTGCCTGTTCGGTTTTCATGGCCGCTTTCTATGGTGTCTATGCTTTTCTCGGCGACCATCTGCACACCACACTCGGCCTGCCTGTCAGCGCCAATGGCGTGATTGCGGTCTTCTACGGCATTGGCTTTGGCAGTTCGGCGTTTCTCGACCGCTTCATCGACCGCTTCGGCGCGGGCAGGCTTCTGGCGCCGGCCTTCCTGATCGTGGCAGGCATTTATGCCATGATGGCAGCGGCAAGCGGCTCATATGTTGCTCTGCTGGCAATCGTCTTTCTCTGGGGACTTGCCAACCATGCCGGACTGAACCTGCTTATCATGCGGCTGACTGCCCTCGCCCCAGACAGGCGCGGTGCCATCATGGGCCTCAACAGCGGCGTCACCTATGTGGCACTCTTCGTCGGCACGATCGGCTTCGGTGCGGTCTATGATGGCGTGGCTTTCCACATCCTGCCGCTGGCAGCGGCAGGCTTGATGCTCATCGCGGCTTTAGCGGCAGCCGCGGCGCGGCGCTGAACACTCAGCCAGCCGTCACGGCTTCTTCCGACCGCACACAGTTGCGGCCGCTCTGTTTGGCTTGATATAGCGCCGCATCGGCGCGCCCGGTCAGACTTTGCACATCCTCGCTCGCCCGCAGCACGGCTACGCCTACGCTTACCGTCGCTGGAATGCTATGTCCCTCATAGCTGAAGCCGGCATTTTCCACGGTCTGACGGATCGTTTCGGCCACGCGCTCGGCATTGATCAGGTCGCAGTTGCGTAGAGCGACCTGGAATTCATCGCCGCCCCAGCGGCAAATGATGTCGGAGGAGCGCAGGCTGGCGCGGATCGCATTTGCCACGCCACAAAGCACGCGGTCGCCGGCCGGGTGACCGAATTCATCGTTGATCGCCTTGAAGTGATCGATGTCAACCATGATCGCCGCCATGGGCTGTGCCAGCCTGCTGGCATCGCGCACTGCCTGTTGCTGCAGAATGTCGAAGGCATGCCGCGTCGCCAGGCCAGTGAGCTTGTCTGTGGTCGCCATCGCATCAAGCCGTTTCTGGAAACGTGTGACCGTCATCCATGTCGCCACAAGCACGAGAATGGTGATGATCAGACAGATGGCGAGATTGACATACAATGCGTTGCGGATTTCGGCGAGATCGCCGTCAGCGTCCTTTTCGACCAGCAGATACCAGCCAAGCTCTGGTATGAAACGCACATTGAGGAAACGGGTCTTGCCGTTGTAATCGTATTCCAGACTGCGGGTTTCCATCCGCGACCATTGCGGCATCAGTGCGGCCAGGTTGCCGCGCTGCGCGATATTCTGTTCCGGTACTGCCTCGCCTTCTCCGATCAGCACGATGCGGCCGGCCTGGTCGGCGAAATAAACGGTGCGGCCGAACCGGCGCTGGTAATCGTTGATCAGTCCGCGCACGGCATTGACCGTCAGGCCGATGCCGGTGGCGCCGATGAAATTGTCCTGATAGTCCAGCACGCGGTAATTGATGAAGATTGTCATGGCGTCCTGATTGGCCAGGTCAGGATCGACATTGATCTCGTAAGGCGCGGTCATCTGCCGTACGCGGAAATACCATTCATCGCGTGGTTCGGTTTCCTGCACCGTCTTGAGCACGCTGTCGGCATGATAATAGCGGCGGGTCTGCTCGGAGACGAAGAAACTGGTGAAGGCGCCGTAACGCTGCTTGATGTCATTCAGATACTGGATGACATGGCTTTCATCCCGCTCGCCGTCCAGCACCCAGTTGCGCAGGAAGGTGTCGGTGGCCATCACCGACGAGATGAGGATCGGCTGGATCAGGTCCTTCTGGATTTCGGAATAGATGTTGTCGGAGGTCAGCGGCAGTTCGGTATCGATCACGGCATGGCGCAGCGACTGCCGCGACACGAAATAGCTGGCCAGGGATGTCACCAGGAAGCCGCCGATCAAAAGGATGCTGACAATGATGACCAGACGCCGCCGGTCCAAGATACCGAATACCATGACCCCTCGGTCCGCCCCCGCATATACCGGACGAAATTACCCGCGCTGCGGGTGTCTCGTACAGGGACGGGAGAGCGTTTTTTGACCCGGATCAGAAGAAAAAGCTGAACACGAACCTGGCGCAAACAACCGCGAGGAAGAGACCGAACAAGACCTCGAGTTTCCGTTTGGGCAGGGCGTGGGCCAGCCGGGCACCGATCGGCGCGGTCCAGATGCTGGTTGGCACGAACAGGATGAAGCCGATCAATGACACATAACCCAGCGCCAAGGGTGGCTGCAGGGCTATGACGTCGGGGAAATCCGCAGCCTTCGGCCAGCCGGCATAGATATAGCCGATGGCGCCGGGAATGGAGATCAGCACGCCAAGTCCCGATGACGTCGCCACCGCCTGGTGGATCGGACGGCCGTAGAAGGTCATGAACAGGTTGGAGAGCTGGCCGCCGCCGATACCCATCAGCGAGGACAGCACGCCGATCAGCAGGCCGTAGCCACGCATGACGGCATTGCCCGGCATGGTGTCGCTGATTTTCCAGGACTCGCGGCCGAACAGCAGGCGAAAGGCAGATACGCCCGCCACCACCACAAACACCGCCTTGAACACATCGGCCGGCGCAAACCGGGCCGCATAGCTGCCAAGCACTACGCCGAGGATCACCGGCACGGCCCAGATTTTCACGATCGACATATCGACCGCACCCTTGCGCCGGTGGGCGTTGAACGAGCGGATCGAGGTCGGAATGATCACCGCCAGGGAGGTACCGACGCAGAGGGGCATGCGCACCTCTTCCGGTATGCCAATGATCACGAACAGTTCGTAAAGCACCGGCACCACCACGGCACCGCCGCCGACCCCGAAAACACCGGCAAGAATGCCAGTAATGGCACCGGCCGCCAGCAGCGCCACGGCCAGCCATGCCAGTTCGGAAAACGGAAGGCCGAAAATCATATGCAAACACTCGCGTTGAGGGCTGACAACGACAAAGGACACAGCCATCAGACCGGGGACGCCTGCACAGACTCGCCCTTGGCTGCAGCGGGATTGTCGGGGGTGTGCCGGACGGGAGCAACCCTCAGTAGCCATATCCACCCGATATTTTGCATACAATTAACGAGTAGGCGCCGTTTTTCCGGCATGCCTCGACCGGCATCAGCGTAAAAAATGATCACCTGCCACAGTTGCGGTGAATCAATGCGCAAGACCGCCGGGTAGCTAGAGTGCCTCCGTCCGCTGCTGGGAACACGAGGCACCCATGCTGAGCTATGAAGACTGTCTGGCCTTTTGCCGGCTGACCCAGGCCGAAATCGACGCCATCGCAGAGCACGAGCATATCCCACAGATCGTCGCAGCCGAATTCGGCAACTACCTGCTCGCCACGCCCGACGGCGAGATGCGGATACGCCGCATCATTCTCGACGATATCGCCGCTGCCAAGACGCGCGGAGATGCCCCGCATGCCCTCGCCCTGAAACTGATCCTGTCAGAATTCGTCAAACGCTATCCACCGAAAGGAAAGGCCGTCCATGACCCTGAAGACCATTCGCCTTGAACTGGCCCGCAACCCTGATTTTCCTGAGGGCAGCGCCGCCCATGGTTATGATCTGAAAGCGCCGCTGGACATGGATGGCCACCTGGATGCCGAAGCCTGGCGCAAACAACGTGCGGATTGCCGGGTTCGCCGCTTCTGGGCCGGTGCAGACGACCGCCACGGCGAACTGATCCACACCCGTCAGGGCTGGGCATTTTCCTATGAGCCGGGAGACGCCGACGACGAGGCGATCTACAGGCTCGATCGCCACCTTTTCCGTCCGGGCGAGTATGTGACGATCACGGAACCGGACGGAGACTCCCACACCTTCCGGATCGCCAGCGTCAAATAGACGCCGGGATACCGAAAGGTTACGACATCGCACATTGTAGGGGATATCGGGGAATGCTCGATGATACGCCGGCGGGTCACTGCATCCCGCGTTACGGGCGGCGATCATCGTGGTCTTGACGACCTGGGGAACAAGATAAGCGCTCTGGCGGAGGTTTCAAGCCCGCTTAATGCAGGTTATTGAGAATTCACATTTTTGCCTTATTCGCCCCAGGCTTTGACCGTTTCTTAACTTCTGTGGATGCGAAAGCGGATCACGGCGGCGCTGGTCAATCCAGACGGCAGCATTTGTTTGTCCACGCTCGTTTCTGCGGCGACTGCATTGCAACTTCGTAAGGTCACTGCGATCTTTCGCTATTGCCGTGCCTAACCCGCCGCTTATAGTTGTTTTGTCTAGGGAGAAGGGCAGGTCAGAATGACAGGTCCCAATATCGGCCTCGTTCTCGATCCGGATTTGCGGCACCTGCTGCCGGCGGCGCAGGATCTGCTGGCTTACTGGCAAGCCAACCGCAGTTCCGCCGGCCTGCCCGACCGCACCGCCTTCGATCCTATTTCACTGCGCCGCTATCTCGGCAATCTGGTGATCGCGGATATCGAACACACCGACAGTGGGGAACCGCGCTATCGTTATCGACTGGTCGGCACCGAATTGGCCGATCGCAGCGGGCGCGACGCGACAGGACGCTATTTCGACGAACTCTACGACCCGACCTCGCTTGCCGAGATGAAATACTGTTTCGGCTGGGTGGCGGAGCACAAACGGCCGGCGCGGGTATTCGGCACCTTCCGGCACGCCAACCGTGCCTATCATAGCTTCGATGGCCTCTTCCTGCCCATCGCCACCGATGCCAGCGACAGCGTCGACCAGGTGATCGGCTATATCATGCCGACAGGCTGAGCGACGACCCGTTCGCGACCGAAAACCTCCTGGGGCTCCGGCAGGCCACGCAAGGCATGGAAACCCAGCGGGACAAGGCCCAGCCCCGGCCCGGCAGCATGGGCGAAAGAGGCGGAGACCACCAGGCTGCGGTCCAGCGAGGCACAAAGGTTTTCAAGACGGGCAACCTCGTTCACCGCCGGCCCGATCAGGGTGAAATCCAAACGCGCGCCGGTCCCCACATTGCCGTACATCACCTCGCCGCGATGCAGGGCGATATCCAGCGCCAGAGCCGGCTGCCCGGCTTTCCGGCGTGCGGCATTCAGCGTGGCAACAGCGGCTTGTGCCTCGTCGGCGGCGGCGAGCACCGCGCGACAGACCGGCCCGGCATCCTGGCCGCCATGCAACTGAAAGCTCGCCAGCAACCCATCACCGAGGAATTTCAGCACCTGACCGCCATGGCGCTCGATGGCCGGCCCGAGGCAATCGAAATAGGCATTCAGCGTTTCCGTCAGCGGCTCGATCGCCAGCCGATCGGCCAGTGCCGTGAACCCCCTCAGGTCGGCGTACAGGATCGCCGCATCGATCTTCTGCGCCATGCCGCGCCGGATCGCCCCGCTCAACACGCGGCTGGCGGCGTCGCTGCCCAGATAGGCCGCAGCCACGTCGCGGCTGAGGCGCGTCAACACCGAAGCCTTCATGGCCAATGCCAGCAGCCGCACCAGACGGCGCAGCCGCGTCAACTGGTCCTCGCTGAACCCTGCCGGCTCGGCCGTGGCGAAGGAACTGATCATGCCGATGCCGGCGTAACGGTCGGTCACCATCAGCGTCTTGTCGAAATCCCAGCCGAAATCATGCGCCAGCGCGAACCAGTCGGTCAGTCCCTGCTCCGCGAACTCATCCAGAACCGGAAAATCGAACGTCGCTTCCGGCCCAGTCAGGCGCCGGCGCATTTCGAGCACGTCATTGGCCAGCATGTGGCGCAGCGGGCTGGCCTGCCACGCCGGCGGTTCGTCATCGGGATCACGATGCGGCATGCCCTCGTTACCGACCAGACCACCCTCAGCATTCCAGATATAGCCATGCGCCCGCATCAGGGGGTGAAGCGTCGCCGTGCCGATGAAGACTCTGCGCAGCGGAATGCCCGCCTCCAGGGCCGCAGAGCAGAAGTGGGTTACCAGCCGCTCGGGCGGCACATTGTCCAGGCCTGACTGGACCAGCCACATGGCAATGGGAATGTCGCTGGGCGGCATCGGATCGGTATTGGGAATCATCATGGCGCCATCCTACACGTTCTGGTCCGAATTTTCCTGTGACGATGGCACGTTTTCGCCCCGCAACGGCTGGAGCAGCATGCGATCCAGGCGCAAATCGCCCGGATCGCGGAAGGCTGGCAGACCGATCGTCATGCCCTGATGGCCATCGCGCGGCTGGTCGCGGTAGGTGCCGAACAGCCTGTCCCACCATGACAGGCAGAAACCAAAATTGCTGTCGGTTTCATCGCGGTGCCAGGAGTGATGCACCCGGTGCATGTCCGGCGTGACCAGTACCTGCCGCAGCATCCGGTCGCCCTGCGACGACAGTGCCAGGTTGGCATGGCTGAACATCGAGGTGGCGTTGAGCAGCAACTCGAACAGCAGCACGCTCAGGGCCGGCGCGCCCAGGGCAAGAACAGCAGCCAGCTTGATGCCAAGCGAAAGCAGGATTTCAGCCGGATGAAACCGCGCACCGCTGGTGACGTCGATATCGAGGTCGGCATGGTGCATGCGATGCAGGCGCCAAAACGGCGCAAAGGCGTGAAAGGCGACATGCTGGCCATAGATGACCAGGTCCAGCACGAGTATGCAGGCCAGAACGGCGAGCCAGCCGGGCACAGCTATGAGGTTGAACACCCCGATGCCCTGCTCTGAGGCCCAGATCGCCACCCCAACGGCCGCGCCTGGAGCCACCAGCCGCAGCATCAGAGTATTGAGCGCGGCAATGCCCAGATTGGCTGGCCAGCGATGCAACCTCGCATGGCGCAACGGCCGGCGCGGCGCCAGAATCTCGGCGCCGGCCAACGCGGCCAGGATGCCGAGGTAGGCGGCAAGGCGGATGGTCGGCTCATGCGCAAGGATCAGGTCAGCCATGACTGCAATCTAGACCGGATCGCCGGCTTGACGAATGCCGTCATGCCCCTCCGCGGTCGCGCGCCCCCCTGCTCTCCTCTTCCGCGCGCGGATCCAGATCGGCCCGTACCGGTGCGGTGGATGGCATAGGCACGAAGTCGGTCTTTTCCGCTTGCGGCGGCGCGGCGCGCTGGCGCATGCGGTACAGTGCGAATACTGCCATAGAGGTGTGGATCACCGCCGTGAACCCGAACAATCCCAGCGGGCCAAGACGATCCATGGCAATGCCTGCGATCAATGGGCCAATCACCGAGCCGGCGCCATTGATCAGCAGCAGGCCACCGGCGATGGCAACAAAATCGGCATCTTTCGCCATATCGTTGGTGTGGGCGGCACTTAGCGCATAAAGCGGGAATGAGAATACGCCGAACAGAAAGGCCGCCACCGGCAGCAGCGCCGGCCACACGGCATAACCGAAAACGATCAACAATCCAGCCCCTGCCGCGCAGGCGCAGGCGATCAGGATGGTATGACGACGATCCATGCGGTCTGACAGGCGGCCGAAAGGCCATTGCGACAGCGCACCGCCGATCACCGTGGCGCTCATGAACCATGCCACCTGCGAAACCCCCAGCCCGGTTTGCGCAGCGAAGGCCGGCCCAAGCGCCCAGAAGGCCCCATTGGCCAGGCCAACCGTCAGCACGCCGGCTACCCCCACCGGAGAGACTTTGTAGATCTTGCCCAGCGACAGCCGTGTCGAAGAAATCGGCGCCGGCGCCGGCGAGCGCGTCATTGCCACCGGCACGGCGGCCAGCGAAACCAGTATCGAGGCCAGGCTGAACAGATGGAAGCGCAGCGGATCGTCCGCCAGCATCAGCATCTGGCCCATCGTGATCACCGAGAAGTTCACCGTGGTATAGGTGGTGAAAATAAGGCCTCGGTTCTCGCGCGTCGCCCGTTCATTCAGCCAGCTCTCGATGATCAGGTACAGTCCGGCCATGCAGAACCCTGTCAGGCCGCGCAACAGCCACCAGGGCGCCGGCTGCACCAGGATGGCATGCACCAGCGGCACGACCGAGGCAGTAGAGACCATCGCGGCGAACAGGCGGATATGGCCCACGCGCCGGATCAGGCGCGGCGTCAGCAGGCAGCCGGCAACGAAGCCGACGTAATAGGCCGACCCCAGGACACCGATCGACATCGCACCAAAACTTTCCAGGTTGGCACGAACCGGCAGCAGGGTGCCCTGCAATCCGTTGCCGGTGAGCAGCAGGGCGACGCTGAGCAGGAGCGCGCCGACCGGCGCAAGCGATGACATCATTCGTCGTTCCACTCCGTTCCGTCTTGCGGCGAGCGACCGACGCCCGCCGTGAGCCGCTGCGCAAAAATTTCTTCTGCCGCTGAACCGGCCACGAAAATGCGGCGAGGCTGAGGCGGCCAAGCCAAATACACCGCATAGTGGATTTTTCTCTTCCTTTCTGCTCAGCTTGCCTCTTCCGATTGAGCAAGTGTAATTGGCTAAGTAGAAGAAATAAATGAATTAATAACCATTTCCGTCCCGCGGGAAAAAACTACTTACGGTATTTTAATGACGTGAAATTCAAATAGCCCGCTAAACAGGCTCTCAGTGTTTCCGGATTACGAACCCAAAATGTACATGTCCTCGATCAAGTCCAAACCGCGCAGCGTCGGCCGGCTGCTCCGCATCGCCCTGGGCGTCTTCTTGCTGGGCCTGTTCGGCTACGCGCTGCTGCCCGGCGTGGTGTTCAGCCAGTACCCGGTTGGCCGCGTCAATGCCGAGTTGGTCACGCTGCGCGCGCCGATCGAGGGTCAGATCAGTTTCGGCGATGTCCGCGTCGGCGATCGTGTCCAGCGTGGACAGACGTTGGCCACCCTGCGCGACCCGCCGGAGCGCGATGTGCGGCTGGCCAATCTAGAGGCCCAGAATGACAGCCTCGGCGAGCGCATCGCCGGCCTGAGGCAGCAGATCGCCGCGCTGGAGCCTTTCGCCTTGCGTCTTGCCCAGCAGAGCCGGACTTTCCGCGATGCCGTGGTCAACAACCTCACGGCACAAATCGCCGAAGCCGAAGCGCGCCTGCGTCAGGCCGAGGCCAATGCCCGTCTGCTCGACGCACAGTTGAAGCGCGTCGCTCCCCTCGCCGCCAAAAACTATGCCAGCGGCGCGGAACTGGATCGACGTCGCGCCGAGGCTGACGTGGCCCAGGCCGAACTGGCGGCGCAGCGACAGACCCTGGGGCGTCTGCGCCAGGAACGTGCCGCCGCCGAACAGGGCGTTTACCTGAGCGACTCTTACAACAACGCCCCCTATTCCGAGCAACGCCGCGACGAGGTGAATCTGCAACGCCTGACGCTGGAGACGCGGCTGGCGGACCTGATCGCTGAACAAGGACAGGTGCAGCGTCAGATCGAGGCTGAGCGCCGCCGCCGGGAACAGATGGGCGAGGCCGTGATTCAGTCGCCCGTGGATGGCATTCTCTGGCGCCAGTTGGAAAGCAATGACAGCACCATAGGCATCAGCGCACCTCTGGCCCAGGTGGCTGATTGCAGCCGCATCTTCTTCGAGGTGGCGCGCGATCGTCGCAGCGACGAAACCCTGTCGCTGGGCGACAGCGTCGTTGTGGAATTCGAACGCAACGGCCAGATGGCGCGCTATAACGCCCGCATGGTTGGTCTGCGTAGCGACCAGGATGCCGACCGCCGCGAATTTGCGCTGGCCGGAGGCACGGGCAGCGATCAGATCCGCTGGATTTTCGCTGTCGAATTCGAGGAGGCGGCAGAAGCCTGCCCGATAGGCCGCACCGGCCGGCTGCGCCACAGCAATACCCTGATCGACCAGATCGGCCGGCGGCTAGCCGGCTGACCAGGATGGACTATCTCGCCCTGCTGCCCGGGCTTGCGCTGCTCGCCGGCGCAATCCTGCTGCTGCCGGTGGTCCGGCCGACCAGCATGATCGCGCGGCGCGGACTGATCCTCGCCGTCTTCTGCCTCAGCCTGCGGTATTTCTGGTGGCGCATCACGGAGACGCTGCCGCCGCCCGCGCAACCGGCGGATTTCGCATTCGGCCTGCTTTTCCTCATGCTGGAAATGATGCTGGCCTTCAGCACCTACATGTGTCTGCTGACCTTCTGGCGGCATCGCGACAATTCCCCCGCTGCCGACGCCTTTGAACGCGCCAGCCGCGAAGCCAACCACAGCCTGCCGGCGGTGGACGTCTTCATTCCAACCTACAACGAGGGATGGGAGGTGCTGGAGCGCACCATTCTTGGTGCCCGTGCGCTGGATTACCCGAATTTCACCGTCTGGGTGCTGGACGATACCCGGCGCGACTGGCTGCGCGAGAAATGCGAACGGCTGGGCGTACGCTACCTGCGGCGAGACGGCAACAGCGGCGCGAAGGCCGGCAATCTGAATAATGCGCTTGAAATCTCTAAGGTCGAAACCGGCGCGCCGCTGATCATGGTGCTGGATGCCGATTTCGTGCCCAAACGCCATTTCCTGCGCCGCGTCACCGGCTTCTTCGACGACCCGAAGGTGGCACTGGTGCAGACCCCGCAATTCTTCTTCAACCCCAACATGCTGCAGCATAATTTCATGCTGTCGGAATCCTGGGTCGACGAGCAGCGCTTTTTCTTCGACACGTTGCAGCCGGCCAAGGATGGCTGGGATGTTTCGTATTGCTGCGGCACCTCGTTCGTGGCGCGCCGCGCTGCCATCGAGGCGATCGGCGGCTATCCCACGGAAACCATCACCGAGGATATCCTGCTCAGCTTCAAGCTGATCGATGCCGGTTATGTCACACGGTATCTGAACGAGAAGCTATCTAATGGCCTGGCGCCGGAAACCATCGGCGAATATATCAAGCAGCGCAGCCGCTGGGGCATCGGCGCGATCCAGTCCCTGTTTGTGCAATGCGGTCCCTTCGGCCGCAACAACTTGAGTTTCCTGCAGCGGATGCTGTTCCTGGAAACCGCCAATTACTGGATCAGCCTGCCCACTTTCTGCCTGTTCGGCTTGATCGCGCCGCTGCTCTACTGGTTCTTTGGCATCGCCATCCTCCGCGCCGATGCCGCCGACTATGCCTATCACTTCCTGCCTGCTTTCATTTCATCCACGGCGCTGTTCGTCTGGATTTCCGGCGGGCGCATCATGCCGCTGCTGACCGACCTGACAGAATTCGTCTGCGCCTCGCGGGTGGCGCCTGCCGTATGGAAAGCGCTGCTGTTCCGAAAGTCGCAGCCTTTCCGCGTCACCGCCAAGGGCATGCTTACCGATCGCGTGCAGATCAACTGGCCGGTGATGCTGGAGGCAGGAACGCTCTTTGCGCTGACCGCCTTCGCCATCCTGTCCTATCGTGCCTCGCTGGTCGGAGGCCTGCAGTCCGATGGCGGCGACCCCAAGCTATACACCTTCTGGAGCTGCTGGAATCTGCTGATCCTGGCTTTGGTGATGCTGCTGGCCGTCGAGCGCCCACGTATGCGCCGCGAGGAGCGCTTTGACCTCAACGAACCCGCCACCCTGCTGTGGCGCGGCAAGCTCGAGCCCGTGCGGCTGCTCGACATGTCGGTCTCGGGCGCGCGGCTGGAGGTTGGCCCTGACATGGCGCCCGCCCTGCGCGATGCCGATGTTATCCTGCAAATCGAGGGGATCGGTCCGGCAACGGCCCATACCACCAGCGCCGGCGGCCAGCATGTGCATGTGCGTTTCGGCGCCGGGGCACCCCGCGAGGCGATCATCACCAAGCTCTATACCGGCCCGTATGACAGCGTCGCGCGGCAGGCCGAGATCGGTGCCGCGCTGGGCGAGCTGTTCAAGCGGGTCTTGGGCATGCGTTGAGGGTTATCGTAAAAATAGGCCAAATTCCGCCGCGAATTTGATCCATTTCAAATGCCGCCCCTCGTCTTTGCTGAATAATGGCAAAAAATTGAGGCCACCATGCTACCCGAAGCCATCAAAGCCAAGGCCCTGCTCAAGCTGGCCCGCGAGATCAGCCAGCACAAGGCCGGCTATTCCGCGCTGATCGTCGACCTGTCCGGGGTCCCCGCGATCCGTAACCGCGTCCTGTTCCGCGCCTTCGTGCGCTTCCTGGAGGAGCATGCGCTGGATCGCGCCGTGCGGGTGCATCCGCTGGCGATGAATGTGGTGGTGCTGGTGGTACCGAGCGATGACCGGCTGCAGATCACCCGCCGCATCGAGGAGTTGAACGACTTCCTGCTCAGCCAGCGTCATGGCCGTGTCCAGCTCGTGCATTACGATCTTGAGGCCAGTCCCGACCGTTTCGTGGCCTATTGCACACGCCTGATGGAACAGGCCCCGGCCCCGGCCCCCGACCGCTCGGTGCCGATCACCGATCCCGCTCCGCCCGACATCGCCAGCCTCGACCGCATGATCGACATTCAGCGCAGCATCGGCCAGGCCGACCTGACACTGCAGATCCGTTCGCAGACCATCTGGCGCCTCGAGAAGGAACTACCGCCTGTCGCCTTCGCTGAAGAATTGTGGGTATCGATCGCCGCCATCGAACAGATCACCGGCCAGTACATCCATTCCGACGCATGGCTGTTCGGCCGTAGCACCGAACTGCTGGATCAGCGCATGCTGAACCATCTGAACAAGGAGCCGCCAACCACGCCGCTGCGCCTGTTCCTGAACCTGAACTCCTCCAGCATCGTCGGCGGAAACTTCCGCAAGCTGGTTGCCAATCTGCCCGCCGAGCAGTTGCACCGGATGACGGTGGAAACGGCCCTGCTCGACTGGCGCCGCTCGTCCGATGTCGCCGGCCGCATCCTCGACCAGCTGCAGCGGCAAGGCGTGGCGCTGGCGCTGGATGGCCTCCGGGCGCAGGATCTTGTGACGCTCAGCCCCGAAGAGTTGGCATCCGCCGATTTCCTGAAGCTGGACGCCCTGGCGCAGGACGAAGTCGCGCTCGACAAGGCCCTGGCGGGTCTGGCGCCGGAAACGATCACCAAACTGGTACTCTGCCATTGCGAATCCACGGCGCAGATCGGCACCGGCATTGCCCACGGCATCACCTTGTTCCAGGGCAGCCATCTGGCGAACTTCCTCGACACGCCCGCCGAGATCGAAAGCCTGCTCGGCCAGGCAGCGGCCGAGGCCGCGCCCCAGGCGGTGAAAACAGCCCACCTCCCCGAAGACTGAATGGCGAGATTGAGGCTGGTATCGCCCCAATTCTAAAGCGGAATTAAACAAAAGCCCCCTTGCCGGCCCTTCCGCCTTGCCGCCATAATCGCGGCCAAGCGGGGGAATCATGCAGGCCGAGGCGATCAAGGTACAGGGGCTGGTCAAGCTGGCCCACGAGATCAGCAATCGCAAGTCGCAGTGCTGCGCGATCCTCATAGACCTTTCCGGCATTCCCGGCATACACAACCGCGTGCTGTTCCGCGCCTTCGTCAGTTTCGTCGAGGAACGCTGCCTCGATCATGCCCTGCATGCGCATCCGCTGGCGCGCAACGTGATCGTGGTGATCCTGCCCCATGCCGAAGAGGCGGCGGTACTGCATCGGCTGACCGAGCTGAACCATTTCCTGCTCCAGCAGCGTCACGGCACCATCGCCCTGAACCGTTTCCATCTCGACACCGAGGTGCGCGAGTTCATCGCCTTCGCCACCCGCCTGATGGAGCAGGCACCGGCCCCGCCAGTGCATCGCAGCATCCAGACCATCGACCCAGCCCCGCCCGATATTGCATCGCTCGACAGCCTGATCGGCGTGGAGCGCAGCATCGGCCAGGCCGACCTCTCGATGCAGATGCGCAGCCAGACCATATGGGACCTGCAGAAGGACCAGCCGCCCGTCGCCTTCGCCGAGGAACTCTGGGTCTCGATGACGGCGGTGGAGAAGATCACCGGCCAGGACCTGCACGACGATGCCTGGATGCTTGGCCGCAGCACCGACCTGGCTGACAAGCGCCTGCTGTCCTTCCTGGTGAAGGAAATTCCGCTCACCGACAGCCGTAAAATCCGCCGCTTCATCGGCCTGACTCCTGGCAACGTGGCCGGCAGCGACTTTCACCGTCTGATCGGGGAGCTATCGGCGCCGCAACTTCGCGATCTGGCGGTCGAGCTGACGCTGCTGGACTGGCGCATGGATCCGCAGGCCGGCCAAGAAATCGCAGCCATGCTTCGCCGTCACGGCATCAGTCTCGTGCTGAGCTGCCTGCGCGCCGACGACCTGCCGCACCTGACCCGCGACGACATCGAATCCGCGCAATATCTGAAGCTGGATGCATCGGCCCAGCCTGTGGAGCAGCTTGCGGCCGGGCTGAAAAGCCTGAGCGGCCCGCTGCTGGCCAGAACCATCCTCGGCCATTGCGACTCCGACGAGCAGATCGCTGCGGGCATCCTGTGCGGCCTGCGGCTGTTCCAGGGTGCGGGCCTGACGCGCTTCCTCGACAGTCCCGACCTGGTCGAGAAGCTGCTCGGCCGCGGCGCGGCCCTGCACACGGTCGGCGCCATCCGCACGGCACACAAGGACTGAGCGGACGGTTCGTTTCAGCGATCCGAGTGATGCGCCTTGGCCTTCAGGCCGGCGGCGCGGATTTCCGACAGGGATGCACGCGGCGTCAGCGCCTCGGGATCCAGCTTCACCTCGATGATCGCCGGCTTGTTGGCGGCCTGGGCGCGCTGGAAGGCGGCGGCGAAATCCTCGGTGCGCTCCACCGTCTCGCCATGGCCGCCGAAGGCGCGCGCAAAGGCGGCGAAATCGGGATTGACCAACTGCGTGCCGCTGACGCGGCCGGGATAGTCGCGCTCCTGGTGCATGCGGATGGTGCCGTACATGCCATTGTTCACCACCACCACGATGATATTCACGCCATACTGCATGGCGGTGGCGAATTCCTGCCCCGTCATCAGGAAGCAGCCGTCGCCGGCGAAGGCCACCACCGTGCGCTGCGGGTTGGTCAGCTTGGCCGCAATCGCCGCCGGCACGCCATAGCCCATCGAACCCGAGGTGGGTGCGAGCTGCGCGGTATGGCGGCGGTAGCGGTGGAAACGATGGATCCAAGTGGCATAGTTGCCGGCGCCGTTGCAGAACACCGCGTCGGCCGGCAGCGTGTCGGTCAGCCAGCGCATGATGCTGGTCATCTGGATATTGCCGGGCGAGACCACCGGCGCCTGCCAGGCTTCGTAATCGGCGCGGGCCTGCCTGGTTCCCGCCGCCCAGGCGCGGCCATCCACCGGGCCGATCTTCTGCAGCGCGGCGGCGAAGCCGGCGGCCGAGGCATGGATCGGCAGATCGGCGGTATAGACGCGGTTCAGTTCCTCGGCGCCGGCATGCACATGCACCAGCGCCTGCTTCGGCACTGGGATGTCGATCATGGTGTAGCCGCCGGTGGACATCTCGCCCAGCTTGGCGCCCATCACCAGCAGCAGGTCGGCCTCCTTGATGCGCGCCTGCAGTTTGGGATTGATGCCGATGCCGACATCGCCCACGTAATTGGGCCAGTCGTTGTCGATGTAATCCTGGCGGCGGAACACCGCGCCCACCGGCAGGTTCGAGGCACCGGCCCAGGCCTGCACCTGCTCGCGCACTTTCTCGCTCCAGCCCGAACCGCCGACGATCATCATCGGGTTCTTCGCCGCCTGCAGCATCGACTTCAGCCGTGCCATCTGTTCATCGGAGGGATGCGCCTCGGCATGCTGCACCGGCTTGCCGTCGGCGCATTCCACTTCCTCGGTCAGCATGTCTTCGGGCAGGGCCAGCACGACGGGACCGCGCCGGCCCGACATCGCCACGCTGAAGGCGCGGCTGACGAATTCGGGGATGCGGCGGGCATCGTCGATCTCGGCCACCCATTTGGCCATCTGGCCAAACATGCGGCGATAGTCGATCTCCTGGAAGGCCTCGCGTTCCATCATGTCGCGGCCGACCTGGCCGATGAACAGAATCATCGGCGTGGAATCCTGAAACGCGACATGCACGCCGGCCGAGGCATTGGTGGCGCCAGGCCCGCGGGTAACCATGCAGATGCCGGGCTTGCCCGTAGTCTTGCCATAGGCATCTGCCATCATCGCCGCGCCGCCCTCCTGGCGGCAGATCACAAAGCGCATGGCATTGGCGTGATCGTGCAGGCCGTCGAGCACGTTCAGGAAGCTTTCGCCGGGCACGCCGAACATGGTGTCCACGCCCTGGATGCGAAGCTGCTCGACCAGGATATGACCGCCTGAACGTTTCATGACTGTACTCTCTTCGTCTTGTGGTTCAGATATCTTTGCCGTTAGCGCTTGATCGGCGCGAAAGCCGCCGGGATCATCAGCTGGTTCTGCTGATTGACCAAATAGCTGGCCTCGGCACTGGCCTTCAGATAGGCCTGCCACTCGGGGTCGGCCTGCATGGCGGCGCGTTTCTTCTCGCGATCGCCGGCATTCTCGTAGGCCCAGATATGGATATAGGTGTTGATCGGACCGGTCTCGGTGACCAGGAAGGCGACCGGCTGGCCCAGATGGCGGGTCTGCGGCTTGAAGCCAAGCTTCTCGTACATCTCAAGCTGCAGCTTGATGGTGCCGGGCCGGCAGGTATAGGTGCGGACGTCGAGCAGCATGTCAGCAGGTTTCCTCTTTTAATGACGAGGACACTAGGCAAGCCGCCCGGCCCTCGCAAGGCATACCCGCAGGCCGGCGTCTGAAAACGACTGTCGCCGGAAGCGGATCATGCTTCCGGCGCATGATGTCATGCAAAAGCAGTTTCAGGCCGGCAGAACCGCCACGCCCTCGATCTCGAACAGCATCCCCGCCAGCGCCAGGCGCGGCACTGGGATCAGCGTGCAGGCCGGCTTCAATCCGGTGCCGAAGACACATGCCAGCTCTTCGCCAAAAACATGCAGCCGCTCCTCGCTGTGATCGACAATCAGCACCGTCAGCTTGGCGACATGCTGCGGCGCAGCACCAGCGGCGTTCAGAGCCAGGGCCAGATTCTTCATCGCCTGCCGAACCTGCTTGCGGAAGTCGGACGACAGTGCACCATCTGCGGTTTCGCCGCCCTGCCCGGCCACAAAGACCAGGCGGCTGCCCCCTCCCACCATGGCAAGGTGGGAATACCCGTTGGCGCTGGGTTCATACAGTCCAGGCGGGTTCATCAGGGCAAAATTGCGCGACGGGACGGGCGTCATGGAGGTCATGCAAGGCTTTCCTTTTTTCATCGCAGCCGGACGGGCCGCTTCAATCACCAGGACGGTCCGCCGGCACGATCTGTGACACCCGCCCCGCCTTGCCCACCCGCCGGAATCCGGTCATAAGCAGCCGGAGAGACACCGGGAGGAATACATGCAGATCGCCGCATGCATGTCGCGACTGGGCACGGAAAGTGCCTTCGAAGTTCTGGCGCGTGCCAAGGCCCTTGAAGCCCAGGGGAAAAGCATCATCAACCTCGGCATCGGCCAGCCCGATTTCCCCACCCCGCCCCATGTGGTGGAAGCCGCGATCAAGGCCCTGCGCGACGGCCATCACGGCTATACCCCGGCCAACGGGATCCTGCCCCTGCGCGAGGCGGTCTGCGCCGAGATCGCGCAGCGCTACAAGACCACCGTGTCGCCCGAGCGTATTGTGATCGTACCTGGCGGCAAGGTGACCATGGCCACCGCGATCATGATGTTCGGCGAACCGGGCGCCGAGATCATGTATCCCGATCCCGGCTTTCCGATCTATGAGAGCCTGGTCAAATTCACCGGCGCCACGGCGGCCGGCTATCCGCTGCTGGAAAAGAACGGCTTCGCCTTCCGCGCCGAGGACCTGCTGGCGCGCATCACGCCCAACACGCGTCTGCTGATCGTCAACTCGCCGGCCAATCCCACCGGCGGCGTGGCCCCGGCCGAGGAAGTGAAGAAACTGGTCGAGGGGCTGCAGCGTTTCCCCCATGTCGCCATCATGGCCGACGAGATTTACTCCCGCCTGGTGCTGGACGGCGATGGCGCCTATGCCAGTTTCATCCCTTATCTGGAGCAGTTGCAGGACCGCCTGATCATCCTGGAAGGCTGGTCAAAGACCTATGCCATGACCGGCTGGCGCCTGGGCTGGGGCCTGTGGCCGGCGAAGCTGGCCGAAATCGCGACCCGGCTGGCGATCAACACCCATTCCTGCGTCAACGCCGCCACGCAATATGCGGGCATCGCGGCCCTCCAGGGCCCGCAGGATGCCGTGGAGCAGATGCGGCTGGCCTTCCGCCGGCGGCGCGATCTTTGCGTCGCCGGGCTGAACAGGATTCCTGGCCTGTCCTGCATCCGGCCAGATGGCGCCTTCTATGCCTTCCCCAACATCACCGGCACGGGATTAACGGCGCGCCAGATGCAGGATGGCCTGCTTGAGCAGGCCGGAGTGGCGACCATCGCCGGCACCAGTTTTGGTCGCCATGGCGAGGGTTACCTGAGACTATCCTTCGCGGCCTCCGATCAGGCGATTTCCGAGGCGCTGCAACGCATTGCCAACTTCCTTGGACAGAACCAGCCGAAACAATAGGCAAAATTCAGCCTATTTTTCGATCATATGGATTATTTTATATGCAAATGGCGCCGAAAACCTATCCACAGCCCCCACCTGACGGCGGGAATCCAGCGGGTTAAACCCTGGTTAACACTGGCACAGACTGTGCATACTCTCACCCGTCTTTCAAATCTGGCCAAAAAGCGTTGTCGCACCCATGAAAAAGATCGAAGCCATCATCAAGCCCTTCAAGCTCGACGAAGTGAAGGAAGCCCTCCATGAGATCGGCCTGCAGGGCCTGACCGTGACCGAGGCCAAAGGCTTCGGCCGCCAGAAGGGCCATACCGAGCTGTATCGCGGCGCGGAATATGTCGTCGACTTCCTGCCCAAGGTGAAGATCGAGGTGGTGCTGGAGGACGGCATGGTCGAAAAGGCCGTCGAGGCCATCACCCAGGCCGCCCGCACCGGCCGGATCGGCGACGGCAAGATTTTCATTTCCACGGTCGAAGACGTGATTCGCATCCGCACCGGCGAAAAGGGCGCGGAAGCAGTCTGACGGCGGGGCAGTCCATCCCCGTCATTCCACCTCATTGAGTACCCCGACCGAGTATCCCGCGCGGGGCCCCTCCGTGAGCATTACCAACCCAGGGAAGAAGCAGCAGGAAAACAGCCATGGCTGATGCAAAATCCATTGTGAAGCAGTTGAAGGAAAAGGACGCCAAGTACGTCGATTTCCGGTTCACCGACCCCCGCGGCAAGTGGCAGCATGTCGCTTTCGACATCACCATGATCGACGAGCCGACACTGAAGGAAGGCATCATGTTCGACGGTTCGTCGATCGCCGGCTGGAAGGCGATCAACGAGTCCGACATGCTGCTGAAGCCGGACCTCGACACCCTCACCTTCGACCCCTTCTCGGCGCAGACCACCGCGATCCTGTTCTGTGACGTGCTGGAGCCGAGCGAAGGCACCCCGTATAACCGCTGCCCGCGCTCGATCGCCAAGGCCGCCGAGTCCTTCATCAAGTCGAGCAAGGTTGCCGACGTCGCCTATTTCGGCCCCGAGGCCGAGTTCTTCGTGTTCGACGACGTGCGCTTCAAGACCTCGATGAACGAAACCTTCGTCTACATGGACGACATCGAAGGCGACTACAATTCGGGCAAGGTCTACGAAGGCGGCAACATGGGCCACCGCGCCCCGATCAAGGGCGGCTACTTCCCGGTGGCTCCGCTCGATCAGGGCGGCGACCTGCGTTCGGAAATGCTCTCCACCATCGCCGCCATGGGCGTGACGGTCGAGAAGCACCACCACGAAGTGGCGAACAGCCAGCACGAACTGGGCATCAAGTTCGGCACCCTGCTGAAATGCGCCGACAACATGCAGATCTACAAGTACTGCGTGCATAACGTGGCCCATGCCTGGGGCAAGACCGCGACCTTCATGCCGAAGCCGGTCAAGGGCGACAACGGTTCGGGCATGCACGTCCACCAGTCGCTGTGGAAGGGCGGCAAGCCGCTGTTCGCCGGCAACAAGTATGCCGGTCTGAGCGAGATGGCGCTGTACTACATCGGCGGCATCATCAAGCATGCCAAGGCGCTGAACGCCTTCACCAACCCGCTGACCAACAGCTACAAGCGCCTGATCCCCGGCTTCGAGGCCCCCGTGCTGCTCGCCTATTCGGCGCGCAACCGCTCGGCCTCCTGCCGCATCCCGTTCGGCGCCGGCGAAAAGGCCAAGCGCGTCGAAGTTCGCTTCCCCGATCCGGGCGCGAACCCCTACCTGGCCTATGCCGCCATGCTGATGGCCGGTCTCGATGGCATCAAGAACAAGATCCATCCCGGCCCGGCCATGGACAAGAACCTCTATGACCTGCCGCCGGAAGAGCTGAGCAAGGTGCCGCAGGTTTGCGGTTCGCTGCGCGAAGCCCTGGAGAGCCTGGACAAGGACCGTGCCTTCCTGAAGGCCGGCGGCGTGTTCAACGACGATTTCATCGACGCCTACATGGAGCTGAAGTGGGAAGAGGTGTATGCCTTCGAGCACACCCCGCACCCGATCGAGTTCTCCATGTACTACTCGGTCTAATATCCTCCCAAGAAGGACTTCCCTGGGCCCGCGGCCTAACCGCCGAGTGTCCAACGAGCCCCGCCGGTTGCTGCCGGCGGGGCTTTTCTTTTGTTTGCGCCGCCGCAGTGCCGGATGCCCCCTTGACCGGTCGCGACGGCGCGACGACACTCCGCCGCCATGAGCAGCCCCGTTCATTCCTCGCGTCCGGGCAACACGCGCCGCGACGATACTGCCGTCCGGCTGGCGCCGATCCTGTTTTTCGTCGGCGTCGTCAGCTGCTGTTTCGGCATTGCCATGCTGCCGCCGCTGCTGATCGACGTGGCCGATGGCCATGAGGATTACGCCGTCTTCCTGGTCTGCGCCACGGGAACGCTGTTCATCGGTGCCGGCATCGCCATCGCCACCTATAACCGGGCTCAGCAGATCAACCTGAACGAAACCCTGCTGCTGCTGCCTGCGACCTGGGTTACCGTAAGTCTGGTCTGCGCCGTTCCCTTCATGCTGTCTGAACTGCAGCTACCTCTCGCCGACGCCGTCTTTGAGGCAGTATCGGGACTGACCAATACGGGTTCCACGGTAATTGTCGGATTGGACAACCTGCCGCGTGGACTACTGCTGTGGCGCTCGCTGCTGATGTGGATCGGGGGCTTCGGCGTAGTCACCATCGCCGTGCTGGCCCTGCCCTTCCTGCGCATCGGCGGTCTGCAGCTCTTCAGCCTCGATCTCTCGCCCAACTCGGCCAAGTTCGTGCCACGCATTACCGAGGTGGTGGGGCAGATCGGTATCATCTACGCCGTACTCACTGCCATCTGCGCCCTTTGCTACTGGTTTGCCGGCATGAGTGGATTCGATGCCATCTGCCATGCCATGACCGCACTGGCGACCGGTGGTTATTCCACACACGATGCAAGTATCGGCTTTTTCCAGAGCGCTGCCATCGAGTGGATCAGCGTATTATTCATGGCCCTGGGAGCCATGCCATTCGGCCTTTACATCGTCGCGCTGTACGGCCAGCCCGGCCGTCTGTTCCGCGACGATCAGGTGCGGCTGTTCCTCGGTATCATCGGCGGTTCGACTGCCCTCCTGGTCTTCTGGCGCATGGCCGAACATGACGCTGCCTTCTGGCCGGCCCTACGCGAGGCCGCCTTTGTCACCGTTTCGACCATCACCACCACGGGATTCACCAGTCATGACTATTCGCAATGGGGCGGCTTCGCCGAAGTGGTGGCCCTGCTGCTGATGCTGATCGGCGGCTGCACCGGCTCCACCGTGGGCGGCATCAAGGTCTTCCGCATTTTCACCATGCTGAAGATGCTGCGCGCGCAGTTGCACCGTCAGATTTTCCCGCACGGCACCTTCCGCGTCACCTTCAATGGCGAAAACATCCCCGATGCCGTGCGCGCCGGCGTCGCCACCTATATTTTCATGTATCTGCTGCTCTTGATCATACTCACGCTCGCCATCGGCTTCTTCGGCCTCGATTTCCGCGAAAGCCTTGGCGCCGCGGCCGGCGCGCTGGGCAACGTCGGTCCCGGCCTCGGTCCCAATTCCGGCCCCTGCTGCACCTTCCAGGGCGTACCGACCGAAGTGAAATGGCTGATGTCGTTCGGCATGCTGGCCGGACGGCTGGAAATCCTGATCCTGCTGATCCCCTTCAGCCGTTCCTTCTGGCGGCACTAGACCCTATTAGCCGTTCAACCGTGCCAGCGCCCGCGCATCGGCTTCCGCCATCGCGGTCGCATAGGCGCCCAGCCGGCCGCGCAGGCTGGCCACCGTGGCGGGGTCGGCGGTGGCCGGCGAACCGCCGTAAGGCGGCTGCGGTTCGTATTCGATCTGGAGCTGGATTTCCCGCGCCAGCGTCTCGCCGGCCAGCATGGCCACCAGTGTCAGTCCGAAATCGATGCCGGCCGTGACGCCGCCGCCGGTCACGCGGTTGCGGTCGATCACTACGCGTTCGGAGACGGGCGTGGCACCGAAGGCCGCCAGGCGTTCCAGCGACATCCAGTGCGTGGTGGCGCGATAGCCGCGCAGCAGCCCGGCTGCCGCCAGCACGAGCGCGCCGGTGCACACCGCTGTGACAAACCGGCAGCCCGGCGCCTGGGATTTCAGGAAATCCAGCGTGGCGGCGGCTTCCATGGCCTGCAGATGCCCAGGCCCACCCGGCACACAGACCACGTCGAGCTGCGGGCAATCGGCATAGCGCGTGGTCGGCAGGATGGTAAGCCCGCCACTGGAGCTGCGCACAGGGTCCAGCGCCGGCGCCAGCAGGTGGCAGGTGGTACCGGGAAGTTTGGAGAACACTTCCCATGGCCCGGTCAGGTCGAGCTGGGTCAAATTGGGAAACAGCAGGAAACCGATCTGCAGCGACATCGCCTTTGTCCCGTCTGGTGATTGTCGCATTCAGCCTGCCGCAGGCCCGGCGGGGCGGCAACAGCGGAATTGTATCCCTGCATTCCCGTCGCTTTCACGCAGATCGCGGCTGTGCCAGAGTCTGCACTGTCTTCATCTGCGGAGCCGCCCCATGGCCCATGCCCTCGATCCCCGCCCTGCCGTGCAAACCGGCCATAACCGTCCCGATCTCGACACGCCCGAAATCCGCCAGGCCCGCGTCGACCTCGCCGCCTGCTTCCGCATGGCAGCGAAACACGGCATGCATGAAGGCATCTGCAACCATTTCTCCGCCGTGCTGCCGGGCCATGACGACCTCTTCCTGGTCAATCCCTATGGCCAGGCCTTTTCGGAAGTCAGCGCCTCCAGCCTGCTGGTCTGCGACTTCCACGGCAACGTGATTGCCGGTCAGGGGCAGCCGGAAGCGACGGCGTTTTTCATCCATGCCCGCATGCATATGCGCGTGCCGCGCGCCCGCGTCGCCTTCCACACCCACATGCCCTATGCGACGGCCCTGTGCATGACCGAAGGCGAGCCGCTGATCTTTGCCGGCCAGACCGCACTGAAATTCTACGGCCGCACCAAGGTGGATGCGGATTATAACGGCCTGGCGCTGGATCATGCCGAGGGTGACCGCATCGCTGCCAGTGTGAATGATGCCGACATCATCTTCATGCGCCACCATGGCGTGATGGTGCTGGCGCCCACCATCGCCGAAGCCTGGGACGATCTGTACTACCTGGAGCGCGCCTGCCAGGTGCAGTGCATTGCCATGGCGACGGGCCGCAAGGTGATGCCGGTGCCGCAGCAGATCGCCGAGGCCACCTATGCGCAGATGCGCGAGGGCGACCGGGAATCCGCCCGCCTGCATCTGGAAAGCTGCAAACGCCAACTCGACCGCGAGCAGCCGGATTACCGGTTCTGAGGCTCGCCGTCCTTCGGCTGCGCCACCGCCAGGCGCCAGCCGCGCCGCAGGGCTGCGATGCGGATCACGAAGCACAGCACGCCGCCGGCGATCACACCGGCATTGGGATCGAGGCCGGCATGCTGCAGAGCCACCACCACGGCCGCACCGGCCAGGGCGGCCACGGCATAGACCTCGGCGCGCAGCACGGTGGGGATTTCGGCCAGCAGGATGTCGCGCGCCATGCCGCCGCCGATGCCGCTGAGCGTGCCCAGCAGGGCGGCCGCCAGCGGATTGAGGCCGTAGGCCAGCGCCTTCTGCGCGCCCAGCACAGCAAACAGCGCCAGGCCGGCGGCATCGAAGATCTGCACCGGATGCTTCAGCCGCTCGACCTGGGCATGGAAGAAAAACACGATCAGGCCGGCCGCCACCGCAATCGCCAGATATTGCCAGTCGCGCAACGCCGCTGGCGGCAGGGCGCCGATCAGCACATCGCGCAGCATGCCGCCGGCTGAAGCCGCGGCGAAGGCCAGTACCAGCACGCCGAACACATCCAGCCGCCGGCGCACGCCGGCCGTGGCGCCAGAGAGCGCAAAGACGAAAGTGCCGAGATAATCGAACAGGGTGAGTAGCATGGCTTAGTCATGCCATGGCCGCCCGCCCAAGTCAGCGGCAATTTAGGCCTTGTGGTCGCGCTTCTTGAATTTCGGCCCGCCGGCCTTGCCGGCAAAACTCGGCTTGAAGGGTTTGCCGGCCCCGCCCTCTTTGTCGCCCCGGGGCTTGCCCCCCGCGAACTTGCCGCCCGCGAACTTATCTTGGCCGCCCTTGTACTGCCCCGGCTTGTAGGGCGTCTTTTTGTACGGCTTGGCATCCTCGCGCGGACGGGCCTCGGCGGCCTGTTCCGTAGGCCCATTGGGCAGCCGCGTGATTGTGATCTGCTTCTCGCCGGTGCCCTCGCGCTCGATCTGCGCGGCAAAGCGTTCGGCCGCCTCGGCCGAAATCTCGAACTGGCTTTCGGTGTGGAAAATCTTGATCGCGCCGACATCGCGGCGGGTGATATGGCCAACCCGGCAGATCAGCGGCAGCAGCCAGCGCGGCTCGGCATTCTGCTTGTGCCCGGCCGAGATGCTGAACCACACGCCGCCCCGGCTTTCGCCGCTGCCATACTCGCGACGCGGCCTGGGCAGGAATTCCGGCTCCGGCGCGATATCCAGCAGTTCCTCCGGCGCGGGCCGGTTGGCCTGCTGCAGCCGCAGGTAAGCCGCAGCTACTTTCTCCGCGCCATGCAAAGCCAGCAGCTCGGTGGCAAAAGCACGCTCGTCGTCGGTGACATCGGCCAACAGGCTGGCATCGTTGAGGATGCGCGTGCGGTCGGCAGCGAGAATGTCGGCGGCGCGCGGCGGCGTGCCCCATTGCGCCACGATCTTGGCCTCCTGCAACAGGCGCTGCACGCCGCGCTTGCGGTTATGCGGCGCCAGCACCACGCAGATGCCCTTGTTGCCGGCGCGGCCGGTGCGGCCCGAACGGTGCAGCAAAGTGTCGGCATTCACCGGCGGATCGGCATGCACCACCAGATCCAGGCCCGGCAGGTCGATGCCGCGCGCCGCCACGTCAGTCGCCACGCAGACCCGGGCGCGGCCGTCGCGCATCGCCTGCAGGGCATGGGTGCGTTCGGTCTGCGACAGCTCGCCCGACAGCGCCACCACGGCAAAGCCGCGATTGCCCAGCCGCGCGGCCAGATGCGTCACCGCCATGCGGGTGCCGCAGAACACCATGGTGCTCTTGGCGTCGAAAAACCGCAGCACGTTGATGATGGCATTCTCGCGCTCGTTTGGCGCCACGGCCAGCACGCGGTATTCGATATCCACATGCTGGGTCTTTTCCTGCGCCGTGGAAATGCGCACCGCATCGCGCTGGAAGCGTTTGGCCAGCATGGCGATGGGTTTGGGCACGGTGGCCGAGAACAGCAGGGTGCGGCGCTCGGGCGGCGCGGCGTCAAGGATAAATTCCAGATCCTCGCGGAAACCGAGGTCGAGCATCTCGTCGGCTTCGTCCAGCACCACGGCGCGGAGCGCGCCGATATCCAGGGCGCCGCGCTCGATATGGTCGCGCAGGCGGCCCGGCGTGCCGACCACGATATGGGCGCCGGCATTCAGCGCCTGGCGCTCGGTGCGCATGTCCATGCCGCCGACGCAGGAGACCACGCGGGCGTTGGTGGGGGCATAGAGCCACTCGAGTTCGCGGCAGACCTGCAGGGCCAGTTCACGCGTGGGCGCGATGATCAGCGCCAGCGGCGGCGCCCAGCCGCCCGGCCGAAAGGGCTCGAAGCCATCCGAGCCCTGCAACAAAGTGGGCGCGATGGCCATGCCGAAGGCCACCGTCTTGCCCGATCCGGTCTGGGCCGAGACCAGCAGGTCGGCCTCGGTGAGATTGGGGCCCAGCACGGCGAGCTGTACGGGGGTGAGCGTGGCATAGCCACGCGCGGCCAAAGCCTGCGCCAAAGGCGGCACGACGCCGGCAAAGGCGGCGTTTTGGGAATCGGTCATGTAATCCAGTCTTCCGGGATACGAGGGCGGCGATATCGCAACGGCCCACCCAGCATAGTCAGGGCCGATCAGGGAATGGCGACCATCATCCGCCGGCCCTGCTGCGGCGGGGTATAGGCGCAGACGCGGCGGGCGTCAAGCGGAGGACAGGAGGAACAGGCTGTTCAGGGGGTTAGGCCCGGTCCTTCCGCCCCTCAATCGTCATGCCCCGGCCCTACTTCATACCGCAACCTAACCGCTCACCCTCAACCGTCATGCCACGCCTTGACCACTCTCCCCATATCGTCATGCCACGCCTTGGGCGTGGCATCCACGAGTTTTTTATGGCGCATTTCGAAGTCGCTCTGATACCTCAAACTCTTTAAGCACTTTCGTAATCTCATGCTCTCTTTTTCTTGGGTCCAAAACTGTTTGGATATGACTAACAAAATCTCTCTGAATCTCAATCAATCTTGACTTCTTATCCATTGCTTCATCAGAGGCCAAGCAATCATAAGCATCCACTAGACAATCCAAGACCGGTTGCCTTAGACCTCTATATGCTGCTGGTTTATGCGTGCCATATTCATCACTCCACTGGTTCGGGAAGTACCACCGGCCAGTGTCGATTAAAGCACTCAATCGGATTAATACATCAAATGCACGTTCTTCGTTTTCATTAGGATGGTTAACTATATGGCACCCTTCAGATATCAAACCGCACACTTGTTCCGCCCAATTTCTTACATCGGAGAAATATTGCTCAGTCCAAGACTTAAGCTTTAATTGATGCTGTTTCTCAAATAGATCAAGATTCCTTTTTGTTAGAGCCGCGACTTCTTCTTGCTTTTTATTGGCATCTTTTGAAGCCAAAATAGATAAAACCATTGCCGCAACAGAAACGAATGTTGCAGCCCATGTTGCCAAGTCACCAGTGTCCATATCTCTCCCCCCACTTATTCCAAAAATTCGACCCGAGATAAAAACTCGTGGATGCTCGGGCCAAGCCCGAGCATGACGGGTGATAGTCGCGGTGTTTGCCTTTACCACCCGGGCATGACGGTTCTGGTGATGAGCCATGCGGGAACCCACAACTTTCCCCTTGCCGACCACTTCGCCCCACGCAATCCTGCCGCATGTCCGGTGGCTGGGTCTATATCGTTTCGAACAAACCCAACGGCACGATCTATGTGGGCGTCACGGCCGATATCCGCCGCCGCGCCCATGAGCATCGCGAAGGGCTGATCGAAGGTTTCAGCAAGACATACGGTCTTAAACGGCTGGTCTATGCCGAGGAGCATGCCAGCATCACCGATGCGATCCGGCGCGAGAAGACGCTGAAACGCTGGCCGCGCGCCTGGAAGGTGCGGCTGATCCATGCGCTCAATCCGGACTGGAATGATCTTTATGAAACGCTTTAAAAAGTAACTCGTGGATGCTCGGGCCAAGCCCGAGCATGACGGTTCAAGATATCGTCCCTCACCCCGTCTCATCTTCCTGCCTGCGGCTAAAGCGCGGCATGTCCTTCGGGAATATCTGCCCCACCATCAAGAGCGGCATTTCACCCGGCATGGGCGAGAGCGGCAGCACCAGCGCCTCGCAGGGCCAGACCTGCTTGAACGAGGGCAGTTTGAAGGTGACATGCACGGCGCATCGGTTGCGCCATGCCAGGGTGAAGGCTGTCGCGATCTCGTCGATGCGGCCCGTATCGGGATGCTGCTCCAGCCACAGGCCGGTGAGCTCGACGCCCAGGTAATCCACCACATCGGTGCCCGCCAGACGGTAATGAAAACGCAGCGGTTCGGGCTGCACGTCGATCAGCATGATATTGCCGATGATGAAGCGCAGCCGCAGCGGATCGACAAAGGCGCGGCCGGGCGGTTTCAGGTTTTCGTCATGCGCCTCAAGCCACAGGGCATAGAGCCGGCGCAGGCGCTCGTCGGCCAGCGCGTCCGGCGCCTCCACGGTTTCTATTTTTGTCGCCCCGACTGTCCGCATGGCATTCCCTTTGCCACAGGGAATGCTAGCAGTTTCATGCGCCGGGATCAGCGGCGAATAGACCGCCGCATGGCGTTACCACAGATAGGCCATTCTTCAGACAGACGATGCGTATGCGGTATTACAGCGTCTCCCCCAGCTTCCCGAGCAGCCACGTCGTGCCTTCCTCGCGCGCCTTGGCATCGTCGTAGCCGTCGAGATAGACGCCCTGTTCGGTGAAGGTGAGCTTCGTCCTGCCGCCCGCCTCCGCCTGCAGGTCGATGGTGGTGAGCGACACGGAAATGCGCTGCTCGTTCAGGTGCATGTCATAGGCATAGACGATGCGCGCATCCGGCACGATGTCGTAATAGATCGAATCGAACACATGCATCACGCCGCTGCTGTCGCGGGCGCTGCTATGCTCGCGGCCGCCGACGCGGAACTCGACGCTCTGTTTCACATCCACCCAGTCCGGCGGCGGCGAAAACCATTTCGCCTTGGCCTTCGGATCGGCGAAGGCGGCGAACACGCGCGATGGCGGCGCGTCGTAGACGCGGGTGATGGTGAAGGTGTTGTGCAGGGCGGAACGCTGGGTCATGGCGATGTTACTTTCTCTTTCAATCAGGCCGCCTGCTGGCGGCGCAGGTCTTGTGCCAGGTTGTCGAGGCCGATGCGGGTGCCTTCTTCGCGGCCGGCCACGTCGGTCCAGCCATCCAGATAGGCGCCCTGCTCGGTGAAGGTCAGACGCGTGCGGCCATGGTCCTCGGCCTCGAGCTGCACGGTCACCAGCGACACGGAAATGCGCTGCGCATCCAGATGCATGGCATAGGACCAGACGATGCGCTGGCCCGGCACGGTATCGTGATAAAGCGCCTCGCAGAGATGCACGGTGCCGCCGCTGCCAGTAGCGCCGCCGTCGGTGCCGACACCCGGCCCGGTGCGCACGGTCTCGCGGCCGCCGGGGCGGAAGTCGAGGTCATGCTCAACCTGCCATTCGGGATGGCAGTAGAACCAGCGCCGCTTGGCCTCGGCATCGGCGAAGGCGGCATAAACGCGCGCCGGCGCCGCATCATAGACGCGGGTGATGGTGAAATCGGCATGGGTGACGCGGTGCTGGCTCATGGACTGACTCATGGGGCTTTGCCTTCCTGCTCAGGTTTGGTCGCATTGAGGAAATCGCCCAGCGCGTCGAGGCGGCGTTCCCACATCGCCTTGCGCTCGGCGATCCAGCGTTCCGCCTGGGTCAGCGGCGCCGGATTGAAACTCAGCAGATGCTCCCGCCCCTGCCTGCGCCGGCGCACCAGGTCGGCGCGCTCCAGCAGGCGGATATGCTTCGACACCGCGTTGAGCGACATGGCGAACGGCAACGCCAGGTCGGTGACGCGGGCCTCGCCGCCCTGGTCCGACAGGCGCTGCAGGATGGCCCGGCGGGTCGGGTCGGCCAGCGCCAGCAGGGTGTGATCGAGAGCCGTGATCTGAAGATCGGGTATCGGGGTCGCGGTCTGCATGGCGGCTAAATATTCAACCTTTTAGTTTAATGTCAAGCCCAACTTCGAAGACCCAAAGTTTCACTTTATGTTCTGTTAGTGCATAGCTGCGCCGTCGCGAATCCGCCCCCTGGCCACCCGTTGCATGGGCGAACCAACAGGTCGGGTATGCCCAAACCTGGTCGAATTGGCCCGGTTTGGGCGGCGTCCGATGGCGATTGGAAAACCTCGTCCGGCTGGATCAGACAGACGAGGTCAGCACGTCTCGGTTCGCGCAGAAGGCCGGCGCGCCGGCTTCCGCATGCCCCGCGAGCCAGTCGCGGCAATCCGGCCGATGGCCGCAGAAGGCGCAGTTATGCTGCATCTCGCGCAGCAGTTCCGGCGCCAGCCGGGGCTTGCCCGGCACCGCCCGCCGGGCCAGCAGTTCATCCAGTTCGGCGCTGCCGCCGCCATCGCGTACCAGGGCCGCCAAGTCACCGTCGCTCAGCGCCATGTCCTGGGCAATGCGGTGGCGGTCCTCGTTCGCCAGGCCGCGCCATTCCTGCTCCTCGGCCAGCTTGTTCCATACGGCCTTCAGCCAGCAGCCGAGGCCGGGTTTGCTATATGTGTGCTGCGCCTGCATGGGTCTCCTCCCGCTGCTGCTGCATCCCTGCGCAGCAGCCTAGACCCGCCCGGCAAAGCGGCCTTGTCCCAGATCAAACTATGGGGGCTAGCCCTTGGCGAAGCGCAGGAAAACTTCTCCGGCCAGCAGATGGGCGATGTCGCCGCGACGATCCAGCAGGGGCAGGATCAGCCGGTCGTATTGCAGGATTTTCGGGCCGTCCCAGCGCGTCACGCTCACATGCACCGGCCGGCGTTCGGTCACCGCCAGGTCAAAATGCTGGCGCACCACCGGCCGGGTTTCCGTGATGGTGCCGTCCGGACCAGTTTTCAGCGCCTCGCCCGCCACATGACGATAGCCGTTGCCCATGGCCAGATAGCGGTAACGTCCGTCGGCCAGCGCTTCCACCAGAGCCAGGTCGGCGACGCCCGGCAGGGCCTCCACCGGCGGCAGGGCGTCATAGGCCAGCAAAGTGTGCTGCCCGCGCAGGTCGTCATACATCGCCTGCAGCGCGATCAGTTCCGGCGCAACGATCTCGTCGGCGGCGTAATGGCGCGTACCTTTGGTCATGCACCCTCTTTGGGCACAGGGCGCGGCCGGCCGTTCTCGTCGATGGCGACATAGGTATAGACGCCCTCGGTCACCTTGATCTCGGTGGGATCCAGCCGGCGCGCCACGATGGTCTCCAGCTTCACCGCCATCGAGCTGCGGCCGACCCGGATCACGCTGCCGTAGATCGACACCACGTCGCCCACCTTGATCGGCTGGTGGAAGGTCATGGCGTCCACCGCCACGGTCACCACCCGGCCCTGGGCGCGCCGGGCCGCCACGATGCCGCCGGCGATGTCCATCTGGCTTAAGACCCAGCCGCCGAAAATATCGCCGTTGCCATTCATGTCGGCCGGCATCGGGGCCGAGCGAATCACCGGTTCGCCACGCGTCGGGGTCTGGGTCATGGTCCTATATTCCTACCATATGTTGGTTGTGCCGCCGGCACGGGCCCCACTATACTGCGGCGCAAATCCGAGTCACCCCTTAATCGAAATCCGTGAATAGTATGAACGACTTGTTCCAGCAGGGAAGCAAGGGCGGCAACGATTACACCGCCAAGGACATCGAAGTTCTCGAGGGCCTGGAGCCGGTGCGGCGCCGGCCCGGCATGTATATCGGCGGTACCGACGAACGCGCCCTGCACCACCTGTTTGCCGAGGTGCTCGACAACTCGATGGACGAGGCTGTGGCCGGCCATGCCGACCGCATCGAGGTGACCCTGCAGGCCGATGGCAGCCTGAAGGTGGCCGATAACGGCCGCGGCATCCCGATCGACCGGCACCCCAAGTTCAAGGACAAGTCGGCGCTGGAGGTGATCCTCACCACCCTGCATTCGGGCGGCAAATTCTCGTCCAAGGTCTACTCCACCGCCGGCGGCCTGCATGGCGTGGGCATATCGGTGGTCAACGCGCTGTCCGACCGCCTGACGGTGGAAGTGGCGCGCGACCGCGAATTGTGGCGGCAGGAATATTCGCGCGGCGCGCCGCAGGGCAAACTGGTAAAGGTCGGCAGCGTGCCGAACCGACGCGGCACCACCGTGATCTTCCATCCCGACGAGCAGATCTTCGGCAAGGGCGCGCATTTCCGCGCCGCGCGCATCTTCAAGATGGCGCGCTCGAAGGCCTATCTGTATCCGGGCGTGAAGATCCACTGGGCCTGCGCGCCTGAACTGCTGAAGGAAGGCGACGAGACTCCGGCCGAGGCGGTGCTGCATTTCCCCGGCGGGCTTCAGGACTATCTGAACGAACAGCTCGAAGGCCAGCAGACCGTGACGCCGACGCCGTTTGCCGGCCGCGCCGATCTGGCGGGCGAACGCGGCAAGGTGGAATGGGCGATCCACTGGCCCAGCGACATCGACGAAGGCTGGCTGCAATCCTATTGCAACACCGTGCCCACGCCCGAGGGAGGCACGCACGAAGCCGGCTTCCGCAGCGCGCTGATGCGCGGCATCAAGGATTATGCCGAGCTGGCCAACAACAAGAAGGCGGCGCAGATCACCGCCGACGACATCCTCACCGCCGGCACGGCGATGCTCTCGGTCTTCATCAAGGACCCGCAATTCCAGGGCCAGACCAAGGACAAGCTGGTTACGGTTGAGGCGCAGAAGCTGGTCGAGACAGCCGTGAAGGACCATTTCGACCATTGGCTGGCCGGCGCGCCGCAGCATGCCAATGCCCTGCTCACGCGCCTGATCGAGCGCGCGGAAGAACGCCTGCGCCGCCGCGCCGAGAAAGAGGTCAACCGCAAGTCGGCCACGCGCAAGCTGCGCCTGCCCGGCAAGCTGGCCGACTGCGCAGACGAAGCGGCCAATGGCTCGGAGATCTTCATCGTCGAGGGTGACTCGGCGGGCGGTTCGGCCAAGCAGGCGCGCGACCGCCGACGCCAGGCCGTGCTGCCGCTGCGCGGCAAGATCCTCAATGTCGCCTCGGCGGGCTCGGGCAAGCTGGCTGCCAACCAGGAACTGGCCGACCTGATCCAGGCGCTGGGCTGCGGCACCGGCGGCAAATACCGCGAGGAAGACCTGCGCTACGAGAAGGTCATCATCATGACCGACGCCGATGTCGACGGCGCACATATCGCTTCCCTGCTGATGACTTTCTTCTTCCGAGAGATGCCCAAGCTGATCGAGCATGGCCATCTCTACCTGGCGCAACCGCCGCTCTATCGCCTGTCTGCCGGCGGGAAGACCTTCTACGCGATGGACGACGACGACAAGGACAAGCTGATCAAGCAGCATTTCGGCTCCAAGAAGGTGGAGATCAGCCGCTTCAAGGGCCTGGGCGAAATGCCGCCCGCGCAACTGAAGGAAACCACGATGAACCCGAAGAACCGCACCTTACTGCGCGTGCAGGTGCCGGTGGATGAGGCCAAGGAAGCCGACGATCTGGTGGAACGTCTGATGGGCCGCAAGCCCGAACTGCGCTTTCAGTTCATCCAGGAACGCGCTGCCTTCGCCACTGATATCGATGTGTGAAGCGTAGCCGCAAATGGATGGCGCGGATGGCTTGCCGATCATTGCACTGGCTACGATTGCCATTGCCGCTATCAATACGGTGATCATGGCCGGTATCAGCGCGGTACATCCGCGCGAACCAGGCCCGTCTCTTTGGGCCATGGCGAATGTGACGCTGGGGGTCGGGATCGTCATCCTGGTGCTGCGCAAGCCTGTAACCGAACCGATCGTCACCTTTTCGGGCAATGGTCTTCTGCTGATAGGATATCTCCTGTTCTGGTTTGGCTGCCGCCAGTTCAAGGGTCAGTCCCTGCCCTGGCGCAGCGCGGCTTTGCTGCTTGCCATCGCCGTGCCGGTATTCAGCTGGTTCCTGTTCGTCACTCCCGATGTTGCCATTCGCGCAGCCATAGCGGCTGCCGCAATTGCCCTGATCTGCGCCTTCATTGCCTGGACCATGCTTTATCGCCTCGAAGCCGGAATGATGCAGACGCAGGCCTTTGTTGGCCTGATTTTTGGCATGCTATCGACCCTATACTTGATGCGGCTGCTGTCGGCTCTGACGGGACAGTTGCAGGAGAATGGGCTGCAGATCAGCCCCATCAGCAACGGCGTTTTCCTGATTCCCGTCGTGGCGGCGCTGCTGGCAACCATTGCCTGTGCACTGATGGTAAGCCAACGCCTGCAGCAACGCCTGGTGACAAGCGTTCGCACCGACCAGATTACCGGCCTGGTCAATCGTGGCTTGCTGGATGAGATCGGTGGCAAGGAAGTCTCACGCGCACGCCGCCATGGCTATGGCCTTTCGGCAATCATGCTCGATATCGATGATTTCGAGGCCTTCTGCCGCCAGCATGGCCATGCCTGCGGGGATGCCGTGCTGAAGCGAACCGCAGGCATCATAGTAACCAACATGCGTCACGAGGATTATCTGGCACGCATAGACGATGCGACACTGTGCATACTGCTGCCCAGCACCCGCCTTGCCGGCGCGCAGCAGTTGGCCGAGCGCCTACGCCAGCAGATCGCCGCAATGAGACCAGCGGCGGATGAGATTCCGGCAGTGACCGCCAGCTTTGGAATTGCCTCGCTGGGCCTGCATGGCGACGACTGGGCCAGCCTGATGCAGCGGAGCGAACTGGCGTTGGCGCAAGCCAAGACCGATGGTAGAAACCGCGTGTCGGTAGCGCGCCTGAACGAAAAAAGCCTCGATCCGACCTAGCTCACGCCGCCAGCCAGGCGCGCAGGGCCACTGCCGTTTCATCCGGCCTTTCCATCGGCGGTAGATGGCCGCAATGCTCAATCACTACAAGCCGGGCGCCAGGAATCAGCCCAACCATCTCCTCATGGAGTTCCAGCGGCGTAAGGGCATCCTGCCGGCCGCACAGAACCAAAGCCGGCAGGCGGTATGTCTTCAGATCCGCGCGGCCGTCGGGTCGGGCAATGATGGCTGTCTGCTGCTTGATGAAACCGTCACGCCCTATCTGTTCGGCCATAGCCATCAGCCGGTCGGTCATCGTCGTATTCGACAGGTTGTCGGGATGCAGCAATACCGGCAGCAGTTGCGGCGTCACGCCGCGGAAACGGCCAATCTGACCCAGCTTGATCAGGGCGCGGCGGCGCTCGGTCTGTTCCGGCGTATCGGCACGTGACGATGTATCCATCAAGGCGATGCGGGTGATGCGCTGCGGCGCCTGACGCATGATCTCCTGCGCGATATAGCCGCCCATCGAGAGGCCGCAGAGCGCGAAAGTCTCAGGTGCCTCGGCCAGGATGGCGCGCGCCATGTCGCTGAAATTATCCATGTCGTAATGGCAGGATGGCACAATACATTGTGCAACGTCAGACAGGCGGGCGACCTGCTCGCGCCAGAAATCGTCGGTTAGCAACAGGCCTGGAATCAGCACCAGGGGCTGGCGCATATCGGCATCCTTTCGTATCAGACTATTTGATCAGGCTGGACAAATTCTTGAATTCGGCATGCGCCGCGTTACCCAGCCATTCGAACAGGCACATTTCGGTTGTGACGATCTGCACGCCGACCGCCTGCAAGCGCTGAAGCGCGACAGCAATGCTGTCGGCATGGCGCGAGGACACAGCATCTGCCACCACGAAGACCTGCTGTCCCTGTTCGACAAGGGTAAGCGCGGTCTGCAGCACGCAGACATGAGCCTCGATGCCGGCAATCACAATCTGAGGCCGGGCGGCCGCCTCGATACGCGTATGGATTGCAGGATCGCTTGCAGCCGAGAAATGCATCTTCGGCAGCACCAGGGCATCGCCGGCATCGGCCATGATCTCGGGAACCGTCGGCCCCAGCCCTTGCGGGTACTGCTCGGTGAGCAGGACAGGAAGCCCCAGTTTCCGAGCCCCACGCAGCAAAATACCGGAGTTGCGCACAACTCGTGGGCCATCCCGCATGACCGGCAGCAGCCGGGCCTGGATATCGATGACGAGCAGTTGGGCGTGGGGCGCAGCGAGCAGCATGGCAGAATCCGTGGGACCCGACCAATGTAGTGCGATGCGGCCGCCGCGGCAAATACCGCGCGACCCCGTCAGTGGCTGAACAGAACCGGCAATGCGGCCTTTCTCAACATATGCATCGTGGCCCCGCCCAGCACCGTCTCGCTCAGCCTGCCACGGCCATAGGCGCCCATGACGATCATGTCGGCCTTGATGTCCCACGCCGTCTGCTGCAGCAAAAGTCCGGCATCACGGTCATGGCCTTCGCGGATCAGCAGATCCGCCGTCACATCCTGCCGTGCCAAGTGACGCGCCAGTTCAGTGCCGGGCAATCCACCCTCCCGTTCCGGATCGATGCTCAGGATCGTCACCCTGCCCGCCTTCTGAAGCAGGGGCATGGCGTCATGCACGGCACGGCTGGCCTCGCGGCTGCCATTCCAGCCGATCAGGATGTTTTGCGGCAGGCCGGCCGGCGGAGCTCCAGGCAGCAGCAGAACGGGCCTGCCAAGCGCCAGCACTGCGTCATCGGCCAGTGTCTCGCGATCATACTCGCGGGCGGTCGCTTCTCCGGCGATCACGCCAGAGAGGAGCAGGAGATCGCTGGCCCGGGCTTGTGTCACGATCGCTTCCAGCGCCGTACCGGACATGTCATGCCATTCGGTGCTCACGTCATGAGCCCGCGCTGCCGCATCGAGATTTTGCCTCGCCCTTGCGGCGGCCCGTTCGCATTCGGTCTTGTGGTGCGCAATCACCTCTGGCGGCATGTAGTGGCGCACCAGAGGCAGCGGCGGACGGTTGAACAGACCGCAGAGATGCGCTCCGCAGCCAGCAGCGAGGGCAACGGCATAGGCAAGCTGGGCGGTCAGTTCACTACCGGCATTCACACCGATATGGACGGCGATATCGCGATAGGCTGAAGCAGACATCGACGGTCTAGTTGCTCAGCAGAACCGGGACCGTCATCGAGGAGAGGATGGTCTCGGTCACGCCGCCGAATACCATCTCGCGCAGACGCGAATGGCCATACGCGCCCATCACCAGCAGGTCGATGCTACGATCAGCCACCGCCGACAATAAAGCCTCACCTGCCTCCATGTCCTCGATCACCGTATTGGCCACATCCACCTTCACGCTATGCCGTGCCAGATGGCGGGCCAGTTCGGCACCGGGGGTGCCCCGGCTGCGATCGGCATTGATGCAATAGACCGTCACATGCTCGGCCTTGGTCAGGAATGGCAGGGCATCATGCACCGCGCGGGTCGACTCGCGGCTGCCGTTCCAGGCCACCATGACCCGGTGGCCGATCTTGGGATAGTTGCCGGCATACGGCACGGTCAGGATGGGACGGCCCGCGCGAAGCGAGATGTCGTGCGGCAGTACATCCATGCCTGAGGGGACAAGAACCGGGTTCTCCGGATCCGGGTCGGGCTGACCGAGCACCAGCAGGTCGAAGGCGCGACCATAGGTCTCGATCGCCTCGACTGGGAGCCGCTCGCTTTCGATCCACTCCGCGACCACGCCCTGCTTGGCCGCAGCGGCCTCGAACTCAGCCTTGGCCTTCTTGGCCGCGGCGCGGGCCTCGTCGATCTGACGCTGATAGAACTCGGGCGGAACATACTCGCCCATATAAAAAAGATGCTGCGGTGGCGGCAGGGTATAAAGCGCCGTCACATGCGCGCCATCGCGCTGGGCAATTTGCAACGCAACATCTGTCTTGGCGCCATTGCGCGGGTCTTCGGAGAAGTGAACAAGGATATCGCGAATGGCCATGGGCGCCCTCTTCCGGTTGACGTCTGCTGCCGGTTTTCGATCCGGTCATGTCAACATGCTAACCCGCTATGCGGGCGGAGCATTGACCTGCATCAACCCCTCAGACAGGCCCGTCAGTTGCTGAGCAGAACCGGCAGGGACATGCCAGACAGGATCGTTTCCGTCACGCCGCCAAACACCATCTCGCGCAGCCTGGAATGGCCGAAGGCTCCCATCACCACCAAATCTGCATGGCGCGCCTGTGCCTCGGCCATCAGGGCCGCCCCAACCTTTTGGCCAGCCGGGTCAATGACGGCGGTTTCCAGACGCAGCCCGTGGCGCAGCAGGTGCTCAGTGATCTCTGCCATCTGGGTACGCCCCCTGCGCTCGGGTCCCACGGTGAGGAGATGCACCGTCTCTGCGCTGCGCAGCAACGGCATGGCATCGTGCAGGGCGCGCGTCGCCTCGCGCTTGCCATTCCATGCCACCAGGATGCGCCGGCCGATCTCGGCCACCGTTCCGTCATGGGGTACCGCCAGCACCGGCCGACCGGCCTGCAAGGCCAGCTCATGTGGCAGCACATCCGTACCGTAGGGTATCGATGCCGGATCGGCCGGGTTGGGATCCGGCTGGCCGACGACGGCAATGTCGCTGGCGCGCACCCTCATCAGCAGGGCCTCGACCGGCGCCAATTCGCTGCTGAGCCAGCGATGCTCGATACCGGCCTCGCCGCAGATGCGCATGAATTCCGCATGCGCCGTGACCGAGGCCTTCTGGGCCTCGTCCATCTGCTTCTGGATCAGTTCCGTGGGAATGTATTCGCCCATGTAATACGGCACGTTGGGGGGCGGCACAGTATACAGCCCGCTGACCCGGGCGCCGAAGCGTCGTGCCAGACCGATGGCAAGCTGGATGCGCACGGCATTCCGCGGGTCCAGCGTAAGGTGAACAACGATATCGCGGTAACTCATCGCCCGGCCTCCTTATTCTTGGCCCTGCCGCTGAATCCCCCGGCGGCGAGCCTGTTATCGGAAGGTGGTGACGGCTTGCGCCGCTGACGACCGTATTGCGGGCATCACAGGCCCGTGCAACCAATGTAGGCATGCAGCCGCGTCGTTACAAGCGCGGCCATACATCGCCACCGGCAGATGGGGTGGGTCAGGCGGCGGCTTGAGCCTTCCAGGGCGGCAGCCGCTTCTCCTCCACCGCATGGCACGCGACGGCGCCGCCCTCGACGGGAATGCTCTTCGGTACCTCGCGCCTGCAGCGCTCATTGGCAAGGGGGCAGCGCGGGTGGAAGCTGCAGCCGGGCGGCGGATTGAGCGGGCTGGGGACTTCGCCGGCCACAGGGGTCCGGGCCCGGCCGGTCATGTCAAGATCGGGGATCGCATCCAGCAGCATGCGGGTATAGGGGTGCAGCGGTCGCGTGAACAACGTCTGCGTATCAGCCCACTCGACCAGACGCCCCAGATACATCACGCCAACCTTGTCGGACACATGGTAGACCACGGCGAGGTTGTGACTGATGAACAGGTAGGTCAGGCCCAGCCTGCGCTGCAGATCCTTCATCAGGTTCAGAATCTGCGCCTGCACCGAGACATCGAGTGCCGAAGTGGGTTCGTCGCAGACCAGAAATTCCGGCTCGCCGGCAAGGGCACGGGCAATCGAAATGCGCTGGCGCTGGCCACCGGAGAATTCATGCGGGTACTTCTTGGCATCCGCCGGCGACAGGCCGACCTGCGCGAGCAGTTCGCCCACCCGCCTGTCGATGCCCGCCTTGTCTTTCACCAGGCCACGGAAGCGGATCGGCTCGGCGATGATGTCGCCCACGCGCCAGCGCGGATTCAGCGACGCATAGGGATCCTGGAAGATCATCTGCATGCGCCCCTGGATATCCGCATGCCGTGCGCGATCAGCCGCCGTTGCCAGCTCGACGCCCTCGAAATTGATCGAACCGCCATTCGGTTCGTACAGGCCGACGATCAGGCGCGCCACCGTGGACTTGCCACAACCCGATTCGCCCACCAGGCTGAACGTCTCGCCTTTGTTGATCTCGAAACTGACGCCATCGACGGCGCGCACGAGGCTCCTGCCCTTGCCTTCCAGAATCCGGTTGAGCCAGGGCGCCGACACGTCGAACATCTTGCGCAGTGTTTTCACCGACAGCATAGGCAGGGACTTTTTATCGGACATGGGCGTCTCAGGCATGGGCCGGCTCCTTCACCAGCCAGCAGGCCGCAAGGCTGCTGCCGGTAGGCATCGGCTCCGGACGGTCATGGTAGCATTTATCGAAGGCCCTGGGGCAACGTGGATTGAAGGCGCAACCCTTGGGAATCGCATTCAGTCGCGGCATCGAACCGTCGATCTGGGTCAGGCGTTCGACCTTATGGGCCATGGAGGGGATCGCGCCCATCAGACCGACCGTGTAGGGATGATGGGGTCGCTTGATCACATCCTGGACCGGGCCGATCTCGGCGATGCGGCCGGCATACATCACCGCCACGCGATCGGCGGTTTCGGCGATCACGCCCATGTCATGCGTCACCAGCATCACCGCTGTGCCGTGTTCGCGGCAGAGACGTTTGAGCAACTGGATGATCTGCGCCTGGATCGAAACGTCCAGGGCGGTGGTCGGTTCGTCGGCGATGATCAGCTTCGGCTCGGCTGCCAGCGCGAGCGCGATCACCACGCGCTGGCGCATGCCACCTGAAAACTGGTGCGGATAGGCATTGATGCGTTCCGCGGCCGAAGGAATGCCGACATCCTCGAGCAGCTTGACCGCGCGGTCGCGCGCCTGCGCCTGATTGAGCGGCAGATGGGTCAGGATCGTTTCGACCAACTGGTCGCCCACCCTATAGAGCGGATTCAGACTAGTGAGCGGATCCTGGAAGATCGCGCCGATCTGACGACCGCGAATCTTGCGCATCTCGGCATAGGGCAGATTGTCGATGCGGCGCCCTTCCAGCCGGATTTCTCCGGCCGCAATGCGGCCTGGCGGTTCGAGCAGGCCGATGATGGCCGCGCCAGTCATCGACTTGCCCGCACCGGACTCGCCAACCACGCCGAGCACCTCGCCGGCTGAAATGTCGAGCGAGATGTCGTCGACGGCGACGAGGGTGCCGCGCCGGGTGGGGAATTCGACACGGAGATTGCGGACTTCGAGAAGCTTGGAACTGGTCATGACGCGGTCCTCACCGCAACTTGGGGTTCAGGGCATCGCGCAGCCAGTCGCCCAGGAGGTTGACCGACAGCACGAGGGCGGCCAGGGCTATACCGGGAAAGATGGTGATCCACCATTCGCCGGAAAACAGGAAATCATTGCCGATGCGAATCAACGTGCCGAGCGACGGCTCGGTCGGCGGCAAGCCGACGCCGAGGAAACTCAGTGTCGCCTCGGTGATGATGGCCAGCGCCAGATTGATGGTGGCGATCACCAGCACTGGGCCCAGCACGTTGGGCAGCACGTGGCGGATCGCGATCAATGGCCCGGGTAGCCCGATCACACGGGCGGCCTGCACGTATTCCTTGTTCTTTTCGACCAGCACCGAGCCACGCACCGTGCGGGCATACTGGACCCAGTAGCTCAGGCCGATGGCAACGACCAGTACGGCCTCGGCATAGTCGGAATGCCGGGCCTCGCCCAGGATGCCACGCGTGACACCATCGACCAAAAGGGCGATGAGGATGGCCGGAAAGGAAAGCTGAACATCGGCGACGCGCATGATGAAGGCATCGATGCCGCCACCCATGTAACCGGCCACCAACCCCAGGCCGATACCCAGGACCATGGCGAAGATGACTGACAGGAAGCCAACCACCAGGGAAATGCGGGAGCCATACATGATGGTGGACAGCAGATCGCGCCCCTGATCGTCGGTGCCGAGGATGTATTTCGGATCGCCGCCCTCTTCCCATATTGGTGGCTTGAAGGCATCCGAAAGTTCCAGCGATGCCAGATCGAAGGGATTATGCGGCGCCAGCCAGCCGGCACCAAAGGCTCCGACGAAGAAGACGACCACAATCAGGGCAGACAGCATGACCAGCTTGGAGCGTTTGAAGCTCCAGTAAATGTCGCTGTCGGCCGCGCTACGCCAGAATTCGATGACGCGTGCGGTTGGCAGCATCATTTCGCACCTGCCTTGGCGCCCTGGCTGCGCAGCCGCGGGTCCACCACGAAATACAGGATGTCGACGGCCAGGTTGATCAGCACGAACAGAAGGCCGATCATGACCAGATAGGCCGACATCACGGGAATATCGACGGCCTGCACCGATTGCAGGAACAGCAGACCGACGCCGGGCCAGGAGAACACAGTCTCAGTGATAATGGCAAAAGCGATGATCGAGCCGAGTTGCAGGCCGGTGATGGTGATGACAGGCACCAGCGTATTCTTCAACGCATGGCCGAAATGGACGGCACGATTGGTCAGGCCGCGCGCACGGGCGAATTTGATGTAATCCGTGCGCAACACCTCCAGCATCTCCGAACGCACCAGTCGCATGATCAGGGTCATCTGGAACAGGCCAAGCGTTACGGCCGGCAGGATGACGGCCTTCCAGCCCGAAACAGTGAGAAAGCCTGTGCTCCAGAAGCCCAGCTTGACGACATCGCCGCGACCAAAACTGGGCAGCCAGCCGAGCATGACGGCAAAGATCAGGATCAGCAGGATGCCGATCAGGAAGGTCGGCAGCGAAATGCCGATCAGAGAAACGGTCATCATGCCGCGGCTGAGCCAGTGATGCGGATAGAGGCCGGAGAAGACCCCCATCGGTATGCCGACCGCAAGCGCGATGATTATGGCCACAAAGCTCAGTTCCAGCGTCGCGGGAAGGCGGTCGGTGATCATGCGGGCCACCGGCTCGGTCGTCCGATAGCTCAGCCCGAACTTGCCCTGCACGGCATTGGCAACGAATCGGCCGAAGCGTATCGGCATCGGATCGTCCACGCCCAGGGTTTTGCGGAGCTCGATGATCTCGTCGACCGGAGTATCCTGGCCAACCATATTGATGACGGGATCACCAACGAAATTGAACATCGCAAAAGCGATGAAGGCAACCGCCAGCATCACCAGCGCGGCCTGTACGAGGCGGCGAACAATAAAAGCAATCATTGGGGGCAATCCCTAACGGACGCGGCCCAGGCACAAAGCCCGGGCCGCCCGTTATGAGAGGACAGTCTTACTTGACCTTGACGAAGCGCAGCGGGAAGTAGTTGTCCGCCGGCTGCACCAGTTCGATGTTATCCTTCGACGCCCACACCACAAACTGCTGATGCAGCGGGATATAGGCATAGTCGTCCAGATAGATCTTGGTGGCTTCCTTGATCATCGCATTGCGCTTGGCGACGTCGGTTTCCTGCTCGACCTTGTTGGATAGCTCATCGAACTTGGCGTTCGAATAGCCGCCAGCATTGAACAGGCCCTTCTTGGTCTGGGCGCTCGGACTCTGGATCAGGGACTCGAAGACGTTGTGCACGTCATAAGTCGCGGCGGGCGACCAGCCCAACATGTAGAAGCTGGTGTTCGGCGACTTCTCGATATCCGACGCCGTGCGAAGGATCTTCGCAAAGTACTTCGAACGGGTCTGGGCCAGCAGGTTCACCTTGATACCGACCTTGGCCAGCATGGCGACTGAGGCCTGGCAGATCGCTTCGTCGTTGACGTAACGATCGTTCGGGCAGTCCATGCCAACCTCGAAGCCGTTCGGATAGCCGGCTTCTGCCAACAGCTTCTTCGACAGCTCCGGATCGAACTTCGGACGCACGTCGAGGTCCTTGTCATAGCCATTCAGGCCCTGGCCCACCATCAGGGCGCTGGGGCGCGACTGGCCGCGCATGACGGTGCGCTTGATCGCCTCGACGTCGATGGCGCGATAGAACGCCTCGCGCACCCGCTTGTCCTTGAACGGGTTCTTGCCCTTGACGTTCGAGTCCGGCAGCTCGTCGAGCTGCTGGTTGAAGCCGAGGAACACGATGCGGGTTTCCGGACCCTCGATGATGCGACGGCCGGCCGTCTTGCGGATGCGCTCCACGTCCTGCGGGGGCACGGTGTAGATCATGTCGATCTCACCGGAGAGCAGAGCGGCAACGCGGGTGGCGTCGTTGGCGACACGCTGGAAGATAACCTCGGTCAGGTTATGCTCCGGCTTGTCCCACCAGCCCTTGTTCGGCTCCAGAACAGTGCGCACATCCGGCTCGCGAACCTTGACCACGAAGGGGCCGGTGCCGTTCGAGTTGCGGGTGGCGAAGTTCTCTTCGTTCTTCGTCATGTCGGCGGCGAACTGAGCGTTGTTCTTCTCGGCCCAGGCCTTGGACATGATGCCGATCAGCGCCAGCTTGTCGGCCAGCAACGGATCCGGATACTTGGTTTCGATCTCGACGACGAAGTCGCTGACCTTGCGAACTTCCTTCACCGAGGTGAAGTTGCCACCCAGATTCGAGCCCTTGCCCATCGCGCGGTTGTAGGAGAACACCACGTCATCGGCCGAGAAAGCCTCGCCGCCGCTGAACTTCACGCCCTGGCGCAGTTCAAAGCGCCACAGGGTCGGGCTCGGGTTGCCCCACTTGACCGCCAGCGCCGGCTCAAGCTTCAGGTTGCGATCGCGCCGGACCACGGGCTCATAGATGTTGGCCATGAAGGTCAACAAGAAGGTCTCGTTGCGAGCGTACGGATCCATCGAGCTGACGTCGCCGTCGTTGCCCCACTTGAAAGTCTTGGCCGAGCCCGGCTGCGCGCCAAGCAGCGCCACGGTGGCCACTGCGGCGATCAAAGTCGCCTTAAAGAACTTGCCTCGTTGCATTGTCCCCTTGTCCTTCTCCCGAACGAAGATATTGCCCGTTTGCCGGGCCGCTATGTCATGCCGCCTTGCAGGGCAGCAGGTTGGCCGGATCATAGGGCCGCCGACCTGCATACGTCTACACCTGACTGTAAAAACATCATGCCGAAAAAAATGGCCTGCTGCATGCCCTTAAGGCATGGCATCGAACCTTAAAGGTAATGGTTCAGTCCAGCCGCCGGGCCAGCGACACCACATCCTTGCCCTTGATGATGCGGCGCGCGGGCATGATCAGCGTGCAGCCCGCTTCAGGTGCGCGAATCTCCTCATCGCCATCCATGGCGATCAAGGTGCCCGCAGCCAGCTCCTCAAAGCCGATGAAGGGGGCGGCAAAGCGGAAACGCTCGGTTTTCGCCACCAAAATTTCCATGATTTCGTAGCGTCTCGGCATTCCTGGCTCGGGTGGATGCTGCGCTGCAAGAGACGGCGGGACCATGCCGTAGAAGTCCAGGAAGCGCATGGTGACACCGATGGCAATGTCACCGCTCGTACGCGCAAAATGCTGGCCACATTCGACCACAAGTCCAACCGGCATCGCCTGCGGGTCGCCAAACGCACCATACTGGATCAGCGGACGCCCTGGATGTTTCACGCCCTGCAGCATGACGTGGTACAGCGGCGCGCGCAGATGGCGCGTCAGGGGCTCGATCTTGGCCATGCGCTCGTGAATCAGCATCGGCGGCACGGCGTAAGAGGTCGAGTGAATATCGAGCAGTGCATCGGCCTCGGCGTAGATGTGACGCAAGGCACGGGCACGTTTCACGTCCACCGTCTCGTCCGGTCCTTCCAGCGTGTCGATATCCCATACACGGTTGAAATCGCGGTCAACGAACCGTGATTCAAAAGGCTCGGCCGGATCGAAGCGGTGATAGGCATCCACATTGGCGAAAACCAGGGTCAGTTTGCCGCGCAGCGGCCGGATGCCCTGCTCGAGCAAGTGCGTCACCGCCACCATGCCGCAGAATTCATTGCCGTGGGTGAGCGCGTTGACGATCACATGCGGCCCCGGCTGGCCTGAATCGAATGTGTGGACGTAATCAACGCCGCGATTCCCCTGGCGATAAGCCGAAATGTCCTTGGGCAGCAGTTCGATGGGCGGCAGGGCCGCATGCTGGTCCGTCATTGCAATCCTTTCAGCCAGACGACGCTGCCGATGCCATAAAGGCCAAAGCCCAGGATCATCAGGCCCGACAGGCCGTTGATCCAGCGCAGGCCGTCATTGCCCAGCCGGCGGCGGAAGGCGCTGGCCAGCGCCGCCAGCGACAACCACCACACCGACGAACCGGCAAATACTCCAAGCACAAGCCATGCGGCCATGGCGTGCGACAGGCCCAGTGAGCCGATCCCAAAAAATGCGAAGATGCCCAGAAACGCGACTATGGTGATCGGGTTTGTAGCCGTCAGAACGAAGGTCGAGACCAGGCCTGCGACCGGTCCGTCACTGCCATGTAGCGGCGCCGTCGCCACTTCACGCGATGGGTGCAGGGCGGCCCGCAGCATGCGCCAGGCCATGAACAGCAAAAAAGCACCTCCGACCAGACGGAACAGGGTTTCGTGATCCTGCAGCCAGCGCGAAACCAGACTCAGGCCAAAAGCCGCGATGCAGCCATACAGGGCATCGGCCAAGGCAGCGCCCAGTCCAGCCGAAAGACCCGCAAGGCGCCCCTGATGCAAGGTTCGCTGCACACACAGCACGCCGACCGGCCCGACTGGAGCGGCAATGATGAACCCCGCAAGGGCGCCTTTGCCCAGCATCAGCAGGATGTCCAACACCGTTTCCGCGCTCCGTAATCTGATCCGACTGGAAGAGGTTCCGCGCTGTAGCATGACGGGCAGAACAGGTAAACCGAGCGAGGCTCCTTTCTGGCTCCATAAGATTTACACAATCTGGCGCTTAATATGGCACCGGATAGGAGATATTCCCTGCGGCACCAAGGAGATATCAGTCCTATGCCGACAATACCCCGTTTGCCTTCAGCCAAGTCCGCCGCCCCCAGCACCCGTAGCCGCGTCAAGCGCGTGCCCGATCGCGGCCATTACGACCGCGAAACCGTGCATGCGGTGCTGGATGCTGGCCATGTCTGCCATATCGCCTTCAGCCAGGACGGCCAGCCCGTGGTCATTCCTACCGCCTACTGGCGCGAAGGTGACTACCTGTATGTGCATGGTTCGACCAAAAGCCGCATGGCCATGGCACTGGTCAGGGGTGTGCCGGCCTGCGTCGCCGTCACCCTTCTGGATGGCCTCGTCTTCGCCCGCTCGGCGTTCCATCATTCGATGAACTACCGCTCGGTGGTGGCTTTCGGCCAGTTCGAACTGGTGCCCGACGCCCACAAGATGGCGGCTCTGGAGGCTTTCACCGAAAAGCTCGCGCCTGGTCGCTGGGCCGAAATCCGCGGTCCCAACAAGCAGGAATTCAAGGCGACCATGGTGCTGCGCCTGTCGCTCAATGAGGCCAGCGCAAAAATCCGCCGGGGGCCGCCTAAGGATGATGCCGAAGACATGGCAATCCCGGCCTGGGCAGGCGTATTGCCATTCAGGACCGGTTTCGAAAAGCCGGAACCCGATCCGCAACTGGCCGCCGGTATCGCCCTGCCCGGTTATCTCAAAACACTTACCAGGCGCTGAACTGCGGCTTCCAGCTCGGCTTCCGGAAAGGCCGCGAAGCCGAGCAGCAGGCCGCTCAGCCCACGCGCCACGGCATACCGCGACAATGGCCCAACGGTCAGTCCTGCCTCTTGAAGTGCCCTGGAGGCCTTTTTGTCGTCCCGTCCATCGCGGAATTCGACAGTCAGGTGCAGGCCCGCTTCCGACAGGCGTGGCACCAGCAGATCACCAGCATGACGCTCAATCGCCGTCAGCAACGCAGAACGGCGTCGGCGATACAGGACCCGCATGCGTCGTATGTGCTGAGCCAGGTATCCCTGGGCAATAAACTCAGCCAGGATGGCCTGCGGCCAGCCCGGCGCGAAACCGTCCGCTGCCGTCTTCAGGCGCAGGAACCCATCGACAAGCGGCTCAGGCAGCACGACATAGCCCAGCCGCAGGCCGGGAAACAGCACCTTGCTGAAGGTGCCGACATACAGCACCCGCTCACCACCATCGAGGCCCTGTAGGGCCTGCAGCGGTGGACCGCCATAGCGGTATTCGCAATCGTAATCGTCTTCCACGATCCAGATGCCGCGGGACCGTGCTTCGGCCAGCAGGGCCAGCCGGCGCGAGGCCGGCAAGGTCATCCCAAGCGGGAACTGGTGCGACGGCGTCAACATGGCCAGCTTGGGCGCCGGGCTTAATCCGGCGAGGATGGCGGGGTCGAATCCCTGATTGTCGACCGCCACCGGAACCAACCTGGCGCCAGCACTGGCCAGTGCATCCCGGGCGCCGGCATAGCCGGGATCCTCGACCGCGGCCACGTCGCCTGGATCGAGCAGCAGCCGGGCAATCAGGTCGAGCGCCTGCTGGGCCCCCGACACGATCATGACGGTTTCAGGCGAACACACCACGCCGCGGCTGTCCGCCAGATACGTCGCCAAAGCCTGACGCAGGGCGGGCAGACCGCGCGGATCGCCGTATCCAAGCAGATCGCCGGGTCGCCGGCGGAGGGTCTGGACTGCCAGCCGGCGCCACAATTCGAGTGGAAACGCGTCCAGGCTCGCCGTCCCGAGGGCGAAAGGACGGAGCAAAGCCGGCTCGCGCTCCGCGTGCAAATCGGGGGCTGCGGCCGAGCGGCGAGACAGAATTGGCGGTCGGCTATCCGCCGGCGGACGAAGGTCTTCGACAGGCAGATCGGCGGCCACGAAAAGACCGGCTCCGCGTCGGCTGGTCAGATAGCCCTCGGCGGTCAGTCGCTCGACGGCAGCCACCACGGTGTTGCGGCCCAGCCCCAGATCCGACGCCAGGGCACGGCTGGATGGCAGGCGTTCGCCGGCCGCCAATTCACCCCCCAATACGGCCCGCCGGATGGCGGTGTAGAGTTGATCCTGCAGCGTCCCGCTGCCGGTGTTGCGCACAGGCCGGAACCAGCCGACAAAACGTCCTGCCGCCCTGCGCGCCATTGATCTAATTCTTTATGTAATAAATTTTATTTAATATCATGATATATAATAATATTTATAAGTATCTAAGGGTAATAGGCTGGCACCCCAAACAGGGTTGCATGTGCCCACAAAAAGATCGCATAAAGTGCTGCAGCACCAATGATATTGATCCAACCGATGTCACTGAACCGCAGCGTGACACGCTGCGCCGCGGCTGCAGCAAAAGGAAAGATTGAAGTTTTATCGATAAACCTTTGCCATTTATCGCCAAATTCAGCAGCTCGTTTTCGATCGATCGAAAACATGCCATTGACCGAAGTAACCAGTATGACCCCGGTCAGAATCATGGTCGCGACATCGCCATTGGCGATCATGTGCGATCCGGCCCAGAGGGTGAAGGCCCATAGCATGGGATGGCGGGTGATCCTGGTGAACCCACGCACCGGCAGCTCTTCATTCCTGCCACGCATCAGCATGTCGGGTCCGGCCGAGGTCGGGTTACTCGCACGCAAGCTGCCTACCAGCAACAGCAGGGCGACGGGCATGACGACCACCGGCACCGCGGCCAGAGCAGAAGTGGTTGGCCAAAGCTCGATGTAAGGGGCTGATCCATAGGTCCAGATCAAAGCCGCAAGTGCGGCGGCACTTAAAGCTGAAAACAACCCACGGTAGGTTGGTAGCCCCATACGCACGATGAGGCCGGGCCGCAACGGACCGGCCACGACGACATGCAGCAGAAGCCAAGCCAAGGCTGCCAGGACCAGTGCCGTCATTCATCCTCTCTTTCCCGCCGGATCTGGCCGGCCAGTTGCTGAAACCGTGCAATGGCCATTGCACGCTGCGCCGGCCCGAGACGGCTCTCGACAAAACGGCGGCCATCTGCACCCTCGGACATTCCGGCCTCTTCCGCCAGCCGCAGATAGGCCCAGGCCAGGGCCGGATCGGCCGGACGTCCATCGCCGCGAAAATGCTGCTCGCCCAGGATCATCAAGGCGTGGGGATAGCCCTGCCGGGCAGAACGCTGCAACCAGCTTTCCGCCTCGGCCGGATCGGCAGGCACGCCATCGCCCGTAAACAGGATGCGGGCCATCTGGAACTGGGCGTCGGGATTGCCCCGTTCTGAGCCTATGCGATACCAGCGCCTTGCCTCAGCCGCGTTTTCAGCGACGCCCTCGCCTGCCTCGAGATAACTGGCATATTTGAAGGCTGCACCGGCATGGCCGCTTTCTGCTGCCCTGCGGAACCACCCGACCGCCGCCGACAGGTCCTTTGCCGTTCCCCTCCAACCCTGCTCCAGCCAGAGGCCCAGGCGGAACTGTGCCGGGCCATAACCTTTTTCGGCCTGCTTGCGGATCAGCGCGCGGGCTCCCTCGGGATCGGCGGGTCGGCCCTGTCCGCTGGCCAGGTAGGTGGCGTAGTTGTTGGTTGCGCCGGGGTGATCCTGGGCCACGGCCTTTTCCCACCAATCCATGGCGCCCGCGGGATCGGCAGGACCATCCCATCCGTTGAACAGCAGCAGCCCGAGATAGTTCTGGGCATCGCCCAGACCGGCCTGGGCCGCCCGCTCCAGATACGGGCGGGCAGCGGCATAATCCCGCCCCCCGCCCTCGCCGCGGACAAGCATCCGGCCTGCCATATTGGCGCCCTGCAGGCTACCCGCTTCGGCAGCCAGGATCGCTGCCCGGCGCGCTTCCACCTCGTCGGCGCGGCCCAGCACGCCGCTTTCGTGCAGCAGCGCCAGATTGTACCACCCGTTGCCGTCGCCCTCCTCCCCGGCCTGTCTGAAGCGGGCGGCGGCGGCGGCCGGATCGCGTGGGGTCGCCAAACCGCGCAGGTGATACAGGCCAAGCTCGTTACTGCCCTCCGCCAGGCCGCTTTCCGCCGCGCGCTGCGCAAGTTCCAAGCCGCGTTGTGGCGATCCGGCCGCCGTGTGACCTTCCAGGATCAGCGAGGCCAGATAAGCCTCCGCATAAGGATGGTTCTGGCCTGCAGCCTCGTTGAGCAAGGCTATGCCTCGCGCTTCATCGGCAGCGACCACCCTGCCTTCAATCAGCAGGCGGCCCAGCCGATAGCGCGCATTTACGGCTCCATCGGCAACCGCGCGTTCCAGGAAGGCGATGGCCTGCGACCGCTCGGCTGGCCGGTATTCCAGAATCAACTCTGCCAGATTCGCCCAGGCGGCTGCTTCGCCGGCCTCGCCGGCCTGGCGCAAAGCCATTTCCGCACCGGGCAGATCTTGGGGACCGCCCTGGCCAAGCAGCCGCAGGAACCCCAATCCGGCCAGGGCTCGCGGGTGCTGCTGCCCCGCCGCCCGCTCGAACCACAGGCGGGCAACAGCCAGATCCCGCGCCACACCCAGCCCGAGTTGATAGGCCAGCCCGACCTGGAACTGGGCTTCGGCGGCGCCTGACTCCGCCTGCCGCAGCAAGTCCGGAAAGGCCGGAACGGGCGCCGAGTGCGGCGCATGAGGGGCAGAAAAACGGTCGCTGGGGCGGGCAGCCAGCGGCACAGACGTGGCAATGGCCCAAAATGCAAAAAACAGCAGCGCGAGGACCAGCCGCTGCGCAGACTTGAAAACATCCATGGTCAACGTCCGGGAATCTCGAACAGCGCCCTGCCCTGCGATGTCAGCTTGCAGACCAGCCAGTCCGGCTTGATCGGATTCTCAAACCACGGCTCGGCCCAGCCGGCCCTGATGCAGGACACAATGGTATGCGTGCTGATCTGCTGGCCATGCTCGTCGAACAGCGGCAGCTTGCCACCAGCCTGTCGCAGTCCCCGGCGCAAATACCGCAGTTGGGCATCGGTCGGCTTGACCTGCCCGTTGCGGAGTGTCCGCACCCCGTCTGCCATGCCATCCCTCCTGCCGCCAGCAGGACAAGAATAGGAAAGCTGCCCTCAGGGGGCAATTGCGCAATCATGACGTTTCTCCCAACCGACCGCCAGGCCGGCAATCAGGTCGGGGGCCGGGATTTGCGAATGCCTTGCAAATGACGTAAGCAAGGCCATCCTTCCACGGCATTCCAATTGCACGCGTGACCGACTCTGCCGCTTCTTCGTCCCTGCCCGCCGCATCCGCCGCCGGATTGCGCCACGGCCGGCTTTGGATCGCCTTCGCGGCCCTTCTGGCCCTGGTGATCGCGGCGCCAATCCTGGCCATCCTGCTCAACCTGACCCAGCCGGCTGGCGCGGTCTGGCAGCATCTGATGGCCACGGTGATGCCGGAGATGCTGATAAACACCATCGTGCTGATGATCGGTGTGGGCTGCGGCACGGTGGTGATTGGCACGGGCTGCGCCTGGCTGGTGACCATGACCGAATTTCCCGGCCGGCGCTGGCTGGCCTGGGCCCTGTTCCTGCCGCTGGCCATGCCTGCCTATGTCAGCGCCTTCGTCTACAGCGACCTGCTGCAATTCGCCGGCCCGTTGCAAAGCGGCCTGCGCGCCCTGTTCGGCTGGCAGCGCGGCGATTACTGGTTCCCGGATTTCCTGTCGCTGCGGGGCGCCGTAGCACTCTTCGTTGTCAGCTTCTATCCATATGTCTTCATGCTGGCCCGTGCCGCCTTCCTGGACCAGTCGGTTTGTGTGCTGGAGGTCGGCCGCACGCTGGGCCTGGGGCCCTGGGCGCGGTTCTGGCGGATCGCCCTGCCGCTGGCGCGGCCGATGATCGCGGGCGGTGCCGCGCTGGTGCTGATGGAGACCCTGGCCGATTTCGGCGCGGTAAGCTGGCTGGGCGTGCCGACCTTCACCACCGCGATCTATCGCACCTGGTTCGGCATGGGCGACGTGACAACCGCGGCACAGCTTTCCGGCGTTCTGCTGATCTTCGTGCTGGCGGCAATAATGCTGGAGCGCACCAGCCGTCAGGCCAAGCGCTTTCATCACACCTCGGCACGCACCCGCCCCCTACCGCTACGTCGTCTCTCGCCGGGCCGTGCGGCGCTGGCGATCCTGGCTTGTCTGCTGCCTGTCCTGCTGGGTTTCGGCATTCCCGCCGGGTGGCTGTTACAACTGGCCATCCGCGAGGGCGACCAAATCGGCTTCGACCGCCTGGCCGGTTTCACCTCGAACAGCTTCATCCTGGCGGGCCTGGCTGCGGTGCTGCTGATCGCGGCCGCCCTGGGACTGGCCTATGCCAACCGCCTGGTGCCCCGGCGCATGATGGGCTGGTTGATCCAGCTTTCCACCATGGGCTACGCCGTGCCGGGTTCGGTGATCGCCATTGGCGTGATCCTGCCCCTGGCGACCTTCGACCATGCCATCAACAGTTGGGCGCAAGCGGTTTTCGGCGATGGACCGGGCCTGCTGCTGAGCGGCAGCCTGCTCGCGCTGTTCTATGCCTACCTCGTGCGTTTCCTGGCCGTGACTTTCAATACCGTGGATGGCGGCCTGCACCGCATCAGACCCAGCATCGATCAGGCCGCCCGTGTACTGGGCGAAACGCCACTCGGCGTGGTCCGGCGGGTGCATTTGCCGATGCTGCGCGGCAGCCTGCTGACAGCCGCCATGCTGATTTTCGTCGACGTTCTGAAGGAACTGCCGGCCACCCTGATCGTGCGGCCCTTCGATTTCGACACCCTGGCGGTAAGAGTCTACCAGCTTGCAAGCGACGAACGCCTGGGCGAGGCATCCACGGGCGCCCTGATCATTGTCGCCGTCAGCCTCATTCCCGTAATCTGGCTGCATGCTGCCGTGGCCCGTTCGCGCCCTGGCGAAGATTGAACAAAGGCGGCTGCTGCGATGGCCGTGGCGCCGCAACAGGAACTTCATGTAGGGTTTAGTGGTATGGCGAATCCGGTAAGCGACACGCTTCTGCAACAGGCTGGCCTCGGCAGCGATCCGCTGGCGATGGCCGGCGCGCTGGCCCAGCAGGGCCAGACCGAAGCTGCGCGGAATATTCTGGAAGACCTGGTGAAGAAAAACCCCCGCCGGGCCGATGCCTGGTTCAGCCTGGGGCAGATTCTTGCCATGCTCGACCAGCCCAAACCGGCGGCCCAGGCCTTCAAGCGCGCCATCCAACTGGCACCGCAGGTGGCTGATGGCTACGTCAACCTGGGCAACACCTATCTGCGACAGGGCCGTTTCGGCCAGGCGATCGAAACCTATCGCAACGGCCTCAAGCAGCAGCCGCAGAACCCGCTTCTGTATTTCAATCTTGGTGTCGCACAGCGTCAGAGCGGAGACATCGCGGCGGCCATAGACAGCTACAACATCGCCATCAGCCTGCACCCGGCCTATGCGCAGGCCTATTTCAGTCTTGCCAATGCCTATCGCGATTCCGATCGGCTCGATGAGGCCGAGGCGGCCTATCACCGGGCGGTGGCGCTGGAACCCGGCTATGCCGATGCCTTTGCCAACCTGGCCGGCCTGCAGGCCATGCGGCAGGATTTCCATGGCTCGATAGAGAATTGCCTGAAAGCCGTGGCGCTGGTGCCGGATCATCCACATGCGCTGCGCAACCTGTCGCTATCGCTCTACAAGATCGGCGAGTATGCCCAGGGCGCGGAAGTGACATTCCGCGCCATTGCCGTAGCGCCCAACGACACCATGCTGCAATACCACATGGGTGAAATGCTCTATGGTCTCGTCAGGACCGGAAATACCCAGCAAGCGCATCGTTATGCACGGCAGTGGCGCGAGACCTGTGCGCAGAATCCGATTGCCCAGCACATGGCTGCCGCGATCCTGGGCGATAATGCGCCGGTTCGTGCCGACGACACCTATGTGCGCGAAACCTTCGACCGTTTCGCCGTCGACTTCGAGAAGACCCTGGCCGGTCTGGGCTATCGTGTTCCGGAGATGCTGTGCAATGCCCTGCGGCAAGAAACTGGCGATCGCCGCGATCTGACAATTCTGGATGCCGGCTGCGGCACCGGACTCTGCGCCCCGCTGCTCAAGCCCATTGCCAAAAGACTGGTTGGCGTCGATCTCAGCGGCGGGATGCTGGCCAAGGCCAGAGAGCGCAACCAGTACGACTCCCTCCACGAAGCCGAACTTGGCCGTTTCCTGGCCGACACTCCTGACCGCTACGACATGACCGCGGCTGCCGACGTGTTTTGCTATTTCGGCGAATTGTCACCCACCCTGAAGGCAATCGCTGCAAAAACGACACCGGGCGGACTGCTTGGCTTCACGGTCGAAGCCGCCTTCGGCATCCTCCCGCCGGAAGGCTTCAAGCTCGGCCCGACCGGCCGCTACCAGCATGACCGCGATTATATTGAACGCACCTTGCGGGAAGCAGGCTTTGGTGTGGTCAGCCTGGAGCAGACCCATGGCCGCGAGGAAATGGGACAACCTGTGCCCTGCTATATGGTGCTGGCCCGTCTGGCCTGACCATCGGGCCGACGCAAGCGGATCGGCATGAAGCGACACATCGTTCTCCTGACGGCCATCAGCATCGCAATCGCGGCGGGGATCACGATGTATACGGTCGGTCGGCCGGACTGGACCACCGTGGATGAGCCTTTGGTGCAACGGCCAACGCCGGTCCACTACCGCTACATTCCGAACTACATCCCGGTTTCGCCGTTCAAGCGCGAAATGAACGGCCGCTTCGGGCCCGACATGCGCGAGCTGCGGCGCGCGATCATCGCCCGCACGCATGAAAGCGGCGAACCAGTCTGCGCCATGCAGATCCTGACCGAAGCGCATACCCTGATCAACTATACCAACGACAATGATGCAGTCCGCAGCCGTCTGGCCGACCTGCGCGCGGCGCTCGATACTCCACCGCCGATCGATCCATTCCAGCAATCGGCCGAAGACGGTTCATGGGGTGGCTGTTTCAAGGCCTGGTATCTGCGCATGCATGCCAGTGTTGATCCGCTCAAAGAACTGGTCCAGGCCGGTCGAAAGCCGCAATATCCGCTAAGCTTTCTGGCTCCTGTCGACAGCCCCGAGAAGCTGCGCGCCAGGCTGCACGACCTGCTGGTTTCGGACCTGCCGAGAACCGGCGTCGACAACCGCAAGGAACTGAATCTCACCATCACCGGACTCGCGCAGTTGCTGTTCATTCCTGAACTGGCTGCACAGTTGCCCGCTTCGATGCCGGTCGCGGCCATGGCGCATACTCTGCAGGATTTTCTCGACAATACGGCACAGGATCATGAAACCGGCTTCTGGGGCGCCTGGTATGTGGTGGACGGAGAAATCCGCAAGACCAACGACCTCAGCATCACGTTTCACGCCATCAGCTATCGCGACAGCGACCCGCCTCGCATGAAGGAACTGGCCGATACGCTGTTTGCCATCCGCACGCGCCGCTATCCCTATGGCTGGCGCGACCAGGGCACCCAGAACAATCACCATGCCTATGACGTGGCCCGCCTGCTCAGGCGCGCCTGGCCGCACATGACGGCCGAGCAGCGCATCCGGTCGGCAGCCGAACTGACCATCATGGTGGCGCGCTCTCTGAACGTGTCCATCAATGCCGATGGCAGCTTTGACGTGACGCCTTACGACAGCGCGTCCGAGGCCTATTATTTCGGTGTATCCTTCCTTGACGAAGTGGGATTTTTCCGCCCCAGCCGGCGCTTCTGGACCCCGCTGGAAATCAGCGATCCGGAATCCCTGCGCGCCGTCCTGCACAAACAGCTCATGAAACAGGACCAGCGCAACGCCATGATCGCAGCAGCCCTGCGCAAGCTGGAAGCGCGAGACTGAGGGCGCTTCAGCGCCGCATCTGGCGGATATCCTGTCCCATATCGGTGGCCAGAACCTCCAGCGCATCCAGGCGGTTGGTGATTTCGACGATATCGGCAGCCACGATCTCGGTATCGGTGGCCAGCGATGCAATGGCGTTGACGGTAGCCACCGAGACATTATCGACCGCCGCCCGCAGACGATACAGCTCAGCATCGTGCTGGCGCTTCGCCATGTGGCCACCGACATAGCCCCCGACCAGTCCGCCACCGAAGGAGAAGATCAACAAGGCGATAAGCACGAGCATGTTTCTGGCGATGAACATGGCAGTCCCCTGCGCAAAGACGGCAAAGAAAAAAGGCGGGGAATATCCCCGCCTTTCGTCTGTATCGCTATTGCCGCCTTATTTCCAGCCGGCACGATCCATCAGCTTCAGCGCCGCCTCGTTGTTCTTGCCGAACACGGCGGCATTCAGGGTATCTTCCTTGAATTCCGACCAGGCCGCGATCACCGGATGCAGCGGCACGCCGCCGATCACGGGGAATTCGTAATTGCCCTTGGCGAAATACTCCTGCGCCTGCTTGGATGCCAGGTATTCGAGGAATTTGATGGCATTGGCCTTGTTCGGCGCATGCTTGGCCACGCCGGCGCCGCTGATGTTCACATGGGTGCCGCGATCGCCCTGATTGGGGAAGATTACCGCCAGATTGGCGGCCACCGCATTGTCTTCCGGCTTTTTTGAGCCCATAAGCCGCGCCAAGTAGTAGGTGTTCGACACCGCCACATCACCCTCGCCGGCCGCCACCGCCTTGATCTGGTCGGTGTCGCCGCCCTTCGGCGCGCGCGCCAGATTGGCCACAACGGCCTTGGCCCAGGTTTCGGTCGCCTCGGGGCCCAGGGTTGCGATCATCGAGCCGACCAGAGACTGCATGTAGACATTGGTCGACGAGCGGATCAGCAGCCGGCCCTTCCACTTCGGATCGGCCAGATCCTCATAGCGGCTCAGTTCGCCGGCCTTCACCTTGTCCTTGTTCACCACGAACACGCGGGCGCGCTTTGAGAAGCCAAACCAGTAGCCGTCAGGTTCGCGCAGATGGGCGGGGATCGCCTTTTCCAGCACAGCCGACTTCACGGGCTGCAGCAGGCCGGCTTCCTGGGCGCGCCACAGGCGCCCGGCGTCCACAGTGATCAACACATCGGCCGGACTTTTATCGCCCTCGGCGCGCATGCGCTGCAGCAACTGGTCCTCACTGGCCTCCAGCCGGTTGATCTTGATGCCGGTTTCCTTGGTGAAATTGGCATACAGCGCCTCGTCGGTGTCGTAATGGCGCGAGGAATAGAGATTGATCACCCTATCCTGTGCCTTGGCGAGGCCAGGCAGCCCCAGGACGGTCGCGCCGGCCAGAAGGCTCAGCATGAGGGCCCGGCGGGCAATGGAGGGTTGGCTGAAAGTGGCGAGACGCATGCCTCTGCTCCTGTAAGCGGGTGGTTGTTTCTGCGATTAACTTTCAGGAGCAGAAACTACCACCAGCCTCGCTCAGCAGCAAGTGAGACTGACTTTCAATTTTATCTAGACAGATGCTATCCGGGCTAAATATCACGGCCTGAAGCCGTCAGTCTGCGGACGAATCCAGCGATGGCGCCAAGCGTTGCCTCGGGCTGATCGCGCTGGGGCGAATGGCCGCAAGCGGGTAGCAGCAGCGCTTCGGCTCCGGCCACCCGGCGGACGATAGTGTCGACCTGGGCCGCGGTACCGTATTCGTCATCCTCGCCCTGTATCACCAATACCGGCACCTTGATGCGATCGACATAGCCCTCGATGTTCCAGCGCATGAAATCGGGATCCAGCCATCCATCGGCCCAGCCGCGAAAAGCGCAGTCCACATTGGGACCGTGATATTTCGCCAGCCGCGCACGCAGGTCGCCACTGGCGAAGGCCGCGCTCGCCGCGCGGATCGAGGCGACTGATACATCCTCACAGAAACTGTGCGGCGCCATAACCACCACACCCTGCAGGCCGGGACGGTCCGCTGCGCCGGCATAGATCAGCGAGATGGAGGCACCGTCGGAATGGCCGACGAGAATATGACGCTGGATGCCGAAGGCCGCCAGCAACTCGGGTAATACCGCCTCCCCTTCCTCGTGCATGTAGGTCAGCGGCCGGGGCAGCATGCAAGGGCTGGAACCGCCGTAGCCGATGCGGCTATAGACCAGCGCCGGCAGGCCGGTGGCGGCTGCGACGCGATCGGGAAAATCCTTCCACAACGAGATGCAGCCCAGACCCTCGTGCAGGAAGATCAATACCGGCAGGCCGGATTGCCGGGGACCGATCCAGCGATATTCGATCCGCCCCTCGCCCAGTTGGATAGAACCGTAATCAGACGTCATGCCTTGGCGCGCAGCTTGAACCGCTGGATCTTGCCAGTGGCGGTCTTGGGCAGCTCGTCGACGATCTCGACCCAGCGGGGATATTTATACGGCGCCAGCTTGTCCTTCACGAAAGCCTTCAACTCATCGACCAGCGCATCCTCTGCACCGACGCCCGGCTTGAGCACGACATAGGCTTTGGGCTTGATCAGGTCATCGGTATCGGCATGGGCCACCACGGCGGCCTCCAGCACCTTGGGATGCGCGAGCAGGGCGGATTCCACCTCGAACGGCGAGACCCAGATGCCACTCACCTTCAGCATGTCGTCGGAGCGGCCGGCATAAACATAATAGCCGTCATTGGTGCGAAGGTACTTGTCGCCGGTTCGCGTCCAAGGTCCCTGAAAGGTATTCAGGCTCTTGGCGCGGTTGTTCCAGTAGGCGATGGCACTGGACGGGCCGCTGACCAGCAATTCGCCGATTCCACCCTGCTCCACATCCCTGCCATGCTCATCCACGATGCGCAGATCGTAGCCCGGAACCGCCGTGCCGGTGGTGCCATAACGCACGTCGCCCGGCCGGTTGGACAGGAAAATATGCAGCATCTCGGTCGAACCGATGCCATCCAGGATCTGCACGCCGAACAGTTTTTCCCAGCGTTTGCCGATATCCTCGGGCAATGCTTCGCCGGCTGAGACGCAGCAGCGCAGCTTCGCCGAGCCGCTGTCCTTCGTGATGCCTTCGGCCGCGAGGATGCCGGCATAGAGCGTCGGCACGCCGTAGAAGATGCTGGCCTGATGGTCCTTCAGGCGTTTCATCACGGCCGGCGGCGTCGGCCGTTCGGCCATCAGCACGGCCGTGGCGCCGACATGCAGCGGAAAGGTCATGGCATTACCCATGCCATAGGCGAAGAACAGCTTGGCCGCCGAGAACACGACATCGCCCTCTTTGATGCCGAGCACTTCCTCGCCATACAGCACGGCGGTATGCACCAGGTCGCCATGCAGGTGCATGGCACCCTTGGGCGCACCGGTGGAGCCCGAGGAATAGAGCCAGAAGCCGATATCGTCCGGCGTGGTCGCAGCCGCCTCAAGCTGATCCGATTGCGCCTCCATCAACTTGTGAAGCGGCGTCACCGTCGGCGGCACCTGGCCGGAGATCAGGACCTGTTTCAGATAGGGCTGGCCCGAGACGATCGGCCGGAACTTCTCCAGCAGCGCATCGGAAACGGCCAGGGCCACGGCACGACTGTCGCGCAAAAGAAAATCGTAATCCGGCGTTGTGAGCAGCGTGTTCACCGGCACCGGCACGGCGCCGATCTTCATCGCGCCAAAAAACAATGCCGGGAAGTCGATGCTGTCGAGCAGCGCCAGCATAACGCGCTGTTCGGGCTGCACGCCTTGGGCCTTCAGCAGGTTGCCGGCACGGTTCACCCGCACGGCAAGATCGGCGTAGGTATAGCTGCCCTTGTCGTCGATGAACGCGGTTTTTGCGCCGCGACCTTCGGCGACATGACGATCAACAAAATGCGTCGCGGCGTTATACCGCCGCGGCAGCTCGATGAAGCGCGGCATTGTTTCCTCCCGGGGATATTCTGCTTATGCCGCCCGCTTATGTCAGCGAGCGGTCATGCGGCCTTGGCCAAGGGCGCCGCCTGTTCCACCCATTCCAGAGCCCAGGCCACGGCATCTTCCTCCGGAAGGGTGCCGCCCGAGGCATTGTGCTGCATGCGCTCGCCGACCAGCGTTGCGTTCAGACTTTTGAGCAGGGCTTCGAATTGCTGACCCCCGTGGTTGAAGGTGTCCTGGTAGGTGCTGTCGCCCAGCCCGATCACGCCGGCCAGTTTTCCGGTCAGGTCGGGCTTGGCCGCCTGCAAATCGGCGACGAAATCGCGGGCATTGTCAGGCACATCGCCCTGGCCATAGGTGGAGGTGCAGATCAGGAAGGCACCCGGACGCTCGAACACCTCGGCCTTCAGGTTGTCCATCAGCAGCACCTCGACGTTGTGGCCCTTGCCTTCCAGCGCCTTTTTCACATCGCCAGCCACCAGTTCTGCGGTGCCTGTCATGGTGCCGACCAGAATGGAAATCTGCATCTACCTTCTCCTGCATGCATCCGTCGCGGGCCCGAACTATAACGCACACTCCGCTGGCGCTCCAGACAAAATTGCACTATAATGCATGCCATGAGTGAGAGCCGCGACAAGGCCAGCCCCGACGACACTGCTTTCCTGCAGGTTGTAGGAGAGCGTGTGCGCAATGCGCGCGCAAGGCGCGGCATGAGCCGCAAGATCCTCGCTCGCGATTCCGGCGTTTCAGAGCGCTACCTGGCCCAGCTCGAGGGCGGCGCAGGCAATATTTCCATTCTCCTGCTGCGGCAGATCGCGCGCGCCATGGATCTACCGATCACCGATTTCCTCGGCGACCGGCCGCCGCTTGGCGTGGATCAGGCCCTGCTGCTGCGACAGATCGAGGACCTGAATGCCGAACAGCTGCAGGAATTGCAGGCTTTCGCACGCGAGCGTTTTGGCGTCGCCGCCAGCGTGAAGCGCCACATCGCATTGATCGGCCTGCGCGGCGCCGGCAAGACCTCGCTGGGCCAGCGTCTGGCCGCCACTTTCGGCCTGCAATTCGTGGAAATGGCCAAGGAAATCGAAACCGAGGCCGGCCTTTCACTGAACGAAATTTTTGACCTCTATGGCCAGGCCGCATACCGTCGCTTCGAGCGCCGCGCGCTGGAACGCATAACGGCCGACGCCACGCCAAAGGTGATCGCTACCGGCGGCAGCTTGCCCTCGGAACCCGCCACCTATGCCCATCTGCTTTCGCACTGCTTCACGATCTGGCTGAAGGCGAAACCGGAAGAGCATATGGGCCGCGTCGTTGCCCAGGGCGATCTACGCCCGATTGCCGGTCAGTCAGAGGCGATGGCCGACCTCAAACGAATCCTGGCCCAACGCGAGGCGCTCTATGCCCGAGCCGACATGTCTTTCGACACGGCAGGCAAGAGCCTGGATCAGGCTGCCACCGAACTGGCGGCTGCCCTGCGCGCCCATCCGGCCTGGCTAGCCAGGGAAGCCGCTGAATAGGGCAGTGGCGGGCACAAAAACTGAAAAATAATTCTTGTCGCCCCGATAATCTGCACTATAATGCATATCACGTTTGAGGGAGGACCAGCATGGCCGACAGCCAGCCCAACGGTGCCGCTCCGGTGGATTTCCGCACCGAGCCCAGCCAGTACAAGCATTGGAAGCTCAGCATCGACGGCGCCGTCGCCACCCTGGCGATGGATGTGAAGGAAGACGGTGGCCTGCGCCCCGGCTATGAGCTGAAGCTGAATTCCTACGATCTGGGTGTCGACATTGAACTGCACGATGCCGTGCAGCGCCTGCGCTTCGAACATCCTGAAGTTCGTTCAGTGATCATCACCTCGGCGAAGGAGCGCATCTTCTGCGCCGGCGCCAATATCCGCATGCTGAATCAGTCGGCCCACGGCTGGAAGGTGAATTTCTGCAAATTCACCAACGAAACCCGCAACGGCATCGAAGAGGCCACGGCAGAATCGAAGCAGACTTACATCGCCGCCGTGAACGGCCCCTGCGCCGGCGGCGGCTATGAACTGGCGCTGGCCGCCGACTACATCCTGATGGCCGATGACGGCAATACCTCGGTCTCCCTGCCCGAGGTGCCGCTGCTGGCCGTGCTGCCGGGCACCGGCGGCCTCACCCGCCTGGTCGACAAGCGCATGGTGCGCCGCGACCGCGCCGATTTCTTCTGCACCATCGAGGAAGGCATCAAGGGCAAGCGCGCCGTGGACTGGCGTCTGGTCGACGAAGTTGTGCCGCGCACAAAACTGAACGATGCGATGCGCGAACGCGCCCAGTCCTTCGCGGCGAAATCGGATCGCCCGACCGATGCCAAGGGCATCATGCTGTCGAAACTGGACCGCCGGATCGAGGGTGACACGATCCGCTACAGCCATGTCGAGGCCAGGCTGGATCGGGCCAAGGGCATCGCCGAGATCACCGTGCATGGCCCCAAAGCCCCGCCGCCGGCTTCCGCCGACGCCATCCAGGCCCAGGGCGACCAATTCTGGTCCCTGGCCCTGGCGCGCGAGCTGGATGACCTGATCCTGCATCTGCGCACCAATGAGGAAACCACCGGCATGTGGGTGTTCCGCACCAATGGCGATGCCAACCTGGTGGCCGCTTACGATGCCGCGCTGGAACAGCACAAGTCACACTGGCTGGTGCGCGAGATTCGCCTGTTCCTTAAACGCGTGTTCAAGCGGATCGACGTGTCGTCGCGTTCGGTCTTCGCGTTGGTCGAACCCGGCTCATGCTTCACCGGCACGCTGCTGGAGCTCGTTGTCGCCGCCGACCGGTCCTACATGCTGGATGGCCAGATGGAAGGCGACAACCGCCCTCCCGCGACCATCCGTCTGACGCCGATGAATTTCGGCGCCTATCCGATGGGCAACGGCCTGAGCCGTATTTCCAGCCGCAACCTCGACAACCCGGCACGCGTCGACGAGATCAAGAAACTGATCGGCAGCGATCTCGATGCCCGGGCCGCCGATGAAGCCGGCCTGGTCACCTTCACTCCCGACGATATCGACTGGGAAGACGAGGTGCGCATCGCCATAGAGGAACGCGCCGCCTTCTCACCCGACGCTCTCACCGGCATGGAGGCATCCCTACGCTTTGGCGGGCCCGAAACGATGGAGACGAAGATCTTCGGCCGGCTCACCGCCTGGCAGAACTGGATTTTCCAGCGCCCCAACGCCGTCGGCGAACAGGGTGCGCTCAAGCTCTATGGCACTGGCCAGCGCGCCGCGTATGACCGCAAACGGGTCTAGGGAGAAAGCAATATGCCAATCGACTACAATTCGCGCATTCCCAACAACGTCAATCTCTCGGACAATCGTCGCCTGCAGCGCGCCCTTGAAGAGTGGCAGCCGAAGTTCCTCGACTGGTGGCAGGATATGGGCCCGGCGGGCTTCCAGGCCCGCGAGGCCTACCTGCGCACTGCCATCAGCGTCGATGCCCAGGGCTGGGCGCATTTCGACTATGTTAAGATGCCCGATTACCGCTGGGGCATTTTCCTTGCCGAACCGGAAGCCGAGCGCAAGGTGAACTTTGGCGATCACAAGGGTGAACCCGCCTGGCAGGAGGTTCCCGGCGAATACCGTGGCGTGCTGCGCCGCCTGATCGTCACGCAAGGCGATACCGAACCCGCCTCGGTGGAGCAGCAACGCCTGCTCGGCCAGACCTGCCCCTCGCTTTATGACCTGCGCAACCTGTTCCAGGTGAATGTCGAGGAAGGCCGCCATCTGTGGGCAATGGTCTATCTTCTGGACGCCTATTTTGGCCGCGACGGCCGCGAGGAAGCCGAGGCCCTGCTGCAGCGCCGCTCGGGCGACGACGACAAGCCGCGCATCCTGGGCGCCTTCAACGAGAAGACACCGGACTGGCTCAGCTTCTACATGTTCACCTTCTTCACCGACCGCGACGGCAAGTTCCAGCTCGCCTCGTTGGCTGAAAGCGGCTTCGATCCGCTCTCGCGTACCTGCCGCTTCATGCTGACCGAGGAAGCCCATCACATGTTCGTGGGCGAGACCGGCGTTGGCCGCGTGATCCAGCGCACCTGCGAAGTCATGCGGGATTTCAAGACCGACGACGTACGCAAACATGGCGTGATCGACCTGCCGACGATCCAGAAATACCTGAACTTCCACTTCTCCGTCTCGATCGACCTGTTCGGCTCGGAAATCTCCACCAACGCCGCCAACTACTACACCATGGGTATCAAGGGACGCTTCGACGAGACGCGGATCAACGATGATCACAAGCTGACCGATGCGGCGTACAAGGTGCTGGAAGCCGACGGCGACAGCTTCCGCGAGAAGGATGAAGCCGCATTGACCGCCCTGAACGAACGGTTGCGCGACGATTATGTTGCCGACTGCGCCCGTGGCGTGATGCGCTGGAACCAGATCATCAAGCGGCACGGCATCGATTTCGAGCTGAAGCTGCCGCACCGCGCCTTCCACCGTCAGATCGGCCAGTTCTCCGAACTGCGCGTCGATCCGAATGGCCGCATCATCAGCCAGGCCGAATGGGATGCCCGCCATCATGAATGGCTGCCGACCGAGGCCGACCGCACATATGTCATCAGCCTGATGACCCCGGTGACAGAGCGCGGCAAGTTCGCCAACTGGGTGGCCCCGCCGGCCCGCGGCATCAACAACCAGCCGGTCGATTTCGAGTATGTCCGCGCGTAAGTAAGCGTTATCCTCCCCTCCTAGACGGGCGCCCGGCCCCCAGCCGGGCGCCCCAGTCGTTTCCGCCCGGCCTGGCCCGCCCGCGCTTTTTTTTCATCGCGGCCCTCCGTATGATCCGCGGCTATGACCGATTCCGCCGCCCAAGCCTTCGCCCCCGACCGGCCCTTCTCCTGCCCCCGCATCGTACAGTGGGGTGAATGCGATCCGGCCGGCATGGTCTATACCACCCAGTTCCTCGATTACGTGATGGAGACGCTGGAAGCCTTCTGGCGCGACATCATCGGCTACAGCTTCCTGCGTCTGCACAAGGAGCTGGGGCTTGGCTCGCCCACGGTCAGCACCAAGCTGGATTTCCAGCGTGCGCTGAAGGGCGGTGACCCTTTTACCGTCGAGTTGCGGGTCGAGAAGCTGAGCCGCGCCACCATCACCTACGAGTTCAAGGGGCGGAATGCCGCCGGTGATGTTTGTTTCACCTGTACCCATGTCTCCTGCATCGTGGATGAAAAGATCCTGAAATCGGTGGAAATCCCGGAGCGCATCCGCAGCCCCATCGAAGCCTACCGTCAGGCAACCATGCCGGTACAAGCCTGAGAAGACCGGAGCGACCCCATCATGACCGAAGGCCATGGCTATACCAAATTCTTCCCGGTTTCGTGGGAGGAACTGCACCGTCACTGCAAGGCCCTGGCCTGGCGCCTGCTGGATGCGGCCCAGGCGCGCGGCGGCTATCGTGGCATCGTAGCGATCACCCGCGGCGGGCTTGTCCCCGCCGCCATCGTGGCGCGCGAGTTGAACCTGCGCATGATCGAGACGATCTCCTGCTCCACCTATAACGAACTAGAACGCGGTTCCAAGGTGAACATCCTCAAGACCGCCGAGGCGGCGCTCGCTGAACAGGGCGATGGCTGGCTGATCGTGGATGATCTGGTCGATACCGGTGTCACGGCCAAGGCGGTGCGCGCCCTGCTGCCCAAGGCGCATTTCGCTACCATCTATGCCAAGCCGAATGGCCGGCCGATGGTGGACACCTTCATCACCGAGGTGAGCCAGGATACTTGGATCCTGTTCCCCTGGGACCAGGAAGCCGTGATGTCCAAACCGATCGTGGAGCTGCGCAGCGGCGTATGAACGCAGCTAGGCCGCCGGCTTCTTCGCCGTCATCAGCGTCCACTGCACGGTTTCGCGCAATACGTAACCCAGGGCTTCGTCGAAGGCCGCCACCACGCCCAGAACCGTCGCATTCTTGGCCTTCACCCGCTGGCTGAAGGTGGCCGCCGCCACGATCTGCTGACGCGGCTGCGCCACCAGTTTGACCTGCAGCGACACATGGGCATCGGGCAGGCTGCTGCCATCCTTCAGTTCGGCCTGGAATTCGCGCAGTTCGCCCTTGATATTGAAATCCGAGCGCAGGCCGACCGACTGACGGCCGACCGCGACGATCTTGCCGGTATTCTCAAAGCTTTCCACCAGCAAGGTCTGCACCATGCGCGGCGCGCGCTCGCTCCAGCGTGCCTCGGCGTAATACTTCACCTCGTAAGGATTGGTGAAAATGGCGATTTTGTGGGTATCCAGGCCGCCGGCGGCAAAAGGCTCCTCCACCACCAGCTGCCAGTCCACTCGCGGCAGCGTGTCGGTAAAGATGGTCTTGGGTGAAAGCGTGTAGAGATTGGATGGCGGCGCCTGCGGTATCAGGCCGCCGCAACCCGACAGCAGTCCAGCCGATAGCGGCAGTGCAGCGCCAGCCAGCATCATGCTGCGTCTCGTGATAGTGTTCATCGCCGCTGCCCTCCCCCTTCACTGCGGTATTCGGCATCGCGATTGCCGAACAGTACAGAACTTGGATCGTCTTCCAGACGCTGCGCCACCCGCGCCAGACTGGATACCAGGATACGCGTTTCCGACATCAGGCGGCGGAATTCGCCAAATCCTTCGGTCGTCATGGCATGGATCGGCGCACGGTTCTCTTCCATGACGGCATTCAGATCGGTCAGAAGCCTGTTGAGCTGGGCCATGGCCTGACGCGCATCGACGGCGGCGACGGCGGCATCCCCTTCCAGGATCCGGTTGGCGCTCTTCAGCGTCGATTCCGCTTCGTTCATGACACGGTCAAGCTTATCGGCAATTTCGCGTGCTGCCGATGCCGCCTTGGCGATATCGCCGCTGGTTGCGCTGAAACTGTCGATGGCACGACCGATCGATTCCTGACGCGCCGCCAATGTCTGCGACACTTCACGCAGGTTGGCGATAAACCCGGTCAGGTTCTCCAAATTCTCATCGCTGAGAATCCTGGCCGCGCGGTTGAACAACTCCGGTGCCGCCTCCACCAAGGCCTCGATGGCTGATGGTCTGGAACGGATAGTCGGATATTTCGTCGGATCTCGCCCAGCAACCACTGGCAGGATCTGAGCGTCGTGGCTGCCCGGCGATATCTGTACGAAGGAAACGCCCGTAATGCCCTGCAATTGCAGGGTCGCCTCCGAATCGGCGCGGATCGGCGTATCGGCGTCCACCTCCACGGTCACGCGCACCCGGCTGGTATTCTCGCGATCAATGCTGATTTGCGACACGCTGCCGACCTTGATGCCGTTAAAGCGCACGTCGCCGCCCAGCCCCAGTCCGGCCACAGACCCCGTGAAGAAGACATTGTAACGCGCGACTTCGCGGTCGACCTCGGATTTCGCCAGCCAGAGCACAAAGGCAACGATGCCGGTCAGGAAGACCAGCATGAAGCTTCCGATCAGCAGATGATGCGCACGCGTTTCCATCGCTTCACCTCTTGTCCAGCGCTGCGGTGATCGCAGCGGCCCGGGCGCGCGGCCCGTGGAAATACTCCCTAACCCAGGGATGCTTGTCCTGTAGCATCGTTTCCATCGATCCGCTCACCAAGACCTTCTTTTCGGCCAGCACGGCTATACGGTCGCAGATCGCGTAGAGCGAGTCGAGATCATGGGTGACCATGAACACGGTCAGGCCCAGCGCCTGCTGCAGGTCACGCACCAGTTGGTCGAAGGCCGCCGCGCCGATGGGATCGAGCCCGGCGGTCGGCTCGTCAAAGAACACCACCTCGGGGTCCAGCGCCAATGCACGGGCCAGTCCGGCCCGTTTGCGCATGCCGCCGGAAAGCTCGGCCGGGTATTTGCCGGCCGCGTCGGAAGACAGGCCTACCATGTGCAGTTTCGCCGCCACGATCTCGTCAAGCAGGCTCTCCGGCAGATCGTAGAATTCCTTCAGCGGCACCTGGATGTTCTGGGCGACGGTCAGGGAGGAAAACAGCGCGCCATCCTGAAACAGGACGCCGAAACGCTGCCGCACTGCGCGCAGGTCTTCCGGGTCGCCATTGATCATGTCGGTACCGAGCAAGTCGATGCTACCCGCCGCGGCCTGGTTCAGACCGATAATCGTGCGCAGCAACACCGACTTACCCGTGCCCGACCCTCCGACCACGCCCAGCACTTCGCCGCGATAGACGTCCAGGTCGAGATCCTGGTGAATCACGGTCTCGTCGAACCGGTTCACCAGACCGCGCACCGTGATCACCCGCTCCCTGCCCTGCCCGTTGGTCGCCATGCCTAGACCTTGAGAATGCTGAACAGGATGGAGAACAGAGCGTCGAACAGGATGACCAGAAAGATCGACTGCACAACCGAGCGTGTGGTGAGGCGGCCGACGCTCTCGGCGTCGCGTTTGACCCGCAATCCTTCATAACAGCCGACCAGGGCGATCAGCGCGGCGAAGACCGGCGCCTTCACCATGCCGACGAAGAATGTACGCGGCACGATCACCTCATTCAGCCGGCTGAAGAACAGTACCGGATCGATTCCCAGCGCATTCCAGGCCATCAGCGCGCCACCGCACAGGCCCATGAGATTGGCGAAGAAGGTCAGCACCGGCAGCGTCAGCACCAGCGCAAACATTCTCGGCAGGACCAGCACCACCACCGGGTCGAGGCCAAGCGTGCGCATCGCCGCTATTTCTTCATTCACCTTCATGGTGCCGATCTGCGCCGTGAAGGCGCTGCCCGATCGGCCGGCGATCAGTATCGCGGTGAGCAGCACACCCAGCTCGCGCAGGACCGAAATGCCGATCAGGTCGACAACGAAGATTTCCGCGCCGAATTTCTGCAACTGGCTGGCCCCCTGATAGGCCATGACCATGCCAATCAGAAAGGAGAGCAGCCCGACAATGGGTAATGCCTTCAGGCCGGTTTCCTCCATGTGATGAACCATGGAGGTAAAACGCATGCGCCCGGGCCGGATGGTCGTCAACACGGCGGTTTCGGTCACTTCGCCGATGAAGGCGGTAAACCGGCGTGCCTCGCGCACGAAAAACAGGGTCAGCCAGCCAAGGTAGGCAATGATGCCAAGCAGGCCACTGCCCGATTGCGGCCAGACCGTGACGGCATCGCCCGACCCCACCACATAGTCGAACAGCGCCCGGTGTTCGCGGCGGGCCTGCGGCCAGTCGATATCAAAGCCCTGATCCATCAACTGGCGATGCAGCCGCACCATCAGGATCGCACCGGCGGTATCCAGCCGGTTCAGATTGGATGTATCGAATACGGCGCGCCGGGCGCCTCCGGCCGTGACATGGCTACTGGCAAGACCGGCAGTGGCAAGCCCATCCAGCCCCTGCAGGAGAATGGAGGCATGGGCAAGCGTCCAGTCGCCAGTCAGGCGCAGGAGCAACGCCGTCCCATCCCGCTCTGTCTGCAACCGGCCGCCAGCCATCGATCCTCGGAGGAAAAAAAGAACAAGGCTTGCCCAACTGTTAGCAGAAATGACAGTCTCGGAAAACCGATGCTCTGCGAAAGCCGGATGACAGGCCGGCATCACGGAACGGTACCGGACGGGGGAATGCCATGCCACGCTTTGCCGCCAACCTGAGCTTCCTGTTCCAGGATATACCCTTCCTCGACCGCTTTCCCGCCGCCGCTGAACAGGGATTCACCGCGGTGGAGTTCATGTTCCCTTACGACCATGCGCCGGCTGCCGTTGCGGCAGCGATGCGGGATGCCGGCCTGCAGGTGGCCCTTTTCAACGCGCCGCCGGGCGACTGGGGGGCCGGCGAACGCGGCCTTGCCGCCCTCCCGGCCCGGCGCAGCGACTTCCGCGCTGCTATGGCCAGGGCCTTCGAGTATGCCGCCGCCCTCAACTGTCCGCGCATCCATGTGGTGGCGGGAATTGAACCGGCCCGGGCCGACCGTCGTGCTCTGGAAGCCTGCTATATGGACAACCTCGCCTGGGCCGCCGAGCAGGCTTCAAGCGCCGGCCTGTTGCTGCTGATCGAGCCCATCAACCGGCGCGACATCCCCGGTTTTTTCCTGAACGACTTCGATTTCGCGCAAAAGGTGATCGAGGAGGTGCGGGCCCCGAACCTTCGCCTGCAGTTCGACATCTACCACGCACAGATCATTCACGGCGACATTACCCGGCGCCTGGAGCGCCAGATTCCCTGGATTGGCCATATTCAGATCGCCAATCCGCCCGACCGCCGCGAACCAGGGAATGGCGAGATCGACTATCGCTATATCTTTCAACGGCTCGATGCACTGGGCTACGATGGCTGGGTCGGCTGCGAATACCGCCCGGAAGGCGATACGGTGGCCTCGCTCGGCTGGATCAGGGAGTATGGCGTGGCGGCGAAAAGGCGCTGATCAGTCCATTAAACCTGGCAGCCATAGCACGATCTGCGGGAAACCGATCAGCAGGCCGACGCGGACAAGGTCGGCAAGCACGAAAGGCAGGATGCCGCGGGTCACGGCCTGCAACCTGACCTTCCCTACCCCCTGAATGACGAACAGGTTCATGCCAACCGGCGGGACAATCATGCCGATCTCGACGATGGTGACCATGTAGATGCCGAACCACAACGGATCGATGCCCAGGGCCTGGACTGCCGGAAATACAAAAGGCAGGGTCAGCAGCATCATCGCCAGATCGTCCATCAACGCACCGAGCACGACATAGAACGCCGTGAGCAGCACAAGGAACAGCGCCGGACTGAGATTCAGAGCCTGGATATACTGCACCACCAGTTGCGGCGCGCTTGTGACCTCGAGAAAGAAATTGAACGGGCCGGCGCCGATCAGGATCAGAAATATCATCGCGCTGGTCGATGCCGTTTCCAGCAGCGAGTCCTTGAAGCGGGAAACGCCCATCGTGCGCCCGGCAAGGGCAAAGATCAGAGCGCCGACCGCGCCGACCGAAGCCGCTTCGTTGGGCGAAAAGATTCCGGCGAACATCCCGCCGATCACCAGCACGAACAACAGAAATACAGGCCAAACGCTGCGCATGGTCCGCAGGCGCTGCGACCAGGCCATGCGCTCGCCTGCCGGGCCACTGGCCGGATTGAGTCGAACCGTTGCGGCAATGGCCAGCATGTACAGGCCTGTACCAAGCAGGCCGGGCAGCAGCGCGCCGACATAAAGCTTACCCAGCGACTGCTCGGTAAGCAGCGCATAAATCAGAAGAATGATTGACGGCGGGATCAGGATGCCAAGCGTACCGCCGGCGGCAATCGTGGCAGTTGCCAGGCTGTCGGCATAGCCGCGTCGACGCATCTCGGGCAATGCGACGCGGCACATGGTGGCCGCCGTCGCGATCGCCGAGCCGCAGATTGCGCCAAATGCGGCGCAGGCCCCGATGGTGGCCAGCGCCAATCCCCCGCGGAAATGCCCGAGGAAGGCATAGGCGGCATCGTAGAGCTGACGCGATAACCCGGCATAAGTGGCGAACACGCCCATCATCACGAAAAGCGGCACCACCGAGAGGCTGTAGGGGAACACGCTCTCGAACGGCGATGATCCCATCACATAGGCAAGGCCGTCCCAACCCTGAAGCAACAGAAATCCAATGGCACCGACCAATCCCATCGCCACTGCGACCGGCACGCGCAGCAGCATCAGGACCAAGACGACGCCGAAGCCCAGAAGACCCGCTAGCGCTGGACTCATGTGGCGCCGTCCTGTTTCGCGGCAGATAACGGATCGTCGCCGGTCAGCAGCGTCACCAGATGGCGCAGTGCAACCACCAGCGCCATCAGAACGGCAAAAGCTGCTCCCCCCAGCAGCGGATACCAGTACCAGGTCATCGGCAGCGCGATGGTCTGCGATTTATCGCCCATCAGTGCCACGGTGTCGAATTGCTGCCAGCCAAACCCGGCAATCGCCAACATCAGCAATGCGCCGCACAGGGCTGCCAACAGGCGGCAGAAAACCTGCAGCCGGTATGGCAGCCGCTCGATGCCCAAATCAACCGCAACATGGCTATCGGCGATGAAGCCGTAGGGTATGGTGAGAAAGGCGGTGGCCATGATCATGAGTTGGGTGATGTCCACCGTTCCGAGAATGCCCTGCCCGCCGGCATGGCGAATCACGACATCGGCGCAGGTGACAAGGCCAGCCAGCAGGGCGCAGAAGACGCCGATACGCGCGGCCCAGGCAGCACTCCATTCAGCCGCACGAAAGATCGGCACCATACCTTCATTCCATCAGAAAAAACCGCGGCCCGCCAGGCCGGCCGCAACCGGTCTGACGGGCCGCACGGCTATTTGGCCTCAGCGCTTGCCGCCTTCATATTTGGCGATACGCTGCTGCATCTCGCGATAAATGTCGCGGGCATTCTTCACGCCCTGCCCTTCCAGGTCGGTGAGCAGCTTCTCGGTGGTCGGCTTCAGGGCATCGCGCCAGCGGTTACGCTCCGCCTCGCTCAGCGACGACATCACGTTGCCTTTCCTGTTGGCCGCTTCCAGCCCGGGTGCATCCCACTGGTTCCACCAGTCACCGAACTTCTCGGTCAGCGCCGCACCGGTAGTGTCGTCGATGGCCTTCTTCACGTCGGCTGGCAGGCTATCGTATTTGCGCTTGTTCATCACGAAATAGAAGCTGGCGGTGTAAGAGCGCGCATCGAGGTGATACTTGGTCACCTCGAACAGACGGAAGGAATTGATCGGATCCCAGGGGAAGACCGCACCGTCAATTACGCCGCGCTGCAGATTTTCATACACCTCGCCAGGCGGTAGGCCGACCGGCGTGGCGCCCAACTGCTGCAGCATGGCGTTGATCTGCGGGCTAGGCGAGCGGATACGCAGGCCCTTGAGGTCGTCCATCGTCTTGACCTGCTTGGAGCCCGTGTGGATCAGGCCGGCATTGTGCGCATGCAGGGCCAGCACTTTAACGCTGTCCGGGAATTCCTGGGCGAAGTGTTTGGGGTACATTTCCCAAAGCGTGCGGCTGGCGGCATTGGAGGTTTCCACCAGGAAGGGGAATTCGATGATGCCCATGCGGTTGAAGCGGCCGGCCGGCACGCCCCGCAGGCCATGGGCGATGTCGACCACGCCGCTGACCGCCTGCTCGAGTTGCCGCGCGGGGTTGCCGAAGGCGGAACCGGCCGGGAAGATGGTTACCTTGACCTTGCCATTGCTGCGCCTGGTCAGTTCCTCGCCCCAGGGCTGAAGCCAGTCGCGGTGAATGCCGTGGCCCGGCGGCAGGAAGTGGCTGAGCTTCAGTTCGATATCTTGCGCTGCAGCATGCTGAGCCGGAGCGGCAAGGAACAGCACGGCACCGGAAGCGACGGCAAAGGTGGCCCGGGCCAGTATGGCCTTAAGGTTGTTTCGCACGGCAATTCCTCCCGAGGAATTTGTTATCGGTTTTTTACCTAGCCAAAAGGTAGTTACAAGCGAAACTAAGAGTCAAGCGAGTGGTCCGGACCGATAGACGGCCCGCCCACCCGCCCCTTATGGTGGCGCCCGGCAGATGCCAGCCGCATGCAAATGAGCCGGTGGGAGAAAGTGAAATTCTGATGGCGCGTCTGGTCACCGTAGCTGGCCTGGCACTGGTATTGGGCATTCTGATCGGCATAGGCGCCGTATCGCTCCAGCGTGCGGCCAACGCGCCCGAGGCGCGCGCGATCAAAGACCCGGAGCCTGCAGCCAGCATCACGCCGCCCGCCGTGACTGAACCGCCTGGCAATCCGAGCATACTGAGGCTGGCCAGTCCGGCGCCTTCGACCGCTCCGCTGATCGGTACCATGGCAAGCTCGATGGTGGAAAAACTGGCCATCGCCTCGGATGGCAAGCTTGAGTTCAAGCTGTTCGAACCCAACACGCTGGCCCCGAATGCCGAGTTGTTCGACAAGGTCTCGAACGGCGAAATCGATGCGGTATGGTCTTCGGCCAATTTCTTCGCCGCGCGCGATTCGGCTTTCTGGCTGTTTTCCAGTGTGCCTTTCGGTCCGCCTGCCAGCGAATATCTGGCGTGGCTGTCATATGGCGGCGGGCAACAGTTGATGGACGAGAGCTTTGCCCGGTTCAACATCAAACCGGTGGTATGTACCATTCTGCCGCCTGAGTCCGGCGGCTGGTTCCGGCGCGAGATCAACTCTGCCGAGGACCTGAAGGGTTTACGCATGCGCTTTATGGGCATCGGCGCCCGGGTGATCAGTCAGCTCGGTGTGGAAATCGTGCCATTAAGCGGCGGCGACATCTTCTATGCGCTGCAAAGCGGCAATATCGATGCGGCGGAGTTTTCGCTTCCCGCCACCGATCTGCGTTTCGGCTTCGACAAGGCCGCGCAGAATTTCTATTTTCCCGGCTGGCACCAGCAGAGCTCACTGATCTCGCTGCTGATCAACATGAGCGTCTGGGAGGGCCTGAGCGAGGCCCAGCGCGGCTTGATCACCAGCGTATGCGGCGACACCGTCCGCGAAAGCCTGGCCGAGGGCGAAGCGCAGCAGGTGAAGGCCTTGCAGGAAATCCGGACCCGCGGCGTGGCGATCCGAACCCTGCCGAAGCCCGTCATGGATGCGCTGAAAGCCTCGTGGATCAAGGTGGTGAAGGAAGAAAGCGTCACCAATCCGGAATTCCAGAAGGTCTGGGAATCCTACCATGGATTCCGCAAGGCCTATGCCGAATGGCGCAATCTCGGCTATCTGCCCTAAGCCGCCAGTGAGCGGCGCAACTGGCGCATCCTGCGCTCCACCGAGATATCCAGCGAGGCGGTTACTTCCAGACTGCGGTCTTCCAGGGCATCACCGCGAGGATTGGCACGTCCCCGGGCCTCCACCGCCGCATCGCGGCGACGGATCAGCTCAACGATTTCCGGCTGGAACAGGCGCAACAGGCCATTCAGCCAGCGGTTTACGTCCGGCACTGGCCAGCCGTGACGCAATTCGAAGCGATCCAGCATGGCGATCACGTCGCGTGCCGAATACCAGGTTTCATCGGTAACCCAGCGGTTGACGGTGAACAGCCGGATTGGCTGGCCATAATGATCCATCGCGACGGCAACGATATGCGCCAGCGCCCGATTGCCGCGCGGCCAATGCGGCCCGATCTTTTCCTTCGGCGAACAACGGCCCACGCCCGACTTCACATAACGCGCCGGTTCGAATTTTTCCGGCAGCAGATGCGGCCTCTGAAAGACGTGGAAATGGCCGTGCTCGCGTCCATCATCGCGATGAGCATGATAGTAATATTGTGCGCCCGTCTCCGGATCGAAGACATCGCCAGCGGGATAATGCCGTTGTTCGTAGAAATCCTCTTCCCCGCGCAGCAGCTCGGCCACCAGGTTGCTGCGCCTGGCGGCCAGCGCCTGCTGGATGCGCAGGACCTCGTTTCCGGCCGTCACCATCGCCTGCAGGCGACCATGCCCCAGATTGGCCATCATGTTCATCGTCAACCCAACTCCCGCTCCGCGAGGACGTTTTTTTCGTCCAGGCGCGGCAGACTACGCAGCGGGCTGTTAAGCGGCGGTAAATGCGGCAATGCGCCGCTGTTGATAGAGCGAGTCGCTATGCTATTTTCCACCTGGTTTCGGGGATTTCATCGCGCCGCAAGGGCGTATAGGTTCCCGGATCGACAAGGAACCACGCGAGGAGCCCCAAGAGATGTCGCGAGTCGTTTTTTCCGCCCTTGCCGCCCTGGCGGTGTCGTTCACCGTTGCCAGTGGCGCCCAGGCCTCCGGTGATGTTGAGGCCGGCAAGAAAGCGTTTGCCAAATGCCGTGCCTGCCATCAGCTGGAAGCTGGCAAGAACGGCGTTGGTCCCAGCCTGGCCAAGGTATTCGGCCGCAAATCCGGCACCGTCGAGGGCTTCAAATATTCCGATGCCATGAAGGCCAAGGCCATCGTGTGGGATGAGAAGACCATCGCCGACTATATCGCCGACCCGAAGGGCTATATTCCCGGCAACAAAATGGTCTTCCCGGGGATCAAGAAGGAAAGCGAAGTGGCCGATTTGATCGCTTATCTCAAGGACGCAACCAAGTAATCCTCTGATTTTTCAAGCGGCCTCTCCTCACAGGGAGGTCGCTTCTTATTAAACATATAATTATGTGGATTATGTATATTACATTTCCTATTGCGATATAATTTGCATTTCACATTACAGGATCATATAATAATTCTATGTCCACCGCGAATGACATGACCGCGCAATCCCCCCCGACCTCGGTATCGGCCCAGACAGTACTGGACTGGCTGGCGACTGACGCGGTTGTGCTGATCGACGTGCGCGAACCGGACGAATATGCCGATGAGTACATTCCCGGGGCGGTGCTGGTGCCCCTGTCGGCTCTGCAGGCCACCGCATTGCCGGCGGCGCCGGGCAAGCGTCGCGTCCTGCAATGCCTGACCGGCAAGCGATCAGCCGTTGCCCTGGCTCGCCTAGCCGAGCAGGGCGTGACCGACCTGCTGCATCTGGATGGCGGCCTGCTGGCCTGGAAGATTGCTGGCGGCGAGACGGTTGAGGCCGACGAGGCCGTGGCCGCCTGAACTGAGGGCCTGAACGCGGCCCCGCCCTTTTTCCCATCGCTGCCGTTGGCTAAGGTCGTTTCCAGAAGATGGAGGAACGACAATGCCCGTGCATGGCCCCGATGCGGTGCTGAACAACCCCGCCTATATCCACGACAGCGCGCATATTTATGGCAAGGTGCGGCTGGAAGAAGGCAGCTCGGTCTGGATCAACGTCGCCATGCGAGCGGAGAATTACGAGATCGTCGTTGGCGCCTACACCAACATCCAGGATTTCTCGATGCTGCATGTCGGCGGTCAGAGCGGCACCTATATCGGTGCCCACTGTTCGATCACGCATCACTGTACCATCCATGGCTGCACAATCGGCGACAACTGCCTGATCGGCATCGGTTCGACCATCATGGATGGTTGCGTGATCGGGAAGAACTGCATTATCGGCGGCCATACCTTCCTCAAGGAGGGCACGGTGATCCCGGATAATTCCGTGGTGGTCGGCAGTCCGGGCAAGGTGATCAAGACGCAGAACAACTACGTGCGCTGCCGCCTGAACGCCTGGCTGTACTACCGCAATGCCCTGGCCTACCGGCAGGGCCAGTACCGCGACTGGGACCAGCCCGACATGGCCCGGGCCATGGGCCAGGAAATCGCCCGCCTGACCGAGGAACTTAAAGCCCTGGAGGCGGCCGGACAGGCCTGATTGTCCGTGATCCGCCTGCGCAGGATTTCCCGCCCGTCCCCGTATAGTGGATATGGGAGAAATCCCGGCCTCCGTTTTGTCGGCCAGAGCAGGAAGTATCCGGATGTTTGCCTCTACCGTGCTGTCCATTCCGCTGCGGCGGGATGAATCCGTGCAGGACGTCGATGCCGCACTCATGCTGCGGGTCGCCAATGGCGACCACGCAGCCTATCGGCTGCTGGTCGACCGCTACCTGCGCCATGCGGTCACCATGGCCTATCGCGTCCTGTTCGACCGGGCCGACGCCGAGGAGGTTGCGCAGGAAGCTTTTTTGCGGGTCTGGCAGCATGCCGCGCGCTGGCGTGCCGATGGCGGTGCCAGCTTCAAGACCTGGCTCAATCGCGTGGTGGTGAACCTGTGCATCGATCGCAAGCGAAAGCCGGGCATGGCTGCTCTGGACGACCAGCCTGAGCCCATAGACGATACACGCCCGGATCCCTACCAGACACGGCTTGCCGCCGAGACAGGCGATCGGGTCGCGGTCGCCCTGGCGAAGCTGCCCGAGCGCCAGCGCGCCGCGATCCTGCTGTGCTTCTGGGAAGGCGAAAGCAATATCACCGCGGCCGATGCTCTGGGCGTCAGCATCGGCGCGCTGGAATCCCTGCTGGTCCGGGCCAAACGCAGCCTGCGTGACGACCTGAGCGATGTCTTCGGCGCGACGACATGATGACGGAGTGAGATTATGGATCTCGACCGCTTTACCGACCTGATCGACGCCTTCGGTGCCGATATCGAGCATTGGCCGGCGCGCGAACGAGCAGCAGCCGACCGGCTGCTGGCAGCGTCGCCCGAAGCGCGCGCACTGCAGCGCTCCGCACTGCGATTCGACAATCAGTTGCTTGGCGCCGCCCTGCCCGAGATCGAACCCAGCGATGCTCTGCGGGCCCGCATCTTCGCGCAGGTCGCCGGCCTGCCTGCCGCTTCCGCCTCCACCACCCCGTTATGGCGGGTCCAGGTTGCCGAGGCGCTCGCGCTGCTCTTCCCGGCTGGACGCGCCATTCCCCAGCTTGCTGCGCTCGCGCTCGCGCTCTTCATCGGCATCGGCGCGGGCATGAGCAATTTTTCCCTGGTTGATACGCAGGAAGCCGAACTGGTGGCCGTGCAACTGGCCAGCACCGTGCCGCTCCTGTACGAGGAATAAGAGTCATGTCCGACCCCATTGTCACTCCGCCGCCCGCGCCTCCTCCGCCCCAGGCGCAGAAAACCCGCATTAACCGCTGGCTGGCCGTTGGCCTGATCGCTTCTGTTGCGATCAATCTTGCCTTCATCGGCTGGGGCGCAACGCGCTTCGTCAAATACAGTCGCTGGATGGACCGTGACCGCGCCCATATCGAGGAACAATTCGCCCGCCGCCTGCCCGACGAGGCTGGCAAGGCTTTCCGCAAGGCCTTCGAAAAAACCCGCAAGGGTGACGCCTTCACGCTGCGCGAAATGAACCGCGAACTGGCCACTGCGCTTGCCGCCGAACCTTATAACCGCGACAGGCTGGAAGCGGCCCTGCTCGAGCATCGCCGACGGCTTGATCAGTTGCAGCAGGGGCTGCAGGCGGGCCTGCTTGCCGCCGCCGATGCCATGACGCCTGAGGAGCGGTCCAAGCTGGCCCGCAAGCTGATGCGCCATGGCCCGCCCATGCCCCCTCCGCCCGATGGCCCGATGCGGGGCCCCGGGGCAGGGCCGGACGGGCGCCATATGGACGGCCCGCCGCCACATCGTCGCCCGCCGCCGCAAGACTGAACCACGCCGAACCATCCCGACCGGCTTGTTTCTGCCGGTCGGCATCGCTAGCGTGATCGCTTTCCCGGCAGTCCACTGGGGGGCCATCATGCTCAATGTCGTCATTACCGGCGGTGCCGGTTTCATTGGCCAGAAACTGGCCGCCGAACTGCTGAGACGCGGCAGCCTGACCGGGCCAAGCGGCCGGCCGGAAGCCATCCACCGCATCACATTGTTCGATACGGTGGAAGCCGACGGTCCGAAGGACGAGCGCATCGTCACCCTAGCCGGCGATATCGGCGATCATGGCGAGGTGCTGCGCCTGATCGGGCACAACACCCATTCGGTGTTCCATCTGGCCGCCATCGTTTCGGCCGGCGCGGAGGCCGATTTCGAGGGTGGCTACCGCGTCAATCTCGATGGCACGAAGCATGTGCTGGAGGCTTGCCGCGCCATTACCACCCACACGCCGCGTCTGGTTTTTGCCTCTTCCGTCGCCGTCTACGGCGGCGATGCCATGCCTAAAACGGTGACCGACGAAACCGCGCAGCGGCCAACGACCTCTTACGGGGTGCAGAAGTTGGCCGGCGAATTGCTGATCAATGATTACAGCCGCAAGGGGTTTGTCGATGGACGCGCCATCCGACTGCCCACCATCATGGTGCGCCCTGGCAAGCCGAACAAAGCCGCCTCGACCTGGGCTAGCTCGATCATCCGCGAGCCACTTTCGGGCGTGGATGCCACCTGTCCGGTACGCCCGGGCTCGCCCATGGCCTGCCTGTCGCCGCGCCGCACGGTAGACGCCTTCATTCGCGCCCACGACCTGCCGGCCGAAGACTTCGGCAAGGATCGCACATTGCTGCTCAGCGGCATCCGCGTCACAGCTGGAGAAATGGCCGCTGCAGTCGAGCGCAACAAGGGCAACCGCAAGATCGGAAAAATCCACTGGCAGCCCGATGCGGCGATCCAGAAAATCGTCGATGGATGGCCCGGCGAAACCCGCTCGACCCGCGCTGCAGCACTGGGCTTCACCACTGATGCCTCCATCGATGAGATCGTACAGGGATTCATCGCCGACGATCTCGACAGCCAGATCAAAAGCCTGCAGTCCAACTAAAAAAGAAAGTATGCCGCCCCATGACCAAGCCAAGTCCCGAAGCCCTCGCCATGGTCCGCCAGCTCATCGAGATGCCGACGGTGAGCCGCGATTCCAACCTTGCCCTGATCTACTGGATCCAGGAGCATCTTCAATCGCTTGGCGTGGAATCAACCCTGGTCTATGACGACAGCGGCAAAAAGGCCAACCTCTATGCCACGCTGGGACCGCAGGACAGGCCAGGCATCGTGTTGTCGGGACATACCGATGTGGTGCCTGTCGATGGCCAGGACTGGGATACCGATCCTTTCACCCTGACCGAGAAGGCGGGACTGCTTTACGGCCGCGGCACCTCGGACATGAAAAGCTTCGTTGCCGTCGCACTTTCCTATGCGCCGAAATTCCTGGCCCAGAATCTGGAGACGCCGATCCATTACGCTTTTACCTACGACGAGGAAGTGGGCTGCCTGGGAGCCAAGAAACTGATCGAGGTTCTGCGTGGAATGCCGGTGAAACCCAAGGCCTGCATCGTTGGCGAGCCGACCGAGATGCAGGTGATCGCCCAGCACAAGGGGAAAAAAAGCTGGCGCGTGGATGTGCGCGGTTTCGAATGTCATTCCTCGCTCACCCATCTCGGCGCCAATGCGGTGGAAGCGGCCGCCGAGCTGATTGCCTTCATCAAGGGCCTGGCGCGCAAAAAGCGCGAACATGGACCATTCGATGGCGAATTCGCCCCTCCGTATACCTCCCTGCATACGGGCACGGTGAATGGCGGTACCGCCCTCAACATCGTGCCGAAGGACTGCAGTTTCCTGTGGGAGATTCGCTACCTGCCGCAGGACGATGTCGATGCGCTGTACGCCGAGGTGGTTGCCTACGCCAAAAACAAGCTTGAGCCGGAACTGAAAGCGGTCGATCCGAATTGCGGATTCACCTTCACCCAGATTTCCGAATTCCCGGGTCTGGCCACAGATGATCGCGCCGGCGTGGTTGAACTGGCCAAGGCGCTGACCGGCGCCAACCGGGTGCAGAAGGTGGCCTTCGGGACCGAGGCCGGGTTGTTCTCGGAACTGGGCATTCCCACCATTGTCTGCGGCCCCGGATCAATCGAACAGGCTCACAAACCGAATGAGTTCATCGCCCTGGAGCAGATCGGGCTGTGCGAGGCCTTCATGGGCCGCTTGCTGGAGCGCGTGAAGCAGGACGGCGCCGGCCTGCCGGTCTGAACGCAGCCGCCATATCCGCCCATCGTGGTATTTAATTACCACGATGGCGAAATCCTGCCGCACTGGATTTTCAGCATCGAGCGGAATCATAATGCGGCATGGCCTCACACCCCAACATTGCCGCGATTGACGACTTCCTGATCCGCTCGCGCAGCAATGTGGTGACCGACTTCCTGCACTACATGCGCCGCATTCATCCGGCCGACAGCCTACCGGCGCGGCAGGACATCGACATGACAGCAATGCCGCATCTGCTGCCCAATATCGTGCTGGTGCAGGTCGAGCGGGCGGCACCACCGCAACCGGCAAGGTTTTTCGTGCGTGTGGCTGGCGAGGTCATACTTGAGGCCGCACTGTCACCGATGATGAACCGTTATATCGACGAGATTGTGGCGACAAATGCGCGTCTGTCAGGCCAGCCGGCCAGCGTGATCCAGGACGTGCGGCAGCAGGTGCTGCAGACTGGTATAAGCTATTACTGGTATGGCCCGCCGCGCATGAAATTCCGGCATGACTATGCCGATCTGGAATATGTGCACTGCCCTCTGGCCGATGACGGCGTCACCATTGATCGCATCATTTCGGTTTTCTACTACCACGGCGCCACAGATTGAGGGTCGCGCCGCTCACCAACGGGTGAAGCGCACCGCGGCCAGGGTCGCCAGTCCATAGACCGCCATGGCAATGCCGGCCAACGCAAACAGTGTCCAGACCGGGGCGGCATGCATGGTGAGCAGCCAACCACATGCAGCGACCAGAACCAGACGCAGGGTGCCGGCCAGAACCGGCCCCAGCAGCCGGCCTGCCCCCTGGGACGCGAAATACAGGCACAGCCCCAGGCCGAAGAAAGGGAAACCGGCCCCGGCCGCGATCAGGTATTGCCGTGCGGCGGCGATGACGGCTTCATCCGCGGTGAAAAGACGCGACCAGGCATCAGGGAGCAGGACCACCACCAAACCGATGATGCCCAGTATGCCAAAGGCCAGGCTGCCCGCGGTCCAGGCCACGCGACGGGCGCGGACCACGTCATGCGCCCCAATGGCCATGCCAACCATTGGAACGCTTGCCACTCCGACCGAGAAGGCAATCGGGATCAGCAGGAATTCCAGCCTGGCGCCGATACCATAGCCAGCCAGGGCGACGGTGCCGAAACGCGCCACCAGTCCCGTGAAGATCAGGATCGCCAGAACCGTTTGCAGCGAGGACAGGCTGGCCATCGCGCCGACCCTCAGAATGTCGGAAAACATCTCGCCACGCGGCTTGAAATCGCGCGGAATGAGACGCAGCCGGGCATGGCCGGCCAGCAGGTACCAGGCCAGATACAGCGTGCCGAGGCTGAAAGCGCAGACCTGACCAAGGCCAACCCCCAGCATGCCAAGTTTCGGAATCGGCCCCAGCCCGAGACCGAGGGCGCCGCCGATCAGGATCTGCAATATCGCAACCGCCAGACCAAGGGCTGACGGTACTGTCATGTTTCCGGTGCCGCGCAGAACCGAAGACAGAGTGTTGAACAGCCAGACGCTGATCGCTCCCGTGAATACCGTGTTGGAGTACAATACGGCTTCATCCAGCGTTCCCCCGCGACCGCCCAGCAGATGATAGATCATTGGCCCAAGCAGCCAGAAAAAGGCCGTGAACAGCAGGCCCGCGCAGAGCGCGATCGCCACGGCATGTAGGGCAAGCGCGTTGGCCCGTGGCAGATCGCCGCCACCGAGCGCGCGCGCAATGGCAGACGATACGCCGCCGCCCATGGCCCCGGCAGAAGTCATCTGCATCAGCATGATCATCGGAAAGGCCAGTGCCATGGCCGCCAGTGGCTCGACACCCAGAAGGCCGACATAGGCCGTTTCTGCGATGGCCGCCAGCGCGGTTGCCGTCATCGCCACCGTATTGGGCAGCGTCAACCGCAGCAGGGTGGGCAGAATAGGTGCTGCCAGCAGTCTTTCCGGCACTGGCACGGCAGGCCGAACCGGCTGGGCGAAAGGCCGCGGCTCGGCGATGCCGGGCTTTTGTTCGTTCATGAGAGCACCGCTGACAACCGGGCCTGCAGGCTGCTGCGCGCCGATTCCAGGATCCGGTTGGAGAGATCGCGATTCTCCACGGCACGTGCGAGCGCCACGGCCCCGGCCATTTCGGCAAGCATGGCCATCGCACAAGCCTCCGCATCGAATCCATCCCGCTCCGGCAGATGCGCCGCAAATCGGGCAATGATCCCCCGCAGTCCCTCGTCAAAAGCGTTGCGGCTGGCAGAATCCAGTCGCGCAGCATCGCTGCTCAGTGCGGCCAGCGCGCAGCCGCCGCCCGCATTGTCGCGATGGGATGACGAAACATACACATCGACCCAGACACGGAGGGCCTCGATGCCTTGCTGGCCCGCAACCCGCGCGAAGAAACGTTCTCGCCCCTGATCGAACATCGTGGCGATGGCTGCAGCCACCAACTCGTCCTTGGAGCGGAAATGGGCATAAAAACCGCCGTGCGTCAGTCCGGCTTCACGCATGATTTCCAACACCCCGACACCTTCCGGGCCGCGGGCACGGATGGCCCGGGCGGCAGCCAAAAGTATTTTCTCCCGCGTGATCTGTCGTCGCGTGGCAGGCAGAGGCTGATCCGGCGATAGCGGCATGGCTGGAGTCACTCAATAAATATGATGATGATCATCATTCATTATCACGCGCAAATGTCAAACCCAGTCTCGGAATCATAATATAAGTCAAAAATTATTATAACTCATTGTTATTTTTATATATTTTATACTATCGACTCGCTGGATCGGAATCCGCAGACTTAATTACATTACAAAACTGAAATTCCACTGCTCGCGCGGTCGGATTGGCCACAAGCGAGGTCGTTATTCGTCCTGAATGGAAAACGAGCGCCCTTCACTACTTCAGAGACTCGGGCAATTGCTCGGCGGCAAGGAGGAGACATCCGGTCCTCCCCCAGCCCGGCGGCGCCTGCCTTCGTCTGTGACCGATACACAACGCAGTCTTGACGGCCTTGGATTGACTCCAAGCAAACTGACTGCTGGCTCGCTGCAACTGATCGGCCTGTCGGGTATCCGCACGGCTCTCGGCGAACGTTGGGAACGGCGCAGCGAACAGATCTTCCGGCTGATCGAAGGCATCTTCCGGCGTCGCCTGGATGTCACTGATGCCTATTACAGGGTGGATGATGAGAATTTCCTGATCCTGTTCACGCGCCTGCAGCGCCGCGAGGCCGAATTCAAGGCCCGCGTTATTGCCGAGGAGATCGAAAAGCTGATCGTCGGCGAAGAGCCAAGCGCCCAGGAAATTTCCGTCGCTTCATGCGTAGCCGAAATCGATCGCCAGTTCGTGCTGGAAAAGATCCACACCCTGGACGATCTGCTCAACCATGTCCGCTCTGCTGCCGAGCAAGACGAATACGACCGGACTGCAGATAGCGTCCATTCGCCGCAGACGGAGTCCACCCCGCCTATTCCAGAGCTGGACCAGGACTTCAGCGCTCTATTCCAACGCACCAGCGTCGAAGACTATCTGAAAGACTGCAGTGCCAGCTTCCGCCCCATGTTCAACACCAAGCGACGGACTTTCAGTTCGTTCCTGACCAACGTAATCAGCAAACGTACCGGTCGAATGGCCCTCTTGGATGACGATCCGCTGCTTGAGAAGCCAGAGGAACTTCTTCCTGCTCTCGATCTCTTTACGCTGGGCGCGGCCCTGCTCGGCCTGCATCGCATGCTCACATCAGGCCTGAATGGCAAGCTGGTCATCCCGATCACTTACGAGACACTCAGCATCAGCCGTTTACGCGAACAGTATTTCAGCCGGCTGCGGGAGGTTCCGAGCGGGATTCGCATGTATATCGCCTTCGCGGTGACAAACCTGCCGGCCGGCATGCCGGCCAGCCGACTGGCCGAACTGGTAGCCTATCTCCGCCCGTTATCGTCGCTGCAAGTGGCTCACATACGGCCAGAAACCAGACTGGTGGACGTATATGCCGGCTCGGGATGCTATGGTCTGAGCACAGAAATGGAGTTGAACGGCAGCGCACCCGGCAAGACGAGGCTCGATTACGCCAGCCTGGCGCGACGCATCCACCTGCATCGCAACGTGGCAATACTGGCGAACATCAACAATCATGATGATCTGCGCGTGGGTGTGGCATCGGGCTTTGATATCGTCTGGGGCGATGCCGTAAGCGGCTCTGTCGACACCCCGGGATTGCTGGATGGGCTGCGAAGCGAACATATTCCGTTAACATGACGAGCACATGAATCCGCCAGCCGACATTCCTTATCAACTCCGGGAAAAGCCACGTATCGCCATTGCCTACTGCACGCAATGCCAGTGGCTTTTGCGGGCGGCGTGGATGGCGCAGGAACTGCTTTCGACTTATGGCGACGATCTCGCCGAAGTCGCACTTATGCCGGGTACGGGCGGTATTTTCGAAATCCGCTATGACGGTGAGACGATCTGGGAGCGTAAACGCGATGGCGGTTTTCCGGATGTAAAGACATTGAAGCAGATCGTGCGCGATCGTCTCGATCCGCAACGCGATCTTGGTCATATCGACCGCTGACCGCCTGGAGTTTGCGTGCAGAGATTTGCCACCCTGCCCCGCATCACGCTCGATATCGGCCGCGGGCATATTGGCGATATCCCAGATGAACGGCTGCAGGAACTGGCCCGCTACTGGTTCGCGCGCTGCAAAGCGGATGACATACCGCTACGCTCGGAAATCGACCCGCTCGATTTCCCTGCCCTGCTGCCCAACATCATGTTGCTGGATCGCGTTTCCGGGCCTGATGCTGATCGCTACCGCTTTCGGCTTTCAGGGACTCATGTCCGGTTCTATACAGGCCGCGAGCTCACCGGTTGCTATCTGGACGAAGTATTGCCTGTGGACTACCTCGACTATGTGCGCCTGCTGAACCGCACGGTTCAGACCGAGCGTCTGCCGGTCTATACCTCCAGCCTCTATCACGACGAGGGCAACTTCGTGAATGGCATCACCTATCGACTGGTGATGCCATTGCGCAGCAGGGAAATGACCGAACCAGACATCATCTTCGTTTGCCAGTTCTGGCAGCGGCGTCAGGATCGCGGCAACTGGACCGGCGACTGGCTCAGCGCGACACCCGAGATACGCATCATTCATGCCGACTGACCGGCAAAAAATTCTCCTTAACGCGGATTAACCATACTGCGCGCAAGGCAGGATTGCCGATTTTCCATTGAATTCCGACCGCACTGCGGATGCCTTCGCATGGCATGTGCATTGCTTGCTGTTGCTTCAAACAACAGGAGGACAGCATGTCGGTATCCGGTATTGGCGGTGGCAGTGGCCGCCTGCAGCAGCTCTCGCTGGACAGCGAGGCGATGGAGTATTTCCTGGGGCAGGCCAGGGCGAAGCGGGAAGAAGCGAAAGGCACCGATCCTCAGACCCGCCTTGCCTGGCTGACCACTGCCGCCGGCGCCGTCGACGCGGTGGAGGCCACGCATTGGCCGGCGGCCACCCAAACAGCCGAAGCCGTTCCAGCTTCGGCGCCAGCCGAGAAAGCCGATTCAGCCCAGGATTTCCTGGATTATGCCAGGATGTCGATCCCCGAACGCATCCGGGCAAAATACCTGGAAGAGCACGGCATGACCGAGGAGGGCCTGGCGCAACTCGATGAAAAGCTCCGCAAGAAGATCGAGGAAGAGATCCGCGAGGAAATCGAGAAGGCCGTCAAGGGCGAAACCGGCAAGAGCGCCGGCGGCATTGCCAATCTTCTAGTCTGATCCCGCCCGACCGCCTGAGGCCGAACTTAGCGCAGCAGCGACAGCAGCAAGGACGGTTGTCGGTTGGCAATATTCAGGGCATTGATGGCAAGCTGCTCGCGCACCTCTTCGCTGCGCAGCAATGCCCCAGCCTCTGCCACATCGGCATCGATCAGGACACCAAGTGCCTTTTCCGCAGCCGCGCGGAGTTCGGCCAGAAGGTTGCTTTGCTGGAGGATGCCTCGATATTCGCTGGCGTAGTATGCGGACATGCCGGCAAGCCGCAGGGATGCCGACTGGAAAGCATCGCGGGTGGCAGAAATCGCGGCGGAACTGAGCAGGCTGGTTCCTTCCAGGGCCAGCCCCATCGCCGTCAGGTTAGACCGCACAAGGATGCCCAGTTGGCCGTCTTCGCTTTCGCCGTACTGATAGATCGAAGGCTCCAGCGTTGGCCCGGCATCGTTGACCCAGGTCGATGTGACGAAGGCTGCACGCAGAGACGAAGCGCCATCCGCGGACTGGGATGTATATGGCGGCTGGTCGCGCTCGGTATAACGCACATTCGACACCGAAACGGTAAAGCTGTCGCGATTTGAGTCGCCATTGGCGTTCTGATAATTGACAAGCTGTTCGTAATTCAACGTCCCGCTCCAGCTTGTACCGCCGGCTCCGGTGGAGCGATCGGTTTGAACCGCCACTAGAGTACCGGCCGAATTATAGACGCGGATATCGAACAGGATTTCTTCGGTTCCCGATGCCGGGTACGGCGGCACCGCGTTGATCGGGGTGAAATCGACATTGACGGGCGATGTCGTGATCGCGCTCGTGCCGCCGCCCAGCCCCCGCGGCGCATGGCCGGTTATATCACCGCCGGAAATCCGCACCTGGGTCCTCGGGAAGAACTGCAGATCGCCAGGCGTGCGCCGCTCTTCCAGCACGTCGACATAATCCGCAGAATTGCCGACGAAATAATGATAGTTGGCGAAGGTTATTTCGGTGGGATAGCCCGGTGTGCCGCGCCCCAGGGATGGCGGATAGGACAGCGACAACTCGGCGTATATGCGCACATTGCTTGCCGTATCCGGGATGGTCGGCAGAGTCACGGCCTCGGGGCCGGCGGCAAAACCCGAGGTGACCGGGCCGAGATAGTAGACTGAATTCTCCACCAGTCCGGTGTCCTGGAACACTGTGGGGGGCGCCAGGGCCTGCACCGCGCCGTCAATCGAGATCAGCCAGCGCACCTCACCGGCGATGGCATCGGTCGGCGTATTGCCGAGGCGGATCGGCAGGCCGAGAAAGACCGTTTCACCGCTGTCGGGCACGGCCTGCACAGGATTCGCCGGCATGGTGTCTGCAGCATCGGGAGCCGGCATGGGCGGCGCGGCCCCGGGAGCGGTGCGCAAGCTGATCTGTGGCGCGAATTCGATCGTGGCGCCGGGCGGATCGCCGCCAATCAGATTGACGCCATCCACCACAGCCGCCTGAGCGGCATGGTCGAGCTGCATCAGATAGGCCTGATAATCGTTATCGATCATCCGTCGCTGCTCGTCGCTCAGCGAGCCGTCCCCGGCCTGGACAATCTTGGTTTGCAGTTCGGACATGATGCGGAAAGCGCGGTTGATGCCCGCGCTGGCCGTTTCCAGCGCCATCACCGTGCGAGCCAGTGTCGTATCGACGGCACGCCGCGCCTTCTGGGTCGCGCGGACGGACTGGGCCACGGCAAAAACCGCGGCATCGTCGCTGAAATCGGCCACTTTGTAGCCGGTTTCCAATTGCTTGGCGACGCGATCCTTTGTCCCGGCAACGGCGCGCAGCGTTGCCAGGGCAACCATAGCCCCGCCATTCGTATTCACCGAACTGACCATTGCTCTCTGTCCGTCTGAAAGCGCCGAGCCAGACCTCCCTGTGAATTGCCGTAAGGGAAGGATTCAAAAGATGGTATATATAATAAGTTTAACTTAAAGACAGGATATTTCTTTAAGGTTGGTTAATAAAATTACGACCACGACGCAATTTGAGCCATAATAATGCCGCGCTTGCAGGCGGTCATTGCAGCGCAACAAATCTGTTCTTGTCACAATCCGGTCGGCACCGTATATAGCCGCCAACCCCGTACCCGATAACCGAATCCCGCCCAGACAGGCGGGATTCGGTTATCGGGTATACGCATTGAACCCTTGAGTGATTGCGCGCATTGCTGAATCACTCGGGCCGAAACCTAAAGGAATCGCGCCCGGCCGCCTGCCCTCAGGATGGACCGGGCCTTTTGTGTAAGCCGCATGGATATCCGCAATATCGCCATCATCGCTCACGTCGACCATGGCAAGACCACCCTGGTTGACGCCCTGCTGCGCCAGTCCGGCTCGTTCCGCGAGAACCAGCAGGTGGCCGAGCGCGTGATGGACTCCAACGACCTGGAGCGCGAGCGCGGCATCACCATTCTGGCCAAGTGCACCTCCGTCGAGTGGCACGGCACCCGCGTCAACATCGTCGACACCCCTGGCCACGCCGATTTCGGCGGCGAGGTCGAGCGCATCCTGAGCATGGTGGATGGCGTGGTGCTGCTGGTCGACGCTGCCGAAGGCCCTCTGCCGCAGACCAAGTTCGTGCTGGGCAAGGCGCTGGGCCTAGGCATGCGCCCCATCGTGGTCATCAACAAGGTCGACCGCCAGGACGCCCGCCCGGTGGAAGTGCATTCGGAAGTCTTCGACCTGTTTGCCGCGCTGGACGCCTCGGAAGAGCAGCTCGACTTCCCCTGCATGTTCGCTTCGGGCCGCAGCGGCTGGGCCGATGACAGCCTAGAAGGCCCGCGCAAGGATCTGGCCCCGCTGTTCGATCTGATCGTGCGCCATGTGCCGGCCCCCAAAGCCGACATCAACGCGCCGTTCAAGATGCTGGTCACCACGCTGGAAGCCGACAATTTCCTCGGCCGCATCCTCACCGGCCGCATCTATTCCGGCAAGATCAAGGTCAACGCCCCGATCCATTCGCTGCGTGGCGACAAGGAGGTCGAAGCCGGCCGCGCCACCAAGCTGCTGTCGTTCCGCGGCATCGAGCGCGTACCAGTGGAGGAAGCAGAGGCTGGCGACATCATTGCCATCGCGGGCCTCACCACCACCACCGTCGCCGACACGATCTGCGATCCCGCCGTCACCGAGCCGGTGCCGGCCAACCCGATCGATCCGCCGACTCTGGCCATGACCTTTTCGGTCAACAACTCGCCATTTGCCGGCAAGGAAGGCAGCAAGGTGCAGAGCCGCGTGATCCGCGAGCGCCTGCTGCGCGAGGCCGAGGGCAATGTCGCCATCCGCGTCACCGAAACTGACGAGAAGGATGCCTTCCAGGTCGCTGGCCGCGGCGAACTGCAGCTCGGCGTGCTGGTCGAGACCATGCGCCGTGAAGGCTTTGAACTTTCAATCAGCCGCCCGCGTGTGATCTTCAAGAAGGATGAAGACGGCACCCTGCTCGAGCCGATCGAGGAAGTGCATGTCGACGTCGACGACGCCTATACCGGCGTGGTCGTGGAAAAGATGAGCCTGCGCAAGGCCGAGCTGCGCGACATGCGCCCCTCGGGCGGCGGCAAGACCCGCATCACCTTCCACGCTCCGTCGCGCGGCCTGATCGGCTATCACGGCGAGTTCCTAACCGACACGCGCGGCACCGGCATCATGAACAAGCTGTTCCATGGCTATGGCCCGCATCGCGGCGCCATCCCCGGCCGTCGCAATGGCGTGCTGATCGCCAACGGCACCGGCGAAACCGTGGCCTATGCGCTGTGGTATATCGAGGAGCGTGGCGTGCTGTTCGTGGATCCGGGCACGCCGGTCTATGAAGGCATGATCATCGGCGAGAACAGCCGCGACAATGACCTCGAAGTCAATCCGATGAAGGCCAAACAGCTCACCAACATCCGTGCCGCCGGCAAGGACGAGGCCGTGCGCCTCACGCCGCCGCGCAAGATGACCCTGGAGCAGGCGATCAGCTACATCGGCGACGATGAGCTGGTGGAAGTGACACCGAAGTCGATCCGCATCCGCAAGAAGCTGCTCGACCCGAACGATCGCAAGCGCGCCAGCCGTGCTGCCGAGGCGGCCGCGTAAAGCATTTCGATTTCCCAAGAATGCGAAAGGCCGGGATCAATCCCGGCCTTTTTCTTTCGTGGATGGCCGGACCTGGCCCAACCATCCACGCCTTTTCCGTCACCCTACTCCGCCACCGCCGCGCAGTAGCGCGTGCCGGTCCGCAGCTTCGCGCAGGCTGCCTCGGCCGCCTTCCTGTCGGGGAAACCGACCAGTTCCAGCCGCGCGAATGAACCCCGCCCCTGCAGCTCGACCCAGGAGACCAACGGATCATACTGGCCATAAAGCTGCGGATTGGCTTTCAGCAGCTCCTGCCACTCGTTGATCGCGGCCGATTCCGTGCGGTGCGAGGCCAGATGCACGCGCCACGATCCGCCGGTGACGCTGCCCGGTTCCTTCATGCTGCCGGCCATCTTCGGCGGTTCCGGGATCGCCCCCGTGGCCGCGGCCATCTTCTGCTGCTCCATCGCCTGGGCGGGATTGTCCATCACCGAGGGCGACGGCTTGTAGCCGGCAGGCAGGCCGGGCGCGGCAACAGCGGCCGGGGCCGCTGCGGTGCGGTTTGCCGCCGCATTGCCTGCGGGCTGTTGCGGCGCAGCCCGTGCGGTGCGCGTCGGCGCGGGAGATGCGGCTGGCATGGCGGCGGTTGCTGCCGGCGCGGCGACAGCGGACTCGGCCGGCTTTTCCGGTTCCGTGTAGCCGACCGGAGCGGTGTTGCCCTGGTTGCTGGCCGATGCTGTGGCCGCGCGCTGGGCCGCCCAGTTGGCCTGCGCCACGCCGCCCTGCATCACCGGCGCGGGCGGCGCCGACGGCATGGGCTGCTGAGGTGTCTTTGGTGCAGCCGCCTGTTGCACGGGGGGATCGCGCGGATCGATGCCGATGTCACGGCGGATCGCGTTATAGGTATCGCAGCCCGCCAGCAGGCCGGCGGCAACTAAAACCGCAATGACGTTACGGCAGGACATGGCAGCCTTTCGGGACTCGGCGGAACCCTTGCATTTTACGCTGGCGCGACAGGCACTTCCAAGGCAGAAACAGGGTTAACGACCTGTGGAGGATACATGCCCGTTATCGTCAACAGTCCTGATTCGGCTCCGCGATACAAGCACTTAGGCAGCCCCCAAAATCCATGTAACCCGTAGTGTCACCATGAACCCGTAAGTGTCGCTTAGGGGATGCACGACAATGAACCGTCGGAAAATTGCTTCAACCCGAGAGGCAGAGCATGCCTGCGTTGCTTACGACCAAAGAGGCGGCCCGCCTCCTCCGCGTCGATCCCCAGACTATGTTCCGTTGGCGTAAAGACGGAACGGGACCAGCTTACATTCGAGTTGCTCAGACCATCATCCGGTACCGCGAGATTGACCTGATCTGGTTCATTGATAACAACCGCCATCGTAGCCTTGCAGACGAGTCATCGAAGGTGACTAAGAGAAAATCGAAACTATCCAAATAAGATGACTACCGCATGTGAAAAGCAGGTTTGGCAGAATACATCTACTTTCTGCCAACCGGCGATTTATCGAATGATCGAGTTCAGTAGTAGAGCCCATTCCAGTGGCTCCATCCGCCCCCACCATCGAATGCCGGCTGCTTCAGCAATTGCTCCGTAACTACTGACTGGGGCCAATGCCTAATATTGCCCCTACCCTGTGGGCTCAGCACGGTTCTGTAGTATTCAGACAAGTTTCTAAGTGTCGGGTCTTCCCAAGCCAATCGTGTAGTTGTGTAGTTGATCGCGTTTGCGATTGGATTGCCCTCGGCTTGCATGAACGAGGTCATGACAGGGCCTTCTAGCTGGGGTGGTGGGCGGTGAAAAAGGAATTGCATGACCGAGTGGTGCCACGCCTTGAGATCAGCCACGCAGACAAGATCGATCTCCTTGATGGGATGATCGACATAAGTTTGGCTAGCCGTGAGAATCTCAAGATGAATCTTCTCCTCGGCATTCGCTCCAAAATCGTGGCTATGCGCGAGAACGCCAAAGATCATCGGTGCTACCAGCTCTTTGTAAGGAGAACCGTAACGCTTAGGGAGAGCGGCCTTCAATTCGGCACACTTCTTTACCGCCTTCGTTATATCGCCAGGCCGCAGGGTCAACTTGCACTCAAACACGGCTGCCACCCCACCGGCCAAGTGCATCTTCTTCTCTCTTAGACGGCGCGGATAAGCGCGATTGTGCACGACCACATCAACCTGACCGCCTGACCAACCATTAGGTACCATGACGCGCCCTTTGGTCGTGACGTTATATTCGGATGGCAACCAGCCGCCTAAAATCTCTCGCCAGTTTTCCTCGCCCTCATCTCCAGCAGTTCCTGCATCCTCTCTGGATCGCTTGCGAATACGTTCATACTCGGCCGCGATCTCCACGGCTTGTTGCTGGAAGAAATCGTGGAGGTCGTTGTCAGCCATATTCGTCTCGAAAGCTAATATCAGGCAGTTGGCCAAATATCATTTTAGCCCGTATGGCGTCTTCCTCATTCTCGGGACATGATGACGACGTAAGCACTACCAGCCCAGCCACCAGAATACTGTGCATCAGCACCTACGGTTGCCTATGACGGCCTATAGCGGGACTATTCGTGAGTTTGAAAAACTCAAGAATTTATATTAATTTGCTGGAAAACCGGTATTTTCTTTAGGAAGCATAATGACATGCCCGTTATCGAGATCAAGGCCGATGTCACCGGCAAGGTGTGGAAGATCGAGGCCGAGGCCGGCGCGGCCTTGAGCGAAGGCGACATCGTCATGATCCTGGAATCGATGAAGATGGAAATCCCGGTCGAGGCGCCCAGGGCGGGCAGGCTTGCCGCCCTCACCGTCGCCGAGGGCGACAGCGTGAAGGAAGGTCAGGTGCTGGCGAAGCTGGAGGCGTGACTCAGGACCTTGGGTCATAGGCGCAGCGGAATCCGACGTAAACCGCATAAAATTCCGCCGGCTTGTATGCCTCGACATCAGCCTGCATCTGGGCTGCGCCGTACCACCATGAACCGCCCATCGTGCGCCGTTCGCGCTGGTCACGCGGGCTGGCATCATCTACCCACTCCCACACATTGCCACCCATGTCGTGCAGGCCATTCACGCCGGCGATGGTCTGCCCGGCCGGCGCACCGCGCGGCCAGCGGTCGATACCCGACGTATTGGCCCCGTTCGCTGTTTCGCCGCTGGGATAGCGATAGGTGCGGCCGGTCATGAAGGGCGAAGGCGGATTGCCGCGCTGCTCCGTGTAGGCGGCGGAGGTCCACTCAGCAGCACTTGGCAAACGGCCGCCGGCCCAGGCGCAATAGGCGCGCGCCTCAGCCCAGTTCACGTGCACGGCAGGATGCGCCTCACTCTCGGGGGCCTCGCCATATGGGCGATAGACGGTCCAGCCGCGCCGCCGCACCCATCCGCCGGCATATTCGTAGCCGCCTCCTGCCCGCTCGGCCTGCGTGACATGGCCGGTCGCCTGGGCAAAAGCACGAAACTGGGCGATGGTCACTTCGTTGCGATCCATCTCGAAGGCGCCGACGCGCTGCTTGTCGGCGGCCGATGCCGCCCCGGCAAATGCCACGATCAAGACCGTCGCCAAGATTTCGCGCATTGTCATCCCATCGGTATCAGCCCGCCGCCCGGTCAAATAGCGTACTTGGCGACAGCGACCAGCCCCTAGCGCGGCAAAAGTCGGGAAATACCCAAACAGCAATGCGTGGCGGCCGCGCTGAAACAGGCAGAGCCTGATGGCTGGATCAATGCCCGCTTTTCGCCAGATGGTCGAATTCGAGCAGTTGTTCCAGGATCGGTTCCAGCCGGTCGAATTCCACCATGTTGGGGCCGTCCGACGGCGCGCTGTCCGGGTCCTTGTGGGTTTCCATGAACACGGCGGCCACGCCGATCGCCACGGCGCCGCGCGCCAGCACCGGCACGAAGCGGCGGTCGCCGCCCGAGGCCGAGCCCTTGCCGCCCGGCTGCTGCACCGAATGCGTTGCGTCGAACACCACCGGACAACCGGTCTCGGCCATGATCGGCAACGCGCGCATGTCATTGACCAGCGTGTTGTAGCCGAAACTCACGCCGCGCTCGCACAGCATCACGTTCAGATTGCCGCAATAGTCGAATTTCTCGACGATATTCTTCATGTCCCAGGGCGCGAGGAACTGGCCCTTCTTCACGTTCACCGGCTTGCCGGTCTGCGCGGCCGCCACCAGCAGGTCGGTCTGGCGGCACAGGAAAGCCGGGATCTGCAGCACATCCACATGCGGCGCCACCTCGCGGCACTGCTCCTCAGTATGCACGTCGGTGATCACCGGCAGGCCGAGCGTGGAGCGGATTTCGTCGAAGACCGGCAGGGCATTCTCCAGGCCGAAACCGCGATTGGAGCGGATCGAGGTGCGGTTGGCCTTGTCGAAGGAGGACTTGTAGATGAAGTTGATGCCGAGCTTCTCGGTCAGGTCCTTCAGCGACCCGGCCATGTCGAGCGCGTGATCGCGGCTTTCCATGGCGCAGGGCCCGGCGATCAGCGTGAGCGGCAGATCGTTGCCGATCTCGAATTCGCCGACCTTCACATGGCGGATGGGGTTCTGGGTATCGCTCATTCTGCGTCGCTCCTGATCACTCGCCCCAGCGCGTATTCTACAGCGTCATGGCCGGGCTTGTCCCGGCCATCCATGCCTTAATTTTCCAGAACTTATAGAACCATGGTTACAAAAACGTGGATGGCCGGGACAAGCCCGGCCATGACGGCTCAGGAGCGGATGTTGCCCCTAAACCAGCCGCGACTGATCCAGTGCCGCCTTCACGAAACTGGCGAACAGCGGGTGCGGCTCGAAGGGCTTGGATTTCAGCTCGGGGTGATACTGCACACCGATGAACCAGGGATGGTCGGGCAGTTCCACGATCTCGGGCAGCAGGCCATCGGGCGACATGCCTGAAAAGACAAGGCCACAGGCCTCCAGCTTCTCGCGATAGCGGGTGTTGACCTCGTAGCGGTGGCGGTGGCGCTCGGAAATCGTGGTGCTGCCATAGATCTCGGCCACGCGCGAACCCGGCTTGAGCGCCGCGTTGTAGGCGCCCAGCCGCATGGTGCCGCCCAGATCGCCGGCAGCCGAGCGCTTCTCCAGCTCGTTGCCCCGCATCCATTCGGTCATCATGCCAACCAGGGGCTCGTCAGTCGGGCCGAATTCGGTACTGCTCGCCTTCCTGATGCCGGCCTTGGAGCGCGCGTATTCGATCACCGCCATCTGCATGCCGAAGCAGATGCCGAAATAGGGAATGTTGCGCTCGCGCGCAAAGGTGACGGCGCGAATCTTGCCTTCCGAACCGCGTTCGCCGAAACCGCCGGGCACCAGGATCGCGTGCACGCCGTCGAGGGCATGCAAGGCGGTCTCGTCCTTCTCGAAAATCTCGGACTCGATCCACTCGATGTTGACGCGGGCGTTATTGGCGATGCCGCCATGGGCCAGAGCTTCGGCCAGAGACTTATAGGCATCCTTCAGGCCGGTATACTTGCCGACGATGGCGATCTTAACGCTGTTTTCCGGCGCCACCACGCGCTGCACGACATTCTTCCAGCGCGACAGATCAGGTTCCTTCGCCGCGGCGTCCAGGCCGAAACTCTTCAGTACCTGCACGTCCAGCCCCGCCTCGTGGTAGGCCAGGGGTGCGGCATAGATGGTGTTCACATCGAGCGCCGGGATCACCGCCTCTTCGCGCACGTTGCAGAACAGCGCCATCTTCTTGCGGTCGCCCTGCGGAATCTCGCGGTCGGCACGGCAGAGCAGGATGTCGGGCTGGATGCCGATGGAACGCAGTTCCTTCACCGAATGCTGGGTCGGCTTGGTCTTCAGTTCGCCGCTGGCCGCGATGAACGGCACCAGCGTGACATGGATGTAGATCGCCTGGCCCCGCCCGGCCTCCAGGCCGAACTGGCGGATCGCCTCCAGGAAGGGCAGGCTTTCGATGTCGCCAACCGTGCCACCCACCTCCACCAGCATGAAGTCGGTGCCTTCGCGCTCGGCGGCGATGAAATCCTTGATGGCGTCGGTGATATGCGGGATCACCTGCACCGTGCCGCCCAGATAGTCGCCACGGCGCTCCTTGGCGATCACGGTCTGGTAAATGCGGCCGGTGGTGATGTTGTCGGTCTTGCGGCCGGGCACACCGGTGAAGCGCTCGTAATGGCCGAGATCCAAGTCGGTCTCGGCGCCGTCATCGGTGACGAAGACCTCGCCATGCTGGTACGGGCTCATGGTGCCCGGATCGACGTTGATATAGGGGTCGAGCTTGCGCAGGCGGACGGAATAGCCGCGGGCCTGCAGCAGCGCGCCGAGCGCCGCCGAAGCCAGACCTTTGCCGAGGGAGGAAACCACGCCGCCGGTGATGAAGATGTACCGCGTCATGGGCCTCCTGTTTAATCTAATCGCTCGACACAATGAAGGGCTTTGCGCATCGCGGTGCGCGATTTAATCGATCTGTAAATTCAGATACTTACTGCGACAGGGGCACGGCCGGCTTCTGCGAATCGGCGGGGGCCGACGGCGTTGTGGCGGGGGCTGCGTCGAGAATCGAGCGCGGCTTGGAATGGCCACCGGCCAGGATCGCCAGCGCGATGCTGGTGCAGATGAACAGAGTGGCCAGGATGGCCGTGGTGCGGGTCAGCAGGTTGGCCTGGCCGCGCGCGGTCATGAAACCGCCGCCACCGCCGCCCATGCCCAGCGCGCCGCCTTCCGAGCGCTGCACCAGGATGACGCCGATCAGCGCCAGCGCCAGCAGGATATGCACCACCAGAAGGAAGGTCATCATGGTCTTGAGTCTCCGAAAGTCCGGGGGCTTTTACACCCTCACACCAGATAGGGAAAGCCCCTGCGGCCCGCAAGCCCCGCACTTCAACAATATTTCTGTATAACCAACAGGTTAGCCCACCGCCAGATCGTCATACCGATGGCTGCAGCCCCAAGGGTCGGTGACCTGCCAGCTTCCATCCTCCCGCGGCTCGGCATAGGCCGGGCCGACCGGCACTTTCCCGTGGCCGCCGGGAATATCGAGGATATAGGTCGGCTGCAGCAGGCCCGAGGTGTGGCCGCGCAGGCGGCGCATCAGTTGCTGGCCCTCTTCCAGCGATAGGCGGAAATGGCTGGTGCCGCGCGCCAGGTCGCCATGATGCAGGTAATGCGGCTTGATCCGGTTGGCCACCATGGCGCGGAACAGGTCGGTCAGGGCCGCCGGGCTGTCGTTCACGCCCTTCAGCAGCACCGACTGGCCCAGCATCGGAATGCCGGCATCCACCAGGCGGCAGATCGCCGCCACCGCCTCGGGCACGAATTCGCGGGCATGGTTGGCATGCAGCAGCAGCCACACGGCCTTGTCGCCGGATTTCAGCGCCGCCACCAGATCGTCGCTGATGCGCCCGGGGTCGACGACCGGCACGCGGCTGTGGATACGGACCACGCTTAAGTGCGGGATGGCACTCAGCCGCTGCATCACGTCTTTCAGCCGGCGCGGCGAAACGATCAGCGGATCACCCCCGGTGAGGATCACCTCCCAGATCGCCGGATGCCGCGCGATATAGTCGATGGCGGCATCAAGCTGTTCGGCGCTCAGGCCTTTCGATCCCGGCCCCACCATCTCGCGGCGGAAACAGAAGCGGCAATAGACCGGACAGACATTCACCAGCTTGAGCAGGACGCGGTCGGGATAGCGGTGCACGATGCCGGCCACCGGGCTGTGAGCCTCGTCGCCGATGGGATCGCTACGTTCATGCTCATGCGCCACCAGCTCCGCCGCATCGGGCAGGAACTGGCGCGCGATCGGGTCTTTCGGATCGGCCGGGTCGATCTGCGCCTGCAGATGCGGCGTGACGGACACGGCGAACTGCGCGGCCACTTTTTTAAGTGCCGCGATGCTGCCGTCCCGATCCCGCTCCTCGGCGCCCATGGGATTATTTGAAGCCTTTCGCCTCGATGATCGGCCAGAAATCACTGGCCTTCAGGCTGGCGCCGCCGACCAGCGCGCCATCCACATCGGCCACGGCCATGAGTTGCCTCGCGTTGTCGGGCTTCACCGAGCCGCCATAGAGGATGCGGAAACCGGCGCCATCATCAAAACGCGCCATAAGGTCCTGCCGGATCGCGGCATGTACTTCGGCCACCTGCTCCAGCGTGGGCGTGCGGCCGGTGCCGATGGCCCAGACCGGTTCATAGGCGATCACGGTGTTGGCGGCACTGGCATCGTCGGGCAGCGAACCGCGCAACTGGCCCGCCACCACCTTCAGGGTCTCGCCGGCATCGCGATGGGCCAGGGTTTCGCCCAGGCAGACGATGGCAACCAGGCCGGCGCGGTGGGCCGCCTGGGCCTTGGCCCGCACCGCCCCGTCGCTTTCGCCATGATCGGCGCGGCGTTCGGAATGGCCGACGATCACATAAGCAGCGCCGGCATCCTTCAGCATCTCGGCAGCGATGTCGCCGGTATGGGCACCCGAGGCCTTGGCATGGCAATCCTGTCCCCCAACCCCGACACCCGTGCCCTTGAGCGCAGCGGCCATTGCCGCCACCAGGGTGGCCGGCGGGCAGAGGCCCAGTTCGGCCTGCGGGGTCTGGACCTTCACCTTGCCGGCCAGGGCCGAGGCCTCGGCGAGGGAAGCCGTCAGGCCGTTCATTTTCCAGTTGCCGACAATCAGGGGGCGCCGCGCCGCCATGGAAACCTCGTTTTCAGATCGCTGTGAGATGGGCGAAAAAGCGGCTTTCTCCTAGCAAGTTCCGCCCCGAAAGGCAAAGCCGGCGCCTTGCCGCCTCCCCGCCCCGGCCTTACTATGCCCGACCGCTCCGGCCGGGGTCGCAGGATCAGGCCGGAGCCTTTGTTTCGCTTCACTTTTTCGGGTGTTTTCAATGCTGCAGCAGATGCGTTCCGGCGCCGCCTCGTGGATTGCCAAGGGCCTGATGATTCTCCTGATCGTCAGCTTCGGCGCCTGGGGCATCGGCGACTATATCGGCGGCTTTGGCGGCGGCGGCGACGTGGCCACCGTCGGCTCGGCCAAGATCACCCAGCCGGAATTCGCCGACGCCTATCGCCGCGAGGTCAGCAGCCTGCAGCGCCGCTTCGGCAGTGGCTTCACCGCAGAGCAGGCCCGCCAGCTCGGCCTGGACGAGACGGTGCTCAATCGTCTGATCGAGGACAGGCTGTATGTGCAGGCCGCCGACAAACTCGGCATCATGATCACCGATGCCCAGGTGCGCGAGGCGATCACCAATGCGCCGGCCTTCAAGGGCATCACCGGCCAGTTCGACCGCCTGGCCTTCGAAACCTATCTGCGCAATGAAGGCTATTCTGAGGCCATGCTGGTCGCCCTGCTGCGCCAGGATCTGGCCCGCACCCAGTTGCTGGGCAGCCTGTTCGGCAGCGTGACCACTGTTCCCGACGCGATGGTCGACACCATCCTGGGCTATCGGCTGGAACGCCGGCTGGCGGAATATTTCGTGGTCGATGCCGCGAAACTTCCGGCCCCGGCCATGCCGACGGAGGCGCAGATCGAGGAGTATTACAAGGCCAATCCGCTGGCCTACACCGCGCCGGAGCGCCGCAGCCTGGCGTGGCTCGCCTTCACGCCGCAGGGTTATGCCGGCCAGATGCCGGTCAGCGACGAGGAGCTGCGCGAGGAATACGAGGCCAGCCGCACCGCCTATGTGACACCTGAAAGGCGCAGCGTCGAGCAGGTGGTGTTCAACACCGAGGCCGAGGCCAAAGCCGCCTTTGATGCCGTGCAGAAGGGCGAGGATTTCATCGCCATGGCGGCACGACTGCAGAAACTCAAACCCGAAGACGTCAAGCTCGGCACCGTCACCAAGGACGAATTGCCGGCTGGCATCGCCAATGCCGTTTTTGCCCTGCCACTGAACAAGGTGGGCGAGCCGGTGACCTCGCCTTTCGGCTGGCATCTCGCCCGCGTCACGGCGATACAGCCCGGCACTACCAAGAGCCTGGAAGAAGCAAAGGCCGAACTGAGTCAGCAGATCGCCCTGCGCAAGGCCGCGGATGGCCTAGTCAAGCTGCGGCAGCAGGTTGACGATCAGATCGCCGGCGGCGCCACCCTGGACGAAATCGCCAGCACGCACAAAGCGGGCATCAATCGCGCCGAGGATGTCGATGCACAGGGCGCCGGCCCGGATGGCAAGCCTGTTGATGCCCTGCCCAGGCTGCCGGCTTTCCTGACCGAAGCTTTCGACATGGATGCCAATGCCGAGCCGCACATCGTCGATCAGCCGGATGGTGGTTTCCTAGTGGTGAAGCCGGTCGGCATCAAGCCGGCCGCGCTGCGCCCCCTGGCCGAGGTGAAGGACAGCGTCGTGGTCGCCCTGCAGCAGCGCGGACGCAGCGAAGCCGCCGCCGAGGCTGCGAAGCAGATCGCCGAACGTCTGCGTGGCGGCAGCGATCTGGCTAAGGAAGCTGCCGCACTGGGCGTCATCGTTCAGCTCAGTGCACCGCTGTCACGCGGCGGCCAGCCGGCCGAACGCGCCCTGTCTCCTGCGGTGGTCAGTGCATTGTTCGGCGCAAAGCCGGGGGAGACTGTCACCGGCCCGGCCGGCGCCAATCCGGCCAACGCCGTCGTCGCACGGCTGATCCGTGTCGAGGCGGCCGATCCGGCTGCCGTCGCGCGCCAGAAGGAGCAGACCGCACAGCAGCTGGCCGGCGGCATCGCGCAGGATCTGGTGCAGCAGTATCGCCAGCAGGTGCAAAAGGAAATCGGCGTGAAGATCGATCCGGCGGCCCGCATCCGCGCCACTGGCCTGTAATCCGCGCCACGATGAAGATCACGCCCGACTATGCCAGCTTCGCCAAGGCCTATATGGCCGGCGAGGCACAGGTATTGTCTACCCAGTTGGTCGCCGATCTGGAAACCCCGGTTTCGGCTTTCCTGAAACTTGCCGATACGCGACCCTGGTCCTGCCTGCTGGAGTCCATCGAGGGCGGGGCGGTGCGCGGCCGCTATTCGATTATCGGCCTGAAGCCCGACCTGCTATGGCGCTGCAAGGGACAGAAGGCCGAGATCAACCGGAAGGCCCGCTTCGACCAGAATGCTTTCGAGCCCTGCGCCGAACCAACGCTTGCATCCCTGCGCAAACTTCTGGCCGAAAGCCATATCGACCTGCCGGGCCATCTGCCGCCGATGGCGGCTGGCATCGTCGGTTTCATGGGCTATGACATGGTGCGGCTGATCGAGCCGAAAGTGCCGGACGCCAATCCTGACACGCTCGGTCTGCCCGATGGGCTGCTGATGCGCCCCACCGTAATGGCGATTTTCGATTCCGTTCTCGACATCATCACCCTGGTCACCCCGGTGCGGCCTCAGGTCGGCATGGATGCCCGCGCCGCGTACGCCATGGCCAGCGAACGTCTCAGCGATGCGGTGGCTGATCTCGACCGCCCGTTGGGCGCCGTGCGCGACCAGATCGCCGACCTGGATGCCCTGCCCGAGCCGCAGTCGAACATGTCGCCCGACGACTACATGGCGATGGTGCGCAAGGCGAAGGACTACATCGCTGCCGGCGATATCTTCCAGGTAGTGGTAGGCCAGCGCTTCAGCCTGCCGTTCCGGCTGCCGCCATTCGCGCTCTATCGCGCGCTGCGGCGAACCAATCCCTCGCCGTTCATGTTCTATCTCAATCTCGGCGGGCCCTGCCTGGTCGGCTCCTCGCCAGAGATCCTCGTGCGTCTGCGCGATGGCACGGTGACGATCCGCCCCATCGCCGGAACCCGCAAGCGCGGCGCCACGCCCGCGGAAGATCAGGTGCTGGCGGAAGACCTGCTGAGCGATCCGAAGGAACTGGCCGAGCACCTGATGCTGCTCGACCTCGGCCGCAACGATGTTGGCCGCACGGCGCAGATCGGCACCGTGAAGGTGACCGAGCGCAACCAGATCGAACGCTACAGCCACGTCATGCATATCGTGTCTAACGTCGAGGGCAAGATTCGCCCCGACTTGGATGCGCTGGATGCCCTGTTTGCCGGCTTCCCTGCGGGCACCGTCTCTGGCGCACCGAAAGTGCGGGCGATGGAAATCATCGACGAGCTGGAACCGGTCCGGCGCAGCTTCTATGCCGGCGGCGTGGGTTATTTCTCGGCCAACGGCAGCATGGATACCTGCATCACGCTCCGCACCGCTCTGGTGAAGGACGGCACCATGTATGTGCAGGCCGGCGCCGGCATCGTGGCCGACAGCGACCCGATGTCGGAGCACGTCGAATGCGTCAACAAGGCCAAGGCTCTGATCCGCGCCGCCGAGGAAGCCGAACGCTACGCCAGCCGCGGCGGGCGCAGCCAATAACCCGCGACTCGGTCTTGCCGGTGGCATAATCCGGTTGCCGCGTTGTCCCGTGCGGCGCTATCGTTGTGCCATGCAGAGCAATCCATCCACCGAGGCGGAAGAATGGGAACGCCGCGGCATCGAGGCCGACAGCAGGAGCCAGCATGCCGAAGCCGAGGCCTGCTTTGCCAAGGCCCTGACATACGACGACAGCCGTCAGTTCTCGTGGGTTGGCCTCGCCTTCAGTCAAATCAACCAGCGCCGCGTCGACGATGCCGTCGCCAGCCTGCAGCGCGCCCATATTGCGCGCCCGACCTGCGGCATCATCAGTCACCTGCTGAAGGCGATGACCGGAGAAACCACATCACGGGCTCCGAATGATTACATCACCTTCCTGTTCAACGGCTACGCGGCAAATTTCGACCAGCATCTGACCAGCCTTCAGTATCAGGGACCGCAGATGCTCGCCGAACTGATCAAGCGCGCTGGCTGGGCTGCCGACGGTACCCGGCACATTATCGACATCGGCTGCGGTACGGGACTGAGCGGCATGCCCCTGCGGGCCTATGCCGGCCGCCTTGAGGGCGCGGACCTATCCGCCAGCATGCTGGAACAGGCGTTGAAACGGGGGATCTACAACCATCTTTGGCATGGCGAGGCCCATGCTGTGCTGCGCCGGCTGCCGGCTGGCAGCTATGATGCCGTCGTCGCCGCCGACACCCTGGTCTATATCGGGGATGTCGCCGAATTCTTCCGGTTGGCGCACGCCGCGCTCAGGCCCGGCGGTGATCTGCTGTTCACCGTGGAAGCCTGCGACGAAGGTTTCGCCCTGGTCAAATCCGGTCGCTACCAGCATTCCGATGCCTATCTCAAGGCCTGCGCCGACGGTCTATTCTCCTGCGCCGATCGCGTTGATGGAGCCATTCGCACCGAAGCCCAGCAGGCCATCCCCGGCCACGCCTATCGCTTCAGCAAGCCCGCAGCCTGAGAAAGCCCGCCATGCCGACAGCGTTCAAGACCATTCACGCCCGCGCCGCCAAGCGCAAGGGCGGCGAAGCGAACCTCAAGAAACTGCTGCCCTCCAGGCCCGATCACAGGCTGTTGGCCAAGCTGAAGGATGATCGTGCCTTGGCCGAGATGGCCAAGCGCGTCTTTTCCGCCGGCTTCGTGTGGAGCGTGATCGAAAACAAGTGGGACGGCTTTGAGGCCGCCTTCCTGGGTTTCGAACCGCGCAAGCTGCTGCACAAGCCCGATGAATTCTGGGAGAAACTGGCCTCCGACAAGCGTATCGTGCGCAACCCGCAGAAAATCCGCTCCGTGCGCGACAATGCCCGCTTCGTCATGGACATCGCCGGCGAATACGGCAGCTTTGGCAAGCTGCTGGCCACCTGGCCGATGGAGGATCAGGTGGGATTGCTGGATCTGCTGGCCAAGCGCGGCTCTCGGTTGGGCGGCAATACCGGCCAGTACCTGATCCGCTTTCTTGGTCGCGACAGCTGGATCGCCTCGCGTGATGTGGTGCTGTGTCTGCGCGATGCTAGCGTGGATATCCCCGAGAATCCGACGGCGAAGCGAGACCGGCTGAAAATCCAGAGCCAGATGAATGCTTGGGCCAGGGAAAGCGGCCTGCCTTTCACCCATATTTCGCGGATTTGCGCCATGTCCATCGGCCCCAATTACGACGCCGAGACCCTGCAGAAGGCGATGGGCGGCGAGGACTGACCATAGTCAATTCCGTTTCAGCAGGTCCCGCGATCGGTATGGTTAGCGATCTGTAAACCCACACAATAATAAATCCAATTAATTGCTTCGCTTTACCGCCCCCACAAGCCTAGCTTGGGGCCATGCAACACCCTGTCGAAATCGACCATATCCGCTGGGAGCAACGGGGCATTCACGCCCTGGAAGCCGGTCGCCATGCCGAGGCGGAAAGCTGCTTCGCCAAGGCGGTGATCCAGGCCGACAGCGCATTGTCGTGGCTCGGACTGGCAATGAGCCAGATCGAGTTGAAGCGCAATGCCGCCGCTATCGAGAGCCTACAGCGCGCCCGGCAACTGGCGCCGCAATCCGGCGTGATCGGCCACCTGCTGGCCTCGTTGCAGGGCAGCAAACCGGAGCGCGCGCCTGAGACGTTCGTCAACTGGCTGTTCAACAGCCGGGCTCCGCATTTCGACAACCACCTCTCGCGTCTTGCCTATCGCGGGCCGGAGATGCTGCGGCAACTCGCCGTCAATGCCGGCTGGCCCACTGATGCCGGTCGTAACATTGTCGATCTCGGTTGCGGCACTGGACTAAGCGGCGTGCCATTCCGCCCCTATGCCGGCAAACTTGACGGCGTCGACATGGTACCAGGCATGCTGCAGCAGGCTGACCGACGCGGCATCTACGACAGCCTGTATCAGAGCGAGTTGCATGCCGCGCTTAAAACCTTCGCCGACAACGCCTACGATGTCGCGCTGGCAGCCGATACGCTGATCTATATCGGCAAGCTGGATGACCTGTTCACGGAACTTGGCAGGATACTGGCGCCGGGCGGAACCTTCATGTTCACAACCGAACTCGGCGCGCCGGGCAGCGGATACACCCTGCTTCCGACCGGCCGCTACAGTCATGCCGAGGATTACCTGCTGGCCTGTGCCGACAAGCGCTTCCACCTGGCAGATCGCGTGGATGGATGCATCCGCGTGGAAGACGGCCGCATGACCGCCGGTTGCGCCTACCGCTTCACCAAATCCTAATTCGTCGTCCGGTTCAGGAACGGATTGGTATAGCCGCGGCCTTTCGGCGGAAATGCCTTGGCTAGGTAATCCAGTGTCTTATCTAGGTCCTCGCCCTCCAACGGCGCCATGTTGTGCTTCTCGACCATGATGGTCAGCACCTCGGCCCAGCGCTCGCGGCTGTGCCCCTGCGCCCGCACGAGATCCGAACCATGGCAGGCCGTACAGACATAGAAAACCTCATCGCGGTATTCACCATCCGGAAACACCGTCGGTTCCTCAGGTTCCCGCTCGGCAGGTGAAGACTGGGCAAGGACGGCGCCGCCGGCAGCAAAGGCCAGCGACGCCGCCATGGCAACGGCAGCAAACCAACGCGTCATCAATGCGAAACCCTCTCAGGACTCAGGCGGGGATCAGCACGGCGATGCGATGCATCACGTTGCCGCCATACCCCTGCGGGTTCCAGTTGGCCGCCGCATGGCTTTGGCCACGGCCGGTGCTGTCGATGGCGCGAACCCAGAACTCGTAATATCCCTCCGATGGCACAGTGAGGTCGGCATTCCAGGTCTGCCAGGCATATTTGTTGGCCGCCTTGCCCACTTTCGCCTTGCGCCAGGTCTGGCCGTAATCGGCCGAGACATGAACCTCCGACACGGAATGCTCGCCGGCCCAGGCATGCCCCCTCAGGGCGATGGCCCGTGTGCCGGCCTTCAATTCGGTGCCATTGGCAATGTTGGTGATGATCGAGCGCACCGGCATCGATTCCATGATACGGAAATTGCTGGGATCGGCTTTCGAGCCCGGAATCATCGGCTTGACCGGCACACGATAGCTGGTGCCTGTCATGCCCTGACCGTCATGCTCCCGGTCGCGGATCCAGATGCGGTTGAGCCATTTCTGCGAGGCAGACCCCGGCCAGCCCGGCACGATCAGGCGTAGGGGAAAGCCATGCACGTTCGGGATTGGGCCGCCATTCACCGCATAGGCGATGATGGTGTGTTCCTCCATCGCCTTGGCGATGGGCACACCGCGGCTGATCGCCGGCTTGCTGGCATCGCCCGAAAGATGCGGATCGGCACCGTAATGCCCGGTATAGACCGCACTGGATTTCAGGCCCGCTGCCTCGAGCACGTCCTTCAGACGCACGCCGGTCCAGCGGGCGTTCGAAATGGCCCCGTTGCCCCACTGGTTGCCGCTGGCCTTCGGTTCGAAGGCCGCGCGGCCATTGCCGCCGCATTCCATCTGGAGGGCATAGGTCACCGGCTTGAACTTCTGCTTCAGTTCGCCCAGCGTCAGCTTCAGCGCGGTATTGACCTCGCCGTCGATGGTCAGGGCCCACCCGTTCGGATCACCGGCAAACTGGTCTGGCACGATGCCATTGTTACGGATGAAAATCTTGTCGTTCGGCGTGATATCGTCGTTGAGCAGATGTTCCGGCGTCTCGGCCACCAGGGGCTTATCACCCAGAATCACAAGCTCCGCCTTGCCGTCCATCTTCAGGATTTTCGGAGCAGCGCTGCTACCCTGCGCCATGGCCGCCGGAATCAGCCCGGACGGCATGCTGCCGCTGAAGGGAATTGCGCCGCCCACCATAGCGCCCATCGTGGCAAGGCCGGCCCCCTGCAGGAAACCGCGCCGGCTGGCACCGCTGCGACGGCCGAAAACCAGCGCGTCGGCACGCTCGGGGTCGTCCCGATACAGTTCGAAAAAGCCGCGTTCTTTCCAACCCTTTGCCATGGCGCATCCTCCGCTTCTGCCCGCCTCTTCATGGAAACGGGCTTGTATGGAGTAAGACGGAAGGCTGGGTCGTTTTATTCCACAGCGTGTGAAAAATTTCCGCCCGGGGCCATCAGGCCGGACACGGCAGCGCCGGATCGGCTGATTGCTGCAGTGCCATACGGGTCAGGGTGTCGACCTGGAAATGCTCGTGGGTAATACGCGCCACGGCCGAAGCGAGGGTGACGAAGCGCTGCGCATCCATGTCGCGGGTCATCAGGGCATAGCCCGTATGCTCAACGCGCCAGACGAAAACCGAGAGGTCGTCGACCTGCTGACGCACCGGTGTGGTCGTAAATTCTGGTAAAGCCCCGCCGATCCACAGGCTTACCCGGCAACCCCGTGGCCCGCGAAAGCCCAGCAGGATGCTGCCCTGTCCGCTCCCCTGCCCGGGCGCAGCAGCCGGCACGACATGGCTGAGCATCAGGCCGGCGGCACTAAGATCGGGAATTTCAGTCAATGCCAGTGGCGTCGTGGCCGGATTGGGGCGAAGCATGCCGGACAGGCCATTGATCCCGGCTGGAGCATCTATCCAGGTGCGGTGCAAACCCGCCGCGGCCACCAGGGCAGCGGGGGCGTTGTCTCTTGCCGGCCAGATTGCGACCAGTGCTGCCGCACCAAAGCCGATCGCCAGCAGCAGGGAGGCCACGGCAAGCACAAGACGGGCAGTCGGTCGGCGGCGATAATGGGGTCGCGAAAGGACTTGCGGCGGCATGTCGGGCATATCGGCAGGCATGGCATCCGCCGCGCTGGCCTTCAGCCGCGTCAGCGTCGCCACCCGGGCCGCAAGATCAGGATCGCCCGCCACGGCAGCCGCCACCCGTGCCGCACTGGCGGCATCCAGCTCGCCATCGACATAGGCATTCAGCATATCCCACGAGGGCGTCACGACCGGCGTCTCCGTGCCTTTTCCAGAACCTGTACCTTGCCGCCGATAATCTGCAGCAGCAACAGCCGCGCGCGGCTCAACCTGCTCATCACCGTGCCGACCGGCACATGCAGGATCTCTGCGGCTTCCGCATAACGAAACCCCTGTATATCCACCAGTGCAACCACCTCGCGATGATGCAAGTCGATCTTCTCAAGAGCCTCGCGCACCGCCATGTCATCCAGCAGGCGGTCGTCATAATACCATGGCGCCGGCGCCTCCTCGCGGTTCATGCCGGTTGCGGCGGCATCAACGATGGGCGAGCTGCGTTCCTGCCGGTACTGGTCGATCCAGGCGTTGCGCAGCACCTTGAAGGCCCAGGCTTGCTCGCGGCCACTCTGCGGCGGGGTTGCGCGGGAGGCAAGCGCGTTCAGCGCCGCCTGCTGCATCAGATCACGGGCGGCCTCGCGGTCGCCGGTCAAGGTCAGGGCATAGCGGAACAGTGCCGCCCAGTGCTCGATCAATATGCTTTCGATGCCCTGCAGCACGGGCGGCCATCCGGATCGGTTTCCTCTCGGTCCAGACTGCGCGGGGCCGACCGGAATGTCACGCCGTTTTTTTCAGCGCTCCTGCTGCTGGCGGCGCAGCAGCACGGTGCTGACCGGCACCACGCTAAAGCCCTTTGCCTTCGCGCTCGCCATCCAGGTTTCCAGCGCAGTCAGGGTGGAGGCATGGGGATGGCCGATGGCGATCACGTCGCCACGGGCGCGCGCGATGCGCTCCATCGCGGCAAGCTCGTGGCCGATGCCGGGTGAACGATCGTCATCGAGGAACAGATCGCGCTCGGCGGCATCCAGGCCGCGATTGCGCGCCAGCGCCGGCCCGGCGGAACTCGGCCCTGACAAGCTGTCGAGCCAGAAGACCTGGCGGCGGCCCAGAGCCTCCATCACCTGTGTCATGCGGGCTGCATCGGCGGTGAAGCGGCTACCCATGTGGTTGTTCACGCCGACATAGCCGCTGAAACGGTCGAGATGCCAGTCCAGCCGACGCTGCAGCTCGACGGCATCGAGATTGACATAAAGCGCGTTTGGCCCCGGATTGTGCCGCTTGGCATCCAGAGGCTCCATCGGCAGGTGCAGCATCACTTCATGGCCGGCGACGTGCGCGGCGGCGGCCTGCTCCGAGAGGTCGGCGGCATAGCTCATGAACGACAGCGTGATCGGGCCAGGCAGCTTGATCGCGCGCTGGGTACCGCGACGATCAAGACCCGCATCGTCTATGACGATGGCAACGAAGGGAGGCTTCGCGCCGGCCGGCGGTGGCACGGCACGGGCGCGCCAGGCCTGCATGTCGCTGCTACCACGCGCCGCGAGCGACGGAGGCGGCACGGCGGCAGCGAGCTGCACTGCGGGATCGACATGCTTGGGCCCGATACGATGCACGGTTACCGGGCCCTCGGGCGTGGCACGCCCCCTCCTGGAGACGTCAGCCTTGGGCGAGACGTCAGCCTTGGGCGCTGGTTCAGTACCCAGCGCCGGGGCAGGAACCACGGCCGTGACAGTTTCGGTTTGCACCGGCACGGGTGCCGGCGCCGGCGCGGGGACAACCGCAGAAGCACCCGCAGGAGCAACAGCCGTAACCTGTGGGCTCGTCTCAATCGCCGGCGTGGACAGGGCAACCGTCGGCAGCATGGGCGGCGGCGGCGGCGCCACGGCTATGCGGGCAAGATCGGAGACCGGGCGCCAGCCCTGCTCCTGAGCAGCAGGCTGGGAGGGCACAACCGGCGCGGGGGCGGGTTGCGTCTTCGGCAACGGCGCGACGGCGGCCACGGCCGGCTTTGGCACCGGTGCAGGCCCGACCAGCATGCCGACAGCAACGCCGCCGGCCAGAAGGGCGGCAGCGGCAGTCATGAGCGGCCAGTTCGCAGCAATGAACCCACGCGGTCTGGCCGATGGCGTTGCGGTAGCATACGGTGGCGGCGGAATGACCCGCCCCGGCGCGGCCTGGGCCTGCACGGCACCGTAGGCGCCGGCTGCCGATTGTGCGGTGGCGGCGCGGCGCGGCTTCAGTCTCAGCGGCGGCGTGTCAGCAGGATCGCTCATCTCGACCCGGTTAAAGGATTGCGGCAGGCACGGCAAGCGCAGCGTGCAAAGCGTTGCCCCCATTGTCGTTTCGCCTTGGTTAGCGAAAGGTAAAGACGGCCCCTGCCGGCGATTCGCAATCCTGCTAGGATTCGGCCATGACCGACACACGGATATCCGTCATCACCGGAGACATCACGCGCCTGCAGGTGGACGCCATCGTCAATGCGGCAAATGAAAGCCTGCTGGCGGGCGGCGGGGTCTGCGGCGCCATCCATCGCGCCGCCGGGCCGGAACTTGAAAACGAATGTCGGCGCATCGGCCGCTGCCCCACCGGCGAGGCGCGGATCACGGCCGGCTACCGCCTGCCCGCCCGCCACGTCATCCACACGGTCGGACCAGTCTGGCAGGGCGGCGCGCAGGGCGAACCAGCCCTGCTGGCGGCCTGCTACCGCAACAGTCTTGGACTGGCGCTGCAGCACGGGCTTGCCAGCATCGCCTTCCCCGCGATCTCGACCGGCATCTTCGGCTATCCGCTGGAAGCCGCCACGGCAATCGCCGTCGCAGAGGCTCGGCGCTGGGCATCGGCGCAGCCCAGGCCCGAACACATCGTCTTCTGCTGTTTCTCCGAACGCGATGCGGCGATCTATTCGGCCGCTCTTGCCTCTGCGTCCTGAGCAAGCCGGAAGAAGGTTATGGATGCCGCCAGGTCGCGCGCCTGATCGGCCAGCGATTGGGCCGATGCCGTGGTCTCTTCCACCAATGCACCGTTGCGCTGGGTCATTTCGTCCATCTGCGCCACGGCATCGTTGATCTCGTCCAGCCCCGAGGCCTGTTCCTGGCTGGCGATCGATATTTCCTCGATGATGCCGGCCACGCGCTTCACCGCATCGACGATGCCACTCAAGGATCCACCCGCCTCGTTCACCAGCTTGGCGCCGTCGCGCACCTGGGTGTTCGATTCCTGGATCAGAGCCTTGATGTCCTTCGAGGCATTGGCCGACCGCTGCGCCAGGGCACGCACCTCCTGCGCCACCACGGCAAAGCCCTTGCCCGCCTCGCCCGCACGCGCGGCCTCCACGCTCGCATTCAGCGCCAGCAGGTTGGTCTGGAAGGCGATCTCGTCGATCAGCCCGACGATATCGACGATCTTGCGCGCGCTGTCCTCGATCTGCCCCATCGCAGCGACGGCACGGTTGACGACGACACCGCCCTTGTCGGCCGTGTCGCGGGCGGTGACCGCCAGTTGGCTCGCCTGTCGGGCATTGTCGGCATTGTGCCGAACGGTGGCAGTGATTTCCTCCATCGAAGCGGCTGTGCGCTGCAGGCTGGCGGCCTGCTGCTCGGTGCGCTGGGCCAGATCGTTGCTGCCGACGGAAATTTCGGCTGATGCGTCGCGCACGTTGCCCGCCGTCTGGCTCAGGCGGCCGACGATTTCGGCCAGCTTGCCGGCCAGCGTGTTGGCATTCTCGGCCAGTTGCGCGAACAGGCCGCGATGGTTGCCGTCGATGCGATGCGTCAGGTCGCCATGGGCCAACGCCTCCAACATCTGCCCCAGGTCATTCAGTGCGCGCTCCACAGTGCTCAGCAGATCGTTCACGCCGATCCCCAGCGTATGCATGACGCCCTGCAGCGCGTTGGCGTCGATGCGGCGCGTCAGATCGCCAGCCGTTGCCGCCGACACGATCTGACCGATGGCCTGTTCGAGCAGTTCCTCCTGTGCCTTGCGCTGGCGTTCGAATTCGGTGCGGCCCTGTTCCACTTCGCGCTGCAGCGTCTCGTTTTCCTGGCCACTGGTCTTCAACACCTCGATGGCACGCGCCATCTCGCCCAACTCGTCATTACGCTTCGTCTCCTCGAGTTCCACCGACCAGTCGCGCTCGGCCAGGCGTCGCGCCGCCGCCGTCAGCCTGTCGATTGGCGCCGTGACCTGCGGCCCCACGAAGAAAACCCCGATCAGCGCAGCGATGCCCAGGCAGAGCACGGTGATGACGACCAGAACGATCTGCGCCATATTCGACTGACTGGCCGCCTGCGTCGCCGCGCCATCGGCCGATTTGCTTGCCGCATCGACCAGGGCCTGAACCTTGCCCGACAGTTCCGCCGCGGCATTGCGCGCGAGATTCAATGCCGTGCCGGCGGTGTTCACCGTCCGCAATTCGCCGCGTCGCACGCCGAACATGCTTTCGGCGCCCTGACCGTAGCCCAGCAGCTTCTGCGTGGTGGCAAGCAGCTCGGAAATATCGAACTGCTTGGAGGCCCAATCGAGCTCTTCGAGCGCCGTGCTGTTCAGTTTGGAGAATTCTGCGAACAGCTTGTCGAGCTCGGCATTGCTTGGCGCCTGCGCGGCCACCGCCAGCACGCCGACAAGCTGGTTCACTGCATTGCCGGCGGCGATCAGCGCGTTGGCGGCCTCGGCCACCGCCGGTTTGGCATTGGGCTGGCGCAGTTCATAGATCGCCCGGTCCAGCGCGGGACGGATTTGGGCCTGAAAGCTGAGATAATCCGCATTGATCTTGCTGAGGAGCTGTTCGCGGTCAGCCGTGTATGTCAACCGCGCATTCACCGAACGGTTGATCTGGGCGATCATGCGGTCGAGCGTCTCGATGGCCTTGTCGATGCCTTCGATCTGCTCGGCCTGCTCGGGCGACGCGGTGGCCTTCACCCGCTCCACCACCTGTTTCAACTCATCCTGCTTGGCCTTGAGATCGGCGGCAGCCTTCTCGCGGTCGGCATCGGTCATCGCACTGGCCAGCACCGGCGCATTGGCCGTCAATTCGGCGCTGCTCGCCGCAAGATTCAGGGCCGAGACGACGGCCGGCAGATTGGTGCCGGTGATGCTGGCATAGCTGCCCTGCACGCGACCGAAGAAAAATCCACCGATGACATTTGAGACCAGCGTCAGGCCCGCCAGCACGGCGATGGCCAGGGTGAGCTTCTGGCGAATACCCATAATCATCCTCCATCCCCCCGGGCCAGACGATCCGGTCCCGTCGGCCTTCTGGCCGTGCTGGGGTTTTGTTATGCCGCCATATTTCCCGGTACGAATGGCTCCGTAAAGCCCGGGCCGCCGGGCTGAGAGGCGAAACTACCCAACCTGTAGGTGGGTCAGGGCGGGACCTACCCCACATATATCCCTAGGCCTGTGGAAAAATACTTGACCCGAATGCAGAACCTCATTAGAACATTTCGTGGGTTTCTTGTTCGTTCCGCTTGGCTGGATCCCATTTCCGGCTCTCCGTTTTCGCAGGACTCGCGTCTCGGCGGGCCGCGATGGACGGAACCAGGGCGGCCGAACCCAGACCGAGGAGGCTGACCATGCTGACCCGCAAGCAGCACGACCTGCTGCTGTTCATTCACGAGAAGCTGGAAACGACCGGCGTCTCTCCCTCTTTCGAGGAAATGAAAGAGGCGATGAAACTGAAGTCCAAGTCGGGCATCCACCGGCTGGTGACCGGCCTGGAGGAGCGTGGCTTCATCCGCCGCCTCGCCCACCGTGCCCGCGCGCTGGAAGTGCTGCGCCTGCCCGATTCGGCCGTGCCGACCCGCGGCGGTGTGGGCGGCGGCAATGTCCGTCCTGCGGCTCCGCGCAACCGCCTCACGCCCCGCGCTGTCGAGGGCGGCGGCCCAATGCAGGGCACGCCGGTGAATGTCAGCCCCTATAATGCGCGCGACATTGTCACCCTGCCGCTTTACGGCCGCATCGCCGCCGGCACGCCGATCGAGGCCCTGCGCGACATGAGCACCCAGATCGACGTGCCCATCGGTCTGCTCGGCAATGGCGACCACTACGCCCTGGAAGTGGCCGGCGATTCGATGGTGGATGCCGGCATCATGGACGGCGACACCGTGATCATCCAGCGCAGCGACAACGCCGAGAACGGCAGCATCGTGGTCGCCCTGGTCGACGATCAGGAAGTGACGCTGAAGCGCCTGCGCCGCAAAGGCAACTCTGTGGCCCTGGAAGCCGCCAATCCGGCCTACGAGACCCGCATCTTCGGGCCAGACCGGGTCAAGGTGCAGGGCCGGCTGGTCGGCCTGCTGCGGCGCTACTGAGACAGGGCGTCACGATTTCGGAAAAAGGCGGGGCATCCCGCCTTTTTTCTTGCCCGCTTGCCTGTCCGTCACGGAGCGATTTCATTGTCGCGCATGGCGCCATGCCCTCTGGCGATCACCCATGGCCGCCGGGCGCGCACATGCGCCACCGTCACGACGCGGATGCCGGCCTGGGCGTCCAGATACAAGGCATGGGTGCCATTGCGCCACAGATCATTGCGGTCGATCACCACCCGCGCAGATGGGCAGCGGTAGCGAACCGGCATCTGTGTGGCAATCACGGCATCGGCGTGGCGGCAGTCTTCCGCGATGGCCTGCGGCTGTCTGGGAAACGCGACAAGAAAGCCCTGATGGCGCCAGGCGCAGCCGGCGGGATCGCAGCGCAGGCTGCCATCGGCGCCGGCGCGGCCTTCGGTTTCGTTACGCCTCAGCGCCGGCCATGGATAGAGCGGCGGCGCCCCCAGCCTTTCCCACCAGGCTTCGGCCGTGAAGCCCCGCGGTGGTGTGCTGGAGAAATAAACGTGGCCATCTTGCGCGCGGGCTGCCAGCAGGCGGCCATCGCCTGAGACCAGCAGGTCGGGTTGCGCTGCCAGCCAGGGGGAAGCGGCGCCGGCACAGATGCTGATGACACCCAGCCAGCGCCAGCGCCGCCGCCACAGGCAGAGCCACAAACCGCCGAGCGTAACCCCGGCAAGACCCCAGCCGGGCATCGCCGGCACGGTGCCGACTGCATCGGGCCAACCCGCCACCCATTGTGCCAGCGCGATCAGCAGATCGACGCCCCACACCATCGGCGTCAGCGCCAGCACTTCCAGCCCCAGCGGCATCAGGATGAAGGCCAGCACGACCAGCGGCATGATCCAGAAATCCACCAACGGCGCCGCCAGCAGGTTGGCGATCAGCGCGTAATCGGCCACACGGTTGAAATGGTAGGCGGCAAAAAGCGACGATCCGAGTCCCGCCACCAGGCTAGCGGCCATCACCCCGATCAGCCACAGCAGGGCAATGCGCAATCCTCCGGCCTGCTGGCGCCAGCGCGTCAGGCGCGGCGCGAGGTCCTCGAACGCCGCCACCAGGGCGGTGACGGCGGCGAACGACATCTGGAATCCGGGGTCGAGCAGGCTGTCGGGCCAGAGAACCAGCATCAGCAGCGCCGCCCATGCCACGGCGCGCAGCGTGATGGCACGTCGATCGAGCATCACGGCCAACAATGCCAGCGCAATCATCAACAGGGCGCGCAGGGTGGGCAAAGCGGAGCCAGAGACAAGCGTATAGGCCAGCGCGCCCAGCAGCGCCACGCCGGCCGCCCATTTCTTGATCGGATAGCGCAGCGCTAAAGCCGGGCTGAGGGCGAGCACGGCACGCACCAGGAAAAACAGCAATCCAGCCACAAGAGTAAGATGCAGGCCCGAGATCGACAGCACATGTGCCAGTCCGGAATCGCGAAAGGCGGCATCGATGTGATCGGGGATCGGTCCGCGCACGCCGGTCATCAGGGCCGTGGCGATGGTTCCGCCAGCACCTTCGGTTTGCGCCGCAATGCGCCGCGTCCAGTCTTGCCGCAGGGCGCTCAGGGCCAGCATGGCATTGTCGCGCAGGCCGGCCTCCTCGCCGCTCGGCATGGCCTCGGGCGTACTGATCGCATAACCGACGCCGCCGATCTGCCGAAACCAGGCATACCGCGCGAAATCGAAGGCCCCGGGCATGGCGGGTTCCGGTGGCGGCAGCAGCATGGCACGGACCCGGATGCGATCGCCCGGCCACAGCGGATCGCCATCGCGCCGCAACGTGATACGCAGGCGTTGCGGCGTCTCAGCCGCGGTAAATCCCGGCAGCACCAGATCGTCGAGCAGCAGGCGATGGCCGGCATCGCGCGGTTCGACTTCGACCACGCGGCCCTCCAGCCATACTGCGCCACTCGGCCGCTGCAGCACCGGCGCCGAGACAGCCGCGCTACGTTCGGCGGCCAGCCACAGGCCGCAGCAAACCGCAAAAGCAGCCAGCACCGGCAAATGCCAGGGCGGTCGGCGCAGCGCCAGCAACAGCACCACAATCCCGGCGGCAATGCCCATCCGCGATGGCAGCAGGGGCGGCTCGGCCGGCAGCAGGAAATACAGGACGATGCCGCTGCCCAGTAGGGCCGGCAGCCAGAGGAACCAGCGCTCCCGTTCCGACAGGAAACAGGTGGCGGCGTCGAAATCGCGCAGGTCGCGCCAGCCGGCGGTCAGGCCGGCGGCAACCCGCTGCCCCAGGAGAAATCGGGCCGGCCGCGCCATGGCTGAATTCTCTGCATGCAAGCCCTGCTTCCGCCAATCCGTGCAAAACGGGAACGCGGCTTGCCCGCCTGCCCCCGTATGCTAAAACCCTGCTTCCTTCGCTTTCCGGATTGCCCGATGACCAAAGTCGTTACCCGTTTTGCCCCCTCGCCCACCGGCTACCTGCATATCGGCGGTGCCCGTACGGCCCTGTTCAACTGGCTGTTCGCCCGCCATCACGGCGGCACCTTCCTGCTGCGCATCGAGGATACCGACCGCGAACGCTCGACCCAGGATGCGGTCGACAAGATTTTCCAGGGCCTGAAGTGGCTGGGGCTGGACTGGGACGGCGAACCGGTGATGCAGTTCGCCCGCATGAAGCGCCATGCCGAGGTGGCGCATCGCCTGCTGGCAGAGGGCAAGGCCTATCATTGCTACTGCTCGCCCGAAGAACTGGAAGAGATGCGCAACAAGGCGAAGGCGGAGGGCCGGCCGATGCGCTACGACGGCCGCTGGCGCGACCGCGACCCCAAAGATGCGCCGGTCGGCGTGAAGCCGGTGGTGCGCTTCAAGGCGCCGCAGGCCGGCGCCACCGTGATCAGGGATCACGTCCAGGGCGACGTGACCTTCCAGAACGAGCAGCTCGACGATCTGATCATCCTGCGCTCCGACGGTACCCCCACCTACAATCTCTCGGTCGTGGTCGATGACCACGACATGGGCGTGACCCACGTCATCCGCGGCGACGACCATCTCACCAACGCCGCACGGCAGACGCAGCTTTATCTTGCCGCCGGCTTCCCGGTGCCGGAATTTGCGCATATTCCGCTGATCCACGGGCCGGATGGCGCCAAGCTGTCCAAGCGCCATGGCGCGCTGGGCACCGAGGCCTATGCCGATATGGGCTACCTGCCGGCTGCAATGCGCAACTACCTGCTGCGGCTGGGCTGGAGCCATGGTGACGAGGAGATCATCTCCACCGAGCAGGCGATCGAATGGTTCGGCCTTGACCATGTCGGCCGTTCGCCGGCTCGTTTCGATTTCGCCAAGCTGAACAACCTGAACGGCCACTACATCCGCCATAGCGGCGATGACGACCTGCTGCAGGCGGCGCTGCCGTTCATCGCGAAACATGCCGGCCGTGCACCGAATCAGGCCGAGCAGGCGCAGATCAAAATGATCCTGCCGGCCGTGAAAGAACGCGCCAAGGACCTGAACGAACTGGCCGAGGCCCTGCTGTTCCTATTTGCCCAGCGCCCGATCCAGCCGGATGCCGCTGCACAGAAGCATCTGGATGATGCCGCAAAGGCGCGGCTGAAGACCATGATCGATAAGCTGTACCAGGTTTCCGACTGGACCGCCGCCAATACCGAAGCCGCGATCCGTTCGTTAAGCGAGACTCAGCAGGTCAAGCTGGGCCAGCTGGCACAGCCGCTACGTGCCGCGCTGACCGGCCGCACCGTGTCGCCGCCGATCTTTGACGTTCTCGCCGTGCTGGGCCGCGAGGAAACGCTGGCCCGGCTGCAAGAGGCGGCTGGCTGAAGCTATGCAGCCGCTGCGCCCCTCGGTGCTGATCGTGCCCGGCCTGGGCAATTCCGGCCCGGAGCATTGGCAAACCCGCTGGCAGCAGCTGAATCCCGATTTCATCCGCGTCGAACAGGCCGATTGGGACAAGCCAGACTTCGCCGACTGGCTCGCCCGACTCGATGCCGCGATCCGCGCCTGCCCGGCGCCCCCGCTGGTGGTGGCGCATAGCCTGGCCTGTTCGCTCGCCGCCCATTGGATCGCACGTCATGGCGGCAATCTGCATGGCACGCTGCTGGTGGCACCTGCGGATATCGATTCCGACAGCCATACGCCGCCCGAGACCCATGGCTTCCGGCCGATGCCGCTGGCACGGTTTGGCTGCCCTGCCGTTGTGGTGGCGAGTCGGGATGACCCCTTTGTGGATTTCAGCAGGGCGCAATATTTCGCGCGTTGCTGGGGTGCGCGGTTCATCGATGCCGGCGCCTGTGGGCATCTCAACTCATCCTCCGGCCTTGGCGACTGGCCATTCGGTGCAGCCCTGCTTGCCGACCTGATCGCTGCAGAATAATTGCCAGCCTGTGCGCTTCAGGCGCGATTGATCGCGTAAGCCAGGTAGGTCAGATAAGCCAGCACCAGCAACGCACCCTCACGACGGCTGATCTCGCGCCCCGATACCGAAAAAACGATGATCAGACCCGTGGAAACAACCAACAGCGGCAATTCCACCGAGGTCATTTCAGGCGGTACCGGCCCGGGCGCCACCATAGCAGTCACGCCACCGATGCCGAAGATGTTGAAGATGTTTGAGCCCAGCACGTTGCCGAGCGCAATCTGCCCCTGCCTGCGGACGGCAGCCACTATAGAGGTTATCAGTTCCGGCAAAGAGGTGCCGACCGCTACGATCGTCAGGCCAATCAACGAGTGAGACAAACCCGCCGAGTCAGCCAAAGCTACAGCGCCCTGAACCAGAATCTGCGCCCCGAAGATCACACCAGCCAGCCCTGCAAACATCGGCAGCAGCGGCGCAGCCATCGCCGCCGGGGTCAGCCGTACACCATGAATTGCCGGCGATACCCCACCGGGCACAGAAGATCGCTTCTCCTGCCTGTAGGCTAGCACCAGATACCCCACCAGCATCAGCAGGAAGATGATGCCGGCAATCCGGCCGAGTCCGATGGTCAAGCCGGCTGCAAGCAGCAGAACCGATGCCACCATCACGGCACGGCAATCCCGGTTCAATGCGGCGGTTTCTATTGATAATGGCGATGCCAGTGCAGATAGCCCAAGGATCAGCAGGCCATTTGCGATATTGGACCCAACGATATTGCCAACTGCAATTCCCGCCGCACCGATACTTGCCGCTTCAATACTGGTTACCAATTCCGGCATAGAGGTGCCGAATCCAACAACGGTGAGACCGATCATAAGAGGCGAGATGCGGATATTCCCGGAGAAGCGGGCTGCACCGCGTACCAGCATCTCCCCGCCCCCGAGCAGCAGGGCAATACCGCCGAACAAAGCAATTGCTGTATGCATATACTATTCTGCCGTGTGCTACCGGGTGAGCTGATATGCGGGAGCCAAGTTTTCTCAATCTGGAGGAACTTAGAGCCCGCGCCGGCGGGCTTCGGCCTGCTGCGACATGCGGGCTTGGTCGGCCATGAATTGCTGCAGCTTTTCCATGGCCGGGCGCGGCATGGGGTCCTGCCCGCTCAGCATCAGTGTGAGCGCAACGCGGCTGACACCGATCTTCTGCGCCAGTTGGTCGAGAGAAATCGCGGCCGACTTGCAGGCCTGTGAAACGGCCACGATCGAGCCCTTCTCGACATAGAAGCGGCCCCATTGCTCTTTCACATTCAGCTTGGGCGGCAGGCTGGGAAGGCCGACATTGAACAGCGACCGCGAAACCGACACCGCCTCCGGCGCCATCAGGTTCGATGCAGGCATTGCCGGGGTCGCCGAGAGTTTGGGCGGCGGCGGCGCGGGCTGGAACTCGTCCAGCCGCGGCGCATTCTCGATGCTCTGCTCCAGCAGCTTGCGCACGGCCTCGATCAGTTCCTGACTGATCGGCGGCAGGTCGTGCTCCTCGCCGAACCGGTCGTAATACTGGGCGATCTCGCTCAGGCGATCAAGACGACGGGAAAGGAATTCACGCGAGCCCAGCGGCAGGCGACGACCGGAACTGCGGATGTTGATCAGGTAGATCCGCGTGGTATCGAGTTCGAGGATGGTTATTTTCCAGCGGATCTTGGAAAGATGCTTGCGCAGGGGCTTCTGCTTGCTTTCATCGAATTCCGGGATGCGTCCGTCGACTAGGTCGACGAAGACGTAGAAATGCTCGATCTTTTCGACGAAGCGTTTGTATTCGGAGAAATAGCCCGACAGGTTGGCCGGCTCCTGGCAAAAGGCGAGCAGTTCGCGGCTCTGGCTCTCCACCACGCCGACCAGCTTCAGGGTCTCCTGAACAACCGGTTTGATCGCCTCATTCACCGCAGCAACCTGCCTGTCTGCCGCAATAGGCCCAGTCGGTGCATCCGCCCCGGGACGGAACTGCCTGCGACGCCTTCGCAACACATCGTTTGTGCCAGAAAACTGTTAACACAGCAATACAGGCACAACTGCAGGTTAACGATGGGTTAACCCTGTTTGAGCACCGAGGCCGGCATGCCTTGTGCCGGCGTGGGGGCTGGCCTGGGGCCAGGCGCGGGAGTGGGCGGGTTTGCCGCGGGGGCTGGGGCCGGCGTCGCGGCCTGTGGCGGCGGTGCGGGCTGCAAAAGGGATGGGGTAGCCGCGGTGGGCGCCGGCATTTCCGGCGCGGGCAAGTCATGCGGCGCGCAATACACACCAGCGCCCCGCAGGCTGCGGCAATAGTCGGCAGCCGCCGGACGATCCGGGAAAGCCCCAAGCAGCAAGCGGAAAACCTTGCCGCGATCACCGCCCAGATCGACTTCGACATACCGTTTGGCCGCGCCCCTCATGACAGGGAAGCGTTCCGAAAGTTTGGGCCAGGCGGCTTCAGCCTCCAGCAATGTCTTGTAGCTGGCGACATGGCCGGCAAAGACATTCGGCGGCGGGGGTGGCGGGGGCGACGGTGGGGGCGGAGCGACCGCCACCGGTGGTGGAGGCTCGGCTGCCACCGGTGGCGCGGGCGGCGCCGTATCGGCGGCGCAGGCCACGAGAGCAAACAGGCCGAGCATGGCCAGCAGGCGGCGCACAGGCATCGGAAGCGCCGCCGCCAGCATCATTTCTCGACCAGCTTGAACAGGTTGCGGTCCAGCAAGGCGCTGACAGATACGGTCTTGGTGCTGCTGGCATCCCGCTCGTTGATCAGCTGGACATGCATGGCGTCCTCGCCGGGAAACTGGATCAGGCGCGTGACGCGCCAAATGAAGCCATGCCGCTGCTCGAAACGCTGGCCCGGAACTATGTCGTCGGCCGAGAACTTTGCCATCGTAAACACCTTGAATCGCGAGGTCCGCAGGCTAGCGCATTCAAGGTGATGCGCCAACTCCTGCAACGGGAACCAGAGTGTGTTCAGGCGGCCTGCTGGATGCGGAAGACGAAAACGCCGCCCCGCTCCTCCGACGACAGCAGGGTGAAGCCAGATGCCTCGCACAGGGCGGCCATGTCCCGCATGGTGTTGGGGTCTGTCGCCTCGACCGTCAACACGTCGCCCCTTGCCACCGATTTCATCGCTTTCTTGGCGCGCAGGACCGGCAACGGGCAATTCAAGCCTTTGACATCGAGAGTCTGACTCATGGCTGGGGTTCCGTAGGGCTTTCGAACATATTTAACGATATATTTTGTTGATTAATATAATACTTCACTTCCATAATGTAAATACTATAATCCTCAGCCATCCCGTCATAATTGCTGCCGCAACAGCCCGCAACCGTATCGCCGAGCCGTCATGAGTGCCATGCCCCTGCCCTATCTCGTCAATCTTGCCGGCCTGGTGCTGGGGATCGTGTTCGGCGCCGCCGTGCAACGCAGCAACTTCTGCACCATGGGCGCGATCAGCGACCTGGTGCTGATGGGTGACGGCAATCGGGCACGCGCCTGGGCACTGGCCATCGCCACAGCCATGCTGGGCAGCCAGTTGCTGCATCTGGCCGGCCTGATCGACCTCAACGCCTCGATCTACGCCACCGCCAACCTCGGCTGGCTGGGCGCTGCCTTCGGCGGCCTGCTATTCGGCTTCGGCATGGTTCTGGCGGGCGGCTGCGGCAGCCGCACGCTCGTGCGGCTGGGCGCGGGGAACCTGAAGTCCCTGCTGGTGGTGCTGATGATCGGTATCGCCGGCTACGCCACCCTGCGCGGCCTGATCGGTCCGGCACGGCTGTGGCTGGAAGGCTGGTCGGTGATCGATCTGAAAAGCCGCGGCTTCGCCAGCCAGACCCTGCCCGACCTATTGGCCGCCTTCGGCGCCGATGCCCGCCTGCTGCGCTGGATCCTGGTGCTGGCCATTGCCGCCGCGCTGCTGCTGTGGATTTTCAGCAATGCGCGTTTCCGTCGACAGCCCACGCTGATCGCCGCCGGCATCGTGATCGGCCTCACCATCACTGGCGGTTGGGCCGCAACCGGGATCCTGGGGGCCGACGACTTCGAACCGGCGCCCCTGGTATCCATGACCTTTGTCGCGCCCATCGGCAACGCCCTGCAATATCTGATGACCTTCACCGGTGCGACCCTGGATTTCGGCGTCAGCACCGTGGGTGGCGTGATCCTTGGCGCTTTCCTCATGGCAAAGGCAGATGGCAGCTTCCGCGTCGAGAGCTTCGCCAACGCGCAGGATGTCATGTCACATGTCTTTGGCGGCACGCTGATGGGCATCGGCGGCGTGACGGCTCTGGGCTGCACCGTCGGTCAGGGCCTGACCGGGATCGGCACGCTCGCCCTGGGCAGCTTTGTCGCACTTGGCGGCATCGTGATTGGCGGCGTTCTGGGCGTCCGCTATCTTGAAGAAGGCAGCCTGCCCGGGGCGATCCGCGCGCTATTCGCACGCGGCTGATGCATTCCGGCGGCCAACCGCCGGGAGTGAATGCCGTTATGGGTGGTCTTGACGTTTCCTATGCCGCCGCCGCCGGCGCAGGCCTGCTGAGCTTCCTCAGCCCCTGCGTGCTGCCGCTGGTACCGGCCTATCTGTGTTTCGTTGCCGGCACCACGCTGGATCGTCTGGTTGGCGAAGATGGCGTCGATCCGGCCCTCACCCGCCGCGTATTCGTCTCGGCGCTGGCCTTCGTGATCGGCTTTTCCACCGTCTTCATCATCATGGGGGCCACCGCTTCGGCGCTGAACCGCCTGATCGTCGAGAATATCGACATCATCGGCAAGGTCGCCGGCGCCGTGATCGTGGTCTTCGGCCTGCATTACATGGGGCTGCTGAAGATTCCGCTGCTCTACCGCGAGGCACGCATCAACACCACCGAGCGGCCGACCAACATCGTCGGCGCCTATGTGATCGGCCTGGCCTTCGCCTTCGGCTGGACCCCCTGCGTCGGCCCGATCCTCGCCACCATCCTCACCGTTGCTGCCAGCCGCGACCAGCTCGGCTATGGCGTATCCCTGCTGGCCACCTATGCGCTCGGCCTGGGCATCCCCTTCCTGCTGGCGGCGCTGGCAGTGAAACCCTTCATGCGCTTCATGCAGAAATTCCGCCGTCACCTGCACAAGGTGGAGATCGTGGCCGGGGCCCTGCTAGTGATCACCGGAATCCTGATCTTCACCAACAGCCTGGGCCAAATCAGCTATTACATGCTGGAGGCCTTCCCCTGGCTGGCGAAGTTCGGCTGAATTTGGCGACAAGATTTTTTGTTGCCAAAACTGCTTGTGGACATAACCGCTTAGCCCTTTGCCGGGACTAAGGCATGCGCTAAGTCGGTGTCGTGAACACGATCACCGACGCTTTCCATCTCGCGCTCAGCCTGATCTGGCATTTCGACGCCGAGCTGCTTCGCATCATCGGCCTGTCGTTGCGCGTCAGTCTCACCGCCGTGGTGATCGGCAGCCTGATCGGCCTGCCGCTTGGCGCCTTCCTGGCGCTGGCGCGTTTTCCGGGCCGCAATGCCTGCATCGTGGTGCTGAATGCCTGCATGGGTCTGCCGCCGGTGGTGGTCGGCCTGATCGTCTACCTGATTCTTTCCCGCTCCGGTCCGCTCGGTGCCTTCGGCTGGCTGTTCACCGTCGCCGGCATGGTGGTGGCCCAGGTAGTGCTGATCACGCCCATCGTTGCTGCATTGTCGCGCCAGGTGGTGGCGGACCTGTGGCGCGAATACGAGGAACAGCTCCGCTCGCTCGGCCTGACCCGGCTCGGCGCCATAGCCACCCTGCTATGGGACGGCCGCTTCAGTCTCAGCACGGCCGTTCTGGCGGGCTTCGGCCGCGCGATCGCCGAGGTCGGCGCCATCATCATCGTCGGCGGCAACATCGCCGGCGTGACGCGCACCATGACGACCGCAATTTCGCTGGAAACCAGCCGCGGCGATCTGGCCCTGGCCATGGCGCTCGGCATCGTGCTGCTGGCAATCGCCATCAGCATCAACGCCGCCGCCACCGCGCTGGGCAACGCCGCCCGGCGTGCCCAGGGGGCATGAGGTGCCAGCCATGCATGCGCCCGCCATGCTTCTGCCGCTGGTCCTTGAGAACGTGCATTACGCCATCAATGGCCAGATGCTGATCCAGGGCATCGATCTCGCGTTCCATCCTGGCGCGCCAACCTTGGTGCTGGGTCCGAACGGTGCGGGCAAAAGCCTGCTGCTGCGTCTTTGCCACGGCCTGATCCAGCCCACGGCCGGTCGCGTGGTCTGGCAGGGATTGGCAGCGCAGAATCCGGAAGCCCTGCGTTTCGGCCAAGCCATGGTGTTCCAGAAGCCGGTGCTGCTGCGCCGTTCGGTGCTGGCCAACATGCTGTTCCCGCTGAAACTGCGCGGCCTGAATGCCGGCACACGCTTTGCCCGCGCCATGGAGGCGCTTGAGCGCGTCGGCCTCACGGCATTGGCCCAGCGTCCGGCCCGCGTCCTATCGGGCGGCGAACAGCAAAGGCTGGCGCTGGCACGGGCCTGGGCATTGGGCCCGCAGATCCTGTTCCTCGATGAACCCGCCGCTGCGCTGGATCCCAACGCCACGCGACAGGTTGAGAGCATCATCACCGACATCGCGGCCAGCGGCACCAAAATCGTGATGACGACCCATGATCTGGGCCAGGCGCGACGGCTGGCCGGGGATGTGATCTTCCTGCATCGTGGCCGCATCGCCGAACGTACGCCGGCCGCGGAATTCTTCAATGGGCCGCGCAGCGCCCCGGCACAGGCCTTCCTCAATGGCGATCTCGCCTGGTAATCCGATAGCGGAGGCGCCCATGAAGCGTAGACATGTCCTCGGCCTGGTGGCCGGCGCCACGCTCGCTCTGACCGGCAGCCTTGCTTTTGCACAGGCACAGACATCGAGTAAGTTCATCGTGGTGGCCAGCACCACCTCCACCGAGCAGTCCGGCCTGTTCGGCCATATCCTGCCGATCTTCACCAAGAAGACCGGCATCGAGGTGCGCGTGGTGGCACAGGGCACCGGTCAGGCGCTGAAGACCGGCGAAAAGGGCGACGCCGACGTGGTCTTCGTGCACGATCCGGAGGCCGAGCAGAGATTCATCGATGCCGGCTTCGGCGTCGACCGCAGACTGGTGATGTACAACGACTTCGTCATCGTCGGCCCGAAAAACGACCCGGCCAGGGTGATCGGCAGCCGCAATGTGGTGGACTCCTACAGGAAGATCGCTGCCGCCAAGGCGCCGTTCGCCTCGCGCGGCGACAGCTCGGGCACCCATGCCGCCGAATTGCGCATCTGGAAGGAAGCCGGCATCGATGTGAAGGCGGCCGGCGAGGGGTGGTATCGCGAGACCGGTTCCGGCATGGGCCCGACGCTGAACACCGCCAGCGCCATGAATGCCTATGCCTTCACCGATCGCGGCACCTGGCTCAGCTTCAAGAACCGCGGCGACCTCGTGATCGCCGTGGAAGGCGACGCGAAGCTGTTCAATCAGTACGGCGTGATGCTGGTAAACCCGGCGAGGCACGCCCATGTGAGGGCGGCCGAGGGCAAGGCCTTCATCGACTGGCTGACCTCGAAGGAGGGCCAGGATGCCATCGCCGACTACAGGATCGGCGGCGAGCAGCTGTTCTTCCCGAACTATAAGCCGGGCCAGAATAGCTGAGTTTACGGACCCGTCGTTTCCCCCTACCATTCGGGAACCAGGAGGAAACGATGGACACCACAACCCTGTTGCGCGCCTTCAGCGAGGCCGTGCAGAAACGCGATGGCGAGGCCTTCGCGCAGCTGTTTACCGAGGATGCCGTCTATCACGACGTCTTCTACGGCGCCTTCCAGGGCCGCGCCCGTATCGCCGAACTGGTGAACGACTGGTTCTATCGAACGGCCGAGGATTTCCGCTGGCACCTGCATGATCCGGTCAGCGACGGCCGCACGCTCTATGCCCGCTACACCTTCTCCTACAAATCGCTGCTGCCTGAGGCACAAGGCAAACGCGTGATGTTCGAGGGCGTGGGCATCTATACCCTGCGCGACGGCAAAATTGCCGAATACCGCGAGGTGGCCAATACCGGCCCCGCCCTGCTCGACCTCGGCTTTCCGCCCGAGCGCGTGGCGAAAATCCTTTCCCGCGAAGGCGCGGCACTGAAAGCCCGCCCGGAGGCCAGGCCTCATCTGGGCTGATATGCAAACTACAAGGGATATTGCAGACCTAATGGCCGAACATCGTGTTCCGGGCCTGTCGATGGCAATGGTTCGGGGCGATGAACCGCCAGTCTGCACAACAGTCGGCGTCAGCGATGTAGAGTCCGGCAGGCCCGTGGATGCCACCACGGTTTTCGAAGCCGCCTCGCTCAGCAAACCAGTCGCGGCCTTCGTCGCGATGATTCTCGTGCAGGATGGTGTGCTCTCTCTAGATCAGCCTCTCGCCCGGTATGTCCCGCAATATATGGAACACATCCCGGATGCGCAGGCGATCACAGCCCGACATGTCCTGTCTCATACCAGCGGCCTACCCAACTGGTGCAGCGATTCATACCCACTGCGCGTATATTACCCGCCCGGTGATCGCTTCAGCTATTCCGGGGAAGGCTTCATTTATCTGCAACGGGCAATCGAACAGATTCGCGGCGATTCATTCGAGCAGATCGCTGAACGGCTGATCTTCGAACCACTGGGCATGCGCAATTCCAGTTTCGTATGGCAGGACAAATTCCCGCCCAACCACGCCGCACCACATACCGCATCGGGAAACCGCTTTGAAGACGGCTTTGTCGGTAAGCGCGCCTTGGCGGCGAATGCCGCCGGCTCCCTCTACACCACGGCACAGGATTATGCCCGCTTCCTGCAAGCCGTATTGCAGATTTCCTTTCTGCAGGACTGGCTCACGCCTCACGCCAATGTCTTTCGAAACCAGCTGACCGCGCTCGACGCCGCGCCAGAACCGGTCTGCAATCCCGATATTGCCTAGGGGCTCGGCTGGGGCCTGGAAATAGGGCCACGCAATTTCTTCCACTGGGGCGACCAGAAAGGCTACAAAGCCTTCACGATTGCCACTTCGGAAGCCGCAAAAGCCTTGGTCGTATTCACCAATGGCGATGCCGGCCTGTCCTTCATCTCCAAACTGGTCGCCCCGGTTTTCCCGGGGCGACGCCCCTCCTTGCTCTGGCTAGGATATGAAGCCGCGCCGGACTAGCCCGACTCGGGCCGGATCGGCTATGCAGGCTGCATGTGCGGCCGCTACAGCCTGACCAAATCGCTCGACGACTTGGCCTCGTTCTTCGAGGCCTATGAGCTGATGCAGCGCCCCAATTTGGCGCCGCGCTGGAACATTGCGCCGACCCAGAAAAGCTTTGTGCTGCGCAGCTCCATGCCCGGTAAGGGCGAACTCGTGCCCCTGCGCTGGGGTTTTGCCGGGCCCAACAATGCGCCGCTGATCAACGCCCGCAGCGAAACGGCGGCGGGCAAGCCCACCTTCGCCGAAGCCTTCGCGAAACGCCGCTGTCTGGTGCCGGCCGACAGCTTCTATGAATGGCAGGCCATCGAAGGACAGAAAGCGAAACAACCGTGGCGGATCGGCTTGAAAGGCGGCGGCCTGTTTGCCTTCGCCGGCCTGTGGCAAAGCGAGCCCGCCTATGGCGGCGAGGACTGCTTCACCATCCTCACCACGGCAGCCAACGACTATCTCAGCCCTCTGCATGAGCGCATGCCGGTGATCCTGCCGCCGGAACGGTTTTCGCTCTGGCTCGACCCGGCCACGCCGCCCGGCATGCTGCAGCGTCTGATGCAGCCTTATCCGGCCGAGGCCATGGCACGCTATCGCGTCACGCCGGTTGTCAACGGCGTGAAAGTGGATGGGCCCGAATGCTTCGCGCCGCTCAATCCGGCGCTGAAGGTGGCCTGACGCCTACAGGTTCTGACCGCCGTCCACCGCCACGGTCTGGCCGGTGATCCAACTCGCCGCAGCCGAGCACAGGAACAACGCCAGATTGGCAACCTCCTCCGGCTTGCCCATGCGGCCGAAGGGAATGCCGCCCAGGATGGCATTATAGAGTTTTGGATTGTTGGCCTTGGCCTGGTCCCACACACCGCCGGGAAACTCGATCGAGCCCGGGGCGATGCAGTTCACGCGGATGTTCTGTTTCGCCAACGCGGCGGCCTGGGTCAGCGTGTACTGGATCAGGGCCGCCTTCACCGCGCCATAGGGCGGCGTGCGCACATTGGCGCCCAGCCCCGAGATCGACGAGATATGCAGGATGCAGCCGCCGCCGGCCTTCTCCAGATGCGGGATTGCGTTATGGCTGGCGCGCACGCTGCCCATCAGGTCGACATTGATCGATGCCGCCCAGCCGGCCTCGTCGTCGGTGCGGCCAAAACCCGAAGCGTTGTTGACCAGGATATCGATGCCGCCCAATGCAGCGGCGGCAGCCTCGACATAACTGCGCACGGCGGCGCCGTCGCCCAGGTCGCAGATGGCGGCATGGACCCGACCGCCGGCGCGCTTCAGTTCCGCCTCGGTTTCGCGCAGCGCGCCTTCCGAGCGGGCACAGATCGACACATCCGCGCCTTCGCCGGCAAAGGCCAGGGCGATCGAGCGGCCGATGCCGCGACTGCCACCCGCCACCACGACTCGCTTGCCCTTCAATCCAAGTTCCATATCGGCCTCCTGTTCGCTGTCCGCAGCTTCACGGAAACCATTCCGTCATGCAACGGCTTCAGGTCTCTGGTATGCTTCTTGCTGATTATCGGCCGGTCATATCATGCCCTATGCTGCCAGCCTGAACGGAACCCGCCATGTCTTCGCCGACCTGAAGACATTGCTGGCCTGCGCCTCGCCCCTGCGCTCGGGCGATCAGTTGGCGGGCATCGCGGCCGAGAGCGACGAACGCCGCGTGGCGGCAAGACTGGCGCTGGCCGATTTGCCCCTGCGCCGCTTCCTTCACGAGGCCGTGGTGCCCTACGAGCAGGACGAGGTGACACGGCTGATCATCGACAGCCACGATGCCGCCGCCTTCGCGCCGGTCGCCGCGCTCACCGTGGGCGAATTCCGCGACTGGCTGCTCTCCTATCAGGCCGATACGGTAGCATTGGCGCAACTGGCGCCGGGCCTGACGCCTGAGATGGTTGCTGCCGTCTCCAAGCTGATGCGCAACCAGGATCTGATCGCCGTGGCGGCGAAATGCCGGGTGGTCACCGCCTTCCGCAACACCCTGGGCCTGCCCGGGCGGCTGGCCAGCCGGCTGCAGTCCAATCATCCCACCGATGATCCGGAGGGCATTGCCGCCGCCTTGCTGGATGGTTTGCTGTTCGGCATCGGCGATGCGGTGATCGGCATCAACCCGGCCAGCGACAGCGTACCCGATGGCATCCGTATGCTGGAAATGCTGGAGACGATCCGCCAGCGTTTCGATATCCCGACACAGAGCTGCGTGCTGGCCCATGTGACGGCCACCCTGCAGATGATCGAACGTGGTGCGCCCGTCGATCTGGTGTTCCAGTCGATTGCCGGAACGGAGGCGGCGAACAAAGGCTTTGGCGTCGACCTCGCCATCCTGCGCGAGGCGCGTGATGCCGCGCTGGCGCTGAAACGTGGCAGCGTCGGTGACAACGTGATGTATTTCGAGACCGGCCAGGGTAGCGCGCTCTCGGCCGACGCCCATCACGGCGTGGACCAGCAGACTCTGGAAGTGCGCGCCTATGGGGTGGCACGCGCTCTTAAGCCGCTTCTGGTCAACACCGTGGTCGGCTTCATCGGGCCGGAATACCTGTTCGATGCCAAGCAGATCATCCGCGCCGGCCTGGAGGATCATTGCTGCGGCAAGCTGCTTGGCCTGCCGATGGGCGTGGATGTCTGCTACACCAATCATGCCGAGGCCGATCAGGACGACATGGACAGCCTGATGACCCTGCTGGGCACGGCGGGCGTGAATTTCCTGATCGCGGTGCCCGGTGCCGACGACGTGATGCTGAATTACCAGAGCCTGTCTTTCCACGACGTGCTCGGCCTGCGTCACCTGCTCAGCCTTCGGCCGGCCCCGGAATTCGAGGCCTGGCTCGGTCGGATGGGCATGCTGGACTCAGCCGGCCGCCTGCCGCCACCGGATCAGGCCGTGCAGCGCCGACTGGCCAATCTGACAGCGCCATGAATGATGTGACACGCGACATCTGGGCGCGCTGGCGCGGCACGACACGGGCCCGCATCGGCCTGGGCCGCAGCGGCGATGCATTGCCGACCACTGCATTGCTGGAATTCCAGGCCGCCCATGGCCGCGCCCGCGATGCCGTGCACGGCGCCGTCGATTGCGTCGCATTGACCGAAAGGCTCGCGCCCCGGCCCTGCCTGACGGTACGCAGCCAAGCACCGGATCGCACCACCTATCTGCGCCGCCCCGATCTCGGCCGCCGGCTGGACGATGCCTCGGCGGCAATGCTGAAGGATCATGCCGGCGACTGGGACATCGCTTTCGTGATCGCCGACGGATTGTCGGCGCGCGCCGCGATGACACATGCGGTGCCGGTATTGCAGCATTGCATGCTGGGGCTGGCAGGCTGGCGCATCGCACCGATCATATTGGCCACCCAGGCCCGCGTCGCGCTGGGCGATCACATCGCCGCCTGCCTGAATGCAAAAGCGGTGGCCGTTCTGATCGGCGAGCGGCCCGGCCTGAGCGTGGCCGACAGTTTAGGCATTTACCTCACCTGGGCGCCAGGTATCGGGCGCGCGGATTCGGAGCGCAACTGCATCTCCAACATCCATGCCGACGGCATGAGCCATGATCAGGCCGCCGCGACACTGCTCTGGCTGCTGCACGAGGCCAAACGCCTTCAGCTTAGCGGCATCGGCCTGAAACTCGATCCGGCCGGCGTCGCCGCGCTGCCGCCCGGTTCTACATGATGATGTCGCCGCCGTTGACGCGGACATGCTGCGCCTTCAGGTCGCGCACCGACTTGCAGCCGCAGGCATGGGCGATGGCTTCCACGTCATGCTGCACCGCCTTGGCATAATTGGCCACGCGCACCGCCTTGCGGGCAGGATCGAGACCCCGCATGAAGCGCGGATCGTTTGAGGTCACGCCGGTCGGACAATGCCCGGTGTTGCACTTCATTGCCTGGATACAGCCAAGCGAAAACATGAAGCCGCGCGCCGATACCACGTAATCGGCGCCCATGCAGATCGCCCAGGCCACCTTGTCGGGCGTGAGCAGCTTGCCTGAGGCGATCAGGCGGATACGGTTGCGCAGGCCGTATTCGCGCAGCCGCTGCGCAACAAGGGGCAAGGACTGCACGATGGACTGGCCGACGTAATCGGCCAGCGGCGCCGGGGCGGCGCCGGTGCCGCCTTCGGCGCCATCCACCTGGATGAAGTCAGGGGCTTCCTCGGGCCTGTCCTGCAGGTATTCGAAAAATGAGTCGATGAAGTCGTAGCTGCCAACCGCCATCTTGATGCCGACCGGCTTGTCGGTGATGCGGCGCACGCGATTGATGAAGCCAACCAGCGAGGGGATGTCGGTGATATCGCGGTGCCGGCTGGGCGAGATCGACGATTTTCCGGCCGCGATGCCGCGTATGTCGGCAATCTCCTGCGTCACCTTCGATCCGGGCAGGATGCCGCCGCGGCCGGGCTTGGCGCCCTGGCTGAGCTTGATGCAGAACATGCGCACCTGTTCGATTTCGGCGATCCTGCGCAGCTTGGCCTCGTCCAGATTGCCCTCGGCGTCACGCACGCCATACTTCGCCGTGCCGATCTGGAAACAGATGTCGCAACCACCCTTCAGATGATAGGGCGACAGGCCGCCCTCGCCGGTATCGAGCCAGATGCCGGCCATCGCCGCGCCTTCCGACAGGGCGGTGATCGCCGCCGACGACAGCGCGCCGTAGCTCATGCCGGATATGTTGAAAAAGCTTTTTGGCTTGTAGGGCTTGCCGACAACATCCTTGCCGATCCATTTGCCGGTATAGGTTTCGGCCTCGTCGTCATTCACTGGAAAGGCCGAATGCAGGAAATAGATATGACCGGGCTGCTGCGCATCGACCTCGGAGCCAAAGGCAACGTAGTTCGACACGCCCTTGGCCGAGCGGTAGACCCATGCGCGGGTCAGGCGATTGAACGGGCGCTCTTCCCAGTCGGCGGTGAACCAGTATTGGCGGAAATACTCGCCCAGATTTTCCATGATGTAGCGGAAACGGCCGTAGATCGGAAAATTACGGCGGATCGCATGGTCGCGCTGGATCCAGCGGTCGTAGATGTAATACCAGCCCATCGTGCCGAAACCGACCAGCACGATGGCGCCGAAGACATACAGCACCATACCCGTCTCTCCCACCCTATTCATGCCGCCTCGACAGGGCGACTTGGGAGACAGTCTAGCACAATCAGGGCTAGTGCAGCGGGATAAACATCCAATAACCGGGGCGCCTACGGCCGGGGCCCAAGCATGCCCCGCGGGTCAGCCAGGCGGTCGTATTCTTCCGCCGTGAGGAAGCCCAGTTCGATGGCGGCCTGCTTCGGACTGGTCCCATCCCTGAAGGCCTTATTGACGATCTGCGCCACCCGGTCATAGCCCAGATGCGGGTTCAGCGCGGTGGCCAGCATGATCGAATGCTCCACGTTGCGCTGCAGCGTGGCCGTATTGGGTTCGATGCCCGCCACCATGTCGCTGCCGAATACGGCCGCCGCATCGGCCAGAAGGCGGATCGACTGCAGAATATTGTGCACGATCACCGGCTTGGCCACGTTCAGCTCGAAATGGCCGGCAGCGGCGGCATGGGTAACGGCGACGTGGTTGCCCATTACCTGATAACAGACCTGCAGCAAAGCCTCGGCCAGGGTTGGGTTGCGTTTGCCCGGCATGATGGAGGAGGTCAGCCCGTCATGCGGCAGCACCAGTTCGGCCAGGCCGGCACGCGGGCCGGAGCCGAGGAAGCGGATGTCGTTGGCGATCTTGGCCAGCGACACCGCGATGGTGTTCAGCATCCCGCTGGCTTCCACCAGGGCATCATGCCCGCCCATGCCCTCGAACTTGTTCGGGTTGGCGGCGAATGGCAGGCCGGTCAGCTCAGCCAGTTCGCGGGCGAAGGCGGCATCGAAGCCGGTCTTGGCATTCAACCCCGTGCCGACCGCCGTGCCGCCCTGCGCCAGCAGGTATAAACGCGGCAGGCTGTCATGAATGCGCGCGACGCCCAGTTCCACCTGCCGCGCCATGGCGCCGAAGCCCTGCCCGAGCGTCATCGGCGTGGCATCCTGCAGATGGGTGCGCGCGATCTTCACGATATCGGCCCAGGCTGTCGCCTTTGCTTCCAATTGCGCCTGAAGGGCCTGCAAGGCTGGGATCAGCCGCTGTTTCAGTTCCAGCACGGTGACGATATGCATCACCGTCGGGAAGGTGTCGTTCGACGACTGCCCGCGATTGACATGGTCGTTGGGATGAACAGGCGACTTGGTACCCAGCGGCTGCCCCAGCAGTTCGTTGGCGCGGTTGGCGATCACCTCGTTGGCATTCATGTTTGTGGCGGTGCCGGAACCGATCTGCCAGACCGGCAGCGGGAAATGATCGTCGAATTGTCCGCTCCAAACCTCGCGCGCGGCTTTTTCGATGGCGGTGGCGAGATCGGTGGGCACTTCGCCCAGCCTGGCATTGGCACGGATTGCGGCCAGTTTCTGCAGGCCGATCGCGCGCACCAGCGCCGCCGGCAGCCTTTCCGTGCCGATGCGGAACAGGCTGAGCGCCCTTTGCGTCTGCGCCCCCCAATATCTGTCGGCAGGGACCGCCACGGTGCCGAAAGCGTCCCGTTCCTGGCGTGTCTGCATGGTGATCGCGCCCTTTCAGCCTAAATTTTCGTCATTTGCCCTGAATCGATGCCGAAATTACAGCCGAATCGTTCAGGCCATTGGGAAACCTATACGTAAGATAATGTGAAACCGCGTCTGTTTTCTGCTTACAGTTCGCAAATACCACCCACAAGGATAGCGCAAGTCCCCACTACTTCGCGCGAAACTCGTCGGCATACATCCTGCATTTATGGCCCTGTCTCGCCAGAAACAAGAGCACCCCGGAACAATGACCGCACAAACGCATCACCTGCAGGTGCATCAACTCATCGACGGCATCGAGCAGGATGTCCAGCAATTCGGCGCCAACAACGAAGAGATCGCTTTCCAGACCACGTTGCTGTCGTTGAATGCCTCGATCGAGGCGGCGCGCGCCGGCGAAGTGGGACGCAGCTTCGCCGTGGTGGCGCAGGAAGTGAAGTCGCTGGCCAACCAGGCGTCGCAGAATTCCAAGCGCTTCCGCGAGGTGGTGCTGAAACGCATCACGGAATCCAAGCGCGCGGCGGAAGAGATCGTCGACCAGATCGTGAAGGACCTGGAAGGTCCGCGCCTGACCGACATGGCGCAGACCATGGTGCAGCTGATCGTGCGCAACCTGTATGAGCGTACCTGCGACTGCCGCTGGTGGGCAACCGACGATGCCATGTGGCAGGCCCTGGCCGAACCGTCGGATGAACTCTTCGCCCGCGCCGGCGAGCGGCTGGCGATGATCAACCGCTTCTACACCGTCTATCTCAACCTCGTGCTGGCGGATGCGCGCGGCCGTGTGGTGGCGACCTCGAATCCCAAGCTGTTCCCGCGCGTGGCCAAGGCCTCGGTGGCGCAGACGCGCTGGTTCCAGAGTGCCATGCAGTCGGCGACCGGCGACGACTACATCGTGGACGACATCAGCCAGAGCGCCAGCCACGACAACAAGGCGGTGGCGATCTATGCCGCCGCCGTGCGGTCGGGCGGCCAGATCCACGGCGAGCCGCTGGGCGTGCTGGGCGTGGTGTTCGACTGGGACAAGCAGGGCATGAGCATCGTCAAGGACGAGCCGAGTTTAAGCGCCGAGGAATGGCAGCGCTCGCGCGTGCTGCTGCTGGATGCCAAACGCCGCATCATCGCCGCATCCGACAACCAGGGCCTGTACCAGCCCTTCCCGCTGGAGGCCGGCGACAAGGATCGCGGCTATTACTATGGCGCCGATGGATCGCTGATCGCTTTCGCCAAGACCATCGGTTACGAGACTTACGATGGCATGGGCTGGTATGGCGTGATCACCCAGAAGCCGCGCACCTGACCATTCACCCTATTGGCCGGCGCCACAGCCAGGTCAGCTCGTGCTTGTTGTGATGCAGGTGCACGAGCCGGCTGCCGGGGATGGCGGCGAAGGCGCGTGCCGTCTCGAAATCCGTCTCGCCCTGGAATTTCAGCGTGCAGACCGCGTTCGCCACGCCGCCTGACCCCAGCCAGCGCTGCACCAGTTTCAGCAGCCGCGCCGGATAGCAGATCACGTCCGAACACAGCCAGTCGACGCGCGGAAATTCCTTCGGCTCCAGCGCAAAGGCGCTGCCCTGCCGCCAGCGCACATTGGGCATCGCCGCGACGTTGGCCGCCAGCGGCGCCTTGTCGACGGCCGTGACATCGGCGCCCAGCGACCCCAGCACCCAGGTCCAGCCGCCGGGCGACGAGCCGAGGTCGAGGCAGATGTCGCCGACCTTCGGCAACTCGGAACCGAATTCCAGCCGGTGCCGCGTGAGGCCTTCCCAGAGTTTCAGATAGGCACGGCTGGGCGGTCCCTCACGATCCTCGTGGAAAACAAATTCACCATTCGGCAACGGCGAAGAACAGCGCGCGGCAAAAAGCATCCGATCCGGCGCCAGCAAAGTAAAGCTGCCCAATGGCGATGTGGGCAGCAGCGCGCCAAAGCTGAGCGGCTTGGCCGAGACATGGGGCAGCTTTTCGACAATGAGCTTCGCCCGGCGATGATGCAGCGGCGCATAGGCGGCCCAGTTGCGCTGGACCGCCTTCAGCCGCGCCGCCGCATCGCCGATGGACTCGATGGCAACCTCCTGCACGTCGAACCATGTATTCGCAGCCCAGGCAGAATCCCCATCGCCTTCGGTCAGGAACAGCCGGCCATGCTCGGCCGTAACGCGCGGCCCAAGTTCCTCGCGCAACTGCGCCTCGAATCCTTCGGCGGCGAGATAGGCCGTCTTCACATCAGCTCCCACGGATTGATCACCCTGATCCCGCATTCCCCGTAATCCGCCGCATACCGGGTCGCCAGCGTGGCGCCATGGACTCGTGCGATGGCGGCGATCTGTGCGTCGCGAGACCGGATCGGCCATTCGATGTGGCGCCGCCATACGATGATGTCGGCATATTCCACGGCGGCGGCCGCGTCAAAGGGCAGGACACGGCCGCCGAAGCCCTCGCCGAAACAGCCCGCCAGGGCCGCCAGCATCCGCTCGCGCCGCGCCCCGGCCGGCAGCAACAGCGCGCCGTGGAGCATTTCGGCCACCGTGATGCAGGTGGTGTGCAGCTCGGATTCCGTCTGCAGCAGCAGCCAGCGCCAGACTGGCGTGTCCAGATCGGGCTGCATCAGGGTCGCAGAAAGATCGGTATCGAGAACGATCATGGCCCGCCCCCGTTCAGCCGAAGGTCGGCGGTTCTGCTGTGCTGCCGGCGGCCTGATCTTCGCCGCGGCGGGCGAGGCTGAACCACACGTCCTCCAACCCGGCGAAGCGCTGGTGGACCGACCGCCAGAATTCCAGCCCGGAGCGAATTTCGCTGGCCAGGACGTCGCGCAGGATCTCGCGCGTTTCCTCCTCCATCGACCGGCCATGGCGCCGGGCGCGCAGCCGCAGCCGGGCCTTGAGGTTGTCGTCCATGTTGCGGATCACGATGCTGGCCATGCCGGCCTCCTATGCGTTAAAAAGTGATATCGTTGATATCGTTGATATAAATTCGACCTTTTCCGTCGTTTTGACGGCGTTTCGCGGCGGTCTCCGCCGCCCTCGGCCCTTCTCCGGCGATTTCCGGCGTCGCTGCGCCAAATCCAATGGCTTTTTGTCAAATCAGAGGGTTATCGAGAATTTTACCGGATTCCGGCCGCCAGCCCTTGCCGGCAGGCCGTAAAAGAACATATATAGAACGATACTGCCGCTTCAAGGCGGGATTCCGGCCTTGCCGGCCGATATTGCCAACGGGCGGAAAATCGCTATAGTCCGCGCCCTCACATAGCTCCTTGCTGGACTCACCTCGGGTCCGGCCAGGCCCGATCCGTCGTCGCATGGTGCGCCGCCGCCGGGCCGCTAAAGCCAGAAGGAGAGCTGCCGATGGCGTTCTACGAGAACGTATTCATCGCGCGCCAGGACATCTCGACCGCCCAGGTCGAGGCGCTGGTCGCGCAATTCAGCGACATCATCAAGGGCCAGGGCGGCGAGGTCACCAAGACCGAGCAGTGGGGCCTGCGCAACCTTGCCTACCGCATCAAGAAGAACAAGAAGGGGCACTATGTGCTCATGAACATCCAGGCCTCGGGCAACGCCGTTGCCGAGCTGGAGCGCAACATGCGCATTCATGAAGACATCCTGCGCTACCTGACCGTTCGCGTCGAGAAGCTGGAAGAAGGCCAGTCGGCCATGCTGCTCAACAAGGATCGCGGCGAGCGCGGCGACCGTCCGGAGCGCGGCTTCGGCGAGCGCGGCGGCTTCGGCGGCGGCCGTGGCGGCTTCGGCGGTGATCGCGGCGACCGTGGCGATCGCGGCGAGCGTCGTCCGCGTTTCGAACGTGAAGAAGCTTCGACCGGGGAGAATGCATAATGTCGAGCACTGGTACCAAGCCCGCCGCTGGCGGTCGTGGCGGCGCCGGCGGCGCCCGTCGTCCCTTCTTCCGCCGTCGCAAGACCTGCCCGTTCTCGGGCACGAATGCGCCGAAGATCGACTACAAGGACGTGAAGCTGCTGTCGCGCTTCATTTCCGAGCGCGGCAAGATCGTGCCGTCGCGCATCACCGCAGTATCCGCCAAGAAGCAGCGCGAACTGGCCCAGGCCATCAAGCGCGCCCGCAACCTGGCCCTGCTGCCGTTCGTCATCAAGTGAGCCACCTCCGGCTTCCGCAAGGAAGCCGGTAACGGACCCGCAGCCATGATGCGCAGCCTGATAGTCGGTAGCCTCGCCGGTGGAGCGAGCGCGGTGCTGGTGCTGACCGCCGCAAGCGGTCCGCTCGGCATCATGCTCGGCTATCTGGCGCCGCTGCCGCTGTTTCTGGCCGGCCTGACCCACGGCCTTCCCGCCGCGGTGATCGCCGGCGGCGTCGGCACGCTGATCAGCGGGCTGAACGGGCTGCTGTCGGGCGGCATCTTCCTCGTCACCTTCGCGGCTCCGGCCGCGCTGGTGGTGCGGCAGGCGCTGCTGGCGCGGCCGGCCACGGAAGCCTCGGCCGATGCCGAGGTGCATGACGGGCTGGAATGGTATCCCGCGGGCCATCTGGTGGTCTGGCTGGTGGGCTGGGCGCTGGGGCTGTTTGCCCTCGCGCTGCTGCTGACGGCTGACCGCGAAGGCGGCATGACCGGCATGCTTCAGCCGCTGCTGGAGCATTTCCTGGCCGCGATGCCGCAGAACGAAGCCGCCCGGCAGGGTGGCGACGTGGCGGCGATGGCGAAGAGCCTGGCCACCCTGATGCCGGCGGTGTTCGGCTTCAGCTGGCTGGTGATGATGACGATCAACGGCACCCTGGCGCAGGGCCTGGCACGGATGCTCAAGCAGACCCGTCGCCCGACCCCGCGTTACCGGGCGCTGGTGCTGCCGCGTCCGCTGGCCTTCGCGCTGGCGGCGGCGATCGTCGCCGGTTTCGTCCTGCCGGGCGATGCCGGTTTCATCGGCGCCACGGCGGCGGCGATCCTGGCCTTCCCCTACTTCCTGCAGGGGCTGGCGGTGGTGCATGGCATGGCGGCGAAGGCTGCTGTGCCGGGTCTGGTTTTGGCCGCCTTTTATGCGGCTCTGGTAGTGGCTGGCGCACTGGTCGGCGTACTGGTGGTCATCCTGGGTTTCATCGAAGAATGGGCGGGTTTCCGCCGGCGTTTCGCCGGGGCCGGAGCCAGCCGGGAGAACGACTAATGGAAGTGATTCTGCTCGAACGCGTCGAGAAGCTCGGCCAGATGGGCGAAGTGGTGAAGGTGAAGGACGGCTATGCCCGTAACTTCCTGCTGCCGCGCAAGAAGGCGCTGCGGGCCACCGAGGCCAACAAGAAGGTCTTCGAGACGCAGCGCGCCCAGCTTGAGGCGCAGAACCTGGCCAAGAAGGGCGAGGCCGAAAAGGTCGCCGTCAAGATGGAAGGCCTGAGCGTGGCCCTGCTGCGCCAGGCCGGCGACAGCGGCCAGCTCTATGGCTCGGTCAGCGCCCGCGACATCGCGGACGCCATCACCGCAGCCGGCTTCACCGTCAGCCGCAACCAGGTGAACCTGACCACCCCGATCAAGGCGGTGGGCGTTTATGCGGTCAAGGTGTCGCTGCATCCGGAAGTCTCGGTCGAGGTTAAGGTGAACGTCGCCCGCTCCGAGGCCGAGGCCGAGAAGCAGGTGGCAGCCGAGACCCTGCTGGACGAAGGCGTCACGCTGGAAGGCGAAGAGGCCGCCGAGGCCGAGGGCGAAGCCGAACAGGCCTGATCCCCTCGCCGCGTGTGTGTTACAGATCGGGCCGGCAGCAATGCCGGCCCGATTCGTTTGTGAAACACGTTTTATACATATGAACGATGCCTGTGGATTTCCTCTGCTAACATACTGACTTATCGAATTGACTTATCCCCAGCGAGAATTCGGGGGATAATACGCCGTCAACCAAAATCAGGACTGGAAGTGCGGGGCCGCATCGCCGTTAATGCCGCCCCGCTGCGTGGCTTCGCAACAGAACCGTCATGGCGCAGTCACGAAGATGAACGGCATGGATTGAAGTTGGGAAGAAGTCCGCGATGGCTGTGCTGACCCCGTTTACCGCACCGACCGCCAATGATCAGGCCGCCCAGGGCATCAATGGGGGCGGCCTGAACACGACCGGCGAGCCGGCCTTCCGCATCCAGCCACACAACCTGGATGCCGAGCAGGAACTGCTGGGCGCCATCCTGGTCAACAACGACGCCGCCATGAAGGTGTCGGGCTTCCTGCAACCGGAGCATTTCTTCCACGAGGCGCATCGCCGCATCTACCAGGCGACCCTGACGCTGATCGAGCGCGGCGAGATCGCCAATCCGGTGACGCTGAAGGCCTATTTCGAGCGCGACGAGGTGATCGCCAAGGCCGGCGGCACCACCTACCTCGCCCGCCTGGCCGCCGCCGCCACCACCGTGATCAATGCCGAGGATTACGCCAAGGTGATCCACGACCTGGCGATGCGGCGCGAGCTGATCGGCATCGGCGAGGACATGGTCAACCGCGCCTACGATCCCAAGATCGACGAGCCGGCCTCGGACCAGATCGAGCAGGCCGAGCAGAAGCTGTTCAAGCTGGCCGACGAGGGCAATGCGGAAGGCGGCTTCGTCTCGTTCAAGGATTCGATCACCAAATCCATCGAGATGGTGCAGGCGGCCTACCAGCGCGGCGGCCTGTCCGGCGTCACCACCGGCCTGAAGGACATGGACGCCAAGCTGGGCGGCCTGCACGCATCCGACCTGATCATCCTGGCCGGCCGCCCCTCGATGGGCAAGACGGCGCTGGTCACCAATATCGGCTTCAACGCCGCCAAGGCCTATTTCGAAAGCGGCGGCAAGGAAGGCGCGCCGGTGGCCTTCTTCAGCCTGGAAATGTCGTCGGAACAGCTCGCCACCCGTATCCTGTCGGAGCAGACGCGCATCCAGTCGGAACGCCTGCGCCGCGGCGACATCACCGACGACGAATTCACCCGCCAGATCGTGCCGGTGTCGAAGACGCTGTCGCAGATTCCCTTCTTCATCGACGATACCGGCGCGATCTCGATCGCCCTGCTGCGCAGCCGCGCCCGCCGGCTGAAGCGCGCGCACAATATCGGCCTGATCATCGTCGACTACCTGCAGCTCGTGCGTGGCGCCAATTCGCGCCGCAACGACAACCGCGTGCAGGAGATCTCGGAAGTGACCCAGGCGCTGAAGGCGCTGGCCAAGGATCTGAACGTGCCGGTGATCGCGCTCTCACAGCTCAGCCGCGCCGTCGAAAGCCGCGACGACAAGCGGCCCCAGCTTTCCGACCTGCGCGAATCCGGCTCGATCGAGCAGGATGCCGACGTGGTGATGTTCGTGTTCCGCGAGGAATATTACGAGGCCCGCAAGGAACCGACGATGGATACGCCCGAGCATGCCGCCTGGCAGGAGAAGATGGCCCGCATCGCCAACCTGGCCGAGGCCATCATCGGCAAGCAGCGCCATGGCCCCATCGGCAAGGTGGTGCTGCAGTTCGAGAGCGAATTCACCCGCTTCAGCGACTACATCGCCCCGGACCACCTGCCCGAGGCGTATTAGCCCCCGGACAGACCGGCATCGCATAACATTTTATGCGAGCATTACTTTTTGATAACCTGCGCATTACGGGCGTGTAACCTTACTGGATATAAACTCCCCCTGATTGCGTCTCGCGCGTAAGAGACGGACAACGCAGGCTAAACAGCCGCGTGGTTCGGACTTACAGCGGGAGAGCCATCATGTCTTTCTTCAATAATCTCAAGATCGGCGTGCGTGTCGCCATCGTGCTCCTGATCTCCGCCATCGGCTTGGGCACCGTCGCCTGGCTGGGCGTCAATGGCATCAATACCTATGACCGGCGCGTCGAGGAACTGACCCAGACCGCGCGCCGCGCCCTCTATGCGGAAAAAATCGATGCTCTGGTCTACGCCGTGGTTATGGAGTCTCGCGGCATCTACATGTCGAAGGACACCGAGGCGGCTAAGCCCTTCGCCAAGAACCTGCTCGGCCATCTGGCAGAAATAGAAAAATTGATCCCGCCGTATGAGAAGACCCAACCGGCCCACCGCCTGCAGGCCTTCCAGGAGCGCAAGAAGCAGTTGCAGGATTTCATCACCTTCCGGCGCGAGACCGCGCGTCTTGGCACCGAAGTGAGCATCGCCGCCGCCAACGAGCAGGGCAACAATGAGGCCAACCGCGCCAACCGCTCGGCGGTAAACAAGAGCCTGCGCGAGGCGGCCGAACGTAACGACAGGGCTATCGACGAAATCACGGCCCAGATCAACGAATACATCAATACCCAGGTCCCCCTGATCATCGGGATTTCCGTCGCCGTGATCATTGCCACGCTGGCCCTGGGCTTGGCGATCTCGATGCTCACGATCACCCGGCCGATCGCCAAGCTGGCGACAGGCATGCGCACCCTGGCCGATGGCGATACCAAGGTCGAGGTCTTCGGCGCCGGCCGCAAGGACGAGATCGGCCAGATGGCCGGCAGCGTCCAGGTGTTCAAGGACAACATGATCGCCCGCGAGAAGGCGGAAGCCGACATCGCCGAGCAGCGCCGCGTGGCCGAGGAGCAGCGCGCCGCCCGCGAGGCCCGCGAGCGCAAGGCCATCGAGGAGATCTCCGATCTCTGCGACAAGGCCGCCGCCGGCAATCTCGATACCCGCCTGAACGAGGCCGACAAGGAGGGCTTCCTGCTCACCATCAGCCAGCGGCTGAACGGCCTGACCGGCATGCTGCAGCAGATGACCGGCGAGATGGCCACCGTCACCGCCAACATGGCTCAGGGCGACCTGACCCACCAGGTGAAAGGCAACTATCACGGCGTTTTCGGTACCTTGAAGGACAGCGTCAACGCCATGGCCGACAAGCTGCGCGATTTCGCCGGCCGCCTGGCCGAAAGCGCCGAACTGGTGAAGAGCGCCTCGGCCGAGATCTCGACCGGCAGCCAGGACCTGGCCCAGCGCACGGAAAGCCAGGCTGCCTCCATCGAGGAGACGGCCGCCTCCATGCACGAGATCACCACGACGGTGAAGCAGAATGCCGACAACGCCCAGGCCGCCAGCCAGATGGCTGCCATGGCCCGCGAGGCCGCCAACAAGGGCGGCCAGGTGATGGGCGACGTGGTGAATGCCATGGGCCGCATCGAGGGTTCGGCCGGCAAGATCGCCGACATCGTCGGCCTGATCGAGGAGATCGCCTTCCAGACCAACCTGTTGGCGCTCAACGCCTCGGTGGAAGCGGCGCGTGCGGGCGAGGCCGGCAAGGGCTTTGCGGTCGTGGCGCAGGAGGTGCGTTCGCTCGCCCAGCGCGCCGCCGATGCCTCGCGCGACATCAAGGCGCTGATCACCGAGTCGAACGGCCAGGTGCGCGAAGGCGGCAAGCTGGTCAATCAGGCCGGCGAGACTCTGAACGAGATCGTCGGCGCCGTGAAGAAGGTGACCGACATCGTCTCGGAGATCGCCGCGGCCTCACGCGAACAGGCCACCGGCCTGGAGCAGATCAACACGGCCGTGGGCCAGATGGACGAGATGACCCAGCGCAACGGCGCCCTGGTGGAGGAAACCTCCGCCTCGGCCCAGGCTCTGTCTGAACAGGCTGCCGAGCTGGCCAATCTGGTCGGCTTCTTCCGGACCGGCAGCAGCTCGGCCGCCGCTCCGGCGGTCAGCGCCGCCAAGCCCGCCGCCAAGGTGGTCACGCTGCAAAAACCCGCCGCCACCAAGCCGGTCGTCGCCGCGAAGACGACCGCGCAGGCCAAGCCGGCCGCGAAACCGGCCGCCGCACCGGCTGCGGAACAAGCCAACGACCAAGACTGGCAGGAGTTCTGATCATGGACAGCTACGATGCCCTTCTGATCAACGTGGCGGACCAGACCTATGCGCTGCCGCTGCTGCAGATCCAGGAAATCCGCGGCTGGTCGCCGGTCTCGCCGCTGCCCAACACCGATCCGAGCTGCCTCGGCGTGATCAACCTGCGCGGCCAGGTGCTGCCGGTCTTCGATGCCCGGCGCATCCTGAGCAAACCGGCGCCCGAACCCAAGCCGCAGGATGTGATCGTGGTGGCGGTGCTGAACGGCAAGCCGCTCGGCCTGCTGGTCGACAGCGTGTCCGACATCGTGAGCATCGACACCGGTCGGATCAGCCGCGCCGACGAGGGCGAGGCCTGGTCGTCAGGCCTGGTCGACGGCATCGCCACGGTCGGCGAGAAGCTGGTGCCGCTGCTGGCCCTGCAGAAGCTGGCCGGCAACCGCATGCCCGACCAGGGCATGCCCGAACTGGAAGACATGTCGGCGGCGGCGTAATTCCGCCGTTTCCTGCGGCGGTGGACATGCGCCGCAGGAAATCCCGATGCGTTGCGTGTTTATGGGTGACGACGGTGTTCAGTTTCCTCCCGCGCCGTCTCCGCTCCGGTTCTACACACCCGGGAACCGGAGCGGCACCCGCCCGCAACCTCAGGAGTTTTGTCATGTCCGTCCGCAACCTCCTCATCGCCGCCAGCGTGATCGCCACCGGCTTCACCGGCGGCCTCGCCTTCGCCCAGCCCGGCCCGCAGATGGGCCCCGGTTCGATGGGGCCTGGCCCGCATGGGCAGCACATGCAGATGCAGGCCGACCAAGCCGGCCCCGCCCGCTTCATCGAGGGCCGCATCGCCTTCCTGCGCACCGAACTGAAACTCACCACCGCCCAGCAGCCGCTGTTCGACAGGCTGGCCGACGAGATGCGCGCCAGCGCCCAGGCCATGCAGGCCCACTTCGAGGCGCATCGCCAACAGGCCAGCACGCAGACCCCGCCATCCGCCATCGAGCGCATGGAGCGGCGCCAGGCCATGATGAAGGAGGCCGTGGCCGCGCAGGACCGTTATCTCGCCGCCATGAAGCCGCTCTATCAGTCGCTGTCGGAGGAGCAGAAGAAAACCGCCGACGCCCTGCTGGCACGCGGCATGGGCGGCCCGCATATGGGGCATGGCATGGGCAAGCACGGCCCCCGGCATCACTGAACCGATCCATAATCAACGGACCGCGAGGCGGGGTTTCCGAACCCCGCCTTTTCCATGCCGCGGCGGCCATGCTACATCTGAGGCATGGATCTCAGCGCGCTTACCGCATCGCTTTCCCCTTTCATGCTCGGCGTCCTGGCCAGCGTGATCGCCGGCTTCCTGGCCACCAGCCTGGGCGCCGTGCCGGTGTTTTTCCTGCGCGGCATGCAATCGACCACGCAGAACATGATGCTGGCCTTCGCCGCCGGCGTGATGCTGGCCGCCACCTTCTTCTCGCTGCTGCTGCCCGCGCTGGCGCAGGCCGAGTCAGGCCTGGGCAATCCCAGCCAGGCGGCGCTGGCCGTCATCGTCGCGCTGCTGGTCGGCGCGCTGGTCATGCACCTGGCACACCGCTACGCGCCGCACGAACATTTCGGCGAGAAAGGCCGCGAGGGCATGGATGCGACGCGGCTGGCCCGCGTATGGCTGTTTGTCATCGCCATCGCCCTGCATAACTTCCCTGAAGGCCTGGCCGTGGGCATCGGCGCCGCCAGTGGCGATCTGGGCAGCGGCCTGGGCGTGACGCTCGGCATCGGCCTGCAGAACCTGCCCGAGGGCCTGGCCGTGGCGGTGGCCCTGCGCGGCGAAGGCTATGGCCGCAGCCATGCCTTCCTGATCGCGGCGCTGACCGGCGCACTGGAACCGCTGGGCGGCATCGTGGGCGCCGGCGCGCTGGCGATCTCGGCCGGCCTACTGCCCTGGGCGCTGGCCTTCGCCGCCGGCGCGATGCTGTTCATCATCTCGTCCGAAGTGATTCCGGAAACCCATCGCCATGGCGTGGAACGCGGCGCCACCACCGCCCTGTTCGCCGGTTTCGTGGTGATGCTGTATCTGGATGTGGCCCTGGGGTGATGTTTCTGGGCTGATAAAGCCCGAACTGAACTAGAGCCCCCGCTTCCATTCCGCCAGCAGGATGCCGCCCAGCACCAGCACCAGGGCGGCAACGTGATACAGCGCAAGCTGCTCGTTCAGGATCAGCATGGCGAAACCGGTGCTGAACAGCGGCATCAGGTTGGTGAACAGGCCGGCGCGGCCGGCGCCGATCAGCTCGACGGCGCGGATGAAGAAAATCTGCGACAGCAGCGAGGGAAAGATCGCCACATACAGCAGCACCAGCCAGCCCTTCCAGGTCGGGATGTAGAATTCCCCGGCCATGATCTCGACGCCGAGAAGGATGATCGACGAGATCGCCGCCGCCGGCGCCATGGCGGCGAAGAAGACCAGCCCGGGCACCAGCGGCCGGTTGCGCAGCAGCACGGAATAGCCGGCATAGAGCACGGTGGCGATCAGGATCAGGATGTCGCCGCGATTGATGGTCAGCGCCAGCAGGGTGGCGAAATCGCCCTTCGCCGCCGTCACCACCACGCCCACCATCGAGACGGCCATCCCGATCCATTGCAGCAGGCGCACGCGCTGGCCGAACATCATGAACGCGCCGATGAAGATCAGCGCCGGCATGGCGGCGTTGATGATGCCGATATTGATGGCGGTGGTGGTATGCGCCGACCAGTAGAGCAGCGTGTTGTAGCCGGTATAGCCCAGCGTGCCCATGGCACCGAGATACCACAGCCGTGGTTTCAGCGTGGGCCAGTGCTCGCGCAGGCCCCGGCCGCTGATGGCGAACATGATGCTGGCCACCACCAGCCAGCGCAGGCAGGTGAGCGAGGCGGGCGAGATTTCGCCCACCGCCAGCCGGCTGACCACCGAATGGCCGCCCCACATCGCAGTGGTGAGCACCAGCAGCAGATACGGACTGGAATAAATGCCCTGAACGATGGGCTGTATGGGCTGGAACACGGACGGCAACTCCCCCAGGGCAATGCGCATGGCGATGCGGACGCAAAACGACTCTGATCGCCCTCTTCCGTGGCCAATCCCCCTTGGCCGTACTCTGACCCAGCCAGGCGGGCCGGACAAGGTCACAGAAACGGCATTTAGCCCTGTCGCTTTCGGCGGGTCTGGGCTAAACAGCGGCCATGACCGATTTCGGCGACCAGGCGATTCTCACCATCGATCTTGATGCGCTGGTCGCCAACTGGCGCCGGCTGGGCGGCATGGCCCCCAACAGCGAATGCGGCGCCGTGGTGAAGGCCGATGCCTATGGCCTGGGCGCGGCGAAAGTCGGCCCGGCCCTGTTTGCTGCCGGCTGCCGCCGCTTTTTCGTGGCCCATTCCACCGAGGCGCTGGCCCTGCGCGAGGCGGTCCCGGACGGCACCATCCACATCCTGCATGGCCCGGCGGCGGGCGCGGAAGCCGATCTGGCCGCAGCAAACCTCAGCCCCGTGCTGTCCACCCCGGGCCAGATTGCCGCCTGGGCGGCCGAGGCGCGCCGGCTGGGCCGCAAACTGCCGGCCGCGCTCCATATCGATACCGGCATGAACCGGCTGGGCCTGAGCGAGGCGGAAGCCAATATCCTGATCCAGGATCCCCGCGCGCTGGACGGACTGGATATCGGCTTCGTCATGACCCACCTGGCCTGTTCCGATGAGCCGGACCATCCGCTGAACCAGACGCAGCGCGAGCGCTTCGCCGACTGGCGAAAACGCTTCCCCGCCCTGAAGGGCAGCCTGGCCAATTCCGCCGGCATCTTCCTGGGCGCCGGCTTCCACCACGACATCCTGCGGCCAGGTATCGCGCTGTATGGCTGCAACCCGCTGGACCCCGCCGCCGGCCCCCGCCGCGAAGCCAGCCGGATGGCGGAAGTGGTTCATCTGCAAGGCAGAATCCTGCAGGTCCGTTCCGTTGACAGGGGCGACACCGTTGGCTACGGTGCCGGCTATATCGTTGAAAAACCGAGCCGAATCGCCACAGTGGCGGTCGGTTATGCCGATGGGTTCTCTCGCGCGCTGTCGGGTCGGGGCAGCGCCGTCATCAAGGGTCGCCAGGGCCATGTCAGGGTGCCTATCGCGGGGCGGGTTTCCATGGATCTGATCACGCTGGATGTCTCGGCGCTCGACGCCCAAGACTGCGCGCCGGGTGCGCGCGTCAGCCTGCTGGGCGGCGGCATTGACATCGAGGAGCAGGCCGCGGCGGCCGGTACCATCGGCTACGAGCTGCTGACCCAGCTCGGCAAACGCTATCGCCGCGTCTACAAGAGCGCCGCATGAACCCGCTTGCCGTCATCGGGCGCGTCTTCCTGAATTTCCTGGCCGCCATCGGCCGGGTCAGCATCTTCACCTTCCATGGCGTGCGGCATGTCTTCGCGCCGCCGGTCTATCTGCGCCTGACCGGCAGACAGATGATGGTGATCGGCTATTTCTCGCTGCCCGTCGTCGGCCTCACGGCCCTGTTCACCGGCATGGTGCTGGCCCTGCAGATCTATCTGGGCTCGTCGCGCTTCAATGCCGAGAATGCCGTGGCCTGGATCGTGGTGCTGGGCATCACGCGCGAGCTGGGCCCGGTGCTGGGCGGCCTGATGGTGGCCGGCCGCGTTGCTTCTGCCATGGCGGCTGAAATCGGCACCATGCGCGTGACCGAGCAGATCGACGCGCTGACCACGCTTTCGACCAATCCCTACAAATACCTGGTGGCGCCGCGCATCATCGCCGGCGTCGTCACCCTGCCGGTCCTGATCCTGGTGGCCGACATCATCGGCGTGATGGGCGGTTATCTGGTGGGTACCCACAAGCTGGGCTTCAATGCCGGCACCTATCTGAAGAACACCTTCGACTTCCTCGAGGCCATGGACGTGATCTCGGGCCTGGTGAAGGCTTCGGTGTTCGGTTTCATCATCGCATTGATGGGCTGCTATCACGGCTTCCATTCCAAGGGCGGCGCCCAGGGCGTGGGCCGCGCCACCACGGATGCGGTGGTGTCGGCCTCGATCCTGATCCTGATCGCCAACTACTTCGTCACCGAACTCTTCTTCTCGGGCAAATGAGCAGCGACGCCAAGATAGCCCTGAAGGGCGTTCACAAGCAGTTCGGCAGCAAGGTGGTGCTGGACGGCATCGACCTGGAGGTGCCGCGCGGCAAGTCGCTGGTGGTGATCGGCGGCTCGGGCACCGGCAAGTCGGTGATGCTGAAATGCGTGCTCGGCCTGATCCGGCCCGAACGCGGCGAAATCCTGATCGACGGCCAGGACGCGATGAAATTCAGCGCCAGCGAGCGCGAGCAGGCGCTGCGCAAGTTCGGCATGCTGTTCCAGGGCTCGGCGCTGTTTGACTCGCTGAAGGTCTGGGAGAATGTCGCCTTCGGACTGATCCAGGGCCGGCGCATGGACCGTGACAAGGCCAAGGAAATTGCGCTGGAAAAACTGGGCCAGGTGGGCCTGGGCCCGGAAGTGGGCGAGCTGTCACCGGCCGAGCTGTCGGGCGGCATGCAGAAACGCGTGGCGCTGGCCCGCGCCATCGCGGCCGAACCCGAAATCATCTTCTTCGACGAACCAACCACCGGCCTCGATCCGATCATGGCCGACGTGATCAACAACCTGATCAAGTCCTGCGTGCAGAAACTGGGCGCCACCACGCTGAGCATCACGCACGATATGGCCAGCGCCCGCAAGATCGCCGACTACATCGCGATGATCTACAAGGGCCGCATCATCTGGCACGGCACCGCGGCCGAGGTCGATAAGTCCGGCAACGAGTATGTCGACCAGTTCATTCACGGTCGGGCGGAAGGTCCGATCAAGATGGAAGTGCTGAAACCCTGATGGCGAAAGCGACGGAGTCCTTCGTCTGCCAGAGCTGCGGCGCCGCCTACCGCAAATGGCAGGGCCGCTGCGATTCCTGCGGCGGCTGGAACACCATCCTGGAAGAGGCGCCGAAGATCGCCGTGCCCAAGGGGCTTTCCGCCGGCAAGGGCAAGGCGATCGGCTTCGCGTCGTTGAGCGGCCAGCCCGACAAGGTCGTGCGTACCGTCACCGGCATCGCCGAACTCGACCGCGTGCTGGGCGGCGGGCTGGTGCCCGGTTCCGCCATCCTGATCGGCGGCGACCCCGGTATCGGCAAATCCACCATCCTGCTGCAGGCCGTGGCGCAACTGGCGCGGCGTGGTGCCACCGCGCTCTATGTTTCGGGCGAAGAGGCCGTGGCGCAGATCGGCCTGCGCGCGCAGCGTCTGGGGCTGGCCGATGCGCCGGTGATGCTGGCAGCGGCCAATTCCCTGCGCGACATCCTGGCCGGCATCGACACGGCGATGGCGCAAGGAAAAGGCGCGCCGGCCGTGGTCGTGATCGACTCCATCCAGACCATCTTCGCCGACAATATCGAAAGTGCGCCGGGCACCGTGAACCAGGTGCGCGCCTGCGCCCATGAACTGATCCGCGTGGCCAAGCAGTCGAATGCCGCCGTGTTCCTGGTCGGCCATGTGACCAAGGACGGCCAGATCGCCGGTCCGCGCGTGGTCGAGCACATGGTCGATACCGTGCTGTATTTCGAGGGCGAACGGGGGCATCAGTTCCGCATTCTGCGCGCGGTGAAAAACCGCTTCGGCGCCACCGACGAAATCGGCGTGTTCAGCATGACCGATGGCGGCCTGTCGGAAGTACCCAACCCTTCCGCCCTATTCCTGGGCCGCTCGGAAGCCGGCAAGGGCGAACCGGTGGCGGGTTCCGCCATCTTCGCGGGCATGGAAGGCACCCGGCCGTTATTGGTGGAAATCCAGGCCCTGGTTGCGCCCTCGCCGCTGGCCACCCCGCGCCGCACCGTGGTGGGCTGGGATACCGGGCGGCTTGCCATGGTTCTGGCCGTGCTGGATGCCAGATGTGGCTTGCGCTACTCGGGCTGCGACGTCTATCTCAACGTCGCCGGCGGCCTCAGGGTGGTCGAACCTGCCGCCGATCTGGCCGTGGCCGCCGCCCTGCTCTCGGCGCTGGCCGACAGCCCGGCACCGGAGCGTACGGTCTTTTTCGGCGAGATCAGCCTGGCCGGCGAGGTGCGCCCGGTGAGCCAGGCGGAGTCGCGGCTGAAGGAGGCCGCCAAGCTGGGCTTTGAGCACGCGGTGATGCCGGCGGGTGCGAAGAACAAGGTCAAGGGCATCGGAACGAGCGAACTGATGCGGCTGAACGAACTGGTCGAACTGTTTCCCGCCGCCCGGGCCGCCGCCAAGCGGGCCGCCGCCGGGCGCAACCAGCGCAGCGGCTGGACCGGCCAGGAGGAAGACGCCTGATGTCGTCCCTGCCGGTGAATATCGTCGACCTGCTCGTCATCGTCGTGCTGCTGCTGTCGGCTTTGCTGGCGCTGTTCCGCGGCATCGTGAAGGAAGTCCTCTCCATCCTGGGCTGGGTGGCGGCGCTGGCGGCGACCTATTTCTTCTTTCCCTATGCCCGTGACATCGCCCGCGGCTATATCGAATCGCGCCTGTTCGCCGATATCGCCGCCGGCACGGCCCTGTTTCTGCCCACCCTGATCCTGTGTTCCCTGCTGACCCACTGGATTTCCGAGCAGGTGCGCGCCTCGGCGATTTCAGCGGTGGACCGCAGCCTGGGCTTCCTGTTCGGCCTGGCCCGGGGCGCCCTGATCGTGGTGGTGGCCTTCTGGATCACCGACCGGCTGATTCCGCCGCAGACCCGCCCGGCCTGGCTGAACGATGCCAAGACGCGCCCCCTGGCCGAAACCGGCTATACCTGGGGCGCCGAGATGATCCTGCGACAACTCGACCCAAGCCGGGTGCCCGAAAAACGGGTAGAACCCGGTCCCGCTCCCACGCCGGTGCCGACGCACCAGACCCGGGGGGGCCAAAGCCAGCCCGCCGGCGCTGACTCGCGCGGGCAAACCGGCTATAAGACCGAGGAACGCCAGGGCATCGAGAGCATCATCCGGCAGGATAAGCCTTGAAGCCGCCGCAAGCCTGCCCCATGTCCACCGCTCGCGGGCGACGGAGCCGCTGACCATGCAGACCAATCCCTTCGACGACGACAAGCTGCGCGAGGAATGCGGCATCTTCGGTATTTACGGCCACCCCGACTCGGCCGCGAATACCGTGCTGGGCCTGCATGCCCTGCAGCATCGCGGCCAGGAGGCGGCCGGCGTGGTCACCTTCCACGAGGGCCGCTTCAACAGCCACCGGGCGCTCGGCCATGTGGCGCCGAATTTCTCGTCGGAAAAGGTGATCCGCGACCTGCCGGGCAGCAGCGCCATCGGCCATGTGCGCTATTCCACCTCGGGCGCGACGCTGTTGCGCAACGTGCAGCCGATCTACGCCGACCTGGAACTCGGCGGCATCGCGCTGGCCCATAACGGCAACCTGACCAACGCGCGCATGATCCGCGACGACCTGGTCGCCAAGGGCAGTATCTTCCAGTCCACCATGGACACGGAAGTGATCACTCATCTGGTGGCGCTCAGCCGCAAGACCAGCGTGGTGGACCGCATTGTCGACGCGCTAAAGCAGATCGAGGGCGCCTATGCCCTGGTCGCGCTGACGCCCAAGAAGCTGATCGGCGTGCGCGACCCCTGGGGCGTGCGGCCGCTGGTGCTGGGCAACCTGAAGGGTGCGCCGATCCTGGCGTCCGAGACCTGCGCGCTCGACATCCTGGGCGCCGACTTCGTGCGCGACATCGAGCCGGGCGAACTGGTGGTGATCGACGCCGAGGGCATCCACTCGCATCATCCCTTCCCGCCCGTTCCACGCCGCTTCTGCATCTTCGAATACATCTATTTCGCCCGGCCGGATTCGCAGGTGGAGGGCCTGAGCGTCTACGAGGCGCGCAAGCGCATCGGCGCCGAACTGGCCCGCGAGAACGCCATCGACGCCGATGTGGTGATCCCGGTGCCGGATTCCGGCGTGCCGGCGGCGATCGGCTATGCCGCCGAGAGCGGCATCCCGTTTGAGCTCGGCATCATCCGCAACCATTATGTCGGCCGCACCTTCATCGAACCGACCGACCAGATCCGCCATCTGGGCGTGAAGCTGAAGCATAATGCCAACCGCGCCTATATCGAGGGCAAGCGGGTGATCCTGGTGGACGATTCCATCGTGCGCGGCACCACCTCGACCAAGATCGTCGAGATGGTGCGCGAGGCCGGCGCCAAGGAAGTGCACATGCGCATCGCCTCGCCGCCCACCACCCATAGCTGCTTCTACGGAGTCGACACGCCGGAACGCAGCAAGCTGCTGGCGGCGACGCACAGCGTCGAGGAAATGACCAAGTTCATCAAGGCCGACAGCCTCGCCTTCCTCTCGATGGACGGCCTCTACCGCGCCATGGGCCGCCCGGCCCGCGACGCCGCCAAGCCGTCCTTCTGCGATGCCTGCTTCTCGGGCGATTATCCCATCGGCCTGACCGACGAAGCGGATCGTACCGCCCGCGGCCCGCGCCAGCTCACCCTGCTGGCCGAGACCGGCTAGTCAGTTTTCAAGACAGAGACTCCATCATGCGTCTGAAAGACCGGATCGCGCTGATCACCGGCGCCAGCCGCGGCATCGGTGCCGCCATCGCCAAACGCTATGCCGCCGAGGGCGCGCATGTGATCTGCGTCGCCCGCACTACCGGCGCGCTGGAGGAACTGGACGACGAGATCAAGGCCCTGGGCGGCAGCGCCACGCTGGTGCCGCTGGACCTGGAAAAGACCGAACTGATCGACGGCCTGGCCGCGCCTTTGTATGAGCGCTTTGGCCGCATCGACATCCTGGTCGGCAATGCCGGCATCTTCGGGCGCATGACGCCGCTGCACCAGTTCCCGCCCGACCTGTGGGAGAAGGTGTTCAAGGTCAACGTGCACGCCAACCAGCGCCTGATCCGCGCCGTGCATCCGCTGCTGCATGCCTCAAAGGCCGGCCGCGCCATCTTCGTCACCTCCAGCGTCAGCCGCGACATCCGCGCCTACTGGGGCGCCTATGCGGCCTCGAAGGCGGCGCTGGATGCCATGGTGCTGGGGTATGCGAAGGAATGCGCGCAGGGCAACATCCGCGTGAACCTGGTCAACCCCGGCGGCACGCGCACCAACATGCGCGCCGAGGCCTTTCCCGGCGAGGATCCGAACACCCTGCCGACGGCCGAGGACATCATGGAGGTGTTCGTGGCGCTGGCCGAGGAAGGCTGCACACGCAGCGGCGAATGGATTTCCGCCCGCGACTTCTGCGGGATCGGCAAGTAAGCAATGCATGACGGCGCCATTGACGGCCTGCTTGCCGCGCGCAGCGGCGGGCCGCTGTTCGCGCCCGGCCACGATCTGGCAAGCCTTGACGATGTATGGGCCATCCAGGCCGGGGTGATGGCCAAGCTCGGCCCGGTCGGCGGCTGGAAGGTCGGCCGCTGGAATGCCGGCCAGCCCTTGATCTATGCGCCGATCCGCGCCGCGACGATCAAAGCTTCGCCGGCCCTGCTGTCGCCCGCCGACAGCCGCCTGCGCGGCCTGGAACTGGAAGTGGCCTTCCGCATCGATGCCGCCCTGCCCGCCGCCGACGATCCGAATTTCCTGCGCAGGCTGGCCGCCTGCGTCACGCCGCTGCCGGCCTTCGAAGTGGTCGACAGCCGGCTGGCCGATCCGCAGGGCACGACGCCGCTGTGGCGGCTGGCCGATTTCCAGCTCAATGCCGGCCTGATATGTGGTGAACCCTTGTCGTCGCCGTGGAATCCGGACGACTTCGATCATCCGCATGTTCAACTGACCGCCGATGGCGCGGATGTATGCAACGGACCGGCGACGCTGAATACCGGCACGCCATTCGGCATGCTGGCCGACCTGGTGCGCCAATTCAGCACCCCGGGCGGCAACCATTGCGGCGGCGTGCAGCCGGGCCAGATCGTCACCACCGGCTCGTTCACCGGCCTGCGCTTCTTCCCGCAGGGCACGACCCTCACCGGCCACATCGCCGGCCTCGCTCCAATCAGCGCGGCGTTTAAGGCATAAGGCACACGCCCGAGAGATGCCGTCATGGCCGGGCTTGACCCGGCCATCCGCGTCAAGTCATCTAACAAAAAACACGTGGATGCCCGGATCAAGTCCGGGCATGACAAGATTGATGTTGGTATCGTGATGTCCTCTCCCCGCTCTCCGCTTGCCGGCATGGCGCTGGTCGCTTTCGGCGCCATCGGTTTCGGCCTGATGCCGCTATTCGCCCGCACCGCCTATGCCGAAGGCCTGCCGCCGCTGTCGCTGCTGACCTGGCGTTTTGGCATCGCCGTGCTGTGCATGCTGCCGTTTCTCGGGCGCATGATCGCGGCGCCACGCGAAACGCTGGTGGCCACGCTGGCCGGCGCCGGCTATATGGGCATCAATCTCTTCTACTTCCTGGCGCTGGAACGCCTGACCGTCGGCCTGACGGTGCTGATCCTGTTCACCTATCCGCTATTCACCATCCTGATCGGCTGGCTTGGATTCAAAGAGAAGCTGACCTGGCAGAATGCGCTGGCGGCCCTGCTGGTGCTGGCGGCGGCCCTGCTGATCCTTTCGCCAGCCGGTTTCGGCGATGGCGAACTGGACTGGGTCGGCATCGGCATGGCCTTCGTGCCACCGGCGGCCTATGCGCTGTTCGTGCATATCGCCGCCAAGCGACTCAGCCGCATGACCGTGCCGGTGCGTCTGGGCGGCGTGTTTCTTGGCGGCCTGCTCGCCATGCTGAGCCTGGGCCTGATCATGGATGGCGGCATTGCCAGCCCCGTTTCGCCGACCGGCTGGGCCGCGGTGGTGGCGCTGGCCATCCTGAGTACCGTGGTGGCGCTGGGCCTGCTGCTGATCGGGGCGCCGGCCGCAGGCGCGGAGCGCAGCGCCATCGCCGGCGCGAGCGAACTGGTGACCGCACTGGCCGTGGGCGCGACCGCCTTCGGCGAAAGTCTGGATATCCGCATGATCGGCGGCACGATACTGATCCTGGTGGCGATCCTGCTGGCCGCCAGAAGCCCTGGCGCGGCGCACAACCAGCCGCATGCGGATTAAAACACTAGAAAAGTGTTTATTATAAATATCAACATTATAAATTGATAAATATTGCGGTTCCGCCTATCCTCCCCGTACGGACTTGCAGGGAGGGATTTACATGCATCGTACCGTCTCGCCATGGCTGCTGGCCATCGCCATCGGACTGGCCGCCGTGCCGGCCGCCGCCCAGCAGCGCAACAACGGCATCACCGACACCATGTTCGCCGCGCAGACCTGCAGCGTCTGCCATGGCAGCGCATCCTATATTTCGCCCACCATGCCCGCCATCCACGGCGTTCCGGCCGACACGCTGTATACTGCGCTGATCGAGTTCAAGACCGACAAGCGCCCCTACACCATCATGGGCCGCATCGCCCGCGGCTATAGCGACGAGCAACTCAAGGCGCTCGCCGATTACCTGGCCAAGAACTGAGCGCGGGAGGACCAGCCATGACCCATTTCTCTCGCCGTCACCTGCTCGCCGCCGGCGCCGCCGCAGCGGCCAGCTTCGGCCTGCCTTCCATCGTTCGCGCACAAACCGCCGGCCGCGTCGTCGTGATCGGCGGCGGCTTCGGCGGCGCCACGGCTGCCCGCTACATCAAGCTGTTCTCGCCCAACACGGAAGTGACGCTGATCGAGCGCGATGCCAGCTACATCACCTGCCCCTTCTCGAATTATGTGCTGGGCGGCATCAAGCAGATCGACGACATCACCCACCGCCGCGATCCGCTGCAGCAGCGCTATGGCGTGAAGATCGTGCGCGGCGAAGCCACTGCCGTCGACACCAACGCCAAGCGCGTGCGCCTGAAGGATGGAGCGCAGGTCAATTACGACCGGCTGGTGGTGGCGCCGGGCATCGAGCTGAATTACGCCGGCGTGCCGGGCTGGAGCGAGCAGGCTGCCAACACCGTGATGCCGCATGCCTGGAAGGCCGGGCCGCAGACCCTGCTGCTGCGCAGGCAACTGGAGAGCATGGCCGATGGCGGCACGGTGATCGTGGCGCCGCCCGCCAATCCATTCCGCTGCCCGCCCGGCCCCTACGAGCGCGTCAGCATGATTGCGTGGTATCTGAAAAACCATAAGCCGAAATCGAAAATCCTGGTCCTGGATGCCAAGGATGCCTTCTCGAAACAGGGCCTGTTCGTCTCGGGCTGGGAAAGCCAGTATCCGGGCATGATCACCTGGATCGCCGGCAAGGATGGCGGCAAGATCGAAAGCGTCGATCCCAAGGGCATGACTGTGACGGCCGGCTTCGGCAAGGAGAAAGGCGCGGTGATCAACGTGATCCCGCCGCAGACCGCCGGCAAGATCGCCATCGATGCCGGCCTGGCTGAGGCGAATGGTTGGTGCGCTGTCGATCCGGCCAGCTTCGCCTCGCGCAAGGCGCGCGACGTCTATGTGCTGGGCGATGCCTCGATTGCAGGCGCGATGCCGAAATCGGGCACCGCGGCCAACAGCCAGGCCAAGGTGGTGGCGGCCAACATCGTCTCGTCCCTGCGCGGTGCCACGCCGCCGGCGGCGGTGTTCCACAACACCTGCTACAGCCTGGTGACGCCGGACTATGGCATCTCGGTGACAGGCACCTATCGTCCCGGCCCGCAGGGCGTGGCCGAAGTGCCCAATTCCGGCGGCGTGTCGCCCATGCGCGCGGATAGCGCCCAGCGCAAGGCCGAAGCCGATCATACTGCCGGCTGGTATGCCGGCATCATTGCGGACACCTTCGGCTGAACGTCTGCCGGCCGCAGGCCCAGCAAAAAACCCCCGGAGCACGAGGCTCCGGGGGTTCAGTTGGGAACACGAGGGTCATCCCTCGACGCTGACCGGAAATTTATCCCATGACGGAGCATCAAAAGGCTGTGACCGTGGTCACAGCTCTTGGAGCGCCGCAAAACTGTCATGGATCAGGTATTTAGGCCTGCCAGCCGCAGTGGTTGCGCTAGGTCAAAGCGGCTGGCCGTGGGCCGTGATTTCCTGATTCTATGAGCGACTCAATGCCTACCCCGCACACCCCGCTGCTGGCCGCGCTGGCAGCCCAGATCGGCCCGGTGCCGCGCTACACCTCCTATCCGACCGCACCGCATTTTCAGGCGGTAGACAATGACCGCGCCTGGCGCGCGTGGCTGGGCGATCTGCCGGACGAAAGCGCCTTCAACCTGTATGTGCATGTGCCCTTCTGCCGGCAGATGTGCTGGTACTGCGGCTGTCATACGCAGGTGGTGAAGAACGACGACACCCTAGAGCGGTTTCTCGCGCTGCTGCTGCGCGAGATCGACCAGACCCTGCCCTACCTGCCTTCGCGGCCGCGCCTGACCGGCCTGCATTTCGGCGGCGGCACGCCCAGCATCCTGGGCGGCGACGGGCTGCAGCGCGTGGCCGAGAAGCTGTATCGGCATTTCACGCCCGAGCCCGGCGCCGAGATCGCCATCGAACTCGATCCGCGCCGCTTCGAGGCCGAACTGATCCCGGGCCTGAAGGCATTGGGCATCAACCGCACCAGCCTGGGCGTCCAGAGCCTGGACGAGAGCGTGCAGGCCGCGATCAACCGCCGCCAACCGCTGGATATGGTGGCGCGCACAGTGGACATGCTGCGCGAGGCCGGGATCGAATCGCTCAATCTGGACCTGATCTATGGCCTGCCGCGACAGACGGTGGAGAACGTCGTCGGCACGGTACAGCAGAGCCTGATGCTGAAACCCGACCGCGTGGCCTTGTTCGGCTATGCCCATGTGCCGTGGATGAAGGCGCATCAGGCCCGCATCGACACGGCCAGCCTGCCCGATACCGCGGCACGTTTCGCCCAGGAAGCGGCAGCGGCGCAAGTGCTGGTGGAAAACGGTTTCTGCCGGGTTGGCCTCGATCATTTCGCCCGCCCCGACGACAGGCTGGCGCAGCATGCGGTGAATGGCGAACTGCATCGCAACTTCCAGGGCTACACCACCGCCGTGGGCGAGGTGCTGCTGGGCTTTGGTCCCTCGGCGATCAGCACCCTGCCGCAGGGCTATGCGCAAAACGTTGCCTCGGTCGCCTCCTGGCGGCAGGCCGTGCACAACGGCGACCTGCCGGTGGCGCGCATGCGGGCCCTGAGCCAGGAAGACATCCTGCGCCGGGCCGTGATCGAAGAACTGATGTGCCATCTGAACGTCGATCTGGCCACGATGGCGACGCGGCACGGCCTGAGACCGGATCTGTTCGATGCCGACTTGCCGCGTCTGGAGCTGCTGGAGCGTCAGGGTGTGGTGGAGCGGCATGGTTACCGCGTGGTGATCAACGAAGCTGCCCGGCCGCTGGCCCGCCAGGTCTGCGCGGCCTTCGACAGCTACCTGCACCGGCAGTCGGCGGCCGCTCCGCCGCGTCACGCGGCCGCCTGATCGCGTGATGGCGGGCACGGCGGCCGGCCTTGTTTTTTGATCGCGCTACCCTTTCTGTAGTGGGCGGATGATCCATCCGCTCTTCCCAGCCAACGGATTTTCACATGACCAGTCTGTTTGATTCCTATCGCATGGGCCAGTTCACGCTGGCCAATCGCATCGTGATGGCGCCCCTGACGCGCAACCGCGCCGCAGCCGGCAACGTGCCGACCGCGTTGACGGCCGAATATTATGCCCAGCGCGCGGGGGCCGGCCTGATCGTGGCCGAGGCGACGCAGGTCTGCCCCGAGGGCCAGGGCTATCAGGACACGCCGGGCATCCATTCGGAGGCGCAGGTGGCGGCCTGGAAACAGGTGACCGATGCCGTGCATGCGCGTGGCGGCCGGATATTCCTGCAGCTCTGGCATGTCGGCCGCGTCAGCCATGTCTCGCTGCAGCCCAATGGCCAGGCGCCGGTGGCACCCTCGGCCATCCGGGCCAACACCAAGACCTTCGTGAACGGAACCTTCACCGAGGTTTCCGAGCCGCGTGCCCTGCGGCTGGAGGAACTGCCCGGCATCGTCGAGGCCTATCGCAAGGGCGCCGCGAATGCGATCCGTGCCGGCTTCGACGGCGTCGAGATCCACGGCGCCAACGGCTACCTGCTGGACCAGTTCCTGCGCGACGGCACCAACAAGCGCACGGATGAATATGGCGGCAGCATCGAGAACCGCGCCCGCCTGATGCTGGAGGTGACCGCCGCCATCGTGGCCGAGATCGGCGCCGAACGCACCGGCATCCGCCTCTCGCCGGTGACGCCGGCGAATGACGCCAGCGACAGCAATCCGCAGCCAGTGTTCAATTATGTGGTGGAGCAGCTCGACAGGCTGAACCTCGTGTATATCCACGTGATCGAGGGCGCCACCGGCGGCGACCGCAACTTTGGCGCCGGCTTCGACTACGAAGCCCTGCGCAGGCGTTTCCGCAATACCTGGATCGTGAACAACGGCTACAGCCTGGAGACCGCGCAGCAGGCGCTGGCCGAGAAGCGCGCCGATCTCGTCGCCTTCGGCCGGCCGTTCATCAGCAATCCAGACCTGGTCGAGCGCCTGCGCCGCAATGCGCCGCTCAGCCCGGTCGATCGCGCCACCCTCTATGGCGGCGGCGCCAAAGGCTATACCGACTACCCTATGCTCGAGGCAGCGGAATAAACCGCCGATACCGGATCGGCAGTCAGATCTCGATCTGGCTGCCGACCTCGACCACGCGGTCGGCAGGCAGGTTGAAGAACTCCATCGCCGTGTTGGCGTTGCGCGACATCCAGGCGAACAGCACCTCGCGCCACAGCATCATGCCCTGCCGCGTGCTTGGGATGATCGTTTCGCGACTGAGGAAATACGAGGTTTCGAACGGCACGAATTGCAGACCGTGCCGTTCGCCCAGCCGCAGCGCCGCCGGCACATCGGGATATTCCATGAAGCCGTAATGCACGAGGATGCGCCAGAATCCATGGCCCAGATCGTGCACCTCCAGCCGCTGCTTGCGCGACACGTATGGCCGGTCGGCGATCACCACGGTCAGCAGCACGTTGCGGGCATGCAAAACCTTGTTGTGCTTCATGTTGTGCATCATCGCATGCGGGATGCCGTCGCCGGTGCCGGTCATGTAGACCGCGGTGCCGGGCACGCGATGGGCGGATTTGGCACCCGATTTCAGGAACAGGTCGACCGGCAGGGCCTCGCTGCGCAGGCGCTCGAACAGCAGGCTGCGGCCGCGCTTCCATGTCACCAGCAGGGTAAAGATCAGCACGCCGGTAACCAGCGGGAACCAACCGCCATGGGGGATCTTCACCGCATTGGCCAGGAAGTAGACGAAATCGACCAGCAGGAAGACAGCCACCAGCGCCCCCATCAGCAGCCGGTTGCCCTGCCACTGCTTGAACATCAGGATGGCGAACATCAGCGTGACGATCAGCATCGTGCCGGTGACGGCGATGCCGTAGGCCGAGGCCAGGTTGCTGGAGGAATGGAAACCCAGCACGAGCAACGCGACGAAGAAGGCCAGCGACCAGTTGATGAAGGGCATGTAGATCTGGCCACGCTCATCGGATGAGGTATGCAGCACACGCAGGCGCGGCAGGAAACCGAGCAGGATCGCCTGCTGCGTCACCGAAAAGGCGCCGGTGATCACCGCCTGCGAGGCGATCACGGTGGCAAGGGTTGCCAGCACGATCATCGGCAGCAGGGCCCAGGCCGGCGCCAGGGCGAAGAAGGGATTGTCGACCGGGCCGGCCGCCAGCAGCAGCGCGCCCTGGCCGAAATAATTCAGCATCAGCGCCGGCAGCACAAAGCCGAACCAGGCCAGCCGGATTGGGCGCCGGCCGAAATGGCCCATATCGGCATACAGCGCCTCGGCGCCGGTGACGGCCAGCACGACCGAACCCAGCGCCAGAAACGCCGTCCAGCCATCGAGGACGAAGAACTGTATTGCGTAATACGGGTTGACGGCCAGCAGCACGTCGGGCTGCCGCAGGATGCCCGTGATGCCCAGCGCCGCCAGCGACAGGAACCACAGCACCATGATCGGGCCGAACAGCAGGCCGACACGGGCGGTGCCGCGGCGCTGGAACATGAACAATGCAAAAAGGATCGCGAGCGTGATCGGCTCGACGGCCTGGGAGAGGTGCGGCGTGGCCAGTTCCAGCCCCTCCACCGCGCTGAGCACGGAAATAGCCGGCGTGATCATGCTGTCGCCATAGAACAGTGCGGCGGCGAAGATGCCGAGAATGGCGACCAGCCCGGAGAGTCGCGAGCCCTGGGTGACGCGGTCGACCAGCGCCAGCAGGGCCAGACTGCCGCCTTCGCCCTTGTTGTCGGCGCGCAGGATGAAGATCACGTATTTGACCGAGACGACCAGCATCACCGACCAGAAGACCAGCGAGAGGATGCCAAGCACATGCGCCTGATCGGTGGCCAGTGGATGCGGCCCGAAGAAGCTTTCCTTCATGGCGTAGAGCGGACTGGTGCCGATATCGCCGTAAACCACGCCGATGGCGCCAAGCGTGAGCCGGGCCAGCGACGAACCCGCAGGGGTGCCGGTGGGAGAAGTTGTCATGATGGGATCGGTGTCTGTCTGTCAGCGCCAGGCGCTACCGGTGGTAGCGCGGGTTTGGCGACTCCTGTGTCAAAGACGCCGGCAGGCTGGTACGATTTCAGCAAAAGCGCAAGCCACATTTGCCCTGCATTCATTGCATTGCTGACATGCGGCAAGCAGGTTATGCGAATTTTATATATGCATTAACGACCGATAGCGACTCCCTCCCGTCGCGGATCGGCGCCGCCGACCAGCTGGTCGGCACGGATCTCGATCCCCTGCAGGCCGCTGACCATGTCGCCTGTTACCACCTTGTGGCCGCGCCGGCGCATCTCGTCGGCAAGCCCGGCCAGCGGTGTGCCGGCTTCCAGCTCCAGTCCGGCATTGCGGTCGAGGAAATGCGGCTGGCCGATGGCCTGCTGGATGTCCATCCCCCAGTCCAGCACGCCGATAACGGTATTCGCGACATAACCGATGATGCGGCTGCCGCCGGGTGAACCAACCACCAGACGCAGCGAGCCATCGGCGTTGAAAGCCACGACCGGCGTCATCGAACTGCGCGGGCGTTTGTGCGGTTCGATGCGGTTCGCCACCGGTCGGCCGTCGCTGACGGCAGCGGCGGAGAAATCAGTGAGCTGGTTGTTGAGCAGGAAGCCGCGCACCATCTGGCGCGAACCGAATGCATTCTCGATGGTAATGGTCATCGACACGGCGTTGCGGTGCGCATCCACCACCGCGACATGGCTGGTGGACGGCAGCTCGGGCGCGATGCCGCGGCCATAGAGCATGCCCTCGCGCTGCGGCGGCTCGCCGGCAGATGCCGGCTGCGGCGAAACCTGCCCCGGCCGGATCAGCGCGGCGCGGTCGCGCAGATAGCCTCTGTCGAGCAGGCCGCCGAGCGGCAGGCGCACATGATCGGGATCGCCGATATAGAAATCGCGGTCGGCATAGGCCAGGCGGCTGGCCTGGGCAATGATATCGATGGCCTCTACGCCGCCGGGATGAAGTTTTGGCAGATCGTATTGCGCCAGCATGCCCAGCATCTGCAGCAGCGCGACGCTGGAGGATGGCGGGGGCATGGTACAGACGCGATAGACCCGATAGGCGATGCAGGCCGGGGCGCGTTCGACAGCGCGATAGCCCGAGAGGTCGGCCAGAGCCAGCGCACCGGGATTCGGTGCGTTGCGCACGGCCGAGACCATATCGGCCGCGATATCCCCGCCATAGAAAACCTGGGCGCCGCCTTCTGCCACGCGGCGCAGGGTGTCGGCCAGCGGCTGGTTCACCAGCAGGCTGCCGATCGGCTTGGGGCTGCCATCGGCCTGATAGAACAATGCACGCGCCGCCGGATTGTCGCGCAGGCGGCGGTCTTCCGCCAGCAGGGCATGCAGCCGGGGCGAGATGGCGAAGCCCTGCTCGGCCATGCGGATGGCGGGATCAAACAGCCGCGCCCAGGCCAGCCGGCCATATTCGCCATGAACCTTCTCGAACATGCGCAGCAAGCCAGGCACGCCCACCGAGGCGCCACCCACCACGGCATCGAGGAACGGCTTCTTCTTTCCCGCCGCATCAAGGAATAGGTTGCGATCCACTCCGGCCGGCGCGGTTTCGCGGCCATCGAAGGCGCGCAGTTTCTTTGCCGTTGCGTCCCAGACCAGCATGAAGCCGCCGCCGCCGATGCCCGAGGATTGTGGTTCGACCAGGTTGAGCACCAGGGCGGTGGCGATCGCGGCATCGACCGCCGAGCCACCCTCGGCCATGACCTGCGCGCCGGCCTGCGCCGCCAGCGGATTGGCCGCCGAGGCCATGTAACGGCTGGCGGTGACGGCGGATTTCTCGCTGCGGCCGGTTCGCCCTTCGGGCGCAATACTTTCGTATGCAGATGGCGCGGCGGGCTGCGGCTGGGCTACGGTGCGCTGCACAAAAGCAACAAGCGGAATTGCTGCGGCCAGCGCAATGATTCCATGCTTAAACGCCATGTGCATTTTCGTTTCCATTCACCCAGCGGATAACAATTCCGTAATGATAGGGTGATCCCGGTGCCATGAATAGGTAGTTCCCCTTAGGTAGAAGACCGGGATTATCCGGCAGCCGTATTTCCGTTAAGTCTTTTGCATCAACGCAAACGGGCGGGGGATTTGACGATGGCCACAGCATACGCAGTTCAGCAGCACAGCGACCTGCCCCGCATGCGGCCGGCCCCGCCGCCGCCACGCAAGGCAGAAGCAGGCATAATACCCCTGCTTCCCGGCATCACTACCGAGCTGCATCGGATCGGCACTCCGGTGGCCGTTGCGCGCGGCGAAGAGGTCTGCGCCGCGGGATCGCCGACCGATTACGTCTACAAGGTGGTGGATGGCACCTTGCGGGTTTCTCGCCTGTTGCCCGATGGACGCCGCCACATTGCCAGTTTCCTGATGAAAGGCGACTTTTTCGGTTTCGCCGACCTGGGCGACTACAGCCATTCGCTGGAGGCCCTGACCGACTGCGCCCTGATCCGCTATCCGCGTCGCCGCTTCGATGCCGTGCTGGAGGCCGATCCGCAGGCCGGCCAGCAGATGTTCCGCCTGCTCTGCCAGCAATTCAACGCCGCCAACGAGCTGCTGATGACGCTGAGCCGCAAGACCGCGGCCGAGCGGCTGGCCACCTTCCTGATCGCCATGACCCGCCGCCAGGGCGGGGCCGGAAGCCGCCAGGTGGCGCTGGCCATGCCGCGCGTCGACATCGCCGATCACCTGGGCCTGACGATCGAGACGGTCAGCCGCGTGGTGACCCAGTTGCGCCGGCAGAAACTGATCGACCTGCGCGGCAGCAATGACGTCATGCTGCTCAATCCGGACGGCCTGGAAGACCTGGCGGGCGACTGATCCCCCTGCACACCCGCCGTTTCGGATTCCTGCGGCAGCGGCAACGCTGCCGCATTCGTTTTGGGGTGCTCACAATATAGGAATGGCCGCCGGGAATGGCGGGACCAAGCCTCAATGGGCGGCGAAGGCCTGTTCTATGGTCTGGAACAGCGCGGCATGCGACAGCGGCTTGTCAAGCAGCGCCAGCGCCCCAAGTTCGGCCGCCTGGCTCTGCAGGGCCATGTCGCGTTTGCCGGTGATAAGGATCGTGGCAGGAACCTTTCCACGGTCGCGCATGGCCTGCATCAACTGGATTCCGGTCATGTTCGGCATGTGGACATCCAGGATCAGGCAGCAGCGCGACAGGTCGGGATCGGCTGCCAGGAACCGTTCGCCAGACTCGAAGTCCTGCACGGCATAGCGGCGCACCTGCAACAGCGCCTTCAGCGAGTCGCGTACGACATCGTCATCGTCGACGACATAGATGAGGTGTTCGGGTCCGCTTGCCATGATGCGGAGGATAGCGGCCGACCACCGTGTTACACAATTAAGGAAGACTACCTAGCGTCTGCCGGATCGCTGCCAGGGAACCCGGCCGCCAGGGCCATGCGGATCAGATGCGACAGACTGTCGGCATCCATTTTCTTCATCAGGTTGGCCCTGTGGATTTCCACGGTACGGGGGCTGATGCTCAATTGATGGGCAATCACCTTGTTGGGATTGCCGATGATCAACTGCTGCAGGATATCGCGTTCCCGGCCGGTCAGGCTGGCGATGCGGGTGCGGGCCTCGGCGACATCCACGTCGGGCAGCAGGCCGGCCGGCGCCGCCTGCAAGGTCTTGTTCACCGCCTGCAGAATATCGGCATTGGTATAGGGCTTCTCGATGAAATCGTTGGCGCCCGCCTTCATGGCGCGGACGGCCAGCGGCACATCCCCGTGCCCGGTGACCACAATCACCGGCAGCATGATGCTGCGGGCACGCAGATGCTCGAGCAGCGAGATGCCGTCCATGCCAGGCATGCGCATATCGACGATGGCGCAGCCGCTGGCCGGCGGGCGATAGCCTTGCAGGAAAGCCTCTGCCGAAGCGAAGACGACAGCCTCAAAGCCCTTGGCCAGCAGCAGGGCGGCCAGGGATTCGCGCACGGAGTCGTCGTCATCGACGATGAAAATGGTCGGCTTCATCATGATTCCGTTGTTTCGCCGGGTTTCGCCGGCAGATGGAAACGGAATATCGCGCCACCCTCCGGGTTGGGTTCGGTCCAGAGACGTCCGCCATGGGCTTCGATGATCGACTGACTGATCGACAGACCGATACCCATGCCATCCTTTTTGCTGGTGACGAAGGGCTGGAACAGGCCCTGCGCGATTTCTGGCGCAATGCCCGGGCCGGTATCGATGATTTCGACCTGCTGATACTCCCCGTCGCTGCGGGAACGGATGGTCAGTTCGCGACGGCTCGACTCGCGCAGGGCCTCCACGGCATTGCGCACCAGATTCACCACCACCTGCTGGATCTGGATCTTGTCGATCCGCACGGGGGCAAGGTCCTGTGCCAGATCAAGATGCACCTGTATGTCATCCACCCGGGTCCCGATGGTAGCCAGGTTGCTGGCCTCGACGATCAGGCGGTTGATATCCTCCGGGTTGCGTTCGGCCGGGCCTTTCTCAACGAAGCTGCGCAGCCGGCGGATGATCTGCCCTGCCCTTTCGGCCTGTCCCACCGCCTTGGCGATGAAATCGGGCACCTGCGGCGGCACGTCGCTGCCGGCGGTTTCCAGCATCTGCCGTGCGGCCTCGGCGTAATTCATGATCGCGGTGAGGGGCTGGTTCAGTTCATGCGCCAGCGAGGAGGATAGCTGGCCCATTGCGCTGAGACGCGAGATATGCACCAGTTCGGCGGTGAGCTCGCGTTCCCGCTTTTCCGCCTGATGCCGCTCGGTGATGTCGCGGATCACGCCGATGAACCCGCTGCTGCCGTTCGGACCGCGCATTTCGCCGATTGAAAGATCGATGGGAAAAACCGCGCCGTTCTTGTGTTGCGCCTGCACCTCGCGGCCGGTGCCGATGATCTTGGCCTTGCCGGTGGCGTGATAGTTATGCAGATAGCCGTCATGCTCGCGGCGATAGGGCTGCGGCATCAGAATATTCACGTTCTGGCCAATCACTTCCATGGCGCGGTAGCCGAATATGCGTTCGGCCGCACGGTTGAAAACCTCGATGCGGCCCTCGGGCGTGATGGCGATGATGGCATCATGGGCGCTATCGATCAGGGCACGGAAGCGCTCCGCAGCCTGCTGTTCGGTCACCTCGCTCCGCTCGCGTTTGGCGATTTCGCTGCCCAGGGCAGCCGTGTGCTGTTCCACATCGCGCTGCGCCGCACCGATTTGCTGTTGCAGCCAGGCGAAGGCCCCCAGCAACGCCGCCGTCACGCCAAGGCCCGCCACCAGCCAGCGCGAATCCGCCCCTGCCTCGCGATAGGCGATATAGGAGAGGACCACGCCGGCCGCCGCTGTGGCAGCCATGATCAGGGGAATATAAAAGCGAGACATACTGAAATGGCTGGCTTATGGCTGGTGGGCGCTATCGTCCGATTGTCCAAACGAGAATCGTGTTTACTCGATAAGAACCGTGAATGCCATTGATCCGCAAGCTTTTTCCGCTGCTACGCGCGTGGCCTGGTCCGTCTGTCCGACTGGCCAACCGGCGCCAATGCCCCTACAGATAGGCCGCCAGATAGGCCGCCAATCCGGATGGGTGTGATGCGAGACCTGTATGCAGTTCTTCTGCTGGCCGTGTCGACGGCGGCCTGCAGTGTCGCCAATGCCCCGCCGCAGGGTCAGCGCATGGTTGTCAGCCCGAATGGCGAACCACTGGGCCACGCAGACACCATGGCCGGTTGCGAGGATCGGATGGCCGCCTGGTTCGCCCGCACCGACCATGATCGCGATGGCCGCCTTTCCGAACGCGAATGGCTGATGGATTCCGAAGCCTGGTTCGGGCGCGCCGATGCCGACCGTGACGGCTTTGTCACCGTCAGCGAGCTGACCCTGCTGCGCCGCGAGCTGGAGCCTGCTGCGCCGCCACCCACGCCGGTCCGCGGCCGCGGCCAGTCAGTGATCGACCGCTCGCCCGATCCGGTGATGGCGGCGGATACAAATCTTGATTTCAGGGTCAGTGCGGCAGAGTTCCGCCTGCTCAGCGAGAAGCGTTATATCCTGAAAACCCGCAACGGAGAGCCGGATCGCGCCGCCATCGCCGAGGAATGCCGGCGTCGGTAGCGCCGCGCAGGCCCTATGCCACGCGCTGCATCCGCTCCGGCTGCCCCTCGGCGAAGTCCACCGCTGCTTCGGCATGCAGCAGGGTGGAATCGAAAACCGGCAGGCCGGTATGCTCGGGCCCGATCAGCAGGCCGATCTCGGTGCAACCCAGAATCACCGCATCGGCACCGGCCTGGCGGCCACGTTCGATCACATCCTGATAGGCTTGCCGCGATTGCGGCCTGACGACGCCGCAGCACAATTCGTTGAAGATCACATCATGTACCAGGCCGCGATCATCGGCCGCGGGAACCATCGCATCGATGCCGAAACGTTCGGCCAGGCGCGCGCGATAGAAATCCTGCTCCATGGTGTAACGTGTGGCGAGCAGCAGCGGACGCTTCGCGCCGGCATCCTTCAGCGCATGGCCGACGACATCTGCGATGTGGATCAGCGGCACCCCGGCTTTCACCTCCACCGCATCGGCCACCTTGTGCATGGTGTTGGTGCAGATCAGAACGCATTCGGCGCCGGCTTCGGCCAACTGGAGCCCGATCTGCGCCAGCGTATCCGCGGCCTGGTCCCAGCGGCCGGCCTGCTGCAGGGCCACGATGCGGCTGAAATCCAGCGAACGCAGCAGGATTTCGGCTGAGGCCAGGCCGCCATGGCGCCGACGGACGATCTCATTGATCTGACGGTAATAGACCGCCGTGCTTTCCCAGCTCATGCCGCCGATCAGGCCAATGGTTTTCATATTACCCCTCCAGGAACCGAAATCGGGCTGAGGGTAGCCGGTCGGGGGCGGCAAAAGGATGCAAAGTCAGGCGCATATGGCCTGGAAACCGATAAATAATTTCGGATATATATAATAATCACAGAAAAATTTTTCGACAAAACGGCAAAACCATGCTCGATCCGCGCGACCGTAAGATTCTCGATATTTTACAAGGGGATGCCGCCATCCCCATCGCCGAACTGGCCGAGCGCTGCGCGCTGTCGGTTTCGGCCTGCTGGCGGCGCATCCGCCGGCTGGAGGAGGATGGCCTGATCGCCAGGCGCGTGGCCCTGCTCGACCGGCGCAAGGCGAAAGTGCCGACCACGGTATTCGTCAGCGTGCGCACCTCCCGCCACTCGATGGAATGGCTGGAGAAATTCCGGCAGGCCATCGCCGACATCCCGGAGATTGTCGAGGCCTATCGCCTGACCGGAGAGATCGACTACCTGCTGCGCATCATCGTGCCGGATGTCGAGACTTATGACGCCGTCTACAAGCAGCTCATCTCGCGGCTGGATTTCACCGACATTTCCTCCTTCATCAGCATGGAGGAACTGAAATTCACCACCGCGATTCCGACGAAATACGCCTAACCGATGCTCATCAGGCTGGCATTGCCGCCAGCGGCCGCCGTGTTGGTGCTGATGCTGCGTTCGGCCACCAGACCATGCAGGGGATAATCCGGCCCAGCAACATATCCGGCCGCATATACCGGCAGGACCGTATCGGAACCTCCAGCCAGTTGCCGGGTCAGCTCCAGCAAGGCATCGCCGTCGCCCTCGAACAGCACGGCCGAAGGCGGCATGCCGGATTCCGCGATCTGCTGGCGCAGATCATCGGGCAGGCTGCCGAGCAGCGCAGTATATGCGGCTGCGTCGCGGATCACGACGCGATTACCGGTGGCAAAGGCCGCTGCAAGCTGCAGCTTCAGCCCCGCCTCGCTCTGCGGCGCGCATAACACAACGCCGCGCGGCAGCAGCAGATAAAGATTGCGTTCGCCCACCGGGCCGGGCAGTTCCACTGCCGCACCCAGCGGGCTTTGTGTTGCCATCGCCATGCAGCGATCCGCCAGCGCCAGATCGCCGCGCTGGCGCAGCCATTCGGCGTAGCGCTGCGCGGTGGCAGGTGCTTCGCCCTTGATGCTGGGCGGCGGCGCCGCTTGCAGAAGACGATGCAGATACAACGGGCCGCCGGCCTTCGGTCCGGTCCCTGACAGGCCATGGCCACCGAAAGGCTGCACGCCAACCACGGCGCCGATGATGTTGCGGTTCACATAGAGATTGCCGGCCGCGATCCGCCGGGTGACATGGGCAATGGTTTCATCGATGCGGCTGTGCAGGCCGAAGGTGAGGCCATAGCCACTGGCGTTGATGCGGTCGATCAAGGCATCGAGTTCGTGCCGGCGATAGCGCACCACATGCAACACCGGACCGAATACCTCGCGCTGCAGTTCGCCGATATCCTCCAGTTCGATCAGGGTTGGCGGCACAAAAGTACCGTGGCGGGTGTGGGGCGGCAGCGGAAATTGCTCGATCCGCCGGTCTTTGGCGCGCATGGCATCGATATGGACCCGGATATTGCGCTGGGCTTCCGCCGTGATCACCGGGCCGACATCGACCGACAGGCGATCCGGCGACCCGACGCACAGTTCGGCCATCGCACCTTTCAGCATGGTCAATACGCGGTCGGCCACATCCTCCTGCAGGCAGAGGATACGCAGGGCCGAGCAGCGCTGGCCGGCGGAATCGAAGGCCGAGGCCAGCACATCGCCCACCACCTGTTCGGGTAGCGCGGAGGAATCGACGATCATGGCATTCAGCCCGCCGGTCTCCGCGATGAAAGGCACCGGCCGGCCATCGGGATTGAGGCGTAGCGCCAACTGGCGCTGGATCAGCCGCGCCACTTCAGTCGAGCCGGTGAACATCACGCCACGGATGCGCGGATCGGCCACCAGGGCCGCACCGGTCTCGCCTGCACCGGGCAGCAACTGCATCGCACCGGACGGCACGCCTGCCTCGCGCAGGATCAATGCCATCTGCATGGCGACCAGCGGCGTCTCCTCTGCCGGTTTCGCCAGCACGACATTGCCGGCAGCCAGCGCGGCAGCCACCTGGCCGGTGAAGATCGCCAGCGGAAAGTTCCACGGGCTGATGCAGGCCACGGGCCCAAGCGGGCGATGACTGTCGGCGGCAAAGCCGGCGGCCTGGCCGGCATAGTAGCGCAGGAAATCCACGGCCTCGCGCACTTCGCCCACCGCGTTGGGCAATGTCTTGCCCGCTTCGCGCACGATCAGGCCCAGCAGTTGCGGCATGCGGCTTTCCAGCAGGTCGGCGGCACGCCGCAATGCCTGGCCACGTTCGCTTGCCGGCGTGGACTGCCAGATCGGCGCGGCCGCCGCCGCCCTGTCGATGGCGGCCACAACCACATCCGGCGTGGCCGTCACGACATGGCCAACGATATCGGCATGGTTGGCCGGATTGCGCAGAGGTAGAGCGCTCCCCTCTTCCACCGTCATATCGGCCAGTAGCGGGGCGGCCCGCCAGACGATATCGCCGCTGGCCAGCAGCGCTGCCGACAGGGAAGCCAGCCGCTGTTCATTGGTAAGATCGAAACCGGCGGAGTTCGTCCGATCGCCGAACAGCTCGCGCGGCAGGGCGATCTTCGGATGCGGCGCGCCGAGCGGCTGGATCGTCTTCGCGGCCTCGACCGGATCGGCGATCAGCGCGTCAATTGGGATATCTTTATTGGCAATCTGGTTCACGAAAGAGGTATTGGCGCCGTTTTCCAGCAGGCGGCGCACAAGGTAGGCCAGCAGAGTCTCATGCGTGCCGACCGGTGCATAGATGCGGCAGGGCCGGTTCAGCTTGTCACGCCCCACCACCTCTTCATACAGCGGCTCGCCCATGCCATGCAGGCACTGGAATTCGTATTGCCCGGGATAAAAATTCGCGCCAGCCATGGCATGGATGGTGGCAAGCGTATGCGCGTTATGCGTGGCGAATTGCGGATAGGCTGCATCGGGCGCTGCCAGCAGCTTGCGCGCGCAGGCCAGATATGACACGTCGGTGTGAACCTTGCGCGTGAAGACAGGAAAGCCCTCCAGCCCTTCAAGCTGGGCACGTTTGATCTCGCTGTCCCAGTAGGCGCCTTTCACCAGGCGGATCATCAGGCGGTGATGGCTGCGCCGGGCCAGGTCGATCAGCCAGTCAATCACGAAGGGCGCGCGTTTCTGATAGGCCTGTACAACGAAGCCGATGCCGTTCCAGCCGGCGAGGTCGGCATCGAAACACAGCGCCTCCAGCAGGTCGAGCGAGATTTCCAGCCGCTCGGCCTCCTCGGCATCGATGTTCAGGCCGATATCGTATTGCCGCGCCAGCAGGGCCAACGTCTTCAGCCGCGGCAGCAATTCGGCCTTCACCCGCTCCAGGTTCGCCCGATTGTAGCGTGGATGAAGCGCCGAGAGCTTCACCGATATGCCCGGGCCCTCATAGATGCCGCGTTTCGCCGCCGCACGGCCAATGGCGTGGATCGCCTGTTCATAATCGGCGTAATAACGCGCGGCATCGGCGGCCGTGGTCGCCGCCTCACCCAGCATGTCGTAGGAATAGCGGAAACCCTGCGCTTCCCACTTGCGGCTGTTGGCCAATGCCTCGGCAATGGTCTGGCCGGAAACGAACTGTTCGCCCATCATGCGCATGGCAATATCGACGCCCTTGCGGATCAGCGGCTCGCCGCCCCTTGCGATCAGCTTGGTCAACGCGTTCGACAAAGACTTGCCGCTGCTGGTGGCGGCCAGCTTGCCGGTGATCAGCAGGCCCCAGGTCGCCGCATTGACGAATAATGAGGGGCTGTGGCCCAGATGCGCTTCCCAGTCGCCGATGCCGATCTTGTCGCGGATCAGCGCATCGCGGGTGGCGCGGTCGGGGATGCGCAGCAGGGCTTCGGCCAGGCACATCAGCGCGACACCCTCCTGGCTTGAGAGCGCGTATTCGTGGATCAGGGCTTCGACACCGCCGCCCTCGGCCTTGCCGCGCAACGCCTCAACCAGCCTGCGGGCAAGATCAGACGCCGCCTGCGTCACGCCGACCGGCAGGCGGGCCTCGGCGATCAGCAGCGGCAGGCATTCCGGTTCCGGACGGCGATAGGCCGCGGTGATGCGGGCGCGCAGCACGCTTTGCGGCTGCACACCCTGAGCGAAATCGAGAAAGGGCATGACCGGCGCCGGATTGTCGGCCGGCATCTCGGCCAGTTCGGCCGGAGTGGCGCCGGCCAGACCCAGCAGGTCGCTGACGTCCTGGCCACGCTCGAGGCGGTCCAGCACCGTGAGCAGGGCCTGCTTGATCAGCCAGTGGGGGGTGCGCCCCAGTCCATCGGCAGCCTGTTTCAGCCGGGCCTTCAGGTCGTCGTCGATCTTCACCCCGATGGTGGTTGCTGCCATGGCCAGCCTTCTCCCTGTCGTGGCCGGTCGGGAAACGTCACCGGCGCAACCGTTATCGGGAGTAAGGCGCAACCACGTCAAGCCAAAAAGGCGCAACCCGTCTGGGATCCTGGGAATGAGCGCTCGGGGGCCTTGAACCCCAGGTAAATGGCGCCGCGATCCCCTTCAGGGCCAACCGGCAAACCACAATCCGACTCCCACACCGGATTCCCACATGGGACGCGCCCCGAGGCTCTGATGGAGCATCGCGATGGAACAAGAGTTTGGCATTAAAGGGAGAAAATGGTGGGCGGTGAGAGGGTCGAACTCCCGACATCCTCGGTGTAAACGAGGCGCTCTACCACTGAGCTAACCGCCCGCCGGGCCGCCGGAACGGCCAAAGCCGGGGCTCTATAGCAGATCGGGCCCGGCATCGCTACCGGGCCCGAGCATGATCCTGCCATTCAGGCCGAACTCAGCCGACAGCCTCCTTCAGCGTCTTGCCGGCACGGAATTTCGGCTGCCGCGTGGGCGGCAGATCGATCCGTTCGCCCGTGCGCGGGTTGCGGCCCGGACTGGCGGCCCGGGTGCCGACGAAGAAGCTGCCGAAGCCGACAATCCGCACCTCCTCGCCGCGCCGCATGGCCTCGGTGATGAGTTCGAACACCGCCTCGACGGCGCGTTCGGCCTGTTCCTTGCTGAGACCCGCGCTGTCGCGCACCTGGGCCATCAGATCCTGTTTGTTCACGCTGCCGTCCTCCGAAACACGCTGGCGTCAGTGCTTGACCATGCCTTCGCGGTCGCCCTCCGCTTCGGGTTCGACCACAGCCGGCTTATTGAGATCGTCAACGTCGTTCCACTCGATTGGTTTCAACTCGGCGACCAGGGCATGTTTCAGCACCTCTTCGCAGGTGGAAACCGGCACGATCTCGAGACCCTTCTTCACATTGTCGGGAATCTCGACCAGATCCTTCTCGTTATCCTTCGGGATCAATACCTTCTTGATGCCGCCGCGATGGGCGGCCAGCAGCTTCTCCTTCAGGCCGCCGATGGGCAGCACCCGGCCGCGCAGCGTGACCTCGCCGGTCATCGCCACGTCCTTGCGCACCGGCACACCGGTCAGCACCGAGACGATCGAGGTGACCATCGCCACGCCGGCCGAGGGGCCGTCCTTCGGGGTTGCCCCCTCGGGCACGTGGATATGGATGTCGCGCTTGTCGAAGGTCGGCGGCTTGACGCCGAAATCAACCGCGCGCGAGCGCACGAAGGAACGTGCCGCCTGCACCGATTCCTGCATCACCTCGCCCAGCTTGCCGGTGATGGTCATCCGGCCCTTGCCAGGCAGCATGACGGCTTCGATGGACAGCAACTCACCGCCCACCTCGGTCCAGGCCAGGCCCGTCGTGGTGCCGACCAGATCCTCCAGCTCGGCCTCGCCGTAGCGGAAGCGGCGCACGCCGGCATACTTGTCGAGGTTCTTGGGCGTGACCTTGATCGACTTGACGCCCTTAGACAGGATTTCCTTCACCGCCTTGCGGGCCAGATTGGCCAGCTCGCGCTCCAGCGAGCGCACGCCGGCCTCGCGGGTGTAATAGCGGATCAGGTCGCGCAGGGCGTCGTCGGTGATCGACCACTCGCCCTTCTTGAGGCCGGCGGCCTTGATCTGCTTGTCCAGCAGGTGGCGCTTGCAGATCTCGACCTTCTCGTCCTCGGTGTAGCCGGGAATGCGGATGATCTCCATGCGGTCCAGCAGCGGCTGCGGCATGCGCAGCGAGTTGGCCGTGCAGATGAACATCACGTCGGACAGGTCGTAATCGACCTCGAGATAATGGTCGCTGAAGGTGCTGTTCTGCTCGGGGTCGAGCACTTCCAGCAGCGCCGATGACGGATCGCCGCGGAAGTCCTGGCCCATCTTGTCGATCTCGTCGAGCAGGAAGAGCGGATTGTTGGTCTTCGCCTTCTTCATCGACTGGACGATCTTGCCGGGCATCGAACCGATATAGGTGCGGCGATGGCCACGGATCTCGGCCTCGTCGCGCACGCCGCCAAGCGACACGCGCACGAAGTTGCGGCCGGTAGAGCGCGCAATCGACTTGCCAAGCGAGGTCTTGCCGACGCCGGGCGGACCGACCAGGCAGAGGATCGGGCCCTTCAGCTTGCCCGAGCGCTGCTGCACGGCGAGGTATTCAAGGATGCGCTCCTTGACCTTTTCCAGGCCGTAATGGTCGTCATTCAGCACCTTCTCGGCGTTCTTGATGTCCTTCTTGACCTTGCTGCGCTTGCCCCACGGGATCGACAGCATCCAGTCGAGATAGTTGCGGATGACGGTGGCCTCGGCCGACATCGGGCTCATCGAGCGCAGTTTCTTGACCTCGGCCTGGGCCTTTTCGCGGGCTTCCTTGCTCAGGCGGGTCTTCTTGATGCGCAGTTCGATCTCGGCCACCTCGTCGCGGCCGTCCTCGCCCTCGCCCAGCTCCTTCTGGATCGCCTTGAGCTGTTCGTTCAGGTAATACTCGCGCTGGGTCTTCTCCATCTGGCGCTTCACGCGCGAGCGGATTTTCTTCTCGACCTGCAGCACGCCGATCTCGCCCTCCATCAGGGCATAGACCCGCTCCAGCCGCTCGACCACGTTGGCGATCTCGAGCAGTTCCTGCTTGTCGCTGATCTTGATGGTGAGATGCGAGGCGACCGTGTCGGCCAGCTTCGAAGCGTCGTCGATCTGGTTCAGCGACACCAGCACCTCGGGCGGGATCTTCCGGTTCAGCTTCACATACTGTTCGAACTGGTTGATCACCGAACGCGACAGCGCCTCGGTCTCGCGGCCCTCGCCGCTGTCATCGGCGATGACCTCGGCCTGGACCTGGAAGAAATCCGGGTTCTCGTTGAACTTGACGATCTTGGCGCGCTGGCTGCCTTCCACCAGCACCTTCACGGTGCCGTCGGGCAGGCGCAGCAACTGCAGCACCGAAGCGATGGTGCCGACGTTGTGGATGTCTTCGGGATTGGGATTGTCCTGACCGGCATTCTTCTGGGCGACCAGCAGGATCTGCTTGTCGTCCTTCATCACATCCTCAAGCGCCCGCACCGACTTCTCGCGGCCGACAAAGAGCGGCACGATCATATGCGGGAATACGACGATGTCCCGCAGGGGCAGGACCGGAAACACTTGGGCGCGAGGCGATGTAAACATGCGGCTTTCATCCTGAGGGGCGACGCGTGAAGGCCCGGTTTTGGGCATCCCTTTGCCGCCTGGCAGAGGTTAAGATGGGAATTCCAGCAAGGTCCGTCAAGGCACGGTGGCACCGCACAGGAACACGAAGATGACACAACCCGAGTCGCATGCCGCCCACATCCTGGAAGTCGCCATGCTCGACGTGCGCCTGGGCCAGGAAAAGGCTTTCGAAACAGCACTGCAGCAGGCCCTGCCGCTGATCAGGCGGCAATCCGGCTGCCAGCGGGCCGAGATACGCCCCTGCCTGGAGAACCCGCGGCGCTACCTGCTTCTGGTGTACTGGGCCAGATTGGCCGATCACGAACAGGGGTTTCGCCAGTCGGAGGATTACCGCCGGTGGCGCGCGCTATTGCATGGATTCTACGAGCCTTTTCCAGTCGTGGAACATTACGGGCCGCCCCTGTGAGAGACAGCCCGCATGACCGGGCGATAATGGTTAAAGCGTCGGCAATGGTTAAGGCGTCCGGCCGTGGCGCGGTCAGGCGCTGACGTCTTCCTGCTTGCGATCGGCGTAGATCAGCAGCGGCTTGGCGCGCCCCTCGACCACATCGGGAGAGATCACGACCTCCTCAACGCCGTTCATGTTCGGCAGGTCGAACATCGGGTCGAGCAGGATCGCCTCCAGGATCGAACGCAGGCCACGGGCGCCGGTCTTGCGGGCAATGGCCTTGCGGGCGACGGCGGCCACCGCCTCGTCCGAGAAGGTCAGCTTCACGTCTTCCATCTCGAACAGGCGCTGGTACTGCTTGATCAGGGCGTTCTTGGGCTTGCTGAGGATGTCCACCAGCGCGGCCTCGTCCAGGTCGTGCAGGGTGGCGATCACCGGCAGTCGCCCGATGAATTCCGGGATCAGGCCGAACTTGAGCAGGTCGTCTGGCTCGACTTCGGCCAGGATCTCGCCCGAGCGGCGCTCGTCAGGTCCGCGCACCTCGGCGCCGAAGCCGATCGAGGTGCCCTTGCCGCGGCCGGCGATGATCTTCTCCAGCCCGGCGAAGGCGCCGCCGCAGATGAACAGGATATTGGTGGTATCCACCTGCAGGAATTCCTGCTGCGGATGCTTGCGGCCGCCCTGCGGGGGCACGGAGGCAACGGTGCCTTCCATGATCTTCAGCAGGGCCTGCTGCACGCCCTCGCCCGACACGTCGCGGGTGATCGAGGGGTTGTCCGACTTGCGGCTGATCTTGTCGACCTCGTCGATATACACGATGCCGCGCTGGGCCCGCTCGACGTTGTAGTCGGCCGACTGCAGAAGCTTGAGGATGATGTTCTCGACATCCTCGCCCACATAGCCGGCTTCGGTCAGCGTGGTGGCATCGGCCATCGTGAAGGGCACTTCGAGGATGCGCGCCAGGGTCTGTGCCAGCAGGGTCTTGCCGCAGCCGGTGGGGCCGATCAGCAGGATATTCGACTTGGCCAGTTCGACGTCGTTGTTCTTGCCGCTGTGGCCGATCCGCTTGTAGTGGTTGTGGACGGCGACCGAGAGCACCTTCTTGGCATGGTTCTGGCCGATCACGTAATCGTCCAGCACCCGGCAGATCTCCTGCGGCGACGGCACGCCGTCGCGGGTCTTCACCAGGGCCGACTTGTGCTCCTCGCGGATGATGTCCATGCAGAGCTCGACGCACTCGTCGCAGATGAACACCGTCGGGCCGGCGATCAGCTTGCGCACCTCGTGCTGGCTCTTGCCGCAGAACGAGCAGTACAGAGTGTTTTTGGAGTCACCGCCGCTCAATTTGGTCATACCTGCTCCACTGAGCGGGCCGGCGCCGGGCGACGCAGGCCCTATTCCATCGAATCGTCATCATAAGGAACCGGGGCTTCCCGCACAACGGACATAGGCCGTTCCGGCGGGCGGGGAACCGTCACATATCCGGGATTTAACGCTGCCGGGCGCCTTGGCAACCGGCCGGCCCCGCCCCGCCGGCGCCGTGGACATGCGCGCGGAGATGGCTGACGGGTACAGCCGGGGGTTGGTGGTGGCTGGCGGCCGCCGGATCAGGACTTCTTGGCCATGGCCTCGGGGCGGCGGTCCACCACCTCGTCGACCAGACCGAATTCCTTGGCCTCGGCCGGGGTCATGAAACGGTCGCGTTCCATGGCCTCCTCGATCACGGCGATATCCTTGCCGGTATGGCGGGCATAGATGCCGTTCAGGCGCGCCCGCATGTCGAGGATTTCCTTGGCATGGATCTCGATATCGGCCGCCTGGCCCTGGAAGCCGCCGGAGGGCTGGTGGATCATCACCCTGGCATTGGGCAGGGCAAAGCGCATGCCCTTCTCGCCGGCGGCCAGCAGCAGCGAGCCCATCGAGGCCGCCTGGCCGATGCACAGGGTGGCGATCTTGGGCCGGATATACTGCATGGTGTCGTAGATCGCCATGCCAGAGGTGACCAGGCCGCCCGGGCTGTTGATGTAGAACGAGATTTCCTTGTTGGGATTCTCGGCCTCCAGGAACAGGAGCTGGGCGGTGACCAGGGCGGCGACAGCGTCGTTGACCGGGCCGACCAGGAAGATGATCCGCTCCTTCAGCAGCCTGGAGTAGATGTCGTAGGACCGCTCGCCCCGATTGGTCTGCTCGACCACCATCGGAACCAGCATGCTCATGTAAGTATCGACCATCTTTTCCATGACGCGCCCTATAAAACGAAGAATCCTGTGCCCTTAATGTGGCGCAGTCGGTGCCTTCGGGCAATGGCCGGGCCCGCCGGGACGCCAGTCCGGGCCCAATAGCGGCCTGAAAAAGAAAAACGCCGGGCAAGCCCGGCGTTTTCGTAAAGCGCCTGGAACCCGGCGGATCAGGCGACCTGTTCGGCGGCCTTCTGCAGCTCTTCCTTGGAAACCGCCTTGTCGGTCACGGTGGCCATCTCAAGGATGAAATCCACCACCTTGTCCTCGAAGATCGGGGCGCGCAGGCTCTGGGCGGCTTCCGGGTTCTTCTGGAAGTACTCCATCACCTGGCGCTCCTGGCCGGGGAAGCGGCGGGCCTGCTCGATCATCGCGCGGGTGATCTCGTCGGGCTTCACCTCGATGTTGTTGACGCGGCCGACTTCCGACAGCAGCAGGCCAAGGCGGATGCGACGCTCGGCGATCTTGCGGTATTCGGCCTTCAGCTCGTCTTCGGTCTTCTTCTCTTCCGCCAGTTCGGCCTCGAAGCGGGCCTTGTCGGCGGTCACTTCGCCCCAGATCTGGTTGAACTCGAGATCGACCATGCCCTGCGGCACTTCGAAGCTGTGCTGCTCGGCCAGCTGGTCCAGCAGGCCACGCTTCAGCTTCATGCGCGACAGGTTCTTATATTCCTGGCCCAGATCGCGCTTGATGTTGTCCTTCAGCTCCTGCATCGACTGCAGGCCGAAGCGCTTGGCGAATTCGTCGTCCAGCGTCACCGCCTGGCCGCCGCGTACTTCCTTCACGGTGCAGGCGAATTCTGCCGGCTTGCCGGCCAGGTCGGCATTTCCATAGGCCTCGGGGAAAGTGACGGTCACGGTCTTCTGGTCGCCGGCCTTGAGGCCGATCAGCTGGTCCTCGAAGCCCGGGATGAAGGTGTTGGAGCCCAGCACCAGCGGATAGTCGTTGGCGGCGCCGCCCTCGAACTTCTCGCCGTTCACGCTGCCGACGAAGTCGATCACGATCTGGTCGCCCTTCTCGGCGGCGCGCTCGACCTTCTCGTAGGTCTTCTGCTGTTCCGACAGGCGGGTCAGGAATTCATCGACCTCGGCATCGGCCGGCTCGACCACCAGGCGCTCCAGCTTGATCGCCTTGAAATCGCCGGTCTGGATCTCGGGCAGCACCTCGATGGCGATGGTGCATTCGAAATCCTTGCCTTCCTCGAAGTTCTGGATATCGACCTTGGGCTGCAGGGCAGGACGCAGATTGTTGTCGTCCAGCGTCTTCTGCAGCGCGGAATTGACGCTCTCTTCCATGGCCTCGCCGAGCAGGGCGCGGCCATACTGCTTCTTGATGAGGGCGGCGGGGGCCTTGCCCGGGCGGAAGCCCGGCATGTTGACCTGGCCGCGGATGGTCTCCAGCTTCTGGTTGACCGTGCTCTCCAGCGCGGCGGCGTTGATCACCACCTTGTATTCGCGCTTCAGGCCCGAGGCGCTGATTTCCGTGATCTGCATGACCGAAATACCTGTCTCTCGCTAAATTCCGTTGCGCCGCCCGCCGTCTCGCGGATTTGGCGTCTCGCGGGTCTGGCCGGCGGTGGGGCGCCGGAGGATCTGGTGCGGGCGGAGGGACTTGAACCCACACGCCTTGCGGCACAGGAACCTAAATCCTGCGTGTCTACCAGTTCCACCACGCCCGCTTCCCGCGCCGGGGGCCGGCGCGAAGGCGCAGTCTATAGCATGTGAAAACCGGGGTGGCGAGGCTTTTGGGCGCTTTTCCGCCGGCCTACGCTCAGGCCGTTAACTCGCTGCTTTGACAGGCTTTTTTGCTCCAGCCTGGTCGCAGTGGTTCATCGCTGCACGCTCATCGAGCCATTCCTTGGCATAGGAGCAATCGCGGAAGTCCTCGTAGTAGGGCCCGCCGATCGTGTAGTGCACGATGGACACGTCCTTCACCGGCACGAAGGGGTCGTAGTCGGCCAGATGGTTCCAGCGATGCGGGATCTCGCCGATCAGGTCATCGTTGCCCAGCCACTTGAACTGGTGCAGTTCCAGCCCGGTGGCGGAATTGACGTAGTCGGGCGTCAGCGCCGTGCATTTGGCGCAATTGAATAGCATGACGCTGGACCAGTTCTTCTTCTCGTATTTGGTCTGCGCCTTGCCGAGGAATTTCACGTCTTCGGCAGGGACGTGGTTGTGCTTGACCACCTGCACGGCATACCGGTCGTCGCGCAGCTCCCACAGCTTGGCGATGTCGTCCAGCACCAGCATGTCGTCGTCCATGAAGATCGCCCAGTCCTGGAAACCGGCCAGATAGGGCGTCAGAAAGCGCGAGAAGGAGAAGTCGGTCGATTGCAGCTCGTGGCGTGGCCGGGTGTAGATGCCCCCGAGCTGGTTCAGGGCCAGATGGGTGATGGCAACCGGGCGCGAGGCGCGGCGGTTGATGCTGAGCGCGGCGACGCTGGAAACCACCGGGGCGGCGCGGCTGTAGCCGATGAAGACACGGATCATCTGGGTTCTCTCGATTGCCTGGACTTGCACTACAGCATCTCCCCTACCGGAGCGTTAAGGCTCTGGCGTTGATCCGGCGCAAATGGCACCGCGAACCATAGTCATGATGCTTTATATATTTTTATTGATACTTTATACATAATATTGACTATTTCATATAGCTTTATAAATATCACATACATCCAAAGGGATATCTGAAACATGATTACCGCTGGCCAAATGCGAGCCGCCCGGGCCCTGATCGGCATCGACCAGCGCAAGCTGGCCGAACTCTCCGGCCTGTCGCTGCCGACGATCCAGCGCATGGAAGCCAGCGACGGCGTTGTGCGTGGCAACGTCGATTCCCTGATGAAGCTGGTGACCGCCCTGGAAAGCGCCGGCATCGAACTGATCGGCGATAACGTCCCCAGCATGGCGGCCGGACGCGGCGTGCGCCTGCGCATGCCATCCGACACAGTGGCGGGATAGGCATGACCCAGCCGCAACGCCTGGCCCAGCACGACCCCAGCTTCGCCGAATTGTTCACGCCCAAGCTGGTGACGATCCTGCGCGAGGGCTATCGCCTGGGCGACCTGCGCGCAGACGCCGTAGCCGGCCTGACGGTTGCCATTGTCGCCATCCCGCTGTCGATGGCGATCGCGATTGCCTCCGGCGTCACGCCTGATCGCGGTCTCTACACGGCGATCATCGGCGGCTTCCTGATCTCGGCGCTGGGCGGCAGCCGCTTCCAGATCGGCGGTCCCGCTGGCGCCTTCATCGTGCTGGTGGCCGCCACGGTGGAGCGCCATGGCGTGGATGGCCTGATCCTCGCCACGATGATGTCGGGCGCGATGCTGCTGATCGGCGGGTTCCTGCGGCTGGGTACTTATGTCAAGTTCATCCCCTATCCGGTGACAGTGGGCTTCACCGCCGGCATCGCGGTGATCATTTTCGCCAGCCAGATCCGCGACCTGCTGGGCCTGAGCTTCGCCGGCAAGGAACCGGGCGAGCTGATTCCGAAACTGGCTGCCATCGGCGACGCGCTGCCCACCTTCACGCCGACAGCCTTCGCGCTGGCGCTGCTGACCATTGGCGTGATCGCCGGCCTGAAGCGCCTGCGTCCGCATTGGCCAGGCATGCTGATCGCCGTCAGCCTCGCCGCTGCCATCACTGGACTCTTCGCCCTGCCGGTCGAAACCATCGGCAGCAAGTTCGGCGGCATCCCGCGCGGCCTGCCGCTGCCCGCCCTGCCCGCCTTCTCGTGGGACCTTGCCCAGGCGGTGCTGCCCGATGCCATCGCCTTCGCCTTGCTGGGCGCCATCGAATCCCTGCTCTCGGCCATCGTCGCCGATGGCATGACCGGCCGGCGCCATCGCTCGAATTGCGAATTGGTGGCGCAGGGCGCAGCCAATATTGGCTCGGCCCTGTTTGGCGGTTTCTGTGCCACCGGCACCATCGCGCGCACCGCCACCAATGTGCGCGCCGGCGCGCGCGGCCCGGTCGCCGGCATGATGCATGCCCTGTTCGTACTGCTGTTCATGCTGATCGCGGCCCCACTGGCCAGCCATATTCCTCTCGCGGCATTGGCCGGCGTGCTGGCCATCGTGGCCTGGAACATGATCGAGCGGCACGCCTTCATCACGCTGCTGCGCTCGTCCTCGGGCGATGCGGCGGTGCTGCTTTCCACTTTCCTGCTCACCATCTTCCGCGATCTCACCGAGGGCATCCTCGTCGGTTTCGGCCTCGGCACGCTGCTGTTCCTCAATCGCATGGCCCAGGCCACCACGGTCGACAACCACGTGCCCTACGTACCCGAGGACAGGGCCGATGACGCCAATGGCGGCCGCCGGCCCTACGATGCCGCACTGGCCACCAATCCCGATCTGCTGGTCTACCGCATCTCGGGCGCATTCTTCTTCGGCGCGGCCTCCACCGTGGGCGCCGTGCTGGACCGCATCGCCGACCGGCCGAAAACCTTCATCCTCGATTTTTCGGCCGTGCCCTTCCTCGATTCAACCGCGGCAAATACCATCGAGGGCGTGGCCCGCAAGGCGCAGCGCAACGGTGTGACCCTGATCCTGACCGGCACGCCCAAGCATGTGCGCCATGTTCTGTGGACGCATGGCGTGCATCCGCCGCTGGTCCGCTACAAGCGTTCGGTGGATGCGGCGCTGGAGGAGATCAGGACTCCCGCCGGCGCAACCCTGCCAGCGGAAGCCTGACGGCGAGCGGCAGGTCGTCGGCGATCAACCCTGGGCCTGCCGCATCTGCCGCCGCGCCATGCAGCCAGACGGCGGCACAGGCCGCCTCGAATGCCGGCATGCCCTGCGCCAGCAAACCCGCGCAGAAGCCGGCCAGCACATCGCCCGCCCCGGCCGTGGCCAGATCGGGCGGCGCATTCGCGTTGATCGCCAACCGGCCATCGGGCGAGGCGATCACCGTATCCCCGCCCTTCAGAACGATCACCGCGCGGCTTCGTCGTGCCGCCTTGCGTGCGCGTTCGGGTTTGGACAGCACCGCCAGATCGGGAAACAAGCGGGCGAATTCGCCGTCATGTGGCGTCAGGATGCAGGGGCCGGCCACGGCTTCAAACAACTCTTCCGGATCATCGGCAAATACGGTGATCGCATCGGCATCCAGCACCACGCCGCGCCGCGTGGCCAGTGCATCCAGCACGGCCTGCTTCGTCGCCGCGCCGGCACCGTTGCCCGGCCCGAGCAGCAGGACGTTGCGACGCGGGTCGGCAATCGCATGCCGCCAGTCGGGAATGCCGTCGCAGGGCTGCCGCATCAGGGCATCAGGGCTCCCATAGTTATTGGCGCCTTGCGAAAGCGCTTCGTGCGGCTGCGCCAGCGTCACCAGCCCGGCGCCGATCCGCAACGCGGCATGACCGGCCAGCCGCGCCGCCCCGGCCAGCGCACCGCCACGCACCAGTACATGGCCGCGGGCGTATTTGTGGCCATCGGCACGCGGCACCGGCAACACCGCGCGCCACAGCGATGGATCGTTGCGCCACTGGCGCGGCTCGATGGCAATCAGCACGTCGTCGGGGATACCGATATCGGCCACATGCAGATGGCCGCAAAGCTGCCGGCCCGGCAGCAGCAGATGACCGGGCTTGGGCCGGAAAAAGGTGACCGTGCGGGTGGCACGGACGGCGTCGCCACGCGGCTGCCCATCATCGCCATGCAGACCGCTGGGCAGATCGATGGCGACCACAGGCTTGCCGGACTCGTTCGCCGCTCGCACCAGCGCCAGCGCCTCGCCGCTCAGCGGTTTGCTCAGGCCCGCGCCGAACAGCGCATCCACGATCACGTCATGGCCGGCGACCAGCGCGGGGTCGGGCACGGCGACCAGCCCGGTCCACTGTTTTGCCATCTCGGCCGCATCGCCGCGCAGGGCCGACAACTCGCCCAGCAGCATTACCGCCACGCTGCGCCCGGCCTGCGCCAGCTGGCGCGCGGCCACGAAACCATCGCCGCCATTGTTGCCCGGACCGCAGAGCACCAGCACGCTGCCCTGCGGATGATGCCGCTGCACCATACGCGCCACGGCCGCACCGGCCGCTTCCATGAGCTGCAGCCCCGGAACGCCGCCGGCAATGGCGCGGCGGTCGGCCTCGGCCATTTCGGCGACGGTCAGCAGGGCGGCATGGTCATTCATCAGAGCACCGGTCGTTTCCTGTGCCAGTCGGTTGCCGCCTCATAGGCGGCGGCGGCGCGCAGCACGAGGTCGTCGCGGTGCATCGGGCCGACGAGCTGCAGGCCGATGGGCAGACCGGATTTTGAAAAGCCGCAGGGCACCGAAATCGCCGGCTGCTGGGTCAGGTTGAAGGGATAACTGAACGGCGTCCACGCCGTCCAGTAGGCATCGCCCATGTCTTCGGGCGCCAGACGGCCCGCCTTGAAGGCCAGCACGGCCAGGCTGGGCGTCAGCAGCAGATCGTATTTCGTGTGGAACTGCTTCATCTGCACGCCGAGTTTGCCGCGCGCGTTCGACGCCTCCAGATACTGCTTCATCGTGATCGCCGCGCCACGTTCAAAGGTCATCGCCAGTCCAGGGTCCAGCAGGGCGAATTTCTCCTTCGGCAGGTGCATCAGCGCATTGAAGGCGCCGGCGAACCAGTGGGTATGGAAGATATCGACCGGATCGGCGAAGCCGGGATCGACCTGCTCGACGATGGCGCCCAGCGCGGCCATCTGCTTGGCGGCAGCATCCACCGCCGCCGCGATCTCGGCGTCCACCTTCGCATAGCCCAGCGTCGGACTGTAGGCGATCCTCAGCCCCTTCACGCCGCCGACCAGCGCCGCGGCGTAATCGACGTTGTCGTAAGGCAGCGAAAACCAGTCGCGCGCATCGGGCTTGGCCATCTCGCGCAGCATCAGTGCGGCATCCCGCACCGTGCGGGTCATCGGCCCGAGATGCGCGACCGTGCCGAAGGGGCTGAGCGGCGCGGCCGGCACGCGGCCGAAACTGGGCTTCAGGCCGACAATGCCCGCGAAGCCGGCCGGGATGCGGATCGAACCGCCGCCATCGGTGCCCACCGCGAGGGGCCCGAGATCGGCCGCCACCTGGGCCGAGGCGCCGCCGGAAGAGCCGCCCGGCGTGGTGTCGAGATTCCACGGATTGCGCGTAATGCCGGTGAGCGGCGAGTCGGTCACCCCCTTCCAGCCGAATTCCGGTGAGGTGGTCTTGCCGAGGATCACGCAGCCCGCCTCGCGCAGCCGCGCGGTCACCGGTGCATCCTCATTCCAGGCCTGGTTCGGATCGACCGTTTTGGAACCGCGCAGGGTTGGCCAGCCTTTGGTGAGGATGATGTCCTTGATCGAGGTCGGTACGCCATCGATGGGACTGAGCGGCTTGCCCGCCTTCCAGCGCGCTTCCGAGGCCTGCGCATCGCGCAGCGCGCTGTCGGCATCGACCAGATTATAGGCATTGACCTTCGGGTTGACCGCTTCGATGCGCGCCAGCAGAGCCCGCGTCACCTCTACCGGCGAGAAGGAACCGGCGCGGTAGCCTTCGGCCAGTTCGGCGGCAGAGAGAAAGCACAGATCGTCACGCATCATGGAATCCCTTGTTCAACGCGGCAGGATGGTCATCGGCAGATCGGGCGACGGCCGCAGGGTGATTTTCGCCACCGGCGCCACCCTGGCGCCCGGCACCAGGCGGGCACGCAATTTCTGCGCCAGCGTCGCGAGGATGATCACGGCCTCGATCATGGCAAAGCCCTGCCCGATGCAGATGCGCGGCCCTGCGCCGAAGGGCAGGTAAGTGTAGCGCCGACGCATGGCGGTTTTCTCTGGTGCGAAATTTTCCGGATCGAAGACATCCGGGTTCTGCCAGTACAGCCGGTGGCGATGCATGATCCAGGGCGAGATGATGACCATCGTGCCGGCGGGAATGTCGATATGCTGGAACCTGTCGTCGGCAACGGCCTGCCGTGCCGTGGTATGGGCCGGCGGATAGAGCCGCATCGCCTCCTCCACCACCATGCGGGTATAGACCAGCTTTTCATAATCGGCATAGGTGGCCGGACGACCGCCCAGCACGGCATCGAGTTCGGCATGCAGTTTCGCTTCCACCGCCGGGGCATGGGCCAGCAGATACCAGGTCCAGGCCAAAGCCGTAGCCGTGGTTTCGTGCCCGGCGAGGAAGAAGGTCGCCATCTGGTCCCGCACCTCGCGGTCGTCCAGCGCGCTGCCGGTTTCCTCGTCGCGCGCCGCCAGCAGCAGGCCAAGCAGGTCATTGCCCATCTCGCCGCCCACAGCATCGCCTTGGGCGGCGCGGTCGCGCCGACGCCGGATCAGCGTGTTGATGATCGCATCCATCTCGGCCAGGGCACGCTGGCCTTCGGCTGCGTCGGGCCGCGGCACCCAGCGCGGCAGGCCCAGCAGGTCGGGAATGTTTGGCCGCACCGTCACCTGATAGCGGTCCATCGCGGCGCCCACCGCCGAAACATCGGTGCTGGCATCGGCGCCGAACATGGTGCGGGCGATGATGTCGAGCGTCAGCAGCATCATCTGCTCAGCCATGTCGACATGCTGGTCCGCCGGCAGTCGCACCAGCTTTTCCGCCAGCGCGGCGGAATATTCGGTCATGATCCCGGCAAAACCGACCAGGCGGCGCGGCTGGAAGATCGGCGCCATCATGCGGCGCTGGCGTTTCCAGACCGCACCTTCACTGGTGAGCAGGCCCTGGCCCAGTCCGGGCTCCAGCATGCGTTTGCCGACCGGGTCGCGCTCGTAATTGGCGGCATTGTCGAGCATGACATGGCGGATCAACTCCGGGTGGTTGGCCATGATCATCGGCTTGAACAGCAGCCGATAGACGATGATGTCGCGCTCGTAGGTGTCTTTCGTATAGGTGCCGATGGCGTTTTCGCGCAGGGTGCGGATCAGTTGCAGCAGCGGCAGCCGCTGCTCATGCCGTGTCGGATAGGCCGGAACGAATCCCATGGTCTCGCTGGCGACAGACATTGCCGGTCCTCAGAAGGTGGTGGTCATGCCGCCATCGACGGCCAGCAGGTGGCCGTTCACATAAGACGCCGCTGGCGAGGCCAGGAACAGCGCCGCGCCGGCCAGTTCCTCGGGCTTGCCCCAGCGCCTGAGCGGCGTGCGGTCGTTGACGAATTTCACGAATTCCGGCCGCGCCATCAGTTCCCTGTTGATTTCGGTCTCGAAATAACCCGGCGCGATGGCGTTGCAGGTGACGCCCGACGGTCCGAGTTCGGCGGCGAAGGATTTGGTCAGGCCCAGCAGGCCGTGCTTGGCCGCCGTATAGGCCGGGATGCTGGCGCGCCCTTTGATCGACAGCACCGAGCCGATGTTGATGATGCGGCCATGGCCGCGCCGGGCCATCCCCAGGGCCGCCACGCGCGACAGCGCGAACGCAGCGGTGAGGTCCACCTCCAGCACGGCGCGCCAGTCGTCCAGCGTGATTTCGTCCAGCGGCTTGCGGATGTTGATGCCCGCGTTGTTGATCAGGATGTCCAGCTTGCCATGGGTCTTCTCGATGGCGGCGATGGCAGCCTCGCCGGCCGGGATGTCGGCCACGTCGAAGGCGGCTGTCTCGACCAGTCCGTGCTTGCGCACCACATCGGCAGCGGTGGACAGGGTTTCGGGGTGGCGTCCGTTGATCACCACCAGGGCACCGGCCTCGGCGAACAGCTTGGCGAATTCCAGCCCAAAACCGCGCGAGGCGCCGGTGATCAGCGCTACCTGACCGGTGAGATCGAACAGACCCTGCAGCATGCTTCACTCCCTTATCCGTTATGACGGAGTTTACCGGTTTGGCGGCTGGACTCCAGCCTGCCGGGCTTCCTACCATTGCGCGGAAATGGAGGACGCCCATGTCCATGCTGCGTTGCTATCAGGTGACCGAATTCGGCAAGCCGCTTGCCCTTGCGGAAAAGCCCCTGCCCCAGCCCGCCGGCCGCCAGGTGCTGGTGAAGGTTGAACGCTGCGGGGTCTGCCACAGCGACCTGCATATCTGGGACGGCTATTTCGACCTGGGCGGGGGCAGGAAGGTGGTGGCCGCCAATAACGGCACGCTGCTGCCGCTGACGCCCGGCCACGAGATCGTCGGCACGGTTGTCGCCACCGGGCCCGAGGCGCATCCTGCAAAGCCCGGACAGCGCCGGCTGATTTTCCCCTGGATCGGATGCGGCACCTGCCCGCCCTGCCGCGACGGCAACGAGCATATCTGTGCCGGCGCCCAGCAGGCCATCGGCATCTTCACCGATGGCGGCTATGCCAGCCATGTGCTGGTGCCGGACGAAAAGTATCTGCTCGATATCGGCAGCCTCGATCCGGCGCTGGCGGCCACCTACGCCTGTTCAGGGCTGACGGCCTATTCCGCCCTGAAGAAGATCGGCCGCTTGCCACCCCATCACGACCTGCTGATCGTGGGCGCCGGCGGTGTCGGCCTGAATGCCGTGGCACTGGCCAAAGTCATGACCGGCGTGGCGCCCATCGTGGCCGATCTCGATCCGGCCAAGCGGACGACCGCCATGCAGATGGGTGCCAAGGCCGCCATCGATCCGCGCGAGGCCGATGCCGGCAAGATCCTGTTCAAGACCACCGGCGGCGTGATGGCGGCGGTGGATTTCGCCGGCTCGGATGCCAGCTTTGCCTTCGCCTATGCCGCCCTGCGCAAGGGCGGCCATCTGGTCACCGTCGGACTGCTGGGCGGCCAGGCCACGATTTCCATCGGCCTGCATGTGATGAAGGGCCTGCGCATCAGCGGCAGTTACGTCGGCAGCCTGATCGAGTTGCAGGAACTGCTGCAACTGGCGCAACAGACCGCCCTGCCCGCGCTGCCGATCACGGCCGCGCCGCTGGACCAGACCACGGCATCGCTGGAGAAACTGAAAGCCGGCCAGGTGATCGGCCGCATCGTGCTGCAGCCCTGAGCGTCAGAGGAACAGCGCCAGCACGCCGGTATAGCCGTAGAGCCGCGACTGGGCGATCTCGCCGCCGCAATACATGCCTACCAGTGGCAGGTCGGGGAACACCGTCTGGATGCGGGCAAGCTCGCTGGGATCCTGCACGAACTGGTCCTGGCATCGCGCCATGCAGGAAAACCATAGCGCGCCGCGCGGCATGCGGTCGCCGCAGCGGCGCTTGAGATCGGCCAGCATGCGGTCCATGTCTGCTGCCGCGCTGTCGGTGTCGCGCCGGCAGAAGAATAACTGGTCGCCCTCCTCCACCATGGCGCCGATGGCGATGCCGCCCGCCTGGGGATCGATGCCGATGATGTTGCGCACCAGGTAATCGGGCCGGTCGGCGCCGCTGACCGGCAGGCCCACCATCAGGCCGTTCGAGAGTTTGCGCAGATCCTGCAGCGACTGCACCGAGAAGCTGTCGCGCAGCACGTTGTAGGCTGGCTGGCCATCGAGCTGGAGGATGATGTTGCCGTCGGCGGCCGTGACGGTGTGCGTGTCGCCAAGCTGGCTGCAGCCCTGGGTCAGCGCCGTGAGTACCGGCTGGGCCTGGGAGAAGACGATGCCGGACATGCCGCCCTCGGTGAGGCTGCCGGCCCATTGCGGGCGCGGGCCGCGGGCCGCGATCAGCCCGCCGACCAGATACGCGCCGCAGGCCTCGGCGAAATCCTCGATCAGTTCCGGCAGCGCCGGCACCTGCGGATCGGCATGCACCACGCCCAGCCAGCCCTGCGGCCGCTCGCTGGGCCGGCGGAAGAGTTTCGCGCTGCCCTCCGGAACGGCACCGACCAGGCAGGCCACCACCGGCTCGTCGCAATACTCGGTATCGCCGGCGGCGATGCTGTAGCCACAGGCGCCGACCATATCGCTGATACCTGTGGCCTCGCTCAGGCGCTTGAGGATCTGCGGCAAGCGCTCGGCCATGCGGTCGCTGACATAGACGAAGCCGACATTCGCGGCTTCGCCCAGCGGCATGAGCTGCAGCAGGCAACCGTCCACCGCCATGCGCCAGTCTTCCGACGCGCCGACACCGAGACGGAATTGCGCACCTGTTGTCTGTTCGCTCATGCGCTTCTCCTCTGCCGCCGCTTCACACTATAATGAACTGCCCCCGGGCGGGAATGCATGATCGGCACAAAAATGATTTATGACAGGAACACCGCAATGCAAAAAGCCATCCTGTACATCGCGGCTCCGGCCATGTCGCTGCTGGCCGCAGGCCTGGTCCCGCCCTCCGCACCAGCGGCCGAACCGCTGCCGGTCGGCCGCTGGAAGACCATCGACGATGAGACCAATGCGCCTCGCAGCATCGTCGAGATCCGAGAGGTGAGCGGCGAGTTGCAGGGGCGCATCCTGCAGATTTTTTATCGGCCCGACGAAAAGCCCGACCCGGTCTGCGAGGCCTGCGAGGGCGAGCGGAAGAACCAGCCGGTGATTGGCATGACCTTCCTGTGGGGCCTGAAACCCGATGGCGGCGACTGGGCCGGCGGGGCCATCCTCGATCCCAAGAATGGAAAGATCTACAACGCGAAGCTCAGCCTGGCCGAGGGGGGCAGCAAGCTGCGGGTGCGCGGCTTTATCGGCACGCCACTGCTGGGTCGCACACAGGTCTGGCTGCGCGAGTAGCGCACGGCGCTGGCGCGTTTTCGCCCGGCGATGCCGGGCTTCTGACTGAAACATGAGCATTGCAGCAGCCGGCCCCGATGGCCCGCCATTGGAATCATTGCCGGATTCGGGATGGCACGCTCCTTGAATTGGATAGACCGTTCCGTCTATTCGGCAATTCCAGCGAAGGAGCCTGCCATGAGCGGTAGCGTGCTGATTTCCCCCAATGAACTGTCCGCCCTGACCAGTCTGGGCGGCGTGGTGCTGATCGATACCCGCAGTCCGGAGGCTTATGCTGCCGGTCATCTGCCCGGCGCGGTGAACATCCACGACATCTTCACCTATCTGGCCACGTCCACGCCCGAAGGCGTGGCTTCGATGCGCGAGAAATTCGCTGCCGTGTTCGGCGCCGCCGGCCTGTCGGGCGCCGAGACCGCCGTGGTCTACGAGCAGTCGATGAATTCCGGCTTCGGGCAGTCCTGCCGCGGCTACGTGCTGCTCAGCTATCTGGGCTATCCGAAGATCAAGATCCTGCACGGCGGCTATGCCGGCTGGGTGGCTGCCGAGTTGCCGGTCACGACCGATCCGGCGATGCCGGTGCCCAAGGCCTTCCCGCTCAGCGCCGCCAATGCGGGCATTCTGCTGGATCTGGACGGCATGAAGGGCGCCGTGGCCGATCCCAAGATCGCCATTCTGGATACCCGCGACGTCGACGAGTGGATCGGAGAAAGCTCCTCGCCCTACGGCAAGGATTTCTGCCCGCGCAAGGGCCGCATCCCGCGCGCCGTCTGGATCGAGTGGTACCGCATGATGAAACCGACCGCTTCAGGCCCGATGTTCAAGAGCAGACAGGAAATCCTCGCCGAATGCGCCACCGTCGGCATCTCGGCCAAGACCCCCGTGGTGCTGTATTGCTTCAAGGGTGCCCGCGCCTCGAACACCCTGGTGGCACTGAAGGAGGCCGGCATCGAGAATGTGCGGCTGTATTTCGGTTCGTGGAATGAATGGTCCCGCGACCCCGCCCTGCCGATCGATACCGGATTCCCCGCTCCGGCGGCCCTGGCGGCGGCGGCGGAATAGCTGGATTGCCCCTAGGGCAATTGCGGCGGCGCAGTCCGGGCCGAGCAAAATCGGGAGGCATGGGGCTGCCCATGCGAAAACGGCCGATCAATGATTAAGTCATTGATCGGCCGTTCAAATTCGATGGGGCGAGGAACGGGACTTGAACCCGCGACCCCCAGGGCCACAACCTGGTGCTCTAACCAACTGAGCTACCCCCGCCACAGGGCAGGCGCTTCTTAAACCGCCCCCCTCTCCCGGTCAAGCTTTCCCTCCGCGGCCGCCACCAAGGCTCAGGCAGCAGATACCCGCCCGGCGTGTCCCGACTTTTGGTGCTATTTCAGCACCTTGTCGGGAATTTCACACTCCGCTAAACACTAAGGATATGACCAGCTTCTGGCTCATCATGGGCGCCCTGCTGATCGGCGTGCCCGGCGCTACCTTCATCGTGCTGCAGCTCATCGCGCAGCATAAGCGGCAGGTGCTTGCCTATGAGTGGAGTGCCGCCGAGGTGGTGCGCCGCGGCCAGCGCCTGGATGAACTGGAAAAACTGACCCGTTCCGCCCAGCAGAAAATCGCGGAACTGACCAAGCAGAAATTCGAGCTGGAGGCGGAAGTCGCCAAGCTGGAGAAACTCGCCAGCAAGGCCGTGGCGGCCGAGGCGAATGTGAAGACCTTCAGCATCGGCATCTACAATTCCGAAGTGCGCCGCGCCCACATGATGGGAGAAAAACATCGTCAGCTCGATGATAAATGGGGCGAGATCAATTACGTCGAATTGCAGGCCACCAACGATGACGAAGTGCGCCGCACCATCATGCGCAAATTCCCGCCCGAGCGAGGCTTCGTGATCGAATCCGTGCAGGAAGTGAAGAAGTAATCAGGCCTCGTTGCGCCAGTGCAGCGCCTGCACGGTTATATCAAGGCTGCTTTCGTTATCGATCTCGCCGCGCGGCGCCACCGGCCAGCGCCATTCCCGCTCGGCAGGCGGCAATCCCAGCCCGAGCAACGCATTCTCGCTCATGATCACTTCGCCCGCGCGGCTGTGCCAGATGCGGCGTGCATCCGTCACCAGGCCGACCGGGCAGGCCAGCGCCCGCAAACCATCCAGATGCGCCTGCAGGATGGCGCGGCCGAAGCTTTCCGCCCCGGTGCGGCTGACACCCTGCTTCTGCACATGCTCCATCGGCAGCAGCGGCAGCTGCGACAACAGGTTTAGCGACAACACGCAATCCGGCGGCACGTCATCGAGTTCGATCAGCGCGCGGGCCGACGGGATCGGCAGCGGCAGGGAAGCACGCCATTCCGCCAGGGGCCCAACCACCCCGGTCACATCCGCCAGCCGCAGCTCAACATTGGAGAATTGCCGCGCCAGTCGTCGCGCCGGGGCAAGCCAGGCGATGTCGAACACCAGGACATGCTTGAACTGCGTGCTGAGCTCGGCCAGCGGCAGGTCGGCCAGGGTGCCGCCGCCGAGCAGCCACAGCCTGTCGCGCCGCTCGCAATCCTGCGTCACACTCAGCGCGAAATCGCGTGTGTTGGCTTCATGCCCGGACCATGCCTTGTGACAGCGGCGCCGGCGCGACCACAGCGAAACCGCCGCCTTCGCATAGCCCAGCCGCCGCGCCGCCGGATCGGCCTGCACCCCGGCCCAGACGGCAAGTTCGGCCAGCATCGCCTATTCGGCGGCCGACCGCGCCGGCGGTTTGACACCGAAGCGCTGGGCAATCTGCTCGCGCGTGTAATAGCCCCGCTCGATATCGCGCGCGATCAGGACCGGATCGCGTTTGGCCGGATCGCCATAGCCGCCGCCGCCCGGCGTCGAGACATGCAGGCGGTCGCCGGCCTTGATCTCGATATCCTGGTCCTTCGACAGATGCGGCGGTACATAGACCTTGGGACCATCGGGCTGCTGCAACTCGACCGAGACGGTGTTGATTCCGCCATCCTCGCCGCCCAGCACGCCGCGCGGCCCGGTGCGGCCATGGTCCATCACCATCGAGGCACGGGCCTCGCCGCGCCGCAGGCGGATCGTGTAGTTGACGCCGAAGCCGCCGCGATGCTGCCCCGCCCCGCCCGAGCCCTCATGCAGCGAGTATTCCTCGAACAGCACGGGATAATACTGCTCCATCACCTCAATCGGCGTGGTCTTGGAGATACCAATGGTCGAGCAGCCGTTGCTGATGCCGTCGCCGCCATGCCAGCCCCCATAGCCGCCGCCCGAGATCACATACATCACGTAACTGCGGTCGCGCTTGGGGTCGTAGCCGCCAAGCGCGAGATTCCCAGAGGTGCCGGCCGGCGCGGCGAACAGCCGGTCGGGCATCGCCTGCACCAGGGCGTTGAAGACAGCCTCGGCAATGCGCTGGCTGACCTCGGCCGCACAGCCCGAAACCGGGCGCGGATATTTGGCATACAGGAAAGTGCCATGCGGATCGGTGATCTTCAGCGGCTCGAAGGTACCGGCATTGATCGGCACATCGGGGAAGATGTGCTTCACGGCGAGATAGATGGATGAATAGGTGGTGGCGATCACGCTGTTCATCGGGCCGCGACAGGGCGGACTGGAGCCCGTCATGTCGAAATGCAGCTCTTCGCCCCTCTTATCCACCTTCATCTTGATCAGCAGCGGCTCGTCGACCACGCCGTCGGAATCCACCACTGCCTCACCGTGATAGACACCATCGGGGATGGTGCGGATGCGGGCGCGCATCTGCTGGCTGGCGCGCTGTTTCAACTCGCCGATGGCCTGCTTCACCACATCGGCGCCGTAACGGTCCAGCAGGGCCGCCAGCCGCTTTTCGCCGATGGCGAGCGCGGCCGCCTGGGCCTTGATGTCGCCGATGCGCTGGTCGGCGATGCGGATGTTGCTGAGGATGATGGAGAGGATTTCCTCGTCCAGCACGCCTTCCTTGTACAGCTTCACGGGCGGCAGGCGCAGACCTTCCTGCTCGACTTCAGTGGCATTGGCCGAAAAGCCGCCCGGCACCATGCCGCCGATATCGGGCCAGTGGCCGGTATTGGCCAGCCAGGCAAACAGCCGACCCTTGTAGAAGAACGGCTTGACGAACCGCACGTCCATCAGATGCGTGCCGCCCAGATAGGGATCGTTGACGATGTAGACGTCGCCGGGCTTGGGCGCCAGCAGCGGCGTGTTCCGTGCGCGCTCGATCACGGCCTGGGTCGAGAACTGCATGGTGCCGACGAAAACCGGCAGGCCGAGCTCGCCCTGGGCGATCAGTTCGCCGGTATCGCCGTCATAGATGCCATCGGAGCGGTCGAGCGCTTCCGAGATCACCGGCGAAAAAGCGGCGCGGCAGAAGGCCAGGTCCATCTCGTTGCAGACCTGCTGCAGGCCATTCTGGATGACGACCAGGGTGACGGGATCAATCGGCTTGGCCATGGTCCACCTCTTACTCTGCACTGACGGCGACGATCAGGTTGCCCAGATTGTCGACATGCACGCGATTGCCGGGCTCGATCACCACCGTGGTGTCGAGCTGCTCCAGGATCGCGGGGCCGGCAAAATCGGCATTGCGCGGCAGCCGTTCGCGGTCATAGACCGGCGTGTCCTGCCAGCCGCCGGCATCATACCAGACTTTGCGGCTGCCCTTCTTCGCTCCCGCCACATCCCTGGCCGGCTCGGCGGCCAGCAGGCGATCCAGCGAAAGCTGCGGCCGCCGGCCGATCACGGCGGTATGGAGATTGACCAGCACGGCGCGGATTTCCGGCAGTTCCACCTCGAAGCGCTGCCAATAGGCCTCCTCGAAAGCCTTCTGCAGGGCCTCGCGCGTGATGCCCTTGTCGGGCACCGCCACGGTGAGCAGATGGCTCTGGCCCTGGAACTGCATGTCGGCCGAATGCAGCACCTGCATCTCTTCCACCTTCACGCCGTCGCGCTCCAGCGTCGCCATGCCCTCGGCGATCTGCCCTTCCAGCACCTCGGCCACCAGCCCGTCGGGCAGCACGCCCAGCGGCTTGTTCACGGTGCGCACGTAATCATGCCGCAGATCGGCCACCACACAGCCCAGGGCATTGGTGATGCCTGGCCGCGCCGGGATCAGCAGCTTCGGGATGCCCAGCTCGCGCGCCAGCGCCGCCGCATGCAGCGGTCCGGCGCCGCCGAAGGCAAACAGCGCAAAATCGCGCGGGTCGTGGCCACGACTCAGGCTGACCATGCGGATCGCACCGGCCATCTTGTCATTGGCGATGCGCAGGATGGCGGCCGCGGCATCGTCGGTGTTCAGCCCCAGCGGCTTGCCGACCTCGCGGTCGATGGCATCCTTCACATCCTGCAGCGAAACCTTGCTGTCGACGGCGAGCAGGCCGTCGGGATTGAGCCGGCCGAGCACCAGATTGGCATCGGTGATGGTCGGCCGTGTGCCGCCACGGCCGTAACAGATCGGCCCTGGCCGCGCACCGGCGCTTTCCGGACCGACCTGCAGCATGCCGGCCTCGTTGATGAAGGCGATCGAGCCGCCACCGGCACCGATGGTATGCACATCCACCATGGGGACATGGATCGGCATGGCGTATTCGATCTCAAGCTCGGACGAGACCTGCGGCACGCCGTCCTGGATGAGGCCCACATCCGAGGATGTGCCGCCCATGTCGTAGGTGATCACGTTGGGCAGGCCCGCGGCGCGCGCGGTATAGGCCGCCGCCATCACGCCCGAGGCCGGACCGGACATCACCGTGTTCACGGCAGCCTCGGCCACGATGCCGGCGGCGATGGTGCCGCCATTGCCCTGCATCACCAGCAGATCGCGGCCGAAGCCCTTGCCCTTCAGCTCGCCGTTGAGGCGCTCGATGTAACGATGCAGCACGGGTTGCACGCTGGCATTCACGCAGGCCGTGGTGCCGCGTTCGTATTCGCGGTATTCCGACAGCAACTGATGGCCGGCAGTGATATAGCCGTTCGGCCACACCTCGGCTGCGATCTCCAATGCACGCTTTTCATGCGCCGGGTTGATGTAGCTGTGCAGAAAATGGATCACCAGGGCCTCGCAGCCGGCGGCCTTGAGCTGCTCGGCGGCGACGCGTACGGCGGCCTCGTCGAGCGGCACGACCACCTCGCCATCGGCATCCATGCGCTCGGGCACTTCCAGGCGCCACTGGCGCGGCACCAGCGGCTCGAAATTGCCGGTCAGGCCATAGGCCTGCGGCCGGGTGCGGCGGCCAAGCTCCAGGCTGTCGCGGAAGCCTTTTGTGGTGATCAGGCCCACGCGGGCCACCTTGCGCTCCAGCAGGGCGTTGGTGGTGGTGGTGGTGCCATGCACGATGGTGTCGGCCTGCGGCAGGGCGATGCCGCCCTTTTCCAGCGCACCGAGCACGCCGAAGGCCTGGTTGTCCAGCGTGGTGGGCACCTTCGCCAGGGCAACGGCGCCCAGCGACGGCTCGATTCCGATCAGATCGGTGAAAGTGCCGCCGACATCGATCCCGACAATCCAACCCATGACGCGACCCTCACACCGAAAGATACTGTTCACGCACGGCCGCATTGGCCGCGAGTTCGGCCATGGTGCCGGAATAGCGGATGCGGCCCTTCTCGATGATGTAGGCGCGATCGGCCACCATCTGCGCGAAATGCAGGTTCTGCTCCGACAGCAGCACGCACAGGCCCTCGTCCTTGAGCTGCAGGATGGTTTTCGCCATCTGCTCGACGATCACCGGCGCCAGGCCCTCGGACGGTTCGTCCAGCAGGATCAGGCGGGGATTGCCCATCAGCGTCCGCGCAATGGTCAGCATCTGCTGCTCGCCGCCCGACATGCGACCGCCGGGACGATCCTTCATCCGGCCCAGGTTGGGGAACAGTTCAAACAGGCGTTCCGGCGTCCAGGTCGGCGCCCCCTCCCGCGGCGGCTGCTTGCCGACGGCAAGGTTCTCCATCACCGTCAGGTCGGTGAAGATGCGGCGCTCCTCGGGCACATAGCCCAGGCCCAGCCGGGCGATGCGATGCGACGGCATGCGGTCTATCCGCGCGCCATCGAAGGTGATGCTGCCGCTTTGCGCCGGCACCATGCCGATCACCGACTTCATCGTGGTGGACTTGCCGGCGCCATTGCGCCCCAGCAGCACGACTACCTCGCCCGGATTGGCCTGCAACGACAGATCGGCCAGGATATGGGCGCGGCCGTAAAAGGTATTGAGCCCTTCGATCGTCAGCATCTCAGTGGCCCTCCCCGGCGAAGACCGCGCCAGAGCCCAGATACACGGCTTGCACCTCCGGATTGGCCCGCACCTCGGCGGGGCTGCCCTCGGCGATCAGACGGCCGCGATTGAGCACGATGATCCGGTCGGCCTGGGCAAAAACCACGTCCATGTCATGCTCGGTGAACAGCACGGCGATGTCGTCCTGCCGCGCCAGCCTGGCCGTCAGGTCCATCAGGGCGATGCGTTCGCTCGGCGCCATGCCGGCGGTCGGCTCGTCCATCAGCAGCAGTTTGGGCTGGTTGGCCAGCGCGATCGCCAGTTCGACGCGCTTGAGGTCGCCATAGGCCAGGATGCCGCATGGCCGCTCGCTCTGATCGGCCATGCCGACGCGGTCCAGCAGCACCATCGCCTCGTCGCGATACTGCGCATTGGCCGGCCGCCAGAACGACATCAGGCCGTTATGGAACGACAGCAGCGCCATCTGGATATTCTCGCGCACCGTCATCGAATTGAAGGTGGCGGTAATCTGGAAGGTACGGCCTACGCCCAGGCGCCATATCTGGCGCGGCGCCATGCCGAGCAGGCTGCGACCCAGCAGGGTCACTTCCCCGGTATCGGGCTTGAGCTGGCCGTTCAGCATGTTGAAGCAGGTGCTCTTCCCCGCGCCGTTGGGACCGATCAGGGCCAGCAGCTCGCCGGCGGCGACCTGAAAGCTGACATCCTGCACCGCCTGCACACCGCCGAAGGACTTGTGCAAGCCTTTCACCGAGAGGACGGTCATCGCACGGCCTCCCGTTCACGCATGCTGGTAAATCGGGTCGTCGCCTGCTTGATGAACCCGGCGATGCCCTGCGGGAAGGCCAGCACGATCATCAGGATCGTCAGGCCGAGGATGGCGCGCCAGTATTCGGTGTTGCGCGCGATCGAATCCTGCAGCCAGGTGAAGACGGCGGCACCGGCTACCGGGCCGGTCAGGGTCTGCACGCCGCCCAGCAGCACCATCACCAGTCCGTCGACCGAGCGCGACACGGCCAGCGTTTCGGGCGAGATGCTGCCCTTGGAGAAGGCGAACAGGCCGCCGGCCAGGCCTGCGAAGGTGCCTGCCAGGATGAACCCGAACCACTGGAACCGCCGCACGTCGATGCCGATGGCATCGGCGCGCAGGGTGGAATCGCGTCCGGCGCGCAAAACGTAGCCAAACGGGGCATGCACCACACGCCAGAGGAAGACGATGCTGGCGGCGCAGATGGCCAGGGCGAAGAAGTAGAATGCGGTGCGATCCTTCAGCCATTCGCTGGGCCACAGGCCGATCAGGCCATTCGACCCGCCGGTGAAGGCATCCCACTGATAGATCACCGACCAGGCGATCTGGGCAAAGGCCAGTGTGAGCATGGCGAGATAGACGCCGGACAGCCGCACGCAGAACCAGCCGAAGATCAGCGCGCCAAGGCCCGACAGCGCCGGGGCCGCCAGCAGCGCCAGTTCCATCGGCAGCTTGAGTTTCAGCAATGCCAATGCCGCTCCGTAGCAACCCAGGCCAAAATAGGCGGCATGGCCGAACGACACCATGCCGGCCGGTCCCATCAGGAAATGCAGCGTGACGGCAAAAACGGCGAATACCGCGATGTCGATCAGCAGCACCAGCATGTAGTCGTCGCGGCCCAGGGGCATCAGCGCCAGCAGCGCGACAAGGCCGAGCACGGCCAGCCAGAACGGCCGGCTGAGCGGATAGAGCGGCGGTTCGACAGTGGCGGCGCCGCGCTGGGCTCCCTGCGGCTTGCCAAGCAGGCCAAGCGGGCGCACCACCAGCACGATGGCCATGATGACGAACTCGACCACCAGGGTGAACTTGGTGAAGGACAGCGTGGTGCCGAATATCGAAACGTCGCCGATACCAATGCAGAAGGCTTTGGCCTGGGCAATCAGCAGGGCGGCCAGGAAGGCGCCGCCGATCGAGCCCATGCCGCCCACCACCACCACGACGAAGGCGTCCGAGATCACGGTGATGTCGAGCATGAGCTGGGCCGGTTCGCGCGGCAGCTGTACCGCGCCGCCCAGGCCGGCAAGGAAGGCACCGAGGAAAAACACGCTGGTGAACAGGCCGCTCTGGTTCACGCCCAGCGCGCCGACCATCTCGCGATCCTGCGTGGCGGCGCGCACCAGCGTGCCCCACCGCGTGCGGTTCATCAACAGCCACAGCAGGCCAAGCACCACCGGTCCGATGGCGATCAGCACCAGGTCGTATTGCGGGAAGCGCTTGCCGAAAATATCGACCGCTCCGCGCAGGCCCGCGGCACGTGGGCCGACCAGATCCTCGGCACCCCAAATGTAGAGGGCCGCATCCTTGATCACCAGCACCAGCGCGAATGTGGCCAGCAGCTGGAACAATTCAGGCGCGCGGTAGATGCGGCGCAACACCACCACCTCGATCACGACGCCGATCAGGCCGACGGCGATGGCGGCGCCGAGCACGCCGCCCCAGAAGCCGAAGATCGAAGTACGGCCAAAGAATTCCACCAGCGTATAGGCCAGATAGACGCCCAGCATATAGAGCGAGCCATGGGCGAAATTCACGATCCGGCTCACGCCGAAGATGATCGATAGGCCGGCCGCCACCAGGAACAGGGACGATGCGCCGGCAAGGCCGTTCATGAACTGGATGACGATATTGGCAAGCAAGGCCGCGACCCGCGAATAGGAATGGAAGGGAGAGGATGCCCCCTGCCCTCAGCCTGACGGCATGGGCAGGGGGCGGACTTCACGCGATGGCTTATTCGGCCGCCTAGTCAGCAGGGCGCATCTTGGCGACATCGGCATCTGACGGCAGGAACTTGGCGCCGTCAGCATAATACCAGTCGGTCATGATGCCCTTGCCGTCCTTCAGGCCGATCTTGCCGACATAGGCACCCATGGTCGACTGATGGTCCTGCGGGCGATAGGTGATGTTGCCCAGCGGCGTGGAGTGGGTCAGGCCCTTCATCGCCGCCACCAGCTTCTCGGTGTCCAGCGAGCCCGCCTTCTTGATCACTGCCGCCGCAGACTGCACGGTGGCATAGCCGACGATGGACCCCAGGCGCGGATAGTCGTTGAACTTCTTCTGGTAGGCATCGGCGAACGCCTTATGCTCCGGCGTGTTGATGGCATACCAGGGATAGCCGGTGACCCACCAGCCAACCGGGGCTTCGTCCTTCAGCGGGTCGAGATATTCCGGCTCGCCGGCCAGCAGGTTGAACACCTCGACGCCCTTGAACAGGTCGCGGGTCTGGCCTTCGCGCACGAACTTGGCCAGATCCGGGCCGAATAGCGAGGAGAAGATCGCGTCGGGCTTGGCGGCGGCAATGGCATCGGCCACCGCGCCGGCTTCGATCTTGCCCAGCGGCGGCGCCTGCTCGATCACGAATTCGACGTCCGGCTGGGCTTCCTTCATCAGCTTCTTGAAGGCAGCCGTGGCCGACTGGCCGTATTCGTAGTTCGGATAGACGATGGCCCAGCGCTTTTTCTTCAGCTTGGCTGCTTCCGGCACCAGCATGGCCGTCTGCATATAGGTCGAGGCGCGCAGGCGGAAGGTATACTTGTTGCCCTGGTCCCAGACGATCTTGTCGGTCAGCGGCTCGGCGGCAATGAAGAGAACCTTCTTCTCCTTGGCGAAGCTGGCCACCGCCAGGCCGACATGGGAGGGGAAGGTGCCGATCAGGAAGGACACCTTTTCGCGCGTCACCAGTTCCTCGGCGATGCGCACGGCGTCGCCGGGCTGGCCGTTATCGTCGCGGCTGACGATCTCCAGCTTCTTGCCCAGCAGACCGCCGCTGGCATTCACCTGCTCAACCGCCAGTTCCCAGCCCTTCTTGTAGGGCTCGAGGAAGGCGGCGAAATTCTTGTAGGAATTCATTTCGCCGATCTTGATGGTGTCCTGCGCCTGAGCGCCATTCCCCATCAGACCCGCCACTGCGACACCGAACGCTGCACTCCACTTCAACCAGGTCCTGCGATCCATAATCTGCCTCCTTGGTGATAGTTCTGTGGATCCCCCGAAACGCGGGTACGCTAATCGCTCTGTTTTCAGCCCCTATCGCTGCCCGTCCTCGCCCTTGATCTCGTGGACCTGCAGGCCGCCGACGCGGGCATGCACGCGTCCGCCCGTGCTCATGGCCAGGATGAACGCGATCTCGTTGTCGCGCGGCCCGTCGGGCGCGCAGAATTCGATGGCATCGAAATGACTCCGCACATAGGCGGCATTGATGTGATGCAGCGGAATGTCGATGCGGCTGCCCACGCCTGCCAGCTTGGTGGTCGACGGCACGATGGCCTTGGCGTTGCCCAGCACTTCGCGCATCGAATAGCCGCCGGGCACGTGCCACAACGCGCCATGCTCCAGTTCGCCGCCGGCACCGACGATGGCGCCCTTGCCATAAGCCTGGATTTCTTTCGGATTGCCGCCCAGTGCGGCCACCAGCCGGCGCGTCAGTTCGACCCCGACGGGCTTCAATGCCTCCATCATCGGCGTGATGTCCTCGACATACCGGCCGGCATAGGGATTCTTCACCAGCGCTCCGATCACGCCGCGCCGCGGCGGCCTGGCAACCTTCGCGCCACCGTCGTGGAAAATTTCGTCGGTAATGCAGACGATCCTGCGGACCTCGACCGATACCATGCCCCTACCCCATTGCCTTTCGTTCACTGCTCAGCAGCGCCTCGCCGCCGATACTGCGATGCTCGCCCTGCAGCGAGAGGAATGCCGCGTGAATCAGGCCAGCGCGGCGCAAATCCTGCGCGCGGCGCTGACCCGCCGACAAGGCCTCGTCCACGGCAAAAAACGGCAGTGTACCTACGTTCACTGTCACGGGAATTTCACCCAGATCGGATTCATCGCGCAAAGCCCTGGCAGGCTGGCGTTCGATCGCGGGGTGATCAACATCGACGGCATTGGCGACGATGGTGGCCGCCGCGTCAGCCATCGCGGCATTCGGCGCCAGTATGGTGACGGCATCTGCAATGCCACGCGAGAACGAACGACCGCGCCAACCGGATGTGGCGATCCCACGCGATGGTTGATCGGCCAACAGGGTCGCAACCGCATCCAGATGCGGCAACTCGGGATTGCAGACCACGGCGGCGCGTAATGACTCCCCGGATGCCAGGTGGAAGGCAATGTCGCCGCCGTTGTTCACGTAGGCCTTGCTCAATGCGGCATCGTCCAGCATCGCCTGCAGGATTTCATCCGCCACCGAACCGGCCACGGCCGCCATCGGCGTGATGAAGACATCACGATAGGGCCAGCAGGCCGCCGCCATGCGCCGGGCCACCGGGCCACGCAGCAGCGGATGGGCATGTTTCAGCGGTTTGCGCAAGGTATGCAATTCGCTCACCAGCGTGCCGAGGATATCCTGGAAGCGTGTCACCGCCTGTTCATAGGCGCGGTGGCGTTCGGCGGCCGGGCCAAAGGCCTCGACGATAAGGTCGATCGGCCCGTGCTGCAGATGCAGTCTCGGCGCGGCCGGATCGCGGCCGGCGAGCCAGACGGCGCTGGGGGGCTGGCCGATCACGGCTGTTCCTCGGCGGTGGGCCGGGTGATCGGCCAGGGATTGTCCGGTCGCCAGGCCAGCTTGCTCAACCGGCCGGTCTGCAGCACGTCGTCAAGCTGCACCACATAATCCGTATGGCCGCCCAGCGCCGCATAATCGTCGCGCCGCAGAGTGAACTCGATCGGGGCCACCAGCGCTGGAGTCGGCACGTAGCCGAAGGAGTTGTCCGGCATGCGCGCCACATCCACCATGTAGGTGATGCCGCCGCCCGGCCAGACATAGACCGGCGCACCGCCCGAGGTGACACGCGTGAGGCGATCCTTGACCGACAGCGTCAGGCGCACCGGGTTTTCCGTCACGCCCGCACGCAGGCTGCCGCCGGCGCCGGCCATGAACAGCACGGTACACAGCGAGGGCTCGCAATTCTCGGCAATGCGTTCGACGACCATCCTGATCGGCGCCGGCATCTCCGCCGGCTGCGGCTGGAGGTTTCCGTCCAGCACATACCAGGCGCTGTGTTCGCCGGTAGTGGAAACCATCAGCAGCCGCATGCCCGGCCAGGCCACCTTGGGGTCGATGCTTTCGATGATCTCAAGCGGGTCGGAAACATTGGTGCCGCCCCAGCCCAGGCCCGGTTCGGCCACCTGGAAATAGCGGCCCGGCGTCGATTTGCGTCCGCGCACGCGGATGCCCGACAGCTTCATGTCGAGAAAGCGCCCGGCCTGATGTTCGGTCAGCACGCCGGTGATATGATCGTCCACCACGATCACCTCGTCAGCATGGCCCAGCCACTGCTTGGCGAAGATGCCGATGGTGGCCGAGCCACAGCCCACGCGCATGCGCGCCTCGGGCTTGCCGTTCACCACGGGCGGCCTGTTGGCCTGGATCACCACCTCGGCGCCGCCATCGATCTGCACGGTCACGGCCTGCTTGTTGCACAAAGCCAGCAATGCGTCGCAGGTGACGGTGCCTTCCTTCTTGCTGCCGCCGGTCAGGTGATGCACGCCGCCCAGCGAGAGCATCTGCGAGCCGTATTCGGTGGTGGTGACATGGCCGATGGCCTCGCCATTCACCCGCACGGCGGCCTGTTCGGCGCCGAGATAGCGGTCGGTGTCGATCTTCACCTTCACGCCGCAATAGCTGAATATGCCTTCGGTCACCACGGTCACCATGTCGACGCCGTCATGCTGCGAGGCGACGATGAAGGGCGCCGGCTTGTAATCGGGATAGGTGGTGCCGGCGCCGACGCCGGTGACGAAAGCGGCGGGAGGCGGTGCGGCGACCGAGCCGTTCCAGCCCTCGCTGCCGGACAGGAAGGGAGTGACGCTGCCTCCCTGGGCCAGCGCGCGTTCGGTAACGATCAGCGGATCGACGCGAGTGAGCACGCCTTCGACATTGGCATAACGGTCGCAGGCGCCGGCCTTGCCCGGGCGGATGCGGCACAGGACCGGACAGGCGTCGCAGCGGACGACATCATCCTTGACGGCTTCGGCAGTGGCAACGGCGGTCATGGCTGCCCTCCTCGCTTCACTCTGCCGCCTGCGGCAGGCTTTTCAGTGCTGCATGCAGGCGATGCGGCAGCACCGGCACCTCGGTGACGCGTACGCCGGTGGCGTGGCGGATCGCGCCCAGGATCGCCGGCGCTGTGGCCACCAGGCCCGGTTCGCCCACGCCCTTGGCGCCGAAGGGGCCGAGCGGCTCGGCATCCTCGATCATCAGCACCTCGATCTCCGGCACGTCGCCCACGGTGGGGATCAGGTAGTCGTGCAGGTTCTCTGTGCGGCCCGGCAGGTATTCCTCCATCAGCGCCAGCCCCAGGCCCTGCGCGATGCCGCCATGGATCTGACCTTCCACCTGGGTGGGGTTCACCGCCTTGCCCACATCATGCGCGGCGATGATCTTCTTCACCTTCACGGTGGCGAGTTCGGTATCGACCTCGACCAGCGCCATCTGCGCGGCAAAGCCATAGGTGGCATAAGGCACGCCCTGGCCATTGGCGTCCAGCATGGTGGTGGGCGGATCAAACCGGCCCTGCCCCACCAGCACGTCGCCATCGTCGTTCAGGCGCGACAGGGCGGCCAGGTCGATGCGGCGGACCACGCCGCCGTCGTCCACGCTCAGCGCGGCGCCATCGAATTTCAGCGTGGCATTATCGCCGGCATTGGCCAGCCGCAGGATCTGTCCCCGCAGGTCGCGGGCGGCGAGTTCCACCGCCTTGCCCGAGACGAAGGTCTGGCGCGAGGCCGAGGTCTTGCCGGCATCCTCCGTGCGATCGGTATCGCCCATCACGTAGTCGATGCGGTCCATCGTCACGCCCAGCGCATCCGCCAGGATCTGCACGAAGATGGTGTTCGAACCCTGCCCGATATCGACGGCACCATTGTAGAAGAACACGCGGCCATCGGCGCGTAGCGCGATCCGCATGGTGGACGGATTCGAGATCGAGGTATTGCCCAGGCCATACCACATGCAGCCGATACCCACCCCGCGCCGCACGCCCTTGCGGCGGGCGTTGAAGGCTTCGGCCTCGGCTTTCAGGGCCTGCCACTGCGGCCGCAGGGCATCGATGCAGGCGGCCAGGCCGGCGGAATGCTCCAGCCTGTGACTGGTGGCGGTGAGATCGCCGGCACGCAGCGCGTTGCGGTGGCGGATTTCCAGCCGGTCGATCTTCAGCCTTTCGGCGAGGTCGTCCATCAGGGTTTCGTGGGCGATGGCGGCCTGCGGCACGCCGAAGCCGCGGAAGGCGCCCGAGGGCGGCGCATTCGTGAACAGCGCGCAACTGCGGTTCCTCACATGCGGCACCAGATACGGCCCGCTGGCATGCACCGGCACGCGGTTGGCCACCGTGGGCCCCCAGCTTGCATAGGCGCCGGTATCGAAATCGGCATGGGTCTCCACGGCCACCAGCCTGCCGTCCTTCGCCGCGCCGAATTTCGCCTTGATGCGCGCCGGATGGCGCTTGGTGCTGGAAGCCATGCTTTCCGGGCGCGTGTAGACACAGGCCACCGGCCGATCGAGGTTCCAGGCCGCCAGGGCGATCAGCGGCTGCACCGACACATCCAGCTTGCCGCCGAAGCCGCCGCCGCAGGCCGTGGGCACCACGCGCACGCGGTCGGGCGGCAACTGCATCACGCTCGCCACCTCGTCGCGGTCCATGTAGGGCGCCTGGGTGGTGGCATGGATTTCGATGCGGTCGCCCTTGCGGATCGCCCAGCCGGCTTCCGGCTCGATGTAGGCATGCTCGACGAAGCTGGTCTGGAACTGGCCTTCCACGATGGCGGCGGCCTGGGCGAAGCCCTGTTCGACATCGCCCTTGGCGACGTTGCCGCGGATCAGCACATTGCCAGGCTTGTCGGCCTGCACCAGCTTGGCGCCTTCCGCTGCGGCCGCAATCACGCCGACCACCGGCTCCTCGGGAACATACCGGATCGGCAGCTCTTCGGCCTTCACGGCCTCCACGGCATCGCGCGGCCCCACCAGCGCCACCACCGCCTCGCCACGATAGCGCACCTGACCGTCGGCCAGCACGGGCTGGTCCTTGGCATCGAAGATGGCGAAACCGTTGCGCGGCACGTCGGCGGCCGTAAATACCCGCGCCAGGCCGTATTTGCGGATCGCATCCGAAAAATCGCCGAGCGTGAAGCTGGCGCGGGCATGCGGGCTGCGGATCACGCGCAGCCACAGGGCATCCTGTGGGATATAGTCGGCACCGTATTTCTCGGTGCCCTCCACCTTGGCCTGGCCGTCGACCTTCACGCTGCGCGCGCCAACGGCCTGGCCCAGTTCGGGCTGCGGCGGCAGGTCGGGGGTGCGGGAAGCATCCAGCACGGCCTCGACGATCTTGCGATAACCGGTGCAGCGGCACAGCACGCCGCCGATGGCATCGGCCACCTGCTGTTCGCTCGGCCGCGCCGTCTCGGCCAGCAGGTCGGTCGCCGCCATCAGCATGCCGGGCGTGCAGATGCCGCACTGCGCGGCGCCGTGCTTCAGGAAGGCGCGCTGCAGGCGCGACAGGGCGCCATGGGCCTTCAGGCCCTCCACCGTCACCACCGGCTGGCCGACCGCCTGCCCGACCGGGGTCAGGCAGGAACAGACCTGCTTGCCCGCCAGCATCACCGTGCAGGCGCCGCAATCGCCGGCGTTGCAGCCGACCTTCGTGCCGGTCAGGCCGAAATCGTCGCGCAGCACATCGCTCAGGCGCTTCAGCGGGGAGCCGTGATAGGTGTGCTGCTTTCCGTTGACGATCAGACGCATCTGCCCTCAGTTCTCCCTCTGCTTGCCCAGCACGGCGAGTGCGCGGCGTACCAGCGTCTGCGCGGCCTCGCGGCGATAGGCGGCACTGGCGCGGATGTCGTCGATCGGCGAAAGCGCGTCGAAATGCGCCGGCTTCACGCGATTGGCCAGCGCGTCATTCAGCCGGCGGCCAATCAGTTCGGATTCCAGGAACGGCAGGCGCTGCGCCACCGCCGAGCAGGCACCGACCGCGACACTGGCGCCCGACACCACGCCGCCCTCGGTTTCCAGCACCACCGCGACCATGGCGATCGAGATCACCAAGTATTCGCGCGCGCCCAGCTTGAGGAACACGCTGCGCGCCTGCTTTTTCGGGCGCGGGACCAGCACGGCAGAGACCAGTTCGCCGGACTTCAGCATCGTGCGGCGGTTGCCGGCGATGAACTCGCCCACCGGCATTTCGCGGCGCCCCGCCGGGCCATGGATTTCCACTTTTGCCCGCATCGCCAGCAATGGCGGCACGCCGTCGGCCGCCGGCGAGGCATTGCACAGGTTGCCAGCCACCGTGCCGGCATTCTGGATCTGCGCGCCGCCGATCTGGCGCGCCGCCCGGCGCAGGGCGTCGAACAATGGCGGCAGGTCGGCCTTGGCCACCGCGCTCCAGGTGGTGGCGGCGCCGATGCGCCAGCCCTCGTCGGTTTCGCTGATGCCCTGCAGATAGGGGATGGCGGTAACGTCCAGCACATCCTCGTCCAGCGCGCGACCGACGCGGGCGGGATAGAAATCGGTGCCACCGGCCAGAATCACCGGCAAGGCCGTGCCGCCCTGGGCCGCACGGGCATGGGCGCCGCTCAAGTGGGCAAGCGCCTCCTCCAGACTCGTTGGACGCACATACGACGCCATTGGACTTGGGGCCTCCCCGCTGGCATCCCGATGCGCTGCCCGCCCTGCACGGACAACATCATTCGTGTGCAAATGATGCTGCGATGCTGTCTCGAAAGAGTCAACGTCAAAATATGAGCATCGTCTGCACAGCAATGCGGCAGTGCAGCATACGGCGCAGGAAGGACAAAAGGGCTTACGTGATGCGCTTGAGGAGCGCGAGGAACTGCTGCTGCTCGGCCGGCGACAGCGGATCGAGCGTCGCCTTGCTCACTTTCGGACCATTGGCCAGCAGGCGCAGGACGAGGTCGCGACCGCTCGCCGTGAGGCTGAGGCAGCGGCGGCGCTTGTCGTTCTTGTCGGGCCGGTGCGAGATCAGCTTGCGGCCGGCCAGCCGCCGGATCACGCCCTGGATGGTGGCCGGATCCATCGCGGTCAGGCGGCCGAGATGGTTTTGCGACAGTTCGCCCATCTCATGCAGTTTCACCAGGGCGGCATACTGCGTCGGCGTCACCTGCTCGTCGCCGATCATGGCAATGAACAGCGCGGTGTGACGCTGGTGTGCCCGCCGGATCAGATGCCCGACCTGATCCTCCAGCACATAACCATCCGGCATGCGGGAGGGCTCGGTCTTGATCTCGGGCTTCATGTTCATCGCGGGGCAATTCCTCGACAGCCTGCCGGGTTCGGTCCAGCATGGTTCAGTCTAACCGGGGCGATGCGCCCCGGCCAAGATATTCGAATGCTGCCGCTACAGAACTTTGGTCGCGGCCTCCAGGCCGCGGGTCAGCAGATTCAGCCCGCGCGAGGTGCTCTCGACCACCGTGCAGGAGCAGTAATCGGGCTGCGACACCACCATGCGGTCGTCGTTCAGGGCGGCGCTGAGGGCCGCGTTGATGACCATGAAATGGGTGAATACGATAGTGTCGCTGCGACACGAACGCAGCATGCCGATCAGGCCCTCGCGCCAGGCGCGGATGATCGGCGGCTGGCTGGGATAGCGCTGACCGGCCAGTTGCTGCAGCCAGGGGCCGCGCGCCTTGATGCCCTGCTGGGCGATTTCGGGCGGTGTGGGAATTTCGCTGAAGGCCGCGCTCACCTCGGGGATCACGCCCCAGCGATTGGCCAGCGGCAGGGCCGTCTCGCGGGCACGCTCCATCGGCGAGGTATAGATCGGGATCGGCCCCAGCCCTTCAAGCTGCAGCGCCAGGTCGACGGCCGCCTCCTTGCCCTCTTCCGACAGGCTGGGATCAGGGTCTTCGTCGAACCGCGCGGCCGCCTTGGCGTGACGCACCAGATAGAGCCGTGCCATGTTTCCCCCTTACAGCAGATTGACGCGCATGTTCTCGCGCGCCACCAGGGCCCCGGACCAGAGTTGTCTGGCCTCGGCTTCCAGAGCCTCCATGAACAGATCCTCATGATCGGGATCATGGTGGAAAATCGCAAGGGTCTTGACACCGGCGGCGCGACAAAGACGCACCCCTTCCTGCCAGGTCGAGTGCCCCCAGCCGACATGCTCCTCGAATTCCTTGTCGGTGTAGGTGCTGTCGTAGATGACCAGATCGGCCCCTTCGATCAGGCCCAGGATGTTCTGGTCCGGTTTGCCCGGAACATGCTCGGTGTCGGTCACGTAGCAGACCGATTTGCCGCCATACTCGAACCGGTAGCCGGTCGCCCCGTCCGGATGGTTCAGCGGGGTGGTGCGGACCCTGATGCCGCCATCCAGGTTGAAACTGTCGCCGGCGCGGAAATCCACATTGTCGATCTTCGCCCCCATCTTCTCCAGCGGTACCGGGAAAAACGGCTGCTGCATCTGCGACGCCAGCACCTTGCCGATGCCGCCCTGATCGATCAGGTGGCCGGCATGGATGGTGAAGTGCCGGTCGGATTTGAAGGCGGGCGAAAAGAAGGGGAAGCCGTTGATGTGATCCCAGTGCGTATGGGACAGGAAGATATCGCCCCGCATCACGCTGCGACGCAGCAGCCAGTGGCCGAGGTTGCGGATGCCGGTGCCGGCATCGAGGATGATGTGGCGCGAGCCGATCTTCAGCTCGACGCAGGATGTGTTCCCGCCAAAGCCGATATGACGCGGGGACGGCGTGGCAATGCTGCCTCGGACGCCCCAGAACTTCACCTTGAAGCTCATCGTCCCCGCTCCCTCCGCTTGCCTCAGCCTGCCGGCAGAACGCTCTCGACCAGACGCGACCAGTAGCTGGCGCCGATCGGCAGGATGTCGTCGTTGAAGTCGTAGCGCGGGTTATGCACCATGCAGCTCCCTTCGCCGGCGCCGTTGCCGATCCACACATAGGAACCCGGCTTTTCGCGCAGCATCCAGGCGAAATCCTCGGCGCCCATGCTGGGGTTCAGGTTGCGCAGCACATTGTCGCCGCCGACCACCATGGCCGCGGCATTCGCCGCCATCTCGGTCTCGTCGGCGGTGTTGATGGTGGGCGGATAGCGGCGCTGGTAGTCGACGGTTGCGCTGCCGCCATGGGCGGCGGCGATGCCGGTGGCGATCTGCTTCAGGCGGCTTTCGATCATGTCCTGCACCTCGGGCAGGAAGGCGCGCGTGGTGCCGGCGATCATCGCCTCTTCCGGAATCACGTTGGTGGTGTGACCGGCCTGAATCTGGCAGCAGCTGACCACCGCGCATTGCAGCGGATCGGTGTTGCGCGCCACGATGGTCTGCAGCGCCAGCACGATCTCGGAGGCGATCACCACCGGGTCGACGCCGCGATGCGGGTAGGCGCCATGGGCGCCCACGCCCTTCACCTTGATCCAGAACATGTCGGCCGAGGCCATCATCGGCCCCACGCGCACGGCAAACTTGCCCACGTCGATGCCGGGCATGTTGTGCATGCCGAACACGGATTCGCAGGGGAACTTGGCGAAGAGGCCGTCATCCACCATCACCTTGCCGCCGGCCAGGTTCTCTTCCGCCGGCTGAAAGATGAAATGCACCGTGCCGTCGAAATTCTTCGTCTTGGCCAGATACTGCGCCGCGCCCAGCAGCATGATGGTGTGGCCGTCATGGCCGCAGCCATGCATCTTGCCCTCGTGCTTGGACTTGTGGCCGAAATCGTTCAGCTCGATCAGGTCCAGCGCATCCATGTCGGCCCGCAGGCCGATGGCCCGGTTGCCCTTCCCGGCCTTCAGCGTGCCCACCACGCCGGTCTTGGCCAGCCCGCGATGCACCGGCATGCCGAAGGACTCCAGCGTCTTGGCGACGAAATCGGAGGTCCGGTGCTCCTCGAAGGCGGTTTCGGGATGCATGTGCAGATCGCGCCGCCAGGCGGTCAGCTGGTCCTTGTTGGCAACGATCTCGTTGATCAGCTTCATCGGGGCCCTCCGGCTACGGAAAAATCGGGAAACGCACGATAACCGATTGATTTTGCTGTTTCTAGCCGCTGAGTTTGGCATTGACTCAGGGGGTATGCTGTGGTCTTGTCCGCCGGCGGACGGTGCGCATCTGCGCAAACGCCGTCAAGACATTACGGAAATCCATGGAATTTGCTGATCTAGGCTTGAGCGAGCCGGTTCTCAAGGCTGTCGCCGAAGCCGGTTACACGACCCCCACCCCGATCCAGGCTCAGGCGATCCCGATCGTACTGATGGGCCGCGACGTGCTTGGCACCGCCCAGACCGGCACCGGCAAGACCGCCGGCTTCACCCTGCCGCTGATCGACATCCTGGCCGGCGGCCGCGCCCGGGCGCGCATGCCGCGTGCCCTGATCCTGGAGCCGACCCGTGAACTGGCCGACCAGGTGGCCCAGAGCTTCGACAAATACGGCAAGAACTCTCCGCTTTCGATGGCGCTGCTGATCGGCGGCGTGAACTACACCGAGCAGGAAAAGCTGCTTGACCGCGGCGTCGATGTGCTGATTGCCACGCCGGGCCGCCTGATCGACCATTTCGAGCGCGGCAAGGTTATGCTGACCGGCGTGCAAATCTTCGTCATCGACGAAGCCGACCGCATGCTGGACATGGGCTTCATGCCCGATATCGAACGCATCGCCAAGATGCTGCCGCCGCTGCGCCAGACGCTGTTTTTCTCGGCCACCATGGCGCCCGAAATGCGCAAGCTGGCCGACAAGTTCCTCAGCAATCCGAAGGAAATCGAGGTTGCCCGCCAGGCCACCACGGCGGAATCGATTGCCCAGTTCCAGATCCAGGTTTCGCATCGCATGAAGCGCGAAGCCCTGCGTACGCTGATCCGCAACGAAGACGTGAAGAACGCCATCATCTTCTGCAATCGCAAGCGCGACGTGGATATCCTGGCAAAATCGCTGATCCGCCACGGCTTCGATGCCGCGGCGCTGCATGGCGACATGGACCAGTCGGTGCGCACCGCCACGCTGGAGAAATTCAAGAAGGGCGAGATCGGCATCCTCGTTGCCTCCGACGTGGCCGCGCGCGGCCTCGACGTCCAGGGCCTGACGCACGTGTTCAATTTCGATGTGCCGACCCATCCGGAAGACTATGTGCACCGCATCGGCCGCACCGGCCGCGCCGGCATGAATGGCCGCGCCTTCACGCTGGTGGCCGGCGAGGACGGCAAGTATCTCTCCGCCATCACCCGGCTGATCCAGCGCGACATCCCTGTGATGGAGCTGCATGGTTTTGGCCATGACGAAGGCGAAGCCGGCGAGGAGCGCAGCGAGCGCGGCGACGAGCGCAAGAGCCGCGGTCGCGGCGGCCGCAGCCGGGATCGCGACGGCGACCGCAAGCGCAGCCGGGACCGCACCCGGGAACCACGCGCCGGCGATGCCTCGATGCAGCCGCAGCCCGCCTTTGTCGAACCAGCGGGCGAACAGCCGGCCGTCGCAGAGGCGCAGGTTGAACGCAAGCCGCGCGAACGCGGGCCGCGCCGCGACAAGCAGCGCCAGGACCGCCCACAGCAGGATCGGCCGCAGCAGGATCGGCCGCGCCACGAACAGCAGGCCGAACCGCGCCGCGACCGCAGCGACCGGGACCGCAACGACCGGGATCGCGGCGACCGTGACCGCAATCGCCGCGACAATCGCGAGGACCGCGAGCCGCCGGTGATCGGCATGGGCGACCATGTCCCCGATTTCCTGCTGCGTCCGAGCCGCCGAGCCTCCTGAAGCCTGGCCTCCTGAAGCCTGGTCTCCTGGGGCCAGGTCCCCTGATCCAGGCCGACGATCCCGGGCCCAGCCACTTGGCTGCGGCGGCCGGCTTCGTTTACAGTCCGCGGCAGCAAAGCGAACGGAGCCGGCGATGCAGACGATTTTCGTGATGGTGAAATGCGAGCTGGGCCGCGCCTATGACGTGGCGGTGAAGGCCGTGGAGGAAATCGAACAGGTTTCCGAAGTGCATTCCATATCGGGCCAGTACGACCTGATGATGAAATGCTACCTGCCCGACGGGCAGGATATCGGCCATTTCGTGGTCAACAAGCTGCAAACCATCACAGGCGTGAAGGACACCTTCACCCTCATCACCTTCAAGGCTTTCAGCTAGCGATCTGCCCCGTTCAGCGGCGCGCCGCCGGCGCACGGCCCGAGGATATCGTGCCGCTGCCCGAGGACGGCGATACCGTCATGTCGACCTTGGAGCCGTAGAGCGTGCTGCGGGTGATCAGGATCGAGGCAACGCGGTCGGCATCGCCCGACAGGTAGGTGAGCTGGCTGGTCTCGGCCCGCACCACGGCCACTTCCTTCCAGCCGTAATTCGACATCTGCGAGCGGATGAAATCGAACATTGAGTCGGCCGAGGAACTGACGCTGTAGGACAGGCGCCCGATCCAGCGGTCCCCCTCGCCCAGGATGATCGTGCGGTCGGCGTCCAGCGAATAGCCCTCGGGCAGGGCAACGCCGGAAATCTGCGGCGGCGGACCGCCGGAACTGCCCCCGCTGCTGCCCGAACTGCCGCCGATATTCATGGAATTACAGCCGGCTAGCGCCAGCATGGCAACCATGAGAAACACCGGAATCCTGTTGAACTGCGCCTTGCTCATTGCGCCTGCCACCCCCGCGAATCGGCCAATCTTTATTTACCATACCAGACCCCGTCCGTCGCGTTGTGACTGCCGAAGTGGCGTTCCAATGCTCTCGTTGCATGGTCTTGTGCCGCCGCTCAAATTATTTTAGATTTAAAATAATATTCGGGAGGGTTGGCGTGACGGCACAACCGCGGGACGGCACACAGACTGAGCAGCCGCGCATGACGACGGCCTTTGCCGGCCGGCATGTGCTGGTGACCGGCGCAAGCCGCGGCATCGGCTGGGCCGTCGCCCGGGCCTTCGCCGCCCAGGGGGCGATACTCTCGCTCTGCGGCCGCGATGCCAACCTGCTTGAACAGCGCCGCACCGCTCTTGCGGGCCGACATGCGGCTTTCGTGGCCGATCTCACCGACCCCGCCGCTGCCGCCAGGATCGTCGAACTGGCCATCGCAGCCCAGGGCCCCCTGGACGTGCTGGTGAACAATGCGGGCTATGGCGCCAGCCAGCCTTTCGCCAAGATGGCGAGCGAGCATTGGGATCAGATGCTGGCCGTCAATCTCTCCAGCGTGTTCCACGTCACCCGCGCTGCGATCGGCGGCATGCTGGCCCGCAAGCAGGGCCGCATCGTCAACATTGCTTCAACGGCGGGGCTGACCGGCTATGCCTATGTCGCCGCCTATGTGGCCGCCAAGCATGGCGTGGTGGGCCTGACCCGCGCGCTGGCGCGCGAATACGCCAGCCAGGGCATCACGGTGAATGCGGTCTGCCCCGGCTATGTCGATACCGAGATGACGGCCGCGACCATCGATACCATCGTGCGGAAAACCGGCCGCAGCGCCGAAGAGGCACGGGCCGAGCTGGCGAAAAGCAACCCGCAGGGCCGCCTGATCCAGCCGGAGGAAGTGGCCGATGCCGTGCTGTGGCTGGCCGGCGATGCCGCCGGGTCCGTGACCGGACAATGCATTGCGATTGCCGGGGGAGAGGTGATGCCATGAGCGAACTGCGCCAGCCCACGCCCGCGCCGGCGAACGACCGCGAGACTGCGGCAACCCGCGACGACAAGCTGGAACTGCGGCTGTGGCTGCGCCTGCTCACCTGCTCCAGCCTGATCGAGCAGAATGTGCGCACCGCCCTGCGCGAACGGTTTGACACCACCCTGCCCCGCTTCGACCTGCTGGCCCAGCTTGATCGGGCGCCCGATGGCCTCACCATGAGCGAGTTGTCGGCCCGCATGATGGTGTCGAACGGCAATATCACCGGCCTGACCGACCGGCTGGTCGAGGAAGGACTGGTCAAGCGCACACCGTCTGTGCGCGACCGCCGCTCCAGCCATGTCAGCCTGACCCCGGCTGGCAAGAAGGCTTTCGACGCCATGACACCGGAACATGAGGGCTGGATCGACGCGATGATGGCGGGCCTGAACCGCCAGGACATGCAGCAGCTTTTCCAGCTTCTGGGCAAGCTGAAACAGTCGGTGCACCAGAACGCCGTCGAACCGGATAAGGGAGACAAGGTATGAGCACGTTGGGCGTGAGCAGGCTGGCGAAGGATTTCAAACCGAGGCATTTCGGCTGGTCGGTCGAGGGCAAGGTCGCCACCGTCACGCTGAACCGGCCCGAGCGCAAGAATCCGCTCACCTTCGACTCCTATGCCGAGCTGCGCGACACCTTCCGCGCCCTGAATTACGTCGCTGACGTGAAAACGGTGGTGATCACCGGCGAGGGCGGCAATTTCTGCTCCGGCGGCGACGTGCACGAGATCATCGGCCCGCTGGTGAAGATGAAGGACTCCGGCGACATGGCCGGCCTGCTGGCCTTCACCCGCATGACCGGCGACCTGGTGAAGGCGATGCGGCACTGCCCGCAGCCGGTGATCGCCGCCGTGGATGGCGTCTGCGCCGGCGCCGGCGCGATCCTCGCCATGGCCTCCGACCTGCGCATCGGCACCCCGCGCACCAAGACCGCCTTCCTGTTCACCCGCGTTGGCCTGGCCGGCGCCGATATGGGCGCCTGCAACATCCTGCCGCGCATCATCGGCTCGGGCCGCGCTGCCGAACTGCTCTATACCGGCCGCAGCATGAGTGCCGAGGAAGGCGAGCGCTGGGGCTTCTACAATCGCCTCGTCGCGCCCGAGCAGATGCTGGCAGAGGCCCAGGCGCTGGCGAAGGAGCTGGCCGACGGCCCCACCTTCGCCCATGGCATCACCAAGACCTGCCTGCACCAGGAATGGTCGATGGACCTGGATGCCGCCATCGAGGCCGAGGCCCAGGCGCAGGCGATCTGCATGCAGACGCAGGATTTCGCCCGCGCCTACCATGCCTTCGTAGCGAAGCAGAAACCCGTCTTCGAGGGCAACTGAGATGGCCGATACCAGCTATCTTGCCTGGCCATTCTTCGAAGACCGCCACCGCCTGCTGGCCAAGAACCTGCAGGCCTGGGCGAAGCAGCATGCCGCCCATCACGACGAGCACGAAGACATCGACGCGGTCTGCCGCGGCTTCGTGAAGCAACTCGGCCGCGACGGCTTCCTCGGCCTGACCGTGCCCAAGGATGGCGGCGGCACGCTGGACAAGCTGGAAGTGCGTTCGCTGGCCCTGGCGCGCGAGATTCTCGCCTATCACCACGGCCTGGCCGATTTCGCCTTCGTCATGCAGGGCCTAGGTTCGGGGCCGATCAGCCTGTTCGGCACGCCTGAGCAGAAACAGCGCTGGCTACCCGGCGTGGCGCGCGGCGACAGGATCGCGGCGCTGGCCATGTCGGAACCCGATGCCGGCTCGGATGTGGCCAATGTCAGCACCGTGGCCGTTCCGGACGGTCAGGGCTATCGCCTGAACGGCGTGAAGACCTGGATTTCCAATGGCGGCATTGCCGACCAGTATACGGTCGTCGCCCGCCTTGGTGACGCACCTGGCGCCAAGGGGCTGGCAGTTTTTGTCGTCGAGGCCGGCACGCCGGGCTTCAGCGTGCCCGAACGCATCGACGTGATCGCGCCGCATCCGCTTGGCCGCCTGGAATTCAGGGATTGCGTGGTGCCGGCCGGCAACCTGATCGGCCAGCCGGGCGATGGCTTCAAGATCGCCATGAGCAATCTCGACGTCTTCCGCTCCACCGTCGGCGCAGCCGCGCTCGGCTTTGCCAAGCGGGCGCTGGACGAGGCGCTTTTCCGCGTGCACGAACGCCGCGTCTTCAACCAGAAACTCGCCGATTACCAGCTTACCCAGGCCAAGATCGCCGACATGGCCACCGAGATCGACGCATCGGCCCTGCTGATCTACCGCGCCGCCTGGACCAAGGACATGGGTGCCGCCCGCGTCACCCGCGAAGCCTCGATGGCCAAGATGTATGCCACCGAGGCCGCCCAACGCGTGATCGACGCCGCCGTGCAGCTCTGGGGCGGCCTGGGCGTGACCAGGGGCAACATGGTGGAAAGCCTGTATCGCGAGGTGCGGGCATTGCGCATCTACGAAGGCACCACCGAAATCAACAAGCTGGTGATCGCCGGCCAGACCTATGCCGCCTGGGCCGGCGAGAAGACGCAGGACGCGGGTAACCGGGCATGAAGATTCTCGAACCGCTCCGGCTGAACGGGACCACCCTGCCCAACCGCATTGCGGTGCCGGCGATGGTGACGCGGCTGTCGGGCGAGGACGGCTTCGTCAATCAGCCGATCATCGACCGCTACGTGCGCTACGCCCGGGGCAATGTCGGCCTGATCGTAGTGGAAGCCACGGCGGTGCATTCCAACAAGTCCGGCCCGCTGCTGCGGCTGTCCGACGACGAATTCATCCCCGGCCACCGCGAGCTGGTGAACCAGGTGCATGCGGCCTCGGATTCCAAGGTGGTGCCGCAGATCATCCATTTCCTGAAGGTGGCGCGCTCGGGCTGGCGCCAGACCATCGACTCGCTTTCAACGGAAGACATCGAACGCATCATCGAACAGTTCGGCCAGGCGGCCGCGCGTGCGCGCCAGGCCGGCTATGACGGCGTCGAGCTGCATTCCGCCCATGCCTATACGCTGTCGTCCTTTCTCTCGCGCCGCAATCCGCGCCGCGACGACTACGATGGCCGCACGCTGGAAGGCCGGCTGGCCATGTTTGGCCGCGTGATGGCCAGCGTGCGCAAATATGTCGGCAGCGACTGGACCGTGGGCGTGCGCTTCCTGGCCGAGGAAGCGATCAAGGAAGGCTACACCGTGGAGGATGCCAAGCTGATCGCGCTGCGCATGGCACAGCTCGGCGTGGATTACATCTCGCTTTCGGTCGGCGGCAAGTTCGAGGATGCGGTGCATCGCGAGGGCCAACCGCTTTATCCCTATACCGGCTATTCCGGCGACCGCTGCATGCCCGGCGACTGGTATCCGCCCCTGCCGCACGCCCATCTGGCAGCCAGCGTGAAGCAGTATATCAACGCCAAGGGCTACACCGTGCCGGTGATATCGGTCGGCAAGATCAGTGATCCTACAGATGCAGAATCCCTTCTGCAAAATGGCCAGGCCGACATGATCGGCATGGCGCGGCAGTTGCTGGCCGATCCCGACTGGCCGAAGAAGGTGGCACAGGGCCGCGCCGACCAGATCGTGCGCTGCATCTACTGCAACGTCTGCAAGCAGCTCGACGAGAATTTCAAGGAAGTGACCTGCTTCCTCTGGCCCAAGGGCGTGAACCAGGCACCGCCCGATGCCACCGACGGCCTTGGACCGCGCTGGCCCGAAGGCGGCGCGGCACTTGCCGCAACCGTCGAGCGTGGCATGGTGAAACTGAGCTGGAAAAAGGCCGAGGCCGGCGCCGCACCGATTGCCGGCTACAACGTCTATCGTGCCGAGGATGACGGCGCCGCCCGCGTCACCGAAGCCGTGAAGTCGACCAAGCACACCGACAAGACCGTGCTGGGCGGCCTGCGCTATACCTATTACGTCCGCGCCCATGATGCGGCCGGACGCGCGACACCGCCGTCAGATGCGGTGCGCATCGACCTTCCCGTCCCGATCGCCGGACCCGCCTCTCCCCTTTCCGAGGTGCATCATGCATAGGTTCGAGCCATCTGCTCATGTCGACACGTTTGCCCGCGACCATCTGCCGCCGCAGGACCAGTGGCCGGTGATGCTGTGGGATACCCTGCCGGAACTGAAAGCCTATCCGAAACGGATGAACTGCGCCCGCGAGCTGCTGGACAAGCAGGCGGCCATCCACGGCAGCCGTCCGGTGATCTATTACAACGACGAGATCTGGACCTATTCCCGCCTGCTGGAAACCGCCAACCGCATCGCTCATGTGCTGGTGCAGGACCTGGGCGTGAAGCCGGGCAATCGCGTGCTGCTGCGCTCGCCCAACAACCCGATGTATGTCGCCTGCTGGTTCGCGGTGATGAAGGTTGGCGCCATCGCGGTGGCGACCATGCCGCTCTATCGCTGGCGCGAACTCACCTTCATGACCGAGAAGGCCGAGATCGAATTGGCGATCTGCGACTGGCGCCTGCGCGACGAGATGGAAACCACGCTGAAAGAGTCGAAGAACCTGAAGCGCGCCGTCTATTTCTACGAGGATGGCGGGGATTCCCTGGAAAGCATGATGGCTGGCAAGCCGGCGGAATTCGAGACGCTGGACACCGCCTGGGACGATGTCTGCCTGATCGCCTTCACCTCGGGCACCACCGGGCCGGCCAAGGGCTGCATGCATTTCCATCGCGACGTGATGGCGATCTGCGACACCTTCAACCGCTATGTGCTGCGGCCGACCAAGGACGACATCTTCACCGGATCGCCGCCGCTGGCCTTCACCTTCGGTCTTGGCGCGCTGGTCACCTTTCCCATGCACGTGGGCGCCAGCACCGTGCTGGTCGAGCAGTATAATCCGCAGAAGATGCTGCAGACGATTCAGGAGAAGAAGGTCACCATCCTGTTCACCGCGCCGACCGCCTATCGCGCGATGACCGACATGGTGAAGGATTACGATGTATCCTCGCTGAAAAAAGGCGTCTCGGCCGGCGAGACCCTGCCGCTGCCGGTCTGGCAGGGCTGGTATGACGCCACCGGCGTCAAACTGATCGACGGCCTGGGCGGCACCGAGATTCTGCACATCTTCATCACCTCCGAAGGCGACGGCATCCGTCCCGGCGCCACCGGCAAGCCGATCCCCGGCTACGAAGCGGCGATCTTCGACAGGGACGGCAATCGCGTGCCGCCCGGCACGGTGGGGCGGCTGGCGATCCGGGGGCCAGTTGGCTGTCGCTATCTCGACAATCCGGAACGCCAGAAGGCCTATGTTCAGAATGGCTGGAATTTCACCGGCGACGCCTACATGTGCGACGAGGACGGCTATTACTGGTACCAGGCGCGCGCCGACGACATGATCATCTCGGCCGGCTACAACATCTCAGGTCCCGAGGTGGAGGCCGTGCTGATGCTGCATCCGCTGGTGCAGGAATGCGCCGTGATCGGCGCCCCCTGCCCCGAACGCGGCCAGATCGTGAAGGCCTATGTGGTACTGCGCGACAAGACCAAGGCCGGGCCGGAGACGGCGAAGCTGTTGCAGGATTTCGTGAAGGCCGAGATCGCGCCCTACAAATATCCCCGTGCGGTTGAATTCATCGACGCCCTGCCGCGCACCGAGACCGGCAAGGTGCAGCGTTTCATACTACGCCAGCGGAATTGACTCCGGGACGCTGCCTCACATGCAGAATAATGCTTGCGACGCTTCGAACCGGCATTATAGTACCTGCTTGAACAGAAGAATTAAGGGAGGCGTCGCGAGCAGAGTCGTGCGATATGCGCACTATTATTCAGGCTGCATATCGACATCCTCTCCTGTTGCGCCGCAATAAGCCTTTGACGACGCTCGTGTGACTTAGGCCGCATGGGACATCGGAGAGAGGCATGAAGTAGAGTGCGTACCGGGGCATGCGCGCCACCCGGCGGGCAGACCGGCAATGAAAGCAATATCGGCAGCCCGGAATGCATCCGGGAGCCGGGCAAGGGTAAGAGAGGGAGGCCCGACCATGAAATTTTCCACGCTGCTCAGCATGACCACGGCGCTGGCATTCGCCGCAATGCCGCTGATCGCCCAGCCTGCTGAGGCGCAGGCTGCCAAGAAGATCAAGATCGGTTTCGTCACCACGCTGTCGGGTCCGAATGCCGCCTATGGCCAGGACATGAAAAACAGCGTCGAGCTGGCGCTGGAGCATATGGGCCGCAAGATGGGCGGCATCCCGGTCGAGGTCATCTACGAGGATGACGAGCAGAAGCCCGAGGTCGGCAAGCAGAAGACCGAAAAGCTGCTGCAGCGCGACAAGGTCGATTTCGTCGCCGGCTTCATCTGGTCGAACGTACTGCTGGCCTCCTACAAGCCGGTGGTCGACAGCAAGACCTTCCTGATCAGCGCCAATGCCGGCCCCTCGCCGCTGGCCGGCGAGCAGTGCAATCCCTATTTCTTCGCCGCCTCCTGGGCCAACGAGCAGAACCCGATGGGCGTCGGCGAACTGCTGAACCAGAAGGGCGTGAAAAAGCTCTACATCGTGGCGCCGAACTATGCCGCCGGCCAGGACATGGCCAACGGCGTGAAGGCCACGTTCAAGGGCCAGGTCGTCGGCCAGGACATGACCAAGTGGCCCGACCAGCTCGACTTCTCGGCCGAGATTTCCAAGATCCGCGCCGCCAAGCCCGATGCGGTCTATGTCTTCTATCCCAGCCGCTGGGGCGTGCAGTTCTACACGCAGTACAGCCAGTCGGGTCTGAAGAAGGAGATCCCGCTCTATTCCGTGTTCACCATCGACGCGGTGACGCTGAAGCTGCAGAAGGACGTGGCGCTGGATACCTATTTCGGCCTGTTCTGGGCACCGGACCTGCCCTATGCCAGCAACCAGAAATTCGTCGGCGACTACAAGAAGAAGCACAAGGACACGCCGACCTTCTACGGCGCGCAGTCCTATGACGCGATGAACCTGATCGCCTCTGCGGTGGCCGCGACGAAGGGCAACATCAAGGACAAGGATGCCGTGCGCAAGGCACTGGAGGCGGCGAAATTCGACTCCGTGCGCGGCCCGTTCAAGTTCAACAAGAACCACTTCCCGATCCACGCGATCTATCAGCAGGAAGTCTACAAGGTGTCCGACTCCGAGTATGACATCCGCACGATCAGCAAGATCATCGACAACCTGGAAGACCCGAACGCATCCAAGTGCAAGATGTGATGCCGCAGGTCTGACAGCCCGGTCCGGGCGGGGGGGCGCGGGGTGCGGCG
>NZ_JBKBHC010000006.1:0-8753 GCF_046297895.1 Ferrovibrio sp. | reverse complement strand
CTTCCACACCCTTCAACCCCCCACCCCACCCTCGTCATTGTGGTCTTGCCCCTGGTCTCACCCCCGGGGCGGGGGGGGGCGCGGCGTGTTGCGGCCCCCCGCTTCGCATCCGGCGGCATGTGGTTCGCCGGTGGTACGGTCCGCGACATGACAGTTCGATTGCCTGGCAGAGTATTTTATGTCTAAAGTATCTTCCGACGGGGGACTCCCACAGGGCATGCGGCACGGAAATCGTGCGGCAGCGGCGCATCGCAGGATGGGCCGCGACGCAGGCATGTCACTGAAGGAGAGACGGATGATGCGTTCCAGCTTCAAGACCACCCTTGCCATTCTGTCGGCTTCGCTGGCCGCCCTGCCCCTGCTGGCCCAGCCGGCGCAGGCGCAGGCTGCCAAGAAGATCAGGATCGGTTTCGTCACCACGCTGTCGGGTCCGAATGCCGCCTACGGCCAGGGCATGAAGAATGCCTTCGAGCTGGCGCTGGACCACATGGGCCGCAAGATGGGCGGCATCCCGGTCGAGGCGATCTACGAGGATGACGAGCAGAAGCCCGAGGTCGGCAAGCAGAAGACCGAAAAGCTGCTGCAGCGCGACAAGGTCGATTTCCTCTCGGGATTCATCTGGTCGAACGTGCTGCTGGCCTCCTACAAGCCGGCGATCGAGAGCAAGACCTACCTGATCAGCGCCAATGCCGGCCCCTCACAGTTGGCCGGCGAGCAGTGCAGCCCGTATTTCTTCGCCGCCTCGTGGCAGAACGACCAGAACCACATGGCCGTGGGCGAGCTGCTGAACCAGAAGGGTGTGAAGACGCTCTACATGGTGGCGCCGAACTATGCCGCCGGCCAGGACGGCGTCAACGGCGTGAAATCGTTGTTCAAGGGCCAGGTGGTCGGCCAGGACATGACCAAATGGCCCGACCAGCTCGACTTCTCGGCCGAGATTTCCAAGATCCGCGCCGCCAAGCCCGATGCGGTCTACGTCTTCTTCCCTTCGCGCTGGGGCGTGCAGTTCTACACGCAGTACAGCCAGGCCGGCCTGAAGAAGGAGATTCCGCTCTATTCCGCCTTCACCGTCGACGCCGTGACGCTGAAGCTGCAGAAGGATCTGGCGCTGGATACCTACCTGACCATGACCTGGGGCACTGACCTGCCCTATGCCGCCAACCAGAAATTCGTCGCCGACTACCGCAAGGCCTACAAGGACAATCCCACCTTCTATGCCGCGCAGAGTTACGACGCTGCCAACCTGATCGCCTCGGCGGTGGCCGCCACCAGGGGCAGCCTGAAGGACAAGGATGCCGTGGGCCGGGCGCTGAAGGCCGCGAAGTTCGACTCCGTGCGCGGGCCCTTCAGGTTCGGCAACAACAATTTCCCGATCCAGAACATCTACCAGCAGGAAGTCTACAAGGCGGCCGATGGCGAGTACGACCTGCGCACCGTCAGCACTGTGCTGACCGCGCACCAGGACCCGCATGCCGCCAAATGCAAGATGTGACCGACTGACGCGACCATGCCGCGCCCCTGCCGGGGCGCGGCGCCTTACCTGACGAGTGCCCTGCCCCATGCTGCTGCTTCTTTTCGAGCAATTCCTCAACGGCCTGCAGATCGGCCTGCTGCTGTTCCTGCTGGCCGCCGGCCTCACCCTGGTCTTCGGCATCATGGACCTGGTCAACCTGGCACATGGCTCGCTCTACATGATGGGCGCCTATTTCGCCGCGGTCTTCACCCAGTGGACCGGTAACTTCTTCATCGGCGCGCTGCTCGCGCTGCCCGCCGGCGCGCTGCTGGGCATCGTGGTGGAGGTGATCGCGCTGCGCACGCTCTATACCCGCGACCATCTCGACCAAGTGCTGGCCACCTTCGGCCTGATCCTGTTCTTCAATGAATTCGCCCGCATCGTGTTCGGTGCCGGCGGCATGGCCATCGAACTGCCGGCCTGGCTGGAAGGCCAGGTCACGGTGCTGCCCGGCCTGCCCTATCCCAGTTTCCGCTTCCTGATCATCGTGGTCGGCCTGCTCTGCGCCGGCTTCCTCTATCTGCTGGTGCAGAAGACGCGGCTGGGCATGCTGATCCGCGCCGGCGCCTCTAACCGCGAGATGGTCGGTGCGCTCGGCATCGACATCAAGTTGCTCTTCACCCTGGTCTTCGGCCTCGGCTCGGCGCTGGCCGCGCTGGCCGGCCTGATGAGCGGCCCGATCACGACCGTGCAGATCGGCATGGGCGACAACATCCTGATCCTGGCCCTGGTGGTGATCGTGATCGGGGGCATCGGCTCGATCCGCGGCGCGTTCATCGCTGCGGTTGCCATCGGCATCATCGACACGATGGGCCGCGCCTTCCTGCCCAACATGCTGGGCAGCTTCCTCAGCCCCGCCGATGCCGGCACGCTCGCCCAGGCCCTGTCGTCGATGCTGATCTATATCCTGATGGCCGGGGTGCTGGTGCTGCGTCCGGCCGGCCTGTTCCCCGCCCCAGGCCGCTGAGGAGCCCGCCGTGATGCCCGCTCTTCCGCGTCAGACCACCACGATCGTCGCCCTCATCCTGCTCGGCCTGCTGGCGCTGGTGCCGGTCGCCGCCGAGGCCTTCGACGACCCCTTCATGCTCACGCTGTTCACCCGCATCGTGATCATGGCCATCGCCGCCGTCAGCCTGAACCTGATCCTGGGCTATGGCGGCATGGTCAGCTTCGGCCACGCCGCCTATATCGGCATCGGCGGCTACACCATCGGCATCCTCAGCTTTCACGGCGTGCACGAGGCATGGATCCAGTGGCCGCTGGCGCTGATCATGTCGGGCCTGTCGGCGCTGCTGATCGGCCTGCTGTCGCTGCGCACCAAGGGCATCTTCTTCATCATGATCACGCTGGCGCTGGCCCAGCTGGTCTACTATCTCGGCAATGGCGCCTATGCCTATGGCGGCGACGACGGCCTCACCATCCTCAAGCGCTCGGATTTCGGCGGCCTGATCGACCTGAACGATCGCCCGTCCCTGTATTACCTGTGCTGGGCCATCTTGGTCGCGGCGCTGTATCTGTGCCATCGCGTGGTCAATTCGCGTTTCGGCATGGTGCTGCAGGGGGCCAAGTCGAACGACCGCCGCATGGCCACCATCGGCTTCCCGGTCTTCCGCTATCGCCTCACCGCCTTCGTCATCGCCGGTATGGTCTGCGGCCTGGCCGGTGTGCTGACCGCCACCTTCACCGATTTCATCAGTCCGGCCATGATGCACTGGACGCGCTCGGGCGACCTGATCGTGATGGTGGTGCTGGGTGGCATGGGCAGCCTGTTCGGCCCGCTTTTCGGCACCGTCGCCTTCCTGCTGCTGGAGGAAATCCTCTCCGGCTGGACCGAATACTGGAAGATCGTCTTCGGCCCGATCCTGGTACTGGTGGTGATCTTCGCCCGCGGCGGCATCGACGGCGCGCTCAGCCGCGGCCATGCCGGTGCGCTGATGGCCGGCATCGCCGCCTTCTTCCTGATCTATGGCGTGCATCTGGTTTTCGAGGATGCCTGGATCATTCCCACCCTGATCCTGGCCGGCGCCTTCGCCCTGGCCGGCTTCGCCTGGTGGCATTACCGGCGCAAACGCGATGAACAGGCCGAACCCGCGGGAGGCGAGCATGCTTGAGCCGGTCCTGAAAGCCTCCAATCTGGTCAAGCGCTTCGGCGGCCTCACCGCCACCGACGATCTTTCGCTCGACATCCGCGAGGGCGAGATCCATGCCGTGATCGGCCCGAACGGCGCCGGCAAGACCACCATGATCGGCCAGTTGATCGGCGAACTGCGCCCCGATTCCGGCAGCATCCGCTTCATGGGCGAGGATATCACGCAACTGCCGGTGCACCGGCGTTCGCATCTGGGCATCGCGCGTTCGTTCCAGATCACCTCGATCTTCCTCAATTTCACCGCGCTGGATAACGTCGCGCTGGCCGTGCAGGCCCATGACGGCCATTCTTTCCGCTTCTGGGCCGATGCCCGCCGCGATGCCCGCCTGCGCGATCCCGCCCTCGAGGCCCTGAAGCAGGTCGGCCTGGCCCATCGCGCCGACGTGGTGGCGAGCGCATTGAGCCATGGCGAGCATCGCCAGCTCGAGATCGCCATGGCCCTGGCGACCAGGCCAAAGCTGCTGCTGCTGGATGAGCCGATGGCCGGCATGGGACCGGAGGATTCCGCCCGCATGGTCGCCATGCTGCGAAGCATCAAGGGCAGCGTTACCATGCTGCTGATCGAGCACGACATGGATGCCGTGTTCGCCCTGGCCGACCGCATCACCGTGCTGGTCTATGGCCATGGCATCGCCACCGGCACCCCCGACGAGATCCGGCGCAACGAACAGGTGCGCCAGGCCTATCTCGGCGATGAAGCGGAGTAATGCGATGAGCCTGCTTGAGGTCGACGCCATCGACACCTTCTACGGCCGCAGCCAGGTGCTGTTCGGCATGACCATCGCCATCGCGCCCGGCGAAGTGGTCACGCTGATGGGCCGCAACGGCATGGGCAAGACCACCACGATCCGCTCGATCATGGGTCTCACCCCGGCCGCGCGCGGCCGCATCCGTTTCCGCGGCACGGACATCCGCGGCCTGCCCTCTTATCGGGTCGCCAAGGTCGGCGTCGGCCTGGTGCCCGAGGGCCGCCAGATTTTCCCCAATCTTTCTGTGAAGGAAAACCTGATCGCCACGGCGGCCAACCGCAACGACAGCCAGACGCCCTGGACCTACGAGCGCGTGGTCGAACTCTTCCCCCGTCTCGCCGAGCGCGCGAATAACATGGGCAACCAATTGTCGGGCGGCGAGCAGCAGATGCTGGCCGTGGGTCGCGCGCTGATGACCAACCCGCATCTGCTGATCCTGGACGAGGCCACCGAGGGCCTCGCCCCGCTGATCCGGCTGGAAATCTGGAACTGCCTGGAACGGCTGAAACAAAGCGGCCAGTCGATCCTGGTTGTGGATAAAAATGTCGAGGCGCTGACGCGGCTTGCCAACCGCCATTACGTGATCGAGAAGGGTCGCGTGGTGTGGCAGGGGGATTCAGCCGCCCTGCGCGCCGCCCCGGACATCCAGCACCGCTACCTCGGCATTTAGTCGGAAAAAGCTCCGAATCCCATTGCCAGCCGCGCCGGCCGGTTCCACAGTATGGGCCGCGGCGCAGCGATCCGGGGAAGATCGCCCGTCGGCAGGGGAACAGGATGTATCACGACGATCTGCATCAGGCGGCCGAATACGCCCACGCGGCGGTGGCCAGTATGACGCGGTTCTCGATTCCGCCGACCCCGATCAATTTCACCATCTGGTACGAATACCATGCCGGGCGCGACCCCGCGCTCAGCCGTGCTATCGACGCCCTGCTGGCCTCGAAAACGCCCTTCACCCCCGACACCACGCTGCAGCTCTACGAGGAATTCCTCAATCCCGCGCGCATGCTGCGTGCCTCGCGCGAAACCACCGAGAAGCTGCAGGAGGCGATGGACGAACTGCGCGTCTTCGTCGGCGCCGCCGAGGTCGATACCCGGACCTACGGCGACAAGCTGGAGGATTTCTCCGACCGGCTCGACCAGCAGGGCAACGGCCCCACCTTCGGCTCGCTCGTCAGCTCGATGCTGAAGGAAACGCGCGCCATGCAGCAGCGCAACCAGTCGCTGGAAGACCGCCTGGCCGAAACCACGGCCGAGGTGCAGCAACTGCGCGAGCATTTCGAGCAGGCCCGCCGCGAGGCGCTGTCTGACAGCCTGACCGGCCTCGCCAACCGCAAGAACTTCGAGCAAACCCTCACCCTGTTCGCCAAGGCCGCCGTCGACAACCACGAACCGCTGGCGCTGATGCTGCTCGACATCGACCATTTCAAGCTGTTCAACGACCGCCACGGCCACCAGACCGGCGACACCGTACTGCAGCTCGTCGCCCGCACGCTCAGTGACAACGTGAAGGGCCAGGATCTGGCCGCGCGCTACGGCGGCGAGGAATTCGCCCTGCTGCTACCGCGCACCCGCGCCGACCAGGCAGTGAAACTGGGCGACAACATCCGCACCCTCATCGCCGCCCGCAAGCTGGTGAAGCGCAATTCCGGCAACGAGCTGGGCCGCATCACCATTTCGGCCGGCGTGGCCGAATACCGGCCGGGCGAGGCGCTCAGCGCCTTCGTGCAACGCGCCGATGCGGCGCTCTATGGCGCCAAACGGCAGGGCCGCAACCGCGTGGTTGCCGCAACGGAAGCCGCCGCAGCAACCCTGTCCGAGACTGTTCTACCCTCCTGAAAAATCGGCTAGCGTGTTCGCCATCCAAGGGAGCGAAACACAATGGCCTACAACACCCTACTGGTCGACAAGTTGGACGGCGTCGCCACGATCACGCTGAATCGTCCTGATCGTCTGAATGCCCTGAACACCGAAATCATGGTCGAGATGCTGGCCGCGCTCGAAGAGATCGAGGCCGATGCCGCGATCCGTTGCCTGCTCATCACCGGCGCCGGCCGCGGCTTCTGCTCCGGCGCCGATCTGGCCAGCGGCGACCTGACGAAAGACGGCGGCATGCCCGACCTGGGCAAGGCGCTGCATAACAACTACCACCCGGTGATCCGCAAGCTGGCAGCCCTGCGCATGCCCATCGTCTGCGCCGTGAACGGCCCCGCCGCCGGCGCCGGCATGAGCCTGGCGCTCACCGGCGACATCGTGATCGCCGGCCAGTCGGCCAGCTTCCTGCAGGCCTTCGCCAATATCGGCCTCGTGCCCGATGCCGGCAGCACCTACTTCCTGCCCCGCCTGGTCGGCTCTGCCCGCGCGCAGGGCCTGACCATGCTGGGCGAGCCGCTGCCGGCAGCCACGGCCGCTGAATGGGGCATGATCTGGAAATGCGTCGACGATGCGGCCCTGATGGACGAGGCGCGCAAGGTGGCGACCAAATTCGCCAAGGGGCCCACCGTCGGCCTGGGCCTGATCCGGCAGTTGATGCAGCAATCCTGGACTGCCTCGCTCGACAGCCAGCTTGAGGCCGAGCGGTCGGCCCAGCGCGTCGCCGGCCGCAGTCGCGACTTCGTCGAGGGCGTGATGGCCTTCCTGCAGAAACGCCCGGCGAAGTTCACCGGTCAATGAGCCTGACCGCTCAGGAGATCGCCGAACGCATCGGCAAAGTCGCGGCCGAACGCGACCTGGCCGCGCAGCGGCTCGGCATCGAGTTGCTGGAAATGGGCCCGGGCCGCTGCCGCCTGCGCATGACGGTGAAACCCGACATGGTGAACAGCCACGGCACCTGCCATGGCGGCGTGATCTTCACGCTGGCCGATTCCGCTTTCGGCTATGCCTGCAACTCCTTCAACCGCAATGCCGTGGCGCAGCAATGCGACATTACCTACCTGCGCCCCGTTCTGCCCGGTGCGGTGCTGACGGCGACCGCTGAACTGCGCGAGAGTTCCGGCCGCAGCGCGGTCTATGACATGGCCGTTCAGGATGAAGGAGGCAATACGGTCGCACTATTCCGCGGCCTGGCCCGTACCATCAAGGGCGAAACCATTCCCGGACTGGAGGGAGCCTGACCATGGCGACACTCAACACCGATCCCAACCTGGCCGATGCCGACGCCTTCTACGCAGCGCTGGTGAAAATGACCGAAGGCATGGACGACGCCACGGCACAGAAGACCATGGCCAAGCTCACGCTGCTGCTGGCCAACCATATCGGCGATGCCGCCGTGCTGACCGAGGCAATGGCGCTGGCGCGCGGCACGCAGAGCAAGGCGGCCTGACGGCGGGCGCCGCCTGAATCGCTTGCCGCCTAGCGGCGGCGCGCCGCCCCCAGCGTCACGCGGCGCGAGGGCGGCGGGGTGGCGGCCTTCTGGGCCCTGGCAATGCCGAGCGCCGTTTTCGCCCAGGCCACGGCCTCGTCCTGGTCGTCCACCAGTTCCGAGGGCATGCGCCAGTAGCTCATCTGCACCGGCTTGCCCTTGCCGTCATAGACGAATGGCGTGCACCCGCGCGCCAGGAAGGCCTTGCTGCTGTCGGCATCGGCCTTGAGATAGATGGTGTCGTCGGCGATCAGGCCGAACATCACGCCCCGGCAATAGATGCCGGCCCCGCCGAACATGCGGCGGATGCTGATGCCGCCCAGCGGGGCGAACAGTTCCTGGACGAATTCGGTGAAATCGGGACTCGCAGCCATGGCGCGCAGACTAGCCAAGCCCGTGGCGGCGGCCAAGCGCACTTTGACGCCTGCGACAAAAATGGCTAGCGTCCAGCGGCTATGACCGCCTATCTCTACATCGCCGCCGGCGGCGCGCTGGGCAGCGTCGCCCGCTACTGGATGGCCGGCGCGATCGACGGCCGGTTCAATGTCGCATTCCCCTGGGGCACCATTCTGGTGAACGTCTTGGGCTCGTTCGCCATCGGCATCTTCGCCGCCATGGCGGCCGGCGAAAACCGCTGGGGCCTGAGCGATTCTGCCCGGCTGTTCCTGATGGTGGGCATCTGCGGTGGCTTCACCACCTTTTCCAGCTTCAGCCTGCAGACGCTGGGGCTGCTGCGCGAGGGCCTGCTGCTGCGGGCCGGCGGCAACGTCGCCGTGTCGGTTCTGGTCTGCCTGGCCGCCACCTGGGCCGGCGCCGCGCTGGTGCAGGCGCTCGGCCGCGGTGCTTCGTAAGCCCTTACGGCCCGACGCCGCGCCTACTGCTCGACGAATGCCTTTTCGATCACATACTGGCCAGCGCCGGTGGTGGAGCCTTCCTGCCAGCCCAGCCCATCCAGCATGTCGCGCATCTCGGCCAGCATGG
>NZ_JBKBHC010000005.1:378303-390675 GCF_046297895.1 Ferrovibrio sp. | reverse complement strand
GCGACAACGTGGCGATGGACGTCGAGCTGATCGCGCCGATCGCCATGGACGAGGGCCTGCGCTTCGCCATCCGCGAAGGCGGCCGCACCGTCGGCGCCGGCGTCGTCGCCAAGATCATCGCTTGATTGCGAAGGTCTGACGCGCGTGCAGGGGTGTAGCTCAATTGGCTAGAGCACCGGTCTCCAAAACCGGGGGTTGGGGGTTCGAGTCCCTCCACCCCTGCCAGCGTGACGCAGACAGACAAGAGTACAGGTAGGTAGCAAGGCGATGGCGAAAGTCAGTCCGATCGAGTTCTTCCGGCAGGTCCGGCAGGAGACGTCCAAGGTCACCTGGCCGAGCCGCAAGGAAACCCTGATCACCACGGCGATGGTTTTCGTCATGGGGCTGATCGCTGCGCTGTTCTTTTTTGCGGTCGACTCGATCCTGCGCTTTGCCGTGCAGTTGATCCTCGGCCTGGGGAGCTGACGATGGCGGCCCGTTGGTACATCGTCCACGTTTATTCGAACTTCGAGAAGAAGGTCGCCCAGGCGATCCGCGACGGCGCGGCGCAGAAGGGCATGAGCGATCTTTTCGAAGAGGTGCTGGTGCCGACCGAGGAAGTGGTGGAAGTCCGCCGCGGCCAGAAGGTCAATGCCGAACGCAAGTTTTTCCCCGGCTACGTGCTGGTGAAGATGGAAATGACCGATGAGACCTACCATCTCGTCAAGAACACGCCGAAGGTCACCGGCTTCCTGAGTTCGGGCGGCAAGCCGTCGCCTATCACGGAGGCCGAGGCGCAGCGGATCGCCAATCAGGTGAAGGAAGGCGTCGAGCATCCGAAGCCTTCGATCACCTTCGAGGTGGGCGAGCAGGTGCGCGTCGCCGACGGCCCGTTCACGTCGTTTTCCGGCGTGGTGGAGGAAGTCGACGAAGAACGCGCCCGCCTCAAGGTGGCGGTGTCGATCTTCGGTCGCGCCACCCCGGTGGAACTGGAATACAGCCAGGTCGAGAAGCTCTGATCTGGTTGCGAGTACCCGGGCTCGTATCGCCCGGTTCACCGCGTGGGAGACAGCTAAGGTCCATTTCGCCGGACCGATCCTGATCGCACCGCGCCTCCGCTAACGGGACGCAACTGTCCCAGGCAGGAAAGGAACAGAGTATGGCGAAGAAGATTGAAGGCTACATCAAGCTGCAGGTTCCGGCCGGCAAGGCCAACCCGTCGCCGCCGATCGGCCCGGCCCTGGGCCAGCGCGGCGTCAACATCATGGAATTCTGCAAGGCGTTCAACGCGCAGACCAAGGATCTCGAGCAGGACATGCCGATCCCGGTGGTGATCACCGTGTATTCGGACCGTTCGTTCACCTTCATCACCAAGACCCCGCCGGTGACCTACTTCCTGAAGAAGGCCGCCAAGATCAAGTCCGGCGCCAAGTTGACCGGTCGCGGCGAGAAGGTGGGTGCGGTGACGATGGATCAGGTGCGCGAGATCGCCAAGCAGAAGATGAAGGATCTCAACGCCCACGACATCGATGCGGCCTGCCGCATGATCATCGGTTCGGCCCGTTCGATGGGCCTGGACGTGCGTGGCGAGTAAGGGGAGATCTGGATCATGAGCAACAAGGGCAAGCGCTACACTGCGGCCGCCAAGACCGTTAACCCCGATCTTCGTTACGGCCTCACCCAGGCCGTCAAGATGGTGAAGGCCAATGCCAAGGCCAAGTTCGACGAGACCATCGAGATCGCGATGAATCTTGGCGTCGATCCCCGTCACGCCGACCAGATGGTGCGCGGCGTGGTCACCATGCCGTCGGGCACCGGCAAGTCGGTTCGCGTCGCCGTCTTCGCCAAGGGCGCGAAGGCAGAGGAGGCCAAGAAGGCCGGTGCCGACCTGGTCGGTGCCGACGACCTGGCCGAAATCGTCAACGGCGGCAAGATCGAATTCGACCGCTGCATCGCCACGCCCGACATGATGGCAGTGGTGGGCAAGCTGGGTAAGGTGCTGGGCCCGCGCGGCCTGATGCCGAACCCGAAGCTGGGCTCGGTCACCATGGACGTCGCCGGCGCCGTGAAGGCGGCCAAGGGCGGCCAGGTCGAGTTCCGCGTCGAGAAGGCCGGCCTGATCCATGCCGGCATCGCCAAGGCGTCTTTCACCGAGGAGCAGATCCTCGCCAATGTGAAGGCGTTCATCGATGCCGTGATGAAGGCCAAGCCGACTGGCGTGAAGGGTCATTACGTGAAGAAGATCGCACTCTCCTCGACCATGGGTCCGGGCGTGCGCATCGAGCTGAGCGACGCGCTCGGCGGCGGCGAAAAGGCTGCTGCCTAACGCGTGAAGAGTTTCGCCGGGCCTTCCCTCAGGGAGGGGCCGGCGAAGCGGCTTCCAGGGCAACCTGGATGTCCGCAACCTGTCCGAGACTGCAGGCCCCCGGAAGCTTTCGAGCGGAAGGGTTTAATGGGAATGGCCACCTGCATAGACGGGGAACAGAATTTTCGATGGGCCGACTTTCAGTCCGGCTCCGCGAAGGTTCGAGCCCTGGGACAGGCGAACCGGGTGATCGGTTTGCCGCAGTACGGCGGCGTCGGTAACGACAAAGCCGGGGCGACCAAGTCGATCGCTCAAGTGCCAACCAGGATCGGGCGCAAGCCCGAGCCTTGTTTAGGAGACGAGCAGTGGATCGTGCTCAAAAACAGGAGCTGGTGGACAGCCTCAAGCAGGTCTTCTCGAAGACCGAAGTTGTGGTTGTTACACAGAACAGCGGTCTGACCGTCGCTCAGGTGACTGAGCTGCGCCGTCAGATGAAGGCCGCTGGCGCCAGCTTCAAGGTCGCGAAAAACCGTCTTGTCTGCCTTGCCCTCGAGGGCACGCCCTACGCATCCCTGAAGAACCTCTTCAAGGGTCCGACCGGCATTGCTTATGCCAATGATCCGGTCGCGGCAGCGAAGGTCGCCGTGGAGTTCGCCAAGAAGAACGACAAGTTCGTCGTTGTTGGCGGCGCCATGGGCGAAACCGTCCTGAATGCGGAAGGCGTGAAAGCCTTGGCGACCTTGCCGTCGCTCGACGAACTGCGCGGCAAGATCATCGGCCTGCTCAACGCGCCTGCGACCAAGGTCGCCGGCGTCGTGCAGGCGCCCGCCGGCCAGCTGGCCCGCGTGCTCAATGCTTATGCCACCAAGGGTTAAGGTCGCAAGTCGAACCGTAACTGTCTAACCAGGTATCGAACCTACACACTTAGGAGTCACTCAAATGGCTGATTTGCAGAAGATTGTTGACGAACTGTCGTCGCTCACCGTCCTCGAGGCCGCCGAGCTCGCCAAGCTTCTCGAAGAGAAGTGGGGCGTGTCGGCTGCTGCTCCGGTCGCCGTTGCCGCTGTTGCCGGTGGCGCTGCCGCCGGTGCCGCTGCCGCCGAAGAGAAGACCGAGTTCAACGTCATCCTCGCTGATGCCGGCGCCAACAAGATCAACGTGATCAAGGAAGTGCGCGCCATCACCGGCCTGGGCCTCAAGGAGGCCAAGGACCTGGTCGAAGGTGCGCCGAAGCCGGTCAAGGAAGGCGTCAACAAGGACGAAGCCGCCAAGATCAAGGCCCAGCTCGAAGGCGCTGGCGCCAAGGTCGAAGTCAAGTAAGGTCCGCGTACAGGTGCGGGGCAGGCCCGGTGTGGCCTGCCCCGACACTGGCTTGAATGCCGCTCCGGGTCGCCGGGGCTTTTGCCGTTTTTACACACCCCCGTCCGCCGCGGGATTTCCGGCGGGTCGATGCGGTTTTCGGATTTTGGGCGCGGCGATCGCCCGGCGGGATAATGGGCCCGTGAAATTCATCGCTGTCCGAACCCCGCGCGGCGTGACCTACGCCGCACAGATATAGATTTGGGACAGACATGACCTTGTCGTTCACCGGCCGCAAGCGCGTTCGCAAAAGCTTCGGGCGCATCCCGAGCGTCACCTCGATGCCGAACCTGATCGAGGTGCAGAAAAGCTCCTACGAGAGCTTCCTGATGATGCACGACGCCCCCGACCAGCGCCCCGATGCCGGGCTGCAGGGCGTGTTCAAGTCGGTTTTCCCGATCAAGGATTTCTCCGAGACCTCGTCGCTGGAATTCGTGAAGTACGAGTTCGAGGCGCCGAAATACGATGTCGACGAGTGCATGCAGCGCGGCATGACCTTTGCTGCGCCGCTGAAGGTAACGCTGCGCCTGATCGTGTTCGAGGTCGATCCCGACACCCAGGCCAAGTCGGTGCTCGATATCAAGGAGCAGGATGTCTACATGGGCGACATGCCGCTCATGACCGACAAGGGCACCTTCATCATCAACGGCACGGAGCGCGTCATCGTCTCGCAGATGCATCGCAGCCCCGGCGTGTTCTTCGATCACGATAAGGGCAAGACCCATTCCTCGGGCAAGTATCTCTACACCGCCCGCGTCATTCCCTATCGCGGCTCGTGGCTGGATTTCGAGTTCGACGCCAAGGATATCGTGCATGTCCGCATCGACCGCCGCCGCAAGCTGCCGGTCACCACGCTGTTCTTTGCCCTCGGCCTGACGCAGGAAGAGATTCTCGACGCCTTCTACAAGAAGGCGATCTACAAGCACGACAAGAAGGGTTGGCGTACCGACTACAATGCCGAGCGCATGCGCGGCGTGCGCCTGAATTCCGACCTGATCAACGCCAAGACCGGCAAGGTCGCGGTCGAGGCCGGCACCAAGATCACCCCGCGCCTGGCCAAGAAGTTGGCGGATGAAGGCCTCAAGGAGTTGCTGGTCTCGCCGCAGGACATGGTCGGCAAGTACAACGCGCTCGACATCGTGAACGAGGAAACCGGCGAGATCTATCTCGAGGCAGGCGAGGAACTCGATGTCAAGAAGATCGAGATGCTCGAGGCCGCCGGCATCGAGCAGATTTCGGTGCTCGACGTCGATCATGTCACCATCGGCGCCTATATCCGCAACACCATGGTTGCCGACAAGCACCAGGGCCGCGAGCAGGCGCTGTTTGAAATCTACCGCGTCATGCGTCCCGGCGAGCCGCCGACCATGGATACCGCCGAGGCGCTGTTCCACGGCCTGTTCTTCGATTCCGAGCGCTACGACCTGTCGGCCGTCGGCCGCGTGAAGATGAATGCCCGCCTCAGCCTCGAGGCGGACGACACCGTGCGCGTGCTGCGCACCGAAGACATCCTGGCCTGCGTGCGCACCCTGTGCGAGCTGAAGGACGGTCGCGGCGAAATCGACGATATCGACCATCTGGGCAACCGCCGCGTCCGTTCGGTCGGCGAGCTGATGGAGAACCAGTACCGTATCGGCCTGCTACGCATGGAGCGCGCGATCCGCGAGCGCATGAGCTCGGTGGATATCGACACCGTGATGCCGCATGACCTGATCAACGCCAAGCCGGCGGCGGCGGCCGTGCGCGAGTTCTTCGGCTCCAGCCAGCTCTCGCAGTTCATGGATCAGACCAATCCGCTGTCGGAGATCACCCACAAGCGCCGCCTGTCGGCCCTGGGCCCGGGCGGTCTGACCCGCGAGCGCGCCGGTTTCGAGGTGCGCGACGTGCATCCGACCCATTACGGCCGCATCTGCCCGATTGAGACGCCGGAAGGCCCGAATATCGGCCTGATCAACTCGCTGGCCACCTATGCCCGCGTGAACCAGTATGGCTTCATCGAAAGCCCGTATCGTCGTGTGCGCGACGGCAAGATGACCGACGAGGTCGTCTATCTGACCGCGATGGAAGAGGGCAAGTACACCATTGCTCAGGCCAACGTCGAGGTCGATGCCAAGGGCAAGCTGGTCGGCGATCTGGTGTCGTGCCGCCGCAACGGCGATTTCGTCATGGTCCGCCCCGAAGGCGTCGACTTCATGGACGTGTCGCCCAAGCAGCTCGTCTCGGTTGCCGCGGCGCTGATCCCGTTCCTTGAGAACGACGACGCCAACCGCGCGCTGATGGGCTCGAACATGCAGCGCCAGGCCGTGCCGCTGATCCGCGCCGAGGCGCCGCTGGTTGGCACCGGCATGGAAGAGGTGGTGGCCCGCGATTCCGGCGCCACCATCGTAGCCAAGCGTTCCGGCGTGGTCGACCAAATCGACGGTACCCGCATCGTGGTGCGCGTGACCGACGAGACCGACATGTCGAAGTCGAACGTCGACATCTACAAGCTGCTGAAGTTCCAGCGCTCGAACCAGAATACCTGCATCACCCAGCGTCCGCTGGTGAAGGTGGGCGATCAGGTGCGTGCCGGCGACATCATCGCCGACGGCCCGTCCACCGAGCTGGGCGAACTGGGTCTGGGCCGCAACGTGCTGGTCGCGTTCATGCCCTGGAACGGCTACAACTTCGAGGACTCGATCCTGATCAGCGAGCGTATCGCCAAGGACGACGTCTTCACCTCGATCCATATCGAGGAATTCGAGGTCATGGCCCGCGACACCAAGCTGGGCCCTGAGGAAATCACCCGCGACATCCCGAATGTTGGCGAGGAAGGCCTCAAGAACCTCGACGAGGCCGGCATCGTCTATATCGGCGCCGAGGTGCATCCGGGCGACATCATGGTCGGCAAGATCACGCCGAAGGGCGAAAGCCCGATGACGCCGGAAGAGAAGCTGCTGCGCGCCATCTTCGGCGAGAAGGCTTCCGATGTGCGCGACAGCAGCCTGCGCGTGCCGCCGGGCGTTTCCGGCACGGTCGTGGAAGTGCGCGTCTTCTCCCGCCATGGCGTGGAAAAGGACGAGCGCGCCCTGGCCATCGAGCGCGCCGAGATCGAGCGTCTGGCGAAGGACCGCGACGACGAGAAGGCGATCATCGAACGCTCGATCTATGGCCGTCTGAAGGAACTGCTGCTCGGCAAGCAGGCCGACAAAGGGCCGAAGGGATTCAAGGATGGCGGCAAGATCACCGAAGAGGTGCTGGCCGAACTGACTCCCGGTCAGTGGTGGCAGATTAGCCTGAAGGCTGAAAAAGCGATGGCCGACATCGAGGCGCTGAAGAAGCAGTACGATGCGGCTACCTCCCGCATCCAGAAGCGCTTCGAGGACAAGGTCGAGAAGCTGCAGCGCGGCGACGAACTGCCGCCGGGCGTGATGAAGATGGTCAAGGTCTTCGTCGCGGTGAAGCGTAAGCTGCAGCCTGGCGACAAGATGGCCGGCCGTCACGGCAACAAGGGCGTCATCTCGCGCATCGTGCCCGAAGAAGACATGCCCTACCTGGAGGACGGCCAGCCGGTTGATATCGTGCTGAACCCGCTGGGCGTGCCCTCGCGCATGAACGTCGGCCAGATTCTCGAGACGCATCTGGGCTGGGCTTCGGCCGGCCTGGGCCGCCAGATCGGCGACATGCTCGACAAGGTGCGTCGCAATTCGGCCAAGGCCGAGGATCTGCGCAAGGTGCTCAAGACGGTCTATTCCAAGCAGGAATACACCGACAAGATCGCCGACCTTTCGGACGAGCAGGTGATCGAACTGAGCGACAACCTGCGTCGCGGCGTGCCGATGGCCACTCCCGTGTTCGACGGCGCCCACGAGCCGGACATCGTCGAGATGCTGGAAAAGGCCGGCATGGACAAGTCGGGCCAGGTCACCCTGGTCGACGGCCGCACCGGCGAGCCGTTCGACCGCAAGGTCACGGTCGGCTACATCTACATGCTGAAGCTGCACCACCTGGTCGACGACAAGATCCACGCCCGTTCGATCGGCCCGTACTCGCTGGTCACCCAGCAGCCGCTGGGCGGCAAGGCGCAATTCGGCGGCCAGCGTTTCGGCGAAATGGAGGTCTGGGCACTCCAGGCCTACGGCGCCGCCTATACGCTGCAGGAAATGCTGACGGTGAAGTCGGACGACGTGGCCGGCCGCTCGAAGGTCTACGAGGCCATCGTGCGCGGCGACGACAACTTCGAAGCCGGTATCCCGGAATCGTTCAACGTGCTGGTCAAGGAGATGCGGTCGCTCGGCCTGAATGTCGAGCTGTCGCAGCGCTCCTACTGATCATCACGCAACGCATCCTCCGATAGGAGACAGACATGAACGAACTGAGCAACGTTTTCGGCCAGCCCCAGGGCGCCCAGAGCTTCGACCAGATCCAGATCTCGATCGCGAGCCCTGAGCGCATCCGCTCCTGGTCCTACGGCGAGATCAAGAAGCCGGAAACCATCAACTACCGTACCTTCAAGCCGGAGCGCGACGGCCTGTTCTGCGCCCGCATCTTCGGCCCGATCAAGGATTACGAGTGCCTGTGCGGCAAGTACAAGCGCATGAAGTATCGCGGCGTGATCTGCGAGAAGTGCGGCGTCGAAGTCACGCTCTCGAAGGTCCGGCGCGAGCGCATGGGCCATATCGAGCTGGCCTCGCCGGTAGCCCATATCTGGTTCCTCAAGTCGCTGCCCTCGCGCATCGGCCTGATGCTGGACATGACGCTGAAGGATCTCGAGCGCATCCTGTATTTCGAGAATTACGTGGTGGTCGAGCCGGGCCTCAGCCCGCTGAAGCAGTTCGACCTTCTGACGGAAGAACAGCTTTACCGCGCCCAGGAAGAGTATGGCGATGACGCCTTCGTCGCCAAGATCGGCGCCGAGGCGATCCGCGACCTGCTGATCGCCATCGACCTGGAAAAAGAGCGCGAGAATATCCGCCAGGAACTGGCCGAGACGACGTCGGAACTGAAGCCGAAGAAGCTGGTCAAGCGCCTGAAGCTGATCGAGTCGTTCATCGATTCCGGCAATCGCCCGGAATGGATGGTGCTGACCGTGGTGCCGGTGATCCCGCCCGAGCTGCGCCCGCTGGTGCCGCTGGATGGTGGTCGCTTCGCCACCTCGGACCTGAACGACCTCTATCGCCGCGTCATCAACCGTAACAACCGCCTGAAGCGCCTGATCGAGCTGCGCGCGCCCGACATCATCGTGCGCAACGAAAAGCGCATGCTGCAGGAAGCCGTCGACGCCCTGTTCGACAATGGTCGCCGCGGCCGCGTCATCACCGGCGCCAACAAGCGTCCGCTGAAGTCGCTGTCCGACATGCTGAAGGGCAAGCAGGGCCGCTTCCGCCAGAACCTGCTGGGCAAGCGCGTCGACTATTCGGGCCGTTCGGTCATCGTGGTGGGCCCCGAACTGAAGCTGCACCAGTGCGGCCTGCCGAAGAAGATGGCGCTCGAGCTGTTCAAGCCGTTCATCTATTCCAAGCTTGAGCTGCGCGGCCTGGCCGCCACCGTCAAGATGGCGAAGAAGATGGTCGAGAAGGAGCGTCCGGAAGTCTGGGATATCCTCGAAGAGGTGATCCGCGAGCATCCGGTGCTGCTGAACCGCGCGCCGACCCTGCACCGTCTGGGCATCCAGGCCTTCGAGCCGACCCTGATCGAAGGCAAGGCGATCCAGCTGCATCCGCTGGTCTGCGCCGCCTTCAATGCCGACTTCGACGGCGACCAGATGGCGGTGCACGTGCCGCTGTCTCTGGAAGCCCAGCTTGAAGCCCGCGTTCTGATGATGTCGACCAACAACATCCTCAGCCCGGCGAACGGCAAGCCGATCATCGTGCCATCGCAGGATATCGTGCTCGGCCTGTATTACCTGACCATGGAGCGTGCGGCCCCGCTGGGCAATGTGCTCAAGGTCAAGGATACCGCCGCGCTGCTGAAGGCCTGGACGGAAGACGACGTCATCCTGTTCGACCCCAAGACCAACGTCGAGATTCCGAAGACTGCGGTGAAGGCCGAACTCGAGCGCCTGATCCAGAATGGCGCCGTCGTGGAGAAGACCCCGGTCTTCTCGACCGTGGCGGAAATCCAGCAGGCGCTGGATGCCAAGGCGATCAGCCTGCATCACCGCATCAAGGCGCGTCTCAATACCGTCGATGCCGAGGGCACGCCCATCGTGGCCCGCGTCACCACCACGCCCGGCCGCATGCTGCTGAGCGAGATCCTGCCCAAGCACAAGAATGTGCCATTCCGGATCATCAACCAGCAGCTGACCAAGAAGGAGATCACTAACGTCATCGACGTGGTGTATCGCCATTGCGGCCAGAAAGAGACGGTCATCTTCTGCGACCGCATGATGGCGCTCGGTTTCAACCGCGCCTTCAAGGCCGGTATCTCGTTTGGCAAGGACGACATGGTCGTGCCGCTGACCAAGGAGAAGCATATCGAGGAAACCCGCAAGCTGGTCGGCGAATACGAACAGCAGTACCAGGACGGTCTGATCACGCAGGGCGAGAAGTACAACAAGGTGGTCGATGCCTGGTCCCAGTGCACCGACCGCGTCGCCGACGAGATGATGAAGGTGATTCAGACCGACATCGACCAGGTGACCGGCGCCCGCAAGCCGATCAACTCGATCTGGATGATGGCCCATTCCGGTGCCCGCGGTTCGGCCGCCCAGATGAAGCAGCTCGCCGGCATGCGCGGCCTGATGGCCAAGCCGTCGGGTGAGATCATCGAGACGCCGATCATCTCGAACTTCAAGGAAGGCCTCACCGTGCTCGAGTACTTCAACTCGACCCACGGCGCCCGCAAGGGTCTGGCCGATACGGCGCTCAAGACCGCCAACTCGGGCTACCTGACCCGTCGACTCGTCGACGTGGCCCAGGACTGCATCATCACCGAGGAGGATTGCGGCACCGATCGCGGCCTGACCGTGCGCGAGGTTGTGGAAGGCGCTGAGGTGATCGCCACGCTGGGCGAGCGCATCCTGGGCCGCACCACGGCCACCGACATCAAGCATCCGCTCTCGGGCGAGGTGCTGGTGAAGGCCGGCGACCTGATCGAGGAGCGCGATGTCGACCGCATCGAAACGGCCGGCGTGGAAAGCGTGCTGATCCGTTCGGTGCTGACCTGCAACAGCGAAACCGGCGTCTGCGGCAAGTGCTACGGCCGCGACCTGGCCCGCGGTACCAAGGTCAATATCGGCGAGGCGGTTGGCGTGATCGCCGCCCAGTCGATCGGCGAGCCGGGCACCCAGCTCACCATGCGTACCTTCCATATCGGCGGCACCGCCCAGGTGGCGGAGCAGTCGAGCCTGGAGGCCGCCTATGATGCGACCATCAAGATCGCGAACCGCAACCTGGTGACCGACAGCCAGGGGCGTTTCGTGGTGATGGGCCGCAACTGCGAGGTCATCCTGGTCGATGCCAATGGCCGCGAGCGTGCCCGCCACAAGGTGCCCTATGGCGCCCGCCTGGTGGCCGACGAGGGCGGCAAGGTCAAGAAGGGCCAGCGCATCGCCGAGTGGGATCCGTATACCCGCCCGATCATCACCGAGCGCGAGGGTATCGTGAACTACCGCGACCTCGTCGAGGGCGTGTCGGTCCGCGAGGCCACCGACGAGTCGACTGGCATCTCCTACAAGGTCGTCTCCGACTGGAAGCAGAACCCGAAGGGCAGCGAGCTGCGTCCGCGCATCACCCTGCGTGACGACAAGGGCGAGGTACTCACCCTGGTGAGCGGCGCCGAGGCCCGCTACTACCTGTCGGCGGATGCCATCCTGTCGGTCGAGGACGGCGCGCAGGTGCATGCCGGCGACGTGCTCGCCCGTATCCCGGTGGAAGGCACCAAGACCCGCGACATCACCGGCGGTCTGCCGCGTGTGGCGGAACTCTTTGAGGCCCGCCGTCCGAAGGACCACGCGGTGATCGCGGAGATCGATGGCCGCGTCGAGTTCGGCAAGGATTACAAGGCCAAGCGCCGCCTGATCCTGAAGCCGGCCGAAGAGGGCGCCGATCCGGTCGAGTACCTGATCCCGAAGGGCAAGCACATTGCCGTGCAGGAAGGCGACTTCGTGCGCAAGGGCGACCACCTGCTCGATGGCAACCCGGCGCCGCACGACATCCTGAAGGTGATGGGCGTCGAGGCCCTGGCCAACTATCTCGTCAACGAGATCCAGGAGGTCTATCGTCTTCAGGGCGTGAAGATCAACGACAAGCACATCGAGGTGATCTGCCGCCAGATGCTGCAGAAGGTCGAGATCACCGATCCTGCCGACACCACCTTCCTGATCGGCGAACAGGTCGACAAGGCCGAGTTCGACGAGGTCAACGCCAAGACGGCTGCCGAGGGCCGCAAGATCGCCAAGGCCATGCCGGTTCTGCTCGGCATCACCAAGGCGAGCCTGCAGACCCGGTCGTTCTTCTCGGCCGCGTCCTTCCAGGAGACCACCCGCGTGCTCACCGAGGCCGCCGTCGGCGGCAAGGTGGACAAGCTGATCGGCCTCAAGGAGAACGTGATCGTCGGCCGCCTGATCCCGGTCGGCACCGGTGCCATCATGAACCGCATGAAGTCGCTGGCCGCCCAGCGCGACCGCGACTTCGCCGATGCGCTGGAAAGCGAACTGCAGGCCGCGGTCGGCGACGCCGCCGAATAAGCCTTCGGTTCATGCCAAATAGAGAAGGGGGGGGCCGCGCGGGCCCCCCCGTTGGAGTGAG
>NZ_JBKBHC010000005.1:0-378293 GCF_046297895.1 Ferrovibrio sp. | reverse complement strand
CTAATAAGCAGTCGGTTCTTGCCAATTCGAGACGGGCGGGCCCGCAAGGCCCGCCCTTTTGCTTGCCGGATACCGAGAATCACCATAAGCCGTAAGCATGGACTGGCAGGATGAAGGCGTTGTCCTCAGCGTGCGGCATCACGGCGAGAATGCCCGCATTCTCTCGCTGCTGACCGAATCCCATGGCCGTCATGCCGGGCTGCTGCGCGGCTCGGGCCAGAGCAAGTCCGGCGGCGCGATCCAGCCGGGGCAGGTCGTGCGGGCGGAGTGGCGCGCGCGGCTGTCCGAGCAGCTTGGCTACTACACCCTGGAAGCCCTGCAGCATCCCGCCGCACTGATGCTGGACGATCCGGCACGGCTGGCGGCTTTAAGCTGCGCCTGCGCCATGGTCGATGCCGCTCTGCCCGAGCGCGAGCCGCACCCGAATCTGTTCGCCGCCACCCGGGCGCTGTTCTCGCTGATGGCCGATCTGCCCGAACCCGAATCCTGGGGCGCGCTCTATGTGCGCTGGGAGATCGGCCTGCTGGCCGAGATGGGCTATGGCCTCGATCTGGACAGCTGCGCCGCCACTGGCGCGCCCGACAACCTCACCCATGTTTCGCCGCGCACCGGCCGCGCCGTCTCGGCCGAGGCCGCCGCGCCCTATGCCGACCGCCTGCTGGCTCTGCCAGCCTTCCTGGTGCCGGGTCGCAGCGGAAGAACAGCGGAGGGAGCAGGGGTACACGATTCGCGGCAGGACGTGCTGGATGGTTTTGCGCTCACCGGCCATTTCCTGGAAAACCGCCTGTTCGCCCAGTTGCATGCGCCGCTGCCGCTGGCCCGTGCCCGGGTTTTGGACATTCTTCTGCGCGCCTGAACCCGCGCCCGAGAATGGAAGCTTTGCCCCGTCTGGTGTAAAACACACGCCATGAGCAAGCATCTGCCGCCCAAAGACATCCCCGAATCGATTCGCAACGTGCCGCTGCCCGATGCGCTGTCCGAGCGTTATCTGGCCTATGCGCTCAGCACCATCACCTCGCGCTCGTTGCCCGATGCGCGCGACGGTCTCAAGCCGGTGCAGCGCCGCGTGCTGTTCGCGATGCGGCTGCTCAAGCTGGATCCCAATGCCGGCTACAAGAAATGCGCCCGCGTCGTCGGTGACGTAATCGGTAAATACCATCCGCATGGCGACCAGTCGGTCTACGACGCGCTGGTGCGCCTGGCGCAGGATTTTGCCCAGCGTTATCCGCTGGTCGATGGACAGGGCAATTTCGGCAATATCGACGGCGATAACGCCGCCGCGATGCGATACACCGAGGCGCGCCTCACCGAGGTCGCCAATATTCTGCTGGCCAATCTCGATGACGAGACGGTCGATTTCCGCCCCAATTACGACGGCGAAAATGACGAGCCGGTGGTGCTGCCCGCCGGCCTGCCCAACCTGCTGGCCAATGGCGCTAGCGGCATCGCCGTGGGCATGGCCACCTCGATCCCACCGCATAACCTGCCCGAGCTGTGCGATGCGCTGCTGCATCTGATCAAGCATCCCAATGCCGGCATCGAGAAGCTGGTGGAATTCGTGCAGGGCCCGGATTTCCCCACCGGCGGACTGCTGGTCGAGCCGCTGTCCTCGCGCATCGAGGCGTATAAAACCGGCCGCGGCAGCTTCCGCCATCGCGCCCGGTGGCAGAAGGAAGAGCTGCCGCGCGGCACCTGGCAGATCGTCGTCACCGAGATTCCCTATCAGGTGCAGAAATCCAAGCTGATCGAGCGCATCGCCGAGCTGATCACTGAGCGCAAGGCACCGCTGCTGGATGACGTGCGCGATGAATCGGCCGAGGACATCCGGCTTGTCCTGATCCCGAAGAGCAAGAATGTCGATCCCGACGTGCTGATGGAAAGCCTGTTCCGCAGCACCGATCTGGAAACGCGCTTCCCGCTGAACCTGAACGTGTTGGATGGCGGCAAGCTGCCGCGGGTGATGAACCTGCGCGAGGCGTTGCAGGCCTATCTCAATCACCGCCACGAGGTGCTGGAGCGCAAGAGCCGCTATCGTCAGGGCAAGATCGAGCATCGCCTGGAGGTGCTCGACGGTTACCTGATCGCCTATCTCAACCTCGACGAGCTGATCGAGATCATCCGGCGCGAAGACGAGCCCAAGCTGGTGATGATGAAGCGGTTCAAGCTCACCGACGTGCAGGCCGAAGCAATACTCAACATGCGCCTGCGGTCGTTGCGCAAGCTGGAAGAGATGGAGCTGCGCAACGAGCACAAGACGCTGTCGAAGGAACTGGCCGAGCTGAAGAAACTGCTGGCCGATGAATCTCTGCGCTGGCAGGCCATCGCCGGCGAGATCCAGGAGCTCAAGAAGCAGTTCGGCCCCAAGACCGCCCTGGGCAAGCGTCGCACGGCTATCGGCGACGCGCCGGTGATCTCGGAGGAGGTTTTCGAGGTTCTGGTCGAGCGCGAGCCGATCACCGTGATCTGCTCGGCCAAGGGCTGGATCCGCGCCATCAAGGGCCATGTCGCCGACGATGGCAGCGCCGCCTACAAGGAAGGCGACAAGGGCCGCTTCTGGCTGCATGCCGAAACCACCGACAAGTTGGTGCTGTTTGGCACCAATGGCCGCGCCTATACGATCAATTGCGACAAGCTGCCGCGCGGCCGCGGCCATGGCGAGCCGGTGCGGCTCACCGTCGATCTGGGCAACGACCAGGACATCGTGGCGCTGTTCAAATACCAGGGCGACCGCAGGTTCCTGGTGGCGAGCAGCGACGGGCGCGGCTTCATCTGCCCCGAAGCCGAAATGCTGGCCGCCACCCGCACGGGCAAGCAGATCCTGAACGTGCAGTCTCCGGCCGAGGCCTGCGTGTGCAGCATCGTTGAAGGCGACACCGTGGCCGTGGTGGGCGAGAACCGCAAGCTGCTGCTGTTCCCGCTCAACGAACTGCCCGAGATGACCAAGGGCCGCGGTATCACGCTGCAGAAATACAAGGATGGCGGCCTGTCGGATGCCAAAACCTTCACGCTCAAGCAGGGCCTGAGCTGGACGGATTCCTCGGGCCGGACCAAGACCGAGACCGACTTGAAGGAATATCGCGGCGACCGCGCCCAGGCCGGCCGCATCGTGCCGCGTGGCTTTAACAAGAATAACCGCTTCAGCTAGCCGGCCATTTTGATCAGAGACAAGAATAGACAACAAAAACAACAACTAAAACGAGTCTTGAATCAATGGGTGCATCCCTATAAGAGCATTGGTCAGGGTAGGCTCGTCTCAAAAGTAGCGCATGGTCGGTGCATACGGGGATGGCGACCAGAACGCCATCCGGGGGGAATATGGGCCGACAGAAGCTGGCGGCCTGGTCTACGCGCTGGTCGATCCGCGCGACCACTGCATTTTCTATATCGGGCTCACCCGTGATCTGGAGGCGCGCAAGCGCATGCATTTCGCCGGCGGTCATTCCGTGTCGGGTGAAAAGATCAAGGTGATCCGGCGCAACGGCCTGGTGCCGCTGGTGGTCGTGCTGGAGGCCGATATCGCCGAGACGAGATTGCGGTCGGCGGAAGCCTTCTGGATCGAGATCTTCCGCCAGCGCGGCGCGCCGCTGCTCAATGTGCCGAGCGACAGCGCGGAGCGCCGCCGCTTGTGGACCTCCGCACGCAGCGAGGGCTTCGGGGCGCCGAAGCTGACTACCACCATCCTCCGGGTCGAACCGGCCGACGAATTCGAGAATACCGCCGACAGCGAGGAGCGGCGGCGTCACCGCGTGCAACAGCTTGGCCAGCCGCCCAATACCGGCAAGCCCTGGACCGATCACGAAGAGAAGGCCTTGCGCAGCCTGCTGCAACGCGGCCTGCGCGCGGCCGAGATCGCCCGCCGCATCGGCCGTTCACGCGATGCCGTGGCTTCGCGCATGGGGCGGCTCGGGCTGGTTGAGCTGCGGGACAGACGCTTGCCGTCAGCCTCGCCCTAGCCGAGCACGCCGAACAGATACAAAAGAATGATGACGGGGATGGGTATCCCCAGCAGCCAGAGCAGAATGGCTCGCATGTTGCCTCCTGGGCCTGTGTCCTTGCCTAGTCGGAACGGTCGGCAAGACATTTTGTTTCCCCGGGCCGGCTGGGGCTTCCCGCGCTGGCGCTGCCGGGGTTTCATAGCGGCTGCATCCTGCTGAGTCGGGGTGTTTGTACCAACTATGTTCTTATTGTTCGCGAAGCAGGATCGCCCAGTGGCCCTCACAGCTTTTTATTCAGCGCGGCAAACCCGTTCGGGTCAGGGACTGGCCAGATGCTGATCGATTACCTGCAGGCTGCCTTCCTCGGCATTGTCGAGGGGCTGACCGAATTCATCCCGGTTTCCTCCACCGGGCATCTGATCCTGCTGGTCGATCTGCTCGGTTTCGAGGGACCGCCCGGCAAGGTGTTTGAGATCGCCATCCAGCTTGGCGCCATCCTGGCCGTTTGTGTCGTTTACTGGCAGCGACTGTTCGATACACTGATTGGCCTGGGGCGGGATGACACCGCCAACCGCTTTACCGTGAACGTGTTGCTCGGCGTGGTGCCGGCGCTGGTGATCGGCGCGGCGGCGCACGGCTTCATCAAAAGCGTCCTGTTCAATCCCTGGGTCGTTTCGGTGGCGCTGGTCACCGGCGGCATCGCCATCCTGCTGATCGAGCGGTTCACTGGGAAGGGCGAGGTGCGCAGCGTCGACGATTTCTCGTTCCGCCTCAGCCTCAGGATAGGCCTGCTGCAATGCCTGGCCATGATCCCGGGCGTATCGCGCTCGGGCGCCACCATCATGGGCGCACGGCTGCTGGGTGTGCAGCGCGCTGCGGCGGCCGAATATTCCTTCTTCCTCGCCGTGCCGACCATGGTGGCGGCTACAAGTTATGATTTGTACAAGAACTGGTCGGGCCTCACGCTGGATGGCCTTGGGCTGATTGCGGTCGGCCTCGTCGTGTCGTTCATCTGCGCAGCCCTGGTGGTGCGCGGTGTGATCGCCTTCATCAACCGCTACGGCTTCGTGCCGTTCGCCATTTATCGTATCGCCATCGGCCTGGTGATGTTGGCCGTGCTGGGCCTGCGTTGACAATGAAAAAAGACCCGGAGGAAACCGTCCATGCCAGAGGCGCTGCCGCCATCGGTTTATGAAGCCTTCGTCGCCACGGCGCGGAAGCATCCGGAAAACAGCTTCCTCTGCGTGCCGTCGCGTCCGGGGCGCGATTATGCGCCGGACGGGCAGGAGTTGGGCTACGGCGTGGTAGCGCGGATTGTCGATGACCTGCGCAGCCGTTATGCCGCCGCCGGCTATGGCATCGGCCATCGCGTCGGCCTGCTGCTGGAAATGCGGCCGGACTTCTTCTTCCATTACCTGGCGCTGAACGCGCTTGGCTGCGGCATCGTTCCGGTCAATCCCGATTACCGGCACGACGAGATGCTTTACCAGATGCAGCATTCCGAGGCCGATCTGGTGGTGGCCGCGCCGCATCGCGTTGCAGACATGCTGAAAGTGGCGGCCGACCGCAGCGAAAAGCCGCTGCCCGTCCTGGATGCCGGCAACCTGCCGGCCGTGTTTCCGGCGCCGCAGGTGCCGGCGCGCGCCGGCACGCCCGGTCATGATACCGAATGCAACCTGCTCTACACTTCGGGCACCACCGGCCGGCCCAAGGGCTGCGTGCTTACCAATTTCTATGCCCTGAACGCTGGCGCCTGGTATCGCGATATCGGCGGCCTGCTGACGGTGAGACATGGCGAGGATCGTTTCTATAATCCGCTGCCGCTCTTCCACATGAATCACGGCGCCGTGACGGCCACCTGCGCCATGCTGACGGCCAATTGCCTGATCCTCACCGAACGCTTCAGCCCGAATCGCTGGTGGCAGGAAGTGGCCGAGACGCGCGCCACCATCATCCATTATCTGGGCGTGGTGCCGCCGCTGCTGCTGAACCAGCCGGTGACGGAAGACGAGAAGCGCCACCACGTGCGCTTCGGCCTTGGCGCTGGCGTCGAACCGCAACTGCACAGGACCTTCGAGCAGCGTTTCGGTTTCCCTCTGGTCGAGGTGTGGGGCATGACCGAGACCGGCCGCATCTTTGCCGACTGCCACGAGCCGCGCCAGATCGACACACGCGCCTTCGGCCGGCCGCTGCCGGGCTTCGAGGCGATGGTGGCGGGCGATGACGGCCGCGAGGTGCCGCGCGGGCAGGAAGGCGAGTTGCTGGTGCGCCATTCGGCGGCCGATCCGCGCCGGGGATTCTTCTCGGGCTATCTGAAGAACGAGAAGGCCACCGAGGAATCCTGGGCCGGCGGCTGGTTCCATACCGGCGACGTGGTGCGGCAGGCCGAGGACGGCATGATCTATTTCGTCGACCGCAAGAAAAACATCATCCGCCGTTCGGGCGAGAATATCGCCGCCGCCGAGATCGAGGCCTGCCTGCAGGCTCATGAAGCCGTGGCGCAGGTGGCGGTGCTGGCCGCGCCCGACGAACTCCGCGAGGAAGAAGTGATGGCCTGCATCCTGCCCATGCCGGGACAGGCGGCGACGCCGGAACTGGCCGAGGCCCTGTTCGCCTGGAGCTTCGAGCGGCTGGCCTATTTCAAGGCGCCGGGCTGGCTGCTGTTTGTCGACAGCCTGCCCACCACCGGCACCCAGAAGGTGCAGAAGACGCAGATTTTCAGGCCTGGCGAAGACCCGCGCCAGCGGCCGGGGATTTACGATTTCCGGGCGCGGAAAAAGCGGTGAAAATGTCGCAGCCGCCGGGCTTGACCCGGGGCGGTGTGCGGTCTTTTTTCTGCCCCGGAGCGTAATGTGCAGGGTATGGCGATGACCAGTATGACGGCAGTACAGGCGGTAAGCGAAACGCGGCGGCAGGACGCCGAAGCCGTGGCGCGCTGGCTTTTTGCTGTGGCAGGGCTGGTGGCGCTGATGGTGGTGATCGGCGGTCTCACGCGATTGACCGAGTCCGGCCTCTCGATGGTGGAATGGAAGCCGATCACGGGCTGGCTGCCGCCGCTGTCGGAAGCGGCCTGGATGGCAGAATTCGAGAAATACAAGCAGTTTCCCGAATACCAGAAGGTCAATATCGGCATGACCCTGGCTGGCTTCAAGGAAATCTACTGGCTGGAATACATCCATCGCGTGCTGGGCCGCCTGATCGGGCTGGCTTTCGCGCTGCCGCTGGCCTGGTTCTGGCTGCGCAACCGCATTCCGCCGGGCATGAAGCCGCATCTGCTGCTGATGTTCCTTCTCGGCGGCAGCCAGGGCGCACTCGGCTGGTTCATGGTGAAAAGCGGCCTGGTCGACCAGCCCGATGTCAGCCACTACCGCCTCACCGCCCATCTCGGCCTGGCCTTCCTGATCTTCGGCTACCTGCTGTGGGGCGCCCTGTCCATGCTGCGCCATGGCCGCATGGTGGGGCTGCGCGGCAGCGGCATCGCCGGCTGGCTCGGCGCACTGGTATTCCTGCAGATCCTTTCGGGCGGCCTGGTTGCCGGCATGAATGCCGGACTGTCGCATAACACCTGGCCGCTGATGGATGGGGCTTTCATTCCCGATGGCCTGCTGATCATGCAGCCCTGGTGGTATAACATCTTCGAGAATGCGATGACGGTGCAGTTCCAGCACCGCATGGGTGCCTATGCGGTGGCCGTCCTGGCCGTTGCTACCGCTTTTGCGCTGAAAGGACAGGCGCCCACTGGCCTGCGCCACGCTCTGCTCACCGTCGTGCTGCTGCAAATCATTCTGGGCATCGCCACTCTGCTGATGCATGTGCCGATTGCGCTTGGCACGCTGCACCAGGCCGGCGCCGTGCTCGTGCTGGGCGTCGTCGTGGTCCTGTGGCACGACCGCGCCCTGGCGGCGCAGCGATGAGCGATATCGTTCTGCTCTATTGCACGGCGGCCAGCACGGCCGAGGCCGAGAAGGTGGCCGGGGCCGTGGTTGGCCAGCGCCTGGCCGCCTGCGCCAACATCATCCCCGGCATGCGCTCGTTCTACTGGTGGCAGGGAAAACTGGAACGGGGCGAGGAGGCGGTGCTGATCCTGAAAACCCGCCCCGACCTGGTCGAGGCCGCCACCGCGGCGATCAAGGCGGCGCATGGCTACAGCGTGCCCTGCGTGCTGCCCCTCAGCGTAGGCGAGGGCGGCAACGCGGATTACGTGGCCTGGCTGCTGGGCGAGACCCGGCGGGATTGAGTGTTGCGATACAATTTTGGGGTTGCCTGACGGTTGGCTGGAGCTAGTCTGTCGGGGCCTCCCGGAGTATCCAGAATGCAACGCCACGCCGGCTTTCTGACGCTGTCCTTTTCCAGCCTCGCCCACACCTATTCGCACCTGTTCACATTGCTCTATGCCACCGTGGTGCTGGTGCTGGAGCGCGAATGGGGCCTGTCCTATGCCGAGCTGTTCGCGCTTTCCATCCCGATGAGCGTGCTGTTCGGCGCCGCCGCGCTTCCCGCGGGCTGGCTGGGCGACAAATGGAGCGCCTCGGGCATGATGGCGCTGTTCTTCCTCGGCGTCGGCGGCTGCTCGATCCTCACGGGCTTTGCCGATTCACCTTTCGGCATCGTGCTCGGCCTGTCGGGCATCGGGCTGTTTGCGGCCATCTATCACCCGGTCGGCATCCCCTGGCTTGTGCGCAATGCGGTCAATCGCGGCCGGGCGCTCGGCGTCAACGGCCTGTTCGGTTCGGTCGGCACGGCCGGCGCGGCTCTGGTCGCCGGTCTGCTGGCCGATCTGTGGGGCTGGCGCGCCGCCTTCATCGTCCCCGGCGCCGTATGCCTGGTTACCGGCCTGGCCTTCGTCTGGGCGCGGCAGATGAACCTGTTGCTGGATCGCGGCGAGGATGCCGTGCCGACGCCCGTGCCGGTGAAGGGCGACATATGGCGCGTCTTCTGGGTGATGTCCGCCACCATGCTCTGCACCGGGCTGATCTTCCAGGCCACGGCCTTTGCCCTGCCCAAGGTGTTCGACAGCCGTCTGTCGGCCGTGTTCAACGACAGCATGCTGGGCATCGGCGGCATGGTCACCATCGTCTATACCTGCTCGGCGCTGTCGCAGCTTGTCGGCGGCGAACTGGCCGACCGCTATTCCCTGCGCGGCGTCTATATCGTGGTGCAGTGGCTGCAGATCCCGGTCATCCTCACGGCCATGCTGCTGATCCATCCGGCCCTGGTGCCGGTGGCGGCCCTGATGGTCAGCCTGAACGTGGCCGGCCAGCCGGCGGAGAATTCCCTGCTGGCGAAATACACCCCGCCACAATGGCGCGGCCGGGCCTTCGGCGGCAAGTTTGTGCTCACCCTTGGCGTCTCGTCGCTGGGCGTGGCGGTGATTCCGGTGATCTATCAGTTCACCGGCACGCTGGACATCCTGTTCATCCTGCTGGCGGCCTGCGCGGCCGGGGCGGGGCTGTTCGCCCTGCTGCTGCCGCGCGAGGCCAAGGATGCCGGGGCTGAACCGGTGCCGGCCCCGGCCGAATAAGGCTTAGTAGGGCAGGCCGACGTAATTCTCGGCCAGAGCCGTCATCGCCGCCTGCGACGAAACCAGGTATTCCAGCTCGCTGCGCTGGATCTTCTGGTCGAAGCCGCTGCTCTCGGGAAAGCGGTGCAGCTGCGAGGTCATCCACCACGAGAAACGCTCGGCTTTCCACACGCGGCTGAGGGCGCGGGCGGAATAGGCGTTGATGCCGGCCGGCGACTGGCGCTTGTAATACTCCACCAGCGCCTGCCACAGGTAATACACGTCGCTGGCGGCCAGATTCAGGCCCTTCGCGCCGGTCGGCGGCACGATATGGGCAGCGTCGCCGGCCAGGAACAGGCGGCCATGGCGCATCGGCTCGGCCACGAAGCTGCGCAGCGGTGCGATGCTCTTCTCGATGGAGGGGCCGGGCTGCAGGCGCTTGATCGCCTCATCATCCAGCCGGCGCTTGAGCTCCTCGTAGAAGGCCTCGTCCGACCAGTCCTCCACCTTGTCGTCCAGTCGGCACTGGATATAGAGGCGGCTGCGCGTCGGCGAGCGCATCGAGCAGAGCGCAAAGCCGCGCTCGTGGTTGGCATAGATCAGCTCGTCTGACACCGGCGGCTTGTCGACCAGGATGCCGAGCCAGCCGAAGGGATAGACCCGCTCGAAGGTCTTCAGTACCTCGGCCGGGATGCTCTTGCGGCTCACCCCGTGGAAACCGTCGCAGCCGGCGATGAAGTCGCATTCGATCTCGTGCGTCTGGCCATCCTTGCTGTAGCGCACTTTCGGCCTGTCGGTGCCGATATCGTGCAGGCTTACATCCTCCGCCTCGTAGATGGTCTGCGCGCCGATGGCGGCGCGACCGTCCATCAGGTCGCGGGTGATCTCGGTCTGGCCATAGACGATCACGCTCTTGCCGATCAGGTTTTTGAAGTTGATGCGGTGGCGCGCGCCGCCGAAGGAAATCTCGATGCCATCGTGGATCAGGCCTTCGCGATGCATGCGGGCGCCGCAGCCGGCCTCGTCCAGCAGGTCGGCGGCGCCTTTTTCGATCACGCCGGCACGGATGCGGCCCAGCACATACTCGCCGGTCTGGCGTTCCAGGATCACGTTGTCGATGCCGTGTTTGGCAAGCAACTGGCCGAGCAGCAGGCCCGAGGGGCCGGCGCCGATGATGGCGACCTGGGTGCGCATGGTGGTTTCCTCCTGAACCGTGTCGGGGGCAGAAGCTAGCGCCGGCCCGGCTGTGCGGCGATGGACAGGGGCAACAAAACCTAGGACAATCCAAACATCGGAAACAGCAGTCCCAGGAGCCCCGTGTCCGCTGTCCCCACCTACGCCCTCTACGGCGAGGCCGATCATACCGCATATGCGAACTGGCTGCATTGCGAATCGATTCCCGCCCGCTCGGCCCTGTTTGACTGGGAGATCGGGCTGCACCGGCACCAGCATTTCTTTCAAATTCTGAACATGACCCAGGGGCAGGGCGAGGCCCGGCTGGGTGGCCGGGCCGTGCCTCTGCAAGCCGGCATGGCCGTGACCGTTTCGCCCGGTATCGTGCATGGCTTCCGTTTCTCGCCCGATACCGAAGGGCATGTGATCACCCTGCTGGGCGAGCAGGTGAACCGCATTCTGGGTCCGGGATCGGGATTGCAGGCCTTGCTGGCCGAACCGCAGGCGATAACGCTGGGCGATGCGGCGCCCGAGATCGAGCGCAGCGTGGCGGCGGTGGCGCGGGAATTCCCCGGCAGCGCGCCCGGGCGTTTTGGCCTGATCGAGGCGCATGTCGGTATCCTGCTGATCACGCTGGGTCGGCTGGCGGCGCAGACGGCGCAGGCCGCCGAAGCGGCGCCGAACCGCACGGCCCGCTATGCGATGCAGTTTCGCATCCTGCTGGACCAGGCATACCGAACCGAGCGCAGCGTGGCCTTCTATGCCGGCCGCCTGGGCATATCAGAGGTGCATCTCAACCGCGTCTGCCGTGCGGCGCTGAACACATCGGCCCTGGGTGCAATCAACCAGCGCATCGTGCTGGAAGCCACCCGCGACCTCACCTTCACCGTGCTGTCGGTAAAGGAGATCGCCTATTCCCTGGGTTTCGACGATCCGGCCTACTTCACGCGCTTTTTCACCAGGCAGACCGGCCTGACGCCGACTCAGTTCCGCAAGTGCAACGCCGCCTGAGGGTCAGGCCGCATTGAGAGCCCTGTCCAGATCCTTGATCAGATCGGCCACATCCTCGATGCCGATGGACAGGCGGATCACATCGTCGCCCGAGCCGGCGGCAGCGCGCTGCTCGCTGGTCAGTTGGCGGTGTGTGGTGGAGGCCGGATGGATCACCAGGCTGCGCGTATCGCCCACATTCGCCAGATGCGAGAATATCTGTACGGTGTCGACGAACTTGAGCCCGGCCTCGTAGCCGCCTTTCAGGCCGAAGGTGAACGTCGATCCGGCGCCATTCGGCAGGTATTTCCTCGCCAGCGCATGATACCTGTCGCCTTTCAGGCCGGCATAGGAAACCCAAGCCACCTTCGGGTGTTTTGCCAGGAATTCGGCAATGGCCAGCGCATTGTCGCAGTGCTTGCGCATGCGCAGGGACAAGGTCTCCATGCCCGTCAGGATCATGAAAGCGTTGAATGGCGATATGGCCGGCCCCAGATCGCGCAGCGAAATCACGCGGCAGGCGACCGCAAAGGCCATGTCGCCGAAGGTTTCCCAGAAGGTGAGGCCATGATAGGCCGGCGAGGGCTGGGCCAGATGCGGAAACTTGTCGTTCTGGCCCCAGTCGAACTTGCCGGAATCGACGATCACACCACCCATCGAGTTGCCATGGCCGCCAAGAAACTTGGTGGCGGAATGCAGCACGATATCGGCGCCATGCTCGATCGGCCGGCACAAATAAGGCGAGGCCATGGTGTTGTCGATGATCAGCGGGATGCCGGCCGCGTGTGCGATATCGGCCAGTGCCGCGATGTCGCAGACAACGCCGCCGGGATTGGACAGGCTTTCGGCATAGATCGCCCTGGTCCTGGGCGTGATGGCGGCGGCAAAACCATCGATGTCGTCGGGATCGACGAAGGTGGTATGCCAGTCGAAACGCTTGAAGCTGACGCCGAGCTGGGTGATCGAGCCGCCATAGAGCTTGCTGGAGGCGACGATATGGTCGCCCGGATTCATCAGCATGTGAAAGGTGACGAGCTGGGATGCGTGGCCCGAGGCCACCGCGGTTGCCGCCCGGGCATTCTCCAGCGCCGCGACCTTCTGCTCCAGTACCGCCGTGGTCGGATTGGTCAGGCGAGTGTAGATGTTTCCGAAACTTTGCAGATTGAACAGCGACGCGGCCTGGTCGGCATCATCGAAGACGAAGGCCGTGGTCTGGTAGATCGGCGTGCTGCGCGCACCAGTGACCGGATCCGGCGCGGTACCGGCATGCACCTGCAGGGTATCGAACCCGAATGGCGAGGCGTTGTCTGCCGTACGCGCGGCAGTCTTTTTCTCTGAAGCCACGGTCAGATCCTGTTCTGCTTCCTGGAATTGATGACGCGGGTGTTGACGCCCATCCAGCCGATCTCCCGGCTGAGGCGGCCGAATTCGATCTTGGGGCAGCGGTTCATAACCACCTGCAGTCCTGCCGCCTCGGCCTTGGCGGCGGCCTCGTCATGGCGCACGCCGAGCTGCATCCACAGCACCTTAGCGCCGATCCTGATGGCCTCGTCGGCAATCGGCGGGATGGCGGCCGAGGCGCGAAAGCAATCCACCATGTCCACCTTCACCGGAATGTCGGCCAGGCTGGCATAGACCTTCTCGCCCAGGATCTCGCCGCCGGCTTCCTTTGGGTTCACCGGGATGACGCGGTAGCCCTTGTGCTGAAGGTATTTCATGGCGAAGTAGGAGGGGCGATTCCAGTTCGGGCTGGCACCCACCATGGCGATCACGTTCACGCGGCGCAGGATGCCGCGGATATAATCGTCGTCATAGTTGTCGTGGTCGATCTTGTCCAATGTCGCGCTCACGTCAGCGCCCTTCCCATTTCGGTTCGCGTTTCTGGATGAAGGCATCAATGCCTTCCTCGGCATCGTGGGCCAGCATGTTTTCCGTCATCACCCGGCTGGCATAATCGTAAGCCTGGGCCAGAGTCATATCGAGCTGGCGGTAGAAAGCCTGTTTGCCGATCTTGACGGTCAGCGGCGATTTCGCGGCGATCTGGCGGGCAAGGCCCAGCGCAGCATCGGCCAGACCGGCTTCCGGCACCACGCGGTTGACCAGGCCGATCTCGGCGGCGCGGCTGGCCGGCAGCATGTCGCCGGTCAGGAGCATTTCCATGGCATGTTTGCGCGAGACATTGCGCGACAGCGCCACCATCGGCGTCGAGCAGAACAGGCCGATATTCACGCCCGGCGTGGCGAAGCGCGCGGTGTCGGCCGCCACCGCCAGGTCACAGCTTGCGACAAGCTGGCAGCCGGCGGCGGTGGCGATGCCATGTACCTGGGCGATCACCGGCTGGGGCAGGGCGATGATGGACTGCATCAGCATCGAGCATTGCCGGAACAGGGCTTCGTAATGCTGCCGGCCCGGATTGGCGCGCACTTCCTTCAGGTCATGCCCGGCGCAGAAGCCCGGGCCGTTGGCGGCGACGATCACCGCCTTGATGGCGAGGTCGGCCTTGATCAGGTCCAGCTCGGCCTGCAATGCCGCCATCATCCCGACCGAAAGGCTGTTATAGGCCTTGGGCCGGTTCAGGGTCAGTCGGGCGATCCCTGCTTCAGGCTGGTCGCGCAGGACGGGCGTGGCGGTCAGGTCTGGCGCGGCGGACATTGGGGCTTTTCCTCGGGTGCGTCTTCGGGGCTTTCCTTCCGGCCGGGCATGATACGGCGGCGAGCCGGGCAGGGGAAGCAGGCCGGACCGCCCGCAAATCGGCCGCGAATGGCCGTATTTCTGCCCCATTACAACAGGATAAAGCCGATATGACTTGTTCGGCCGCCCCCATTGCACCGCCCATTGGGCCGGCGTAAAACCCGGCTGTGTCCCGGGAGGGAATCGTCCGGAAGACCAGAGCCGGGACATCAGGCCGAATCATCCGCCCGCAGCAACAACCAAGAAAGTCGCGCCATCCATGATCCGTCCGATCCGTACTGCCGTGTTCCCCGTCGGCGGCCTCGGCACCCGTTTTCTGCCGGCCACCAAGGCGATGCCCAAAGAGATGCTGCCGGTGGTGGACAAGCCGCTGATCCAGTACGCGGTCGAGGAAGCCCAGGCGGCGGGGATCGAGGAATTCATTTTCGTTACCGGCCGCGGCAAGCAGGCCATCGAAGATCATTTCGACCGGTCGTATGAACTGGAAGACGTGCTGCGCGAGCGCGACAAGACTGATCTGCTGGAGGCCATCAACAGCTGGATGCCCAAGGCCGGTGCGGTATCCTATACGCGCCAGATGGAACCGCAGGGACTGGGCCATGCCGTGCGCTGCGCCAAGTCGCTGGTCGGCAACGAACCCTTTGCCGTTCTGCTGGCCGACGACCTGATCCTCTCCCCGCGCGGCTGCCTGGCCGAGATGGTCGAGGCCTACAACAAGGTGGGCGGCAACATGATTGCCGCCATGGACGTGCCGCAGGAACACACCAAGCGCTACGGCATCATTCAGCCCGGCAAGGATGCCGACAGGATGGTTGAAGTGAAGGGTCTGGTCGAGAAGCCCAGCCCGGACAAGGCGCCGTCGCGCACGGCCGTTATCGGCCGTTATATCCTGCAGCCCAGCGTTTTCGATCACCTCGACAAGGTGCAGCGCGGTGCCGGCGGCGAAATCCAGCTCACCGATGCTTTGGCCCGCATGATCGGCGAGGTGCCGTTCCACGGCCTGCGTTTCTCGGGTACGCGCTACGATTGCGGCGACAAGATCGGCTTCCTGCATGCCAACATTGCATTCGCCCTGCATCGGCAGGACATGCGCAAGGATGCGGCCGACATCATTCGCGACATCAGCAAGACGCTCTGACAAGCCAGGGCTGGGGGATTAAACGATGCGTGTAGCCATGATCGGCACCGGCTATGTCGGCCTGGTATCGGGAACCTGCTTCTCCGAATTCGGCCACACGGTCGTCTGCGTCGATAAGAATCCCGACCGCATCGGCAGCCTTCTGCGCGGCGAAATCCCGATTTTTGAACCAGGGCTTGAGGATCTGGTCGCCCGCAATGTGAAGGCCGGCCGGCTGTCATTCACCCAGGACGTCAAGGCCGCGGTCAAGGCGGCCGATGCCGTTTTCATCGCCGTCGGCACGCCGTCGCGCCGCGGCGATGGCGAGGCCGATCTGTCCTACGTCTATGCCGCCGCCAAGGAGATCGCCGAGGCCATCGAGGGCTATACCCTGGTGGTGACCAAGTCCACGGTGCCGGTCGGCACCGGCCGGCAGGTCGAGCGCATCATCCGCGAAACCAGGCCGGATGCCGAATTCGAGGTGGCGTCCAATCCGGAATTCCTGCGCGAAGGCGCGGCGATCGAGGATTTCATGCGTCCGGATCGCGTGGTCTGCGGCGCCGAGAGCGAGCGGGCGCGCGAATTGCTGCGCCAGCTCTACCGGCCGCTCTACCTGAATGAAACGCCGATCCTGTTCACCGCACTGGAAACGGCAGAGCTGATCAAGTATGCCGCCAACGCCTTCCTGGCCACCAAGATCACTTTCATCAACGAAATCGCCGATCTGTGCGAGAAGGTGAATGTGAACGTGCAGGACGTGGCGCGCGGCATTGGCCTGGATGGCCGCATCGGCGGCAAGTTCTTGCATGCCGGTCCGGGCTATGGCGGCTCCTGCTTTCCGAAGGATACCCAGGCGCTGGTGGCGACCGGCCGCAAGTTCGATGCGCCGCTTCGCATCGTCGAGACCGTGGTCGAGATCAATGATCGCCGCAAGCGTCGCATGGCCGACAAGGTGATCGAGGCCTGCGGCGGCAGCGTGCAGGGCAAAACCGTTGCCGTGCTGGGGCTGACCTTCAAGCCCGAGACCGACGACATGCGCGACAGTCCCAGCCTGGAGATCCTGCCGGCCCTGCAGGCCAAGGGCGCCACGATCCGCGCCTTCGATCCCGAGGGCATGAACGAGGCGAAGAAGCTGCTGCAGAACGTGGTCTGGTGTTCGGATTCCTACGACGCGGCCAGCGGAGCCGACGCCCTGGTGATCATCACCGAGTGGAACCAGTTCCGTGCGCTCGACCTTGGCCGGATGAAGACGCTGCTGAAGCAGCCGGTACTGGTCGATCTGCGCAACATCTACAAGCCGGCGGAAATGCGCCAGGCCGGGTTCAGCTACTATTCGGTCGGCCGACCGGCCTTCAAGCCCTGAGCCGCGCGCTCGCCGCGCAGGAACCAGCCTAGCGTCAGCAGCAGCAGCGCCAGCGCCAGCCCAAAGGTCCAGCGATAGGCCTCGGCCGGATAGCTGCCGTCCGCGCCGCGCGGCCACAGGTCGATCAGCCAGCCCATCCCCGCCTGCGCGAAGAAGGTAAAACCGAACACCACGCCGTTGAGCAGGGTGTTCACGCGTCCGGCCTGCTCCAGTGCGAATTGCCCGCTCAGGATCGGATAGGCCAGCACGGTGGTGTTGCTGATGATGCCGAAGGCGATCCACAGCAGGGGATTGGTCGGCGTCCAGCCGCTGGCCATCACGGCCAGCACCACGGCATAGAGCACGACGCCCCACACCATCGTGCGGCTGAGCGGAATGCCACGTTTCTGCAGGCGGTCGGCGGCTATGCCGGTCAGCGTGAAGCCGGCGGTCAGCGCGGCGGCCAGCAGGAACAGCACCTGTGCGGCGGCGGCACGGTCGAGCCCACCCACATCGCGCAGATAGGGGCCGGCCCACAGGCCCTGGATCGCCATGCCGCTGGCCATGCCCATCATCGAGACCGGCGCGATGCGCCAGAAGCGGCGGTCGGTCAGGAACTGGCCGCATTCCCGCAGCTGCGTGCCCAGGCCGACGATCTGCGTCGCCGCGCGCGGGCGTTCGGGCACGACGAAGAAGATGGTGAGCGAAGCCAGGATCGTCAGCCCCGCCAGCCCCCAGAACAGCATGGTCCAATGGGCATGCTCCAGCGCCAGCTCCACCGGCAGGGTGGCAGCCAGGGCGCCGAGGCCGCCGGCGGTCATGAACACGCCATTGGCCAGGGCCCAGCGTTCCTTGGGCAGCCATAGCGCGATCGCCTTCATCGCCGACATCAGGCCGCCGGCCACGCCCAGACCGATCAGGGCGCGGCCGATGATCAGGTGGCCGAGATTGGCGCCGATGGCGAACACCACGGCGCCGAGCGCCGCCGAAAGCAGCAGCAGGGCCTGCACGCGGCGCGGACCGAAGCGGTCGAGCAGGATGCCCAAGGGAAGCTGGAAGGCGGCGAAGGCGACGAAATAGGCCGCCGTCAGCGTGCCAAGGTCGCCGGCGCCGATGCCCAGGTCGCGCTGCAGGTTCGGCGCGATCACGGCGTTCACGCTGCGGAACAGGTAGGACATGAAATAGCCGCAGGCAAAGGGCAGCAGCACACGGCCGGCGATAAACGCCATGCTGGAAGTCATGGGGGCGGACATTTCCTCGAACTCTTTTGTATCGTTACGAGACGGCGTACAGGGTTATAGCAGCGCTTTTGCCGGGGAGCGAGAATTCGCCGAGCGGCCGGGCCGCCGTCCCGGCCGGCAGCGCCGCCGCCAGCGCCTCGGCCGAGGCGATGGTGGCATGGTCCGGCATGGTCTTGGCGAGTTGTTCGATCCGCGCCGTGGTGTTGATGGTGTCGCCCAGCAGCACGATCTCGCGTTTCACTTCCCCCATTTCGCCGGTCACCACCTCGCCGGCATGCAGCACGGCGCGGAATTCCGGGGCCATGCCGAAATCGCGCAGGTAATCGTCGCGCAGGGATGCCAGCCGGGCATGGGCCTCGGCCACCGCGGCGAAGGCGCCCGCCGGATTGCGGCCGCCGCCCAGCGGCCAGGTCACGATCATCGAGTCGCCGACATATTTGTGGATCACGCCCTGCCAGGCCAGTACCGGCTCGGTCAGGTCGGAGAAAAAGCGGTTGAGCAGGCGGTGGAAGGCCAGGTCGCCGATGCGTTCGGCGATCGCCGTCGACCCCCGCATGTCGAAGAACACGAACAGGCGCCTTTCCCGGCGCGGATGGTGGTAGCGGCCCAGCAGCATGTCGCGCAGCACGCCCGGCCCGAGCAGCAGGGACATTTCCATCATGAAGGAAAACAGCGTGCTGAAGATCAGCGCGAAGGTGACGGTAATGATCGTGGTGCGGTTGAAGCCGGTGCCGGGATCGCCTTCGATGCGGAAGAGATGCCCGCCCAGCCAGATGCTGCCCAGGATCGCCGCGCTGTAATAGGCGCCCTTGATCAGGACCAGCCAGAGGAAGGGCAGGCTGCGCAGCCGGGCGCGGCCGGTATTGACCAGGAAGATATCGAACCAGCCGATCAGGCCGCCGATCATCAGGCCGGTGAAGATGCCGCGCAGCGTGCCGCGGACGATGTCCTCCAGCAGTTCATGGGGCTCGCCATGGGCCAGGATATAGGTGAGGACGCCGCCGTAGATCGCGCCGGCCAGGGCCGAGACCACCAGCACGTAGGTCAGGGTCTTCCGGTAGCGGCGCTGGAGGTTGGGCGAGGTCATGGGGAACTTGGAGCGGGAGGGGCCGCCATCATAGGAAGGCTGTTCCCGCCTGGAAAGCGCAGCCTGCGCACCGGTCCCGAAATGAAACCGCCGCGGTGATGGTCGTCACCGCGGCAGCAGACCGGGACCCGTCGGGCGGGCTCAGGCGTCGGGCGAAACGACGGAGCAGGTCAGCTTCTCGCGCTTGAAGCGCTGGCAGGCCGATTGGGCATCGGTCTGGCTCAGGCCGGTGAGGCGGGCGCGGTAGAGCGTGATCTTGCCGGCATCGACCGCATCGACCAGCGGCTCGGCCGAAGGCAGCTTGTCGCGCACCCGGTCGAGCAGCTTCTCGGCCGAGGCGGCCTGCTTGAAGGCGCCGAGCTGCACGGCCCATTCGCCGCCGCCGGCCGCTGCCTTGGCCGGACGGGGCTTCGTGGCCTTGGGCGTCGCGGCCTCGGCGCTGGAGATCAGGGCGAAGTTCCGGTCGGGCTGCTTTTCAACCATCACCGGCGCGTCGCGGTCGTCGATCTTCTCGAAGGCAGTGTCGAGCAGTTCGATCATACGGTTGTCGCGGGCGGTGACGCTGGTGCCGCCGAACACGACGCCGATCACGCGGCGGCCGTCGCGCTTGGCCGAGGCAACGAGGTTGAAGCCCGAGGCCCGGATATAGCCGGTCTTGATGCCGTCCACGCCCTCATAGCGTTTCAGCAGGTGGTTGTGGTTGTTGAACACCCGGTCGTTCCATTCGAATTCGGGCGTGGAGAAGTAGGTGTAGTAGGCCTTGTGGTTCTTCAGCAGGGCGAGGGCCAGGGTGGCCATGTCGCGCGCGGTCGATTTCTGGCCGGGATTGGGCAGGCCCGAGGCGTTGCGGAAAGTGGTGCTGGTCATGCCGAGCTGGTGGGCGCGGCGGGTCATCATGGTCGCAAACTGCGTCTCGCTGCCGCCGATCGCCTCGCCCAGGGCCACGGTCGCGTCATTGGCCGACTTGGTCACGGCGGCCAGGATGGCGTCGCGGACGGTGAGGGTCTGGCCCGGACGCAGGCCGATGGCCGAGGGAGCCTGGCCAGCGGCATGGGCGCTGACTGGAATGCGCTGGTCCAGCTTCAGGCGGCCGTCCTTCAGGGCGTCGAAAGCCATGTAGAGGGTCATCATCTTGGTCAGCGAGGCCGGGTAGCGCAGGGTATCGGCCTCATGCGCGTGAAGGACGCGGCCGGTATCGGCATCCAGCACGATGGCAGAATAGCCGCCGGCGTGGGCCGGGTTCGGCAGCAGGGCGGCAAGGGCCAGAATGAAACAGATTGTTACAACGGCGGGCAGAGTCCGACGCGAAAACCGACAAAAACCGTACATTATTCCCCCGCATCGTCCGCGCCTGACAGGCAGGCTGTTTCGGATGTGTGTCCAGGCTGGGTGGGTTTCCCCGCCGCGAATCGGATGTAGGATATTAACCATGCCACCCCTTGTCCAGCGGATTGTTTCGTAAGAACTTGAATCTGCTGGATTCATCCCCAGATTCAGCCGCGACTGGCGAGATAGCTTGAAAGACTAGGATCATGCCGCTTAAGAAATCGTTCTCAACGTTTTCCGCTCTGACGGGAGCCGTTCTGTTGCTGGCCGGGTGCGCGGCCGTCGGTCCCACGGACGACCCGTTCCTGCGCAGCCTGACCTGGCAGCGCTACGTGGGCGGCGACGATATCGCCCGCGCCTGCCAGCCCGGGCAGCCGGAGCGCTGGCGGCTGGTCTACAATGCCGTGGAGGACGAACAGCGCCGGACCTATGACCTGACGGCCCTGGCCGAGGGCGGGGCGATGCTTGAGGTGCAGGCGATCGGCCGGCCCAATCTCAACGACCCGAAGACCCCGATCTCGCTCCGCGATCCCCTGGCGCCCTGGCGTGGCCAGCGCGCCATGTATCGCCTGGATGCGGCGGAATATGCCCGTCTCAAGCAGGCGATCGCGGCGGCCGGCTTCGAGGCGCCGGCGCCCGAAGGCCTGTTCCTGCGCGGCGACAGCTTCTACTGGACGGCGAGTGCCTGCCGCAATGGCGGCTTCCATTTCCATGCCTGGTCCTGGCCCTCGGCGGAATTTGATCGCATGGCCGTGCCGCTGCTGGAGGCCCTGCAGCCCTTCGACAAGACCGGGGTGGAGGCGCGGCAGCCTTATCCCGTGGCCCTGCCGCCCTACAGCAGCTATCTCAATGCGCCGGATACCGGCAGCGGGCGACAGATTCCGCATCGCTTCCAGGTGCAAGGGAATGGGCTGCGGTACACCCAGGGAACCATCAATTAGCTGATTTTTATAAGTAATTGCCCGAATACTGCTGCGGCGCACAAGAAATTTGTGCGCCGCACAATTTTTAGGTTGACGTCGGGGCGGTCAGCCCCTATTTTTAGGCTTGTTGCAGCGCAGCATTTAACTCTCGCAGCCGCCCCGCAAAGCGGGTCCGGCCCGTTACCAACCGGACAAGCAAGGACGTTTCCCATGGCTACCAAGAGCAAGACCACCAAGACCGAAACCGAAGCCCTCGCCGGCAATCCCTACGAGGCCGTGATTTTCGCCTCCAAGGAGCAGATCGAGAAGGCCCTGAAGGCCTCGACCGATGCGGTTGAGAAGGCGTTTTCGATGAGCAAGGAGCGTTTCGACGTCGTTGCCAAGAGCGTCGATGATGCCGCCAAGCTGGGCAAGGACCAGGTCGAAGCCCTGGTTTCGGCCGGCAACGTTGCCGCCAAGGGCATCGAGAGCATCAACGCCGAGGTCATGGCCTTCACCAAGAGCCAGATCGAGGACCAGATCTCCGCCACCAAGGCGATGATGGGTGCCAAGACCCTGCAGGAACTGATCGAACTGCAGAACGATTTCGCCAAGAGCGCCTTCGAGGCCTACACCGCTCACACCACCAAGCTGAGCGAAGTGGCCACCAAGGTCGCCCAGGAGACCTTCGCCCCGATCAACGCGCAGGTTCAGGCCACCGTCGAGAAGATTGTTAAGCCGCTGGCCGCTTGAACAGGCGGGCCCGCAGCCCAAGTTTCCTCCCCAGAGTACATTGCGTCTGGAGCCCGGTGGTCACACCGGGCTCTTTTTTTGTCCCAAGGGTGCTGGTATTTTTAACACTTGAAGCCATATCATCGTTCCGTGCACCGCATTTCTGGTGCCGCTAAGCTTGGATTTGAGGCATGAGCGAACGGGATGGACGTGACGGGCGCGGGCGCACCGAGGTCGGCGTGGTCACCAAGACCCGGCCGAAGACGCAGAAGCCGCCCATGTACAAGGTGCTGCTGCTGAACGACGACTACACCCCGATGGAATTCGTCGTTCATGTGCTTGAGCGCTTTTTCAACAAGGCCCGCGAGGAAGCCACGCGGATCATGCTGCATGTTCACCAGAAGGGCGTGGGCATCTGCGGCGTGTTCACCTACGAGGTGGCCGAGACCAAGGTAACCCAGGTGATCGATTTCGCGCGTCAGCATCAGCACCCGCTGCAATGCACCATGGAACGCGACTGAGGGAGGCAACGGCGCATGGCATCATTCTCCCGCACGCTTGAGCAGACTCTGCACCGGGCCCTGTCGCTGGCCGGCGCCAAGAAGCATGAATTCGCCACGCTGGAGCATCTGCTGTTCGCCCTGACCGAAGATCAGGATGCGATTGCCGTGCTGCGGGCGTGCAATGTCGATGTCGAGAAGCTGCGCCAGCGCCTTGGCAATTTCATCGACGAAGAACTGCGCGGGCTGGTGGCCAGCGTGGCGCAGGATGCCAAGCCCACGCTCAGCTTCCAGCGCGCCGTGCAGCGCGCGCTGTTCCACGTGCAGTCGTCGGGCCGCGAGGAGGTCACCGGCGCGAACGTGCTGGTAGCGATTTTCTCCGAGCGCGAAAGCCATGCCGTGCATTTCCTGCAGGAGCAGGACATGACGCGCCTGGACGCGGTCAGCTATATCAGCCATGGCGTCGCCAAGGCTCCGACCCGCAACGAGCGGCGTCCGGTGCGCGGTGCCGACAGCGATGTCGAACAGCGGGCGGAGCGCGCCGAGCGTACCGAGCGCAATACGTCGAAGGACAAGGAGGCGCTCAGCGCCTATTGCGTCAACCTCAACGAGAAGGCCAAGGCCGGCAAGATCGACGCGCTGATCGGCCGCGAGGCGGAGATCGAGCGCACGATCCAGATCCTGTGCCGCCGCACCAAGAACAACCCGCTCTATGTCGGCGATCCGGGTGTTGGCAAGACGGCCATCGCCGAGGGGCTCGCCCGCCGCATCGTGCGCGGCGAGGTGCCGGAAATTCTGAAGGATGCCACCATCTACGCGCTGGACATGGGTAGTCTGCTGGCCGGGACCCGCTATCGCGGCGATTTCGAGGAGCGCCTCAAACAGGTGATGCAGGAGCTGGAGGCCCAGCCCGGCTCGATCCTCTTCATCGACGAAATGCATACGGTGATCGGCGCCGGCGCCACCTCGGGCGGAGCGATGGATGCCTCCAACCTGCTCAAGCCCGCACTGGCTTCCGGCGCGCTGCGCTGCATCGGTTCGACCACCTACAAGGAATTCCGGTCCTATATCGAGAAGGACCGTGCGTTGCTGCGCCGGTTCCAGAAGATCGACGTCAACGAACCGTCGCTGCCCGATGCCGTGAAGATCCTGAAGGGGATCAAGACCTATTACGAACAGCATCACGGCGTGCGCTACACCGAGGATGCGATCAAGGCGGCCGTCGAGCTCTCGGCCAAGTACATCAACGACCGCAAGCTGCCCGACAAGGCCATCGACGTGATCGACGAAGTCGGCGCGGCCGAGCTGATGAAGCCGGAAAGCAAGCGCCGCAAGACCATCGGCGTGAAAGAGGTCGAGGCCATCGTTGCCAAGATCGCCCGCATCCCGCCCAAGTCGGTCTCGCGCGAGGACAAGGAAAGCCTGCGCAACCTGGATGCCGAGCTGAAAAGGGTGGTCTACGGCCAGGACGAGGCCATCGATGCGTTGGCCAGCGCGATCAAGCTGGCGCGTGCCGGCCTGCGCGAGCCCGAGAAGCCCATCGGCAATTACCTGTTCTCCGGCCCCACCGGCGTCGGCAAGACCGAAGTGGCGCGGCAGCTCGCCCAGATCATGGGCGTGGAACTGATCCGCTTCGACATGTCGGAATACATGGAACGCCACAGCGTCTCGCGCCTGATCGGCGCGCCGCCCGGCTATGTCGGTTTCGACCAGGGTGGCCTGCTGACCGATGCCGTCGACCAGCATCCCCATTGCGTTCTGCTGCTCGACGAAATCGAAAAGGCCCATGGCGACCTGTTCAACATTCTGCTTCAGGTCATGGATCACGGAAAGTTGACCGACAACAACGGCAAGCATGTCGATTTCCGCAACGTGGTCCTGATCATGACCACGAATGCCGGCGCATCCGAGATGTCGAAGCAGGCCATCGGCTTCGGCCGCGGCATGAAGGAAGGCGAGGACGAGGAAGCGATCAAGAAGCTGTTCACGCCGGAATTCCGCAACCGGCTCGATGCCGTGATCGCCTTTGCGCCGCTCTCCACCGATGTGATCAACCGCGTGGTCGACAAGTTCGTGGCGCAGCTGGAAGGCCAGTTGGCCGACCGCAACGTCACCATCGCATTGACCGACGAAGCGCGCGCCTGGCTGGCCGAACGCGGCTATGACAAGCTTTATGGCGCGCGACCGCTGGGCCGCGTGATCCAGGAAAACATCAAGAAGCCTCTGGCCGACGAACTGCTGTTCGGCCAGCTCGTGAAGGGCGGTCATGTCCTGGTCAAGGTGGCCGACGACAAGCTGGCCTTCGAATTCACCGGGGAAAAGGGCGGCGGCGACAAGGGCGGTTCGGCCGGCGGCGGCGCCGGGAAGGTACCCGAGTACGTGCACTGAGGGTTGCCGGACCCGGGCTCTGCCCGGGTCAGCCTGCTCCGGGTTGCCTAACTCTGGGTAAACCTGCCGCGGACCGCGAGTCCGTAGACATCATATCTCCGTAAAATTACAGTCGCGCCCAGGACGCGCGGAATCCTGCGATTCCGCGCGGTCGCTATATAGAAAAACAAGGAGGCAATGTATGGCCGTTATCCGATTGAAGGCCGCCCTGCTGGCCGGCGCCTTTGCGCTGGCTGCGCCGCTGGCGATGCCGCTGATGGGTGGAGAAGCATTCGCACAGGGCAAGACCCTGCGCTGGGCGAGTCAGGGCGATTACCTGACCATGGACCCGCACAGCCAGAACGAGGGCCTGACCCGTACCGGCAGCTTCCAGACCTATGAAGGCCTGGTGGGCTACAGCGCCGACCTGAAATTCGTGCCCGCGCTGGCCACCTCGTGGAAGCCGGTCAACGACACCACCTGGGAATTCAAGCTGCGTCAGGGCGTGAAGTTCCATGATGGCAGCGATTTCACCGCCGATGACGTGGTCTTCTCGGTGAAGCGCGCCCAGCATCCGAATTCGGATTTCAAGACCTACATCGCCAGCGTCAAGGACGTGAAGAAGATCGACGCGCAGACCGTGCATGTCGAGACCAACGGTCCGAACCCGATCCTGCCGAACCAGATCGCCAACATCTTCATCATGTCCAAGGCCTGGGCTGAGAAGAACAACGTGGTCAATCCGCAATCCTACAAGGACAAGGAAGAGACCTTCGCGGTGCGCAACACCAATGGCACCGGCCCGTTCATGCTCAAGCTGCGCGAACAGGATGTGCGCACGGTGATGGCCCGGAATCCGAACTGGTGGGGCCTTAAGGACAATCCGCACAACATCGACGAGATCGTCTATACCCCGGTCACCACGCCGGCCACCCGCGTCGCCGCGCTGATCTCGGGCCAGCTCGATTTCGTGCTCGACGTGCCGGTGCAGGACGTGGAGCGCGTCAAGCGCTCGCCGGGCCTGCAGGTGAAGAAGACCAACGAGATCCGTTCGATCTTCCTCGGCCTGGATGTCGGTAGCCCCGAGCTGAAATACTCCGACGTGAAGGGCAAGAACCCGCTGGCCGACAAGCGTGTGCGCCAGGCCATGTATCACGCCATCGACATGAACGCGATCGCGCAGAAGGTGATGCGCGGCGATGCCGTGATCGCCGGCATGATCACTTCGCCCGGCGTGCATGGCTACGACAAGGCCATCGACAAGCGCCTGCCGTATGACGTGAACAAGGCCAAGGCCCTGCTGAAGGATGCCGGCTATGCCAACGGCTTCGGCATCCGCCTCGACTGCTCGAACGACCGCTACGTGAACGACGAGGGCATCTGCCAGGCAGTGGTCGGCATGCTGGCCCAGGTCGGCATCAAGGTCGAACTGGTGGCGCAGTCCAAGACACTGCATTTCCCCAAGCTGCAGAAGAAGGATACCAGCTTCTTCATGCTCGGCTGGGGCGTGCCGACCTTCGACTCGCATTACGTGTTCTCGTATCTGGTGCAGACTCCGGACGGCAAGAACGGCGCCTGGAACTTCACCAACTACTCGAACCCGAAGCTGGACGGCATGATCAACGCCATGCTGAACGAGCTCGACCAGGGCAAGCGTGACAAGCTGATCGCCGATGCCTGGCAGATCGTGAATGACGAGATCATCTACCTGCCGCTGCACCATCAGGTGCTGAACTGGGCGATGAGTGACAAGCTCGACATGCCGATCATCGCGGACAACGTGCCGCGCTTCCACTTCGCCAAGATGAAGTAATCGGCCCTGCCGCCCCCGGTTCTGCCGGGGGCGGCAGCCTCTTTTATAAGTAAAGTCCCATGCTCGGTTATATCGTCGGACGCCTGGCCCAGGCGGTGGCTGTCATGCTCGCCGTCGCGCTGGTGGCGTTCCTGCTGTTCAATTATGTCGGCGACCCGATCAACAACATGGTCGGCCAGGAGGCCACCACGATCGATCGCCAGGAGCTGCGCGACCAGCTTGGCCTCAATGACCCGGCCCCCGTGCAGTTCGGTCGTTTCCTGGCCAATGCCGCCGAAGGCAATTTCGGCCTGTCCTATCGTCTCAAGCGACCGGTCGCCGTCCTGATCCAGGAGCGCCTGCCGGCGACGCTAGAACTGGTCTTACTTTCCGCCCTGCTGGCGCTGGCCGTCGGTCTGCCGCTAGGCGTCTATACCGCCTTGCGGCGCGACAGCTGGATCAGCCAGTTCATCCTCACCACTAGCCTGATCGGCGTGTCGCTGCCCACCTTCGTGATCGGCATCGGCCTGATCTACCTGCTGTCGGTGCAGTTCGACCTGCTGCCCAGCTTCGGCCGCGGCGAGGTCGTGTCGCTGGGCTGGTGGAGCACCGGCTTTCTCACCAAATCCGGCTGGGCTGCCATCATCATGCCGGCGATCACGCTGAGCCTGTATCAGCTCACCCTGGTGCTGCGCCTGGTGCGCACCGAGATGCTGGAGGTGCTGCGCACCGACTACATCAAGTTTGCGCGCGCCCGCGGCCTGACCGACCGCATCGTGCATTTCCGCCACGCGCTGAAGAACACCATGATGCCGGTGATCACCATCGTCGGCCTGCAGATCGGCTCGCTGATCGCCTTTTCCATCGTCACCGAGACGGTGTTCCAGTGGCCGGGCATGGGCCTGCTGTTCATCCAGGCGGTCGGTTTCGCCGACATTCCGGTGATGGCGGCCTACCTGGTGATGGTTGGCTTCATGTTCGTGGTGCTGAACCTAGCCGTGGACCTGATCTATTTCCTGATCGATCCGCGCCTGCGCATCGACCGGGCCAAGGCGGCGGGGAAGGCGACATGAGCGACGCCACGATGCACGGCACCCTTGCAACCCTGCGCCGCTGGTACGACAGCGATCTGGCCTACAGCTTCCGCCGTTCGCCCGCCGTGGTCGTCTCGGCGGTGGTGGCGCTGACGATCATCCTTGCTGCCGTCTTCGCCCCGCTGGTGGCACCGTTCAACCCCTTCGACCCCGGCGCGGTGCGGCTGATGGACGCCTTCACGCCGCCGGCCTGGGCCGGGCAGGGCATGGGCGCCTATCTGCTCGGCACCGACGACCAGGGCCGCGACCTGCTCTCCACCATCCTCTACGGCAGCCGCATCTCGCTGCTGGTCGGCTTTTCCGCCATCGTCTTCGCTGCCGTGTTCGGCACGCTGCTCGGTGTGCTGTGCGGCTATCGCGGCGGCTGGCTCGACATGGTGGTGATGCGCGCGGCCGACGTGCAGCTCACCATTCCCAGCATCCTGATCGCCCTGATGATCGACGGCATCGCCCGCACGGCGCTGCCGCGCGAGCTGCATAATGAGATCGCCATCTTCGTGCTGATCTTCGCCATCGGCGTGGCGGACTGGCCGCAATTCGCCCGCGTCGCCCGCTCGGCCGCCCTGGTCGAACGCAACAAGGACTATGTGGCCGCCGCCCGCGTGATCGGCCAGCCCGACTGGGTGATCGTGCTGCGCCATGTGCTGCCCAACACGCTGGGGCCGGTGCTGGTGTTGGCGACCGTGGGCCTGGCGCTGGCGGTGCTGTCGGAGGCCACGCTCAGCTTCCTCGGCGTCGGCGTGCCGCCGACCCAGCCCTCGCTGGGCACGCTGATCCGGGTGGGCCAGAGCTTCCTGTTCAGCGGCGAATGGTGGATCACCTTCTTCCCGGCGCTCACGCTGGTGCTGCTGGTGCTGGCGGTGAACGTGCTGGGCGACTGGCTGCGCGACGCGCTGAATCCCAAGCTGCGCTAGGCTTTCCCGGCTAGTTCTTCATGGCCTTGCGGGCGGCGTCTTCCCACTGGCGCTGCTTGGCTGCATCGGGCGGCAGGCCGGGACGGCCCTCGGCATGCAGCCGGGCCAGTTCCTGCATGGCGGCGACATAGCCGCTGTTAGCGGCGCGCTCCAGCCAGTGCAGCTCCTGCCGCGGATCGGTCGCGACGCCGTCGCCGCTGCCATAGCGCATGCCGAGCGCATAGGCCTCGGCGGCATCGCCCAGTTCGGCGGCGCGCAGGCCGGCGCGCAGGGCCTGCGGCTTGTTCTTCAGGTAGCGGTAACAGTCGGCCAGCAGGGTCCAGGCCTTCACATGGTCGGGATTGTCCTGCACCAGGCGCTCCAGCTCGGCCGCCGCCTGCGGATATTCGTTGATCAGCGCGGCATAGCCGGCGAAGCGGTAGCGGTAGTCCGCCGCGCCGTTCGACATCGCGATGGCCTGCCGCAAGGCCGCCAGCCCGTCGCCGTAGAAACCGCTGGCGAAATAGGCCTCGCCCAGCAGGGCATGCAGCGCCGGATCGCGCGGCTGTTTGGCGATGGCGGCCTCGCAGGCCTTGGTCAGGCCGCGCTGCGCTTCGTCCCGGCATTGCGTGCGCAGGTCCTGGGCTGTGGCCGGCAGGGCGAGCAACGCGGCTCCCAGCGCGAGGGCGGCAAGGCGGATCACAGGCAGGCCCGGATGTCGGCGGCCAGTTTCGCGATGCTTTCGTGGTCGCCCGGCGTCAGGCTCCAGTTCAGGCTGCCATTGTCGCCGAAGCGGCGCGGCAGCACATGCACGTGGTAATGCAGCACCGACTGTGCCGCGCCCTGGCCGTTGGCCTGCACAATGTTGATGCCGTCAGGTTTCACGGCCTCGTTGACGGCGGCGGCGATCTTCTTGGCCGTGCGCGCCACGGCCGCGACGCTCTCCTCGCTGGCCTCGTGCAGGTTGGCGAAATGGCCCTTGCTCAGCACCAAGGCATGGCCCGGCATGAAGGGGTTGATGTCCATGATCGCGAAGGTGAGCTCGTCTTCATAGAGTTTGAAGCTGGGCGCGTCGCCCTTCACGATCTTGCAGAAGATGCAGCCGGCATCATGCGGCATGGCAGCCATCCGAGTCCTCCCATTGTTTTCGCCGATCTTAGCCGGCTGTGCCGGGGCAGGCTATTCCGTTTCGGGCTCGGTCTGCACCTGACGAAAAGGTGAATGCTGGTCCAGCGCCTCGATCATGCCGGCCATGTAGGCCCGTTCTTCCTCCAGATAGCGTGCCACGGCCTGCTGGAAACCCGGATCGGCCATCCAGTGGGCGGAATGGATCGGCACCGGCAGATAGCCGCGCGCCAGCTTGTGCTCGCCTTGGGCGCCGGCTTCCACCCGGGCCAGGCCATGGCGGATGGCATAGTCGATGGCCTGGTAATAGCAGCATTCGAAATGCAGCCCCGGATGGTATTCGACGCAGCCCCAGTTGCGGCCATAGAGCGCATCCGATCCCAGCATGTTCCAGGCGCCGGCGATCCAGCGGCCCGCGCGGCGCGCCATCACCAGCACGATGCGCTCAGGCATCGTTTGATGCAGGCGGGCGAAGAAGTCGCGGTTCAGATACGGCCGGCCCCATTTGCGATTGCCGGTATCCATGTAGAACGCGAAGAAGGCATCCCAGTGTTCGGGGGTCAGCGCGTCGCCCTGCAGCGTGACGATCTCGATGCCGGGCGCCACCGCCTCGCGGCGTTCCTTGCGGATCGCCTTGCGCTTGCGCGAGGCAAGCTGGGCGAGGAAGGCCTCGAAATCGGCGTAATCATCGTTGCGCCAGTGGAACTGCTCGCCCAGCCGCAGCAGCAGGTCCGGCTGTTCCCCGGCCCAGCGCGCCTGATCTTCGGGCAGGAAATTCACATGCAGCGAGGACAGGCCATGCTGGCGCGCGATGCCCTGCGCGCCCCGCAGCAGCGCCGCAGCGACAGTGTCGAAATCCTGTCCCGGCGCCACCAGGAAACGCGGACCCGTCACCGGCGTGAAGGGCACGGCGCACAGCAGCTTGGGGTAATACTGCCCGCCGGCCCGGGCACAGGCTTCGGCCCAGCCATGGTCGAAGATGTATTCGCCCTGGCTGTGGCCCTTCACATACAGGGGCAGGATGCCGGCAACCGCGCCGTCGATCTCGGCCACCAGATGCAGGGGCTGCCAGCCGGTGCGCGGCGTCACGCAGCCCGATTGTTCCAGCGCGTTCAGGAAGGCATGGGCGACGAAGGGATTGTCCCGGCCGGCGCAGCGGTCCCAGTCGGCAGCCGTCAGGTCGGCGACGCGCTTCAGGCTGCGCAGCTCGATCCGCTCGCTGGAGGCCGCGCTGCGTGTCATGCCAGAACGCTCATGCTTGGGTAGATAGGTCCTCGAAGATCACGTTGTCGGCATGGGCGGCCGCGCGGGCGCGTTCGGTGGGCGTGCGCACGGTCCAGCTTAAGATCGGCAGGCCGCGCCGCCGCGCCGCCGCCGTGATCTCCGACGGCAGGTCGCGCACGTCATAGGCCAGGAAATCCGGCTCGCCATAGCCGTTCATCAGGGCGCGCTTCAGCTGCCACCGGGTGAACCAGTTAAGGCCTTTTGTCATGTCGGCAAGGTTGGTGGAAATCTGCCCGCGCACGATCTGCGGCGCATGCTTGTGGAACCATTTCACGGTGCGCGGATTGAACGACTGCACCACGCAGGGGCCGGGATAATGCTGCAGCATGCGGGCCACGCTGTCCTCAAGCTGGCCCGGCAGCTCGCCCTTGTCCTTCTTCAGTTCCACCACCAGCGGCACCTGGCCCTTCACCTGGTCCAGCAGGTCGCGGAAGCTTGGCACGGTCTCGCTCGTGCCCAGCAGCGTCAGCGGCTTCAGCTCGGCCAGCGGCATCCGCTTCACGATGCCCTCGCGGCCGCACAGGCGCGTCAGGTCCGGGTCGTGGAACACCACCACCTGGCCGTCGCCGGTGATGCGCACGTCCGTCTCGATGGCAAAGCCCGCATCGATGGCCTTCTGGAAGGCCAGCCGCGAATTTTCCGGCACGCCCTTGGCGATGTCATGCAGGCCGCGATGGGCCACCGGGGTCTTGGTCAGCCACTTGGGCAATTCCCGTTTGCTCATGGTCTTGGATCTCAATGCAGCAGGAAGATGGCATCGGCCTCGAAGGCGATGTCGAAGGGCAGGGACGGCGCGGTGGTGGCGCTGCGGATCGGCAGGGCATCCGTGCCGAACAGATCGGCGAACAGGTCGGTCACGCCGTTGGCCACGCGATGCGCTTCGGTGAAATCCGGCCCCGCATTGGTCAGGCTCAGCACCTTCACGCAGCGCGCGATGCGCTGCAGATCGCCGTCGCAGGCCAGGTTCATGTGCGCCAGCAGGTTCAGGCCGGTAAGGCGGGCGGCGGCATAACCATCCTCGATGCTCAAGGCTTGGCCCACCTTGCCGCGATAGCGGATTTCCTTGCCCCAGGTGGGCCCCACGCCGGCCACATGCACCAGCTTGCCGGTCGCGAAGAAACCCATATAGGTGGCCACCGGCGGCGGAGCCGGCGGCAGCTCCAGCCCCATGGCCTTCAGCTTCGCCGCGACGTGGCTCATACGCTCAGGCGATCTCGAAGATGGCGTCCACCTCCACCGACACGCCGCGCGGCAGCGACACGGCGCCGACGGCAAAGCGGGCATGCTTGCCGGCATCGCCGAACACCTCGACCATCAGGTCGGAGGCGCCGTTCACCACCTGCGGATGGTCGATGAAATCGGGCGTGCAGTTCACGAAGCCGCCCAGCTTGGCCACGCGCTTCACGCGGTCCAGGCTGCCGCCCAGGGCATGGCGCGCCTGCGCGATGATGTTCAGGCCGCAGAGCCGCGCGGCCTGCTTGCCGGTCTCGATATCCATGTCGGCGCCCAGCTTGCCCAGATAACGCACTTCGCCGTTGAAGATGGTGATCTGGCCGGCCACGAACAGCAGGTTGCCGGCGATCACGGTCGGCACGTAATTGGCGGCCGGCGCGGCCGGGTTGGGCAGTTCGATCTTGAGGGCGGCGAGGCGGGCGTCGTGGCTCATGGTGGGCCTTTCCGGTCATCTGGGGATGACCGGTTCTAGCCCGGAAGCCGCCGCCATGGCAACGCGCCGGCAGGGTATTGGCCCATGCCTGAAAGGAGTCAGTTCTGGCGCCCGGTCAGGAACGTCTGGCCTGCTTGCGGGCATACATGGCCCGGTCGCTGTCGCGCAGCAGGGCGGGCAGGTCGGTATCGCCGTCATAGCCGGCAAAACCATAGCTCAGGCCGGCCGGGATCAGGGCATCGCCGTGGCGCACTGGCTGGCGTTCGATCTGCGCGGTCAGGTCGGCCAGGCGGGCCTCGGCCTGGGCCAGGCTGGCGCCGGGCATGGCCAGCACGAATTCGTCGCCATGCAGGCGGGCGAGGCAGTCGGTGGCGCGCGCGGCGGGCCGCAGGCGCAGGGCGATCTGCCGCAGCACGGCATCGCCGGCGGCATGGCCGTGGCGGTCGTTGATCGCCTTGAAGCGGTCGAGGTCGAGGAAGGCGAGGCAGCCGCCGCGCTGCTCGCGCCGGGCGCGGGCCAGCTCGGCCTGCATGAAGGATTCAAAGGCGCGGCGGTTGGGCAGACCGGTGAGTTCGTCGGTGGACGACATCGCCTGCAACTCGTCGATGCGGGCCTGCTGCTCCACCAGCCGCTGCTCGCTTTCGGCCGCCGCCGTCAGGATCTGCTCCACCAGCTCACGCTTGCGCGGATCGGGGTCGCGCCGCAACGCCAGCCGCAGGCGCAGCACCAGACTGGCGAAACCCGGGCCGGCATGGCGGGACGCAGCCTGGGCGTCGCCCGCATTGGCGGGCCAGGAAGAAATCGGGGAATCGTTGGCTGGAATCATGGTGTTCGGTCCTCACACCATGACAAAGCAAGCAGTATGCCAGAAGAAAATGGCGGAAAAACGGTATTAATGGCGCGGGCCGGCCGGCAGGATTTGCCGGGCGGCCAGCAGCGGGACAGGGCCTGCTTTCCGTTTGTCCCGGCTTCCCCGGGCGATATCATTCCGGGCATCCGCCACACGCTCCGGCCTTCGCCCTGGCCCGCACCGTATCATTGAGATCACCCCTCGTAGGATTTATGGTGTTGTCCACAACCACCGAGGGAGGCCATATGAAGAAGAAAATCGCGCTAGCCGGCGCAATCGCTGTGGGCCTTGTTATTTCTGGCATTGCATACGCTGAACTTGTCAATCCTCGGACTGTTCACTCGTTCTTCCCCGGGCACACGCATGATGACGACGGACTGACCACCAGCGCCCCCCAGCATAGCGGGGGCACGGATCGCTTCGGCTGCCATAATGCCTCTGTGCCGTACCATTGCCATTGAACAGTAACTGACGTTCATAATGACTGATGATGGCCCTGCTTTATTGGCAGGGCCAATTTTCTAAGGAATTGCCCGGCCTGGAATAGTGGCTGCACGCAATTGGGGTCCGACCCCAATTATTGGAAATAGCGACCTTCTATCTGAGAAGGCGGCGGCAGTATTTCTGGCTATGCTTTCTGTTCATCGTCTTGGTACTTGATGAAGCCGGTGACGACGCAAAGTAGTCTGTACAGATTGCTGTGGATGCGAGCGGCGTCCGCTATCAGAGACAGAATTCTTGCCTCATCGTATGTTTCGGCGACCCGCTTCTGTTTGCGGTCGGCGTTGAACGTGAACTTTCCTGCGGTCGTCTGGTTGACATGCCCGAATTCCCAACCGCCATGCACCAGATAATTCCGGTGATTAAAGGTGGTTTTTATGCCGTCGAGTGCTGCGGTGAGGTCAGTAATAAACTTCGGGTCACCTCTAACCTTTGCCAGTTGCTTCAGGAGCTTAATCTTTCGGCTGATGCTGGTAATCCCGGAAGTGATTGTTTCCCCGCCGTCTCTGTCGACTTTAAGGATGAACCAAAGAAGGCGGTCGATTATGGATTCAATATGGCCGCAGTATATGCAAAGCACGCCAATTCCAGGGGCGAATGCCGCCGGCACCACGGTTTGCGCTATTTCTCCGGCATGGACGAAATGGCTCAACTTAAGGTCTGCTTTTTTCATTGAGGCCCCATGAAACGCGATGATCAGAAGCGAGACGTAACAGAAAGTAGCCGAGGACAGACCTCTATTTCAGTGGATCGCCCGCCATAAACATCCTTATAGCCTGATCTCCGTCTGGATGCGGTCGAACGGCACGGTGAAGCCTTCATCCTTCTGCTTGCGTAGCAGGCCGATATCCAGCAGGGCTTTCACGTCCTGATGCACGTTCTTGTAGCTGCGCTTCACGCCAGCGGCGATTTCAGTGATGGTACGCGCCTTGTGCCGGCGCAGGTATTTCAGCAGGTCCTGCCGTTTGGGCGAGAGGATGCGGGCGGCATCGTCCAGCGTCTGGAAATGGATATGGGTTTCGGCGATGGCCGCGCCGCCCTCCAGCGCATGCCATTGGTCGAGGAAGTCTCGGCCCATGGCCTCCAGGCTCTGCCGGCCAACAGTCACGCGCACGCGGGAAGGTGCCTTGGTGGGGGATGCTGTCTTGGTCATAGCTTGTCGCCTCCGTTCCTGCGTACGTCCGCGATGAAATCCGCCATCAGCTTTTCCGGGGTGGTGAAACGGTAGGCCGTTTCCTGGCCCCGGATGTGCTTGTGGTCGCCCTTGCCGCGTTCGTTGTCGTAGCCGACGATCCGCTCGCCCATCCGGCCGAAGAACAACCGGTATTTGAAGCCGTGCGCCGATCCCGGCACGGGCGAGGGCACGAGCCATATCGTCATCTCGATGATGTGGCCGTCGGGGTAGACCGTCTTGGACTGGTAGAACCTCGTCGCGGCGATCATATGGCGTGAGATACCATAATTGGCTGTATGGCGTACAGCGCCATAATCGGCCCACCGCCTGGATAGCAGTCTGCTCTGGACTTTCCGCTAATAGTTCCTATAATGTTCCAATAGAGTCAAGTGCCATTTGCCACAGGCGGAGTCCCGGGCCGGGTTCAGAGCCCATCAAGGCATGCAGATGTATGCGATATGCGGCGATAGCGCCCGTTAGGTCGCCATGGCCCGCCTTAACGTCTGATACGCGCCGATAAGCGAAACGAACTCAAACGAACCTGAGTGGACCCAAATGAACCTGAATGAACCCAAATGAACTGAAATAAACCGAAATGAACCTGAACGAACCCCAATGAACCTGAACGAACCGGAACGGGCAGAAATGAAGCCAGGCGAATGACGCGCGGCCGATCTTTGCGCAGGGGCCGCCGGCCACCCACCGCCCACCTGCGCCGCCAATCGCCCAACCGGGCAGGCGTTTCTTTCTTGCAGTGCGAAGGGTATTCTTGAGTCGGATCATATTTTCAGCGCCGGGCCATATCCGGCCCCATTCGAAGGCCCCCATGTCGGCTGTTGCCAGATTGCGCGTTTTCATCCTGCTGCTCGCCCTGGCCGCCTTGCCGGCCGGCACCGCACCTGTTGTTGCCCGCGCTGCCGATACCAGCGACATGGCTTCCCTGGCCCAGGGCCTGGTCAGCCACAAGGCGCTGTATGGCCTGTCGGTTGCCAAGCTTGATGCCCGCAATTATCGCAACGGCATCGCCGGGGGCTTGAGCCTGGAATTCGTCAATGCCTGCGACGGCTATGTGCTGAACCAGCGCTTCCTGATCGAGACCAGCACCGAAGACGGCACGCTGCTCAACAACATGGTGCTGAATTCCTGGGAATCGCTCGATGGCCTGCGATTCCGCTTCAAGATGAAGGACGAGGTGAACGGCGACCTCGATCAGGAGATCGCCGGCGAGGGCAGCCTGAAGGCGCGCGGCGAGGCCGGCCTCGTGCGCTTCACCCAGCCCGAGGATACCGAGCTGGCCCTGCCGGCCGGCACGGCCTTTCCCACCGACCACACGCTGCGCCTGATCCTGATGGCGCGCAAAGGCGGCAACTGGCTGCATGCCGCCATCTATGACGGCGCCTCGGCCGAGGGCTACAGCGAGGTGGGCGGGTTCATCGGCGCCGAGCTGCCGGTGGAAAAGGGCGAGACGCCCATGCTGGCGCCGCTGAAAGGGCAGCGCTCCTGGCGCGTGCGGCTGGCCTATTTCATGTCCGACAAGCCGCAGGACACGCCCGATTACGAGATCGCCTACCGCCTGTTCGAGAATGGTGTGGCCGACGACATCGTGTTCGATTACGGCGACTACGCCATCCGCGCCACGCTCAAATTCCTGGAGCTGAAGCCGCGCGATCCCTGCTGATAGTTTAGGCCTCGCCCGGCGCCCATAACCAGGCGGCGCCACGCACGCCGGAACTGTCGCCATGGCGGTTTTTCACAAGCTTTGTCGTGACGGTGTCGGAGAAGACGTAAGCGCCCCACAGGCGCGGCACGGCATCATACAGGCGCTCCAGATTGGAAAGCCCGCCGCCCAGCACGACGATGTCGGGATCCAGCACGTTGAGGATCGCCGCCAGGCCGCGCGCCAGCCGGTTTTCGTAGCGCTGCAGGGCCGCTTCCGCCGCCGCGTCGCCCGCTTGCGCCGCGGCTGCGATGGCGGGGCCGTCCAGCGCGCGGCCGGTATGCTTGCGGAAATCCAGCTCCAGTCCGGTGCCCGAGAGGAAGGTCTCCTGGCAGCCATGCTTGCCGCAGTAACAGAGCGGGCCGGGCGTTTCGTCGGGGTGCGGCCATGGCAGAGGGTTGTGGCCCCACTCGCCGGCGATGGCATTGGGGCCGGTCAGCGCGCGGCCATCCACCACCACGCCGGCGCCGCAGCCGGTGCCGAGGATGGCGCCGAATACCACGGCATGGCCCGCGCCGGCGCCGTCGCTGGCCTCTGAGAGGGCGAAGCAGTTGGCGTCGTTGGCCAGCCGCACGCGGCGTCCGGTCGCCGCGGCCAGGTCGCGGTCCAGCGGATGGCCGATCAGCCAGGTGGAGTTGGCATTCTTGATCAGGCCCGTGGCCGGCGAGATGGTGCCCGGAATGCCCACGCCGACCGGCGCCTTCATGGTCGCCTCTTCGGCCTCTGCCGCCACCGCCGCCGCCAGGTCGCGCAGGGCGGTCACGGTGGCGCGATAGTCGCCGCGCGGGGCCTTCACGCGGCGCCGGGCCCGGATCCGGCCGTCATCGGCCAGCGCGATGGCCTCGATCTTGGTGCCGCCCAGGTCGATGCCGATGCGCATGGTCACGTCGCCTCCAGCAGGCCGGCGATCAAATCGCGCAGGTCCGGCCATGTCTCGGCACGGTGATGGCAGTCGGCGGCCGGGCCGAGCAGGGCGGCCAGCCGCGGATCGGCGATGAAATGCAGGCGATGCACTGCGGGCGCCAGTTTGGCCACCGAGGCGTGGTTGTGGGGGATGTCGTCGATGAACACGGCCGGCGCGGCGGCGCGGGCGATGAGTTCCGCTACGGCAGGGCCTTTCGGGCCGCTATTGGCGATCAGCGGAAAATCCATGCCGTGCCGCCGCAGCGCCCGCAGGCGGGCCTCGCGCGCCGACAGCGGCACGTTGCTCAGCACCAGCACGCGGCCCCTGGCGCTCAGCGATTCCAGGGCCGCGGCGGCGCCATCCACCGGTTCCAGGCTTTCAGTCGCCTCGTCGAAAAAGCGCTGCAGCAGGGGATGCAGCAGTTCGGCGGCGAGCGGCTGGTCGTCCTGCCGCTGGCGGATGTTGCCGTAGAGGGCATAGGAGGCCCAGTCGAAATACAGCCCCTGGCCGGCCAGGAAGGTCTCCAGACCGCGCATGAAATAGAACAGCACCTCGTCGGCATCGACGATGATCAGGGGCTGGCCCGACGCGATGGTTAGCCCGGCGATCTGCTCGGCAACCGGCGCGGGAAGGGGCGGAATTGGGTCGGGAATCTGCATCATTGACTGTATAATGGACGAACTATTGTCATGGTAAACGGCTTGGCCGGGCCGATCCAGGATGCTACAAAACCCTGGATACTCAGCAAAATATGGCGCAGGGCAGCGATAGAATATCCGGGGAAGGCGTCTGATGAGCAAGACAGTACTGATCGTCGAGGACAACGAGCTGAATATGAAGTTGTTCCACGACCTGCTTGATGCGCATGGTTACCAGACCCTGCAGACCAAGGATGGCATGGAAGCGCTGGCCATGGTGCGCAAGCACCGGCCCGACCTGATCCTGATGGATATCCAGCTTCCCGAGGTGTCGGGCCTGGAAGTGATCAAGTGGATCAAGGAAGACGACAACCTGCGCACCATTCCCGTGGTTGCCGTCACTGCCTTTGCGATGAAGGGTGATGAGGAAAAGATGCGCGAGGGCGGCTGCGACGCCTACATCGCCAAGCCCATCTCGGTCGGCAAGTTCATCGAGACGGTCAAGCAGTTCCTTGAGCCCCGGGCCTGAAGCCAGCACTGATTCCCGATGACCGCGCGCATATTGGTCGTCGATGACATCCGCACCAACATCAAGGTGCTGGAAGCCAAGCTGACCAGCGAATATTACGAGGTGATCACCGCCGGCTCCGGACCCGAGGCGCTGGATGCCGTTGCCATGCAGAAGCCCGACCTGATCCTGCTCGACGTGATGATGCCGGGCATGGACGGCTTCGAGGTCTGCCGCCGGCTGAAGGCCGATCCCGATGCCGCCCACATCCCGGTGATCATGGTCACCGCGCTGGGCGATCCGGAGGACCGCGTGCAGGGCCTCAGCGCCGGCGCTGACGATTTCCTCACCAAGCCGGTGGATGATATCGCCATGTTCGCGCGCGTGCGGTCGCTGCTGCGCGTCAAGCTGATGCTCGACGAGCTGCGCATGCGCGAGCGGACCTCTGCTTCGCTGGGCGTGATCTCGCCGCCGGTGCCCAAGCTGGATGAGGATTACGCATCGGCGCAGATCCTGATCGTGGAAGACAATCCGCGCGACCAGGTGCGGCTGCAGCGCATGCTGGACGGGCAGTTCCGCACCGAACTGATCGCCGACGGCATGGAAGCGCTCAATCGCGCGCGCCAGACGGAATATGACTCGGTGGTCGTCAGTCTGAGCCTGCAGAATCCCGATGGCTTGCGGCTGTGCTCGCAGTTCCGCACCACCGAGGAAACCCGCAACGTGCCGATCCTGCTGCTGGTGGGGCCGGACGACCAGAAGCAGCTGGTGAAGGGCCTGGAGATCGGCGTCACCGATTATGTAGTGCGGCCGATCGACCGCAACGAATTCATCGCCCGCTTGCGTGCCCAGGTGCGCCGCAAGCGCTATCAGGACCGCCTGCGCCAGCATTACCAGCAGAGCATGGAAATGGCGGTGACCGATCCGCTGACCGGGCTCTATAACCGCCGCTACATGGCCTCGCACCTGGCCACCTTGCTGACCCAGAGCGCCAGCCAGCACGGCACCGCCGTGGTGATCCTCGATCTCGACCATTTCAAGCAGATCAACGACAGCCACGGCCACCAGGCCGGCGACGAGGTTCTGCGCGAGGTGGGCAACCGCATCGTGCGCAATATCCGCGGCATCGACATGGCCTGCCGCTATGGCGGCGAGGAATTCGTCGTGCTGATGCCCGACACCGATCTTGATTCCGCCGAGGTGGTCGCCAACCGCCTGCTGCATGCACTCGCCGACAAGCCGGTCATGACGCGCAATGCCGGCGGGCTGACGGTCACCTGTTCGATCGGCTGCACGTCCTCCGGCCCGAACGACAATGCCGAGAGCCTGCTCAAGCGTGCCGACGAGGCGCTGTACGAAGCCAAGAACGGCGGCCGCAACCGGATCATCTACCGGTCGGCATAAATCCGGCAGCCACCATCGGCACAAACGAAAAGCCCCGCCGAAAAGCGGGGCTTTTTCTTGGCGCCACCCGTGCGGATGCGCCAGCGAAAGCTGGATTACTTGATCTTGGCTTCCTTGAACTCGACATGCTTGCGCGCCACCGGGTCGTATTTCTTGAACGACAGCTTCTCGGTCTTGGTGCGCGGGTTCTTCTTGGTGACGTAGAAGTAGCCGGTGTCGGCGCTGCTCACCAGCTTGATCTTCAGGGTAGTCGGCTTGGCCATGACTTACGATTCCACAATTGGCGGTCGGCTTGGGATTGGCGGCGCAGCATAGGGATTCGCACCCCGATGTCAACCGCTTATGGTTTTTCCCAGCTGATCAGGGGTTTACCCCGGCGATAGCGCCAGAAAACCGGCCGTCCGGGCCGCAGGTCGGGCCCCAGCCGGCCGACCACGTCGCGCAGCATGAATTCCGTGATGTCGGCCAGCGGCAGGCGCAGGGCGGCTTCCAGCGGCCGGAAGGCCAGGTCCAGCAGCTCGCCCGAACCGCCCAGACTGACCGGCAGGCCGCTGACATCCTGCAGGAAAAACCGGGCATGGAACCGGATCGGGCTTTCGGCGGGCGTTATCGCCCGGCCAAGATACTGCAGGCCGGAAGCGTCGGGCCGCAGCCGGCCGCCTTCCACCCGGCCCAGCACGATCCCGGTTTCCTCCCAGGTTTCGCGCAGGGCGGCCAGCGCAAGGGCCTGGGCCAGGGGTGGCTGGCAGCCTATGTGTGATACGGTATTATTATTTATATTCATATTACTATCAGAAATATCTCGCAGATCGCTTAAATCCACGCGTCCACCCGGAAAGGCATAAACATCGGGCAGGAAGCGGTGTTTGCCAGCCCGGCGGCCGAGCAGTATTTCCAGCGGGCCGGGCCCGCTGCGGCGCACCAGGATCAGGCTGGCGGCATCCCTGGGCTTTACCGGTCTGGAGGGGGGCAGGCTCATTCCCAGTCCAGCCGGCGCTGGCCATGGCGCATGTAGTGGAAGGGCACGCGGCAGGCCGGATCGCCGGCGCTGCCCGGTTGCAGCCAGTCTTCCAGGGTGGCGATAACGAACTGGGTGATGTTGGGCAGCGGCAGGCTTTCGGTCTCCTGCCGGGTCACCCAGCTCAGCTTGTCGAGTTCGGGAGAGGGGCGCAGGGTGCCGGTGGCGGCCTCGGCCGGGGCGGCGAAGAAGCGGGCATCGAAACGCCTCGGGCGTCCCGGCGGGGTGATCGCCCGGCAGACATAGAGCAGGTGCGAGGGGTCCGGGGCCAGACCGCCGTTGCAGAAGGCCACCCAGTTGGCCGGGGCCGGGCCGGGCCGGGCGTCCGGCTGGGCAGCGGCTGGGATTGCAATGCGCAGGCCGGACTCCTCGAATGTCTCGCGGATCGCGGCCAGGGCGAGCGCCAGGGCCTTGCGCGGGCCGGTGCCCCTGCAGCGGGCCAGCCGTGTGGCACTGACCGGGTTCAGCGGCGCGGCAGGGCGGATTTTATAGTCGGCAAGGTCGAGCCGGCCGCCGGGAAAGACGTAGCGGTTGGGCATGAAGGCGCTGGCGCCGTGGCGTTCGCCCATCAGCACCTCGAGCCGGTCTCCGCGCCGGCGGTAGAGGATCAGCGTGGCCGCGTCGCGGATCGGTTGTGGCGGTTTCGGTTTTTCGTGCTGCGAGTCGCCGGACGTCATCCGCGGCAGTATAGCGCGTTTGCCGGATCAGTGCGGCTCGCTGCCGAAGCCGTGCATGCGCCGGGCCCATTGCAGGCCGATCAGGGCGCCCTTGATATGCGGCAGCAGCCACAGGCAGAGCAGCAGGGTCAGCGGCAGCCACAGCGCCATATGCAGCCATTCGGGCGGCTGCACATGCTGTTCCAGCATCAGCATCAGCGGCACGATGATGTGGCCGACGATCAGGATGGTGAAATAGGGCGGCGCATCGTCGGCGCGATGGCCGGCCAGTTCCAGTCCGCAGGACGGACAGGCGTCGTTGACCTTGAGATAACGGCCGAACATGCGGCCCTGGCCGCAGGCCGGGCAGCGCGCGCGCCAGCCACGCATCATCGCCTCGCCCATCGGGCGCTCCGTCAGGTCGTCGAGCGAGACCTTAATCACAGCCAGCCTTTCCGCTTGAAGAACCAATAGGGCAGCACGGCAGAGGCAACCATCAGGCTGATCGCCACCGGATAGCCGAAATCCCACGACAATTCGGGCATGTGCTCGAAATTCATGCCGTAGATGCTGGCGATCAGCGTGGGCGGCAGGAACACGGTGGCGGCCACGGAAAAGATCTTGATGATCTTGGTCTGCTGAATGTTGATCAGGCCCAGCGTCGCATCCAGCAGGAAATTGCCCTTATGTGCCAGGAAGGCGGCCTGCTCGTTCAGCGACTGCACGTCGCGCGCCAGCGTCTTCAGCCAGGTGCGGCTTTCCTTGGTGCCGCGCTGTTCGGCCATGGTGAGCGTCAGGAACGCGATCAGGCGCGTGAGCGACACGAGGCTGTCGCGGATGCGCGAATTCAGGTCCTCGACATGGCCCAGCTTCCGCACCGCTTCCTCAAGGTCTACCTCGTCAGCCGATTCATGCTCCTTCACGCCATGGCCGAAGATGTTGCGCGATACGCCATCCAGGTCCTTGCCGGCGATCTCCAGCACGTCGGCGGCGCGGTCGATGATGGAGTCGAGCAGCCCGCACAGCGCCGCATCGGGCGAGGCGGCCAGGCTGGGCTGGCGCTGGGCGCGGGCGACGAACTGTCGGAAAGACAGCGGATCGGCAAAGCGCAGCGTCACCGTGGCGCGTGGCGTGCGCATGAAGGTGACGGCCGTGGTCTTGGGCTGCTCCGTCTCGGCATGGAACAGGATGTTCGCGGTCATGTAGCTGGCATCGCCTTCGCGATACAGCCGGCTGGAAATCTCGATCTCCTGCATCTCCTCGCGGGTCGGCATCTCGATGCCGAGCAGGCGTTCGATGGCCTTTTCTTCCGACTGGCTGGGTTCGAGCAGGTCGATCCACACCACGCCGTCGGGCAGCGTGGAGTCGGGGGTAAGCTCGATGCGTTGCAGCTGGCCGCCTTGCGGCAGGTAGGCAGTGATCATGCTGGCCATCCCTGGTTCCGGCGCCGACCCGGCGGTGCGGCGCGGCGCCCTTTTAGCCCCGGATGCCGGACCTGGGAAGCCCTGAAACCATCCTGCGGCAAATTTGTCCTCAGCCGCAGGATGCCGCCCGGATGCGAAGGATTTATGGCGATACCGGGGCGGCGGCCGGCAGGGGCAGGCCGCGCGCCTGCAGCGCGGCGCGCAGGCGGTCGGGGTAGTCGGTGATCAGGCCATCCACTTTCAGGCCGATCAGGCGATCCATCTCGGCCGGATCGTTCACGGTCCAGGGAATCACCTGCAGGCCCAGGGCATGGGCCTCCGTCACCAGGTCTGCCGTCACGTTGCGCCAGAAGGGCGACCACACCTGGCCATTTGCCGCTTTCACGAGTGCCGGCGTGGAGACATGGTCATCGGCATCCAGCCCGCCCAGCCAGGGGCTGGCATCCGGGCGGCCGCGCTGCACGTTATCGGAGGCCGTGCCCTCGATGGTGAGATGCACGCGCGGAATCTCGGGGGCCAGCCTGGCGGCCTCGGCCAGCGTGCGCCAGTCGAAGGACTGGATGCTGGCGCGCTGGCTTGCGTCGGCCTTGCGGATGGCCTGCACCACGGCCTGGGCAAGCTGTGCCGGCGTTGCCGTTTCATCGGGCTTGAGCGGGCTGAGCTTGGTCTCGATGTTGAAGCGTACGGACGTATTGCCGCTTTTCGCCGCCAGGGCAAACACGTCCTCCAGCGTCGGCATGCGGGTGCCATCCGCCGGCTTCTGCTCGGGATAGGTCTGGCCGTAACGGCTGGCCGGATCGAGCCGGCCGACATCGTAACGCTGAAGGTCGGCCAGCGTGCTGTGCCAGATTGCGGGGCCCGGCGCGGCGATCCATTTGCCGTCCAGCCGGGCAAGATGCGGTTGCAGCAGCGGATCGTGGCCGACCATCAGATGGCCGTCGCGCGTGAGCCCCACATCCAGTTCCAGCGTGCTGACGCCGAGCGTGAGCGCGGTGGCGAAGGCGGGCAGGGTGTTTTCCGGCGCCAGGCCGCGCGCGCCGCGATGGCCCTGCAGGTCGAAGGCAAAGGCCGGTGCAGACAGCAATAAGAGAGCAAGAGTGGCCGTGACGCGGATCATTTGCGTTTCCTGCTGCGATGCTTGGTCCAGCTCGGGCGGTTGGTGGTTTTCTTGATTGCCGGCTTGCCCCCGCGGGCGCGCGGTACGCTGCCCCCGCTGCCCAGGATCTCGAAACGCAGCCCGCCGGTGACGGGCGTGGCTTCTTCCAGCCGCACGGTGACGGTATCGCCCAGGCGGTAGCGTTTTTTCGTGCGCTTGCCGACCAGGGCGCGATGCGCCTCGTCATGGGCGTAGAAATCATCCGACAGCGACGAGATCGGCACGAAGCCGTCGGCGCCGGTTTCCTCCAGCGTGACGAACAGGCCGAACCGCGTGACGCCCGAGATGCGGCCGTCGAATTCCGCGCCGACATGCTCGGACATGAAGGCGGTGACGAAGCGGTCCATGGCATCGCGCTCGGCCTGCATCGAGCGGCGCTCGGTCAGTGAGATATGCTCGGCGATGCTCTCGAAATTGACATCGTCTTCCGGCGCCAGGCCATCGTCCCCCAGTTTCAGGCCACGCACCAGCGCCCGATGCACCAGCACGTCGGCATAGCGGCGGATCGGCGAGGTGAAATGGGCGTAGCGCTGCAGGTTGAGGCCGAAATGGCCCTGGTTGCCGGGTGAGTAATAGGCCTGCATCTGGCTGCGCAGCACCACCTCGTTGATCAGGCGCTCATGCTCGCTGCCGCGCGCCGCCACCAGGATGGCGTTGAAATGCATCGGCCGCAGGCCCTGGCCCTTGGCCAGTCGGTAATCCAGCGTATCGAGGAACTTGCGCAAGCTATCGATCTTCTCGTCCGAGGGCTGCTCGTGCACGCGGTACATGCAGGGCTGCTTGCGCTTTTCCAGTTCTTCGGCGGCGGCCACGTTGGCCGCGATCATGAAATCCTCGATCACCTGATGGCTCAGCATATGCTCGCGCGGCCTGATGGCGGCGATGTGACCATCCTTGCCCATCACCACGCGGCGTTCGGGCGCGGTGATGGCCAGCGGCTGGCGCGCCTCGCGCGCCCGGTTCACGGCGGCATGGCAGGCATAGAGCGGCTTCAGCACGGGTTCGAGGAAGGGCAGGGCCACCTCGTCGGGATTGCCGTCGATGGCGTCCTGCACCTGGCGGTAACTCAGGCCGGCGGCGCAGCGCATCAGGCCGCGCACGAATTTGTGGCGCTTCTTGTTGCCATCGGCATCGAACCACAGATGCACGGCCAGGCAGGCACGTTCCTTGCCCTCCACCAGCGAACACAGATCGGCCGACAGGGCCTCGGGCAGCATCGGCACCACGCGGTCGGGGAAATAGGTAGAATTGCCGCGCTGGCGCGCATCGTGATCCAGCGCGCTGCCGGGCCGCACGTAATGCGCCACGTCGGCGATGGCGACGATGGCATGCCAGCCGCCCTTGTTGTGCGGATCGTCGTCGGGTTCGGCGAATACCGCGTCGTCATGGTCGCGGGCGTCTTCCGGGTCGATCGTGATCAGCGGGATCTGCCGCAGGTCCTCGCGCTCGCCCAGATGCACCGGTTTGGCCTTTTCGGCTTCGCGCATCGCGGCATCGGTGAAGCGGGTCGGGATGCCGAAACTGTGGATCGGGATCAGGCTGAGCGCCTTGGGATCGGTGCTGTGGCCGATCACCTCGACGATCTTGGCCGGCTTCAGCCCGAAGCGCCGGCCGGGCAGGGGCTGGGCCACGACGATCTCGCCGGACTTGGCACCGGCATAATGTTCGGGCGCGATCACATATTCATGGCGCAGCTTGCGGTCGGTCGGCTGCAGGCGGCCCTGGCCATATTCCGTCAGGGTGAAGACGCCGAGGACCGGCTGCTCTTCCTTTTCCAGCCGCTTGATGACGCGGCCGGCATAGCGGTTGCGTCCGGCGCGGCTGAGGCGTGCCAGTACACGATCCCCCACGCCGGTATCGGCCATCTCGCGCCGGCGCGCCTTGCCGCCGGTCTCAAAGATGATGCGCGGCGCTTCGCCTTCGCCTTTCCACTCGACCGGGCGGCCAAGCAGGTCGCCGTCGCGATCCAGCTTCACGATGTCGACGAGGCAGACTTCCGGCAGTTCGCCCTTGGGCGTCAGCTTCTTGCCATGACCCTGATTGATGTCGCCCTCGGCCTTCAGCTCGCGCAGCAGGCCTTTCAGGGCGACGCGGTCGGCGGGGCCGATGCCAAAAGCCTTGGCGATCTCGCGCTTGCCCGCCTTGCCGGGATTGTCGGCAATGAATTGCAGGATGTCCTGTTTGGACGGCAGATGGGCGGTGGCTTTTTTCTTGGCCACGTCGGCTACGCTGCGGCAGCTTTCTTGCCGCCGGTTGCTTTCTTCGGTGCCGCCTTCTTGGCCGCGGCTTTTTTCGCCTTCGGCTTGGCCGCCGGCTTTTCCGCCTTTGGTGCTGCGGCCTTCTTGGCCTTCGGCGCGGCCTTCTTCTTGCCCTTGCCGCCCGTTTTGGCGCGGGCGGCGATGGCTTCGATGGCCTGCTGCATGGTCACGGCGTCGGTTTCCACGCCCTTGGGCAAGGGCGCGTTGGTGGCGCCATGCTTCAGATAGGGGCCGTAGCGCCCGTCGATTACCTGGATCGGCTCGTTGTCGTCGGGATGTTTGCCCACTTCGCGCAGCACGGTGAGCTGGGCGCGCTGGCGCGGGCCTTTGCGGCGCGCATCGGCCTCGGCGATCTTCTGGACGGCATGGTTGATGCCGATCTCCAGCGCTTCCATGGCGTCTTTCAGCTTGGTATAGGCGCCGTCATGCAGCAGGTAGGGTCCGAAGCGGCCGAGGCCGGCGAGGATTTCCTTGCCGGTATCGGGATGCAGGCCCACCACGCGCGGCAGCGCCAGCAGCTTCAGCGCCATTTCCAGCGTGACGTCCTCGATGGTGACGCCCTTGGGCAAAGAGGCGCGCTTGGGCTTGGTCTTCGCCTTGCCTTCGCCCTCGGCCTCGCCAAGCTGCACGTAAGGGCCGAACGGGCCCTGGCGCAGGGTGATCATCTGGCCGGTGGCCGGATCGGCGCCCAGTTCCTGCGGACCCGAAATGGCGATGTCGCCATGGCCGTTGCCGGCACTGAGCGGCCGCGTGTAGCTGCATTCGGGATAATCCGAGCAGCCGATGAAGGCGCCGGTGCGACCGGCCTTGATGGCAAGCTGGCCCTTGTTGCAGGCGGGGCAGAGGCGGGCCGACTTCCCGTCTTCGCGCGGCGGGAAGAAGTGGTGTTCCAGCAGCGCGTTGATGGCGTCCAGCACTTCGCCGCGGCGGCCCATCTTCTCGTCGATGCGGGTCACGGCGTCCTTCACCGACACGGCCGTGCTGCCTTCCTTGGGGTCGTGCAGCGAGAAATCCTGCCAGAAATCCTCCAGCACCTTCTTCCAGTCGAGTTTGTGCTCGGCGATCTCGTCCAGCTTCTCTTCCAGGCCGGCGGTGAAGCTGTAGGCGAAATACTGCTCGAAGAAGCAGACCAGGAAAGCATAGGCGAGCCAGCCGGCATCCTCGGGCTGGAAGCGCTTGTTCTCCAGCCGCACGTAGTTGCGCGCCTTCAGCACTTCCAGGATGGCGGCGTAGGTGGAGGGCCGGCCGATGCCCAGCTCTTCCAGCTTGCGCACCAGGCTGGCTTCGGAATAACGCGGCGGCGGCTCGGTGAAATGCTGTTCCGGCTTGACGCCTTCTTCCTTCATCGCCTCGCCGACATTCATCTTCGGCAGGCGCGCGCCTTCCTCGTCGTCGGCCGATTTGTCGTCGACGCCTTCCTCATACAGCTTGAGGAAGCCGGGCGAGAGCACGACCGTGCCGGTGACGCGGAAAGCGCCGGTGTTCTTTTTGTCGGCGATATCGACCGTGGTGCGTTCCAGCTCGGCGGATTCCATCTGGCTGGCCAGGGCGCGAACCCAGATCAGCTCATAGAGCTTGAGCTGCACGTCGTCGAGGTAACGCGCCACGGCTTTCGGCCGGCGGCGGAAATCGGTGGGGCGGATCGCCTCGTGGGCTTCCTGGGCGTTCTTCTGCTTGGTCTTGTAGACGCGCCAGCTTTCCGGCACGGCATCGCGGCCAAAATCCTCGGCGATCACGTCACGCGCGGCGCGGATGGCTTCGTCAGCCATGCTGACGCCGTCGGTACGCATATAGGAGATGAGGCCGGTGGTCTCGCCGCCGATGGTGACGCCTTCATACAGGCGCTGGGCGATCTGCATGGTCATCTGCGCCGAGAAGCCCAGCTTGCGCGCGGCCTCCTGCTGCAGGGTGGAGGTGGTGAATGGCGGGGCCGGATGGCGCTTGGCCGGCTTGATGGATACATCCGTGACGAAGTAGTCCAGGCCCTGCAGCTTGGCCACGGCGGCCTTGGCGGCGGCTTCGGTATTGATGTCGAACTTGTCGAGCTTTTTGCCGCCCAGCTCCACCAGCCGCGCGGAGACGGTCTGGTTCTGCGGGGTACGGAAATCGGCGCCGATGGTCCAGTATTCCCGGGCTCGGAAAGCCTCGATCTCGGTCTCGCGCTCGCAGATCAGCCGCAACGCCACCGACTGCACACGCCCGGCCGACTTGGCCGAGGGCAGCTTGCGCCACAGCACGGGCGAGAGGGTGAAGCCGACCAGGTAATCCAGGGCGCGGCGGGCCTGCTGGGCATTCACCAGGTCCATGTCGATGTCGCGCGGCTGCGCCATGGCGTCCAGCACGGCCGACTTGGTGATCTCGTTGAACACCACGCGCTTGACCGTCTTGCCCTTCACGACCTTGCGGTTGTTCAGCGCCTCCAGCACATGCCAGGAAATCGCCTCGCCCTCGCGGTCGGGGTCGGTCGCCAGGATCAGGGTATCGGCTTCCTTCAGGGCGCCGGCGATGGCCCGCACGGATTCCGACCCGCGGCCGGACATCTCGTAGTGCATTTCGAAGTCTTTGTCGGGCTCCACCGAGCCGTCCTTGGCCGGCAGGTCGCGCACATGGCCGAACGAGGCCAGGACCTTGTGGCCGGGACCGAGGTATTTCTCGATGGTCTTTGCCTTCGCCGGGCTTTCGACGACAACGACTTTCATAATCTGCGGTTTTCCAACAAAAATGAGGCGGACGTTTTAACCAGTCTGGGGCCACGGCAAATCCGGCGCGGCAGCCGGAACATGGGCGATGGAATCCGGCTTGTCAAACCCGATTGCCGGACGGGGTATATAACTTACTGATTTATATGAATAATCGGGACGGCCAGCTCAGGACAGCCGGTCTTCCTGGGCCGGTTCCAGCGGGAAGGCGGCCACCAGCAGCATGCGGCAATCCTCGCCCCCGGCGGTGAGCGGCAGGGCCAGGCGCTCCCAGCTCCGTTCCACCTGCCAGGTCGAGCGCTTGTCGCGCGAGGTGTAGTCGAAGGTGGCGGTGTAGCGGCGCGACATCGGCATGCGGCTATGCACCACGGCATCGTATTCGGTGCGCAGCAGCTCGGCCTGCTGGGCCGGCAGTTCGTTCACCCGCTTGCCGGTCATGTCGACCTTGAACTGGTTCACGAAGGTCGAGCCGTAGAGACGGTAGATATAGTCGCCATCGTCCCGGCGCTCGACCAGCATCAGGTTGCCCAGCCAGGGCTTCATCTCGATGGGGTCGATATCGGCGCGGTCGGGCATGGCGCGGCCCTGGCGCTTGCCGGCCCAGTAGGCATAGAGCGCCTGGAGCGTTTCCAGCGTCAGTTGCGGCGCGCCTTCCAGCATCCGTCCCATACGGCTCTTTACTACCCCCGGTCGTGCGGAACCGGATGCCGACCCAACATCCGGTATGTTTCGCAACAGGATACCGCAAAAGACAGGGGATGTCAGCCGTGGTGGCGATTCAGGGCGGTTTTTCGTATGCCTATGCCCGCCCGCAGCATTGCTTGAACTTCCTGCCCGAGCCGCAGGGGCAGGGGTCGTTGCGGCCGACCTTGATTGGCCGTAACGCGGTCTCGCCGTCGACATAGACCCAGTTCTGGTCGGCCTCGCGGCGGAAACGCGAGCGTTCCTGTAGTTCATGCAGTTTGCCCTGCGCCCTGAAACGCGCGGCGAATTCCACGATGCCGGTGCTGTCCGTCGCCCCGCCATCCACAGTGTCGAGAATCTCCAGCCCCAGCCACTGGGTCTCGCGCATGCCGGCGCTGACATCGGCCATATCGAATCCGGCGCGATGCTCGGGCGCCAGCGTGCGCGCCAGATATGCCACGTCGCCGCGGGCATAAGCCGTGTAGCGCGAGCGCATCAGGGCCAGCGCGGTGGGCGCCGGCCGGCCGGCCAGGATCGGACCGCAGCAATCCTCGAAAGACAGGCCGGACTGGCAGGGGCAGGCCGGCACGTCAGGCCGGCTTTTCGTGATGCTCGGCCGGGCGGGCAAATTGCGGGAAATTGGGGTGCATCATCAGGGGGATCACGTCCACCTTGGTGAAGCAGGGATAAAGCGGCATGCCGCGCAGCGTGGCGGCCACAGCATCGGCATCGGGCAGATTCCATAACACATACGTGCCCAGCGCGTTGGCGCGGCGCCAGATGCCGACAAGCTGGCGTTTGGCCAGCATCTCTTCCGACTTGCGCCACTCGGCCTGCACCAGCTCCTGGAACTTGTCGCCGGCGCGCAGGTATTCGATGCGCACGTCGCAGAGGAACAGGTTGCTGTCGGGCTTGGGTTTGGTGTCGGGTTTTTCATGCGTGGTCGCGCCGCGGGCAAATTGCGGGAAGTTCGGATGCCCGATCAGCGGCGTCACCTTCACATCGGTGAAGAAGGGATAGAGCGGCATGGCGCGCACCTGGTTGCCCACCGCCTCGTTGTTCGGCATGTCGAGGATGAACATGGTACCCATGCCGTTGGCCTTGCGCCAGATGCCGACGAACTGGCCCTTGGCCAGCAGCCGCTCTTCCTCGTCCCACTCCGCGCGCACCAGCTGCTGCGCCTTGTCGCCCAGGCTGGTGAAGTTGAAGGTGACATCCACGAGTGCAAGCATGTTTTGGGTTCCCTAATTTGTCATGCCCGGGCTTGTCCCGGGCATCCACGAATTTTGTTTAACCGTGAGCTCTCAGGAGACCCCAAGACGTGTATGCCCGGATCAAGTCCGGGCATGACGTTGATGGGGGCGAGGACTACGGAGTGTTCAATCCACGATCCGCTTTTTCACATAGCTGCCCGGCGCATCCTCGATGGCTTTCAGCTTGCCGCTGCCCGGCACGCGGGCGGGCACCTTCGGGCCGGACTTGGCCGAGAGCCACTTGTCCCAGTCGTCCCACCACGAGCCGGGGATTTCCTTGGCGCCCTTGATCCACTCGTCCACACTGGCCGGGTTGGTCTTGGCCTCGTTCAGCCAGTGTTGATACTTCTTCGCCGCCGGGTGGTTGATCACGCCGGCGATATGGCCCGAGCCCGCCATCACGAAACGCACCGGCCCGCCATAAAGCTGCGTCGCCTTGTAGACGGATTTATAGGGCGCGATGTGGTCGTCCTTGCTGGCCTGCAGGTAGACCGGGATCTTGATCTTGCGCAGGTCGAGATGTTCGCCGGCCAGTTCCAGCGCACCGGGCTGCGACAGCAGGTTCTTCTGATACATGTTGCGCAGGTAGAAGCCATGCATCTTGGCCGGCATGCGCGTGCAGTCGGAATTCCAGTACAGCAGGTCGAAGGGGAAGGGTTCCTTGCCCAGCAGGTAGTTGTTCACCACGAACGACCAGATCAGGTCGTTGGCGCGCAGCATGTTGAAGGTGGTCGCCATCTCGCCGCCGTCGAGATAGCCTTTTTCCGACATCAGGTTTTCCAGATAGCTGAGCGTGTCTTCGTCGGTGAAGACGCTGAGTTCGCCGGCTTCCGAGAAATCCACCTGGGCGGCAAAGAAGGTCACGGCCTTGATGCGGTCGTCGCCCTTCGCCGCCATCCAGGCCAGCGTGGACGCCATCAGGGTGCCGCCGATGCAATAGCCGATGGCGGTGACTTCCTCCTCGCCGGTGGCCTTCTTCACGGCATCCAGGCCCGCCAGGATGCCCTCGCGCATGTAGCTTTCGAAGGTCTTGTCCACCAGCGTCTCGTCGGGCTGGTTCCACGACACGACAAAGACGGTATAGCCCTTCTCGGTCATCCACTTGATGAACGAGTTCTCCGGCTTGAGATCGAGGATGTAGAACTTGTTGATCCAGGGCGGCACGATATAGAGCGGCCGCTTGTAGACCTCCTTGGTCGTCGGCGCATACTGGATCAGCTGCATCAGGTCGTTCTGGTAGACCACCTTGCCCGGCGTGACGGCGATGTTCTCTCCCACCGTGAAGGCTTTTGAATCCACCATCTTGATGTTCAGCTTGCCCTTGCCGCGCTCCATATCCTCCAGCAGGTTCTGCAGGCCCTTCACCAGGTTCTCGCCGTTGCTGTCGATGGTGGCGCGCAGCACTTCCGGATTGGTAAGGGCGAAATTGGAGGGCGACATCGCGTCGATGAACTGGCGGGTGTAGAAATCGACCTTCTTCGCCACCTTGGGGTCGACGCCCTCCACATCAGTGACGGTCTTCTGCAGCCAGCGCGAGGTGAGCAGGTAGGATTGCTTGAGATAGTCGAACAGGGCGCCCTGTTCCCAATGCGGGTCGCGGAAGCGCTTGTCGCCCTTGTCGGGCTGCACCAGCGGTTCGGCCGGCTTGCCCAGGAAACGGTCGGCGGTATTGGCCCACAGCTTGGCGTAATCCTGCCACAGCTTCACCTGGGCCTCGGCCAGCTTGGCGGGGTCGGCCATCAGCTTGGCCGCGATCTGCATGTAGGCGCCGGTCAGGTTCAGCGGATCGGGATTGACCGGGGGGCTGAGCGAAGGGGGCAGGGGGCTGCCGGCCTGTGCGCCAGCCCCGGTTCTGGCCTGTTCGGCCTGCTGCCGGGCGGCAAATTCGCTGATCAGTTTTTGGCTCTGTTCGGCGATCCTGGCCCAGGTTTGCGCCCAGACGGCCGGATCGGGCAGCTTGATATCCGTCTCCGGTTTCCTGTCACTGTCCGGTTGCTTCGCCATCCGACAGTCCTTATTCTCGGGGCCCGTTTCCTCGCCCTGCGACTCCGGCTTTGCCGCCGGATTTCCACGGCACGGATTGAGGTTACGGGATAGGGAATCGCCCTGCAAGGCTGACGGGAAAACCCAGTGGCCAACCGGGCGGAACCGCTGGTTTTTAGGCGTTTAGGGGGATTTTGAGATGGCAGGTATCGGCAGGGCTTCCGCCGACAAGGCGATCCGAGGCAGCCTTGGGCTGCGCGGTGCGACCATGACCGCCTTGCTGGCCGCCATGCTCTCTCTGGGTGGCTGCGGCACCTGGGCGGACCCGACCGAGTGGTCGGACCCGACGGGCTGGTTCAGCGACGACAAGGACGAGGCCCCCGCCGCCGGTTCGCCGGCACCGACTGCCGGCACGGACGACCGTTTCCCCAATCTGGGCCGGGTGCCGCCGCGCCCGGTCGAGATGTCGTCGTCTGGCGAGCGTCGCCAGGCCATCGACAGCCTGAACGCCGACCGCGCCAATGCCCGCCATACCGACGAGGAACTGCGTGCCCGCCCGGCGGACAGCAACGCACCGCCGCCGGCGCCCCGCGCCCCGGTCAGCCAGTTGCCCTCCAGCGCGCCGGCCCCGCTGCCGCGCGGCGCCACCGAGCCGCAACGGCCCGTCGCCCAGGTGCAGGGCCAGCAGATGCCTGGCCAGGCCATGCAGCCCGCACCCGGCATGGCGCCGGCTGCGCCGCAGCCGCGTTCCGCCGGCATGGTTGATGCCTTCTCGGCCAGCCTGGCTCAGTCTTCGGCCAACACGCTGCCGCCCAACCTGGCACAGCAAAACGCGGCAGCGCCGACCTTCGGGGCGCCGTCGAGCGTGCCGCTGCCGGGCAGCCAGCAGCTTCTTGCCATCATCCGCTTCAACAACAATGAAACCGTGCTGGGGAATGACGACAAGGCCCTGGTGCGCAAGGTGGCGGAATATTACAAGGGCGTCGGCGGCAAGGGTTCGGTGCGCGTGATCGGCTATGGCCTCGCCGCGACCGGCGGCCTGCCGCAGCGGCGCGTTGACAACGTCGCCGCCGAACTCAAGCGTCGCGGCGTGGCCCAGGTGGCCACGGCCTTCGCCCCGCCGGTGACCGGCTATGCCGCCGGCGCCGAGGATTACAGCCGCCGGATTGAAATCTATCTCGTGAACTGAACCAGATTTCGATCACATAACGGCGGGGGCGCGGGGCGACAAGCTACCGCGCTTTCGCATAACTGGAGCCCGATTTTTTTCGGATTTGCAAAGCCATGGATACCGAGTTTTACCGCATCAAGCGTCTGCCGCCCTACGTGTTCGAGGAAGTGAACCGTATGAAGGCGCAGGCCCGCGCCCGTGGCGAAGACATCATCGATTTCGGGATGGGCAACCCCGATAACGCCACGCCGCCGCATATCGTGGCCAAGCTGGTGGAAGCCGCGCAGAATCCGCGTGCCCACCGCTATTCCTCCAGCCGCGGCGTGCCCGGCCTGCGCAAGGCGCTGGCCAATTACTACGGCCGTCGCTTCGGCGTCGAACTCGACCCCGAGAAAGAGGCCATCGTCACGCTGGGGTCCAAGGAAGGCCTCGCCAACCTGGCCATGGCGATCTCGGCGCCGGGCGACACCGTGCTGGTGCCCAATCCCAGCTATCCGATGCATGCCTTCGGCTTCATCATCGCCGGCGCCAACGTGCGCAGCGTGCAGATCGGCCCGGGGATCGATTTCTTCGCCGGCCTCGACCGCGCCTACCAGCACAGCATCCCCAAGCCGATCGCCCTGATCGTCAGCTTCCCGGCCAATCCCACCGCGATGACCGTCGACCTGGCTTTCTACGAGGCGATCGTCGACTTCGCCAAGAAGCGCGGCATGTGGGTGATCTCGGATCTGGCCTATTCCGAGATCTATTTCGACGGCAATCCGCCGCCCTCGATCCTGCAGGTGAAAGGCGCCAAGGACATCGCGATCGAATTCACCTCGCTGTCCAAGACCTACAACATGCCGGGCTGGCGCATCGGCTTCGGCGCCGGCAATCCGGTGCTGATCGGCGCGCTGGCGCGCATGAAGTCGTACCTCGATTACGGCGCCTTCACGCCGATCCAGGTGGCGGCCACCGCGGCGCTGAACGGCCCGCAGGATTGCGTCGAGGAAATCCGCCAGACCTACAAGTCGCGCCGCGACGTGCTGGTGAAAGGGCTGAATGCCGCCGGCTGGCCGATCCCGATGCCGAATGCCTCGATGTTCTGCTGGGCACCGATCCCCGAGCGCTATGCGCATCTCGGCTCGGTGGAATTCTCCAAGCTGCTGCTGCGCGAGGCCGAGGTCGCCGTCGCGCCGGGCATCGGTTTCGGCGAGCATGGCGATAACTTCGTGCGGCTCGCTTTCGTCGAAAACGAGCATCGCACCCGTCAGGCCGTGAAGAACATCAAGCGCCTGCTCGGTTCGCCCTCCAATCTTCCCGATCCGGCGGAGAAGGCTGTCGCCAATGGTTAAGGTCTATGTGAAGTCGGCGCCGCCGCTGAAAGTCGGTATCGCGGGGCTGGGCGTGGTGGGCGCCGGCGTGGTGCGCCTGCTGGATCAGCATGCCGGCATGATCGCGGCGCGGGCCGGCCGTCCGATCAAGGTGGTGGCGGTCTCCGCCCGCGATAAGCGCAAGAAACGCGACATGCCGAAAGGCGGCTGGCGCTGGTATGCCGATGCGGTCGAGTTGGCGAAGGATCCCGAAGTCGAGGTGGTGGTCGAACTGATCGGCGGCGCCGACGGCAAGGCGCGGCAACTGGTCGAAACGGCGCTGAAACTGGGCAAGGGCGTGGTCACCGCCAACAAGGCGCTGCTGGCCATGCATGGCGCGAAGATCGCCGCCCTGGCCGAAACCAAGCAGGCGCCGCTCGCCTTCGAAGCCGCGGTGGCCGGCGGCATCCCCATCCTGAAGGCCCTGCGCGAAGGCCTGGTTGGCAATCGCGTCGAGCGCATCACCGGCATCCTGAACGGCACCTGCAACTACATCCTCACCGAAATGCGCGAAACCGGCCGCGATTTCGTTGAGGTGCTGCGGGAAGCGCAGAAGCTGGGCTATGCCGAGGCCGATCCCAGCTTCGACGTGGACGGCGTCGACGCCGCCCACAAGCTGGCGGTGCTCACCTCGCTGGCCTTCAACACCCAGGTGAATTTCAGCGCCGTACATGTCGAGGGCATCCGCCACGTCTCGGCCATCGACATCGCCTTTGCCAAGGAATTCGGCTATCGCATCAAGCTGCTGGCCATCGCCCGCCGCACCCCGCGCGGCATCGAGCAGCGCGTGCATCCCTGCATGGTGCCGGCGGATACGCCGATCGCCCATGTGGACGGCGTGTTCAACGCGGTGGCGGCGGAAGGCGACTATGTCGGCCGCGTGATGTTCGAGGGCCGCGGCGCCGGCAGCAACCCGACCGCATCGGCCGTGGTGGCCGACCTGGCCGACCTGGCCGCCGGCCGCCATGCGCCCGCCTTCGGCGTGCCGGCGGCGAAACTGCAGCCGCTGAAGGCCGCCGCCATGGCCGATCATGTCGGCCGTTACTACATCCGCCTGATCGTGCGCGATCAGCCAGGCGTTCTGGCCGATGTATCGGCTGTGCTGCGCGACGAGAAGATCTCGATCGAAAGCCTGGTGCAGCGTGGCCGCTCGGAAGCCGAGAACCAGCCGGTGGCGGTGATGCTGATCAGTCACGAGGCGCGTGAGGCCGACATGGTCCGCGCCATGAAGCGCATCGCCAGGCTGCGTTCGGTATTGCAGCCGCCGGCGCTGATCCGCATCGAACCGCAATAAACCTTTCAACCGCTCTGGAGCTGACGATGGCGACGGGCAAGGCAGTCAAATCCAAGGCGAAGGCGACAGCGCCGGTTGCAGTCGACAGTATCTCGGTCGAGCGCAACCTGACGCTGGAAGCCGTTCGCGTCACCGAGGCAGCCGCCATCGCCGCCGCCCGCTGGGTCGGCCATGGCGACGAGATGGCCGCGGACCAGGCCGCGGTGGATGCCATGCGCACGGCCCTCAATGCGCTCAGCATCGACGGCACCATCGTGATCGGCGAGGGCGAGCGCGACGAGGCGCCGATGCTCTATATCGGCGAGAAGGTCGGCACCGGCACCGGACCGCGCATCGATATCGCCCTCGATCCGCTGGAAGGCACCTCGATCACTGCCAAGGGCGGCAGCAATGCCATGACGGTGATCGCCTTCGCCAATGCCGGCTGCTTCCTGAATGCACCGGATGTCTACATGGACAAGATCGCCGTGGGCGGCGGACTGCCCGAGGGCGTCGTCGATCTCGACCTGGCGCCGGCCGAGAACCTGAAGCGCCTGGCCGACGCCAAGGGCATCGCGGTCTCCGAGCTCACCGTCTGCATCCTCGACCGACCGCGCCACATGGATCTGATCGGCCAGGTGCGCGGCACCGGCGCCCGCATCGCCCTGATCTCCGACGGCGACGTGGCCGGCATCATCGCCACCACCGACCCCGATACCGGCATCGACATATACATGGGCTCGGGCGGCGCGCCGGAAGGCGTTCTGGCGGCGGCGGCGTTGCGCTGCATCGGCGGCCAGATGCAGGGCCGGCTGATTTTCCGCAACGAGGACGAACGCAGCCGCGCGCGCCGTCTTGGCATCGAAAAGCTCGACCGCAAATATAACCTCACCGACATGGCCTCGGGCGATGTGATCTTCTCGGCCACCGGCGTCACCGACGGCCCGCTGCTGCACGGCATCCGGCGCGTGCCCGGCGGCCACAGGGCTAATTCCATCGTCATGCGCTCGCAGACCGGTACGATCCGCCGCATCGAGGCGGTGATCCGCACGCCGGTCTGAGCATGAACGGCCTGCTGACCGCGCCGGCCGCTTCCGAAACACCGTTCCTGGGCGTAACCCGGTCGGTGCAGGGGCGCCGCTGGCGCCTGCGCAATAGCGACGAGCGGCTGGCGCTGGCGCTGGCGCAGCAGGCCGGACTGCCGGAAATCCTCGGCCGCGTGCTGGCCGGGCGCGGCATCGACCTGGACGTGCTTGAGGACTACCTCAATCCCTCGCTGCGGCGCCTGCTGCCGGATCCCTCGCGCTTCCGCGACATGGATGCCGCCGCCGACCGCCTGGCCCGCGCCATCGAGGTGGGCGAGAGCGTGGCCGTCTTCGGCGATTACGACGTGGACGGCGCCACCTCCACGGCCTTGCTGAACCGCTTCTTCCGCGCCATCGGCCGGCCTCTGCGCGTCTATATCCCTGACCGCCTGAAAGAGGGCTATGGCCCCAATGCGCCGGCCCTGCGCCGGCTGGCGGCCGAAGGCGTGAAGGTGGTGGTGACCGTGGATTGCGGCACGCTGGCCTTCGCCCCGCTGGAGGATGCCGCCGCCGCCGGTCTGGACGTGATCGTGGCCGACCACCATCTGGCCGAGCCCGACCTGCCGCGCGCCGTGGCCATCGTCAATCCCAACCGTCTGGACGAGCAGCCGGGGTTTGGCCAGCTCGCCGCCGTGGGCGTCACTTTTCTGCTGGTGGTGGCGGTGAACCGCCGCCTGCGCGAACGCGGCTTCTACAATGCGGATCGGCCGGAACCCAACCTGATGGGCTGGCTCGATCTGGTGGCGCTGGGCACCGTCTGCGACGTGGTGCCGCTCACCGGCCTGAACCGCGCGCTGGTGGGGCAGGGGCTGAAGATCCTGCGCGGGCGCAACAATGCCGGGCTTGCCGCCCTGGCCGACATCGCCGGCGTGAACGAACCGCCCGGTGCCTATCACCTCGGCTTCCTGCTCGGGCCGCGCGTGAATGCCGGCGGCCGCGTCGGCCAGGCGGATCTCGGCACGCGGCTGCTGTCCTGTGACGATCCGCGCGAAGCGGCGGCCATGGCCGCAGAGCTTGATCGCTACAACCGCGAACGGCAGGAAATCGAAGGACAGGTTCTGCTTGAAGCCATGCAGGAACTGGAGCATGTGCCCGAAACGGCCGCCCTGGCTCTGGTGGCGCGGCAGGGCTGGCATCCTGGCGTGATCGGCATCGTGGCCGCGCGCATCCGCGAGGCGGCCGGCCGGCCCAGCTTCGTGATCGCGCTGGATGAAAATGGCATCGGCAAGGGCTCGGGCCGTTCGATCCCCGGCGTCGATCTCGGCGCCGCCGTGGTGGCGGCCGGCCAAGCGGGTTTGCTGGTGAATGGCGGCGGCCATGCCATGGCAGCCGGCCTGACGGTGGAAGCGGCGAAGCTGAACGAGTTGAAGGCTTTCCTCAACGAGCGCCTGCGCGACGCGGTGACCCGCGCCGGCGCCTCTGCCTCGCTGGGTTTCGATGGTGCCGTGGGCGTCGGCGGCTGCAATGTCGATCTGTTTGAAAAGCTGGAACAGCTCGGGCCCTATGGCTCGGGCAACCCGGAGCCGCGCTTTGCGCTGACGGCGGCGCGCGTCATCACTGCCGATGTGGTGGGCGAAAAGCATGTGCGCTGCCTGCTGGCCGGCGGCGACGGCAGCGGCCCGCGCCTGAAGGCCATCGCCTTTCGCAGCATCGAGGGCGAGCTTGGCCCGGCCCTGTTGCAGGCCCGCCAGACCGGTGCGCCGCTGCATCTGGGCGGCCACCTGCGCGCCGATTACTGGCGCGGCGAGCGCCGGGTGCAGTTCGTGCTGGAGGATGCGGCGCAGCCGCAGGGCTGAAGGCGGCGATTATTGCATCGTTGCAGATGGCCGCTTAGCCGGATTCCGGTCAGGGCGGAGGCGTGGCCGCGGCCTTGGCGGCAGCTTCCTTGCCGCGCAGGCGTTCGCGATGCAACACGTAAAGACCGCTGCCGACGATCAGCAGGATGCCGACGCTGGCCAGCGCATTGGGCACATCGCCCCAGACCAGCCAGCCGAGCAGCAGCGCCAGCGGCAGGCCGGTATAGCGCAGCGGTACGATGACGTGCACCTCGGCATGGCGGAAGGCGTCGACGGTGCAGAGATAGCCGGCGGCGATGCACAGGGCGGCAATTGCCACGAAGCTGAACTGGCGCAGGCCCATCGGCACCCAGCCCTCGATCAGGGCAAGGGTCAGCGCCACCAGCATCAGCATCCCGACATTGGTGAGGATGATGATCGAGGAGGGAATCTCGGCCCTGATCTTCTTGGTCACCAGGTCGCGCACCACGATGCAGGCCGCCGCGCTGACACCCAGGATCGAGTAGGCGCTGAAGCTTTCGGCACGCGGCTGCACCACCAGCAGAACGCCGAGGAAACCAACGATGACCGCGACCCAGCGTCGCCAGCCGACGGCTTCGCGCAGCACGATCGCCACCACCGCCGTCATCATGAGGGGCGATGACATGTGGATGGCCATGACGTTGCCGATCGGCGTGTGGAACAGCGCGATCATGTAGAAATAGCTGCTGATCAGGTCGATGCTGCTGCGCAGGACCACATGGCGGTCGAACATCCCGCCGATCTTGGGCATGGCGCCGGTGGCCTGGATCATCCCCAGGATGGCGATGGTGGCGATCAGACCACGCAGGGCCAGTATCTGGTTGGCCGGCACATCGCCGTAGACCAGCTTGCACAGCGCCTCGTTGATGGTGAAGAGGACAACCGCCAGCAGGAAGGAAATCATGCCGCGACGGTTGCCCGAACCGTGCAGCCGTTTGAGGAAGGTCATGTCAGGAGCAGGTGCCGGCGATCAACGCTTGCTGTTCGGATCGGCGTGGCCTGGATGCTTGTGGATGGGGTCCACCCAGGCCACGTTCTCGGGCTTTTCCGCCGGCTCGATATCCAGGTTCACCACGACGGGATCTTGCCCTGAGCGCACCAGCACGCATTCCAGCGTTTCGTCGCTGCTGGCGTTGATTTCCTGGTGCGGCACGTAGGGCGGCACGAAGATGAAGTCGCCCGGGCCGGCCTCGGCCACGAATTCCAGGTTGTTGCCCCAGCGCATGCGCGCCTTGCCCTTCACCACGTAGATCACGCTTTCCAGGTCGCCGTGATGGTGCGCCCCGGTCTTGGCATTGGCATGGATATGCACGGTGCCGGCCCAGATCTTCTGCGCGCCGACGCGGGCGAAATTGATCGCGGTGGCCCGATTCATGCCGGTCGTCTGCCCGGCCGTGGTGGGATCGAGCTGGTCGGCCGGAATCACCCGCACGCCGTCATGCTTCCAGTCGGTGTGGTGATGATCGTGGCCCATGGCGTCCTCCGTATACGATGCGGGTGATCGTAGGGAGGCGAAACCGTTCGGGCAAGGCTTACGCTTTGTGGCGCGGGTCCAGCGCGTCGCGCAGGCCGTCGCCCAGCAGGTTGAACGACAGCACCACCACGAAGATCGACAGGCCGGGCCAGATCGCCATCCAGGGCGCCTGTGTCAGGAAATCCTTTGCCGTGTTGAGCATGCTACCCCAGCTTGGCGCCGGCGGCTGTTGGCCCAGGCCGAGGAAGGACAGGCTGGCCTCGGCGATGATGGCCGAGGCAATCGTCAGCGTGGCCTGCACCATCAGGGCGGGCCAGATGTTGGGCAGGATATGGCGGAGTGCGATGCGCAGCGGCGGATTGCCCACAGCCTGCGCCGCCTCGATATAGTCTTCCACCTTCACCGCCTGCACCTGCGCCCGGGTCAGCCGTATGAAGATCGGCGCCGCCGAGATGCCGATGGCGATCATTGCATTGGTCAGGCTGGGGCCGAGGAAGGCGGCCATCGCAATCGCCAGGATCAGAAAGGGCACGGCCAGCATGGCATCGGTGAAGCGCATGATCAGGCCATCCACCAGCCCGCCGGCGTAACCCGACAGCAAGCCGACGGGAATGCCGATCAGCAGGGCGAGGAAAACCGAGATCACGCCAGCAAACAGCGAGGCGCGTGCGCCATGGATCACGCGGGAGAGCACGTCGCGGCCCAGCTCGTCGCCGCCGAAGGGATGTTCCAGTGTGGGTGCGGCGCGCAACGCGCTCCAGTCTGCCTCGGTGGGATCATATGGCGCGACCACGTCGGCCAGCACGGCCAGCAGCACGAATGCCACCACCACCACGAGGCCGACCACGGCACCCCTGCGCTTCAGCAGCCGGCGAAAGGCGCGCCGCGCCGGGCTTTCCTCGCGCTGGGCGGTTTTGGCGGCGTCGTCCATCGTCACGGCACTCATGCGCGCAGCCTCGGATTCACCAGGAAATAGGCAATGTCGGCCAGCAGGTTCAGCACGATGTAGGCTGTTGCGGTGCACAGCACGACGCCCTGGACGACGGCATAGTCGCGGTTGAAAACGGCATCGACGATCAGCTTGCCGAAGCCGGGGATCGAGAAAATCTGCTCGGTCAGCACGGCACCCGACAGAAGCTGGCCGAATTCCAGCGCGCCCAGCGTGATCACCGGCACGGCGGCATTGCGCAGGGCATGCTTGCCGATCACGATCTTCTCGCGCAGGCCCTTGGCCCGCGCCGTGCGGATATAGTCGCTGGACAACACCTGCAGCATGGCGCTGCGTGTATGGCGCATCATCACCGCGGCGATGCCGGTGCCCAGCACGAAGGCGGGCATGATCATGGATTCCAGATTACCGAGCGGATCTTCCAGCGGGCTGACATATCCCGATGCCGGCAGCCAGCCGAGTTCCACCGAAAACAGCAGGATCATCATGATCCCAAGCCAGAAATTCGGCGTGGACAGACCCCACAGTCCGACCACATTGGCGACATAGTCGGGCCAGCGGCCGTTATACAGCGCCGAGATCATGCCTGCCGGCAGGCCGATGCCCAACGCCACCAGCATGGATAGGACGGCGAGTTCGATGGTGACCGGCAGCTTCTCGACCAGCAGTTGCGATACCGGAAGCTGGATGCGGATGGATTCGCCGAAATCGCCCTGCAGAACGCCGCCGATCCAGATCAGGTAACGTTCGTGGATCGGTTTGTTGAGGTGATATTTATCGCGGATCTGTTCGATGGTTTCCGGATCGCGTTCCTCGCCCGCCATGGCAATGGCCGGGTCGCCGGGCAGTAGTTGCTGCAGCCCGAAGATGATGATCGACACGAACAGAAGTGTCGGCAGCAGGATGGCGAGGCGGCGGAACAGGAAACGGGTCATGGGGCCCTGGTGAGAATGGAGAGGGGATCGCGGCCGCGCCGCGATCCCCGGGATATCAGCCGAGCTTCATGCCGGTGAAGCGGATCAGGCCGTCGGGATATTCCTTGAAGCCCTGCAGCTTGTTGCCATAGGCCCATAGCCACTTGCGATGCAGCAGGTAGACGATCGGGCGCTCGGCCAGCACGATGGCGGCAGCCTTGTTCCAGGCGGCCTGGCGCTGGGCCATGTCGGTGGTCAGGCGGCTGTCGTTCAGGATCTCGTCCAGCGCCGGATTGCACAGACCGGAATAGTTCAGCGGCTGCTTGCAACCATGGAAGCTGTAGAGATTGCCGTCCGGATCGGGACGGCCGCTCCAGGCCAGGATATAGGCTTCGAAATCGCCCTTGTCGGCCATATTGAGCGAGGTGGCGAATTCGGTGGCCTGGATGCGCACGTCAAAGCCCGCTTCCTTGGCCATGGCCTGCACCACCTGGGCGATGTTGCGGGCATCGGTCGTGGTGGGCGTGACGAGGTTGACCACCGGATTGGGATTGCCGGCCTCCTTCAGCAGGGCCTTGGCCTTGGCCACGTCGCGCTTGGGGATCGGCGACGACTTGGCGTAATACGGGCTGTTCGGCGCGACCCACTGGTTGCCCGGCGTGGCCAGGCCGTCGAACACCACCTTGTTGATACCGTTGCGGTCGAGCGACAGCTCGAAGGCCTCGCGGATCTTGGCATTCGAGCCGAGCGCCGAGGTCTTGGCCTTGTCGCTTTTGCCGATGTTGATGGTGATGCCGTAATAGCCGATCTCGGTGATCGAGCCGAGTTTCAGCTTGGCATCCTTCTGCACGCTGGGCGCGTCGGTGGCGGCCAGGCGCTCCAGGATATCAAGCTGGCCGGAGCGCAGATTGGCGAGCCGCACGGTGGCATCGATGAAGGGACGGAATTCGATGCGCTGGAAGTGGATGTTGGCCTTGTTCCAGTAGCCGTCGAATTTCTCGACCACGATGCGGTCCTGCGCCACGCGTTCGACGAACTTGAACGGGCCGGCGCAGACCGGCGCGGTAGCGAATTTGTCGCCCAGCGCCTGTCCGGCCTTGGGCGAGATCATCATGCCGGCGCGGTCGGTCAGCGTGGCCAGCAGCGGCGCAAACGGTGCGGCCGTGTTCAGCCGAACGGTGAGGGGATCGACCACCTCGACCGAGGTGACGGCCGACAGCTCGCCGCGGCGCTGCGAGCCCTGCATGGTCTTGTGCCGTTCGATATTGTACTTCACGGCCTCGGCGTCGAACTTCTCGCCGTCATGGAAGGTCACGCCCGGGCGCAGCTTGAAGGTCAGGCTCTTGTTGTCGGCCGACCAGCTCCATTCGGTGGCAAGCTGCGGCACGACCTTCAGGTCGGGCGAGATATCCACCAGCTTGTCGCACAGGGCCGAAAAGACGACGCGGCCGACGAAGGTGCGGGCCAGCGTCGGGTCCAGGGCGTCGGGATCTTCGGCCAGGCCGAATTTCAGGGTCTGGGCCGAAGCCGATGACATGGCGCCGGGAGCAGCCGCCATGAGTAACGCCGCAAAGGCGGCATAGGTAGCGTGTCTGAACATGTCTGCCTCTCTCCTGTTGATTATTCGGTTTGGGTCACGGGTTCGCTGAATTTCGCCTGCAGCCGGGCCAGGCGCGCGGCGCCGGGCCGGTCGGTTTCGACGGGCAGGGGTGCTGCGTCCGGCAACTCGCGCCAGCGATGGCAGGCGACACTGTGGCCTGCTGCGGCGTCTTCCATGGCCGGTTTCGTCTGCCGGCACAGATCCACGGCGAAGGGACAGCGCGTATGGAAGCGGCAGCCGCCGGGCGGGTCGATCGGGCTGGGCACGTCGCCGGTCAGGATGATGCGCTGGCGGTTCGCCTTGGGCTGCGGAACCGGAATGGCCGACAGCAGGGCGCGGGTATAGGGGTGGCGCGGCGCGGCAAACAGTTCGGTTGCCGGCGCGATCTCGACGATATGGCCCAGATACATCACGGCGATGCGTTGCGAGATATGGCGCACCACGGCCAGATCATGGGCGATGAATACCAGTGCGATGCCGAAGCGGGCCTGCAGGTCCTTCAGCAGGTTCAGCACCTGGGCCTGCACCGAGACGTCCAGCGCCGAAACCGCTTCGTCCGCGACGATCAGGTTGGGTTGCACGGCGAGTGCGCGGGCAATGCCGATGCGCTGGCGCTGGCCGCCGGAGAATTCGTGCGGGTAGCGCCGGGCATGCAGGGGCCGCAGGCCGACCAGGCCGAGCAGTTCCTCCACGCGGGCCTTGCGTTTTTCCGGCGGCACCAGGCCATGCAGCATCAGCGGTTCGGCCAGGATGTCGCCCACGGTCATGCGCGGATTGAGCGAGGCGTAGGGATCCTGGAACACCAGCTGCATCTCGCGCCGCAGGTCGCGCAGGGCGCTGCCGTCCAGTCGCGTGATGTCGCGGCCATCGTAGCGGATCGTGCCGGCGGTGGGGTCCAGCAGGCGCAGCACCAGCCGGCCGGTGGTGGATTTGCCGCAGCCGCTTTCGCCGACCAGGCTCAAGGTCTCGCCGGCCTTCAGGCTGAAGCTGACATCATCCACCGCCGAGACATGGCTGACCGGCCGGCCCAGCCAGTTGGTCTTGGCGGTGAAATGCTTGGTCAGGCCATTCACTTCGAGAAGGGCGGTCATAGCAGCGGCGCCTTCCAGCAGGCAACGGCGTGCCCTGCGCCCACGTCGCGCAGTTCGGGCGCGGCAGCCCGGCATTCGGCATCGGCAAAGGGACAGCGGGGATTGAAGCGGCAGCCGGACGGCGGGTTCATCGGGTCCGGCACGCTGCCCTGGATGGCGGGCAGGCGCTCGCGCGTCACGTCCAGCCGCGGGATCGAGCCGAGCAGGCCGATGGTGTAGGGATGCTGCGGCTCGGCGAACAGCCGTTCGACCGGCGCCTTCTCCACGATGCGGCCGGCATACATCACCGCCACCTCGTCGGCCATCTCGGCGATCACGCCCATATCGTGGCTGATCAGCAGGATGGCGGTGCCCAGGTCGCGCTGTAATTCGCGCAGCAGGTCGAGGATCTGCGCCTGCACCGTCACGTCCAGCGCCGTGGTCGGCTCGTCGGCGATCAGCAGCTCCGGACCGCAGGCCAAAGCCATGGCGATCATCACGCGCTGGCGCATGCCGCCGGAAAGCTGGTGCGGATAGTCGTCGATGCGTTTTTCCGGCGCCGGAATCTTCACCTTGCGCAGCATGGCAATCGCCTGCGCGCGCGCCTCTGCCGCGTTCACGCCCTTGTGCCGGATCAGGCCTTCCGTGATCTGGTCGCCGATGGTGAAGGCGGGGTTCAGCGAGGTCATCGGTTCCTGGAAGATCATCGCCAGGCGGTTGCCGCGCAGGTCGCTCATGGCATCCGTATCCAGGCGGCTGAGGTCCTGTCCGGCGAAGCGGATGCTGCCGCCGGCGATGCGCGCGCCGGTTTTCGGCAGCAGGCCCATCACGGTGAGAGATGTCACCGACTTGCCGCAGCCGCTTTCGCCCACGATGCCCAGCGTTCTGCCGCCATCGACCGCGAAGCTGACGCCATCGACGGCGCGGAACTCGCTCCCCTGGTCGGTGGCGAAATGGGTGCGCAGGTCCTCGACTTCCAGCAGGGCCATCAGCCGGCCTCCTGCTGCAGTTTTTCCAGCCTTTGCGCCTCGGCCTCGATCACGGCGCGGTCCCACACGCCGCTTGGATTCTCGCGCGTGGCCATGAATTTCGAAAAGGCGGCGAAGCGGCCCTGCGAAAGGCCATACAGCCGGCGCAGCTCGGCCAGCGGCTCGGCATGGTCGTCCACGCGCAGGGACAGCGCCGGATATTCCTCGGTGGTGAAGACGATCAGCGCGGCCGACTGCTTGCCGCGCTTGTCGCCGCCCTCGGCCTGGCCGGCATCCAGCGCGTCGATCAGGCGTTCGGCGAAAGGCTTGGCGCTGGCGGCGAAACTGGCATGGGTGGCGTCGATCACGGCTGCGCCGGCCAGCATGTTGCCGGCCACCGAAAAGCCGTCGCCGGCCTTGTGCCCGCACCAGCCGATGCAGTCGCGGCCGGTATGCTGCGCCGTGCCGCCATGGCGGTCGACCAGATGCAGTTGCCGCGTCTCGCGGCCCTGGTCGGAGTCAACCAGCCGTTCCATCACGCTGGCCGCCGGCACGCCGTCTTTGAGCATGGCGATGCCGCGCGGGCCCCAGGTGGGATTGACCAGCGCCTGAGTCGCCAGCGCGCCGGCATTGGCCGCGGCATGGGGGCAGAGCGCGCCGACGGCAAAGAACTTCGTGGTCACCGCCACGCCGAAGGCGCCGGTCTGTTGATCGCGGGCGACGATGGACCAGGTCATGGCTGGCTCACCGGCCCACCGCGTAGCCCTGCATGCCGCGCGGATTGGCGCCGGCGCGCAGCAGCGTGCCTTCGGGCGTTTCGTCGGTGGCGCAGGCGGTGAGGCGGCCTTCCGACCAGTCGCCGCCGACCTCCACCTTGTGGCCGCGCTCCTTCAGCGTCTCGACCGTCTGCTTCGGGAAGCGGCCTTCCAGCGCCAGATGGCCCGGCTTGGCCGCGCGCGGATAGAAGGAGGAGGGGAAATGCTCGGTATGCCAGGCCGGACCGTCGATGGCTTCCTGCAGGTTCATGCCGTGATGCACGAGTTTGAGGAAAAGCTGCGGCTGCCACTGGTCCTGCTGGTCGCCGCCCGGCGTGCCGAAGGCCAGCGCCGGCTTGCCGTCGCGCAGCGCCATCGAGGGCGACAGCGTGGTGCGTGGCCGCTTGCCCGGCAGCAGCGAGTTCGGCAGGCCTTCCTCCAGCCAGAACATCTGCGCGCGCGTGCCGAGGCAGAAGCCGAGTTCGGGAATGGTGGGCGAGGATTGCAGCCAGCCGCCCGAGGGCGTGGCCGAGACCATGTTGCCCCAGCGGTCGATCACGTCGATATGGCAGGTGTCGCCGCTGGCTGCGCCGCGGCGGGTCACCGCGCCATCGCTGCCGGCCAGGCGGCCCACGGTGGGTTCGCCCACGCCCACGCCGCCGGCCTCGCCGGCCTTGATCGAAGTGAGCTTCGCCGCCTTGCCCATCGGATTGCCCGGGCGCATGTCGAGCGAGGCGTAAGGTCCGATCAGTTCGGCGCGCTGCGCGTTATACGCATCCGACAGCAGGTCGGCCATCGGCACGTCGACGAAATCCGGATCGCCATACCAGGCCTCGCGATCGGCGAAGGCCAGCTTGGCGGCCTCCACCACGGTATGCACGAAATCGGGGCCGGCCGGCTCCATGGCATCGAGATCGAAATGCTTTAGGATCGCGAGCTGCTGCAGGAAAGCGGGACCCTGGCTCCAGGGGCCGCATTTCGCCACCGTCCAGCCGCGGTAGTCGTAGGTCAGTGGCGTTTCGACATGCGCCTGCCATTTCGCCATGTCGTCGCCGCTCAGGATTCCGCGATGGCGGCGGCCCGAAGCGTCCATTGCCTCGGTATTGGCGCAGAACCTGTCGATGGCCTCGGCCACGAAGCCTTCGCGCCAGGCGCGGCGCGCGGCATCGATGCGCTGTTCGCGGGTGCCGCCGCGATCCGTGCCGGTCTTCACCAGTCTGCGGTAGGTCTCGGCCAGACCTTCCTGCCTGAACAGCGCAAACGCCTTGGGCAAGGCGCCGGTCTTGTCCAGCCATGTGGCGCCCGAGGTTTTCCATTCATCCTTGAACAGTTGCTGCACGGTGGCGATGGTATCGATCACGCGCGGCACCAGCGGGCAGCCATGGGCGGCGTAATGGATCGCGGGCGCCAGCGCATCGGCGATGTCGATGGTGCCGTAATCGCGCAGCATCAGCAGCCATCCATCCACGGCACCCGGCACGCAGGGCGCCAGCAGGCCCGAGCCGGGGATCAGGTCGAGGCCCAGCGACTTGAAATGCGCGATGCTGGCCTTGGCCGGCGCCGGACCCTGGCCGCATAGCACGTCGATGCGCCTGGCGCGGGCATCCCACATCAGGGCGGGCAGGTCGCCGCCGGCGCCGTTCAGGTGCGGCTCGCACAGATGCAGCACGAAGCCCGCCGTCACCGCCGCATCGAAAGCATTGCCGCCGCGCTCCAGCACGCCCATCGCGGCGGAAGAGGCGATCCAGTGCGTGGTGGCGACCACGCCGAAGGTGCCCTTGATCTCGGGACGGGTGGTGAAGGCGAAGGGAGCTTTGAACATGATCGACCCTGGAACGGAGCGGCTAGGACGCGGCGGTTTCGGCATTCAGCGCCCGCAGCAGGTTTTCCTGGTGCAGCGCCACGTGCTGGCGCATCACGGCGGCGGCACGGGCCGCGTCGCGCGTGGCGATGGCCTCGGCGATCTCAAGATGCTGCTGCGCCGACAGGCGCTTGCCCTCGGGCGTGCGGGCGCGGCTGCGCATGCTCTGCCAGGCGGCGTCGTAGCGGATCTTGTCGATCACCTCGAACAGATCGAGGAACAGTCGGTTGCCGGCGGCCTCGGCGATGGAGCGGTGGAAGGCGCTGTCCCAGCGTTCCAGCGTGGAGGGATCGGCATCGGCCTCGCGGCCGGCCAGGCGCTCGGCCAGCTTCCGGATCATGGCGATCTGCTCGGCGCTGGCGCGGTTGGCGGCCAGTTGCGCCAGGCTGGGCTCCAGATGCAGCCGCACCTCCATGATCTCGTAGAAATTGGTGCGGCTGGCCAGTCGCGACAGCGTGGGGGCCGACAGCGACGGAGCCGGGCCGATGAAGGTGCCCTTGCCCTGGCGGCGCCAGATCTTGCCCTCGGCCTCCAGTTCGGCCAGCGCCTGGCGCACCACGCGGCGGCTGACATTGAGCTGGGCAGCTATGCTGCGTTCGGTGGGCAGCGGCTCGTTCGGCCTGCCGGCCTGCTCCTGCAGCAATCGGCGCAGCAGCGCCATGGCATCGGCAGCGGCGGAACGGGCCGGAAAGGGCTGGCGGGTCATCTCGTTCATGGACATCGAACCTAAAAGAAATGGTACATGTATACAATCGGAAAATTACGCTAAATCCGCTGAATTGTTGAGCAAAATGCTGCCTCTTCAGGCAACGCGGTATCTCCTTCCGCGTACCATTGCGGAATTGGTGCGCAATATTTCTATCCTGATCGGGCCGAGGGCCGCTGCGGTTTCCATTTCCCGGAGAGCGGCTATTGATTTGTGCAGGCCTAACCGCTACACAGCGCCTCGCGCCGGGCAACCGGCGCTGCGGTCCGCGCCACATGATTCGGACCGCCACAGGCCGACCCCATCGTCTAGAGGCCTAGGACGTCACCCTTTCACGGTGAAGACACGGGTTCGACTCCCGTTGGGGTCGCCAATGCTTGCCAGCCCCGATAATTGACCCGAGCATTGGCGCCGCGCGCTGCGTCGCCCCTTCCACCATGCGCGGGGCAATCATTATGGATCCATTCCTGCAGGCCGCCATCGACGAAGCCCGCGCCGGCCTCGCTGAGGGCGGCATTCCGATCGGCCTGTTACGCGACTTCATGATGGCTGGGCTGGGTTGCGGAACGCCGAAATCAGAATGAGACTCTGGCAAAAGCAAGTTTAGTCTGTTGTGCATACCGACGTGTTGCTTAGAACGTCCGTTATCAAAAAATTACCACTAACTAGGATTGTATATTTTTATTGCAGCTAAATACTGAGCAAGAATAAGAAAAATAAAGAAATGGAATCGACAGACATGCTCAATACCACGCACGTCCTTACCGCCATCGACAAGGCAGTATCTGCTCATGCCCAGTGGAAGAACAGACTGCGGATAGCGGTGGAAACGCGCCAGAGCGACATCACGCCGGATCATGCCTGCAAGGATAATCTCTGCCAGTTCGGCAAATGGTTGTATGGCGACGCGCTCGGCCTTTCGCGTGCCGAGAAGGGAGCCGATTATGAGGCAATCCGGCGCATGCATGCCGAGTTCCATGTTCAGGCCGCTGAGACTCTGAAGAAAGCATTAGCTGGTGATCGCGCCGGTTACGATCTCGATACCTCGCCGACTGGTCGTTTCCACGTCATTTCCACTGAGCTGACCCAGGCCCTGCTGCTGTGGTATCGCCGGCTTCAGCGCCAGTCAGCCGCCGGGCGCAGAGCCACAGAAGGACTGTTCGAAGCCCTGTCCCCTCGCGTCTTGATCACAGCCAATGCCGCCCTCTCGTTGGGTGTGTTGCTGCTGACCGGCGGGTTGTTGCTGTTCATGCCGGCCTTGGCTGAAGGAGGAACGCGTTATGGCCTGCTTGGTCTGGTTGCCGCTGGCCTGATCGCGAGCTTGTTGCTTTGCCTCTCCCTGAACCGTCTGGTGGGCGGGAATCTGCGCGCGATTACCGGTGCGCTGGAACAACTCGGCCGCGGCGATTATGACGCCCAAGTGCCCGGTGGAAACCGGCAGGACGATTTTGGCGATCTGGCGCGTGGCGTCATCACGATGCAGGAAGCATCAATCGATGCCGCCCGTGTGCTCAGCGCGGTGAACGGCACGCGCAGCGGCATCGTCGTTTGCGACGCGGCAGGCAAGATCGTTTTTGCCAACAATGCCATGCTCGATATGCTCGGCCTGGTCGAAACGCACATCCAGAAGCGTCATGCCGACTTTCGCGCCGATTCCATTCTGGGCCAGCCGCTTGGCGTTTTGCATGATGCGCTGCGTGGGCGCGACGCCAAGGCCGCGATTGCCGATTTCTCCAGACCGGTACGCCATGCCATCGGCAACATGGTTTTCGAAATCGAGGCCACCCCGGCACGCAGCCGGCGTGGAGAGCAAATCGGCGCTGTCCTGCAATGGTCCGATGTCAGCCAGCTGGTGACGGTGGAACAGGAAATCAGCAGCCTGGTGCGGAAGGCCAATGCCGGCGATTTCACGGAACGCCTGTCGCTTGAGAACAAGAACGGCTTCATGCGCGATATCGCCCGTGGCATCAACGATCTGGTAGGCACGTTCGCCACTGCGGTGGATGAGATCGACCGCGTGGCCTCGGGCCTGGCCGAAGGCGATCTGACCCAACGGATGGCCGGGAGTTATGGCGGCAAGTTGAGTCATCTGCAAAACAGCCTGAATGGCATGACCGTCAAGCTGGCCGAATTCGCGGCCAAACTTCGTGACAGCGTCGAAGTGGTGCGCGTCGCCGCCAACGATATTTCCGATGGCAGCGAAGACCTTGCCGGCCGCACCGAAAGCCAGGCCGCACAGCTTGAGCAGTCGGTCGCCGCCATGCATGAGGTGACGCAGACGGTAAAACAGAGTTCCGACCACGCCCAGGAGGCCAATCGCCTTTCGGGTGAGGCCCGGCGCATCGCTGAACGCGGCGGTGCGGTGGTGGAGCAGGCGGTGGCGGCCATGAGCCGCATCGAAGGCAGTGCTGCAAAGGTTGTGGATATTGTCGGCCTCATCGACGAGATCGCTTTCCAGACCAACCTGCTGGCGCTGAATGCTTCCGTGGAAGCCGCCCGCGCCGGCGAGGCGGGCAAGGGTTTCGCCGTGGTGGCGCAGGAGGTGCGCGCCCTGGCGCAGCGTTCGGCCAATGCCTCAAAGGACATCAAGGCGCTGATCACGGAATCGAACACCGAAGTGAACCAGGGTGCCGGCTTGGTGAAGCAGACCGGCGAGGCTTTAAGCGAGATTGTCAGCGCGGTACAGAATGTCTCCGGCATCATCGGCGAGATCGCCAATGCCAGCCAGGAACAGACCACCGCGCTGAACGAGGTGAATATCGCGTTCACCGCGATGGATGAAATCACCCAGAAGAATGCGGCGCTGGTAGAGGAAACCCACGCTTCAACTCAGATGCTGGCCAACCAGTCGAACATGCTGGCGGGCCTGGTGCGGTTCTTCCGCACTGGTGGCGCCGAACAGGAGCGTCGCACCAGCCGGCGCGAGACCGGTGGCCCGGATGATCATGTCACACTGAATGGGCGGCAGGTTCCGCTGTGTAACTGGAGTTCGGCTGGCCTGCTGTTTGGCCCGATGGAGAATCCCCCGGCGGTCAACAAGGATGCCACCGTGAAGGTGAATGTCGATATCGACGGGCGGATGTTCAATTTCGAAGCCGAAGTGAAGGTGGCGCGCGTGACGGACGGGTATGTCGGCGTCGGGTTCCGCCGGCTGGACCCGGAAATCCAGACCGCGATCCGCCGTCATTTCGGACGGGAATAGGAAAGAGCGGGTTAGGGCGCCAGCAAGCCCGCATGCTCCGGTTTGCGCTTCAGCCAGGCCGCCGCATAGCTGCATAGCGGCACCACCTTTTCATTCCGCTGCCGCAGAATGCCGACGATGCCCTGCATCAGCCGGCCGGCGGCGCCGCTGCCGCGCAGCGCCACGGGCGCTTCCACATGGGTGATGATCACGGTCTCGCCCTGGCGCCGGTAATTGGCGAACACGAGCTGGCCGTTCACGTCCAACTCGAAGCGGCTGCGGTCGGGATTGTCTGTCACGTTAGCGGGTTCGGTCATCGCGCATGCTCCTGATCCGGTCAGGCTAGCCGGGGCGGGGGCAGGCGGTAAGGCCCGGCTTGCCGGCCGGCCGGACTGTACCTATATTGTTCTCATAGGATGGCACCGCCAGTTCGTATGCCCAACTCTGCACGCCATCGTATGTAAAGCCCGCCGGGAATCCCGCGCGGGCCTTCGTCTTTCTGAAACAGCGCAAAAACCCGCAGGCCGCCCGAATGGCACACAGACCCGTCAAACCCCGCCGCAAACCCGCCGCCATACGGTGGGCCGCGGCAGGTTTCGACGAAAAACGACTCAAAACGACGCAAAACCACCGATTTGATATCAGTGATATCATTGATATCACCCTCGCCGGGCCGGGCGGGGGCAGGTAGCCTGCGGCCATGATTCGCGTCACCCCTCGCATCAGCCTCGACCCGCGCGAGATCGAGACCAGCTTCATTCGCGCCTCGGGCCCGGGTGGGCAGAATGTCAACAAGGTCTCCACCGCCGTGCAGCTCCGCTTCGACGTGCGGCGTTCGCCCTCGCTGCCCGAGGATGTGCGGGTGCGGCTCGAGGCGCTGGCCGGCAGCCGGCTCACCAACGATGGCGTGCTGGTGCTGACCGCGCAGCAGCATCGCAGCCAGGACCGCAACCGCCAGGACGCGCTGGATCGCCTGGTCGCCCTGATCCAACGCGCCGCCGTCGCCCCCAAGGCCCGTCGCGCCACGCGGCCGACCCTGGGTTCGAAGACGCGCCGGCTGGACTCCAAAAGCAAACGCGCCGCCGTCAAAAGCGGCCGCGGCCGCCCGGCGCTGGATTGAGATCGTGGCGCCGATTGCACCATTGTCGCCCACAAGCCGCCATATTCTGCCGCCACAAGGATGGCGCCCTCCCGCGATCAGAAGCTTTCCCATGATGATTCGTTCCATATCCGCAGGCCTGCTCTGCCTTGCCGTCGCTGCGCCAGCCCTGGCGCAACAGGCCGCCGACACCGGCGCCGCCAATCCAGACCCCACCTCTGCCGCAGACAGCAAGGCCGCCACCCGCAAGACCGATCCGCAGCAGCAGGTCGGCATCTTCAGTTTTGTGCTGGAGAACGATCTCTTCTACGACACCGACCGGCGTTACACCAACGGCGCCCGCATCAGCTATCTGACGCCCAAGGGCGGCGAGCCCGAATGGCTGCGCGAGGCGGCGCTGAAGGTGCCGATGTTCGATGGCCACAGCGATATCCGCGTGGAATTCGCGCTCGGTCAGAACATGTACACTGCCTCGGACAAGCTGCTGCGCGATCCGCCCGCCAATGACAGGCCCTATGCGGGCTGGCTTTATGGCTCGGTCGGTCTGGTGGCGCGCACGAACAACGTGCTCGACCAGTTCCTGGTCAGCATCGGCATGGTCGGTCCGGCCGCGCTGGCGCATGAGACGCAGGATTTCATCCACGACATCGTCGACTCGCCCAAGGCGCAGGGCTGGGACAGCCAGCTCAAGAACGAACCCACCCTGCAATTCACCTACCAGCGCAGCTGGCAGTCGCCCGAATTCCATCTGCCGGGCGGCTTTGGCATCGATGCCACGCCCCATGCCGGCGCCTCGCTGGGCAATGTCTATGTCTATGCCAACAGCGGCGCCATGCTGCGCATCGGCCAGAACCTGCCGGTCGATTACGGCCCGCCCCGGGTGCAGCCCAGCCTGCCCGGTTCGGGCTATTTTGAGCGCGCGCCGGGCGGCTTCGGCTGGTATCTGTTTGCCGGCGTCGACGGCCGTGCCGTGGCGCACAACATCTTCCTTGACGGCAACACATTCGCCACCAGTCGCAGCGTGGACAAGGAAACCCTGGTGGGCGACGCCCAGTTCGGTCTGGCCGTGGTGGTCGATGGCGTGCGTTTCGCCTACACCCATGTGCTGCGCACCCGCGAATATGCCGGCCAGGATACCGACGACCAGTTCGGCGCCTTCTCGGTTTCGCTGGCTTTTTAGGCACCGGGCCGGATGCGGGCCTGTCCTCGCGCAGATGTGAGTCTCATGCCCTTGCCGCGACAGCGTTTTTGTCCACATTAAGCGCCATGCTGCGCCTTGCCGCGATCCGTGCCGCCCTGCTGGCCCTGCTGCTCTTGCCGGGGGCTGCCGCCCATGCCGCAGACCCGGCGCCGCTGTCGGGCAACGACCTCGTGCAGGCCGAACTGCTTGCCGAACCGCAGCAAATAAAGGCAGGCCAGCCTTTCTGGGTCGGATTGCGCCTGCGCATGGCCGAGCACTGGCATGTCTACTGGCGCAATCCCGGCGATTCCGGGCTGGCGACGGAAATCGCTTGGACCCTGCCGCCGGGTTTCACGGCCGGTCCCATCGAGTGGCCGGTGCCCCAGGCCATTCCCGTGGCCCATCTGATGAATTACGGCTACGAGGGCGAAACGGTCCTGCTGACGCAGATCAGGCCGCCGGCGCAGCTTCCCGCCGGCGATGTCACGCTGAAAGCCGATGTGAATTGGCTGGTCTGCCAGAAAGAGTGCATTCCCGGCGAGGCGAGTCTGTCGCTTGCGCTGCCAGCGGGCGATACCGCCAGTCCCGATCCTGCGACGGCCACGCTTTTCCAGGCCGCCAGACAGGCCCTGCCGATGGCGGCGCCCTGGTCGGCGCGGCTGCAGATGGCGCCGGAAGGCTATCGCCTTGAGGTGACCGCGCCGGGCCTGAGGAGCGATACGATCCGCAGCGCCATCTTCCTGCCGTTCAGCGAAACCCTGATCGAGCATGCAGCAAGCCAGCAGCTCGATATCGACGGCGAGGGGCTGTCGCTGCGGTTGAAGCGCAGCCTCTATGCGACCGAAACCCTGCCGCCCCTGCTGGGCGGCCTGCTGCTGATCGAGGAAGACATCAGCGGCAGCGTCCAGCGCCAGGCCTTCGAATTCACCAGCATCCCCACCGGAATGCCTGCGGATGCAGCCACCGCTGTGGCTCTCGACTGGTCCGCCATCCTGCAGGCCGCCCTGCTGGCCCTGCTGGGCGGCATCGTCCTCAATCTCATGCCCTGCGTCTTTCCGGTGCTGTCGATCAAGGTTCTGGCCCTGGTCGAGCATGCCGGGCAGGGCAGGGCGCGGATGCGCCGCCACGGCATGGCCTACACATCCGGCGTGCTGTTCAGTTTCGCCGCGCTCGCCGCTCTGCTGATGGGTCTGCGCGCGGCCGGTGCGCAGATCGGCTGGGGCTTTCAGTTGCAGATGCCGCTGGTGGTGGCCGGGCTGGCCTATCTGCTGTTTGTCATGGGGCTCAGCCTTTCGGGCGTGGTGCATTTCGGCGGCCGGCTCGCCGGCATCGGCGACAGCCTGACGCGGCGCGGCGGCTATCAGGGTTCGTTCTTCACCGGTGTGCTGGCCACCATCGTTGCCACGCCCTGCACGGCGCCCTTCATGGGCGCGGCGGTCGGTTTTGCGCTCACCCAGCCGTCTGCTGTCGGCGTCGCGGTGTTCCTCGCGCTCGGTTTTGGCCTGGCGCTGCCGTTCCTGCTGCTCACGTTCATTCCACAGCTCGCCGACCGCTTGCCGCGCCCAGGTCCATGGATGGAACGCGTGAAACAGGCCCTGGCTTTTCCGCTATATGCCACGGTCGCCTGGCTGATCTGGGTATTGAGCCAGCAGGTGGGCGAGCAGGGGCTGCTGGCCGCTTTGCTTGGTCTGGTGCTGCTGGGCGCGGCCGCCTGGAGCTTCGGCCTGCGCGGCCGCGTGGCTGCAACGGCGGCGGCGCTGTCCATGATCGCCGCCGGCGTCACGCTCTACGCCGTGGCGCAGAACCCCGTTGCGCCGGGCATGCAGCAGACGGCACAGGGAACTGGGAATGGCAGCGCCGAAGCCTACAGTGCCCAACGTCTGGCGGCCCTGGTGGCCGAAGGCCGGCCGGTGTTCGTCAACATGACCGCAGCCTGGTGCATCACCTGCCTGGTCAATGAACGCACCGCCCTGTCCAGCGACAGCGTGCAGGCGGCCTTCAGGGCCAGGAACATTGCCTATCTGAAGGGCGACTGGACCAACCAGGACCCTGAGATCACCCGCGTGCTGGAGCAGCATGGCCGCAGCGGCGTGCCGCTCTACCTTCTGCTGGCCGGCGGCGAAACCGTCGTGCTGCCGCAGATTTTGACGCCAGCCATCGTGCTGGAGCATCTCGAACTGGTGGATCGCGTAGCCCAGCGCGGCGCGCGATCCGTAACGGCTTCCGCGTCTAGTTCCACCCCTGCAACCCGCTAAGGAGTGTATGCCATGACAGTCGCCCGACGTTCCCTGCTTGCCGCCGGCCTGATCGGCGCGGCCGGCCTTGCTTTCGGCCTGCCGCAGATGTCGTTTGCCGCCGGGCCCCAGGTCGGGCAGCCGGCCCCGGCCTTCACCGCCACCGATTCCAACGGCAAGACCGTTTCTCTCGCCGACCTGAAGGGCAAGACGGTGGTGCTGGAATGGTCGAACCACGACTGCCCCTTCGTGCGCAAGCACTATAACGGCAACAACATGCAGGCCCTGCAGAAGAAGTGGACCGCGCAGAACGTGGTCTGGCTCACCATCGTATCCTCGCCGCAGGGCGAGCAGGGCTATGTCACGCCCGAGCAGGCCAACAAGCTCACCGTCGACCGTGGCGCTGCGCCCAGCGCCGTCATCCTCGATCCGAGAAGTCAGATTGCGCGCGCCTATAACGCCCAGGTCACGCCGCATATGTATGTGATCGCCGCCGATGGCAAGCTGGCCTATGCCGGCGGCATCGACGACAAGCCCTCGGCCCGGGTCGACGATCTGGCCGGAGCGAAGAATTACGTCGATGCCGCGTTGAGCGAGCTGGCGCAGGGCAAGCCGGTTTCCGTCAGCACGGCGCGGCCTTATGGCTGCACGGTGAAATACGCGCCGCCCACCACCTGATCGCGGCAATCGGCCGAACCAAGAAAGGCGCCCGGCAAAGCGGGCGCCTTTTTCATTCCGCCGCCTGGGGCAGGCGGCTCAGGCTGTCCTCGAAGGCCGCCAGCGTTTTGGCCAGGCTGTCACCCTCGGGGTCGGCCAGGGCGGCGGTGCGGGCCTGAACCACGGCATCGGTTGCCTGCGCAACCGGAATGCGGCCGTCCAGCGCCGGCAGGATCACGCGCGCGCGGATCAGGGCGAAGTTGCCGACGCCGCGTTTGAAGGTGTCGCCATAACCCTTGATCAGCCTGGCGCATTCGGCGATCTCGCGGGCGAGCTGGATGTCTTTCTTCGCCGCACGCATGATCAGGTCCAGCCAGTCGGCAATGCGCGCCTGCTCCTCCGCATAGCGGAAGCTGTGCGGGCGCCAGCCGCGCAGGCCGGACAGCAGGCGCAGCTTGAGGTAGCCGCCGATGCGGTTCGAGCGCACCGTCATGGCAAGATGCAGGTGTTTGCTCCAGCCCCGGCGTTCGCTCAAGCCGAGGATGCCATGTGCCAGGGCGGGCGGCAGCAGGCCAGCGATCTCCTCGATGCCTGGCTTGAGGAATTCCGCCACGGCATAGGGCTGGCCCGGCTTGACGCGCTGTTCGGTTTCGATTGCTGCGAAGCGCTCGGGCTTCAGTTTGAGTTGCGCCACGCGGATCACGTCCTCGAAGCTCATGCGCAGGGCCAGGTGCCGGGCGACATCCGCCGTCAGGCCGTCGTCGCCCAGCGCGGCGACGCGGTCGAGCCGGTCGAGATAGAGTTTCGCATAAGCATCGTCCTGGTAGTCCGCCAGTCGCCGCACGCCTTCCATGGCCATGCGCTTTGCGGCATCGGGCAGGCGCATGATGTGCTCGGACATGACGGTTGCGCCGTTGGACCGTGCCTGCGGCTGCGCGGCGGCCTGTTCCAGTTCGCCCCGGCCATGGGCGAGGCCGAAGCGGTAACCGGCCAGGTTGCTGTCCACCGCCTTGCCTTCCGATCGGATGCCGGCCTCGAAGGCATCCGATGGAATCGGCAGGGCGCCGGAGCCGGCCAATGCACCCAGCAGCACGGCATTCAGGATCGAGCCGGCATCTTTGGCGGCCTGATCCATGTCGAACAGGATGGTGCGCTTCGCATGGTCCTGCGCGGCGCGAAACAGCCTGCCGGCGTCGAACCGGCCATCGCCCATGGCGCTTTTCTCGGCCACGGCATAGACGCGGTGCGTGGAGGCGATCAGCAGCGTGCGGTCGGGCGAGACGTAGCCATTGGCGATGGCGCGGCCGGCCTCGACGAATTCGCTGGCGATCATCACGTCGACCTGACCCGGCATGGGGTTCAGGCACATCACCGGGCGGCGGTCGGTCTTCTCAGGCCAGATCTCGATGTAGTACGTGGTGGCACCGGTACGCTGGGCGACACCGGGAATGGACGTGCTCTGAACCGGATAGCCCTCGCGTTGCGCGGCGCCGACCAGCCAGCCGGTCAGCACGCCGCCGCCTTCGCCGCCCATGGCGGCAACCAGGATGCAGATCGGACGCCCGGAAGAGAGTTGCGGTATGGCCATGATCACTCTCCCGCCGCCGGCTGCGGGGCAGGACTTTTGCTGCCGTCCAGCCAGCCGATCACCATGCGGTGGAAACGGTCGTTCAGGCGGTCCCACAGCGTCGGATTATGTACGATTTCGGTCTTGTAGAAAGACGGGCAGAGCACGGCGGCATGCGCCACCTCGCCGCAATGGCCGCAGCCGACGCAGCCGCTGTTGACGCTGGCAACCGGATCGGTGCGCAGCGGGTCGGGGTTGGGCTTGATGGTGAGCGAGGGGCAGCCGGAGAGGCGGATGCAGGAATGATCGCCGGTGCAGACCGCATCGTCGATGCCGAAACGGGTTCGCAGCACACGCTCGCCGGCTTTCAGGGCCCGCGCCTCATCGCCACGCAGGCGGCGCTGGCGGGCAAGCTGGCATTCGCCCTCGGCTATGATGACCTTCAGGCCTTTCCGGGCGGTAGTCAGCGCCTCCTTCAGCGATGCGGTCATGTCCTTCAGACCGTAGGAACGCAGGCGGCGCACCCATTGCACGCCGAGCGCCTTCAGCGTGCCTTCGATATCCGAGCCGCTGGGCTGGCCATCGACGCGGTTGCCGGCGGAGGAGGGGATGTACTGCACGCCGGTCGCAGACGTATAGCCGTTCTGCATGATCACCAGCACGCCGTCACCACGGTTGAACAGGGCCGAGGCCACACCCGACAGCACGCCGTTATGCCAGAAGCCGCCATCGCCCATGATGGCCAGCGAGCGTTTGTTCATCAGCGGACCGACACCGGCGGCCGATGCCAGCGACATGCCATAGCCGAGAATCGAATGGCCGACGCTGAAGGGCGCGAAGGTGGCCAGCGCGTGGCAACCGATATCCGCGGCGATGTGTACCTTGCCGATCTCGCGTTCGGCCAGCTTGATGGCGGTGAACACGGGCCGCTCGGGACAGCCGGTGCAGAAGGTGGGCGGACGCTGGGGCAGGCCCGGGCCGATGAGCTGCTGGGCCGAGTTGCGGTTGTCCAGCGCCGCCCCGAAGGCGGATTCGGCGCTCGATACATCAAGCTTCGGCTGCTCTGCCTTCATGAAGGCCAGCAGGCCGCGGGTCAACGCCTCGATGGTGTATTCGCCGGCTTCGGGCAGCATGCCCTTGCCGTGCAGCCGGGTGTTGATGTCGGCCTTGCGCAGGATGGCGTGGATTGCCTGCTCGATATAGTCGGGCGAGCCTTCCTCCACCATCAGCACCGCGCGCTTGCCGGCGCAGAATTCGGCGATCTGGGCGGGCAGCAGAGGATAGGTAACGTTGAGTACCAGGGTCGGTACGCGGCTGTTGCCGAAGGCATCGCTCAAACCCAGGTTCATCAATGCGCGATTCAGGGCATTGTATAATCCGCCCTGTACGATGATGCCGACCTCGTTCAGGTCGCCGGGCATGGTCTCGTTCAGGCCGTGATCGAGGATATACCGGCGTGCCGCCGGCAGGCGCTGCTCCAGCTTCAGTTTTTCCTGCATGAAGGTGGCCGGCGGATGGGCCAGGTGGTCGTAGTTGAATGCCGACGGGCCTGGCAGGCGGCTGTTGCGCGAAACCTGCGCCGGCTTGTTGGTCTTGGCCGCGAATTCCCCGGTGACGTGGCAGGCACGGATGCGCAGTTCCAGCATCACCGGCGTGTTGGAGGCTTCCGACAGGGCAAAGCCATGTTCGACGCAGCGGGTGATGGTGGGCAGGTCGGGCCGCGGATCAAGCAGCCACATGGAGGATTTCATGGCATAGGCATGACTGCGCTCCTGGATCACGCTGGCGCCTTCGCCGTAATCCTCGCCGACCACGATCAGCGCGCCGCCCACCACGCCAGCAGAGGCCAGGTTGCTGAGGGCGTCGGATGCCACGTTGGTGCCGACGATGGCCTTCCAGGTGACGCAGCCGCGTGCCGGATAGTTGATGGACGCGCCGAGCAGGGCAGCCGCCGAGGCTTCGTTGGTGCAGGTTTCGAGATGGATGCCGAGGTCGTCGAGAATGTCCTGGCTTTGCACCAGCACGTCGATCAGATGCGAGACCGGCGCGCCCTGGTATCCGCCAACATACGAGACGCCGGACTGCAGCAAGGCCTTGGTGACGGCCAGGATGCCTTCACCCCGAAACGTGTCGCCATCGCCCAGCCGCAGTGCTTCAATCTCTTTCGCGAAAGAGCGTTCCATGACGATTCCTCCCATTACGGCGGAATTTCCCACCGGTGCCGGCCAGGGTCAAGAAAAATAGTTTGGTATCCAACGAAACTATATTTACACCCGCCACACCCCCTGATAGGGTCGAGAGGCAAAACCAAAGGACCTCCGGCATCCAGCACGAGACGGTCCGCTAGCGGAGGAAATCACATGGCCCTGAAACGCCACATCCCTATCTATGCCGCGGGCCTGGCCCTCGGCGCTGCCATTGGCCTAGCCGCCACCGCGCCGGCGGCGCAGGCGCAGGACAAGCCGGTCACGCTGCGTCTGGGGCATTGGCTGCCACCGTCGCACCCGCTGCACCCGGCCTTCGGCGAATGGGGCGCGTCGCTGGAGAAGGCGACGAACGGCACGGTGAAGACGCAGATTTTCCCCTCGCAGCAGCTTGGCGCCGCCAAGGACCACTACGACATGGCGCGCGACGGCATCGCCGATATCACCTATGTAAATCCGGGCTATACGCCGGGCCGTTTCCCGGTGATTGCCGGCAGCGAACTTCCCTTCCTCTTCTCCAACGGCAAGAGCGGTTCTGCCGCGATCGATGCCTGGTATCGCAAATATGCCGAGAAGGAGATGAGCGATGTGAAGGTGTGCATCACCTTCGTGCATGATCCCGGCACCTTCCACAGCAAGGTCAAGATTTCCAAGCCCGACGATCTGAAAGGCATGAAGATCCGTCCGGGCAATGCCTCGGTGGCGCGCCTTGTTACTCTGGCCGGCGGCACCAACGTGCAGGTGACGGCGCCGGAAGCGCGCGATGCGCTGGAGCGGGGCCTGGCCGATGCGATCAGCTTCCCCTGGGGCAGCGTGTTCATCTTCGGCTTCGAGAAGGCCGTGAAGTACCACATGGACGCCCCGCTCTATATCAGCAACTTCGTGCTGGCGGTGAACAAGGGCACTTACGGCAAGCTGTCCGCGGCGCAGAAGAAGGCGTTCGACGAGCATTGCACGCCGGAATGGTCCGAGAAGCTCAACACCAACTGGGCTGACGGCGAGGCGGCTGGCAAGGCCAAGATGCTGGCCCTGCCGGGCCATGAGGGAGTGAAGCCCAGCGATGCCGACATTGCCGCCTGGCGCAAGCTGTCAGAGGAAATGACCAAGGCCTGGTACGAGGACGTCAAGAAGGTGGGCGTCAACGGCGAGCAGGCCCTGAACGAGCTGAAGGCCGAACTGAAGAAGCGCAACGCCGCTTTCTGATCGGCAGGCAAGACCGGGGCTGCGACCGGAAACCGGCCGCAGCCCCGATTTGCATTCCGGCGATGTCCGTCGGTAGAGTACCGGCAGGGGGGACTGCCAGATGAAAATCTTCATCGACAGGGTCGAGCTGATCGCCGGCCTGCTGCTTGGCGCCATTGCCGTTCTGACATTCGCAGCGGTGATGCTGCGCTGGCTGTTCAATTACGGTCTGCCGGACTCCTTCGACCTGTCGCGCCTCATGCTCGGAACCGCGATGTTCTGGGGTATTGCTGTGGCCGGTTTCCATAACAGGCATATCCAGGTGGATGGCTTCTGGGAACTGGCGCCGGCCTGGGGCAAGCGCCTGATCGACATTTTTGCCACGGCTGTGACTCTGGCATTCATGGGGCTGTTCGCCTGGATGCTCGAAAGCAAGGTCACCAGCGTTTTCGCCAGCAACGAACAGACCTTCGACCTTCGTCTGCCGGTCTGGCCCTTCCATGCCGTGGCGGCGCTCGGCATCGCGTTGGCATCGCTGCTGCTGGTGCTGCGGCTGATCCGCCTGATTACCGGAAAACCGCTGACCGGCGGGAGCGAGGCGTAACCGTGGATCGTGATCTGATTGCCATCGGCGGCTTCGTCGTCCTTTTCATCCTCATGGTGCTGCGCGTGCCGGTCGGCATCGCCATGGGCATCGTCGGCGTTGGCGGTTTCGGCCTGCTGGCGGCCACGGCGCCGGCCCTGAACCTGCTTGCGCAATCGCCAATCCGTGTCGCCACCGATTACGACCTGGCGGTAATCCCGATGTTCATCCTGATGGGCGCATTCGCGACAGCCGCCGGCATGAGCCGCGAGCTGTTCCGTGCCGGCGAGGCCTGGCTAGGGCATCGGCGCGGTGGATTGGCGATGGCGACCGTGGCGGCCTGCGCCGGCTTTGCCGCCATCAATGGTTCGTCGGTGGCCACAGCTGCCACCATGACGACGGTTACGCTGCCCGAGATGCGGCGTTTCGGCTACCATCCCGGCTTTTCCACCGGCGTGATCGCCGCAGGTGGCACGCTGGGCATCATGATCCCGCCTTCGGTGGTGTTCGCGCTCTATGGCATCCTCACCGAGCAGGATATCGGCAAGCTGTTCATCGCCGGCGTGCTGCCTGGCCTGCTGGCGATCGCGCTGTACATACTGGTGATCCAGGTGCTCGGCTGGTTGCGGCCGGATCTGATGCCGCGCGGCCCCAAGGCCGACTGGCGCGAAAGGATCGCGTCTCTGCGCGACATATGGGCGACTGTACTTCTGTTCGGCGGCATCGTCGGCGGCCTCTATGGCGGCGTATTCACCGCCACGGAAGCGGCCGGCTGCGGCGCGGTGGGCGCCCTGCTGATCGGCATCCTGCGTGGCCGCCTGGGCTGGACCGAGATCAAGTCCAGTCTGGTCGAGGCGGTACGCACCTCCGCGGCTATCATCACCATCGTGATCGGCGCGTTCCTGTTCGGCTATTTTCTGGTCATCACCCAGACCCCGCAGAAAGTGAGCGACTTCCTCACCGGCCTGCCGATCGGCCCGTATGGCATCCTGGTTCTGATCCTGGCGATGTACCTGATTCTGGGCGCGCTGATGGACGAACTGGCGATCATCCTGGTCACTGTTCCAATCATCTATCCAGTGATGCTGCAGCTTGGATTCGATCCGATCTGGTTCGGCGTCATCATCGTGATGGTGACAACTCTGGGCATGGTGATGCCGCCGGTTGGAATCAATGTTTTCGTCATCAACTCGATTGCCCGCGATGTCAGCCTGTGGCAGATCTACAAGGGCGTCATGCCATTCATCCTGATCGACCTGGTCCGCCTCGCCCTGCTGGTGCTGTTTCCGGCCATTGCCCTGTATCTACCAAGCCATATGAACTAAGATGGCCAGCCGCTCCCGCAAACGCGCCCCCGACGAGACCGCCCAGCCGGATAATGGCCGGAAGGCCGCCATCCGCAAAATCAGCCGCAGGATCGATAGGGGGCCGCTGCCTGGCTATTACGGCTATGCCTTGCGCATCGCACAGGTGGCGGTGTTCGAGAATTTCGAGCGTGTGGTGGGGAAACTGGCCGACCGCATGGGCGAACTGACGCCTGGCCGCTTCAGCCTGCTGACCCTTCTGCGGGCCAATCCGGGCATCAACCAGACCGCGCTCAGTCGCGCTGTCGGGCTGGATAAGTCCACGCTCACGCCGGCGCTCGACCAGCTTGAACGCAAGGGGCTGATCCTGCGCGAGCGCACGCCGGAAGACCGCCGCACCTATGCATTGCGGCTTACCCCGGAGGGCGAGGCCTTTCTGACCGAACTGACCCGCAAGGTCGAACAGCATGAAAAGAACATCGTCGTGGCGCTCAGCCCGGCGGAACGCGCCACCCTGATCCGCCTGCTTAAGAAGATTGCGAAAAGCCTGGGCAGCGAAGCGATCGAGTAAGGCGCCGGTCAGGCCTCAGCCGCGGAACACCACGGTCTTGTTGCCATTCGGGAAGATGCGGTGCTCGATGTGGTATTTCACCGCGCGGGCCAGCACCAGGCTTTCGATGTCGCGGCCTGTGGCGGCCAGTTGATCCGGCGAATGGCTGTGGTCCACGCGGGCCACTTCCTGTTCGATGATAGGCCCTTCATCCAGATCCTCGGTCACGTAATGCGCCGTGGCGCCGATCAGCTTGACGCCACGCTGGTGCGCCTGGTGATAGGGTTTGGCACCCTTGAAGCTCGGCAGGAAGGAATGGTGGATGTTGATGATCCGGCCGGCAAAGGCGCGGCATAGTTCGGGCGACAGCACTTGCATGTAGCGCGCCAGAACGATCAGGTCGATACGCTCCTGTTCGATAAGATCGCGCAGCATCTTCTCCTGCCGCGATTTGCTGGACGCGGTCACCGGCCAGTGGTGATAGGCGATGTCATGGGCGGCGGCGCGCTGGTACCAGTCGCGATGGTTCGAAACGATGGCAGGAATCTCAACCGGCAGGGCACCGATCGAATAGCGGTAGAGCAGGTCGTTCAGGCAATGGCCGAATTTCGACACCAGAATCAGCACGCGTGGACGCACGCGCTCGTCATGGATGCCCCAGGTCATGCCGAAAGGCGCGGCGATGGAAGAAAAGGCGGCGCGGATATCCTCAACCGGACGGCCGCGGCCATCCGGGCCGCTTTCCAGATCCTCGATGCAGACCCGCATGAAGAACAACCCGGTCTCGCCGTCGCCGAACTGCGCTGATTCGCGGATGTTGAAGTGGTTGGCGGACAGGTAACCGGAAACCGCCGCGACGATGCCGGGGCGGTCGGTACAGGACAGGGTGAGGATCAGGCTCATGACGAATACTGGATGCGGTTGTGAAGCGGGAGGGCACTCTAGCGAGGCGAGGGCGCCCTCGCAACGCGAGGGTTAACAAACCGTATCCAGGGCCGCCAGCCTGCACCAAGAATTGCCTCGCTTCCGTCCGGGCGCCCCTTTAAGCTGCGGCCAATCAGAATGGATTCGGCTGCAGGCCAGACAGAATACGATGATCACCCGGGGTCCGGATTTCCTCCGCCAGATGGCGAACAGGCTGCTCGATGCGCTGGTTCAGGGCGCCGCGCAGCAGGCCCAGAAGGCACCATTCACCCTCGACACGCTCAGGCAACTGGTCGAGGCGATGAAATCATCGCCGGATTACGACCATTACTACCGTGCATCCTACGACACCCTGATGAAGGTGATCGAAGAGGACGAACGCAAGGGCGCCCGGGTCAATGCCTTTGGTCGCCTGCTTGTGCACCCGCTCGACACGCTTTTCGCCGAGGAGAAACTGGATCGCCGCCTGATCGGCAACTATTTCTTCTTTGTCCGTTCGCTGTTCGGCGACGAGGTCGATACGATGGCTGAGGAAGCGGCCAGCGTTGCCGAGGAGCTGCGCGTGGCTGGCGGCGGCCCGCTCGACTGGGCTGAATACTACGCCGATCCTCGCGTCAAGCAGATCTATTTCAAGGTGGCGGCCCGCGTCATCAAATCCTTCCGCATCTTCGAGACGCGCAAGGAATGGGCCATGAAGGTGATGCAGCACGATCCCACTGCGGTGGGCATTTCCTCGAATGTTTACATCGAGCGCCCGTTCGAGGGGCAGGCCCTGCCGTTCGGTGATCGTGAATTCTATCTCTTCTTCGATGGCCTGATCCGACCGCTGGCGAAGCTGTCGCCCGAGGATGCCCAGCTATTCAGGGCCGCCACCGGGGAGGACCCAGTGAAGCTGGCCGGCAACTTCCTGCGAGAACTGGACCATTACGGTCCGTTCTGAAGCCCTCGGCGACGTTCAGTTGGAATTGGCCGGCTCGCGATGGTCGAGCTTGGCGGCGAACTGCTCGAACAACTCGCTGACGCAGCGCGCCACGGTGCGCTGGTGATTGTCGTTCAACTGGTCGGCAGCGCGCATGCACATATCGGCGAATTTGCGCGCCAGCACCACGGCATCGCGGTTGCTTTCCTGACGAATCTCATCGAACACGCTGACGATGAAATCGCGGGTCTGGCTGCCCTCGTGATGCGTGACCGGCCGCTCGCCCATCAGCGAGTCCAGCATCGCGTTGAAGGTCTGCGACGTGTCGATGGCTATGCTGGCCAGGATTTTTTCGATCCGCTCATTGTCCTTGGAGGTGACCTGCTTCTTGAGATGCGGTGCAGCACCAGCGCGGATTTCCGTCACCTGGCTCTCGGTCTGGTTGGGCTTTGGGGTGGAGCGGTTCCACATGGTGCTACCTGTTCTCGAAAAGAGGCAATAAGGGCGGGGGTGAGCCGTAGCCGGCTCAGTTCACCACTTCGCGCGATGCGCGGATCATGTTGTCGATATGCCAGCCCTGGAACAGGCGGATGCCGGCGGCCATGCCGGCGCGCATCGCCTCTTCGGTCTCGCAACGCGCCATGATGACGCGGTTGGGATCGGTCTCGGCGATCTTGCTGGCCAGTTCCTTGTCGATCCAGTCTTCGTGCCTGTCCTTGAAATAGAACAGCTTGACGAAGTCGGCTTTAAGTTCCTTGCGGCCGAATAGCTGCAGCAGGTCTGGCGTGATCCCGTCGATCAGGATGCGGTAGCCGGAATTGTGCAGGAACTCGCAGGCCAGAAGATATTCATTGTAATCCCAGAACACATCGTAGCGCTGCATCTCGACGATGATCTGTTCCTTCTTCACGATGTTGCCGATGCGGCTGTCGAAATCGCGGAAGGTGTCGCTCAGGATTGTGCTGACGTTCAGGTTGATGCTGAACGGGCCGCTGTTGCGGGTGACGTAGCCGTCCAGCAGGGCGCGGAACACGCGGGTGTCGAGCGTGCGGGTCAGGTGGTGGAACAGCGAGCGCGCGCCGCGCAGGTTCACGTTGGGCGCGATCGCCTGGCGCAGCTCATTCACGCCGACGAAGATTTCCTGGAAGATCGGCTTCGGCGGCTGGTTGCCGAAGCACAGCGTCACCGGCTGGCGCTTCATGAAGGTCGAGACATCCGCTTTCTTCAGGATGTCGTCGATCTGCTGCAATGCGCCGGGGGTGAGGGGGGCGCCTTCGCCCTGACCCGCTGCGGTGCCGGCCTTGGCCAGCAGGCGCTTGCGCCGCTCGACGAAAACGCGGAAGCGCTGCTGAATGTTGTCGAGCAGTTCCTGCAGTTCCTCGAACTGGCTATCGAACCGATACCAGCGGACGGCGTTTTCCGCCTCTTCCGGCGTCAGGCCGATGGCGACATTGTTGCGGGTGAGGATGTCGTCGATCTCCAGCACCAGCTTCTCGAAGGTCTGGTCGAAGAAGCGTTCCGACAGGCGCACAAACAGCACGATGGTATAATCGTGCAGCGTGTAGAATGTGCCTTCGTATTTCGACATCAGCGACCGGATCGAGTGCACCACGATGTTGTAGCTCTCGCGGTTGCGCTCGAAAGTCTTCGGATTGACGAACTGGATCACCGCCGCCAGACGTCCGCCGAAGATCTTGCCGCGCACAAGGCGGTCGAAATCGGTGAACATCTTCTCGTCGTCATACGACGGCTGGTTCTGGTTGATAACCTCACTCATCGAAACGGTCGCTTTCTCCGGTAACGGTCGTGGAGAGGGCGGCAACCTGCCGATTAGCTGTGTTTTTGCCCCCGCGGCACAACCACTATGGCAAATTCCTGCACGCGGAAAAAGCCAGATAGCTTGGTTAATAGGCGAACTGTGGATAAAATTCGATTAAGCCCAACGACTTGGAGTCACGCTTTACCACTTTGTCGTGCCGCAAGCATGGCTGGGGTATCGTAATCGTTCAGAATGCCTGGCGTATCCACGGGCACCTCGCAGACCCATTCGGCATGCGGCCCAAACAGGCTGCGGGCGCCGGCATCGCCTTCCAGACGCATCAGATCCGGCAGGAATTGCAGGCCCCACAACGTCGGGTTGCCGCGTTTGCCCCCATGGATCGGCAGGCAGATGGCCCGTCCCTCCAGGGGATTGAAGGCGGCAATCAGCCTCTCCAGCGTCTCGGCCGGTACGTCGGGCATGTCGCCCAGGCAGACCAAAACCCCGTCGAGGCCCGCCGGCAGGGCGCTCAGCCCGGCGCGCAGGGAGGAGGCCAGGCCCTCGGCATAGGCGGGGTTATGGATTGCCTGGACTTCCGGTCCGGCGGCCTGGCGAACCGCATCGGCCTGATGGCCGGTGACCAGCAGGACCGGCCTGGCCGACGAAGCCAGCACATTCTCCACCACATGGCGGATCACCGGCCGGCCTTCCAGATCGGCCAGCAGTTTGTGGCCTGAGCCGAAACGCCGCGACAGGCCCGCTGCCATGATCAGGGCCGCGATTTTCGGCCGCCGCGGCGCGCCGCTGCCCGTCGGGGCGCTGCTGCGCGATCCTTGTTCACGCGGCATGGGCCGGCTGGGGATTTCTTTCAGCAGGCCGCCGCCGCCCATCCGCATGATGTCGTGCCGGCCGATCTCCAGGCCGGCGCAAAGCCGCTGCAGCACCCAGTCGAAGCCGTTCAGCTTGGGCGACCGCGCACAGCCCGGCACGCCCACCACCGGCACCGTCTCGTGCCGGCCCAGCATCAGCAGGTTTCCGGGATCGACCGGCATGCCGAAATGCAGAACCTCGCCACCCGCCCGCGTCAGGCCGGCGGGTACCACATCATGGCGGTCCACCGTGGCCGAGGCGCCGAAGACCAGGATCGGTGCGCAGCCGGCGGTCTTGAGATCGGCTATGGCCGCGGCGACCGTCGCTTCGGCGTGAGGAACGATGCGGGTTTCTCCGATGCGGCTGCCCAGCAGGGCGAGGCGCTGGGCAACGGCGGCCTCGGTCTTTTCCAGCACGCTGTCTTTTGTGTCGGCCACGCGGGTCAGCACCAGTCCGACGCGGCGCGGCGTAAAAGGCGCCACCTGCACCAGCGGCGGCTGGCCGCGCAGTATTGCTTCTGCCTGCTCGATCACGGCCCGCGGTGCGGCAAAGGGGATGATCTTTACGGTCGCCAGCATCTGGCCGGCCTCGACCATCTCGTAATCGGCAAGGCAGGCGACGGTGAGGGCTTCGTGCAGTTCGTTGAGGGCATCGAGCCGAGCCCGGTCGACGCGGACTAGGCCGGCCGCGTCGGCATAAAGATTGGCGCGGCCGGTGAAGGCGGCGGCAACGCGCGCCTGCGGGCCGGCAATCGCCGTGGCGACGCGCCGGGCGGCTTCGTCTTCCGGCATATCGGTCTCGTCCAGCCGCGCGATATAGATTTCGCGATGCCCGGCCTGGGCCAGCGTATCGATATCCGCCGGACTCAGGACGCGGCCTTTCTTGAAGCGTTCGCTGCCGGCGCTGACGCTGTGGCCAAGAATGCCGCCGGTCGCCTCGCGCACCGGCACGGGGCCAAAAAACATGATCAGGCCGCCACGTTGGAAGCTTGCGAGGGCTGGCGCAGGGCCGCCGTCATCTGCGCCAGGATCGAGATGGCGATCTCGGCCGGCGATTTTGCGCCGATGCTCAGGCCGACCGGGCCGTGGATGCGGGCGAAATCGTCGGGTCCGAAGCCGGCGGCGGTCAGGCGTTCCAGCCGCGAGGCATGGGTTTTCTTGCTGCCCAGCGCACCGATGTAGAACACGTCGGACTTCAGCGCCGAGATCAGCGCCGGATCGTCGATCTTGGGGTCATGTGTCAGAGTCACCACGGCAGTACGAAGGTCGAGCTTCATCTGCGCCATGGCCTCGTCGGGCCAGTCGTTCGACAGGATCACGCCGGGGAAACGCTCGGGCGATCCGAAGGCACTGCGCGGATCGATAACCGCCACCTCGTAACCGGCTAATTGCGCCATCGGTACCAGGGCCTGGGCGATATGCACCGCCCCGACCAGGATCAGGCGCAGCGGCGGATTGAACACATTGAGGAAGAGGGGGCCCTGTTCGGTTTCCACCGTGCGCGCCTTGTCTTCCAGCAGGGCGGCGCGTGCCGCCTCGCCGATGCGCGGATCGATGTCCTTGAGTCCCTTCTTGCCATAGAGATACAGCAGACGCTGTTCACCGGTTTTCAGGAAGGTGGCCAATACCACCGGCCGCTTCTCGGCGCGGTCCTGCTGCAGCTGTTCGAGGATTTCCTGTTTCATCCGTCCAGCCGCTCGACAAAAATCTGTATCTTGCCGCCGCAAGCCAGCCCGACTTCCCATGCCTGGGCATCACTCACGCCGAAATCCAGCATGCGCGGCTTGCCGTCGGCGATGGCATCCAACGCCTCGGTCACCACCGCGCCTTCGATGCAGCCGCCCGAGACCGAGCCGATGAACGTGCCTTGATCATCCACCGCCAACTGGCTGCCCACCGGTCGCGGCGCCGAGCCCCAGGTGGTGACCACGGTAGCCAGTGCCACGCCCTTGCCCGCACGTTTCCAGTCCAGGGCGGTGCCCAGCACGTCGTCAGTCGGATCAGCGCTCATGCGGCCATCCTCGCGAGGTTCGATTTCAGCCGGTTGCCGGCATCGCTGGCATGGCTCAGCGCGGCGGCCAGATCGGCAATGGAGCTAAGATTGTGAACCGGACGGAAATCGTCAACCTGGGGCAGGATGGCGCGGATGCCGGCGGCCTTAGGCTCGAAACCGTCCCAGCGCAGCAGCGGGTTGAGCCAGATCAGCCGGCGGCAGGATTTGTGCAGCCGCTCGATCTCGCGCGCCAGGCCCTTGCCGCCCTCGCGATCCAGCCCGTCGGTCAGCAGCAGCACGATGGCGCCCTGACCCAGCACCCGGCGCGACCACAGCCGGTTGAATTCCTCCAGCGTGGCGCCGATCCGCGTACCGCCGGACCAGTCGGGCACCTTCTCGCTCACGGCAGCCAGCGCCTTGTCCACGTCGCGCTGGCGCAGCAGGCGGCTGATATTGGTCAGCCGCGTGCCGAACAGGAAGCTGTGCACGCGCGCGCGGTCGTTGGTCAGGGCATGCATGAAATGCAGGAACATGCGGCTGTACTGACTCATCGAACCGGAAATATCGCACAGCACCACCAGCGGCGGCGGGCGTTGCGCCGGGCTCTTGCGCTTGAGCGGAATGATCGCGCCGCCGGTGCGCATGGAAGCCTGAAGGCTGGCGCGCAGGTCGATGCGGTGGCCGCGATCATCGGGCTTCAGGCGGCGCACGCGCTGCGGCCGGAACGGCCATTCGATCCGTACCAACGCCTTCTTAGCCTGCTCCAGTTCCTCGGCCGACATTTCGGCGAAGTCCTTTTTCTGCAGCAATTCATCGGCCGAGAAGGTCAGCGTGGCATCAATCTCCACTTCCTTTGGTTCGCCAGCCGGCCTGCTCTCGCCGCGTCCGGGCAGCAGGGCCTGCCGCAGGCGCTGCGAAGTGGGGTTCTTCTTCGGCTCCGCCGTGCCTTCTGCTTCGGGCAGCAGCAGGCTCATCATGCGTTCCAGGATCTTCGGATCGCGCCAGAAGATGTGGAAGGCCTGGTCGAACAGCTCGCGCTGGTCGCGCCGGTTCACCAGCACCGAGAACAGTGTCCAGTAGAGGTCGTCGCGCCGCCGGATGCCGGCGGCTTCCACCGCGCGCACGGCGTCGATGGCCTTGCCGGGGCCGAGCCGCAGACCCGAGGCGCGCAAAAGGCGCACGAAATGCACGATGTTTTCGGCAAAGGCGCCGCCCTGATCGCCAGTGGGTGGAGCGGGCAGCATCGTCATGGCGCGCCTGTCCCGCCGCCGTTCAGGCGCCCAGCGCGGCCATGTCCTGCTGCACCTGGCGCAGGATCGCCGCCGCTTCGGAGCCCTTCATCTTGGCGATGTCGTCCTGGTATTTCAGCAGGACGCCAAGCGTATTGTCGATCGTCTCCGGATCGAGTGCCACCTTGTCGAGGAAGGCCAGCGCACGAGTCCAGTCGATGGTCTCGGCCACGCCGGGCAGCTTGAACAGCTCGGTCTCGCGCAGATGCTGCACGAAGGCGACGATCTCGCGGCTCAGGCGCTGCGGCGCGCCGGGCACCTTGCGCTGCAGGATCGCCAGTTCGCGCTCGGCGCTGGGATAATCCACCCAGTAATACAGGCAGCGGCGTTTCAGCGCGTCGTGGATTTCGCGCGTGCGGTTCGAGGTGATGATCACGATGGGCGGCTCGGGTGCCTTCACCGTGCCGACTTCAGGGATGGTGATCTGAAAATCCGACAGCACTTCCAGCAGATAGGCTTCGAAAGGCTCGTCGGTGCGGTCGAGTTCGTCGATCAGCAGAACCGGGGCGCCGTTCGGATCGGGCTTCAGCGCCTGCAGCAGCGGCCGCTCGATCAGGAAATCGGCGCTGAACAGGTCGTGACTCAGGCTGCCCTTGTCGCCCTCGCCGGTGGCCTCGGCCAGGCGGATTTCTAGCATTTGACGGGGATAGTTCCACTCGTAGACGGCCGAGGCGAGGTCAAGGCCCTCGTAGCATTGCAGCCGCACCAGCCGGCGCTTCAGCGTGGTGGCCAGCACCTTTGCGATCTCGGTCTTGCCCACGCCGGCTTCGCCTTCGAGGAACAGTGGCCGACCCATCTTCAGGGCCAGGAACAGCGTGGTCGCCAGCGAGCGGTCAGCGACGTAATCGCCACGCCCAAGCAGGGATTCGACTTCGTCGATGGAGGCGGGCAAGGCGGCAGACGTTTTCTGTGTGGTCATGACGAGGATCTAGGGCGAGGGAGACAGAAATCATGCCCGGTTAACGCCCGCCGAACAAGGCATGACTGTCACAGGCGCTTGGCCCGGCGCGTCTGTCGCTCATATGCCTGAGGAGGCCCCCATGAACCAGTCTGTCTCGCCGCGCCCCAACCAGCCAATGCTGTTTCGCCACCTGGGGGCTGAGAATGCCCATGACATGGCGGGCACCCTGGCCACCATTCATCCCGATTGCGTCTTCCGCGACATGGCTACCGGCCAGGTTTTCCCCGGTCTTGCCGGCGCCGAGCGGCATTATCGGCAATGGTGGACCGCCTTCGGCAATGTCGTGGAGCGCAATCCACAGGGCGTTGCGCATTGGCTCGATGACGAGACCTACATCGCCGAGCCACGATACGCCGGTCGCCACGTCGGGGAATTCCTCGGTCTGGCGGCCACTGGCCGGTCCTTTGTTCTGCCATTCACGGTGTTCGTGAAATTCCGCGACGGGCTGTTCGTGGAAGAACGGTTCTATTACGATCTCGCCACGCTCATGCGCCAGTTGGGGGAGACGCGGATCGATCCGCAGGCCCTGCAGCGGGCGCAGGATTGGGCGGCGGGCAGGGAAAGCTGACGGAGCGGGGGATGCCGAGGCCACGGCCGGTCTACTGGATCGATTACCAGCGGGGTCCGGCCTGGCCGGCAGGGGAGGCGCCGCCGAAACAGGCGCTTTACGATCATCAGATCTACCTGCAGGGACTGATGCAGGGCGGAAAACTGCTGATGGCCGGCCTGTTTCGCGACGAAGCCGGCGGCGGTATCGCGGTGCTGGACAGTGACGACGAGGCCGCGGCCCGCGACATGATGGAGCGCGATCCGGCCGTGCAGTCCGGGCTGCTGACGGCGACCCTGCGGCCCTGGCAGATCGTCTTTGAGCCGGCGAGCGGCACGTCTCCCTTTGCCGAGGCCGGCTAGCGGGCGAGGATGGTATAGCCGCGCTCGATCACGCGCTTGGTCGCCTCGAAGGCATGCACCATCTCGTCGTTCGCCTCGCGGGCGGCCTTCAGCCGGGCGATGTCCTCGGCCGAGGGATTTGTGATGTTGGAGAGTTCGAGGGCGATTTTCACGTAGCGGGCGCGGGCCTCGGCCACGCGGACGGCGAAGGCCATGAAGGATTCCCGGTTCAGCTCAGGGACCGCCTTCCGCATCACCTCGCGGTTGGCGCTGAAAATGCCCATTTCGATTTCTTCAAGGAATTTCTGAAGCTTGCGCGCGGACTCGCGGTCCAGCATGTCCTTGCTCACGAAATGGTCGACCTTGTCCTTGCCGTAACCGATGATTTTCATCGTCGCCTCCTGCCGCGAGTCGCGGCCTATCAATAAGATAAGGGGCGAAAGGCGGGTATAGAAGAGGGGGCAATTGCTAGGGAGGCGGCAGCCGGAAAGGCCAATTCCGCTGGCTCCGGGGGCAACAGGGAGCTTTTTTGTCGGGAAAGTGGAGGTCCGGGCCGGAATTGAACCGGCGTACGCGGATTTGCAGTCCGCTGCGTCACCACTCCGCCACCGGACCTTGAGAACGCGGCCTCTTACTAAGGGTTCAAGCCCTGTGGGGTCAAGGGTTTCCGGCCGCCCGCGCCGGGGCGGGACGCGGCGTGACGCCGGTCACGCCGCGGCTTGGCGATCTGGGCTAACCCATAATACGGGCATTGTTTTTGCGGCATTGCAGCATTATAAACGGCGCCTGTATTCGCCACGTCCAATACCCGCGTTCCAGCCCGGATTCCGACCCCATGGCCCAAGCCGACCGCCACTTCGCCGAAGCGCGCCGCCAGATGGTGCTGACCCAACTGCGCCCCAACAAGGTGATCGACGAGCAGTTGATCGCCGCCATGGCGGCGCTGCCGCGGGAACAGTTCGTTCCCAAGGCCTATCGCGGGGTCGCCTATATGGATGAGGACGTGGCGGTCGCCCCTGGTCGCTACCTGATGGAACCGATGGTGCTGGCCCGCCTGCTCCAGGAGGCCGAGGTCCAGGCCGGCGAAGTCGCCCTGGTTGTGGGCTGCAGCGCAGGCTACGAGGTCGGCATCCTCGCCCGTCTTTGCAGCACCGTGATCGGCCTGGAAACCGACCCTGCCATGGCCCAGCAGGCCGGGCAGACCCTTCAGGCGCTCGGCATCGATAATACGGCCATCGTGGAAGGTCCGCTCAAGGACGGCCTCGCCAAGCAGGGCCCGTTCAATGTGATCCTTCTGGCCGGCGCGGTGCCGGAAATTCCCGCCGCCCTGCTGGCCCAGCTCGCCGATGGCGGACGGCTGGTCGGCGTCGTGCGTCCGGCCGGTGCACCGATCGGGCAGGCTGTTCTGGTGAAACGCAGCGGCGATCTGTTCCCGCAGCGGGTCCTGTTCGATGCCGGCACGCCGCCGCTGCCCGGCTTCGACCGTCCGGCCGGTTTCGTGTTCTGAGCCGATGTCGCAGACCGAGCAGCCAGTCGAGATCGGCGTCGACGAACTGAATGCCTGGCGCAAGGCGGGCCGCGACGTGCTGGTGCTCGATGTGCGCGAGGATTGGGAAGTGGCGACGGTTTCTCTTGATGGCGCCCGCCACATCCCGATGCGGCAGGTACCAGATCATGTCGGGGAACTGCCGCAGGACAAGCCGCTGGTGGTGATGTGCCATCATGGCGGCCGCAGCCGGCAGGTGACCACCTGGCTGAGGCAGAATGGATTTGCGCAGGCGATCAATCTTGCCGGCGGCATCCATGCCTGGGCGGAGCAGATCGATCCGTCGCTGGCGAAGTATTGAGTGCGTGGAAAACAACGATAACCAATAAGCAAGATTCCAGGGAATACGAACGGGGCTCGACGCGGCTTACGGGGTGAACGAAAAAGGACAGGTGGGCGTAATGAGCTTCAAATCTGCTTTGCTGGCCTCGGCGCTGGCGCTGGGATGTCTTGCAATCGTGCAGCCGGCAGCCGCGCAGTCGCTGAACGACGCGCTGAGCGCGGCCTACAACAACAATCCGACCCTGCTGGCCGCGCGCGCCGCGCTGCGTGCCACGGATGAAGGCGTGCCGCAGGCATTGTCCAACTGGCGGCCGACCGTCAACCTGACCGGCGAGGCCGGCAGGCTGCGCCAGGACTTCGATCCCTCGACCACGAGCAATCCCAGCGATACGATCTCGCCGCGCACGCTGCAGCTTTCCGTGTCGCAGCCGCTGTATCGCGGCGGCCGCACGGAGTCGGCCACCGAGTCCGCCGAGGCGCTGGTTCTGGCGGGTCGCCAGGACCTGGCCAGCACCGAACGTCGCGTGTTGCTGGATGCCGTTACCGCTTACATGGACGTGGTGCAGAACCAGGCGGTGCTGGAGCTCAACCGCAATAACGAGGAAGTATTGCGCCGCCAGCTTGAGGCGACGCGGGAACGTTTCCGCGTCGGTGAAATCACGCGCACCGACGTTGCCCAGTCGGAATCGCGCCTCAGCCGCGCCACCGCGGACCGCATCTCGGCCGAGGGCGCGCTGATCTCGTCGCGCGCCGTGCTGGCCCGCGTGATGGGCGAAACGCCCGGCACGCTGGTGCAGCCGCCGCCGCTGCCGCAACTGCCGGCCAACGAGGACGAGGCGCTGGCGATTGCCTACGAAGACAACCCGGATCTGCTTGGCGCGCGCTTCCGCGAGGTTGCCGCCAAGTACGACGTGCGCACGATCTCAGGCGGATTGCTGCCGACCGTGTCGCTGAACGGCACCCTGAGCAAGGCAGACGAGACCTCTCGCGCCAATCTGGAAACCGAGTCAGCCAGGATCGCGCTTTCAGTCACCATGCCTCTGTATGAGGGCGGTTCGATCTACAGCCAGACGCGCCAGCGCAAGCAGACGCACAACCAGCGCCGCATCCAGGTCGAGGAGCAGCGCCGCAGCGTACGCCAGTCGGTGACGCAGGCCTGGGAAAACCTCAGTACCGCGCGTTCCAACATCACCGCGCGCCGGGCGCAGGTGGAAGCCGCCCGCATCGCGCTGGAAGGCGTGCAGCAGGAAGCCGAGGTCGGTTCGCGCACCACGCTGGACGTGCTGGACCAGGAGCAGGAATATCTCGATGCGCGAGTGGCGGAAGTGCGCGCCCGGCGCGACGAGTATGTTGCGGGCTTCACGCTGCTGTCGGCCGTCGGCCGGCTTGGCGCACGCCAGCTTGCCCTGCCGGTCGACTATTACGACCCCGAGACGAACTATAAGCGCGTGCGCGACAAGTGGTTCGGCACGGATGGTGGCCTGACGGCCGAGTGAGGCCACCGGATTCAGCCGCGAATCGGGAAAAAGCGCAGCCGGGCCGGGAATTTGGGGAAAAATCCCTTAACCCAGGTTAACAGTTCGGTTATCTTTCCTGCGCATACCATTGGCCTGTGATTCGGGCGGTGGCCTGCATCGTTGCGATGGCCGTCCGTCACGGTTTCCGGCTGCCGCCAGAATGTAATGCGCCCTCCGGATCGTCATCGGTCCCGGGGCAGGATGTGTCGGGCGAGGGATGAGCGACCCAAAAGCTGGTCAGAATGAACCGACAATGGAGGAAATCCTTGCCTCCATCCGTCGGATCATTTCCGAGGACGGAGCCGATCAGCAGCCCCCGCCTGCCGAGGAGCCGGCTGCGCCGCCCGCTGCCGCACCCGAACCGGAATTCGAACCTGAACCGATGATGGCGGCTCCGGAACCCGAGCCGGAGCCCGAGCCCGAGCCTGAAGCGGCTTTCGAGCCCGAGCCGATGCCGGAGCCCGAGCCCGAGCCGGAACCGGCCATGATGGCAGCGCCCGAGCCCGAGCCGGAGCCCGAGGCTTACGAACCTCCGCCGCCGCCTCCGCCGCCGCGCCGGTCCGCCATGCGGCCGCCGCCGCCGCGGGAAGACATTCTCGAACTCACAGATGTGGTGCGCGAGGATGTGGAGGGTCTGGTTTCCGCACCGATCGCCAGCCGTGCCGCCGCCCATCTGGGCCAGCTCTCCAGCGCCGTGGCCGGTTCGCGCGCCATGGCCATGGGCAATTCCCAGCGCACGCTGGAGGAACTGGTCAAGGAACTGCTGCGTCCGATGCTGAAGGAATGGCTGGACGCCCATCTGGCCACCATCGTCCAGCGCATCGTCGAGCGCGAGGTCGCCCGTCTGACCATCCAGGCGGAAGAAGAGCAGGATCACCTCTAAAACCGGTTTTTCCGGGCCTGTTTAAAGCCCCGCGCCGGCGCGCAAGTCTGGACTTGCGGGCCCGGATCGTCTTTATTTTCGGCCCTTTCCCAGCTTTACCCCCTGATACGCCAGACCTGAGTTTGCGCCCATGTTGGACAAGACCTATTCCCCGCAGGATGTCGAAGCCCGCCTGTACAAGGCCTGGGAAGAGAGCGGTGCGTTCAAGCATGGCGTGAAGTCGGGCAAGCCCTACACGATTGCCCTGCCGCCGCCGAACGTGACCGGCAGCCTGCATATGGGCCATGCGCTGAACCACACCCTGCAGGACGTGCTGATCCGCTGGCAGCGCATGCGCGGCCGCGACGCGCTGTGGCAGCCGGGCACCGACCATGCCGGCATCGCCACCCAGATGGTGGTGGAGCGCCAGCTGGCCGAAAAGCAGATGAACCGTCACCAGATGGGGCGCGACGCCTTCGTGCGGCGCGTCTGGGACTGGAAGGCGGAATCCGGCGGCATGATCACCGGCCAGCAGCGTCGCCTGGGCGAAAGCTGCGACTGGAGCCGCGAACGCTTCACCATGGACGACGGTCTGTCGGCCGCCGTGCGCAAGGTGTTCGTCGAACTCTACCGCGAAGGCCTGATCTACAAGGACCAGCGCCTGGTGAACTGGGACCCCAAGCTGCTGACCGCGATCTCGGACCTTGAGGTCGAGCAGCATGAGGTGAAGTCGCATCTGTGGTATTTCCGCTATTCCATCGAGGGCATGGCCGACACCTTCATCACGGTGGCGACCACGCGGCCCGAGACGATGCTGGGCGATACCGGCATCGCGGTGCATCCAGAAGACGAGCGCTACAAGAACCTGGTCGGCAAGTTCGCGATCCTGCCGCTGGTCGGCCGCCGCATTCCCATCGTGGCGGACGAATATTCCGATCCCGAAAAGGGCTCGGGCGCGGTGAAGATCACGCCGGCGCATGACTTCAACGACTTCGAGGTGGGCAAACGCCATAACCTCGAAATGATCAACATCTTCGACAAGCACGCCCATCTGAACGAGAACGTGCCGGAGAAGTACCGCGGGCTGGAGCGGTTCAAGGCGCGCAAGCAGATCGTCGCCGAGCTCGAGGAACTGGGTCTGGTCGAGAAGATCGAACCCAATACCCACATGGTGCCGCATGGCGACCGTTCGCAGGTGGTGATCGAGCCGTGGCTGACCGAACAGTGGTATGTCAACGCCGCCGTGCTGGCGAAACCGGCCATCGAAGCAGTGGAGAAGGGCGACATCCAGTTCGTGCCGAAGAACTGGGAAAAGACCTATTTCGAATGGATGCGCAACATCCAGCCCTGGTGCATCTCGCGCCAGCTCTGGTGGGGGCATCAGATTCCGGCCTGGTACGGGCCGGATGGCAAGGTCTTCGTCGCCCATGACGAGGCCGAGGCGCAGGCCGAGGCCGACAGGCATTACGGCAAGGCGGTGACGCTGACGCGCGACGAGGACGTGCTCGACACCTGGTTCTCGTCGGCGCTGTGGCCGTTCTCCACGCTGGGCTGGCCCGAGCAGACGCCGGTGCTGAAGTCGCATTACCCGACCGACGTGCTGGTCACCGGCTTCGACATCATCTTCTTCTGGGTCGCCCGCATGATCATGATGGGGCTGCACTTCACAAAGAAAGCGCCGTTCCACACGGTCTACATCCATGCCCTGGTCCGCGACGAGAAGGGCCAGAAGATGTCGAAGTCGAAGGGCAACGTGATGGACCCGCTCGACATCATCGACAAATACGGCGCCGATGCCCTCCGCTTCACGCTTTCCATCTTCGCCGCCCAGGGCCGCGACGTGAAGATGTCGGAACAGCGCGTCGAGGGCTACCGCAACTTCGCCACCAAGCTGTGGAACGCAGCCCGCTTTGCCGAGATGAACGGCTGTGCGCTGCCCGACAATTTCGATCCGAAAGCGGCGCAGGGCACGGTCAACAAGTGGATTCTCGGCCGGCTGGGCCAGGTGGTGCGCGACGTGGACGCCGCGCTGGAGGCCTACAAGTTCAACGAGGCCGCAGGTGCGCTGTATCACTTCACCTGGGGCACCTTCTGCGACTGGTATCTTGAGCTGATCAAGCCGGCGCTGACCGGCGAGGACGATGCCCTCAAGGCCGAGACGCAGGCCACCTGCGCCTATGTTCTGCGCCAGCTCATTCATCTTCTGCACCCCTTCATGCCCTTCGTGACGGAAGAGCTCTGGGAGAAGCTGTACGGCGCACCCGGTGGCTTCCTGATGCTGCGCGACTGGCCGACCGACGGCGCCCGCGCGGAAGACAAGGCGGCCTCGGTCGAGATCGACTGGCTGATCCGTCTGATCGAAGCGGTGCGCGGCGCACGTTCGGCGCTGAACGTACCGGCCGGTGCCAAGATCGCCATGCAGGGCGTGGGCGACGATCCCGAGCTGATCCGCCGCCTGCTGCGACACAGCGACCCGATCAAGCGTCTGGCCCGCATCGAAACCATCACCATGGAGCAGGCGGCTCCCGTGGGTGGCGGCTGCGCGCGCATCGTGGTGGACGGCACCACCTTCGTGCTGCCGCTGGCCGATGTGATCGACATCGCCAAGGAAAAAGCGCGGCTCGCCAAGGAGCGCGACAAGGCCCTGGCCGAGATCGCCAAGATCGACGCCAAGCTGGGCGATGCCGCCTTTGTGGCGCGTGCACCGGAAGCCGTGGTCGAGGAACAGCGCGAGCGCCGCGCCGGCCATGGCGCCATGGCCGAAAAGCTGGCCGAAGCGCTGGCCCAGCTCGGCTGACCATGACGGCCGCGATCGCATCCGAAGACCAGGCCCTGATCGACGCCGCCACGGCGCTGATCAAGCGGCGTTATGCGGTCGGCCGGCATCACATCGCGGCGGCTTTGCGCACGCGCTCGGGCAAAATCGTCACCGGCCTGCATCTGGATACCTATGTCGGCCGCGCTTCGGTCTGTGCCGAGGCCGTGGCGGTGGGGCAGGCCATGGCCGACGGGGCAGGAGCCGGCGATCCGATCACTGCCATCGTATCGGTGCGTCATCCGCGTCCGACCGAACAGAACCAGGCGATCCAGATCGTGGCGCCCTGCGGTATCTGCCGCGAGATGCTGCGCGATTTCGCGCCCGAGGCCCGCGTGCTGCTGGCCGATCCGGAACAGGGCCTGCGTGCCTATCACCCCTCCGACCTGCTGCCGCTGAAATACCACCGGCTGCCTTGACCTCGCGGGCCATTGTCGGGGTGCATTGCCGTACTTGACCGCACGGGACGGCGCTGCTTTCCTCGCGCATAGACAGGGAGGCATTCATGAACAATCCGCAGGTCAATGACATCCTGGCCACCGTGCAGACCTATCTTGACGGCCTGCACGAGGGCGATACGGCCAAGATCCGGCAGGCCTTCCATCCGGCCTCAAGCCTGTTCGCCGCCATCGACGGCAAGCTGGTGAACGTGCCGCGCGAGGAATGGTGCAAGCTGATCGAAAGCCGGCCTTCGCCCAAGGCCAAGGGGCAGACCCGCGAGCATGACCGCGTGCTGTCGGTCGACATCACCGGGCCGGATACGGCGATGGTGAAGGTGAACTGCGCCATCCTTCCCCGCTTCTTCACCGACTATCTGAGTCTGGTTCGACTTGACGGCCGCTGGCAGGTGATCAACAAGACTTACACGTTCGAGACGCTGCCGGGGTGACTTTTTCGGGTGATGCCATGCGCGCGCTGACGATTTTCTCGCTGCTGTTCATGCTATCCGCCTGTGCCGACCCGGCGACCATGTTTGCCGGCGGTCTGCGCGGCTGGTGCAAGACATCATCCGAGAACTGTACCGTTCACGATGCAAACTGAGCGTCATGCCTGATCTCCGGCAGGGCGTGATCGTTTCCGCGATCTCACCATCCGTGCCTTCGAGCGGAGCAGCCATGCTCCATTCCTGGAAGAAGCGGCAGTGTTCGATGCCGAACTGCTCTGCTGGCTGAACCGCTAGGCGGTTTCGGGTTTTCGCGCCGAGGTCTGCCTGATCGCCACGGCGGTCAGTGTGGTCAGACCCAGCATCGCGGCCACGAACCACAGCACGCGGTCGGCCTGGCCGTGATCCAGCAGCAGGCCGATGGCTAGCGGCGCCAGGGCCGATCCGGCATCCAGACCGGAATAGACGAAGCCGAACACCCGGCCGGAGGCCCCCTTGGGGGCGGCACCGCGTACGATCAGGTCGCGCGAGGGCGTAGTCATGCCCTGCAGGAATCCGGCGACGGTGATCGCGGCCACCAGCATGATCTCGGGCAGGTCGATATTGGCCACCAGCAGGATCAGCGCGGCCGCGCCCAGCAGGCCGGTGATCACGATAGCCTCCAGGCGCACACCGCGGTCGGCAATCCAGCCGCCCACCATCACCCCGGCCGAGGCACCCAGCAGAAAGCCGGTGAGTGCGGTGGTGGCCAGCGTAAGGGGCGTGCCATAGAGCGCCGCCAGGGTGGCGGGCAGGAAATTCTGCGTGCCGATCAGCGCAAACGACAGCAGCAGGAAATAGCCGAAGCACATGACCACCGGCAGGCTGAGCAGCGGACCGAGTGGCGCGGCTTTTTCACCCGCCTTTGCGGCCGCGCGGCGGGCGGCGCCGGCATCTTCCTTCAGCAGATCGCGGTTCATCAGCAGGGCGGCCAGGATCGCATACCCGATCAGGGCGGCGATGATCGGCGCCGCCCGCCAGCCCAGCAGGGCCGCACCGCCGGCCATCAATACCGGTGCCAGTCCCCAGCCCAGGTTGCCGCCCAGAGTATGCGTGCCATAGGCGCGGCCAAGACGTTTCTGGTCCACCGACGCGTTCAGGATCGAGAAATCGGCCGGATGGAACACGCTGTTGCCGATGCCGGCCAGGATCGCCACCGGCACCAGCATCCAGAAACTGGGCACCAGGCCATAAAGCAGAATGCCGGTGCAGAAGATTGCCAGGCCGCCGATCAGCACATTGCGCGCCCCCACGCGGTCGACCAGGAAGCCGGCCGGCGTCTGCAGCACGCCGGAGGTGACGTAGAACAGCGTCATCACCAGGCCCAGCTCGGTGTAGCTGACGCTGAATTCGGTTTTCAGGAACGGGAACAGGGGCGGCAGCACAAGTTGGAAGAAATGGCTGCAGCCATGGGCGATGCCGATCAGGGCCATCACCTTGAGGTCGCGGTTGGCCGTGGGCTGGCGGCCGGCGGGAAGGGCAAGGTCGGTCATGATGCCTGCGGGACGGGACTGTGGCGTTTCTCCGGCTGTACCGCCGGTTGGTTTGAGACTAACAGATATTCCCCTGCCGCCCAGTGGAAACTCCCGGCCCGGACGATCTTTCCCGCCGCGTCGGCGGCCGTTACAGTATCCATGCGGAAACTGCCGCGCGGCGGCACATGGCATGCGAGGGACAAATGGGGTTCGTCTTTGCCGGCCTGACGGCCGTTCTGGCCGTGATGATCTATGTGGCCGTGCAGCGCCTGGGCGCAAAGGGCTGGATGGCCGAGTTCAAGGCGGTCTCGCCGGTCACGCTCACGCCGCTCTCCGTGCTCAACGGCTTCCTGCTTGCCTTCATCGCCGCGAATGTCTGGAGCAACTGGGATCGCGCCAGCGGCTTCGTCGCCCACGAGGCCGCGGCCCTGCGCCATGCCGAGGTGTTGGCCGCCACCATCTCGCCCGAGGTGGCGCAGGACATCAAGACGATCATCCGCGCCCATATCGACCGCGCCGTGAGCGAGGAATGGCCCGCCATGGCGAAAGGCGAACTGCATATGGGCCTGCGCCAGCCGGCATTGCTCGATGCCGTGCAGCGCCTTCTGGCGGTGCAGCCGCAGGGCTTTGGCCAGCAGCAGGCCGTGCAGCACAGCCTGGCGGCGATTGAATCCGCGATGTCGGCGCGGCGCGAGCGCATCATGCTGAGCGAGGCCGGCCGCGTCGATCTGGCGAAATGGCTGGCGCTGTTTGCGCTGGCCGCCGGCCTGCAGGCAACGATCGCCATGGTGCATGTCGATCGCCCGCGCGCCAAGCAGGTTGCGCTGGCGATTTTCACGGCTGCGGCGATGCTGTGCTTCGTGGTGATCGGGCTCTACGACCGGCCGTTCCACAACGGCGTGCCGCCCACCGCACTGCTGGAAATCCGGCCCGGCTAGGCCGGCTGCTGCGCCAGCCAGTCCAGGTAGGATTGCAGGATGTAGCCAGCCGCCAGCTTGTCGACCAGTTCGGCGCGGCGGGCGCGGCTCAAATCCGCTTCCTCGGTCATCATGCGCTGCACGGCCACGGTGCTCAGGCGCTCGTCCCACAGTGCGACGGGCAGGGGGATGAGCTGAGCAAGGTTGCGGGCAAAGGCGCGCGTGGCCTGGCAGCGCGGGCCTTCCGTGCCGTCCATGTTCACCGGCAGGCCCAGCACCAGGGCGCCGACAGCTTCCTTCGTCACGATCTTCTGCAGTTCGGCCGCATCCTGGCTGAATTTCCGGCGCGGCAGGGTCTGGTAGGGGCTGGCGATCCGGTGTCCGGCATCGGAGAGCGCGAGTCCGATGGTTTTGCTGCCCAGATCGAAGCCCAGATAGCGCCGGCCGACATCGAGCCGGATCGGGCCTTCTGCTGGACGGAACAAGGACTTAACGGGCTGGGGAGCGGGGTTGCCGGGGCCGGTCACGAGTGATACTTTCCGCCGCAATTTCAAAGGGATTCTCCCCAGTTTTTACCACGGAACGGACAGCGCATGTCACTGGATAGAACGGCGGTGGCGAAAATCGCCAAGCTGGCCCGGCTGAAGATGGAGCCGGAGCGGCTGGACGCCATGACCGCGGAACTGAACAGCATCCTCACCTTCGTCGAGGAACTGCAGGCGGTGAATACCGACAATATCCCGCCGATGACCTCGGTGACGCCGATGAAGCTGCGCCAGCGCGAGGACGAAGTGACCGACGGCGGCAAGCCGGAGGCCGTGCTGAAGAACGCTCCCCAGCGCCAGGGCGATTTCTACACCGTGCCGAAGGTGGTGGAATAATGGCCATCGACCCGAGCACGCTCACCATCGCCGGCGCCCTGGAGGGGCTGGCGAAGAAGGACTTCACCTCAGTCGAGCTGACCCAGGCCAGCATCGCGGCCATGCAGGCGGCCAGGCCGCTGAACGCCATGATCACCGAGACGCCGGAGAAGGCGCTGGAGATGGCGAAGGCGTCCGATGCCCGCCGTGCCGCCGGCAAGGCCGGCCTGCTGGAAGGCATTCCGCTCGCCATCAAGGACCTGTTCTGCACTGAAGGTGTTCTGACCACGGCCGCCAGTCACATCCTCGACGGCTTCCACCCGACGTATGAAAGTACGGCCACCGCCAATCTGTGGCAGGCCGGCGCGGTGATGCTGGGCAAGCTGAACCTCGACGAATTCGCCATGGGCTCGTCGAACGAGACCAGCTATTACGGCCCCGCCATCAATCCCTGGCGCGCGCCGGACGGCACAAGGCTGGTGCCCGGCGGTTCGTCGGGCGGTTCGGCCGCCGCCGTCGCCGCCGGCTTTGCCCTGGGCGCCACCGGCACCGATACCGGCGGCTCGATCCGCCAGCCGGCCTCGCTCTGCGGCATCACCGGCATCAAGCCCACCTATGGGCGCGTGTCGCGCTGGGGCATCGTAGCGTTTGCTTCCTCGCTCGACCAGGCCGGACCGATGACCCGCACCGTGCGCGATTCCGCGCTGATGCTGCAGGCCATGGCCGGCTTCGATCCGAAGGACAGCACCTCGGTCGATACCCCGGTGCCCGATTACACCGCCAATCTGGAAGCGGGCGTGAAGGGCCTGCGCATCGGCATTCCGCGCGAATACCGCATGGATGGCATGAACCCTGAGATCCTGGCGCTATGGGAGCAGGGCAAGGCCTGGCTGAAGGATGCTGGCGCCGAGATCGTCGATATCCACCTGCCGCACACCCATTACGCGCTGGCGGCCTACTACATCGTGGCGCCGGCCGAGGCGTCCTCGAACCTGGCCCGCTACGATGGCGTGCGCTACGGCCTGCGTGTGCCGGGTAAGGACCTGATCGAGATGTACGAGAATACCCGCGGCGAAGGCTTTGGCCGCGAGGTGCAGCGTCGCATCATGATCGGCACGTATGTGCTGTCGGCCGGTTATTACGATGCCTATTACACCAAGGCACAGCGCGTGCGCACGCTGATCAAGAAGGACTTCGAGCAGGCCTTCCAGCGCGTCGACGCCATCCTGACTCCGACCGCGCCGAACACGGCCTTCCCGCTGGGTGCCAAGACCGACGACCCGATCACCATGTATCTGAACGACGTGTTCACGGTGCCGGTGAATCTGGCTGGCCTGCCCGGCATGTCGGTACCCGCCGGCCTGAGCGCCGACGGCCTGCCCTGGGGCCTGCAGCTGATCGGCCGCCCGTTCGATGAGGCGACCCTGCTGCGCGTCGGCCGCACGGTCGAGAAGGCCGCGAATTTCACCGCCAAACCCACCGCCTGGTGGAGGTCGTAACATGGCTGAGAAAGATTACATCCAGGGCGCCACGGGTCCGTGGGAAGTCGTCATCGGCATGGAGGTCCATGCCCAGGTGCTGTCGAAGGCCAAGCTGTTCTCCGGCGCGGCCACGGCCTTCGGCGCAGAGCCGAACCACCAGGTCAGCCTGGTCGATGCCGCCATGCCCGGCATGCTGCCAGTGATCAACCGCTATTGCATCGAGCAGGCGGTGCGCACGGGGCTGGGCCTCAAGGCGCAGATCAATCTGCATTCGGTGTTCGATCGCAAGAACTACTTCTACGCCGACCTGCCGCAGGGGTATCAGATCAGCCAGTACAAGCAGCCCATCGTGGGTGAAGGCAGGCTGCTGCTCGACATGCCCGATGGCAGCACCCGCGAGATCGGCATCACACGCCTGCATCTGGAGCAGGATGCGGGCAAGAGCCTGCATGACCAGAGCCCACGCGAAAGCTTCATCGACCTCAACCGTTCCGGCGTGGCGCTGATGGAGATCGTCTCCGAGCCCGACATGCGGAACTCGGAAGAGGCGGGGCTGTACCTGAAGAAGCTGCGTACCATCCTGCGCTATCTCGGCACCTGCGATGGCAACATGGACGAAGGCTCCATGCGCGCCGACGTCAACGTGTCGGTGCGTCGGCCGGGCGAGGGCCTGGGCACGCGCTGCGAGATCAAGAACGTCAATTCCGTGCGCTTCGTGCAGCAGGCCATCGAATACGAAGCCCGCCGCCAGATCGAGATTCTGGAAGACGGCGGCCAGATCGACCAGGAAACCCGCCTGTTCGACACGGCCAAGGGCGTGACGCGCAGCATGCGCTCGAAGGAAGAGGCGCATGACTACCGCTACTTCCCCGATCCCGACCTTCTGCCGCTGGAACTCGACGGCGAGTGGGTGAACGAAATCGCCCGCAGCCTGCCGGAACTGCCCGACGAGAAGAAGGCGCGCTTCATCGAGAAGCTGGGCCTCAGCCCCTATGACGCCTCCGTGCTGGTGGCCGAGAAGGAGTCGGCCGATTTCTACGAGAAGGTGGCCAAGGGCCGCGACGGCAAGCTGGCCGCCAACTGGGTGATCACCGAGTATTTCGGCGTGCTGAACAAGTCCGGCCAGTCGATGGAAGAGTTCACCATCACGGCCGAGAAGCTGGGCGGCCTGATCGACCTGATCAGCGACAACACGATCTCCAACCGCCTGGCCAAGGATGTCTTCGCCCTGATGGTGGAAACCGGCAAGGATGCCGCCACCATTGTGGAAGAAAAGGGCATGAAGCAGGTCACCGATACCGGCGCGATCGAGAAAGTGATCGACGAGGTGATGGCGGCCAATGCCGACAAGGTGGCCGAGTATCGCTCGGGCAAGGACAAGCTGTTCGGCTTCTTCGTCGGCCAGACGATGAAGGCCTCGGGCGGCAAGGCCAATCCGGCGGCGGTGAATGAGCTGCTGAAGAAAAAGCTGTCGGGCTGAACGCCGCGACATGCGCATGATGAAGGCCGGGGCCGAAATCCCGGCCTTTTTTCTGCCGTTTTTCTGCGGCAGACAGGAACATCCCAGATCAAGGATGTCCGATGCTCCGCAGCCTCTTCCTGCCTGCCGCTCTTTGCATTTTGCTTGCTGCCTGCTCCACGCAACGCACCACCGAGCCGGGCCGCACCGCCACCGAGCAGCTGCTGTTCTCCACCGCTGCCGAACGCGCGGCCGACAGGCTGGCCTTCAGCCTGCCGGCAGGCCGCAAGGTGTTTGTTGATCCGGCCTATGCCGAAGGCACCGACAGCAAATACCTGCTGGGCACCATCCGCGACCGTATCCTGCGCCAGGGCAGTGATCTGGTCGACGACAAGGGCAAGGCCGACATCGTGATCGAACCGCGCATCGGCGCCATCTCGGTCGACCGCGACAAGACGCTGTTCGGCATTCCCGATTTCGGCGTGCCGATCCCGCTGGCCGGGCAGGTGCAGATGCCCGAGATCGCGCTGTTCAAACGCGATACCCAGCAGGGTGTGATCAAGGTGGCGGCCACGGCCTATGACGCCAAGTCAGGCCTGCTGATCCAGTCGCTCGACCCGGTCTATGGCTTCGCGCACAAGAAGGAATGGGCTGCGCTGATCTTCTTCTCGTGGGACACCAACGACCTGGTGCCAGAGCCGGCGCGGGAAGAATGGGTGGGGCGATAGCCGCCGCTACAATCTCTCGTTACAGCGCTGTAATGCAAGGCGTCTTCCGACAGCGGTAACGTTATTGACTTTAAAGGTGCTGATTGATTTCGGCTATGCGAATGCAGGGGTGTGCAATCAGGACATCCCCATGCGTGATCAGGACAGCTATTGCCTTTCTGAAGCAGATCTCTTCTCAAACGGTGCACGGGATCTGATCTTCCGGTTTGCCCGTCCCTACCTTGAGCAGGAGGGCGTCACTGCGACCGAGCTCTGCTTCAGTCGCGTTCGGCAACGCAGTCTGGCCGACGATGGTAATCGCCTGGCCGACATGATCGAGCGTGTCTCGGCCATGCAGGTACAGCAAACCCGTCAACCGGTGCTGGATCGTCGCCGCGAGCTCACGGGTATGGTCAATCAGGCCATGCGCCTGGTGGACAGCCTGACGCGGCAGACGCCGTCTGATTTCGTACTCACCGGTGCCGCGCTCAGCCAGCTGGCGGCGGAGAGTCCACGCCATGGTGAAATTCGGGTCGGGATCATCATCGCGGCCCAGCTTTCCGAGACAACGGACTGGACTGGCCGTGCCATGCTGTGCCTCGATCTGATTGAAAGCGGCGCCGAGGCCGGCGTTCGAGCCTTGCTGGAGCAAACCCTGGCTGAGATGCTGCGGCTGGATACGGCAGGCCCGGCTTTTGGCTTTGGCGAGACATCCTGCCATGTCATCGATGGCTGTCTGGTCATGATTGATCCAGATGCATCGGCAGAACGGCCATTGCAAAAGCGTGTGAAGGCTCTGCTGACCAGCGGCGATACACCGATCCTGACCGAGGCGGTATCCGACCGGATCGCGACTGCATTGAACCAGATTGGGCCGCTTTCCGATGCGCCCGGTTTTTCGGAATGGGCCTATCTGCAGCATCTGAAACAGCGCCTGCAGACGAACGCGGCCCTGTCGGCCGATCCGCTCCTGCAGCAGGCGCTGGGGAACAGGTTCTTCCGCTTGGCACAGGCCGAGCCCCTGCGTCTGGCCCTCAACAACATCCCGGCTTTTTGCAACAAGGCACTTTACCTGGCCCGTCTCTATCCAGAAGTTCTGGATGGCACGGCGCGGCGCGATCTGCTCGCGGCTCTGACCTTTTATCTTGAGCATCGTGATTTCCACAGCCATTTCGCTGAGCCGGGAACCTCGCTGGATGCCATGGTGGAAATGGCGCAGACCCTGGACGAGGCCCTGCAGAATCCGGCTTTGCCCGACCATCGCCGCGACCGTTTCCGCAACAGCATTCTGAAGCAGTACATGCATATCAAGAGTCTGGCGGAGCGGCGGCGCGATCCGCGTGTTATGGGCGGTCCGAACGATGCCGTGCTGATCAACGGCCGCCGGGCGCCGCTACGCAACTGGAGCGCCTTGGGCGTGCTGTTCGGCCCGGTGGAGGATACGATCAGGATCGGCGATTCGGTGGATATCAATGTCGACGTGCACAATCACGCCATCGATATCAGATTCGATGCCTCGGCTGACGTGGTGAGGGTGGCCGACGGTCTGGTGGCGGCGCGGTATTATTGTAAGGATTCCGACGTCTCCGAGCGCATTCAGCAGTATTTTGCGAAATGATTTCGTCCGCCCTGACCGCTGCTGCGGCAGGCATTCAATAGTTTTTGATCGCACATAAAACGCCCGCTGATAGTATATTAGCAGACCCTGGTCTCCCGGGTTGCACAACTACCGGCTATGCCGCTATGTCAGCCGGCCTTTCCTTGAATTCCGCCAAAAGAGCGGGCGATGTTCTGCGAAACAGAAGCTGAGACCTTTGCCGATCCGGCGCGTGAATTGATCTTCCAGATTGCTCGCGGCTATCTGGAGCGCCGGGGTGTGACCGCCACCGAGCTGGTCTTTGATCCGGTCCAGCACCGCGCACTGCTCAATGATGGCCCGCGCTTCCAGGAAATCCTGCAGCGCGTTGCGCTGTTGCAGGGCCAACACACCAAGCGGCCGGTTTCCGAACGCATGAAGGAGCTCACCGCGCTGGCCGAGGCAGCCATGCGGCGCGTCGAGGTGCAGGCGGCGAAGCTGACTCCGCTCTCCGGCATGGCCGGCGCCCTACAGCAGGGCCTGCTGCGCGGCGCGGCGCTGGATGAATGGGTCCGCGACGGCGTCGTCGTCGCCCGGCTGGTGGCGGCCTGCGACGGATGGGAGGCAAAGGCGCAGCTCTGTCTCGATCTGGCAGAGGCCGGACTGGGGGCGGAAAGCCATGGACTTGCCGATCGGACACTGGCTGAAATACTGCTGCTCAAGCCGGCAGCGCCCGCGCTGTTTGGTGAGGCTTCCCGCCGCCGCGTGATCGACATCTGCCTTGGTCTGGCGGGTGAAGAGCTGCCGCCGGAAACCCCGGCGGTCCTGCTGCGGCTGCGCCATGCCCTGAATGCGGTTGCCCTGATGCATGCCGGTGCGGCCGTGGGCGAGAAGATGGCGGAAGCGCTGGATGGCAGCTTGCCGCTCTTCGGCGACGATGCCCACCAGGAATGGGAGGGCCTTCAGGCCCTGCGCCAGCGGATCGAAGGGCTGCCGCTGCTGGAGGGTGTTCCGGCGATCCAGGCCAACCTTGCGCGCCGTTTTGCCCGCTTCGCAACGCCCGAGTTGCTGAACCCGATCCTGGGCCGCGAACCCGACATTGCGCGCAAGCTGCTGTTCCTGCTGCGGCTGTATCGCGAGGTCGAGGAGCCGAACGCACGTTTCGAGTTGCAGGGCATCCTGTCGCATTACATGGATCACCGCGATTTCAGGACGCAGTTCCTGGGGCCGCAGGCCACGCGCGAGGAATTCGCCACGCTGGCCGCCGCGATTTCGGAAGCCCTGGTAAAGGCCGATATCCCCGATCCGCGCAAGACCAGGCTGCTCGACCAGTTCCGCCACCAGCTTGCCGGCGTGGTCAAGCCCAACGGTCAGCGCAATCTGCAGCGTGGCCAGGGTGGACCAAACGACGTAGTGATCGTGCAGGGCATGCGTATTCCTCTGCGCAACTGGAGCCCGGTCGGCCTGCTTTTCGGTCCCTGTCCGTCGGGCATGGCGGTTGGCGACAGGCTGCCAATAACGGTCGAGATCCGCAATGCAGCGCTCAGTCTCGATTTCAGGGCCGAGGCCGAGGTGCTTCGTGTCACCGACGATGTCGTGGCCGCGCGCTATGCCTGCGACGACCCCGCCATCGTGCAGCGCATCAAGTCTTATTTTGCCGGCTGAGCCCGAGGTTGTATGGGTTTTGCGTCTCGCCTAGTCTGCAGGAAAGCAGGGCGAGGGAGACGGCAATGCGGGCAGCATGGTATGGCAGGAACGGCGCGGCACGCGAGGTTCTGGAGGTTGGCGATATACCGACGCCGCAACCCGGCGCCGGCGAGGTGCGGGTGCGGCTGCATGCTTCGGGCGTCAACCCCTCGGATGTGAAAAGCCGGCGTGCCAGGCCCCTGATCGCCGACAGGATTATACCGCACAGCGACGGCGCCGGGGTGATCGATGCCATAGGACTGGATGTGCCGGCTTCTCGCGTCGGCGAACGTGTCTGGACATGGAACGCCCAATGGCAGCGCCCCTTCGGCACGGCAGCCGAGTATATCGTCCTGCCGGCGCGTCAGGCTGTGGCTCTGCCGGCCGATGTGGATTTCGCTGCGGGGGCCTGCTTCGGCATCCCGGCGCTGACCGCGATCCATGCGGTGAACCTGCTGGGGGACGTCGCGGGCCGCAGTCTCGTGGTGATCGGCGCGGCGACATCGGTTGGACATTACGTGGCCCAGGTGGCGGTGCGGCGCGGCGCACGGGTGATCGGCACGGTCGGCTCGGCCGAGAAGGCCGCACATGCCGCGGCCGCCGGCGTGACCGCGGTAATTGACTACAAACGGGAAGACGTGCCCCAGCGGGTGAAAGACCTCACGGATGGTGTCGGAGCCGATGCGGTGGTCGACATGGATTTCTCCACGACCGCGGCCATGCTGGCCCAGGGCATACTGCGTCCGCATGGTGAACTGGTCAGCTATGGCTCGAACAGTATGGACCAAGTGCCAGTGCCGTTCCGCGACCTGCTGTTCCGCAGCATCACCCTGCGTTTCTTCGTGGTGTATGAACTGACGGCCGACGAACGCGCCAGGGCCATCGCCGACCTGAATGCATTCTTGGGTGCAAAGGCGCTCCAGCATACCGTGGCGGCCCATTTCCCGCTGCATGAGATCGCCACGGCGCACGAAGCCGTGGAGCAGGGACGTTATACGGGTAATGTCGTGCTTGATATCGGCTGATCCGGCCGGGGCGGTTACAGATCGGTACCTGCTTTACCTTGTATCCCTTGCGACTATCTGATGCGATGAACCGGCAGGAGACGTGCATGACGACGGCGGCAGCGGATATTTCCCGGGTTTTGGGCATCTATTTCGATGGCCTGTATCACAGCGATACCCAACGCCTGCGGCAGGCGTTCCATCCGAAGGCGGTCTATGCCTGTGCCACGGACGGATCTTTGCTGCATCTGACCATGGACGAATATTTTCCGGTCGTCGATAAACGGCCGTCGCCGGCCAGCCGCAACGAGCCGCGACGTGACCGCATCGTTTCCATCGAATTTGCCGGTCCGGTCACCGCGATTGCCCGGGTCGAATGTGCCATCGGCCCGAAATTCTTCACCGACCTTCTCACGTTCATCTGCCTGGATGGTCGCTGGCAGATTATCTCCAAGGTTTTCCACTACGATCTGCAGGACGCGGCTTGAGCCGGATCAGTCGATCCCGTTGGCCTTCTGCACCTCGCGCACGAAGGTGATGATGGCGAGGGCATCCTCGCGTCCGACCGTCGGTTGCGGCGGCATGTTGCCAAAGCGCCAGTGATGCTGGCGCGTGCCCTGGGCCATGGCGATCAGGAAGGCCATGTCGCCATGATGCGAGGATTCGTAGATCTTGTGGATCAGCGGCGGCCCCTGTCTGGCGTTACCCTGGCCCCAGTCGCCATGGCATTGTGCGCAGGTCTTGCCAAAGGCGATGCGGCCCTGTTCCGCCAGCGGGCTGAGCTGCGCCGGCTTTTGCACCGTGACCATCCCGTCCTGTGCGCCGGCAGGGGCGGCGGCCACAATGCCGGCCAGGACAACAAGCGCATAACGCGACATCCTACTTCTCCGGTTCTGCCGAGAGGATCCAGTAGCCGCCCTCATCCTTGCTGATGACGAACCTGCCCTTGTCGCCGGGTTTCAGTCGGTCCAGCAGCGTGGGGTCCTTTGTCTGGAATACCATGCTCATGGCCGGCATTTCGAGCGCTCCGGCAATGGGGCCGTGGCGCAGGGTGATCTTGCCGGTCAATTTATCGACACGCCGCACCTCGCCATCGGTTGTGCCGGTTTGCGCCTGTAGCGTTCCGCCAAACAGCAGAATGCTGCCGGCGAGGATTGCTGCGACTATCTTGCTCATGATCATGCTCGCGGATTTCAGCGGACAATGATCCGGCCCTTCATGCCTGCCGGCATGTGGCCTGGTATCAGGCAGCCATAGTCGAAACTGCCGGCCTTGGTGAATTTCCACAGGATGGTCCTGGTCTGGCCGGGTTCGACGGTCACCGCATTCGGATCGTCGTGCTCCATATCCGGATGCTGTTCCATCACCTTGGCGTGCTCAACCAGTTCCTCCATGGTGCCGAGCGTCATTTCATGCCTGAGCTGGCCCGCATTCTTCACCACAAAGCGGATGGTCTCGCCGCGCTTGATGGTAATGGTCTCTGGCGTGAAGCGCATTTCATCGGTCATGACGACATTGATGGTGCGGGCCTTCGCTTTCGGATCCCCCGGTTCGCCCAGGGCGGCGGCATGGCCGTCGTAGCTGCCGCCATGGCTGTGGCCGCCGCTATGGCCCCCGCTGTGGCCAGGCGCGGCGAAAGCCGGCGATGCCAGCAGGAATACGGCAAGAGAAACGGTTTGGATCTTCATTGGTTCAGCCTTTCCATTTGTATGCGACGGTGCCGGGCGGATTCCTGTACCAGCCCGGGTCTCGGAAATCGTTGCGCGCCAGTCCTTCGCGCACCTTCACCACGGTGAACATGCCGCCCATCTCGATGGGGCCGAAGGGGCCGCGCCCGGTCATCATCGGCAGGGTGTTGTCCGGCAGCGGCATTTCCATTTCGCCCATGTCGGCCATGCCACGCTCGCCCATCACCATGTAGTCGGGGATCAGATTCACCATTCGACGTGCAACATGCTTGTGATCGACGCCGATCATGGTCGGCACGTCATGACCCATGGGGTTCATGGTGTGGTGCGACTTGTGGCAGTGGAACGCCCAGTCACCGGGATAGATCGCATCGAACTCGAAGGCCCGCATGGCCCCCACCGGCACATCGATCGTAACCTCGGGCCAGCGCGCCGAAGGCGGCACCCAGCCGCCATCGGTGCAGGTGACGGAAAAATCATAGCCATGCAGGTGGATCGGGTGGTTGGTCATGGTCAGATTGCCCATGCGGATGCGCACGCGATCGCCCTGCCGCACCACCAGCGGGTCGATGCCGGGAAACACCCGGCTGTTCCAGCTCCACAGGTTGAACTCGGTCATGGTGGCGATCTTGGGCGTCGCCGCACCGGGTTCGATGTCATAGGCGTTGATCAGGAACACGAAATCGCGGTCGACGCGGTACTGGTTCGGGTCGCGGGGATGGACCACGAAGAACCCCATCATGCCCATCGCCATCTGCACCATCTCGTCGGCATGGGGGTGATACATGAAGGTGCCCGATTTCTTCAGCTCGAACTCGTACACATAGGTTTCTCCGGGCTTGATCTGCGGCTGGTTCAGGCCGCCCACGCCATCCATGCCGCAGGGCAGAAGCTGGCCGTGCCAGTGGATGGTGGTGTGTTCGGGCAGCTTGTTGGTGACGAACAGGCGCACACGGTCGCCTTCCACCGCCTCGATGGTCGGGCCGGGCGACTGGCCATTATAGCCCCAGAGATTGGCCTTCATGCCGGGAGCCATCTCGCGCACCACCGGTTCGGCCACCAGATGGAACTCCTTCCAGCCATTGTTCATGCGCCATGGCGCCGACCAGCCGTTCAGCGTGACGACAGGATAAAAAGGCCGCCCGGTGGATGGTTGCGGCGGCGGCGCCGTGCCAGGCCCAGCGGCGTAGGCGGGCTCGGGCAGGGCGGCAAGGGCGGAGCGGGCCACGGCTGCGGCGGCGATGCCGCCGGTGGCGGCGAGCAGGTTGCGGCGGGTAAGCATGATTGTCAGCTCCCGGATCTGGTGGCGGCAAGGGTTACGAAGGTGAGGTCGGTATCGGCGATCCAGAAGTCGCGCTGCGCTTCAAGTGCGGCCGTCACTTCGGAGATCTGTTCGCGCGCATCGGCCAGCAGGTCGAAAACGCTGACCAGCATGCCGTTGTAGCGCAGCACCATTTCTTCCCCGATTTTCTGTCGCAGGGGCAGTATCTCGTTCTGGTAATGCTGGGCGAGATCGTAGGCCGTGCGGTAGGCTAGCCAGGCTTCGCGCGCCGATGAGCGGGCGTCGACCGCCGTGTCGGTCAGCCGGTTCACGGCCTGTCGCCAAACCTGCTCCGCCTTGGTCGCCTTGGCATCGCCGAAATCGAAGATCGGGACCTCCAGCCTGATTTCATAGCCTACGCGGTCGGAGCGGCCTTCCTCGCTTTTGCGCACAAAGCCCGTTTCCAGCACGTTCACAAAGCGCAGGGCGCTGGTCAGGCCATGGGCTTTGCGCACGGCTTCCAGTTCCGCCTGCGCTAGCTTGATGTCGAGGCGCCTGCCAATGGCATCGGCCTCGATGTTTCCGGCATCGCGCGGTGTGCCCGGCAATACGGGCAGACGCTCGGGCAGCGTGAAGCGCAGGTCGTCGCCCCACAGGCCCATCAGGCGGGCCAGTTTTTCGCGGGCCGCCGTGGCGCTCAGGCGGCTGCGCGCAAGCCGCGCCGTGGCATCGGCATAAAATAACTGCTCGCGCGCGTAGTCCAGCATGCTCCAGTTGCCAGCCTGATACATGCGCCGGGCCAATTCGGCCTGAACGGACGCGCTTTCGCGCATTGTCTGGATATAGCGTGCCGTCTGTTCGGCGGCGACCGCTTCATACCAGGCGCGTTTGGTCTGCGCGGCCAGGCCGAGAATCTCGCCGGCGGTCTGCAGCTTGGTGCGTTCGAACTGCCGGGCTTCGATGCCGGCCCGCAGCGGCAGGGCGAGCAGGCTGAGTGCATCGATGCTGAAACTGCGTTCGATCTCCACCTCGCCGCTGCGTTGCGTGCGGCTGAAGCCGATCCCCGGGTTCGGCGGGCGCCACGATGCCGTCAGGTCGGCAGCGCCGATGCCAAGTTCGGCCAGCCCGGCCTGCAGACGGCGATTGTTCAGCAGGGCGATCTGCACCGCATCGTCGGCACTGAGCGGTTTTGCCAACAGCCGGTCCAGCGTCGCCCGTGCCGCCTGTTCATCGGCCTCGCTTCGGATCCAGACGGGGCGCTGGCCGATCTGCTGTTCGGTCTGGGCGGCAATATCCTGAAAGGCCTGATTGGCGACGGGTGCTGCACAGGCTCCGAGCGTAAGGAGCAGGGGCAGGGCTAAAACGATCCGCTGCATGGCGCGCCTCAGTGTTTGTGGCCGGCATGGCCGGTTGATGCCGGCGCCGGTTCGGGATTCTTGACGTCATCCTTCAGCGCTCCGGCATGGCCCCCGGTCCGCGCGACCGCATCGTTGGCAGCACGCCAGTCCTGCGCCGCCAGGTCTTCCATCGGCCGGTATTCGCTGAAGGCAGAACGGTAGACCGGCGTGCTGGTCTGCGCGCCGGGATCAATGGCCGACGGCTGTTGCTGTTCCGATGCCGACGTGGCAGCCGGTAAGCAGATCAGAACCAGGCCCATCAGGGCCGGTCGAATGGAGTGGGACGGCATTATGCTCTCTCCGCGGTAGAAAACTTGCTTCGCGTACTGCCCTGGATTGCATGGCAGTGCGCATGAATGGCAAGGTTTCAGACTCGGGGAGGCTCGGCAGGGGGAGGAAGGGCAATGCCAGGCGGCAGGCTGGTTTCAGCCCCCCGCATGCCGGCAGGCGGGTACTCGCTCGCCATGGCGATCGCCGTCACCGGCATTCCCATGGCGCAGAGCATGCAGTCGCTGCACAGACCGCAGCCGGCGAAATCCGGCATATCGGCCGGCGCGGCGTGTCCGCGGCTTTCGTGGCCCTCATGGTCATGGGCGGCAGGGCCGCGGGCATGCTCATGCCCGGCGTGCTCATCTGTTATCTGGAATGCGGCAGGGGCGGGCTGGCCCGCAGCCGGCAGCGCGGCATGCGCCATAGGCATCAGCACCGAGCCGGCCAGCAGCCCTATGGCGGCGGCCCAGGCAATAAGGCTCCTGGCGATCAGGCTCCTGGCGATCAGGCGGGGGCCGGTCCGCCCCTTATGGATGCCGCGTGGTTCGGTCATTCGGGCAACATATTGGCTTCCCATATGGGAGGGTCAAGGCAGTCGGGCGGACAATCTATGTTAAAATGCGGCAGAATCGAGAGACCCGCATGAACCTGATGGAAGCCACCATCTTTGCCATCGTGATCAGCACGCCGCCGGCCGAACTGCCGAGTTTCGGCTGCCGACTGACCGACGACCCCAGGCAGGCGCTTTGCACCAATGATCTGGTGATCCGTGAATTTGACGACGGCACCCTAGAATACAGCAACAAGGTGCGGGTGTCGAAAAACCGGCGGCGCGACCTGCTGTTCTCCAACGGCATCCAGGCGTATTTCGACAGTTTCGGCTGGCTGCAGTTTTCCAATCAGTATGCCGTGCGCCGCATCGAAGGCGACATTTTCCGTGTCGCGCAGCCCAGGGGCCGGGATCTGACCTGTCGCTATTCGCTGCCAGGCAAGCAGACGCGCTGTACGCCGGGCTGAACCGGCATCCGGCGTTACCGCTTCATATCGATGGCGCGAGACAGCATGCTGTCGGCTGCGCTGATCACCTGGCCATTCATCGAATAGGCTTGCTGGGCAACGATCAGCCGGCTCATCTGCTCAGCGACATCGACTGTCGACTGTTCCAGCGCGCCGGCTCGTATCACACCGATACCAGCCTCGTTGTCGCTATCGCCCGGATTGCCGAGCACGACTTCTCCCGATCGTGAGCTTTGCAGGAAAACCGTGCCGTCCACCCTATCCAGGCGGTCAGGTTCGGGGAAATTGGCCAGTAGAAGCTGGCTGCCAACCTGGCTGCGGCCGTTTTCGTAATTATAGATGATGGAGCCGTCCTCGCCGAAGGTGACATATGTGAATTCACCGCCCTTGAGACCGTTCTGATCGATATTCACATTGGTCAGAGCGCTGACATTGCCGCCATACTGCGTCAGGCCGGTGGTGGAGCCGGAATCGAAGGTACCGTTGAATTCGCCAAGGTTCAGCGCAATGGCCTGTGCGCCGCTGCCGAAATCGGTCGACAGGGAAACGGTGGCATCGCCTGTCGTTGTCACAGTCAGGTTGGGATCGGTTGTCGTCATGGTGTTCAACAGGCCGTTGTTGAACGTCACGTTGATCGGGCCAAAGCTGTCGGGCGTACCCCCAGAGGTATTGATCGTCAGTTCCCAGGCATTGTTGCCGGTTTTTTCCCAGACGAGCTGGAAATTGCGGTCGTTGCTTTCGGAATCGATGACGGCGATGCCATTGGAGAAGGTGCTGCCGGTGCTGGCATTGGCCGGCAGATTGACGCGATAGTCCACAGTCGTGGTCGCCACGGCGGCTATGGCCTCGTCGTCCAGTTCGAACGGCGATATCGTGGTGCCGCCCACTTCCGCCGACATCAGATAGTATCCGGCCGAGTTGACCAGCCGGTTGCTGTTATCGAGGCGGAAATCGCCCAGCCGGGTATAATAGACGGTGTCCTCGAAGCCTGTCGGCTCGCCGGTCTCCCGGTCGAAACCGGTCGGCTTGGCAACCGGAATGAAGCCGTTGCCATCCACCGCGATAGACGTGAAGCTGTTGTGGCTGATGATCTGGCCCTGCTGACGGTTTGCGAAGTCGGCGGATGCCGTAACACCCATGTTGCGGTTATTGTCGAGCACCGCGCTGGCGCCCAGCACCTTGTTGGTGACGAGATCGGCGAAGCTGGTTTTCACCTGCTTGTAGCCATTGGTGGTCGCATTGGCCACGTTATCGGAGATATGGCCAATGGCGATCGCCTGGGCGGAAATGCCTTGCACCGCCGTGCCGAGGGCACCGTAATAGGACATGGTTCGACTCCCGAGTCCGCAGAATGTCTCTTGGCAGAAGCCAGCAAGGACCGTGCCGACCCGGGAAATCTTTATAACTATATGATATAAAATAAAAATGATCCCGGAACAAACCTGCCTCGCTAGGCAATATTTGCCGTCTTGCTTTGTCCAGGGGGCCAGGCGGTCATAATATGCCGGCCCGGGATCCCGCATAGCCATGCTGCAATCGCCATTTTCATCCCTGCTGTCGCCGCCGCCTGCGGCAGACGAATCCCGGCTGCTCGCCTGGAGCGGGGAGTTCCGCGACCGTCGCGTCGAACGGATGTACCGGCAGAGCCGGCTAGATCCCGCGCGCCGCATGCTGCAGAGCTGCGGTCTGGCGGCCACCACGGCATTCTGCCTGCTGCTGATCCGCGACTATCTGGTTCATGGCCATGGCCAGGTGTTTCTGTTCTTCGTTCTGGTCCGTGGCCTCGGATTATTCGCCGGCCTCCTGTTCCAGTATCTCGTGCGCCGCCTGAATGATGTTCAGATGCTGGATATCGTTGCCGGCCTGGGCATGGCCACGCTGACCACGCTGACCTTCATGACCTGGATGATCAGCGCCCCACCGGCCCTGAGTGCCGGTTCATTGGTTTTTGCCTATTTGCTCGTCTTCTACCTGCTGGTGCCGTGCTCGGCCAATCTGACCCTTGCGAATGCAGCCTATGTCACCCTTGGCATGTCTCTGCTGACGGCCACATGGCTGTCCTTCGGATCGGAAAATCTGGTCGGCTTGGCGCTGTTTGCCATCATCGGGAACGGCCTTGGTTTTTTTGGCATGCGCCAGATCAAGCTGGAGCGTCGCCGCAATTATATGGCGAACGAGGAGGCCCGGCGGGTAACCGAGGCTCTGACCCTGGCCCGTCAGGAAGGCAGGCGCCGCAACGAATACCAGGCCTGGGCGCTGGACGCGCTGCCGGTCGGCGTCATGCTTTTCCACCCGGATGGAACGATTCATACGATCAACCGGCGTGCGGCAGAGCTGCTGGCCCTGCCATCGGGCACCCTGAATCCCGGCGACAGCCACGAAGCCCTGCTGCGCTTCGTGATTCAGCGGCGCGACTTCGGCGATATCGAGATCAGCGACATGCGCTATCATATCGACCGGCTTATGCGCGGCACATCGGGAACCACGGCGGCACGCCATGTGCCGACCGGAAAGATTCTGGAATTCACCATCGGACGACTGCCAGATCGCTCGGTGGCGGTGACAATTTTCGACGCCAGCGAGCGCTATGCGCTCAATCGCCGCCTGCGGCATGCCGTTGAGGTGGCTGGCGATGGGTTCGTGATCTATGACGCTCATGATCGCATCGCGATCTGCTCCAGCCGGTTTGCCGCATTGTATGGCCTGACCTCGGATCAGGCGGTAGGCATGAGCTTCGAGGAGCTGGTGCAGCGCGGCTATGATCGCGGAGTTTTCAGCCGCGATCCGAAAGACCAGGGTGCGGCTGCGGCGGCGTCGCTGTCCCGGCGGCGTATCCCCGAGCGCATGGTGGAGATACGCACCAATGCCGGGGAATGGTTTCTGGTGCACGAGCGGGTGACGCCGTCGGGCGACCTGGTCGTCGTGCGAACCAATATCACGGCCCGTCGGCGCATGGAGGACGAACTGCGTCGCGCCAAGGAAGAGGCCGAGCGCGCTCTGGTCGATCTGCGCGGCGCCCAGGCCAGCCTGATCCTGGCCGAGAAGATGGCATCGCTTGGCTCGCTGGTAGCCGGCATGAGCCACGAAATCTCCACGCCGCTCGGCATCGGCGTATCGGCAGCCTCGCATCTGGCGGAAGAGATCGATCAACTGACGGTCCGCTTCAAGGACGATCAATTGCGGCGCAGCGACCTACAAGGGTTCATCGAGACCGCAACCGAGGCGACGCGGATCATGCAGGCCAACCTGACCCGTGCCGCCCGCCTGATCCAGGCCTTCAAGCAGGTGGCCGCCGATCAGAGCACCGACGATCTGCGGTTGTTCGACATCGGCGCCTATATGCACGAAATCATGCTCAGCCTGGCGCCGGCCCTGCGCCGTTCGCTTCATGAGGTGCAGATCGACTGTCCGGCCGACCTGATGGTCCGCAGCCGGCCCGGCGCCCTGGGGCAGATCGTGACCAACTTGGTGATGAATGCGCTTCAGCATGCCTTCGAGGATGGCGGGCGGCCAGGCCGGATATGGATCAGTGTGACGCAGCCGCGTGAGGGGCGCATCGCCATCGAATTCCGCGACAACGGGCGTGGCATCGCCACGGCCGACCTGCCGCGCGTGTTTGATCCCTTTTTTACCACCAAGCGCGGCACCGGTGGCACAGGCCTGGGCCTGCATATCGTCTATAATCTGGTCAGCCAGGTTCTGGGCGGCACCATCGCAGTATCCAGCCGCGAGGGCGAGGGCACCCGGTTCACGATAAATTTCCCTCAGGACGCCTCGGCTTAGGGGCTGCGTCAGGTTATATCGGCGGGCATGACCTCTGCCGCACCCTATCGACGTTCGCCGTTTCCGGCGCCCTGGCGCGATGCCGGCGGCAGATTCGTGCCGCTCAAGGCCGTTGTGTTCGGCCTGCTGCTGCTGCCAGCCCTGTGGCTGCTATGGCGCACGGCTCAGCATGACCTTGGCCCGCGGCCGCTGACCGAACTGATCCACCAGACCGGGCTGTGGGCCTTCCGCTTCCTGCTTCTGTCGCTGGCCGTCACGCCGCTACGGCAGATGCTGCGTTATGGCCGGCTGGCACTGGTGCGGCGCATGATCGGGGTGGCGTCGGCGCTATACGCCGCGGCGCATCTGATACTCTATTTCGCCAATCATGCCTTCAATATGGAAAAGGCGCTGCGCGAGATCGTCTCCTCGAACTACCTGCTGATCGGCCTGACCGCCCTGATCGGTTTGCTGGTGCTGGCCGCCACTTCCACCGACGGCATGGTGCGGCGGCTGGGCGGCCGGCGGTGGCAGGCGCTGCACCGCGTCGTCTACCTGCTGGCACCGCTGGCGCTGTGGCACTTCTTCCTGCAGGCCAAGGCCGATGTGGGTGAGCCGACCCTGATGGCCGGATTGCTGCTCTGGCTGCTGGGCTATCGTCTGCTGCGCCGGATTTTTCCTGCCGGAACCACGCTGCCCTGGCCGGGGCTGGTTGCTCTGGCGCTGGGCAGCGCTGCATGCACCATGGGGGGCGAGGCACTTTATTTCTGGTTGCGCAGCGGCGCGCCATGGCTGCTTGTGCTTGAAACCAACCTCACCGTGGATATGGGCCTGCGGCCCGGCATGGCCGTTTTGCTGGTCGCAACAGGGGTGACACTCGCCGCGCTGACCGTCAGTATACGACTCGCCCGCCGTTGAAGGGCGAGGAATCAAGCTGCCGTATCTCATCGGGGGAGTCCTGCCTTGCGTGCCGTTTTCGTCGATGCCAATCCCACTCTCGGCGACCTGGCCGAGCGCCTGCGCAAACCCTCCGACCCGCCGGTCGGCGTCAATCGCCAGCCGGATGTGAAGCCCGAGGAGTTGCCCCGTGTCCTGGATGGCGCGCCGGTGGCCTGGATCGATCATACCTATCTGCCCACCGCCATCGCCGCCCAATGCAAGGGCCTGAAGCATGTCGTGTTCCTCGGCACCGGCGCGCGCAGCTACATGCATATCGAGGAGCTCGCTGGCCTGGGGATCGAGGTGCATCTGATCAAGGGCTATGGCGATACCGCCGTAGCCGAATGCGCCTTCGCGCTGATGTGGGCCGCCGCCAAGGGCTTTGCCCGCATGGACCGCGAGATGCGGACCGGCAACTGGCTGCGGCTGGATGGCGTGGAACTCACCGGCAAGACGGTCGGGCTGATCGGCTATGGCGGCATCGGCGCCGAGATGGCGCGGCTGTGTCGCGGCGCGGGAATGAATGTGCTGGCCTGGAACCGCAGCGCCAAGAGCGCCGAAGGCGTGCGTTTCGTGCCGATCGACGAATTGCTGGCGCAGAGCGACGTGGTCTCGATGCATCTGCTGCTCAACGACGAGACGCGCGGTTTCCTGTCGGCCCCGCGCATCGCGCAGATGAAGCGTGGCGCCATCCTCGTCAATACCGCGCGCGGCGCGGTGGTGGACGAGGCGGCGATGATCGCGGCGCTGAAATCCGGCCAGCTCGGCCATGCGGGCCTCGATGTCTATGATGTCGAGCCGCTGCCCAGGGACCATCCGCTCACGAAACTCGATAACGTCACGCTGTCGGCCCATTCGGCCTTCCGCACGCCGGAAGCCAGCATGAACCTGATCGAGGCGGCGCTCAACCATACCCGAAGGATCGCCGGATGACCCGCCGCTACGATCTGGCCATCCGCAACGCCCGCATATTCGATGGCAGCGGCGCGGAGTCCTTCATGGGGGACGTGGCGATCAGCGGCGACCGCATCGCCGCCATCGGCGACCTGGGCGCAGCCTCGGCCGACCGCGAAGTGGACGCGAAGGGCCAGGCGCTGGCGCCGGGCTTCATCGACGCCCACACGCATGACGACGGCGCGGTGCTGCACGGGCCTGACTGCATGCATTGCAAGCTCAGCCAGGGCGTCACCAGCGTGGTGGTCGGCAATTGCGGCATCAGTCTGGCACCGGCCACGATGACGCGACGCCCGCCGCCGCCGCTCGACCTGGTCGGCGGCCCGGAAGCCTGGCAGTTCCCAAGCTTCGCCGATTATGCCGAACGCCTGCGCAGGGTGCCACCACCCACCAACACCTATGCGCTGGTGGGCCATATGTCGCTGCGCGTGCAGGCGATGGATCACGACATCAACCGCGCCGCGACGGCCAGGGAAGCCGCGCAGATGAAGCAGCGCCTGGAAGAGTCGCTGGAGCAGGGCGCCTCCGGGCTGTCCTCGGGCCTGTGGTATCCGCCCAGCCGCCATGCGCCGACCGACGAAGTGATTGCGGTGGGCGAGGCCCTGCGCTCGCGCGGCGGCCTTTATGTCACGCATATGCGCGACGAAGCCGATGGCGTGATCGACAGTATCGAAGAGACGCTGAAGATCGGCCGCGATACCGGCTCGGCTGTGGTGATCAGCCACCACAAATGCACCAACCCCGAGAATTTCGGCCGTTCGGTCGAGACGCTGGCCCTGATCGACCGCGCATCGAAAACGCAGACGGTTGATTTCGACGTCTATCCCTATATCGCCAGTTCCACGGCCCTGCTGCCCGATCGCCTGCGCGACGACATGCCGGTGCAGATCGCCACCTCCGAGCCTTACCCCGAGATGAAGGGCCGCATGCTGGCCGATATCGCCAGGGAATGGGGCGTCGACCAGGTGACGGCGGCCAAGCGCCTGCTGCCGGCTGCGGCGATCTATTTCATGATGGACGAGGCGGATGTGCAACGCATCATCGCCCATCCGCGCAGCATGATCGGTTCCGACGGTCTGCCCAGCAACGACATGCCGCATCCGCGCCTTTGGGGCACGTTCCCGCGCGTGCTGGGACATTATGCCCGCGATCTGAAACTGCTGTCGCTGGAGCAGGCGGTGCACAAGATGACGGGTCTGACCGCGAAGGTCTTCGGCATGGTGGATCGCGGCACGATCCGCGAAGGCGCCTATGCCGATCTGGTGCTGTTCGATCCTGCCACGGTGATCGACACCGCCACATTCACCGCGCCAAAGACGCCGGCGAAAGGGATCCTGGAAGTCTGGGTCAATGGCGTGTCGAGCTATGTCGGCGAGACGGGCGTCACCGGTGCCAGCGCCGGGCGTCTGATTACCCGCAACGTCGCCTGAATCAGCGCCGCCGTTCCAGTTCCTCGGCCAGCACGGTTTCGAAAACCCGCACCACCTCGGCATTGCCGTCCAGTTTCGGAGCGGCGCCGCGCAGGGCCGCGCGCCGTACAGCATAGGCCGGGGCATTGCCGCGGCATTCCTGCGCCAGGGCGGTTGCGATCCCGAGATACTGTTCGGCGTCGCCAGCAATCGTTTCGGTCGTATCGATCTGGCGCAACGCGCCGGCCGCCAGGCGCTGGCGCATGAAGCCGCCTTCCAGCGTCACGATGGGCAGGCCGCGGTGCAGGGCCTGCCAGGCGGTGGTGTAGCCGGAAAAACCCGGGCAATCGAGATAGACATCCATCTCATCCAGCAGGCTGTAGAATTGCGGCATGGGCAGCCAGGGCAGGGATACGAACACGCTGTCGCCATCGACGCCGATCCTGGCGCAGGCCTGGCGCAGGCGGTCGAGCAGCCGTTCGCTCTGCACCGGTTCGTCGGCCCGCAGCATGATGAATATTCGGCAGGGGCCGGCTGCGCGGGCGATACGGGCGTAGAGGGCATCGTCGGCGGGGTCGAACTTGAAGGCATGCTGGCACAGCACGAAACGTGCGATGCGGCGGTCTGACGGCAAAAGAGCGGCAATCTCGGGCGGCAGCGGCATGGGCAGCACCGGCGGCGACAGCGTGCAGGCCCCGGTGCCGGGCAGACGCACCAGCCGCTCGCGGTAGTGCCGCGCCGCATTTGGCGGCTCCAGCAGATCGCCTGACAGGTACAGGTCGATTTCGGGCAGTCCCGTCGTTACGGGATGGCCCCAGCCGGCTGCCTGCACCGGTGCCAGCCGCAGATTGGCCAGCCGGTTGGTCAGCGCATCCATGCCGATCTCCGGGTAATACAGGATGTCGGGCTGCTCGCCACGCAGGATGTCCAGGGCGGCCCGGAAATCGCGTGGATGCGGGTACAGGCGATCGACCATGCCGCGCACGGCAGCCATGTCGGCCTCGCTGGCCGTTCCGGTATGCAGCAGCACGGTCTCGAACCGCGTGCGGTCGATCTGGCTCAGCAGCCCGTTCAGCACCACGGTCCACACCGAATGGCTGCGGATGTATTTCGTCACGACGCACAGCCTGATGCGTTGCCGCGCCGGCGGCTGCGGCGATGGCAGGGGAAAGGCATCGCGCATCAGCGCGGCGGTGGCATCGCCGAAAGCCGACAGCCGCAAGCGATGGTCGCCGGCGCGATAGGCCAGGTAGAAAGGCTGCTTGTGACCCACATGCTCGGCTGCGGCGCGCCGATTGCCTGGCTGCAGCGCATGCTGCGTCCAGTGCTGCAACTCGGCGTCGAAGGCCTGCACGCCCTGTTCTGCGGATGCGGGGCTGTCGGGCAGGGCCGGCAGGCAATGCATCAGTTTGGTCAGGCGTAGCAATGCGTCATCGGGATGTGCCAGCAGCGCGGCGTCGACCACCAGCTTTGCATCGTCGGCATCGCCGCGCTGATGCAGCAGGTCGGCAAGGTTTACGCTGATGGCGGCATGCTGCGGTTCCTGATGCAGGGCCAGCCTGAGCAGTGCGATGGCCTCCTCGGAGCGGCCGGTTTCGCCCAGCAGCAGACCCAGGTTGTTCATCGCCTCGGTGAAGCCGGGATCCCTGGCAATGGCTCGGCGATAGGCGTCTTCGGCCTCCGCAAGCCGACCCTGCTCATGCAGCAGGTTGGCAAGGTTGAATTCGGCATGCGGGTAATTCGGTTTCAGTTCGAGGGCGTGGCGATAGCCTTGCTCCGCCTCCGCCATCTTGCCCAGACCGTGATACAGCGATGCCAGGTTGTTCGCGGCTTTGGCGTAGGGGCTGCGCGCCAGGGCCGCCCTGTAGGCAGCCTCCGCCTCGTCATGGCGCTGCTGTGCGGTCAGAACGCTGGCGTAATCATTCAGCGCCTGCGACGCAAAGACCGGGTCGGGGGCCAGCTTTACGCTGCGGCGATAGGCATACTCGGCCTTGCCGAGATGTCCCATGCGTTCCTGCACGCTGCCCAGCGCATGATGAAGATGGGGATCATTGGGCATCAAATCGATGGCGCGACGATAGACCGCGGCTGCCTTTTCCGGCGAGTAACGCTGCTGCAGCAGGGTGGCGAGCCGGATCCAGGCAGCCGGGTTTTGCGGCGCGACCTGCACCCCGCGGCGGCGATAGTCTTCGGCCTTGGCGAGGTCGCCCAGGGCTTCCGCACAGCCTGCGGCAAGGTCGAGCAGGGCCGGATCGTCCGGCCGTTGCGCCAGCACGGCCTCGGCCTGGGCCAGGGCGGCGGCCAGGTCGGCAGCCAGGTCGGCGGACGGGGCGGCGGGCGAATCCTCGGTCATGGCCGCAAGCCTCGCTTGGCTGCGGCCATCTGGCAACCGGGGGCTAGACCAGGGCCTGCAGAAAGGCGGGCAGGGGACGGCCCTGGCTCAGCAGCCAGCGGCCCATGGCGCCGGCCACCTGCCGGACGCTGTGCCGTTCGCCCATCCACGCCCGCCAGGCGACCAGCCGCGTGGCGTCGGCGGGGATCGGCGCGCCCATGCGGTCGCCGAAAATCTGCGCCATGTAGAAGGCGATGTCGGTATAGCTGAAGCCATCCCCGCACAGCCAGGGCCGTCCGTCATCCAGCAGGCTGTCCATGCGGGCATAGAACTGCGCCGCGCCGGCGCGCGCAGCCACGGCGGCCGCGTCGGTGGGCGCGGCCTGCAGGCCCATGAGGCGGATGATATGCGGGAAATAGACCTCGTCCGACTGCAGTTCCAGCAGTCGGGCCCGCGCACGGCCGGCAATGTCGCGCGGCCATAGCGGCGGCTCGGGGCAGAGGTCTTCCAGGTATTCGAATATCTGCGTGGAGTCGAAAATCTCCACCGCGCCATGCACCAGCACCGGCACCTGTCGTTTCGGGTTGATGCGCAGCACTTCCCCGTGCTTGGGCTCGTACAGCGCCTTCATGTCAAAAGGCACCATCACGACCTCGGCCTCCAGGCCCTTTTCCAGCACGGCGATCTGGGCCTTGGCCCCGAACATGCTCAAGGGGCCGGAATAGAGCCGGATCGGGCGGTGCTGCGTCATGGGAGTCTCCATCTTCCGATGGAGCAGGTTGGCACGGCGCGATCCCTATTCTGGCAGCAGTCTGGCAGGGGCCGGGCCGGGGCCTGATTGCCCACGGGGAAAGGCTTGTTCGGCTTCGCTTGCGCGCTAACTGGACCCGGCCTGCGCCTTGCCGCGCGGTTGATCCTGTTCCATCCTTTGCCTGTCTAGCCCGGAGACGCCCATGATTGACCTGTATTACTGGCCGACGCCCAACGGCCACAAGATCACCCTGTTCCTGGAAGAGACCGGCACGCCCTACACGATCAAGCCGGTGAACATTTCCAAGGGCGAGCAGTTCGAGTCCGATTTCCTGAAGATTGCGCCGAACAACCGCATGCCGGCGATCGTCGACCACAAGCCGGCGGATGGCGGCGCGCCGGTCAGCGTGTTCGAGAGCGGCGCCATCCTGCTCTATCTCGCCGACAAGTACAAAAAACACATCCCGCAGGACCTGCGTGGCCGCGTCGCCTGCACCGAATGGCTGATGTGGCAGATGGGCGGCCTCGGCCCCATGTGCGGCCAGAATCATCATTTCAGCCAGTATGCGCCCGAGAAAATCCCCTACGCGATCAACCGCTATGTGAACGAGACCAACCGGCTCTATGGCGTGCTGAACAAGCGCCTGGACGGCCGCGCCTTCATCTGCGGCGACGAATACACCATTGCCGACATGGCCAGCTATCCCTGGATCGTGCCGCATGAGCGCCAGGGCCAGAAGCTGGAGGATTTCCCAAACCTCAAGCGCTGGTTCGACAGCATCTGGGCCCGGCCCGCCACCAAGGTCGCCTACGAGAAGGGCAAGGCGATCAACCAGGGCGTTCCGGTGATGACCGAAGAGGCCAAGAAGGTGCTGTTCGGTCAGACTGCCAGCGTGGTGAAGGGGTAGGCCGTCATGCAGAACGCCAAGGTCGAAATCGCCGATACCGACGCGAAGATCGCCGCCTGTTTCCCGGTGATGCACGAATTGCGGCCGCATCTGAAGGATGCCGCCGAGCTGGTGGCGCGGGTGAAGCGCCAGCACAAGGAAGGTTTTATGCTGGCCTATGCCGCCGACGGCAACGGTGTGCCTGCGGCCTGCATCGGCTTTCGCCGGCAGGAGCGGCTGGTGCATGGTCCGCTGATCTATGTCGACGATCTGGTCACTACGGCCACCGGCCGCTCGCGTGGTTATGGCGCGCTGCTGCTCGACTGGGTGGAGGGCATCGCCAGGCACGAGGGCCGCAAGGTGGTGGACCTCGATTCCGGCACGCATCGCGCGGAAGCGCACCGCTTCTATTTCCGCCAGCGCTACAGCATCTCCAGCTTCCATTTCCTCAAGCACATCAAGTAAGGATTTCGCCGTGATCGACTTATACACCTGGGGCACGCCGAACGGTCGCAAGGTCTCCGTGATGCTGGAGGAAAGCGGCCTGAAGTATCAGGCCTTCCCGATCAACATCACCAAGGACGAGCAGTTCGATCCGGATTTCCTGAAAGTGAATCCGAACAACAAGATCCCCGCCATCGTCGACCATGAACCGCCGGCCGCCTACGGCACCAAGCCCTATGCCGTGTTCGAGTCCGGCGCGATCCTGATCTATCTGGCCGAAAAAAGCGGCCAGTTCCTGCCCAAGGATGCCGCCGCGCGCATGCAGGCGATCCAGTGGCTGATGTGGCAGATGGGCGGCTTCGGCCCCATGCTGGGCCAGACGCATCATTTCGTGCGTTTCGCCAAGGAGAAGGTGCCCTACGCCATCGACCGCTTCACCACCGAGACGCAGCGGCTCTACAAGGTGCTGGACGGCCATCTGGCGAAAAACGAATTCCTCGCCGGCAGGGAATACTCCATTGCCGACATGGCGACCCTGCCCTGGGCGGCACGCCATGAATGGCACCTGATCGACCTGGCGACCTATCCGAACGTGAAGCGCTGGTACGATGCGCTGATGGCCCGGCCGGGCGTGCAGCGCGGCTTCGAGGTGCCATGAGCGAGACGGCCGAAACCGCGGCCGTTCTGGCCAGCGCCTCGGTGCAGCGCGTGCAGGCCGCCCTGGCCGAACGCGGCGCGCATGGCCGCATCATCGTGCTGGACGGCGCGGCGCGCACGGCGGCCGAAGCGGCGGCCGGGCTGGGCTGCGAAGTGGGCGCCATCGTGAAGTCGCTGGTGTTTGCTGCCGAAGGCAACCCAGTGATGGCCCTGGTCGCCGGCGACCGGCAATGCGACGTGGCGGCCCTGGGCCGCGCGCTGGGGCTGAATGCACCGCCCGGGCGTGCCGATGCAGCCCTGGTGCGTCGGGCCACCGGTTTTGCCATTGGCGGCGTGGCGCCGCTGGGTCATGTGGAGGCCCTGCCGGTCGTGATCGACGACAGTCTCCAGCGTTTCCCGCTGCTGCATGCCGCCGCTGGCCACCCGCATGCGGTTTTCCCGTTGTCCTACAGCGAGTTGGTGGCCTGGACCGGCGGCAAACCGGCCGCCATTTCAGCGGCTTAGGATCGTTGACAGGCCAGCCCCTGAGCCTTAGAAGAGGCCCCGCATACACTGTGTTAATACCCACTCGCGTGCGGAGGGGTGGCCGAGTGGCTGAAGGCAGTGGTTTGCTAAATCACCGTACGATGTCAAGTCGTACCGCGGGTTCGAATCCCGCCCCCTCCGCCACTTACTTTTCTGTTTGTCTGCGCCAGCCGTCGCCAGCGCTCTCCCGTCCCGGAGGCCGCTCATGTCCGCTGTTCTGACCCGCCGCCATCTGCTGCAAGCGGGTCTGGGCGCGGTGGCCGTCGCCCTGCTGCCGCGCGGCGCGGCGGCTCTGCCGGTCAGCTACCAGCTCACGGCCAGGCGCGTGCCCAGGACCCTGCCGGGCTGCGTCGGTCCATCCGATCTCTGGCTCTATGACGACGACCGCAACGAGACCCTGCCCATCGTGCTGCGTGCCACGCGCGGCGAGGGCTTCACCGCCACGCTGAAGAACGAGCTGGCCGAGCATACCGCCATCCACTGGCATGGCGTGCGTGTGCCCTTTGCCATGGATGGCGTGCCCTACATCACCCAGCCGCCGGTGCGGCCGGGCGAGAGCTTCGAATACAGCTTCGCGCCGCCCGATCCCGGCACCTTCTTTTTCCATCCCCATTGCAACACGGTGGAGGCGCTGGGGCGCGGGCTGGCCGGTGTGCTGATCGTGGACGATCCGCGCGACCAGGGCCTGTTCGACGTGGAGCATGTGATCGCGCTGAAAGACTGGCGCGTGCAGCATGACGGCCGCTTCGAGGATTTCCTCACCGATGCCGGCGCGGCGAAGGCCGGCAGTTTCGGCAGCCTGCGCACCGCCAACGGCATGGTGGCGCCAACGATCAGCGTGCCGCCGGGTGCCCGCGTGCGTCTGCGGATCCTCAATCTGGATTCCACCCGCATCCCGCAACTCGATCTGCCCGGCGCGAAGGCCGTGGTGATCGCCACCGATGGCAATGCCTGCACACCCTTTGCCCTGCAGGGCTGGCGGCTTGGGCCGGCCATGCGTGCCGATGTGGCCTTCGTCGCGCCCGAGAAAGCCGGTGTCGAAATCGCGCTGCAGGATATCTTCAGCACGAAGCCGCGCGTGCTGGCCAGGATCGCCACGGCCGGCGCGGCGATGCGCAGTACAAAGGCGACCCTGCGCCTGCCCGAGGCGGAACTGCCGCAGCCCGACTTGAAAACGGCGCAGAAGCTTGAATTCAGCCTTCTGGCCGGCAATCCCGATCCGGCCCTGCAGGCCTGGGCGAAGCAGATGAGTGTCAGCCCCGATGAAATCTGCCTGACGCAGAAGGTGTTCTGGTCGATCAACCGTCAGGTCTGGCCGGGTATGGGCCCAGGAGCAGAGCAGGGGGCGTTGCCGCCGCCGTTGGCCGAACTCAAATCGGGCCGCAGCTACATCGTCGAGCTGTTCAACGGCACGCCGCACCAGCATCCCATGCACCTGCACGGCCATACCTTCCGCGTGCTGGGCTCGTCGGAGCGCGACCTGCCGCCGCACTGGGCCGACACCGTGCTGGTGCGGCCCAAGGAGCGCGTGCGCATCGCCTTCGTCGCCGGCCAGCCGGGCGACTGGATGTTTCACTGCCATATCATCGAACACCAGGAAACCGGCATGATGGGCTACCTGCGGGTGGCCTGAGGCCGAAGATTAAATTTAATTAATCCGCCGTTCAGGCACCGGGAAACCGGGCGTTCCTATCTTGGCGTCATGGATGTTCACCTGCACAGGAGCAGACCCATGAAAGCCGAACGTTCTTCCTTTAGGCGCATTCTAGTCGCCGTCCTGCTGGCCAGCACGATCCTATCGGGCGGCGGCGGGTACCTCGCCGCCCGCGCCCTGGCGGCCAACGACGCCGCGCTCCCGGCCGCGCCGGTCGAGCAGCTTGCCGTCAAACCCTCCTTCGCCGATCTGGTCGAAAAGGTGAAGCCCGCCGTGGTGAACATCGCCACCACCGAGAAGGCGACGCGCCAGGCCCAGCGCCTGCCGCAATCGCCGTTTCCCCCCGGCTCGCCGTTTGAGGAATTCTTCCGCCAGTTCGGCGACCAGCAGCAGCGCCGCAGCGGGCCGCAGCATGCCCTGGGCTCGGGCTTCATCATCGACCCCGCCGGCTACGTCGTGACCAACAACCATGTGGTCGATGGCGCCGACAAGATCGTGGTGACGCTGGACGATGGCCGCGAATTTCCCGCCACGGTGAAGGGTCGCGATGCCAAGACGGATCTCGCCCTGCTTAAGATCGAGAGCAAGACGCCGCTGCCCTATGTGGCCTTCGGCGATTCCGACCGCGCCCGCATCGGCGACTGGGTGGTGGCGGTGGGCAACCCGTTTGGCCTCGGCGGCAGCGTTTCGGCCGGCATCGTCTCGGCGCGTGGCCGCAACCTGAACAGTGGCCCCTACGACAATTTCCTGCAGATCGACGCGCCGATCAATCCGGGCAATTCCGGTGGCCCGCTGTTTGATCAGTCGGGCAAGGTGATCGGCATCGCCACGGCGATCTACACGCCCAATGGCGGCAATGTCGGCATCGGTTTTGCCGTGCCGTCCAATCTGGCCGGCAGCGTGATCGCGCAGCTTAAAGACAGCGGCATGGTGGCGCGTGGCTGGCTCGGCGTCACCATGCAGCCGATGACCGAGGCCCTGGCCAAGGCGGTTGGCCGCAAGAATGCCGAAGGCGTGCTGGTGAACGATGTGCAGGCCGATGGCCCGGCCGCGAAAGCCGGGCTGAAGCAGGGCGACGTGGTGATCGCACTGAATGGCAATACGATCCGCGATCCGCGTGATCTGGCGACCCAGGTGGCCGGGCTGAAGGCGGGCGACAGGGCGAAGCTCGATGTCTGGCGCGAGGGCAGGGAGAAGACGCTGACCATCACGGTCGGCAGCCAGCCGGCCGAACGGAGCGCGGCGCTGGACGAGGCGGGCAGGGAGGAGCGCGTCGGCCTGGCGCTGGCGCCGGTGACGCCGGAACTGCGCGCCCGCCTGGGCCTCGATGAGGCCAAGGGGGCGGTCGTCACCGAAGTGACGCCCGACAGCAGGGCCGAGGAAAGCGGCGTGCGGCCGGGCGACGTGATCCTGGGCGTTGCCGGCCATGCGGTGGCGAATCCGGCCGAAGCGGCCGAGCAGATCGAGACGGCGCGCCAGCAGCACAGGGAAGCCGTCACCCTGCTGGTCAGGCGCGAGGGCACCACCTATTATCTGGCCCTGCAACTGGCCTGAAGACGATGAAAATTCTGATCGTTGAAGACAATCCGCAGGTCGCCCAGTTCATCCGCAAGGGACTGGGCGAAGCGGGCCATACCGTCGACCATGCCGATAACGGCCGCGATGGCCTGTTCCTCGCCACCACGGAGCAATACGACGCCATCATCATGGACCGCATGCTGCCGGGCGGCGTGGATGGGCTGGGCATCGTCGATGCCCTGCGCCGCACCGGCAACACCACGCCGATCCTGATCCTCAGCGCGCTGGCGGATGTGGACGAACGCATCCGCGGCCTGCGTGCCGGGGGCGACGACTACCTGACCAAGCCTTTTGCCTACGGGGAGTTGGAGGCACGGCTGCAGGCCCTGGTGCGGCGGGGGCGCACGGCGCCGACCCAGACCATGCTAGAAGTGGGGGATCTCAGTCTCGACCTGCTGAAACGGCAGGCCATGCGCGGCGGCAAGGTCATCGCCCTGAAACCGCGCGAATACAAGCTGCTGGAATACCTGATGCGCCATGCCGGCCAGGTGGTGACCCGCACCATGCTGCTGGAGAATGTGTGGGAATACCATTTCGATCCGCAGACCAACGTGATCGACGTGCATATCAGCAACCTGCGCCAGAAGATCGATGCCGGCACTGAGAAGCCCCTGCTGAAGACCGTGCGCGGCGCGGGCTACATGATGGCGGCCGAGGCCTGAGATGCTGCATTCGACCTCGCTGCGACTGGCGCTGGGCTATGCAGCCCTGTTCATCGCCTCGTCGCTGCTGCTGGTCGGGCTTTTGTGGTGGAACACCACCGGGTATCTGGACCGCGAGACCGACGCGGTGATCGCGGCCGATACGCGGGCCATCGGCGACCGGCTCAGCGATTTCGGCCTGGCCGGCGCGATCCAGACGATGAACGAACGTGTCGAGGCCGAGTCCGCCGATGGCAAGGCGATCTATCTGCTGACCGATCCGCGCTTAAGGCCGCTGGGCGGCAATGTCGACGCCTGGCCGCTGAAGGTGGGCCCGGCGCCGGGCTGGTATGAAGTGGACCTGGTGTATCGTGGCAAGCTGCATGCCACGCGGCTGCTGCATGTGGTGCTGCCGGGCAACTATCAGCTTCTGGTTGGCCGGGACGTGCAGGAGCGCGTGGCGATCCGCAACCTGTTCCTGCGCAGTCTGGTCTGGGTCGGCGCCATCGTCGTGGCGCTCGCGCTGCTGGGCGGCTGGCTGCTGCGGCGCGGCGTGCAGCGCCGTATCGAAAGCATCAACCGCACCGCCACCGCCATCGTGCAGGGCGATCTGGCCCGCCGCGTGCCGGCCGGGCTCGGCAACGACGAATTCGACCAGCTTGTCGTCACCATCAACCGCATGCTGGACCAGATCCAGCAACTGATCGAAGGCGTGCGCAACGTCTCGAATGCCATCGCCCACGATCTGCGCACGCCGCTGGCCGAGGTGCGGGCTAGGCTGGAAAGCCTGCTGCGCCGCGCGGAGGGGCCGGAGGCGACGCTGGACGAAGTCGCGGCGGCGATTGGCGGCATCGACCGGCTGATCGGCGTGTTTAATGCCCTGCTGCGCCTGGCCGAGATCGACAGCGGCCTGCGCCGCGCCGGCTTCGGCAAGGTCGACCTCGCCGCCCTGCTGGCCGATACGGCCGAACTCTACGGTCCGGCGGCAGAGGCGCGCGGCCTCAGCTTCACGCTGGAGACCGCGCCGGGCCTCACGGCCGACGGCGATCCCTCGCTGCTGGCCCAGGCGGTCGGCAACCTGCTCGACAACGCCATCAAATACACCCCGGCCGGCGGCAATATCCGGCTCAGCCTGCTCCGGGACGGCGCAAATGGCGCCGCCATCGCCGTGGCCGATACCGGACCGGGCCTGACCGACGAGGAGCGGACCCGCGCCACCGACCGCTTCTATCGCGGCGACAGCAGCCGTTCGACCGCCGAGGGTGTCGGGCTGGGCCTCAGCCTCGTTGCTGCGATTGCGAAGCTGCATGGCGGCACTCTGCGGCTGGAAGACCACCAGCCGGACCAGACCCCGCGGGGCCTGCGCGCGGTGTTGGCTTTGCCGGCCCCGGCTTGCTAAGCTTGGGCCATGAGCCAGCACCATGACCACCACCATCATCACGACCATGACCACGATCACGGCAGCGAACTGAGCGATGTCGAACTGCGCGTGCGCGCGCTGGAAAGCATCCTGGTCGAGAAGGGCTATGTCGATCCCGCCGCGCTGGACGTGCTGATCGAAACCTATGAAACCAAGGTCGGCCCCCATAACGGCGCCCATGTGGTGGCAAAAGCCTGGAGCGATCCGGCCTATCGCGACTGGCTGCGCAAGGATGCCACGGCGGCCATCGTGTCGCTGGGCTATGCCGGCCGCCAGGGCGAGCATATGGTGGCGGTGGAGAACACACCCGACACCCACAACATGGTCGTCTGCACGCTCTGCTCCTGCTATCCGTGGCCGGTGCTGGGCCTGCCGCCGGTCTGGTACAAGTCGGCAGCCTATCGCTCGCGCGCGGTGATCGATCCACGCGGCGTGCTGAAAGATTTCGGCGTCACCCTGCCGGCGGCGAAGCAGATCAAGCTGTGGGACTCCACCGCCGAGCTGCGCTATCTCGTCATCCCCGAACGCCCGGCCGGTACGGATGGCTGGAGCGAGGAGCGGCTGGCAAAACTGGTGACACGCGACAGCATGATCGGCACCGGGCTGGCCCGCAATCCCGCCGAGGTGCCGGCATGAACGGTGCAAGAAGAGGATATGCGCCGTGAACGGCGCGGCCGACATGGGCGGCATGATGGGCTTCGGCCCAGTAAAGCCCGAACCCGAACATATCCGCTTCCATGCCGAATGGGAAAAGCGCGTGCTGGCCATGACGCTGGCCATGGGTGCGACCGGGCAGTGGAACATCGACCAGTCGCGCTCGGCGCGCGAAAGCCTGCCGCCGCCGCAATATCTGGCCAAGAGCTATTACGAGATCTGGCTCGCTGGCCTGGAGAAGCTGATGGCCGAGCGTGGGCTGGTCAGCGCCGAGGAGGTCGAGGCCGGCCGCGTGCTCGCGCCGCCAAAACAGCTTGCCCGCATCCTGAAGGCCGAGGCCGTGCCGGCGGTGCTGGCGAAAGGCGGCCCGACCGAACGCGAGGCCACCCAGCCGGCACGCTTCAAGGCTGGCGACCGCGTGCGGGCGAAGAACATGCACCCCACCGGCCATACCCGCCTGCCGCGTTACGTGCGCGGCCATGTCGGCACTGTCGAGCTGCTGCATGGCATGCATGTCTTCCCCGATGCCAGCGCGCAGGGCCGGGGCGAGATGCCGCAATGGCTTTACACCGTGCGCTTCGAGGGCCGCGAGCTCTGGGGCGAAGGCGCCGATCCGACTGTGTCGGTGTCGGTCGATGCCTGGGACAGCTACCTGGAGCCGGCATGAGCGAGCTGAAATCGCTGCTGCCCGATCTGCCCTGCGACGAGACGGCGGCCCCGGTTTTCCGTGCGCCGTGGGAGGCGCAGGCTTTCGCCATGGCCGTGGCCCTGCACCAGAAGGGCCTGTTCACCTGGCCGGAATGGGCCGAGAGCTTAAGCGCCGAGATCAGGCGCGCCCAGGCCGCCGGCGACCCCGATACCGGCGAGACCTATTACCGCCACTGGCTCAATGCGCTGGAAAAGCTCGTTGTCGCCAAGGGCGCGACCTCGGATGCCGCGCTGCAGGCACGCGCCGAGGCCTGGGATCGCGCCGCCAGGGCCACCCCGCACGGCCAGCCGATCATTCTCCAGCGATAGGCGGCATTGGTGGCAGGGGCCGGCGGGCGATGTCGTCGGCGTCCTTCGGCGTCATGCCCAGACCACGCAGGATCGTCGCCGAAAGAGTTGCGACATGGCTCTTGCCGGCCCGGCCAGCGAGGATGCTGTTGATGCCGGCGTAGTTGGTGCCGGTGATCATGTCCATGGCGGCCGGCACGCTGGCGACATGGAAGCGCTTCTGCCTGATGCCCAACATCAGGTCGGCGCGGATGAAGGGCTCGACCTGTGCCGCCCAGACCGGTGAGAAGATCGCCACCGACATCGCGAACCGCGCCAGTTCGGGCTGTTCCAGGGCCATGAGCATGTAGCGTCGGCCGCCGATCGACATGCGTTCGGCACCGTCTGGGATATGGGCGGCGCTGGCAGCGATCCGCTTGCAGTAATCCACCCCGACCGCGACGGCGGCGGCCTCCATGATCTCTTCCTTGGTCTGGAAGTAGTTGTAGAAGGTGCCGTTGGCGACGCCGGCGACGGTGGCGATTTCCTGGATGGTGCCGGCCTCGACGCCGTGCGCGGCAAAAACTTTCACTGCCGCATCAAGCAGTTGGCGGCGGGTGCGGTCACGTTTTGAGGATGCCGATTTTGTCATTGACAAACTGAGAAACCTCTCATAAATGACGTTTGTCTCAAAAATGAGGATATCCTCATTTGTTTAAAGATACGCTAATCGTGAAAAATTCCAAGGCAGTTATGGCAGAGGCAATCCAGCGCAAAAAGGTCGTCGTGATCGGCGCCGCCGGCAATCTCGGGCGCAGGCTGGTTGCGCGTGGGTTGGCCCATGGACATGAGGTCACCGCATTCGTACGCAACGCCAGCCGTTTTGCCGAGCATTGGCCCGGCATTCTGCCGGAGCATGTCAGAGTCGTGGAGGGCGATGTCTTCGACGAACAGGCCATGGCCTCGGCGGTCATGGGCTGCGATGCTCTTGTCAATGCAGCCGGCCATGTTGCGGACGGGGCGATGTTCGTCTCGCTTTTCGAGAATGTCGTCGCTGCCGCGGAGCAGCATATGGGGCCTTCAAGCCGCATATGGCTGCTCGCAGGGGCGGCGGTGCTGACCGTGCCGCATACCGACCGGATTGGAGTCAGCCTGCCTGGCGTTCCGGGCATGTATAAAACGCACGAAACCAACTGGCGGCGCCTGCAGGCGTCAAGCTGTGACTGGTCTCTGATGTGTCCCGGACCGATGGTCGCCGCCGCCGGTGGCCTGCCGCGAAGCGATCTGCGGATCAGTGTCGAGATGCTGCCGTACCGGGTCGGTTCCTGGGCGCGCTGGGCCCCACCTGTGGCCCTCTCGCTGATGATGAAATCCAAGCTCTCGGAACTGATCGTAAGCTACGAGGACGTGGCCGAGATCATCATGACCAACCTTGTGCCGAATGCTCGCTTCAGTCGCCGTCGCGTGGGCGTTGCACTGCCCGTAAACGAGCGCGGTCGCAAAGAGAACTGGACGCTTGGCGAGAAGGGGCCGACCGGCTGAAGCCGGCCTCGTATCCAACGGAGAGGGAAATGCGTAGACTCTGGAAGGTCGCGGCCGGCGTGGCCGGGGCGATAGCACTCGTCATCGGTGGCGCCGCGGGGTTCGCAGAACTGGCGAGCGAACGCAAAATGCATCGCAAGGTCGCGGTCGACCCAGCGCCGGTGGAGATTCCGTCCGGGACCGACGCCCTGCAGCGCGGCCGTTACCTGTTTGAATCGCGCGGCTGCATCGACTGCCATGGCCGCGACGGTGCAGGCAAGACCTTCATCGATGATCCCAATGGCCTGTATGTCAAAGGGCCGAACCTGACGCTTGGTGCCGGCAGCCCGACCGCTGCTTACACCTCCGAGGACTGGGTGCGCGCGATCCGCCATGGCCTGAACCGCAGCGGTCAGCCGCTGCTGATCATGCCCAGCGAAGACTATAACCGCATGACCGATGCGGATCTGGGCGCCATGGTGGCCTATATCCATACGTTGTCGCCGGTGGAGGGCGACCGGCGCGATCTGCGCCTGCCGCTGCCGGTGCGCTTTGTCTATGCGGCCGGCATCCTGAAGGATGCCGCCGAGAAGATCGACCACAGCCTGCCGCCGGCCCAGCCGGTGCCGGCCGATGATGTGATCGCACAGGGCGCCTATGCGGCGAATATGTGCCTGGGCTGTCATGGCGAGGGGTTCCGCGGCGGCAAGATTCCGGGCGCGCCGCCGGATTGGCCCGCCGCTGCCGACCTGCGCCCGGGGCCCGTGATGGCGCGGTATCCAACGCCGGAAGCCTTCGCGGCCATGCTGCGCAACGGCAAGCGGCCGGATGGCAGCGTGATCCAGGTGATGCCCTTCGACTCCCTGAAGGAAATGTCGGATGCCGAAATCGCCGCCCTGCTGGCCTATCTGAAGACGTTGCCGGGAAAAGCGGGCTAGAAATGCAGAACGCCGGGCTTGTGGCCCGGCGTTCGCATCTTCGCAGGATGCCTGCGGGTCAGCCCAGTGCGGCCAACACGGCGCGTTTGGCGATCACGCCCACCAGATGGGCGCGGTATTCCGAGCTGGCATGGATGTCGTTGTTCATGCTGCCCGGATCGGTCTTGATGCCCTTCAGCGCATCGGGCGAGAAGGATTTCGCCAGCGCGGCTTCCATCTCCTTGTGGCGGAACACGCAGGGGCCGGCACCGTTGATGGCTACCCGCACGCCGTTCGCCGTTTCGGCCACGAAGGCGCCGACCATAACGTAGCGCGAGGCCGGGTTGGGGAATTTCACATAACCGGCGCGCTTCGGCACCGGGAATTCCACCTTGGTGATGATCTCGCCTTCCTCCAGCGCGGTCTCGAACATGCCGGTGAAGAAATCGTCGGCCGCGATCTTGCGCTTGGAGGTGTGGATGGTGGCACCCAGGCCGAGCACGGCGCCGGGATAATCCGCCGCCGGGTCGTTGTTGGCCAGCGAGCCGCCGATGGTGCCCATATTGCGCACCTGCGGATCGCCGATGCCGCCGGCCAGCTTTGCCAGGGCCGGGATCGCCTTTTTCACCTCGGCCGAGGCGGCGACGGCGGCATGGCGCGTGGTGGCGCCGATGGTGACGCTGCTGCCCGATACGGTGATGCCGTTCAGTTCGGCGATGCCGTTCAGGTCGACAAGGTCGGACGGCGAGGCCAGCCGCTGCTTCAGGGTCGGCAGCAGGGTCTGGCCGCCGGCCAGGAACTTGCCGTCGGTGGCGCTGCCCAGCAGCTTGGCCGCATCCGCCAGCGAGGCCGGGCGATGATAGTTGAACGCATACATGGGGCTTCTCCTCTGAACTCTATTCGGCGGCCGCGGCCAGATGACGGCTCTGGATCACTTTCCAGACCTTCAGCGGCGTCGCCGGCATGGTGATGTCTTCGGTGCCGAGCGCATCGGTGATGGCGTTCATCAGCGCGGCCGGCGCAGCAATCGCGCCGGCTTCGCCGCAGCCCTTCACGCCCAGCGGATTATGCGGGCAGGGCGTCTCGATCATGCCGACCTTGTAGCTCGGCAGGTTGTCGGCGCGCGGCATGCAGTAATCCAGGAACGAGGCGGTCAGCAGCTGGCCGCTTTCGGGATCATAGACCACGCCTTCCAGCAGGGCCTGGCCGATGCCCTGGGCGATGCCGCCATGCACCTGGCCCTCGACGATCATCGGATTGATCACCTTGCCGAAATCGTCCACCGCCACCCAGTTCGCCACGGTGGTGACGCCGGTGTCGCTGTCGATCTCCACCTCGGCGATATGCACGCCGGCGGGGAAGGTGAAGTTGGCCGGATCGTAGAAGGCGCTGGCCTCCAGGCCCGGCTCCAGGTCGGCCGGGTAGTTGTGCGGCACGTAGGCCGTGAAGGCGACCTGCGCCATCGGCACCTGCTTGTCGGTGCCCTTCACCGAGAAGGTGCCCTTGTCGAACACCACGTCGTCCACCGAGGCTTCCATCAGATGGGCGGCGATCTTCTTGCCCTTCTCGATGATCTTATCGGCGGCGCGCATCAGCGCCGAGCCGCCCACGGCCAGCGAGCGCGAGCCGTAGGTGCCCATGCCCATCGGCACCTGGGCCGTGTCGCCATGTACCACCTCGATATTCTCGATCGGCACGCCCAGCTTGTCGGAGACGATCTGGGCGAAGGTGGTCTCATGGCCCTGGCCATGGCTGTGCGAGCCGGTATAGACGAACACCGTGCCGGTGGCGTTGAAGCGGATCTGGCCCGACTCCCACAGGCCGACGCCGGCGCCGAGCGAACCCACCACGCTGGATGGCGCGATGCCGCAGGCTTCGATATAGGCGCAGAAACCGATGCCGCGCAGCTTGCCCTTCTTGGCGGACTCGGCCTTGCGCTTGGCGAAGCCGGCGTAATCGGCTGCCTTGCAGGCTTCGTCCAGCGCCTTGGCATACTGGCCGCTGTCATACACGCAGGCCACCGGCGTCTGGTACGGGAAGGCATCGGGCGGCACGAAGTTGCGCTTGCGCAGCTCCACCGGGTCCATCTTCAGTTCGCGCGCCGCGGCTTCCACGATGCGCTCCACCACATAGGTGGCTTCCGGCCGGCCGGCGCCGCGATAGGCATCCACCGGCGTCGTGTTGGTGAACACTGCCTTCACCTCGGCATAGACGGCCGGCGTGGTGTATTGCCCGGCCAGCAGCAGGGCATAGAGATAGGTCGGCACGGCGGAAGCGAAGGTGGACAGATACGCGCCCATATTCGCCTTGGTATCCACGCGCAGGGCCAGGAATTTGCCGTCCTTGTCCAGCGCAAGCTCGGCGTGGGTGACATGGTCGCGGCCATGGGCGTCGGTGAGGAAGGCCTCGGTGCGGTCCGAGGTCCATTTCACCGGCTTCTTCAGCTTGCGCGCTGCCCAGACGCAGACGGTCTCTTCGGGATAGTTGAAGATCTTCGAACCGAATCCGCCGCCCACATCGGGCGCGATCACGCGCACCTTGTGCTCGGGCAGGCCGAAGACGAAGGCGCAGAGGATCAGCCGCAGCACATGCGGATTCTGCGACGTGGTGTAGACGGTAGTGGTGTCGGTGCCCGGATCGTATTCGCCGATGGCGCTGCGCGGCTCCATCGGGTTGGGCGACAGGCGGTTGTTCAGCAGGTCGATCTTGGTGACATGGGCAGCCTTGGCGAAAGCGGCCTCAGTGGCGGCCTTGTCGCCGAATTCCCAGTCGTAGCAGAGATTGCCGGGCGCATCGGGGTGCACCTGCGGCGCGCCGGGCTTCAGCGCGCTCACCACATCCACCACAGGCGTCAGCACGTCGTAATCAACCTCGATGGCTTCGACGGCGTCCTTGGCCTGGGCCAGGCTTTCGGCGATCACCACCGCCACCTGGTCGCCCACATGGCGCACATGGTCGATGGCGATGATGTCGTGTTTCGGCGCCTTGTGCGGCTCGCCCTTCTTGTCCTTGACGGTCCAGCCGCAGATCAGGCCGCCGACCTTGTCGGCGGCCACGTCCTGGCCGGTGAAGACGGCCACCACGCCGGGCATCTTCTTCGCCGCATCGGCGCGGATCGCGCGGATCTTGGCGAAGGCATGCGGCGAGCGCAGGAAAGCGGCATAGAGCTGACCAGGGCGGTTGATATCGTCGGTGTAATGGCCCTGACCGGTAATGAAGCGGAAATCTTCTTTACGTCGAACGGATTGACCGATGCCCTGGTTTGTCATGACGCTTACCCCCGCATTGCCTGTGCCCCGGCCATCACGGCCTTGACGATGTTGTGATAGCCGGTGCAGCGGCAGAGATTGCCTTCCAGCTCGTGGCGAACGGTTTCTTCGCTCGGGTTGGGATTGCGCTGCACCAGGTCGATGGCGCTCATGATCATGCCCGGCGTGCAGAAGCCGCATTGCAGGGCGTGATGTTCGCGGAAGGCTTCTTGCATCGGATGCAGCTTGCCGTCCTTGGCCAGGCCCTCGATTGTGGTGACCTTGGCGCCCTGGGCCTGTGCGGCCAGGATCGTGCAGGATTTCACGCTGTTGCCGTTCACATGCACGACGCAGGCGCCGCACTGGCTGGTATCGCAGCCGACATGCGTGCCGGTCATGTTCAGATGGTCACGCAGGAACTGAACGAGCAGGGTGCGCGGTTCGACATCGCGCGTCACCGACTGGCCGTTGACGGTCATCGTCACGGAAATGGTCATGCTTTCCTCCCATCAAGCGCGGAGCAGAAGATAGCGCGCGCTTTACCCAGACAAGAGAGTGGGCGAAACGCGCAAAGGGCGTCAAGTTGCAAAACGGCGAAGTCGCTCAAGGCTGTGGAAAAGATCTCAGCCGCGCAGCACAAGAACCGTTGCTGCGCATACGATCACGATCAGGCCGGCAATCCACAGCCAGCTTGGTATCCCGCCGGTGACCGACCCGACGGCGGGCGATGCCGGTTGCGCTGCAGCAGGCGGCGGAGCCTGCTCGCCGGCGGTTTGGGAGGCCGAAGCCGCAGCCTGATCCTGCGGTGCCGCGACAATCTGGTTGAACTTGGCGAAGAAGTCTTCGGCCATCTTGGCGGCGACGCCGTCGATCAGGCGGGCGCCGATCTGGGCCAGCTTGCCGCCTACCTGGGCCTGCACGCTGTAGGTCAGCGTCGTGGCGCCATCCGGGGCGCCATCCATCCGGGCATCGGCGAGCTGAACCTTGGCGTTGCCCTTGCCAAAGCCGGCGGCAACGCCGCCCTGGGCCTCGCCCTGGATGGTGCAACTGTTCGGCGGATCGAGATCGGTCAGGGTCACCTTGCCCTTGAATTTGGCCTTCACCGGGCCGACCTTGACCTGGACGGTGGCCTCGAATTCGGTGTCCGAGGTCTTGGTGACGGTTTCGCAGCCGGCAATGCACTGGCGCAGGATTTCGGGATCGTAGAGGGCGGCCCAGACCTTGGTCCGGGGGGCGGGAATAAGCTGTTCGCCGGTCAGTTCCATGGCAAATCTCCAGAAAACGCTACAAAATGCGGGCGGATTTATGGGGCAATCGATTCACGAGCTGTTAAGCTTAGCCGCCTAGGTTTGCGATAACTAGGTTCAGGTCTGGAAGAGGGAATAGCGGCGCTCATGGTCCCCGCGACGCGATCCGGTATCGATGTCAGTTTCTGGCTGCTTGAACGCGCGGCCTCCGAGCGCATTGCCATGTCGCTGCCCAAGCTGCGCTGGCTGCTCTATCTGGCCCAGGCCCATTATGCCATTGCCCGCGAGGGCGCCAAGCTGATGCCGGCCACTTTCCTGGTGGGCGAGGACGGCCCGATCGAGCCGACGCTCGATCTGGTGTTTCAGGCCGGCATCGAGAATCCCTGGTCTCCTTCCCTGAGCGAGACGGCGGAAGCCTTCCTGGACGGATTCTGGAAACGGTTCGGCGCCCTGCCGGCCGTTGCGCTGCACAAGCTGGTGGTGGGCGATCCGGCCTGGCGCAAGGCGCAGGAGAATGGTCCGGGCAGCGAGGTTCATGTCGAGACCCATCGCACGCATCCCGCCAAGGCCGCGACCCGGGCTGGCCATGCCGCTCCGGCAGGCCGCGCCAAGGTCGACCTGCCGCCTTTCGAAGAGGCCGTGCGGGCGAAAATCGCACAGCATTCCGGCGGACGCGGTGTACCCTCGGCGCATGCCCTGACCCGGGCCATGCAGGGCCAGCCGGCCAAATCGCCGAACCAGCCTGCGTCCCAGGCACCGGTGCCCGCACGGACGGCGTCTGTGCAGGAAGCGGCCGGCCATCTGCGCGCCGCCCCGCCCGACAGCCAGGAGGTGCGCTTTACTGCCGACGGCCGCTCGGTCACCCGCTGGCGCCCGAAGCGACGGGTCGAAGGGCCTACGATCTAAGTCCAAAGTCGGGGCTAACCCACCGCACGCCTTGTTAGAATCGTTTTGGCAGCGCCAAAAAATGGTGTTAGGCTAAGGGGCGTAGTGCGGCTATTGAAGGATTAAAAGAGTGGATCAAGGGGGCTTCGGCGACGCGGAAATCGTCAAGATTTCTGGCAAAGTTAAGTGGTTCAACGCAGTCAAGGGTTTTGGTTTCGTCAGTCCAGACGACAATTCCGGTGACGTGTTCCTGCATCTCTCCTGCCTGCGTCAGGCCGGATACGAAAGCATCGAAGAAGGCACAACCGTGACGCTGGAGGTTGCCCGCCGCCCCAAGGGCATGCAGGCAATCCGCGTTCTCAATGTCGATACCAGCACGGCTTCGCCCTCCCGTGGTCCGGGTGGCGGTGGCGGCATGGGCGGCGGCTTCGGTGATCGCGGTCCGCGCCCGCCTCGTCCGCCGCGCTTTGGCGGCGACCGTGGTGGCTTTGGCGGCGGCGGCGGCTTTGGCGGCGACCGTGGTGGTTTTGGCGGCGGCGGTTTCGGGGGAGACCGCGCACCGCGCTTCCCGTCGGTCGTTGCCCAGGGCGATTTCTTCGAAGCCAAGGTGAAGTGGTTCAACGCCGTGAAAGGCTACGGCTTCGTGTCGCGCGGCGATGGCCAGCAGGACATCTTCGTGCACATGGAAGTGCTGCGCCGCGAAGGCATCAACGAACTGCAGCCGGGAGATTCCGTGCGCGTTCGCATTGGCCAGGGGCCCAAGGGCCCGCAGGTCGCGGAAATTCGCAAGGACTGAGCCGGGTTTTACTCCCGATCCATCAAAACGCCGGCGCGGCTCACTGCGCCGGCGTTTTTGATTCCAGGCCGGATGAAGGCCTGGTTTCTTTCCGCTCCGGTGCGGGTTCGGTCGCCTGCACCTCCTCATGGGGGTAGTCATTGAGGATCAGCAGCATGTCGATGGTCTCGCCATCGCGCGCCAGCGGAAAATAGACGCGCTCGGTATCGATGAAGTCGCGTGCGGGATGCGGCATCGGAAAGCGGTCGTAAACCGGTTTGCGCGTAGTGACGCATTTGCGCATGTTGTTGCGGATGCGCTCCATGAATTCGGGCAGCACGGCGTCTTCCAGGTAACGGCCGCTGATCTCGCGGCCTGCTACCTCGGTCTGCAGCGTCCCGACCAGGCGGAAGCGGAAACGCAGTTCGCCGGCGTCGTATTCCACATCGACAAGGTTGATGAACGGCAGCAGCGCCTTCAGACGCGACGGGTCGATATCCTGTCGGCCCGGCAGTCGACCCGGCGGGGCGGCCTGAGCGAGATAATCCCTGAGCCAGGAAAACCGCGGATGAAGCTTGGCATAGTTTGGCCGCTGCATTGGAAAGCCTCCACGCGATACGACCTCAACTCGAATATAAACCGCCTTTCTGCGCGTTAATTCAAGCCGTTCATGATCCGTGAACGGCGCAACCGGTCCGCCGTCAGCGCAGTTCCACGGCGTAATCGCCCACCGGCAGGGCCTTCGGGATCAGGCCCTGCTTGGCCAGATAATCGGCGAAGCGGCTGTAGCGGCGGCTGTCGAGCGCGCGCGGCGACTGGGCGAAGCGCGGTATGGTGGCGCCCCAGGCGCGGCGGTTCAGTTCGTCGTCCAGGGTCTTGTTCTCCTTGATGAAGGCCTGCCAGCTCTGCTGCGGCTGGTTGTGCAGGGCGGCAACGGCTTCCTCCAGCGCGTCGAGCAGGCGGGACAGGCGCTGGTCGCCCAGCTTGTCCTTGTGCGCCACCAGGATCAGCTCGTCATAGAGCGGCACGCCGTAGTCTTCCGGATAGAAGGCGCGGCCTGGCTTGCCGGCGATGTCCATCTGGTTCAGTTCAAAATTGCGGAACGCGCCGATGGTGCCGTCCACCTTGCCGGCGAAGATCGACGGCGACAGGGCGAAGTTCACATTCACCAGGGTCACGTCCTTCAGCGTCAGGCCGTATTGTCCCAGCATGGTCTTCAGCAGCGCATCCTCGAAACCGCCGACCGAATAGCCGATGGTCTTGCCCTTCAGGTCGGCGATCGATTTCACCGGCCCGTCGCGCAGCACCACCAGCGAATTCAGCGGCGTGGCCACCAGCGTGCCGATGCGGCGCAGCGGCAGGCCCTGGGCCACCTGCACATGCAACTGCGGCTGATAGGAAATCGCCACATCGGCCCTGCCGGCGGCCACCAGCTTGGGCGGGTCGTTCGGGTCGGCCGGCGCGATCAGGTCGACCAGCAGTTCATGACGGTCGAAAATGCCGGTGTGCTTGGCCACGATCAGCGGGGCGTGGTCGGGATTCACGAACCAGTCCAGCATCACGGTCAGCTTGTCGTGCGCCTGTGCGGCGCCCGGGGCTGTCACCGGCATCAGCAGCAGCGCGGCGGCGAGGACGGTTTTTCGGAACGACATCACGAACTCCTTCATTTCGGTGAATGACTGTCCGCCTGCCAGGGCAGCAGACGGCGCGAGAGGAAATCGACAGTGCCGTAGAGCGCGACGGCACAAAGCGCGAGCGCGATCAGCGCGGCAAACATCAGGTCGGTCTGCACGCGGGCATTGGCCTGCAGCATCAGGAAGCCCAGGCCGGCGCTGGCACCGACCCATTCGCCGATCACCGCACCGATGGGAGCGACGGCGGCGGCGATCTTCAGGCCGCTGGCCAGGGCGGGCAGGGCGGCCATCAGGCGAATGCGCAACAGCACGCGGCGGCGGTGACGGGGATCGCCTGCCGTCATCACCTGCGCCAGATCAAGCCAGCCCGTTTCAGTGCGGCGCAGGCCGTCATACAGGGTCGCCGCCACCGGGAAGAAGATGATCAGCATGGCCATCACGATCTTGGACGCCATGCCATAGCCGAACCACAGCACCAGCAGCGGCGCCAGCGCAAAAACCGGTATCGCCTGGCTCGCCACGATCACTGGCAGCAGCCATCGTCGCGCCGCCGGCGATGCGAGCAGGCCGAGCGCCGCCGCAGCACCGAGCAGCGCGCCGAAAGCCAGGCCCAGCATCATCTCGGCCACCGTCACGGTCGCCTCGGCCAGCAGCACGTCGCCGCGCTCGATGAAGGCCCGCGCCACGGCATCGGGTGGTGGCAGGATATAGGGCGGCAGGGCGAACAGCGTGACGACCAGTTGCCACAGCAGCACGAGGCCGAGAAGCGTGACCACAGGGCGGATCATGGCTGCGGCTCCTGCAGTGCCGCATGGATCAGGCGCAGGGCCGGCAGCACGGCGGGCGACAGCGGATCGCGCGGCGCGGCAATGTTGAATGCGCTGACCGGGCGCAGGCGCGCCGGATGCCCGGTCAGCAGCAGCACGCGGTCGGCAATGCGGCAGGCCTCGGCCGGATCGTGGGTCACCAGCAGTACCATGCGGTCCGCCAGCATCTCGCAGGCCAGGTCCTGCATCGATGCGCGGGTGATCGCATCGAGCGCCGAGAAGGGCTCGTCCATCAGCACCAGCGGCCGGTCTTCCATCAGGGTACGGGCCAGAGCGGTGCGCTGGCGCATGCCGCCTGACAACGCGGCGGGATAAGAGTCCATCCACGCGCCGAGGCCCAGCCTGCGCAGCAGCATTTCGGCCTTGGGTATGTCTGGCGCCTCGCCGCGCAGCCGCGCCCCCAGCAGCACGTTCTCGCGGATCGTCGCCCAGGGCAGCAGCAGGTCCTGCTGCGCCATCCAGGCCACGCTTTGGGCCAAGGGCGTCTCCAGGCCGGGCAGCAGGCCGGCCACCTGTTTCAGCAGCGTGCTTTTGCCGCCGCCGCTGGGGCCCAGGATGGCGACGGTTTCGCCCGCGCGCAGATCGAGCGCAAACGGCGCCAGCACCACGCGAGAAGCATAGGCAAAGCCGCCGCCCTTCAGGCGAAGGGCCGGAGGCGGATTCGGGGACGAGGAGGAGAGTGGCAAGGTCACGCCGCTGATCCCTACGCCGGTCTTAACCGGATCAGGTTCGAGGGGTCGTCCGGACAACCCGGACCTCTCAGCCGCCCATCGGCTCCCCCTCAGAGGCAAGGCACCATTATAGGGCGGACCGCCGGCTTGTTAAGCCCCGCCACTTGTTAAGCCTGCCACTTGTTAAGACTGCCACTTGTTAAGACTGGCCCTGCCGCTAGATTCAGCGCATATGCCGGCCCCGCTGCTGATCGCCAACGACATCTATCGCCACTCCACCCTGGGCGGGAAACACCCGCTGTCCATTCCGCGCGTCTCCACCGTGCTGGATCTGGTGCAGGCTTTGGGCTGGCTGGCGCCGCAGCAATACCGCGACAGCCGCCCCGCCACGCCCGAGGAACTGGCGCGTTTCCATCGCCCCGATTACATCGCCGCGGTGCAGAAAGCCGAGCGCGACCTCAGCATCAGCACGGAAGACTCCGAGCGCTACAATCTCGGACGCGGCGGCAATCCGATCTACGCCACCATGTTCCGTCGCCCGGCCACCGGCGTCGGCGGCAGCTTGATCGCGGCGCGCCATCTGCTGGAGCAGCCGGGTATCATTTACAGTCCCGGCGGCGGCACCCATCACGGCCGCCCGGCCCAGGCCTCGGGCTTCTGCTATTTCAACGATCCGGTGCTGGCGATCCTGACCTTCCTCGATGCCGGACTGTCGCGCGTGGCCTATGTCGATCTCGATGTGCATCACGGCGACGGCGTGGCCGAGGCCTTCGCGCGCGATCCGCGCGTGCTGGCGGTTTCGGTGCACGAGGCCGGGCGCTGGCCGCATTCCGGCCGGCTGGAGGAAGAAGGCGCGGGCAACCTGTTCAACCTGCCGGTTCCGCCCGGCATGATCGACGACGAGATGGCCGCCCTGGTGCAGGACGCCATCGCGCCGCTGCTGGAAAGCTTCAGGCCAGAGGCGATGGTGATCCAGTGCGGCGCCGACGCGCTGGCCGACGATCCGCTGGCCAAGCAGGAGCTGTCGAACGGCGCGCTCTGGCAGGCGGTCGCGGCGCTGAAAGGCATCGCGCCGCGCCTGTTGGTGCTGGGCGGCGGTGGCTATAATCCATGGTCGGTGGCGCGTTGCTGGACCGGGATCTGGGGCGAACTGAACGACCTGGAAAAACCGGAAAGGCTGTCGGCACCGGCGGAGAGTCTGCTGCGCAGTTTAAGCTGGAACCGCACGGCAGGGCGCAACCCGCCGGAACACTGGTTCACCACGCTGCGGGATGCGCCGCGTTTTGGCCCCGTGCGGCAGGAAACCCGCGATCTGGTGCGGCGGGTGAGGGAAAGGATGAGGGCGTGAGGAGTCTGTTTGCCGTTCTGCTGTCGCTTTTTTTGTTCGGCGCGCATCCGGGCCTGGCCCAGCCGCAGCCGACCCTGCCGCAGAGCGAGCTGGTGATCGTCACCAGCGGCAAGGGCCCGCAGCGTTTCACCGTGGAACTGGCCGATACCGACCAGAGTCGGGCGCGCGGCATGATGTTCCGCACCAGCATGGCGCCCGATGCCGGCATGCTGTTCGATTTCAAGCAGGAGCAGATGGCCTCCTTCTGGATGCGCAATACCCTGATCCCGCTGGACATGATCTTCATCAGGGCCGATGGCACGATTCTCAACATCCACCAGCGTGCCATTCCCGGCGACGAGACCGGCATCAACTCGGCCGGGCCGGTGCGGGCGGTGCTGGAGATCAATGGCGGCACGGCCAGCCGGCTGGGCATCCGGCCCGGCGACCGGGTCCAGCATGCCATTTTTGGCAATCCGCCCCGGAAATAAGCTCAGGAAAGAGCCTTTTAACCTGGCGTTTCCGACTTCTGCGGCAGGGTGTCCGGACACTGGCCCGGACCGGGCCGTCTGTGGTAAAAGGCCCTCGCTTTTCCGCCATTTAGGGCGGGGTGTAGCTCAGTCTGGTAGAGCGCCTGCTTTGGGAGCAGGAAGTCGCTGGTTCGAATCCAGTCACCCCGACCAGAATGACGGCCAGATCAGGTTCAGACCGGCTTTCGAGGTTGTCCCATGACCAAGGCGCGTATCTATCAACCGGCCAAGACGGCGATGCAGTCGGGCAGGGCGAAGACCCGGCAGTGGCTGCTGGAATACGACGCCGCCGATGCCCGTTTCGTCGAGCCACTGATGGGCTGGACGGGGGCGAACGGCACGCTGAGCCAGTTGACGCTGAAATTCGACACGCTGGACGAAGCCAAGGCCTATGCCGACAAGCGCGGCATCGACTACGAGGTCGAGCTGCCGCAGGAACGCCGGCTGGCGCGTCGCGCCTATGCCGATAACTTCGCGTATACCAGAATCCGCTAAACCGGTTTCCGGCGGGGCGCCCAGGATGGCCGGCTCCGCCGGCCGTTGATGTCTGTTGACCCGGGGTGCCCTTAGCTCAGTTGGATAGAGCAGCCGCCTTCTAAGCGGCAGGTCGGTGGTTCGAATCCACCAGGGCACGCCAATTTTCACCAATCAGACAAGCGGCCGACTGGTTCATGGTCTGCCGGCACCTGCATCGGCCACCTGCCAGTCCGCCGCTTTGCCATATGCCCCCACGGGCAGGCTTGCACCGAAGGTCAGGTTTCGGGGCCGCTCCGGGGCAGACAACCGGTCGGCGATCCAGGTCTCGATGGCCTGACGCAGCTCGGACTCGGATTTGCCCGTTTCGGCAGGCACGATGAAGGCCTTCAGGCGCAGACCATCGCCGACCGGCATGGGGCGAATGACGGCTTTCGAGACATCGGGATGTGATTCAAGCACAGCCTGAACGTGGCTCGGCGACACATTGACGCCACCAACCTGGATGACGCCATCCAGGCGGCCCTCGACTGAGAAATGACGCGGGCCGTGCCATGCCAGCCTGTCCTGCAGGGCGGCGGGGATGCCCGACTTTCGATGCAGGATAGTCCCGTCCAGGCAGTCGAAATGCGGAAATAGCTGGTAATCGGGATTGCCGCCGTCGCGCCAGCCGATGCCGCCGGTCTCGCTGGAGCCGTAGACCTCGATGAAGCGGGCGAGCCCGGAGGCGCGTAATCCCGCCGCTACCTCGGGTGGGCATGGGCCCGTCGATACCACGCCGATCACATCATCGGGCCAGGGTTGACGATGGCGCAGTTGCATGGCCCAGAATTCGGGGTAGCCGACGATCAGGTCGCCCGGTTGCGGGCTCAGCCTCAGTTTGTGTCGCGTATCGAGAACCTCGGCACCCAGCTTGCCGGGCAGCATCACGGTGAACAGAAATCCATAGATGTGATGCGACGGCACCACGCGCACCACGCGGCGGCGCGGCCCGATCAGGCTTGCCAGGAAATCGGTTTCCTCATTCAGCCGGTCGACGGCATGCACGCACAGCTTCGGCGTTCCCGAAGTGCCGGATGTTCGGAACCCGATTTCAGCATCGAAACGTTCGAGACACCAGGTTACGACATCTAGCCATCCGCCCAGCGTTCGCCGCACCAGCAGATAATCTTCCGCCCCGGCGCGATGCAGGTACAGCGTTTCATTGAGGGCCGAGGCCAGCGACAGGAGTTCCAGCGAATCAGCACCGAGGCCGTCGCCGTCCAGAACGAGATCGTCGGCCCAGCTATTGGCCGCGGGAAGTGGCAGGCCGGGGCGCAGCACGGCGAATTCGCCAGCCACCAGGTCGATGACGTAGCGCCGTAATGCCGACCGGTCCTGCCACCACCGCATAACGGTCACAGCCTCTTCACGAAAATCCAGTAGCTGTCGCCGATCACGGCATTCTTCATCTGCACCTTCACCTTGGTCGGCTTCATGTTGTAGTCGAACACATAGTCGAACATCACGCTGAGTTTCCCGGACTTCACGCCGGCATCGAATGCACCCTTGAAGGCTGGCGTGTTGGTGCACGGGGCGACGTCCTTGAAGAAATTCTTGCCGATCACGGCTTTCGGGTCGCGACCGGTAATGGCGCCCTCGGCCATGTTGTACTGCAGAATGGTGCCGTTGGCGTCGATCTGGACCGCGCCGAAGGCCAGGTTGTTGATTTCGGCGGCGGACATTTTCGCAAGGGCGTTCTGGATGTCGTCCTTGCCGAACTCGACGATACTAGGTGCGCTCATTGTGATGTGTTCCTTGTTCCTTGTTGCTTCATCTCGGTGGATGACGCGCCTGAATTAGTTTTTTGTAATGCTGCGCCAACGAATTTATTTGCGGCAGAATGGACAAGATTTGTGATCCAACCGTCCGCACCGGCCGTACGTGCTTTGATGGTCAAGCCATAAAACCTGCCGTCCTCACCATGATGGCGGCACCGTTAGGCTGGTTGCAGAACCGCTCCTCAACATCATTCTCCGCCCGCACGGTGATCACCGTGCGGCCTTTCCGGCACTGACGCTTTAAGCTGCCGCGTTGTGATGCCGGTGAGGGACGCCGTGGTCGGCCGGGCTTGCCGCCGGCGCTACTTGTTGCTATATTGTTCCATAAATATTGAAGTAGGCTCTCTGATTATGGAAAATCCATGTTTCTATGAAATTCAATAGCTTAACGCATCAAAACCATCGCAAAACAACGTAAACCACCGGAAAGCTGTCGCGCAGCGGCCACCAAAATGCGCGATCCATATGGTTCAGCCACCCGGGCCGCGTCCGGCGCTTTTCTGCCGCAGGCGGACGGGTATGGTAGGCGACCGAATACAGGCCGGTCCGCATAGGCAGCCGGCCCACCGAACAGAGGTTGGAGGAAACCCGAAGATGACCACCACTAAGGTCGCCCTGATCACCGGCGCGGGCACCGGCATCGGCAAGGCTTCGGCCATCGCCCTGGCCAAGGCGGGCTATAACGTCGTGCTGGCCGGCCGCCGGCTGGAGCCGCTGCAGAATGCCGCCCGCGAGGCCGAGGCCCATGGCGTGCGCGCCGTGGCGGTGGCCACCGATGTGGGCGACCATGCCCAGGTGAAGGCGCTGTTCGCCAAGACCAAGCAGGCTTTCGGCCGGCTCGACGTGCTGTTCAACAATGCCGGCATGGGCACGCCGGCCATGCCGCTGGAAGACCTGTCCTACGAACAGTGGAAGGCGGTGGTGGACGTCAACCTCACCGGGCCGTTCCTGTGCACACAGGAAGCCTTCCGCATCATGAAGGACCAGACCCCGCGCGGCGGCCGCATCATCAACAACGGCTCGATCTCGGCCTATGCGCCGCGCCCGTTCTCGGCGCCCTATACCTCGACCAAGCACGCCATCACCGGCCTCACCAAGGCCAGTTCGCTCGATGGCCGCGCCTACGACATCGCCGTGGGCCAGATCGACATCGGCAATGCCGCCACCGAGATGACCGAGCGCATGAAGGCCGGCGTGCTGCAGCCCGACGGCTCCACCCGGGCCGAGCCGCGCATGGATGTCGAGCATGTGGCCAATGCCGTGGTGCATATGGCCAGCCTGCCGCTCGATGCCAATGTGCTGTTCATGACGGTGATGGCCACCAAGATGCCCTTCGTCGGTCGCGGCTAGGCCGGCAGGAAGGCGCAAGGAAAAGGGGGCCGCAAGGCCCCCTTTGCTATATTGGTGTTGCGGGCCGGCTATGCCGGGCTCACTCCGGCTCGATGCCGGCGGCCTTCACCACCTTGGCCCATTTCTCGGTCTCCGAGGCCTGGAAGGCGGCCAGTTCTTTGCGGCTGCTCGAGACCGGTTCGATGCCGGCCGCCATCAGCTTCTCGCGCACCTCCTTGTCGGCGATGGCCTTGGCGATGGCAGCCTGCAGCTTGTCGGCGATGGCGGCGTCGGTCTTGGCCGGCAGCCAGGCGGCGAACCAGGCGGTCAGCTCATAGCCCGGTACGCTTTCGGCGATCGTCGGCAGGCCGGGCGCCACGGGCGAGGGCTTGGTGGTCGAAACTGCCAGCGCCTTCAGCTTGCCGGCGGCGGCATTGGGCAGCGTGGTCGAGACATCGGCGATCATCAGCGACAGGTTGCCGCCGATCAGATCGGTCACGGCCTGCGGATTGCTCTTGTAGGGCACATGCAGGATGTCGATGCCGGTCATGGTCTTCAGCATCTCGACGCTGATGCGCGACGAACTCGATCCGCTGCCGAAGCTCAGCTTGTTCGGGTTGGCCTTGGCATAGGCGACCAGATCCTTGACGCTGCTGACCGGCAGCGAGGGATGCACCACCAGGGCCATGGGTATGGTGCCCAGCATGCTGACCGTCTCGAAATCCTTCACGGGGTCATAGGGCAGCTTCTTGAGCATGCTCTGGTTGGCGGCATGGGTGGTGTTGGTCGAGATCAGCAGCGTGTAGCCATCCGGTGTCGCCTGCGCCACCTTCTGCGCCGCGATCACGCCATTGGCGCCGGCGGCATTCTCCACCACCACCGTCTGGCCGAGGTCGTTGCCCAGCTTGTTGCCCACCACGCGGGCCACCGTGTCAGTGGCGCTGCCGGCGGCAAACGGCACGATGAACTTGATGGGTTTGTTTGGATAGGCGCTCTGGGCGGCAGCCGGCAGGGCGAAGCATAGTGCCGCCAGGGCGGTCAATACGGGTTTCAGTCTCATGGTTTCCTCCTCGGTTTATCGTTGCTCGGTGTGAAGGGCGAAGCCAGCCGGCAGCCGGACCGGCAGGGTCAGCAGCAGGAACGACAGTGTCTTGCCATGGCCATCGAGGCCGAGGCTGGCATTCACGCCGCCGTCGAGTGCGTGATCGAGTACGAAGTTGAAGGCATGCAGATTCGGCAGGTCGTAGCGCCTGACCTCGGTCACGCCACGGTCGGCAAACAGCCCTGCCACGCGGGTTTCGCTCACCTGTTCGGCCAGCAGGGCGTAACTCTCGGGGCGATAGCAGATCAGGGCGATGTTCAGCCGGTTGCCCTTGTCGCCGGCGCGGGCATGCGCCAGCCGATGCAGCGGAAGGCTGTCGCTCATGGCATCACCTCCACCGTTTCTTGCACATGCTCGCGCTCGATCAGGCAGGAAGCGCTGGCCAGTTGCGGCAGCAGGTGCCGCCGGATTCCGCCGCCGCCGGCCGGGCCGGCAACGTACAGCGCTTCCACTTCCGCCAGCAGGCATTCGGCCGCGCGGCGATCCGGGCTGCGTGTGGCGAAGCGCACGCGCAGGTCATCGCTGCCGTCAGCTTCGAAGGCCCGGGCCAGCATGGCGCCGGTGCTGTCGCCGAATACGCTGCACAGACCGATAACGTCGGCGCGGATGGGCAGTCCCGGATGCCGGCGGGCCATGCGTTCGCACACGATCCTGACGGCCAGCCTGGCGCGGGCCGCGGCATTCGGGCCGGCATACGAGATCTCCGCCTCGGCCAGAAAGCCGGATTCGATGCATACCGTCGCCTTCAGGCTGTCGGGCCGTGGATGTCCGATGGCACCGGAAACCGCCACGCGATCGGGCCCGGCCTGTACGAGTTCCACACCGGTGATGTCGAGCACCACGTCGGGCGTCAGATAGGCCGCCGGGTCATGGATTTCATAGAGCAGCTGCTCCTTCACCGTGCGCAGGTCGACGCAGCCGCCGGTCCCGGCCGGTTTGGTGATGATCGCACGACCGTCACGGGCCACTTCCGCGATCGGATACCCCAGATCGGCCAGGTCCGGCACGTCCTTGTAGCCGGGATCGGCGAAGTAGCCGCCGCTGACCTGGGGTCCGCATTCCAGCAGATGTCCGACCAGCGTTCCGGCAGCAATGCGGGACCAGTCATTCCAGTCCCAGCCGAAAGCATGCACCAATGGTCCAAGCGCCAGCGCCGGATCGGCAACCCGCCCGGTCACCACGATATCCGCGCCGCGATCCAGCGCCTCGGCAATCGGCCTGGCCCCGAGATAGGCATTCGCCGAGATGATCCGGCTCCCGGCTGAAAGCAGGGTCCGCTCGGTTTCGCGGGCTGCCAGATCGGCGGCGGACAGACGGCCGGTCAGGTCATCGCCGCCCACCACCGCGATCTTCACGGCGGAAAAGCCAAGGTCTGCTGCTAATGCGGCCAGGCGTTTTGCCGCGCCATGCGGATTAGCGGCCCCGAAATTGCTGACGATACGAATCCCGCTGGTCAGGCATTTCGCCAGCACGGGCTCCACCAGGGCCAGCATGCTCGGGCTGTAGCCGGCTTCAGCCTCACGCTGACGATCCAGCTGGGCCAGCGCCAGTGTGCGTTCGGCCAGCGTCTCGAAGATCAGGAAGGATGGAGCGCCCGAGGCCGCCAGGGCATCCACCACGGCGACGGCACTGCCGGCACGATCGCCGGCAAATCCGGCGCCTGCACCGATATGGACGGTCTGCGGCGACATGCTGATCGACGGCTCTTCCCGCGTTTCCTCGGTGGCGGAGAGTAGCCGGCACATCTATAACTTCAATTATATAATATCTATAGTATCATTATGTATGTCTATAAATCTGACGATCCGGCAGCTTGAACTTTTTGCCCAGGCCAGCCGCTGCAGCACTTTCAGCGAGGCAGCGGAGAAACTGCATATCTCGCAGCCCGCGCTCAGCGTCGCCATCCGCAAGATCGAAACTGAACTTGGCGTCACGCTGTTCGAACGCACCACCCGGCATCTGGCGCTCACGGCCGATGGCCGGCAGCTGGCGGCCGTTGCCGATGATCTTATCCGCGATTTCCGCGTTGCCCTGCAGGGCGTCGCATCGCGGGCAGCCGGCTTGCATGGCCGCCTGGCCATCGCGGTGCTGCCTTCGATTGCCGCCTCCATCTTGCCGCATGCCCTGCACAGCCTGCAGCGGAAATACCCCGGCATTGATGTGGCGCTTTTCGACGTGATGCACGACCGGGCAGTGCGGATGGTCGAGGATGGCGTTGCCGATTTTGCCGTCACCACGCGAACGGCCGAAGGAGGCTTGCTGGTCTATGATGTGATCGGCGCCGACCGCATCCATCTGGTTTGCCGTAACGACCATCCGCTGGCCGGGAAGGGCCCTTTGCCATGGCGAGCACTGGATGGCCATCCTTATGTCGCCATGGCGGGATCCACCTCGGTGCGGCGTCTGGCTGATGCCGTTCTGCTGCAGGCCGATTTTTCGCTTCGCCCGCGCTATGAGGTTGAGCAGATCGCCTCGGCGATTGCGCTGGTCTCCGCCGGATTGGGCGTCACGGCTCTGCCGGCGCTGACCTTCTCAATGTTTGCCGGCGAGAAACTCACCATGCGGCCGCTGGTTCGGCCGGCCTTGAGCAGGCAACTGGGGCTTCTGCGGCTCAAGGCGCGTGTATTGTCGGCGCCGGCCCAGGCTTTGGCCAATGAAATCGTCGCGGCCTTTGGCAGTTCTGTTGGCCGGCGCGGGCCTAGTCCTTTCGACGCTCCCACGCCGCGCGGGCCAGGCAAAAGATCGTGAACAGCATCTGCGCACCGGCATGGGCCGTGTTGGTGGTGCCATCGTATTGCGGCGCCACCTCCACGACGTCGCCGCCGATGACGTCAAGGCCGATCAGACCGCGCAGGATGGCCAGGGCCTCGGCAGTGCTCAGGCCCCCGATCTCGGGCGTACCGGTGCCGGGTGCGAAGGCGGGGTCCAGCCCGTCCACGTCGAACGAGACATAGACCGGCCCATCGCCTACCACCTGGCGTGCCCTGGCGATCACCGCCGGGATGCCCATGGTGGCGACCTCCTCGGCATGGATCACCGTCATTCCGGACTCGTAGGAGAATTCCCACAGGTATTCCGCGCCGCCGCGGATGCCGATCTGGATCGTGCGGTCGGGGTCCAGCACGCCGTCCAGTACGGCCATGCGGAAGGGGCCGCCATGGTGGAATTTCGAGCCCTCGTAGGGGCCTGAGGTGTCGCAATGGGCGTCGATATGGACCAGACCCACCGGGCGATCGGCGCCCAGGGCCTTCAGGATCGGCCATGTCACCGAATGGTCGCCGCCCACCGAGAGAGGGATCACGCCGGCTGCCGCCACCCGGCGGTAGAAGGCCTCGATATCCTGGTGGCAGCTTTCCAGGCTGAAGCGGCTGCGGAACGGCACGTCGCCGATGTCGGCCGCCTTGCAGCCGATGAACGGGGCCATCTTCAGGGCATGCTCATATGGGCCGATGCGTTCCACCGCGCGGACCGCCCGGGGGCCCAGCCTGGCGCCGGCGCGGTTGGTCACACCCAGATCCATTGGCAGTCCGATCAGGGCGAAATCCAGCCCGGCGAAATCCTCGGACTGGGCGGCCTCGGGCCGGTAGGGGGCGCCCAGGAAGGTGGCGGCGTCCGAAAAGGGCCATTTGCGGCGTTCGCCGTCGCTGAACTGCTGGTCGGCCACGGCGCGGAAGGCGGGATCGAAGATATCCCCACCTTTTGCGGCGGCGAACTTCTCGCGCAGGGCACGCAGCTTGGCTGGATCTGTCATGGTCGGGCTATACTAAGGGAGGAGACATGCCGGCTAAGTGTATGAAGTTTGGCTGGCCGTCTCAAACAAATGTCGTGCCGGTCTCGTCGTTACCGCGCCGGCCCGATCAATGCGCCGGGTCCGGCGGAAAGATTGCGCGGGGCCCGGGAAAAGCATTAAAATTCACGGATTGTTTATTACGGCAAAGACATAACCCGGATATCAGGGGCGCCGCCAGTTTGGCTAGAGGGGGTAAGGGTCAGAATGAACCCGATGGAAGTAGAACGGATGCTTGGCCGCCACAGGGAGTGGCTGCTGAAGCGTCCCCGTGGAGCGCGTCTCAACCTTTCGCTGGCCGACCTTCAGGGTTACGACTTCAGCGGCGCTGATTTGCGCGCAGCCAAGCTCTCTGGCGCCAATCTTTCACGTGCCGTTCTGGTCGAGACCAATCTCTCGGAAGCCGATCTCTTTGCGGCCAATCTGGAACGCGCCGACCTGTCGCGGGCGGATCTGTCCAAAGCCGATCTGCGTGGCGCGTCGATGCGCGGCGCTACCCTGGCCGGGGCCCGCCTCATGGGCGTGGATTTCCGCGGCGGCGCGCTGATGCAGGCTTCGGACGATGGTGTCGGCTTCGGAGCCAAGGATGCCAGCGGCAAGAAGCCCAAGGCCAATACGGGCGGCGCGGATCTGGCCGAGGCCAACCTGCGTGGCTCCAACCTGACCGGCTCGAACATGAACGGCGTCAATCTGGCCGGTGCGAATCTGTCGCGCGCCAACCTGACCAAGGTATCTCTGCGCAAGGCCAATCTGGCCGGTGCCGATTTCAAGGGTGCTTGCCTGCGCGGCGTCGACATGTCGCTCGCGCTGATCGACGGTGCGGATTTCCAGGGTGCCGACCTGAAGGGCGCAATCCTGGAAGATGTGGATATGGATTCCGCCAATTTCGCCGGCGCCGAATTGTTTGTCGATGTCTCCAGCTTCGGCGACACGGTGGCGAATATCCTTCAGGAACACGAAAAGTGGATCAAGACCGATGGCAAGGAAGGCTCGCGCGCCGATCTGGCCGGTCTGAACATGGAACGCATCGACCTGTCTGGCAAAGACCTCAGCGGCGCCAATCTCAAAGGCGCCAAGCTGGCCGGCGCCAAGCTGCAGAATGCCAATCTGGTGATGACCGACCTGTCAGAGTCCGACCTCACAGGCGCCAATCTGATTGGCGCCCTGGCCAATGGTGCGAATTTCGCCCGCGCGACCCTGCACAAGGCGATCCTGCAGCGTGCGCAATTCGGTCAGGTGCCGCTGCGCGGTCCGGACGGCAAGCCGATCGGCCGCTTCTGGTCGGCCAGCCTGGCGGCTGCGGATGCGACGGAAGCCGATTTTTCCGATGCGCTGCTGAAGGGTGCCAACCTGATCGATGCAAAGCTGACGCGGGCCCGGCTGGTGAATGCCAATCTCACCGATGCCAAGATGGTCAATACCGATCTCAACGGTGCCGACACCACCGGCGCACAAATGCCGCCGTTGAACTAAAGCCGTATTCCTGTGATGCCGATGGCCAGCGCGGCTGGCCATCGGTGTAACCCGTCAGTTTTCCATGTTGCGGGCGCGTTCGATGCGCATGCGACCTGCATATTCCACGGCTTCCTTGTGGTTCTCCGGCACAACCGACATCAGCTTCTGATTCAGGTTGCGCGACATCTGCCATTCTTTCTTGGGCTCGTTCTTGCTGAGCAGGGCCTTGGAATTCAAGTTGCCCAGGATGCGTTCCCATATCGTGTCGACGCAGTGAGGCAGGCGGCCTTCGCCCAGCGCACGGTTTAGTTTCTCCAGCAGCGGATCAGGCTTGGCCGGCATGGTCAGCTTGCCGGCAGAGAGATCGGCCAGCGCCATCAGGGCTTCGGCCAGGCCAGGGCGGGACCCGAGCAAATCCTGGATCAGGGTTGTGGAGTCCAGGCAACTGGCCGCGATTTCGTCGAGCAGGATGCCGTTGCCGTTCATCGGCCGCTCGATCATGTCGGTGAGGACGATATCCAGCCGGGCGGCGTAACTGGACATGGTCTGCGTTACCTTCGCGGTCTGGAAGAAATACGTGAAACGAAGTTCATCGTCCTGCATACGCGCCGCCAGGCGCTCATAAAGCCGGGCGAAGTTATTGTTTTCGAAGGCAGGCAGGTTCTTTTCCGCCATTGCATCGCGGGTGCGCTGGATCAGCTTGTCGAACAGCGCTTCCAGCTTCTTGCTGCGCTCGGCCTGGCTGGGCAGGCCGGCCTGGGTCTGTGCGCCAGCCAGGGCGTAGAGGCCGGCCCGCAGGAAATTGCTCATGTCATTCAGCTTGCGCTGATGCTGCGGGGAATGCAGCAGCTCCAGCGAGGTGGCGTTCTGCTTGTCGAGGAATTCGCGGTAGGTGGCGCTGAAGCCTTTGGCGGCGGGGCGGCGGGCGAGGTCGTAGGGTGTTTCACAAACCGGGAACAGGCCCTTGAAGGGCCGCGTGACCATTGCCTTGGCCTTGGCCGTGGCGGTCTTGTTGAAGATTTCCGTCTGTGTCGCAAAGCCATCGGAGCGGGCCCGCGAACGCAGGATTTTAACCGCTGTGAAATCGCCCATGTTCAGCAGGGCGTTGGCCTGGGCTATGGCCGACTTCTCCATCTGCTCATTGGCGTGCTGCGTCATCCCGGAATCGCCTTCCAGGCGTTTGTCCAGACGCCAGCGCCCATCAACCTGGACGTAGATTTCGTAGGCATAGGCCCGCGAGCCGAACAATGACCCAAACACCATTTATTCCCCCGCCAGTCCGGCTTTTACAGAACATTTGTCGCGAGAATTTTCGCGCAACGTAAGGGTGATTGGCAAGACCCTGTAGCCTGGTCAGTCCTGTTTTTCGCGGCGCTGTTTGTCGGCCAGGGCCTTCTGCTCGATGGACTGCAGTTGCTTGGCGAAACGCTCGAAAGCCTGCGAGACGGACAGGATGAACTGACGCTGTTGCGGTTCTGGCATTTCCAGTGCGGCCTCGGCAAAACGCCGGGCCTGATGGCGCGCCAGTCCGGCTGCATCGCGGAAGGCGTCGGCGCGCACCTGCTCGAAAGTGGACAGGATGCAATGCCGCGTGATGCTCTCCTCAACCGTCTTGAAGGAGGCTTCCTTGACCATGCCATCCTTCAGCAGGTCGAAGACCAGCAGCGTCTCTTCGGAAATCTTGTTGATGATGCCGTCCACGCGCTCGCGGTCGCGCGGGGTGGGCGCCAGGTCGGGCTCGGCCGGACGTTTGGAGGCTCGTTTCACGACATTGCGCCACATGGCGGAAAAGGCAGTCCTTTCTGGCGTCCGATCATGGCGTTCTGGAATTGTGCGACACAACCCCGGGATGCGCCAGCAATATCCGGAAAAGCTGGCACAAAATGGTTAAATTTTCCGACTTCCCGGGCATGGATACTGCCAACCGGGCCCGGGCGACCACGTAATTTTTTCGTAACCCGTTCGATTGCTTGGCTTGCCGCCGAATATTTCACCCCCTCGGCTGATCTGCTATAACCGGGCCGCCTTAACAGGGGGCGTAAAAAACCGGGCTCATGCCATGCGGCGGGTTGACCGGCCGGCGCAGCGGGGGTAACTCGCTGCCGCCAAAGTGCTTTTTTGTCGTCTTTCGGCTTGCGGGCCGAAGATGCCGGGGTAGGGAGGTCTTGTGAATATTCTGCTGACACTCAGCCGTCTGATCGACGGCCTGAATGCTGCCGTTGGCCGTATCGTCTATTGGGCGGTACTTGTCGCGGTGATCATCAGTTCGGGCAACGCTGTTGTCCGCTACGGTTTCAACACAAGCTCGAATGCCTGGCTGGAGGTACAATGGTATCTCTTCTCGGCGATTTTCATGCTCTGCGCCGGATATACCCTGCTGCGCAACGAGCATATCCGGATCGACGTGATCGTCAGCCGTTTCTCGGAGCGCACACTGACCTGGATCGACATCATCGGCACGGTGCTGTTCCTGCTGCCCATCTCGATCATCATCATGTATCTGTCCTGGCCGGTGCTTGTTGACTCCTTCGTCCGCAACGAACTGTCCAGCGATGCTGGCGGCCTGATCCGCTGGCCGGTCAAGCTGCTCATCCCGGTCGGTTTCCTGCTGCTCGTTCTTCAGGGCATTTCCGAACTCATCAAGCGCATCGCCTTTCTGCAGGGCCTGATCCCGAATCCGGCACCGAAGAAACAGGATGCCCACAGCCCGGCCGAAGGCGCAGCGGAGTAATCACCCATGATCCAGTTCCTGACCGACAACATGGCGCCGCTGATGTTTGTGGCGCTGGTTTTTTTCCTTCTGTTCGGCTACCCGGTCGCTTTCGCGCTGGCGGCGAACGGCCTGCTGTTTGCCTTTATCGGCATCGAGTTAGGGCTTCTGACCCCGGCCCTGCTGCAGGCCCTGCCCGAACGCGTCTTTGGCATCATGCGCAACGATACGCTGCTGGCCATTCCGTTCTTCACCTTCATGGGGCTGATCCTCGAGCGATCCGGCATGGCGGAAGACCTGCTGGACACAATTGGCCAGCTTTTCGGGCCGATGCGCGGCGGTCTGGCCTATGCCGTGATTTTCGTCGGCGCGCTGCTGGCAGCGACCACCGGCGTGGTGGCGGCTTCGGTGATTTCGATGGGCCTGATTTCGCTGCCGATCATGCTGCGCTATGGCTATGACCGTCGCCTGGCATCCGGCGTGATCGCGGCCTCGGGCACGCTGGCACAGATCATCCCGCCCAGCCTGGTTCTGATCATCATGGCCGATCAGCTCGGCCGTTCGGTTGGCGACATGTATGCCGGCGCAATCATTCCCGGCCTTGTACTTTCAGCCCTGTATGCTGGCTACGTCTTCATGATCTCCATGATCAACAAGGACGCCGCACCGGCATTGCCGCCCGAGGCCCGTACGCTGCGCGGCATGCAGCTTGCGATCCGCGTGATCGTTTCGCTGGTGCCGCCGCTGGTGCTGATCTTCCTGGTGCTGGGCACGATTTTCCTCGGGATCGCGACCCCGACCGAAGGCGGCGCCATGGGTGCGGCCGGTGCCCTGATCCTGGCGCTGATGAAGCGGAAGCTCGACTGGTCGCTGCTGCGCCAGGCGATGGACACCACGGCCAAGCTGTCTGCTTTCGTGATCTTCATCCTGATCGGTTCCACCGTGTTCGGCCTGACCTTCCGGGCCGTGAACGGCGATCTATGGGTTGAACACCTGCTGACCAGCCTGCCGGGCGGTCAGCTTGGCTTCCTGATCGTCGTCAACATCATGGTCTTCCTGCTGGCCTTCTTCCTCGATTTCTTCGAGCTGGCCTTCATCGTCGTGCCCCTGCTGGGGCCGGCGGCGGAGAAGCTGGGCATCGACCTGATCTGGTTCGGTGTGCTGCTGGGCGTAAACATGCAGACCTCCTTCATGCACCCACCCTTCGGCTTCGCGCTGTTCTATCTGCGCAGCGTGGCGCCGGTTGCCGATTATATCGACAAGGTGACCGGCAAGCTGATCCCCAAGATCACCACCGGCCAGATATACTGGGGCGCCGTGCCCTTCGTGTGTATCCAGATCATCATGGTCGGGCTGGTGATAGCCTTCCCGGAAATGGTCACGTCGATGCTCGATCGCGGCCCGGTGCTGGATGAGTCTGAAGTCCAGATGCAGTTGCAGATCGAAACGCCCAATTACAGCGACGATCCGGCAGACACGCAGGATGGTGCTGAAGAGGGCGAGCCCGACCTGGGCTTTGGCGAGGAGGAGGAAGAAGGCGAGAGCGAGACGCCCAAATAGCGGTTCGCTGGACAACCTCCCAAAAAGACAATGGCCGGTCCCGACGGGGCCGGCCATTTTTTTATTTCTGCCTGGCTGCTGCAGGCAAAAAGAAAGGCCCCTTGCGGGGCCTTTCCATCGCTGAACAATCAGCCTTTCTTGGCGGGCTTCTTCTGCGAGGCCGCAATCATGAAGTTGTCGAAGGTGTTTTCGGCAACACGCCACCACAGGACCTGTTCCTCACGGAACTTGATCCAGCTGTCGTAGACCTTCTTGAACTTGGCATTCTTGGCCGCGGTCTCGGCATAGACTTCGTTCGCCGCAGTCAGCGCCGCTTCCATCACCGGTCGCGAGAAAGCGCGGAGCTGGGTGCCACCGGCCACAAGCTTGCGCAGGGCGCCCGGATTGACGGCATCGTATTTCGATACCATCCAGCCATTGGCCTCGGCGCAGGCCGCTTCCAGAATGTTCTGGTATTCCTTCGGCAGCTTGTTCCACTGCTCCAGGTTCACCATCACGGAGAGCTGCGGACCGCCCTCCCAGAAGCCGGGGTAGTAGTAGTACTTGGCGACCTTGTTGAAGCCGAGCTTTTCGTCGTCATACGGACCGATCCATTCGGCCGCGTCGATGGTGCCCTTTTCCAGCGCCGGATAGATGTCGCCGCCCGCGATCTGCTGCGGTACGGCGCCGAGGCGGGCCATGATCTGGCCGGCGAAGCCACCGATACGGAACTTCAGACCGTTGAGGTCCTGGACGGTCTTGATCTCCTTGCGGAACCAGCCGCCCATCTGGGTACCCGTGTTGCCGGCCGGGATGCCGTGGCAGTTATAGTCCTTGAAGAATTCGTTCATGAGCTGGCGGCCACCGCCATGATACGATGCGGAACTTGAGGCCCTTCAGGTCCTCAACGGTTTTGATCTCCTTGCGGAACCAGCCGCCCATCTGGGTGCCGGTGTTGCCGGCCGGGAACTGGACGATGTTGTAGTCCTTGAAGAATTCGCGCATCAGCTGCATGCCGCCGCCGAACTGCATCCAGGAATTCTGCTGGCGCGAATTCAGGCCGAAGGGGATCGCGGCGTCGAAGGCAAAGGTCGGATCCTTGCCGATATAGTAGTAGCTGACGGTGTGGCCTGCTTCGACGGTGCCGTTCTGCACGGCGTCCAGGACCTGCAGACCGGGTACGATTTCGCCAGCAGCGAAAACGCGGATCTGGAACTTGTTGTCGGTGAGCTCGGCAACCCGCTTGGCAATCACTTCGGCGCCGCCATAAATGGTGTCGAGGCTCTTGGGGAAGCTGGAGGCGATGCGCCATTTGACTTCCGGCATGCTCTGGGCGATGGCCGGGGCCGGGAAGCTGGCGGCAGCGCCGAGGCTGCCAGCGCCGGCAATGGCTGCGCCCTTCAGAAACTTACGACGAAGCATGATTTTATCTCCCTAGGGTCTTGCGGCCGGGGTCTGGGTTTTCCGGTACGCGAGCTATGTATACGGAGAATCCGTATACGGCGCGGGAAAATACCCTCGGGCGGGGCTGCACGCAAGAAACAGGCGTTCTAGGGCTCAGCCAACGGGAGCTGCGGTATCCTGATCCAGCCGTCGCCACCCCTCCGGATTGAGAGCTTCCAGGGGACGGAATTGGCTCTTGTAGGCCATTTTCCGGCTCTCGGCGATCCAGTAGCCCAGATACACGTAGGGCAGCCCCAGATCGAGGGCGTTGGCGATATGCCACAGGATGATGTAGCTGCCCGGGCTGCGGCGCTCGAAATCGGGGTCGAAAAAGCTGTAGACCAGCGACACGCCGTCGCTCATCTCATCAATCAGGCAGATGCCGAACAGCCGGCCGTCAGGGCAGCGGAATTCCGACAGGCCGCTGCGCACCGGACTGTCTTCCACCATGGCCCGGTAATCGGCGAATTCCATGTCGGCCATGCCGCCGCCGTCATGGCGCGCCGTCACGTAGCGACGGAAGACCTGATAATGCTCGCGGGTGGCATAGGAGGGCAGGCGGCGCGCAAGAACCCCCTCGTTCCGCTTGAGGATGCGCTTCTGGCTGGCCGAAGGAGAGAAGTCGGGAACCGGCACACGAACCGGAACGCAGGCATTGCAGCTCTCGCAAGCCGGCCGGTAGGCCAGATCCTGACTGCGGCGGAAGCCGGCCTGGCTGAGGGCGTTATGCAGGCCATCGGGATCTTCGCCGGCCAGCAGCGTAACCACCTTGCGCTCCAGCTTGCCCGGCAGATAGGGGCAGGGCGTCGGCGGGGTGGCAAAGAAGTGCCGTAGTGGTATCTGCAGGCGATGCTTCACGTCGCAGCCCGTCGCTGAAGGACCAGACAGAGATTAGTATAAATAGCTGGCTTGGGGAGGGGGATTCTGCGTCTCACCCGCCCGCGAGCCTCCGGACGACGAGGGTGCCGCACAGGATGTCATGCAGGCAGCGGCCACGATTGTTGAACAGGGCCCAGAGCAGGATCAGGCCGCCGGTAAAACCGGTCGTGACATAAAAGGCCGCGGTGTGCAGCAGGGCCTGCAGGTATCCCGGTTTGCCGCCATTCCAGACCCTGACTTCCAGCCCGAGCAGGCGCATGCCCAAGGTTGCCGAGGCCGGACCGCCGATCGTGAGCGTGTGATAGACGATTGGGATGGCGGCGCCGATCAGAACCAGAAGAGGCGTGAGCAGGCCGAAGCTGACGATGGTGAGCAGGCCCAGCATGATCTTGTAGACGATCAGGATGCCGGCCAGGATCGCCAGATCGACGATATAGGCGAACAGCCGTCTACCGGTAACGCCGGCGAAGAAGGCGGGGTTGTCGACGATCTGGCCGGCCGGCACATATGGCGGGACGGGCGCAAGATCGCGCGATGCGGGATCGTCTGACATCAGCGGTTTGGCAGTATCCGGATGGCGCCGTTTGCCGGTCCCGGACCGCTCAGGCCCGGCGGCGGGGGCGGCGGGGGCGGCGGATTGCGCAACACGCCCGGAACGGATGGACGTGCAGTACCGGGGGCGGCGCCGGCCCCTGCTGAATTGTTTGCGGCTTTCTGGGCGTCGCTGAGCAGCAGGATGGCGATACGACGGTTGCGCGGATCAAGAGGGTTGTCCTTGATCAGCAGGTCCTGGTCGGCGTTGCCGGTAACCTGCCTGATGCGCTCGGCCGGAACACCGGCCTCGATCATGGCGCGGCGGGCCGCATTGGCGCGATCGGCCGACAATTCCCAGTTCGAATAGGCGCCCTGACCGCGGAACGGCTGCGCGTCGGTATTGCCGCTGATCGCCAACTTGTTTGGCAATTTCGATACGGCCTGGGCCACCTGCTGCATCAATCGGCGGGCCTTGTCGTTCAGCGAGGCGCTGCCTGACGGGAACATCGATGATTGTTCCTCGTCCACCAGCTGAATACGGAAACCCTCGGGAGTGTTGTCGAATACGATCTGCTTCGACAGTTCAGCAAGCTGGGGATTGCTTTGGATAGCTTGCCGGATCTGCGCCTCGACCTCGCGGAAATTCTCCGCCTCGATCTGGGCCAGACGTTCGCGCGCCGACTGCTCGTTGATCTGCTGCAGATCGGAGAATTGCTGCTGCTGCCCATCGCCGATCTGCGCCTGCTCGCCGGTGCCGGTCTGCGACATGGATGGGTCCTGGAACCGGTCGCCGCGCGTGCCGGCTGCCGGCGGAGGCTGCCGCGCGTCGGGGTATTTCTGGTCGTACTGGGGCTGGTCTTCCTGATCGCTCTTTTCGGCAGAAGGACCGACAATCACAGTGGGCAGGCCGAAGCTGGAAATCTTGCCGCCGTCTTCCAGAATGGTGCGGCCGCCGAGCACGCCGCCTGCGCCCGACAGGCTGCGGCTGACCGAGGCCGGCGAGAAATAGTCGGCGACGCCCTTCTTCTGCTCGTCGGTGGTCACGTTCAGCAGCCACAGCAGCAGGAAGAAGGCCATCATCGCCGTCACGAAATCGGCATAGGCCACCTTCCAGGCGCCGCCATGATGGCCATGGGCTGCCTTCTTGATCTTCTTGACGATGATTGGGCGTTCGCCGTCGGCCGCTGCCATGGATCAATCGTCCCGCTGCATCACACGGACTGCACTTTACTGGTCGCTTCTTCGACTTCGTAGAAGGTCGGCCGCACATTCGACATCAGCGATTTGCGTGCGAACTCCACAGAAACGGCCGGCGCGTAGCCTTGCAGATGCGCCAGCAGCCCGGCCTTCATGCAGAGCATGTATTTCTGATCGTGCTCCTGGGTTGCCTTGCAGGCCGCGGCGATCGGCGAAACAATGCCATAAGAAAGCAGAATGCCAAGGAAGGTACCGACCAGAGCGCCGCCGATCAGCTTGCCCAGCACTTCCGGCGGCTCGCTGATCGAGCCCATGGTCTTGATAACGCCGAGCACGGCAGCCACGATGCCAAGCGCGGGAAAGCTTTCGCCGAAGGCGGTGAGCGCGGCCTGGGCCAGATGGTCCTCCTGATGATGGACTTCCAGTTCCATGTCCATCAGGGATTCCATCTCATGCGGGTTTTCGCTGCCCAGGGTCATCAGGCGCAGATAGTCGCACAGGAAATCCATCGCGTGATGATCGGCCATGAATTTCGGGAACTGGGTGAAGAGCTTGCTCTCTTCCGGTTTTTCGATGTGCTGTTCCAGCGCGAGCATGCCCTTGCTCTTGGCCAGCTTGAACACGCTGTACATCATCGACAGCAGTTCCAGGTAATCGTCCTTGGTGTATTTGGGTCCCTTGAAGGAGAGCTTGAAGCCGTTCAGCGCGGCCTTCAGCACCGGCTTGGGGTTGCCGACGATGAAGGCGCCGACGCCGGCGCCGCCAATGATGACCAGCTCGAATGGCTGCCATAGCACGGCCAGCTTGCCGCCCATCGCCATATAGCCGCCGAGCACGCAACCAAGCCCAATGATCGAGCCGATGATTACCAGCATCCCAACACTCCATGCCCGCGCTCCGGCGATTCGGCCGGATGCGCGACAACCCAACCTTTTTTATCGTATGCAGCGGGTAAATAGAATATTGAAAATACAAAGATAATTATTCGTTCCGCAGCACGAGACGGCCCCGCGCGCCGGCCTCGATATCCCCTGGCCGCATCGACATGGGAATATACTGCACAGCGGCCCAGGGCGCGGCAAAATCGGCGTAATTCGGCGAAAGCACGTGGCCGGACTGCCCTGTCGAATGCATGAACTGGGACCGGTTCAGGTCGGCTAGGTCATAGATCGCCCGCAAGGACGCAGCATGGCGGTTGCTGAAGGGCTCGCGCTCGTCGGCCAGACTGTTCTGCCCGACGTTAACCGTAAATGTGTCGCCCGGGGTCGGGACACGGATTTCGAATAGCTGGCGCAAATACCGGTTGTTGCTGAAAGGCCGGTGCGGAGCATGGCTGAAATGCGCGTCACCCCAGCGCCAGCGGGCCAGGTCCGAACCATAGCGGTTTTTCAGGTCGTCCAGGGCCATGTCCAGCGCTTCGGCGATCAGCGTGGCGCATGAAGTCCGGGTGCCGGTGGCGATGTTGTCGCACCAGCGCGACTGCCCGTCGGCGTTGCTGAGGATGTTTTTCATCAGGAGCGGTCGATGCCGCCACAGCTGTCCGAAAGCCTCCCCCAGTTCATCCGCCAGAACCAGGCGCGTCAGCTCCCGATACCAGGCCTGGAAAATCAGGGGTTCGGCGCGGCTGGCGGCCATTGCGCCGTCCCAGCCCATCAGCATGGCATGCGCCGCGGCCAGCTCGGCATTCCGGGGGGAGGTCTTGAGCTGCGCGCCAAGCATCAAGGGCAGGATTTCGGCGGCCATCAGCGAGACCGTGTCGCCCTGTATCTGCTTGAAGCTTTCCACCGAATGGATCGGCCGCTCGCGCAGGAGCTGCTCGATGCGTCTTGCACGATAGGGCTCGGCCCATTCCGAGGTGATGAAATGTGGGTAGCTGTCCGGAACGATCTTGTGGTTTGCCGTGACCAGCATACCGCCGGGCGGATTATAACTGCGCGGAAGCTGGTCGAACGGGATGAAGCCAGCCCAGTCGTAGCGCGCATCCCAGCCGGGTGCGGGCGCCAGACCCTTCAGATCGTTTTCGGGTTTGCGGATCGGCACCAGCCCGGGGGCAAGGAATCCGATGTTTCCCTCCCGGTCGGCATACACGACGTTCTGCTGTGGGGATACGTAGCGGCGGAAATTGTTGAGAAAGCCGGTCCAGTCGGAAATCGTATCCAGGTTGGCCAATGCGTCTGCGGTCGTGTCATCGTCGCGCAGCGCGGTCCAGCTGAATGCCAGGACATAACCCGTCCCGACCAATCGACGTGAAGCCTCATGAACGTCTGAAATCACTGGTCCATGGCGGGTCTCGCGCACCGTGATCGTGACCGGATCACTGCCGCGGACGGCGATGGTCTCCTGGCGCAGCGTGAATGGCGCGCTGCCGTCGGGCGTCAGGTAGCGGGTCGGATCGGCGGGATCGAGCCTTTCGATATACAGATCCTGCGTATCTGGCCCGGTATTGGTGAAGCCCCAGGAAATCCGGCCGTTATGGCCGAGAATCACGCCGGGCACGCCGGGCAGGGTGGCGCCGATCACCGCGCCTGCTGGCGAGGCCATATGCGCGAAATACCAGATCGCCGGCGTTGTGAGGCCAAGATGCGGGTCGTTTGCCAGCAAGGGCTGGCCCGTCACAGTGCGTTTGCCATTGACGACCCAGTTATTCGAGCCGATGCCGTCCGCGCGGGGCGGCGGCAGCAGGCGCAACAGGCCCTCGACGTCTATGCCGGTCGCGACATCGCAGTAAAGGTCGGTCATGTCGGCCAGCGCGACCGGCGCATCGCCGGGATATGGCGGGAAGAATTCCTCGATCTGCTGCTTGCTCAATCGCTGCGCCAATCCAAGGCGCGCCAGTTCGTTGCCCCAGTTGCCGCCCAGATCCCACGACATCATCTTGAGCCAGCCCAGCGTATCGGCCGGCGTCCATGGCTCGGGGGTGATATCGAAGACCAGGAATTCCGGCGGCAACGGACCGGACCGGTTTTGCAGGAAGGCATTCACGCCATTGGCATAAGCCTGAAGATAATTCTGCGTTTCAGGCTGCAGCGCCGCAAATGCCGCCACGGCCTTGCGGCGTATGCCGAGTGTGCGGATGAAGGTGTCCGTATTCAAAGCCTGAGAGCCAAAAACCTCGGCCAGTCGCCCGGCGGCAACGCGGCGCTGAAATTCCATTTGCCACAGCCGATCCTGCGCATGGGCATAACCTAGCCCGAAGGCGGCATCGGAACGGGTGGCGGCGCGGATATGCGCCACGGCGTGACGGTCGCGCAGGATTTCAACCGGTCCCACCAGCGGCGACGCCACTTTCACATTGCCATTGTAATCGGGCAGGGACAGGCGGGCTGTCCCGTAAATGGCGCCGGCAACGATGCCCGCGAGTAAAAGCAGGATCACAACAATACGAACGAACCAGCGCATCTATCCCCGCTCGACATGCACACACGAGCAGACTTAACAGATTCGCAAACGATTTGCAGGATTGAAAAGACGCCTGCCGCTATCAGGCGACGGCGAGTTCGCGCGCGCCGGTCAGCGTGTTCTGAACGCTGCTGAAAGCAGCCAGGGCAGCGCTGGGGACGGGAGTGGGGGCGACGGGGGCAGGAGCAGGAGCAGGAGCCTGCGGTGCAGGCTGAGGCGCTGTGGCCGCAGGCTGCTGGGGCAGAGCAGGAAGGCCGCTTTCATCGCCGCCATTCTGCGTCGTATCGAACGTGACCGGCTGCACCGGCACGTCCTCGCGCTCTTGACCCTTGCCGCGGGACTGGGCCTGCAGTTCAGATGCCTCAATCTGGTTCTGCTGGTATTCGCGCACCACGCGCGGACTGGGATACTGCTGCTTCACTTCGCCGGTTTCGCTGTTGCGAATCTCGACAATGGCAAGCCGGGTCACGAGGTCGAGCCTGATGAAGGGACTCAGATAGGCCGCGACGTTGGGTGAGGGCGACGGGATGGTGATGACGCTGTTTTCGCGGCTGTTGCCACGCGCCGAATAAGCCGAGAAGCCCGAAAGGTCATCAGCTGATGCCGGGTAGTCGGTAATTCCTGCACGGGCACCGCGGGCTATCGCACCGCTGCTGCCCGCCACGGCGTAACTGCCGATGGTTTCGAGCGGCATAATGGGCTTCTCCCACGCCAAATAGGGTAACTCTATTTTTCATTTACTATAAAAACTCCGATTTTACAAGCAGTAATTGTTTGTGCGCTGCAAGTAGTCTCGGTAGTAGTGTTAATGCTGGCGATTGCCCGAGCGGCAAGCATGGTGCAAACTTGGGCGGGCAAGGCGGTTAACCATAACTGCTTAATTTCTATTGATTTTTTAGGGGGGAGACGATGGCGAAGGTGGCATTTATCGGCCTGGGCGTTATGGGCTATCCCATGGCCGGGCACCTGGTGAAGGCCGGGCATTCTGTCACGGTTTGGAACCGTTCCGGCGAGAAGGCCGAGCGCTGGGTCACCCAGCACAAGGGCCAAAAGGCCAGCAGCCCGAAGGAGGCCGCCGCCGGCGCCGAGTTCGTCATGGCCTGCGTAGGCAACGACGACGATCTGCGCTCGGTGGTGTATGGCGACAGCGGCGCCTTTGCCGGCATGACGAAGGGGGCGGTCTTTGTCGATCACACCACAGCCTCGGCCGATGTTGCCCGCGAGTTGCATGCGAAGGCGAAAGCCTCGGGCTTTGGCTTCGTCGATGCCCCGGTTTCCGGCGGCCAGGCCGGTGCCGAGAACGGCCAGCTCACCATCATGTGCGGCGGCGATGCGGTCGATTACGACAAGATCAAGCCGGTGATCCAGGCCTATGCCAAGATGCAGAACCTGCTCGGCGGTCCCGGCAGCGGCCAACTCACCAAGATGATGAACCAGATCTGCATCGCCGGGCTGGTGCAGGGGCTGGCTGAGGCATTGGCCTTCGGGCGCGCCGCGGGCCTGGACCTGGTCAAGGCCGTGGAAGTGATCTCGAAAGGCGCCGCCGGCTCTTGGCAGATGGACAACCGCCACAAGACCATGATCGAAGGCAAATTCGATTATGGCTTCGCGGTCGACTGGATGCGCAAGGATCTCGGCATCTGCCTATCGGAAGCGCGCCGCAACGGTGCCAGCCTGCCGGTGACAGCGCTGGTCGACCAGTTTTATGCCGAGGTGCAGCAGATGGGTGGCAATCGCTGGGACACGTCCAGCCTGATCGCCCGGCTTGAAGCAACCAAGACCAAGAAGCACTGACGGCAGGCGGCGTATCGGCCGGGGGTTATTTGCCCTCGGCCAGCATGCGTGCGATGTCGCGGGCGAAATAGGTCAACACGCCATCGCAACCTGCGCGCTTGAAGGCCAGCAGGCTTTCATGCGCCACACGGCTGCGATCAAGCCAGCCGCGTTCCGCGGCACCGGCCAGCATCGCGTATTCGCCCGACACCTGATAGGCATAGGTTGGCAGGCGGAAGGCCTGTTTCACGCGCCAGCAGATATCCAGATATGGCATGCCAGGCTTGACCATCACCATGTCGGCCCCCTCGGCGATATCCAGCGCCACCTCGCGCAGGGCCTCATCTCCGTTGGCGGGGTTCATCTGATAGGTACGCTTGTCACCCAGGCCCAGATTGACGGCCGACCCGACTGCATCGCGAAACGGGCCATAAAAGGCAGAGGCGTATTTCGCTGCATAGGCCATGAGCTGCACATGCTGCAGGTTCTCGCGCTCCAAAGCTGTGCGGATCGCGCCGATGCGGCCATCCATCATGTCGGACGGCGCGATGATGTCGCAGCCCGCGCGCACCTGAACCAGCGCCTGTTGCACCAGCGCCGAGACGGTTTCGTCGTTCAGGATCTGCCCATCCTTCAGCAGCCCGTCATGGCCATGCGAGGTATAGGGATCGAGGGCTACGTCGCAGAGCACGCCGAGATTGCTGGTGGCGGCCTTGATGGCGCGCACCGTGCGACAGACCACGTTGTCTGGATTATGCGCCTCGCGACCATCGTCGGTCTTCAGCTTCGGGTCCGTGGCCGGAAACAGGGCTATCGCCGGTATGCCCAGCGCCTCGGCCTCTTTCGCGGCGGCAACGGCATTGTCGATGCTCAGGCGCTCGACCCCGGGCATCGACGGGATCGGGGCATTGCCGCTGCCGTCATGGACGAAGATCGGCCAGATCAGGTCATCGACGCCAAGGCGGTTTTCAGCGACCAGCCTGCGGGCCCAGTCGGTGCGGCGCAGGCGGCGGGGACGGGATGCGGGGAAGGGCGGGAGTGGTGCGATGCTCTCGGTCATTCAGAGAGATTTATCAAACCGCTCCTGAAACGCAATCCAGACCCAGGGGGAGGTGCCGAAAATCCGGCCCAGGCGCAGCGCCAGGCCAAGGGAAATCGGCCGCTCGCCGTTCAGGACCTTGCGCAGCAGTTTCCGCGGCATGCGCGCCTCGCGATGGAAATGATCAGGATCGGAGCCGCGGGCGGCAATCGCCTGCTCTAGCAGAAGGCCGGGATGGATCGGCAGCATGGCCTGACCTCGCAAGTCGCACTGGGACGTAACGAGTATCGGGCAGGCTGGTTAATGTCCGGTAACGCCGCCGTCACGAGGCGGTCGTCCAGCCAGGCGATCGAGTTGATCCAGCAGGTCGGCGACGCCCTGGTCCAGTTCAGCGGGCGCCTTCGCGCCGGTCGTGTCATTGGCCGGAGGACGCGCCGGCGCAGGCAGTGGCGCCTGCTCTCGGGCCGACAGCCGGGCAGCCAGTTCGATATCCTCACGGCACCGGATCGTGAACCAGAACGTCGATCCGGCGCCCGGCGCGCTGACGACACCGATCTCGCCACCCATCAGATGCACAAGGTGACGACAGATCGTGAGGCCCAGGCCGGTGCCGCCATAGCGTCGCGTCATCGAGGCATCGGCCTGGGTGAAGGGCTCGAACAGCTTTTCCTGCTGGTCCGGCGCAATGCCGATGCCGGTGTCGCGGACGGCGCAGTGCAGCATGAATTCGCCGCTCTGCAATGAGGTGTTCGTGATCGTTACGGTGACATCCCCGTTCTCGGTGAATTTGAGCGCGTTGCCGATCAGATTGGTGAGTATCTGCCGCAGGCGCAGCGGATCGCCGATCACGTGATCGGGCACATCATCGGCGATATCAAGGTTCAGCCGGTTGCTGTTTTCACGTGCCCGCGGGGCCAGCAGGGTCAGTACGTTCTCGATGGTCGGGCGCAGGTCGAAGTCGATGGATTCGATCTGCAGTTTGCCAGCCTCAAGCTTGGACACATCGAGGATGTCGTCGATCAGCCCAAGCAGATCGCGGGCCGACTGCTGGGCCACTTCCGCATAGCGCTTCAGGCTGGCATCCTGCTCGTCGCGCTGGATCAGGCTGAGCATGCCGAGCACGCCGTTCATTGGTGTGCGGATCTCGTGGCTCATCATGGCGAGGAAGCTCGACTTCGCGCGATGCAGGGCCTCGGCCGCGTCGCGCGCGACTTTGAGGGCCTGCGCAGTCTCTGCCAGTTTGACCGACTGTTCCTCCAGCATCTGGCGCTGCCATTCCAGTTCGTTCATCTGGCGGCGGATCTGGTCGATGTCTTCCAGGCTTCCGATCATGCGCAAGGGCCGGCCGGCGGCATTCCTGGTTACTTCGGCGCGCGCCAGCACCCATATGTAATGCCCATCGCCACGCCGGATTCTGAACTCGCATTCATAGGGCCTGCCATGCCGCAGGCTGTCATTCACCTGATGGGCCACGCGGGCAGAATCATCAGGATGAATCAGGCTGTTGAAATCCGCGATGCTGCTGCGTGCCGCAAGCTGGGCAGGATCGGTGCTGCTCTGCAGATAGTTCGCCACGATCAGCAGATCGCCGCTGGCCAGATTCCAGTCCCAGATTCCCAAGCGGCTGCTGCGGGCGGCGGCCTGGAACAGGTCGTTGCTGGCCTGCAGGGCGCTGCGGGCGACAGCCATGGAACGCTGCTGGATCGTCACACGCACCGCCAGCGTGATCAGCCCGGCGATCATGTACGTGGCAACCAGGCAGGCCGCCAGCGACAGGGCAGGCACCAGGCGATCAGAGGAGGTGGCGAGGTTGGCCTGCCACAGCGTGAACGAGGCGAGGATGCCGCCGATCAGTACGATGGCCTGGCCAAACAGCAAACCGGGCGGCGAGATGTCGTTCGACGGATGATAGGTACGTGCCGCGCAGGCCGCGCCCAGCAGAAACAGCAACGCCGCGCCATCGGGAAGAGCGACGGCATGCGCGGTCCATTGTTCTTGCTGCGGGAATACATCCAGCGCCGCCACGGCCAGCATCGTGGCGATGGCAAGCATAGTCATGGCCATCATCCAGCCCAGCGGCATATTGCTGGCGGTGACGGTTGCCGTCGGCCTGACGCTGAGGCGAAGGGCCCCGATCAGGCCGCCGGCCGCGACGACAGGGCCCATATGTCCCAGCCAGCGTTGCGTCGTATCCAGGGTGTCGATGGTTGCCGTGACGCGCAGGAGATCGGCGGCCTGCAGGGAGCCAAGCAAGGCGCCGAGGCACAGTACGGCGAGGGCCATGGCGGCCAGCCGCGACAGCAGTGTCAGCCGATCCCGCGTCAGCAGGGCGATACCCCCCAGCAAGGCGGCTAGGGTTATGTCGGCGTGAAAGGCAGGGCGGCCAGGAAATATCGTGAGAAGTTCGCCAACGGTCATGACCGGATAGGTCAACAGGCCAGCCATGCCCAGCAGCATGACAGCCAGACCGTTTGCGACACCGCGCAGCGGCCAGCCATGCGCGGACATGGCTGCCGGCGAACCGGCTGGGCTGGTCGGTGTCAGCATTTGCTGGAATGACGGATCATTGCGGGCACGAAGCTAGCATGTAGCGTGCAGTCATGCGACTCTGCAGCGGATTCCGACGCGGCCGGAGCGTTGACGGCCGCCGGATGGGCGATTAAGACCCGCATTAAGGGAGAAAACGCGATGCTGTTCGAGTTATCCGATGATCAGCGGGCTATCCAGGAAACCGCGCGGCGTTTCGCCGCCGACCGCATGTTTCCCAATGCGGCGCGTTGGGATGAGGACAAGCATTTCCCGGTCGAGGAACTCCGGGAAGCTGCGGCACTGGGGTTCGGCGGCATCTATGTGCGCGACGACGTCGGAGGCTCGGGCCTGAGCCGGCTGGATGCCGCGATCATTTTTGAGGAACTGGCGGCAGGCTGCACGTCCACGGCAGCCTATATCTCGATCCACAACATGGCGGCCTGGATGATCGACCGCTTTGGCAGCGAGACCTTGCGTCAGCGCTATCTGCCAGGCCTTTGCAGCATGGATACCTTCGCGTCGTATTGCCTGACCGAACCCAATGCCGGTTCCGACGCGGCGGCCCTGCAAACCAAGGCCGTCGATGCCGGCGATCATTATGTGCTGAATGGCACCAAGGCATTCATTTCAGGCGGCGGCCGTTCCGATATCTATGTCTGCATGGTGCGCACGGGCGAGGCCGGTGCGCGCGGCGTATCCTGCGTGATCGTCGAGAAGGGCATGCCGGGCCTTTCATTCGGCGCGCAGGAGCGCAAGCTGGGCTGGAACAGCCAGCCCACGGCGATGGTGATCTTCGAGGATTGCAAGGTGCCGAAGGCAAACCTGGTCGGCGCCGAGGGCGAGGGGTTCCGCATTGCCATGGCGGGGCTGGATGGTGGACGGATCAACATAGGGGCGTGCTCGCTGGGGGCGGCCAAGGCCTGCCTGACCACGACGCGCGAGTATGTCGCCAACCGCAAGCAGTTCGGCAATGCCATCGCCAGTTTCCAGGCCACGCAGTTCAAGCTGGCCGACATGGCCACCGACCTGGCCGCTGCGCGCCTGATGATCCGCCAGGCCGCCGCAATGCTCGATGCGAAACATCCCGAAGCGACGATGTATTGCGCCATGGCCAAACGGTTTGCCACCGATTCCGGTTTTGCCATCTGCAACGAGGCGCTGCAGCTGCATGGCGGCTATGGCTATCTGAAGGATTATCCGGTGGAACGCTATCTGCGCGATGCGCGCGTGCACCAGATTCTGGAAGGCACCAACGAGATCATGCGGGTGATCATTTCCCGCGCGTTACTGTCAGGCTCGTTTCACGATTGATCGACGTACCCGTAAGGACACCATGACCGACGATATCCTGTTTTCCGTTCGCAACGGCGTTGCCACCATCCAGCTCAACCGCCCGAAAGCCCTGAACGCCCTGACGCATGACATGTGCGTGCCGCTGGAGCGCTACCTGCGCGACTGGGCAAAGGACTCTGCGGTGAAAGCCGTGATCATAAAGGGCAGCGGAGAGAAGGCTTTTTGCGCCGGCGGCGACATCCGCAAGCTGGCGGACCGTGAAGCGGATGGCGCCGAGTACCGCCGCCGTTTCTGGCATGACGAATATCGCTGCAACACCCTGATCGGCGAATACCCCAAGCCTTTCATCGCCCTGATTGATGGCATCTTCATGGGAGGCGGTGTTGGCCTGTCGGTGCATGGCAGCCATCGCATCATCAGCGAACACGCCCATTTCGCGATGCCTGAGACCGGCATCGGCCTGTTTCCCGATGTGGGGGGCACCTATTTCCTGCCGCGCTGCCCGGGCGAACTGGGCACTTATCTCGGCCTTACCGGCGCGCGGCTGAAGGGCGCCGACATCATTGCGGCGGGCGTGGCCACGCATTTCGTCCCGCGCGAGAAAATGGCCGCGCTGGAAGAGGCCCTGGTGGCGGCCGCGCCTGGCGACCGGGGAGCTGTGGATGCAGTGGTGACGCGCTTTGTTGTAGATCCTGGCCCGTCAGAGCTGGCCGTGATGAAACCGCAGATCGACCGCCTTTTTGCTGGCAGCAGCGTTGCTGGAATCATGGCGGCGCTGGAGGCAGATGGCAGCGAATTCGCCCGGGAACAGGCACGCATCATCCGTACAAAGTCGCCGACCTCGGTGAAGCTGACCTTTGCGCAGTTGCGGCGCGGGCGCAGCCTCTCGCTGCGCGACTGCATGCGTCTGGAATGGCGCATGTGCAATCATGTTGCCGAAGGGCATGACTTCTATGAAGGCGTGCGGGCCGTGATCATCGACAAGGATCATCATCCGAAATGGCAACCGGCCACGCTGGATGACGTGTCGGATGCCGAGATCGATAAGTATTTCGAGCCGGTGTCCCAGGGCGAATTGCAGTTCGACTGATAATCGGAAGAATACAAGCCACAAGAACGCAGGCGGAGGAAACATCATGGCGAATATCGGTTTCATCGGCGTCGGCAACATGGGCGGCCCGATGGCGCGCAACCTGCTGAAGGCCGGGCACAAGGTGAAAGCCTTCGACCTGATGCCCGAGCTGGTGCAGAAGGTGGTTGAGGCCGGCGGCACCAAGGCCGCGTCAGCGCAGGAAGCCGCGCAGGATGTGGATGCCGTGATCAGCATGCTGCCGGCCGGCAAGCATGTGCTCAGCGTCTATACCGGTGAAAAGGGCATCCTGGCTGCGGCACGCCCCGGCACGCTGTTCATCGACAGTTCGACCATCGATGTGAAGTCCGCCCGCGAGGCCATCGCCGCCGCCGAGGCCAGGGGCATGCTGATGCTGGATGCGCCGGTATCGGGCGGCGTGGCGGGTGCCGAGAATGCCGCGCTGACTTTCATGGTCGGCGGCACGGACGAGGCCTTCGCCAGGGCGAAGCCGATCCTCGAGGCCATGGGCAAAAAGATCGTGCATGCCGGCGGGGCGGGGAATGGCCAGGTGGCCAAGATCTGCAACAACATGGTACTGGGCATCAGCATGATCGCGGTGTCGGAAGCTTTCGTGATGGCGGAGAAGCTTGGGCTGTCGGCGCAGGCGATGTTTGACATCGTCTCCAGCTCCTCGGGCTCCTGCTGGGCGCTGGTCAACCATTGCCCGGTGCCGGGCCCGGTGCCCAACTCGGCCGCAAACCGCGATTACAAACCTGGCTTTGCCGCCGAACTGATGCTGAAGGACCTGAAGCTGTCGCAGGAAGCGGCACGCAGCGCGGGTGCACAGACCCCCCTTGGCGCCGAGGCGACGGCGCTGTTCTCCGAATACGTTCAGGGCGGAAACGGACCGTCGGATTATTCCGGCATCATCCGCATGATCCGGAGCATGGCCTGAAGGCTGCGATGATTGGGGCTGGCCTCAGGCGCCGGGCGGAAGCACGGCGGTGGCCTCGATCTCGATCTTGGCGCGGTCCTCCAGCAGGGCCGCGACCTGCACCAGCGTCATGGCAGGGTAGTGGCGGCCCATGATTTCGCGGTAGACCTTGCCGAGATCGGCATTGCGGGCGAGATAGTCCTTTTTGTCGACGACGTACCATGTCATGCGGACAACATGCTCTGGGCGTGCGCCCGCTTCGGCCAGCACGCGCACGATATTGCGCAAGGCCTGCCGCGTCTGATCAACCAGGTCGTCGCTTTCAAAACGGGCCTCGGCAGTCCAGCCGATCTGGCCCGCAACGAACACAAACCGGCCTTCGGCTGCCACGCCGTTGGCATAGCCCTTGGGTTTCGCCCATTCAGCCGGATTGAGAGTCTTCATCCGTATCCCTCCAAATATTTTATATATAAAATATATTGCCGCGGCAGGCAAGCGGCATATCTAGTATGGACCGGAGCCTGTGCGGGGGTGACGCTTGAGCCCGCCGACAAAGAAATGGTAACAGACCAGACATGTCACACGCGACAGGGAGTGGTGACGGGGAAGCGATCGTCGAATTCCGCCGCATCGGGGCGGCGCTGCAGGTGATCGCTGTTGATCCCATTACCGGCATGGAGGTTTCCATGGTCGGAGATCCGCGCCTGTCGCAACAGGAGCTGGCACGACTTGCGGTTCAGAAGCTGCGCTACATGCAGAAAAAGCAGCAGAACCCGGGTTGACCGGCCGTAACGGGGGACAATGGAGTACTTTCTTCAGCAGCTTATCAACGGCATAACCCTGGGCGCGGTCTACGCGCTGATCGCCATCGGTTACACGATGGTCTACGGCATCATCGGGATGATCAACTTCGCCCATGGCGAGGTTTACATGATCGGTGCCTTCATCGCGGTGATCGGATTCGCCGTCCTGGGTCTGCTTGGCGTCACCTGGGTTCCGCTGGCCCTGATCATAGTTCTGGCGGCGGCGATGATCCTGACCGGTCTGTATGGCTGGACCGTCGAGCGCATCGCCTATCGGCCCTTGCGCGGCTCGTTCCGGCTGGCGCCACTGATTTCGGCAATCGGGATGTCGATCTTCCTGCAGAATTACGTGCAGATCGCCCAAGGTGCCAAGATCAAGCCGCTGCAGCCGATGATCCGCGGCGGCGTCGAGCTGATGCAGGGTCAAACCTTCTCGGTCACGCTGTCTTACATGCAAATGATGATCATCGCGCTCACCGTCGTCCTGATGGCGGGGTTCTCCTGGCTGATCGCGGCGACGCCGCTCGGCCGCGCCCAGCGCGCCTGCGAACAGGATCGCACCATGGCCGGTCTGCTTGGCGTGAATGTCGATCGCACCATTTCGCTGACCTTCGTGCTGGGTGCAGTTCTGGCTGCGGTCGCCGGCGTGATGGTCAGCCTGTATTACGGTGTCGTCGATTTCTACATCGGCTTCCTGGCCGGCTTGAAGGCCTTCACCGCTGCAGTACTCGGCGGTATCGGTTCTCTGCCCGGCGCCATGCTGGGTGGACTTCTGATCGGCCTCATCGAGGCCTTCTGGTCGGCCTATTTCAGCATCGAGTATAAGGATGTTGCCGCCTTTTCGATCCTTGTCATCGTGCTGATCTTCCGCCCCACCGGCCTGCTTGGCCGCCCGGAAATCGAGAAGGTCTGACATGACGCCAGCGCAACGCCTCCGCGACGCGGTGCTCGCCGCTTTTGTCGCCGCCGCCCTCGCTTTTCCGCTGCTCGGCTTCGAAACCGTCGATACCGGCGGTCCGCTCGGAATCAAGACCCGATTTGACTGGGTCGCCTATGCCGCCGGCATTGTGTTTGTTGGCCGCCTGGCCTTCATGGCGCTGCTGGACTGGCACCGCAATCGCAGCGGACGCGAGCGCCAGACGTCTGCATCGGCATCCGAGCGTCAGGATTTCCTGACCCGGCTGGGCAGCAAGGCCGACGCATGGCTGATGCCGGCGCTCATCGCCTTTGCAGTGATCCTGCCATTCCTGCCCTTTGCGGATCGCACCGTGGTTGATCTGGCGACCGTCGTGCTGATCTATGTGATGCTTGGCTGGGGCCTGAATATCGTGGTGGGGCTGGCCGGCCTGCTGGATCTGGGCTACGTCGCCTTCTATGCCGTGGGTGCCTATACCTACGCGATCCTGTCGATCCAGTTTGGCCTCAGCTTCTGGGTATGCCTGCCGCTGGCCGGCATCTTCGCTGCCACTTTCGGGATCATCCTGGGCTTCCCTGTGCTGCGCCTGCGCGGCGACTATCTTGCCATCGTGACGTTGGGGTTCGGCGAGATCATCCGTATCGTGCTGCTGAACTGGACCGAGGTGACTTCAGGTTCGAACGGCATATCCGGGATTCCGCGCCCATCCTTCTTCGGCGCCCCGTTCACCGCCGATCCGCCCGATGGAGTGACATCCTTCCATCAGCTTTTCGGGCTGGAATTCTCTTCGCTGCACCGTATCGTGTTCCTGTATTATGTGATCCTGGTGCTGGCGCTGATCACCAACCTGTTTACCATGCGCATCCGCAAGCTTCCCGTCGGCCGGGCCTGGGAGGCTCTGCGCGAAGACGAGATTGCCTGCAAGGCGCTTGGCATCAATCCGACCAACACCAAGCTGACCGCCTTTGCCATAGGCGCGATGTTCGGCGGCTTTGCCGGCAGCTTTTTTGCCACGCGGCAGGGCTTCATCAGCCCGGAAAGCTTTTCGTTCATCGAATCCGCCGTGATCCTGGCCATCGTTGTGCTGGGCGGCATGGGCAGTCAGGCCGGCATCGTGCTGGCGGCAGCCTTCCTGACGCTGCTGCCCGAACTGGCGCGCGAATTCTCGCTCTACCGCATGCTGGCCTTCGGCGCGGCCATGGTGCTGATCATGATCTGGCGGCCGCAGGGCCTGCTGGCCCATCGCGAGCCGACGATCCGGCTGTCGAAACTGAAAGCGTCAGCCGGGGGAGGCGTGTCATGACGACGCCGCTTCTGCAGGTCGAGCACCTGACCATGCGCTTCGGCGGTCTGGTCGCCGTCAACGATGTGTCCTTCGATGCCATGCCGGGCCAGATCACCGCGATCATCGGCCCGAACGGCGCCGGCAAGACCACAGTTTTCAACTGCATTGCCGGTTTCTACAAACCGACCATCGGCAGGCTGACCCTGAGCCGCAACGGAGAGCCCTATCTGCTTGAGCGCATGCAGGGCCACGACATCGCCGCCAAGGCGCGGGTTGCGCGCACCTTCCAGAATATCCGTCTGTTCCCGAAGATGACGGTACTCGAGAATCTCATCGTCGCGCAGCACAACAAACTGATGCGCGCATCCGGCTATACCTTCCTCGGCCTGTTCGGACTTGGCGGCTATGGCAAGGCCGAGAACGAAGCAGTCGATCGCGCCCGCTACTGGCTGGAGCGTACCGGGCTGACCGATCTGGCCGACGAGCCGGCCGGCAGCCTGCCGTATGGCGGCCAGCGCCGTTTGGAGATCGCACGGGCGATGTGCACGGAGCCGGCGCTGCTCTGTCTCGACGAGCCGGCCGCCGGCCTCAATCCGCGCGAATCCTCCGAGCTCAACGCCCTACTGCAGTTCATCCGCCGGGAGCATGATTGCGGCGTGCTGCTGATCGAGCATGACATGAGCGTGGTGATGCAGATTTCCGATCATATCGTTGTGCTGGATTACGGGCGCAAGATCGCCGACGGCACGCCTGAGCAGATCCGCAACGATCCAGCCGTGATCCGCGCCTATCTCGGCGAGCCGGAAGGCGATGAAAAGGGGGCGGCCTGATGCTCAGCATCTCTGGGGTGCATACCTTCTACGGCGCCGTGCATGCCCTGAAGGGCGTGGATATCGAAGTCGGACAGGGCGAAATCGTGGCTCTGATCGGTGCCAACGGTGCCGGCAAATCCACGTTGCTGATGACGATCTGCGGCAACCCGAAGCCGCGCCATGGCAGCATTCGGCTGGATAACGATGACATCGTCGGCATCCCGACCCATATGCTGGTACGGCGCGGCCTGGCGCACGCGCCGGAGGGGCGTCGCATCTTTCCGCGCATGACAGTGCTGGAAAACCTGCGCATGGGCGCGGTCGCCGCCGACCCGGCGCATTTCGACGACGACCTGGAACGCGTCTTCGCGCTGTTTCCGCGCCTGAAAGAACGGCGCGAACAGCGCGGCGGCACGCTGTCGGGCGGCGAGCAGCAGATGCTGGCGATCGGGCGGGCCCTGATGAGCCGGCCGCGTCTGCTGCTGCTGGACGAGCCGTCGCTGGGCCTGGCGCCGCTGGTCGTGAAGCAGATTTTCTCGATCATCGAAGAGATCAACAGGCGCGACGGCGTGACCGTGCTGCTGGTCGAGCAGAATGCCTACCATGCCCTGAAGCTGGCGCATCGCGGTTATGTACTGGTCAACGGCAAGATCACCATGAGCGGGCGCGGAACCGACCTGCTGGCCGACGAGCAGATCCGCGCAGCCTATCTGGAAGGCGGTCACGGATGAACGAAATCCTCGGCGAAAGCATTCCGGTATTCATCGGCCTGACGGTGATCCTGGTCGGCGGCTGCGGTTTCATGATGGGGCAGGCCATAGCCAACACCTGGCGGCCCTATTGGCAGGTGATCCCCTACAGCCTGCTGCTGGCGGCCACCAGCCGGTTCCTGGCCTTCGCGCTGTTCGAGGAAGATCTTCTGGCGGTAGTTCCATACCTCACGGCGTCGGTTGTCGTTCTTGGCCTGGCCACGCTTGGCTTTCGCCTTACCCAGGCGGACCTCATGGTCCATCAGTATCCTTGGCTGTATGAACGATCCGGCCTGCTGGGGTGGAGGGACAAGCGGTCTGCACCTTAGGTTGTTGCCCGAAGCCACCAGACTGACTAGAGTTTCGCATCAGTTTTTAAACAGGGAGAGGATATCATGCGTAGACTTATGACTGGTTTGGCGGTTGTTGCTGCCGTTGGCCTGTTTACCGGCGCCGCTTCGGCACAGGTGAAGATCGCGCTGAACGGCCCGATCACCGGCCAGCTCGCCAGCTTCGGCGAGCAGATGAAGCGCGGCGCCGAGATGGCGGTTGCCGACCTGAATGCCAAGGGTGGCGTCAACGGCCAGAAGATCACGCTGGTGATCGGCGACGACCAGTGCGACCCGAAACAGGCGGTCGCGGTTGCCAACCGCGCGGCGCAGGAAAAGGTCGCGGCCGTGATCGGCCACTTCTGCTCGGGCTCGTCGATCCCGGCTTCCGATGTCTACAAGGAAGAGAACATCCTGCAGATCACGCCGGCCTCGACCAATCCGCGCTACACGGATCGCGGCTACAAGAACACCTTCCGCGTCTGCGGACGCGACGACCAGCAGGGCATCGTCGCCGGCGACTACATCGCCGATAAGTTCAAGGGCAAGAAGGTTGCAGTGCTGCATGATAAGACCGCGTATGGTCAGGGTCTGGCTGACGAGACCAAGAAGCGCCTGAACGCCAAGGGCGTCACCGAGGCGATGTATGAAGCCATCACCCCGGGCGAGAAGGATTACTCGGCCCTGGTTTCTAAGATGAAGGCTGCGGGCATCGACCTGATCTATCTCGGCGGCTATCACCCCGAGGGCGGCCTGATCGTGCGTCAGGCCAAGGAGCAGGGCCTCAATGCCGTGCTGATGGGCGGCGACGCCCTGGTCGACAAGCAGTTCTGGGCTATCTCGGGCCCGGCCGGTGAAGGCACGCTGATGACCTTCGACGCCGATCCGCGCAAGAATCCGGTTGCCAAGCCGATCGTCGACAAGTTCAAGGCCGGCGGCTACGACCCTGAGGGTTACACCCTCTATACATATGCCGCGATCCAGGTCTGGGCCGAGGCCGCGACCAAGGCCAAGTCGTTCAAGACGGCCGATGTCGAAAAGGTCATGCGGACCGAGAAGTTCAGCACTGTGCTGAACGAGATCTCCTTCGATGCCAAGGGCGACACCACCTCGCCGGCCTACAAGGTCTATGTCTGGAAGAACGGTTCCTACGACTACGTGAACTGATCCATCCGATCTTGGAAAAGCCCGGCCTTGTGCCGGGCTTTTTCTTTGGTTGCATGTACCCTTTTTGTTTCCTGGATGCTGGTTGTCCGCTGCACCGGCCCACCCATTTCCCTTGTTGCTGGGGTTGGCACCTGCCACCGGATATTGTAGGGTCCGGCGTCTTTTCCCGAGGTGCTCTGCCGATGTCCAAGCCCACGGTCGCTCTTGCCGCCGATCATGCCGGTTTCGAACTGAAAAACCTGCTGCGGGACGAGCTTAAGGCCCAGGGCTATGCGGTCCTCGACCTCGGCACCAACGGCCCCGACAGCGTCGATTACCCCGATTTCGGCCGCAAACTGGCCCAGGCCGTGGCCGAGGGGCAGGCGCAGATGGGGGTCGCCGTCTGCGGCACCGGGATCGGCATATCCATTGCCGCCAATCGCGTGCCCGGCTGCCGCGCTGCGCTCTGTCACGACACGACCAGCGCCCGTCTGTGCCGCGAGCATAACGATGCGAATGTGCTGGCACTTGGCGCCCGCCTGATCGGCGTGGAAACGGCGCGCGACTGCCTGAAAGCCTTCCTCGAAACCCCCTTCGCCGGCGGCCGCCATGCCCGCCGGGTGGAGAAACTCGGTCAGCCCGCCTGACCGCAAGCAGAATACCCAGACCCCCAGAATACCCAGAGCCGGAGTACCCCGATGTCCAGCACCGCCGCCAAGCCCACCGTTACCCATGCCGGCTTTTTCGAGCGTTCGCTCGCCCAGGCCGACCCCGAGATTTTTGCGTCCATCACGGGTGAACTGGACCGCCAGCAGAACCAGATCGAACTGATTGCCTCGGAGAACATCGTCAGCCGCGCCGTGTTGGAGGCGCAGGGCTCGGTGATGACCAACAAGTATGCCGAAGGTTATCCGGGCAAGCGCTATTACAATGGCTGCGAATTCGTCGACATCGCCGAAAGCCTGGCGATTGAGCGCGCCAAGAAAATCTTCGGCTGCGGCTTTGCCAACGTGCAGCCGCATTCCGGTGCGCAGGCCAACCAGGCGGTTTTCATGGCCGTGCTGAAGCCGGGCGACACCTTCATGGGCCTCGATCTGGCTGCCGGCGGCCACCTGACGCATGGTGCCGCCGCCAATCAGTCGGGCAAGTGGTTCAACGTTGTCAGCTACACCGTCCGGCAGGACGATCAGCGCATCGACATGGAGCAGGTGGCCAAGCTTGCCGAGCAGCACAAGCCCAAGCTGATCATTGCCGGCGGCTCGGCCTATCCGCGCTTCTGGGATTTCGCCCGCTTCCGCCAGATCGCTGACAGCATCGGCGCGGTCTTCATGGTCGACATGGCCCATTTCGCCGGTCTGGTGGCCGGAGGCGTGCATCCCAGCCCGTTCCCGCATGCACATGTGGCCACCACCACCACGCACAAGACCCTGCGCGGCCCGCGTGGGGGCATGGTTCTGACCAACGACGAGGCGCTGGCGAAGAAGATCAACTCGGCAGTGTTTCCCGGCCTGCAGGGCGGGCCCCTGATGCATGTGATCGCCGCCAAAGCGGTTGCTTTCGGCGAGGCGCTGTCGCCGGAATTCCGCACCTACGCCCAGGCGGTGATCGACAACGCCAAGGCCATGGCAGGCGCATTGCAGGAGCGCGGTTACGACCTTGTTTCCGGCGGCACCGACAATCATCTGATGCTGGTCGATCTGCGCTCGAAAGGCCTGAAAGGCAATGTCTGCGTCGAAAGCCTGGAGCGCGCCCGCATCACTACCAACAAGAACGGCGTGCCGTTCGATACCGAAAAGCCGACCGTCACCTCGGGCGTGAGACTGGGCAGTCCGGCCGGCACCACGCGCGGCTTCGGCGTTGCCGAATTCCGGCAGATCGGCGGCCTGATCGCCGATGTACTGGACGGCCTGGTGAAGAAGAGCAACGACAATTCCGATGTCGAGCGGGCAGTGGCCGAGAAGGTGGTGGCCCTGTGCGGCCGCTTCCCGATCTACCCGAAAGCCTGACGGCAGCAATCTTGGCGGGGGGGAATCTGAACAATGCGTTGTCCGTTTTGCGGCAATGACGACACCCAGGTGAAGGATTCGCGGCCGACCGAGGATAACTCGGCGATTCGCCGTAGGCGCTTTTGCCCCAATTGCGGCGCGCGTTTCACGACGTTCGAGCGCATCCAGCTGCGCGAATTGACCGTGATCAAGAAGAACGGCCTGAAGGTGCCGTTCGACCGTGACAAGCTGGCCCGTTCGATCATGATCGCCACACGCAAGCGGCCGATCGACCCGGACCGCATCGAGCGCCTGATCAACGGTATCGTGCGCCGCCTGGAAAGCTCGGGCGAAAGCGAGATCAAGTCGGACGCCATCGGCGAACTCGTGATGGACGGCCTGGCCGCTCTCGACAAGGTAGCCTATGTCCGCTTCGCCTCGGTCTATCGCAACTTCCGTGAAGCCAAGGATTTCGAGGAATTCATTGGCTCGCTGAGCGGCGCTGGCAGCGACGATGACTGACAAGGCCGTGGCCGCCCGGGACGAGCGCTACATGCGCATCGCGCTCGGGTTGGCCGCGCGAGGGCTGGGCAATACCTGGCCCAATCCCGCCGTTGGCTGCGTGATCGTTCACGATGGGCGCATCGTCGGCCGCGGCTGGACCAAGGTGGGTGGCCGACCCCATGCGGAAACCGAGGCCCTGCAGCAGGCCGGCGCGGCGGCACACGGCGCCACGGCCTATGTAACGCTGGAACCATGCAGCCATCATGGCCATACGCCGCCCTGCGCCGAAGCGCTGATCGAGGCCGGGATAGCCCGCTGCGTGGTGGCGCTTGAAGATCCCGATCCCCGTGTGGCCGGCAAGGGACTGGCCCTGCTGCGTGAAGCCGGCATCAAGGTAGATGATGGCTGCCTGGCCAATGCGGCGGCAGAACTCAACGCCGGATTCCTTCTCAGCCGCGAACAGAGCCGGCCGCTGGTCAGCCTGAAATTGGCTGTCAGCCTGGATGGCCGGATTGGCACCCATACGGGGGACAGCAAATGGATCACCAACCCTGAATCGCGCCGCCGCACGCATCTGCTGCGCGCCCAGCATGATGCGATCATGGTGGGCAGCAATACCGCCTTGCAGGACGATCCTGAACTGACCTGCCGTCTGCCGGGTCTGCCCCTGCGGCCGCCGGTGCGGATCATTCTTGATGGCCGGTTGCGGCTCAGTCTGACATCCAGGGTGGTGGCGACCGCGCGGGATGTCCCGACCTGGGTAGTGACCCGCAGCGATGCCGACCCGACCCGCCGCGACGCGTTCCGCGATTGCGGCGTGGAGGTAATCGGTGTGGAGCCGGACCAGGCAGGTTTCCCTGACCTGGTGCAGGCTTTCGCCGCTCTGTCGGAACGGGGGCTGACCCGGATCCTGGTCGAAGGGGGCGGCAAGCTGGCCGCCAGCCTGATCCGGGCCGATCTGGTCGACCGGATGATCTGGTTCCGATCCCCCAGCATGATCGGCGGCGATGGCCTGTCCGCCGTGGCAGGTTTCGGCGTCGATACCGTAGCGGAAGCCCCCCGGTGGCGCCGGGTCCGGGCCGATATTCTGGCCGACGACCTGCTGGAAACCTTCGTCCGACCCCTCTAAAACAGGGCCATGTTCACAGGCATTGTCACTGACATCGGCACCGTCACCGCTCGCGAGGCGCGCGGGGATACCCGCTTCCGTATCCGCACCGCCTATGACACGGCCAGCATCGCCATAGGCGCCTCCATCGCCTGTTCCGGCGTCTGCCTGACTGTGGTGCAGAAGGGCGGGGACTGGTTCACGGTCGACGTTTCGGCCGAGACGCTGTCGCGCACCGGCCTCGGCGACTGGCGCGAAGGCAGCCGCATCAACCTGGAACGCAGCCTGCGGGTCGGTGACGAACTCGGCGGCCACATCGTCTCTGGTCATGTCGATGGCGTGGGAGAGGTCACGGCCGTCAGGGCGGAAGGTGATTCCATGCGGATCGAGATCAAAGCGCCGGACGCGCTTGCCGCCTTCATTGCCGAGAAGGGTTCAATAACGGTCGATGGTGTTTCGCTGACCGTGAACAGCGTCGAAGGCGCCAGCTTTGGCGTCAATCTCATCCCGCATACCCAGCAGGTGACCACACTCGGCAAGCTCAAGGCGGGCGACCGGGTCAATCTGGAAATCGATACGCTGGCGCGCTACGTCGCCCGCCTGCAGCAATGGAACAAGCCAGCGTGAACAGCATGGATGACATCAAGCGTTACATCGCTTCGACGGAAGAGATCATCGAGGAAGCGCGGCGCGGCCGCATGGTGATTCTTGTCGACGAGGAAGATCGCGAGAATGAGGGCGATCTCTATATCCCTGCCGAAATGGCCGATGCCGCCGCCATCAATTTCATGGCGAAATACGGCCGCGGCCTGATCTGCCTGACGCTGACCCGCCAGCGCATCGAACAGCTTGGCCTGCCGCTGATGGCGCAGAACAATGCCTCTCGGCATCAGACCGCTTTCACCGTCTCGATTGAGGCCCGCGAAGGTGTCACCACCGGTATTTCCGCCGCCGACCGGGCGCAGACCGTGGCCGTCGCCATCGATCCAACCAAGGGTCCGCAGGACATCGCCGTGCCGGGCCACATCTTTCCGCTGATGGCCCGCGATGGCGGTACGCTGGTCCGTGCCGGCCATACCGAGGCCGGAGTCGACATCGCCCGCCTGGCCGGCCTTAACCCGTCCGGCGTGATCTGCGAGATCATGAATGACGACGGCACCATGGCACGGCTGCCCGATCTGGTCTCGTTCGCCCAGATGCACAACCTGAAGATCGGCACCATTGCCGACCTGATCGCCTATCGTCGCCGGAACGACAACCTGATCCAGCGCATGGTGGAAGGCGAGATCGACAGCGTCTGGGGCGGGAAATTCCGCATGCTCGTCTACCGCAACCGGGTTGAGTATGCCGAGCATATTGCCCTGGTGAAGGGTGACGTGGCCGATGGCCGGCCGGTCATGGTGCGGATGCATGCCATGAACGTGCTGGAAGACGTTCTTGGCGACCATGGCGCCCGTTCCGGGGTTTTGCATGGGGCCATGCAGATGATCGGGGAGGAGGGGCGGGGCGTTGTGGTCCTGATTCGCGAGCCCCGGGCCACCGCCCTGTCCGACAAGGTGCGCCAGAAGATCGGCGAACCAGTTGAAAAGTCTGCGCAACTCCGGGATTATGGCATCGGGGCGCAGATCCTGATCGATCTGGGGGTTAAGGACATGATTGTCTTGTCCAATGTGGAGCGTACCATCGTCGGGCTGGAAGGCTATGGCCTGAGCGTGGTCGAAACCCGTCCCATCAAGGTTCGCAGGGAGGTCTGAGAGCATGGTGGCGCGCAAAGGCAAGCCGGCCGCGAAGAAGAAGTCGGCCAAGATGCAGAAATTCTCGACCAGCAAGAGCCAGGTCAAAGGCAATCTTGCCATCGATATCCGCAAGCCGCGGGTTCTGATCGTCGAGGCCCGTTTTTACGAGGACATCGCCGATGCCCTGTTCGAAGGGGCAAAGGCCGTCATCGAGGCATCGGATTTCGATTACGACCGCATCGACGTGCCCGGCGCGCTGGAACTGCCGGCTGCGATCCGCTTCGCCATGAACCGGAAGGGCGACAAGGCCTATGATGGCTTCGTGGCGCTGGGCTGCGTCATCCGCGGCGAGACAGCCCATTTCGACGTTGTGGTGAACGAAAGCGCCCGCGGCCTGCAGCGACTGGCGATTGATCACCAGCTCTGCATCGGTAACGGCATCATAACCGTCGAGAACGAAGAGCAGGCCTGGGAACGCGCCCGCAAGGACCGTCAGGACAAGGGTGGCCAGGCAGCCCTGGCCTGCGTGGCCATGATCGGTTTAAAGCAGCTTTTCTCGATATGAGCGAAGGGGGGCAGCGTCGCGGCATCCGGAACGATCGACCCGCAGGACGCCGGTCGGTCGCCCGTCTTTTCGCGGTGCAGGCCCTGTACGAAATCGAATTCGGCGGCGGTGTCGCCGAAGCCGTAATCAGCGATTTCCGCGCCAATCGCCAGAACGAGGAAATCGAAGGCGTACAGATGCGCGAGGCGGATGCCGACTGGTTCTCCGAGATCGTGCGTGGCGTTGCCAAGCGTCAGGACGAAATCGACAGGATCATCAAGGAAGCCATGCCGCGTCCCGATGGGCTCGATCGCATGGAAGCGATACTGCGATATGCCCTGCGCTGCGCGGCCTATGAAATTCTGGCCCGTATCGACGTTCCGGCGGCGACCGTCATCGACGAATACCTTGGCATCGTGCGGGCCTTTTTTGGGCCGCGCGAGATCAAGCTGGCCAATGGCGTGATCGATGCCGTGGCGCGCAGATTGCGGCCCGGCGAATTCGCGGCCTGAATCGGCCATGGCCGGGCAGCGCCTCGGCGAGTTCGAGCTTATCGCGCGCTATTTCGCGCCTCTGGCCGCCGGTGCGCCGGGTGCGCTCGGCCTGCGTGACGATGCAGCCGTGATCCCCGTGCCGCCGGGCGAGGATCTCGTGGTCACCACGGATGCCATGCTGGAAGGAGTTCATTTCCTCATCAAGGATGGCCCGGCGCGGATCGCGCGCAAGCTGCTGCGAGTCAATGTGTCCGACCTTGCCGCCAAGGGTGCGAAACCCGTCGGTTATCAGCTCGCCATCGCCCTGCCAGAGCATTTGGCCAATGATGAATGGCTGAGTGCTTTCTGCGACGGACTGGCCCAGGACCAAAAGACCTTCGGCATCGCCCTGTATGGCGGAGACACAGTGCGCAGTCCCGATCGCCTGATGCTGAATGTAACGGCCTTTGGCAGCGTGCCGACCGGCGCCATGCTGCGGCGCGACCATGGGCAGGCCGGCGATGGCCTTTATGTGACGGGCAGCATCGGCGATGCCGCTCTTGGCCTGGAGGTGAAGCTCAATCATCGCCTGTTTTCCTCGGCCGCGATGATGTTCTTCGACTCCCGCCTGCATCTGCCCACGCCACGATTGGCATTCGGGCAAGGATTGCGCGGACTTGCCAGCGCGGCGATGGATGTATCCGATGGTCTTGTGCAGGATGCCGGGCATGTGGCGGTAGCCTCCGGAGTTCGGATCGTGATCAATGCCGAGGCGGTGCCGCTTTCCCTGGCGACCAGGCAGGCCGTGGCCGAAGACCGTGATCTATTGATCCCGGTGCTGACCGGCGGCGAAGATTATGAATTGCTGTTTACCGCTCCCCCCCGGGCCGAAGCGCAGATCATGGCCCTGTCGCGCCAGGCTGGATTGGCGGTCACCCGCATCGGCAACCTGGAACCCGGAACCGGGGTAGCTGTCGTCGACAGCAGCGGCCAGCCGATCCGGCTGAGCCAGGGCGGCTTCCAACATTTTGGCGGTGGGCTACAATAGCGCCATGCGTAAACTCGGTCTGATCATTCTGGCCATTGTAGTGCTGCTGACATTGGCAGGCGGCGGCGTGGCCGTGTACCTGTTGATCATCGCCCCGAAGAGTCAGTCTGAAGCAGAGGCCGTCGATCCCAACGACCCGCCGCCGCCGCCGGTACCGAAACGGCCTGCCTTCATACCCCTTGAGCCTTTCAGCGTTTATGTGAGGCCCGAAGGCCAGCCTTCACGAGAAATCATCGTCATCCTGCACCTGGAAGTGCCGCCTGATAACGTGCCGCAGGTGAACGAGAAGATGCATCTGCTGCGGGATGCCTATATCCGTGAGCTGCTCAAAGGCGATCCCATCGAGGTCCCGGCCCGGTTTACGGCCCGCGATCTGTATGTCGTGCGAGACAGGCTGCGCGCTCCGACTGAGCAGGTGATGGGAAAAGGACTGGTGACGCAGGTCCTGCTTCTGAATATTATTGGCCAGTTGAAGTAAGTAGAATCGCGATCAACCGTACTGGCCGTCTCCCATGACTGTACTTTCGCCGGCCGCTGCCAAGCGGAACGTCCTCATTCTTGCCGTATGCATGGCGCTGGCGAATTCTGCGGTGACGCTGCAGGTGACGCTGGGCGGTCTGGTTGGGCATATCCTGGTCGAGGACAAGGCCTACGCCACCCTTCCGGTCACCTTCGTGGTGGCGGGCACGGCGCTGGCCACAATCCCGGCCTCCATGCTGATGCGCCATATCGGACGGCGACTCGGGTTTATGCTCGGCTGTCTGGTCGGTAGTGGCGGCTCGCTGATTGCCGCCCTTGGTGTCTATCTTGGGCATTTCTGGCTGTTCTGCCTGGGCGCCTTCATCTTCGGCGGTTCCAGTGCGTTCGTTCAGCTATATCGCTTCGCGGCAGCCGATATCGCGCCGCAGGATTTCAAGAGCAAGGCGATTTCCTGGGTGATGGTCGGTGGCCTCGTCTCGGCCATTCTCGGGCCCGAGATCGCCAAATACACCCGCGAACTGCTGACGCCACATCTGTTCCTGGCTTCCTATCTGGCGGCAGCCATCTTGCCCGTGCTGGTACTTGGAATCCTGACCCTGGTCACGATCCCGGCCCCGACCATGACGGAACTGAAGGAGAAAGGCCGCCCGCTGCTGGAAATCGTACGCCAGCCCACCTTCCTGGTTGCCGCCATGGCCGGCATGTTCGGTTACGGGGTTATGAACCTGCTGATGACGGCGACACCGCTGGCCATGCAGCTCTGCGAGCATCCCTTCGCCGCGGCCGCGACGGTGATCCAGTGGCATGTGGTGGGCATGTTCTTTCCCAGTTTTTTCACCGGCAGCCTGATTGCCCGTTTCGGTGCCCTGCGCATCATCATGGTCGGTACGCTGCTCAATCTGGCCTGCATTGCCGTTGCCCTGAGCGGGATAGGCGTATGGCATTTCCAGATCGCCCTGCTGCTGCTCGGGGTGGGCTGGAATTTCATGTATATCGGGGGCACCTCGCTGCTCACCGAGGTCTATCGCCCGGCCGAGCGCAATAAGACGCAGGCCCTGAACGACTTCCTGGTGTTCGGCACCGTCGCGCTGGCCTCCCTGGGGTCCGGCAAGATGCTTTACCACTGGGGTTGGGACTTCGTGCCGCTGTCGGCCCTGCCGTTCATCCTGATGGCTGGGCTGGCGGTGGTGTGGCTGCTTGTTCAGCGCAGACAACCCGCTCTCGCTGAATAAGCGCCGGAAAAATAAGCCATATTGCGCCAGTCCGGCTTCTCTGGCATAACGACTCGGTGTTCCACCCCGCGTCGAGTCTGGGGATCAATAAGGTAGCAGTCGCGTAACCCGAGTCGGGCAGCGCTGCCCGGTCGGGCGTGTCTCGATTACATAATCCAAGGAACGAAGGGAAACGCTCATGACGGAGTTGTGGTTCGCCATCGCCTGTGGCGTATTGGCGTTGTTGTACGGCATTTGGACCTCGCGGTCTGTTCTGGCCGAGTCCGCCGGTAATCAGCGGATGCAGGAAATCGCCGCTGCCATTCAGGAAGGCGCCTCGGCCTATCTGAACCGGCAGTATCGCACCATTGGTATCGTCGGCATCGTGGTCGCGATCATCATCGGCCTTACGCTTGGCCTGAAGGTCGCCATCGGCTTCATCATTGGTGCCGTGCTGTCCGGCGCTGCCGGCTATATCGGCATGAATGTTTCCGTTCGCGCCAACGTGCGCACTGCGGAAGGCGCACGCAAGGGCATGGAACACGCGCTCGGCATCGCCTTCAAATCGGGTGCCGTGACAGGCATGCTGGTGGTCGGCCTCGCCCTGCTGGGCGTCGCGGTATACTACCTTGTGCTGAAAACCATGAACGCACCGGCGCGCGAGATGATCGACGCCCTGGTGGCTCTCGGCTTTGGCTCGTCACTGATCTCGATCTTTGCCCGCCTGGGCGGTGGCATCTTCACCAAGGGCGCCGATGTCGGCGCTGACCTCGTCGGCAAGGTCGAGGCCGGCATTCCGGAGGATGACCCGCGCAATCCGGCGGTGATCGCCGACAACGTGGGCGACAATGTCGGCGACTGCGCCGGCATGGCCGCTGACCTGTTCGAGACCTATGCGGTGACCATCGTTGCCACCATGGTGCTGGCCTCCATCTACTTCGCGGCGGATGCCGCGGTGGTGGCCAAGTTCATGGCCTATCCGCTGGTGATTTCGGGCGCCTGCATCATCACCTCGGTGATTGGCACCTACTTCGTCCGCCTCGGCAGCAGCCAGAACATCATGGGCGCGCTGTATAAGGGGCTTGTTGTTACCGGCATCCTGTCGGCCATCGTACTGTGGCCGGTTACATCCTGGGTGCTGGGAGGCATGGATGCGCAGTTCACCGCCGGCGCCAAGACCTTCACCGCGCAAAGTCTGTTCTGGTGCGGAATCGTCGGTCTGGTCGTGACGGCGTTGATCGTCTGGGCGACCGAATACTACACCAGCACGGAGTACCGGCCGGTGCGGAGCGTGGCGCAGGCCTCGACCACCGGTCACGGCACCAACGTGATCCAGGGTCTGGCTGTTTCGATGGAGGCGACGGCCCTGCCGGCGTTGTTCATCGTGGCCGGCATCATCGTCACCTACATGCTGGCCGGCCTGCTGGGTATCGCCATCGCGGTGACGACCATGCTGGCTCTGGCCGGCATGGTCGTGGCACTCGATGCCTACGGCCCGGTCACCGACAATGCCGGCGGTATCGCCGAGATGTCGGACCTGCCCAAGGATGTGCGCAAGACCACCGACGCGCTCGACGCCGTGGGCAACACCACCAAGGCCGTTACCAAGGGCTATGCCATCGGTTCGGCAGGCTTCGGCTCGCTGGTGCTGTTCGCCGCCTATACGGAAGACCTGAAGTACTTCTTCAAGGGCGTGACGATCGATTTCTCCCTGAGCAACCCGTATGTCGTGGTTGGCCTGCTGATCGGCGGTCTGCTGCCGTATCTGTTCGGCGCCATGGGCATGACGGCGGTCGGCCGTGCGGCCGGTTCGGTCGTCGTGGAAGTGCGGCGTCAGTTCAAGGAAATCCCCGGCATCATGGAAGGCAAGGCCAAGCCTGATTACTCCAAGGCGGTCGACCTGCTGACCAAGGCGGCGATCAAGGAAATGATCGTGCCAAGCCTACTGCCGGTGCTCAGCCCGATCGTGCTGTACTTCGTGATCACCTGGATCGCCGGCCAGGCAGCGGCTTTCGCCGCTGTCGGCGCCATGCTGCTCGGCGTGATCGTCACGGGCCTGTTCGTTGCTATCTCGATGACGGCGGGCGGCGGCGCCTGGGACAACGCCAAGAAGTACATCGAGGAAGGCCATCACGGCGGCAAGGGCTCGGATGCCCACAAGGCCGCGGTGACCGGCGACACGGTCGGCGACCCATACAAGGACACGGCCGGCCCGGCCGTGAACCCGCTGATCAAGATCACCAACATCGTCGCGCTGCTGCTGCTGGCCGTGCTGGCGCACGGCTGATCTCAGCGTTCCGTATCGGAATGGAAAGGGCCGGGGCAACCCGGCCCTTTTCGTTTGGCTTATACCGGCAGCGTCGCGGCCCCAATGGCCAGCAGGGCTGCGATTTCGGTTGCCTGTTGCACGGCGCCCAAAACATCACCGGTATGGCCGCCGATCTGGCGATAAGCCAGGAAGGCCAGCGCCAGCGCCATCACCGCCACGCTGGCTAGCGCAAGCAAAAAGGCGGTGCCGGGCAACAGCAGAAAGGCAATCGCAGCCGCCATGGCCAGGGCGGTCAGCGCGGGAATGAGCGTGACGCTGCCGCTGCTGGCGGCCAGACCGTCCGCGCGCGCAGACGGAAGCAGGTACCACACGATTGCCATGGCAGCACGCGACAATACGCCTGCCGCAACCAAGGCCACGATCACCGCACCTGTATGGCTTATGGTCTCGTCCAGTTCATCGCTGACCGACAGCAGGTTGCTGGCGAGTTCTTGCAGGGCCGAGAAGCGCAGGCTCAGGACAAGCAGCAGGGCGACCACGCCATAGGTGCCGATGCGACTGTCGCGCATGATCTCCAGCTTGCGCTCGCGCGTGCGGCCGCCGCCGAAACCGTCGGCGGTATCCGCGAGTCCGTCTTCATGCAGCGCGCCGGTGAGCAGAACCTGCATGCCGATGGTGAGCAGGGCGGCCGTGGAAATCCCAAGCCCGGCTCGATTGGCGACAAAAAACACGAGGCCTCCGCCAAGGCCGATCAGCGCCCCCACAAGGGGGAAGAGCCAGACGGCACGTGCGACCTGCCCCTGCACATGATGGCCGCCAGGGATCGGCAGCCGCGTCAGCAGCATCAGCGCCAGCCGCAGATCATCCATCCAGCGCTGGCGCCGACCAGGCTGTTGATGCGGATCAGTCGAATCGGGGGTGCTGTCTGTCATGATGCGTTGCGGTTCTGGCTGGGCTGGCTTATAGCACGCCAACCCCGTTTCGACGACGCTTGGCAGGTAGGCAGGCACCATGATGCAACCATTTCGGGATTTTGCCGCCATCAGGGCCGCAGCCGTGAATCTGCCGGCCGCGGACGCGGATGCGGTGGCCGCCGCCCGCGCGCGCGATCAGCAGTTGACCAAGCCAACCGGCGCCCTGGCCCGGCTGGAGGACTGCGTGTTTCACCTGGCTGGCTGGCAGCGGCGCGGCATTCCATGCCTGGACGCCGTCAGGATCGCTGTCTTCGCTGGCAATCATGGCGTTGCTGCGCGTGGCGTGTCGGCCTATCCCGCCGATGTGACCATGCAGATGGTCGCAAATTTCGAACGCGGGGGAGCGGCGATCAACCAGCTCGCCATTCTGCATGGCGCAACCCTGTCGGTGACCGCGCTTGAGCTTGAGCGACCGACCCAGGACTTCACCGCCCATGCCGCGATGACGGAGACCGAGTGTCTGGCGGCGATCAATGCAGGAGCGGAAGCCGTGCCGCCGAACTGCGATTTGCTGGTACCGGGCGAGATGGGAATCGGTAACACCACGGCTGCGGCAGCACTGGCCGCAGCACTGCATGGCGGCGATGCCGCGAGCTGGGTCGGACCCGGTACCGGCGTTGCCGGCGATGCCCTCGATAACAAGATCCGTGTTGTCGATGCGGCGCTTGGCTTTCACAGGGCTGCGCTCGGCGATCCGCTGCAGGCCCTGCGTCTGGTCGGTGGGCGCGAACTGGCTGCACTGTTCGGTGCGGTTCTGATGGCGCGCCTGCAATCGGTACCCGTGCTACTCGATGGGTTCGTAGTCGGTGCCGCAGCCGCTGTGTTGGCTCGCCTTAATCCTGCCGGCCTGGACCATTGTCTTGCCGGGCATGTTTCGGCAGAGCCCGGCCACCGCAGGCTGCTGGCAGCGTTGGGCAAGCCGGCCCTGCTGGATCTGGGCATGCGTCTGGGCGAGGGTGCCGGCGCGGCCGTTGCGGTTGGCTTGCTTAAAGCGGCTGTGGTCTGCCACGCGGGCATGGCGACCTTCGCCGAGGCCAGCGTCAGCCAGCGCAGCTAGCCAGGATTGGATTACTTGTTGCCGTTGTCGCTTTTGGTGAAGCGGCCGAAATTGCCGAATATCTGCTCTAGGAAGGTCAATTCCTTGCCGCGAGTGGGGGTTTCGCGCTGAACGAAGGCAATCTGCTTGCCGTCCTTCAGGCCATAGCGCTTCACATCCTTGACCTTGCCGTCCTTGTCGAAGGCGATGGCCACGACCTGCTGGTCGATCAGTTCGGGCGCCAGGAAGGCGACAGCCTCTGTCTCGCTGGAAATGTAGTAGTAGGTCACTCCCCAGTCCGGGAAAGTGGAGGAGGTGGAAGGCGAGCCAAGCAGGGCGCCAACCTGGGCCTCGGTGCTTTGGCCAACCTGAATCTGCTTGAGCTTGTCTTCCTCGATGGTCACGCCACGGTAATCCTGCCGCGGGGCGCAGGCCGCAAGCATCAGAATCAGGACGGCGGCCAGAAGGCTGCCTTGGAAACGGATTGGCATGGCAGAAGACTCGCTCTAACGAGGCATGCATATTATCTTCTGTCGCCGACAAAGGCAAATGACCGAGATTACTGACTGTATTTTGCGGTGCTAAATCATATGCTTGCGCGATTTTTTTCACTCTTTGCTGGAAAACAGCCCGATGCCGTTGCCATAGAGCTGTATCGCGGCATTGTCGCGCAATCCCGCCAGCCCGGCTTCTATAGCGACCATGGCGTGCCTGACAGCCTGGATGGACGCTTCGATATGATCGTGCTGCACAGCTTTCTGGTCATGCGCCGTCTGCGTCGGATCGCACAGGCGGGACCGCTGAACCAGCAGCTTTTCGACCTGATGTTCTCCGACATGGACAGCAACCTGCGGGAAATCGGGGTTGGCGACCTGAGCGTCGGTAAGAAAGTCAAAACGATGGCCCAGGCCTTTTATGGCCGGGTGGAATCCTACGAGGCGGCCCTGCAGATGGCCGAGGATGGCCCGCTACGGCAGGCCTTGGCCCGTAACCTTTATGCAGGGAAGGCCGAAGCGCACGATCCAGGGATTGGCGCGGTCGCAGCCTATATGCGGGAGGCCGATGCTAGGCTGGCCAGCCAGCCCGATAGCGATATTATGGCGGGAAACCTTGATTTTCCGCATGTAAAAACCTGATTTAGCCCCGATAAAGCGGTTGACCGGGGGGCGGCAAGCCCCTATGTTCCGCCGCCTTGACCGCCCCGGGTTTGAATCACGAGGATATGTCGTGTCGAAAGACGCGCCTGGCAACGAATTCAGCCATGTCGTCGAGGTCGACCGGATCGGTCCAGAAGGCCTGACGCTGGCCCTCACGGCTGATGAACAGGCCCGTGCCGCCTTGGCGCGACGGTTTCGCATTCCGGCTGTCCTGTCGTTCACAGCCAGGATTCGGCTGATGCCGGATCAGGCTGTCGCCCGGCAGTATGTGTTGAAGGGCGAAATCGAGGCGGAGGTGGAACAGGTCTGCGTCGTGTCGCTTGAGTCGGTTCGGCAATCGATCTCCGAACACTTCGTCAGGCGCTTTGCGCCGGCGGATATGATCGAGCCGCAGACCGATCTGGGCGAGGATGAGTCGGAATGGCTGGATCCTGATGCCGAGGACCCGGTCGATCCGATCGAAGGCGGTCTGATCGATGTTGGTGCCGTGGTGGCCGAGGAACTGGCCCTGGCGCTGGATCCTTATCCGCGTAAGCCCGGTGCGGATCTGCCGGTAGGTTACCGTCCGGATGTTGAGGAAGAGGTTAAAGTAAGCCCCTTCGCCGCCTTGGCAAAACTGAAGGCGGGGAAAAAGGTTTAAGGGAAAGCGCTTGGTCCCCGGGCGCGCCGAGAGTATATAGGCGGGGATTCTGACCGAAGCGGTTAACGCGCATGCGGGCCCGCAGCGCGCGAATAGTGAGAGAGATGTGTCATGGCTGTTCCTAAGAAGAAAAAGTCCAAGTCCAAGCGCGACATGGGCCGTTCGCATGAGGCGCTGAAGGGCAGCGCTTATGTGGAATGCTCGAACTGCGGCGAACTGAAGCGCCCGCACCACGTCTGCGGTGCCTGCGGCCATTATGACGGCCGTGAGGTTGTTGCCAAGACGGCTGCCGCCTGAGCTCGCTCAGGCACCGGCATTGAATCAGTAAGGGCAACGGGGTGACCGCGGCCTTAACGATTGCGCTCGATGCCATGGGGGGCGACCACGCCCCTGACATGGTTATCAAGGGCGCAGCGGCTCTGCTTCCGCGCTTCCCGCAGGTGAAATTCATCCTGTTCGGCGATGCCGGACAGGTTGAGCCTTTGCTGCGCCGTTTTCCGAATCTGAAGGAGCGCTGTGAGCTGCGGCATACCGCCGAGAAGGTTCTCAGCGAGGACAAGCCCAGCCAGGCGCTGCGACGCGGACGCAACACCAGTATGCGACTGTCGATCGACACCGTCGCAAATGGCGAGGCGGACGCCATTGTATCGGCCGGCAATACCGGCGCGCTGATGGCCATGGCGAAGTTCGTGTTGCGCACGCTGCCTGGCATCGAACGCCCTGCCATTGCTTCCTTCCTGCCCACGCTGAAAGGCGAGACCGTCGTTCTCGATCTCGGCGCCAATGTGGAATGCGATGCGCGCAATCTGGTCCAGTTCGCGGTGATGGGGGCCAATCTGGCGCATTCGGCGCTTGGACGCCATCTGCCGCGTGTCGGTCTGCTGAATGTCGGCGTTGAGGACGTGAAGGGGCACGACGAGGTGAAGGCGGCGGCCGAGATGCTGCGCGCCGTCAGCAATCCGCCCTTCGAGTTCGTCGGCTTCGTCGAAGGCAATGACATTGGCAGCGGCGAGGTTGACGTTATTGTCACCGACGGCTTTACCGGCAATATCGCCCTCAAGACCGTAGAAGGCACCGCGAAGTTGCTCTCGTCGCTGCTGCGCTCGGCCTTCCAGCGCTCGATTTTTACCAGGATCGGCTATCTCTTTGCCAGTTCCGGCCTGGCGATGATGCGGGACCGCATGGACCCGCGATTCTATAATGGTGGCGTTCTGCTGGGCTTGAACGGAATTGTCGTGAAAAGCCATGGCGGCACGGACGACGTGGGTTTTTCCGCAGCCCTGGAAGTCGCGATCGATATGGCGCAGGATCGCCTGATCGAGCGGATCAAAGCTGATTTCTCCGGCGCCTTCGCTGATTCTCTTGTATCCGCCCCGGCCATCGGCGATCCCAATAAAACAGAACAGCAAGAGTTGCGTACGGGGGTGTCATGATCCGCTCGGTTATCGTTGGTTGCGGCAGTTATCTGCCGGAGCGGATCCTGACCAATGCCGACCTGGCACGGATGGTCGACACCTCCGATGAATGGATCGTCGAGCGTACCGGAATCCGTCAGCGCCATATCGCGGCCGACAATGAAAAGACCTCCGACCTCGCCATCAAGGCAGCACAGGCGGCGCTGCAGAGCGCAAATCTGACAGCCGGCGATATCGACCTGATCGTTCTTGCTACGGCTACGCCGGATGAAACCTTTCCTGCCACGGCCTGCCGGGTTCAGGCTGAGCTAGGCATGACGCGTGGCTTCGCCTTCGATGTGCAGGCGGTCTGCTCCGGGTTCATCTACGCTTTGGCCACGGCCGACAATTTCATCAAGGCCGGGCAGGCCAGGACGGCGCTGGTGATCGGCGCGGAAACCTTTTCGCGCATCCTTGACTGGACTGACCGCACCACCTGCGTCCTGTTTGCCGATGGCGCCGGCGCTCTGGTGCTGCGTGCGGAAGAGGGCAAGGGCGATACCGATGATCGCGGCGTGCTGACGACGCATCTGCACTCCGACGGCCGTCATCATGATCTGCTGTATGTCGATGGCGGGCCGTCGAGCACGCAGACCACCGGCTACCTGCGCATGCTGGGCAAGGAAGTGTTCCGCCATGCCGTGGTCAACCTCGCCGATGTTGTGAAGGAAACGCTCGCGGCCGTTGACATGAAACCCGAGCAGATCGACTGGCTGGTGCCGCACCAGGCCAACAAGCGCATCATCGACGGTACGGCGCGCAAGCTTGGAATGAGCATTGACCGCGTGGTGCTCACGGTCGATCACCACGGCAATACATCAGCCGCTTCCGTGCCGCTCGCGCTGGCGGAAGCAGTGGCCGATGGCCGGATCAAGCGCGGGGATGTGTTGCTGCTTGAAGCCATGGGCGGCGGCTTTACCTGGGGCAGCGCGCTCGTCCGCTGGTGATTTCCCTTAAAAATTGCATTACCAACAATTTTCCCGCCATTCGAGCGAGCGATTCGGCCAAGGTCTTATTGACGGCTGGCTGGGGTTAAGTTAGCGTCCTCACTATAAAATTTGCCAAAAGGGGGCGTTGGTGATGACCGGTAACACCTTGACGCGGGCGCAACTGAGTGAGGCTATCTACCAGGAGGTCGGCCTATCACGAAGCGAGTCTGCCCAGCTGGTCGAAACCGTTCTGAACGAAATCATCGACAGCCTGATCGCCGATCACATGGTGAAGATTTCGTCCTTTGGCACTTTTCAGGTCCGCTCCAAAGGCGGCCGCATGGGGCGCAACCCGAAAACTGGCCAGGAAGTCCCGATTGATCCGCGCAAAGTGCTGGTTTTCCGTGCCAGCCATGTGCTGAAGGAAAAGATCAATGCCGGGATGCACGCCGTGAGCCAGCAGACCAAGAGCGGCGCCTGACGTTTGCCGGGCGACGGGCGTTTCTATGACGGATGAACCAGATCAGGTCAGTGGAACGGCGAAAGGCAAGCCGGAACGCCAGAACGCAGGAAAAGGCAAAACTGACGCGGCTTTCCGCACGATTGGAGAGGTCGCTGAGCAGCTCGGTCTGCCCCAGCACGTTCTGCGTTTCTGGGAAAAGAAATTCCACCAGATCAAGCCTGTGAAGCGGAATGGCGGGCGCCGCTATTACCGCAGCGAAGATATCGCTTTGCTCGGTGAAATCCGCGTGCTCCTGCACGAGCAGGGCTACACCATACGTGGCGTGCAGAAGCTTCTGCGCGAGGGTGGGCTGGCCAAAGCGGTGCGGGCCCGGAACCAGCAGGGAAAAACCGCGGCCAATCCGCCGCCCGGCGAACCGGCCGGACGCAAGCCTGCGAAACCCGCGCTCCACGATCGTCAGATCGGCATGCCTTTCGACCTGCTCAACGACATGGGCAGCCTGCGCCAGGCCCTGAAATCCTGCCTGAAGGATCTGGAGGGCATTCACGCCGACATCGTCGCGCGCCAGAACCGCTGACTGATATTGATATTCCAATGGCTTGGCGCGGTTGCGCCGTGAAAGGGCGCTGGTTATAGTGCCCGCCGCTTGATCGCCTGCCGCCTGCTTATCCGGCCGCCCGCGATCAGCCCGGTCGGAGCGTAGCGCAGCCTGGTAGCGCATCAGTCTGGGGGACTGGGGGTCGTGGGTTCAAATCCCGCCGCTCCGACCATTTTCATACTGTTCGATAGTCGTATTTATTGTGCCATGGCAGAATTGTCCGATAAGCCATTGGTATAGTTTAATTAACGAATATTCTGGTATATTCTGCGGGAATGTGTGCTTTCCCGCATAATCTTCATGCCGCTCAGTGACAATCCCACCACGCCAGCGGCAATCTGCCTGGGTGGCGAAAGCGATTACGTCGATATCCGGCTGAACGAGGGGTATCTGGCGATCACTGCCGTTGGCGCACCGACGGGTTCATGCTTTTACAATGGCGTGCTGCAGGGCTTTGAGCAGGGCTGGATCCGGCCGGGAATGCCGACATTGGTCGACGCCAGACAGTTCCGGGGCAATGTCGACTGGGCTGCCATGCTGGCAATCAGTCGCATTACCGATTGGGGGAAGGGCGGAACGGTTGTCGCGCCTGTGGCCTACATAACCAGTGACGCCCTCTTTTCATTGCTGGTCAAAGCGGCGAGCACCATGTTTCCCGACAGCCGCCACCGGCTTTTTCCCGACCCCGAATCCGCAAGGCACTGGCTGATTGCGCAGGCAGTAGCTCAGGCCTGAAGGTTCAGTTCCAGCGTGCGCCCACGCCGATCGGCGCCGGGGCGCGGTTGACGATGCTGCGCAGCATCTCCTGGTAATGGTCTTTAGCGTCGGTACCGATCAGCGGATCGGCGTTGCTGCGAAAAGCCGCGTTTATGTCGGCCCAGTCCTGTGCGTTCAACCTTGCCTCGGCCAGCGGGAAAACCTGTTCTTCCTCCATGCGCATATGGCCCCAGTGAAACTCGGCATACTGCTTCACCAGTGTGCGAAAGGCTTCGCGGACATCGGGCTTTTCAGGGTGTTCCTCATAACGTTTCAGGGCGCGGCGCAGGCCGGTCATGAGTTCGCCATTGCGCTTGTGCTCGCTTTCAAGCGCATCGAGCAGCCCGGTTGCATCGGGCGCCCGCAGCCGCAACTGACGAAAGAGATACTGGTCTTCCTTCGGGTGATGGAAACGGTCGGGAAATTCATCGATGTAAGTCAGCATGGCGAGCAGCAGCCCGAAATCAGGCTTTCCGCCCTGTCTGCCCAGGCTATCAACGATGCTCAGCAATCCATGCAGAACGGCAGCCAGGCTGCGGTGTTCGGCGCGAATGATGGCGATGGCCTCCTGCATATCTGCCTCCTGCTGATGATGCAGGTCAGAATGCCACCGAAGGCTGCTGCAGCCTTGATCTGGCTCAAAAAAACCGAGCTTCCCAGGGGAGGCGGATGACTAGGGGCGGGCGCTTTCCAGAACGCCGTAACCAGCATCCCGGATGGCATTGCGAACATCGGCCTGACGGTCCGGCGGCAGGCTCTTGAAGCGGACCTGCTTGCGGATGAGATCAACCTCGAATGCGACGCCGGGAGCAGCGTTGCTGATCGCATTGCTGATGGCCCGTTTGCAGGCCTCGCAACTCATGCCCTCGATGGTCAGGATATGCATGGTCGTAATTATAGGTTCCAGGGTGGCCGCCGGCTACTGCCAGCGCTGCGGCCTGAGGTCGCAGATATTTGAAATATATAAGCTTTCTTGCCATGCCCCGCACTGCCTGGAGGGGCGTAGATACTTGCAATCCGACCGCCCGCCGCTATAGTCCCCCTCTCGCGCCGGGCGACCGGCAAACCAATCAATACAGGGAGCCTTTCATGCTGATTTCCGAGGCCTACGCGCAGGCTGCCGGCGGCACCACCGACATGCTGACCTCGCTGCTGCCGCTGGTCCTGATCTTCGTCGTCTTTTATTTCCTGCTGATTCGCCCCCAGCAGAAAAAGATGAAAGAGCACAAGGCCATGATCGAAGCGGTCCGCCGCGGCGATGTGGTTACCACTTCGGGTGGCATCATCGGCAAGGTTGCCAAGGTGCAGGAAGATGGCGTCGTGCAGATCGAAATCGCTGAAGGCGTCAAGGTAAAGGTCGTCAAGGGAACCATCGCCGAGGTTCGCTCCAAGGGCGGTGATGTGGAGGACGAAGAGAAGTCCGAAACCAAGGCCGGCTGATCGCCTGAGTTGCGGGTGGCCAGCGTACCGTCTGCCATCCGCAGCCAGAGGCGTCATTCAGTGATGGGTTTGACCCGATGATGTATTTCGCGCCGTGGAAGATTGTACTGATCGCCGTGCTCTGCATAGCGAGTGTGATCTTCAGCATCCCCAGTTTCTTTCCTGCCGCTCAGGTCGCGACGTGGCCGAACTGGCTGCCGAAACGCCAGATCAGCCTGGGTCTCGATCTGCGCGGCGGCGCGCATCTTCTGCTCGAGGTGGATACCGGCGTTGTGCTACGCGAGCGGCTTGAAGCCGTCGTCGAGGGCGCACGCAACGAACTGCGTCAGGCGCGCATCGGCTATACCAATCTGGGCGTATCGGGCAACAACGGCGTAGCCTTGCGGCTGCGCGACCCTGCCCAGGGCGAACAGGCGCGGCAACTGCTCGCCAAACTGGGCAATCCCGTGCAGAGCACGGCGGGGCTCGGTTTCGGCGCAACCCAAACCGACCTGCAGATCAACGTCGCTGCCGATGGTCAGATTCGGATGACGCTGTCAGAGGCGGCACTGCAGGAGCGGGCGCGGTCCGCTGTCACTCAATCCATCGAGATTGTGCGGCGGCGCATTGATCAGACCGGCGTCGCCGAACCTACGATTCAGCGGCAGGGCAATGATCGCATCCTGGTTCAGTTGCCTGGTGTGGACGACCCCGAGCGTATCAAGCGTCTGCTGGGCACCACCGCCAAGCTGACATTCCGGATGGTCGACACCAATGCCGATCCCAACATGCCCCCGCCGCCCGGCGCGGAAATCCTGGAGGGCGACAAGCCCCGCACAGCAAACGCTCCGGTCGAACGCTATGTGGTGAAACGCAAGGTCGAAGTCGCCGGCGACAATCTGATCGATGCCCAGGCCGGCTATGACCAGCGCAGCGGTCAGCCGATCGTTTCGTTCCGTTTCGATACCACCGGCGGTAAGCGGTTTGCCGAGATCACTCAGCAATCCGTCGGTCTGCCATTTGCCATTGTGCTCGACAACAAGGTCTTGAGCGCCCCGGTGATTCGCGAACCGATCCTTGGCGGGTCGGGCCAGATCAGCGGCAATTTCAGCGTGACCGAGGCCAACGATCTGGCCGTGCTGCTGCGTGCCGGTGCGCTGCCCGCACCGCTGAAGGTGGTGGAAGAACGCACGGTTGGTCCCGACCTTGGTGAGGATTCGATTCGGGCCGGCCTGATCTCCATCGGTGTAGCCGCCGTTCTGGTGGTGATCTACATGGTCCTGGCTTATGGCTTGTTCGGGTTGTTCGCTGATATCGCCCTGCTGGTCAACTTGATCATGACATTGGCGGCCATGTCCTTGCTGCAGGCCACACTGACCCTGCCCGGTATTGCGGGTTTGCTGCTGACGCTTGGCATGTCGGTGGATGCCAACGTGCTGATCAATGAGCGAATCCGTGAGGAGACCAAACTTGGCAAGTCTCCGATTGCGGCGATGCAGGCCGGTTTCAGTCGGGCCTTCAGCACGATCTTTGACGCCAACGTGACAACCTTGATCAAGATGGCGTTGCTATACGCGCTGGGCTCCGGCACGGTTAAGGGGTTTGCCGTAACCATTTCGATCGGCATCCTGACATCGATGTTCACGGCGACCGTGCTGGTACGCCTGATGATGGTGACCTGGCTGCGCCAGCGCCGCCCGGCTCTACTGCCGGTCTGAGGAGGCGAAGCCATGTACAAACTCCGCCTGATCCCTGATCACACCAACTATCCGTTCATGAAAGGCCGCATCATCGGCCTTGCCATGTCGGCCTTCCTCAGTGTGGTCTCCGTCATCCTGTTTTTCTATCCCGGCCTGAATTACGGTATCGATTTCAAGGGCGGCATCGTCATCGAGGCGCGGCTGCAGCAGCCAGCGGATTTTCCGGCCCTGCGGTCGTTGATCGGTGGCCTTGATCTTGGCCATGCAGCTCTTCAGCAGTTTGGCTCGCCAAACGACGTGCTGATCCGTCTGGAGCGTCAAGGCAGCGAGGATTCTGCTGCACAACGTGCCGCGGACAAGGTGCGAGCAAGTCTTACCCAGGCCTATCCAGGTACCGAAATCCGCCGTGTTGAAGCGGTTGGCGCTTCTGTTTCCGAAGGCCTGTTCCGCGATGGCATGCTGGCAATGGGCCTGGCGATGATCGCCATGCTGATCTACATCTGGTTCCGGTTTGAATGGCAGTTCGGCATTGGTGCGATCGCGACATTGGTGCTCGATGTCACCAAGACGATTGGGTTCTACGTTATCACCGATATCCAGTTCAACCTGGTCGCCATTGCCGCTGTTCTTACGATCATGGGTTTTTCGGTGAACGATAAAGTCGTGGTCTATGACCGCGTGCGTGAGAACCTACGCAAGTACAAATCTCTGCCGCTGCGCGATCTGATCGACAAAAGCATTAATGAAACCCTGAACCGTACCGTGAACACCTCATTGACGGTGTTTCTGTCGACCCTGCCGCTGGCACTGTTCGGCGGCGAGGCGGTGCGCGATTTCGCCATCGTGCTGCTGTTCGGCATCGTGCTTGCCACGTCATCGTCGATCTTTATCGCGGCGCCGATTCTGCTGTTCCTGGGCGAAAACCGGCTGCGCCGTGGCAAACCCGACGAACAACCCGAGGCCAAGGCCGCGGCCCAGCGGCCGTAACCGAAGACGCCGGCATGGATTTATTGCCGCGCATTCCGGCCGATCGGCAGGTGATCAATGCCTATGGCGATGGCGGTTTCCGTATTTCCGGACGGCACTGGACCCAGCCCGTGCTGGTGTTTCCCGGTCAGAGTCTGCCCTGGGACATTGCCGGCATCAGCGAGTTGAGCGTCGAGTCGCTGGAGCCAGCCTTCGGCATGGAGCCGTCTGTGGAACTCCTGCTGATCGGCTGCGGCCCCAGCATGGTTTTCATAGATAAGGCCCTGCGGGCCGACATTCGTGCCCGAGGGCTGGTAATCGAGGCTCTGGATACCGGCGCGGCCTGCCGCACCTATAATCTGCTGATGGGGGAAGGGCGGCGGGTGGCCGCCGCCCTCATCCCGGTCTAGGCGGTCTTACCAGGCGCCGCCATTCTGCTGCGCCACCATGCAATACAGCATCGGAACCGACAGAACGAAGTTCGTGCGCGAGGCCAGCATGGCGAAGCGCGCTGCCTTGGCCTTGGCCGCGTCGTCGGCCGGCACGATGCCCAGCGCCTTCTTCTGGTTCGGCCAGATCACGAACCAGACATTGGCGGCCATGAACAGGCCGAGATACATGCCGATGCCGATGGTGCGGGCGCCTTCCTGCAGCATGAAGGCCTGGTGGCCATAACCGTTCAGGACCGACAGGACAAGACCGGTGACGACGGTGGCCAGGGCTGCCCAGCGGAACCAGAACAGGGCTTCAGGGGCGATGAACTTGCCGACCGCCGGCTTAAGCTCGGCAGGAATCTTCGGCATTGTCGGTATCTGGACGAAATTGAAATACCAAAGCAGGCCGATCCACAGGATACCGGACAGCACATGCAGCCAGCGGAAGAAGAAGCTGAGGAATGCAGCGTCGAAACTGCGATGGACGAGGAAGAACAGGATCAGCGCCAGGACAACGCCTGCGCCCAGGGCCTTGTAGAGGTTTTCGAGAATCTTTGCCATGATGCGGCTCCTTACCGGTGTTTATGGTTCTCGCGATTGATCATGCTGACGTATCCGGCGCAGAAGCTGCACATCGCATAGAGGGGACCTCGGGGCAATGCGACTCTGGCGGCCTGCGCGCAATGACACTGCGATTCTCATGCTTGCGATTCGCTCGCAGAGGCTATCATAAATACTCGTAGCGACAAGCGATCTTACTCAGCCCAACCAGCCCTGGCATGACCGAATCGCCCGACCAGTACTGCGAAAAGGAATTGCGGCGCGTCGATCCCGACCGCTGGTTGACCGCCTTGTTTGCGCCGGATTCGAAACGGCCGGGATTGCTCGCCGTCTATGCCTTCAACAGCGAAATCGCGCGGGCGCGGGAAGCGGTCAGCCAGCCGATGATCGGCCAGATCCGCCTGCAATGGTGGCGCGAGGCATGGGACGGGATATGGGCCGGGCGGCCACGCAACCACCCGGTGGTGCTGGCCCTGCATGCCCATTGTCGGGATCTGGATCGGCACGGCATCCTCACCCTGATCGATGCCCGCGAAACCGATATGGCCGACACCCCGCCGGCTGATATGGCTGCGCTGGCCCAGTATGCCGAGGCCAGTTCTGCTCCGCTGATGCAACTGGCCGCGCAGCAGCTCGGCGCCGCCTTGCCGCCCGATCTGGCTCGCAACGCCGGAATCGCCTATGCGCTGACCGGCCTTCTGCGCGCGACCCCGCATCTGTCGGCGCAGCAGCGCGTGATGCTGCCGGCAGGCGTGCTGGCCGCACATGGCCTGATGCCGGAAGACCTGTACCAGCGCGAAGTGGGCGCCGATCTGGCTGCCGCTATGGCCGAGATCGCCGACCAGGCGGAGCGCCACCTGCTAGCGGCGCGGCGACAAAGAGTGCCGCGACAGGCCTTGCCGGCCATGCTGCCCGCCACGCTGGCGGGGCTGCACCTGAGGGCGCTTGCGCAGCATCGCTTCGATGTCGCAGCGGCGGAAGCAGCCGTCCGTCCGTTGCGTCGCCAGATGGCCTTGCTCTGGGCTTCGCTGCGCGGCAGTTTCTAGGCAGCCGCGGCAGTCTTCCCGTTCAGCCACTGGGCCAGATCGGCCAGGGCACGACGGCTCAAGAAGCGTTTGCGCTCATCCTTGCGCACGTCGGCGGGCGGAGGCGGAAACAGGCCAAAATTCACATTCATCGGCTGGAAGTGCTTGGCGTCGGTCCCGCCGGTCAGGTGGCTGTGCAGGGCGCCGAGCGCCGTGGTCGGCGGCGGCGGCACCTGTTCCCGGCCCAGGCGCTGGGCGGCGGCCATGCGACCGGCAAGCAGGCCGATGGCCGTGCTCTCGACATAGCCTTCCACGCCGGTAACCTGGCCGGCGAAACGCAGGCTCGGCATCGCCTTCAGCCTTAGCTGGACATCCAGCAGCTTGGGCGAGTTGAGGAAGGTATTGCGGTGGATGCCGCCCAGCCGGGCGAACTGCGCATTCTCGAGGCCAGGGATCATGCGGAAAATCCTTACCTGCTCGGCATGCTTCATCTTGGTCTGGAAGCCGACCATGTTGTAGAGCGTGCCCAGCTTGTTGTCCTGTCGCAACTGCACCACGGCATAGGGCTTGCGGCCGGTACGAGGGTCGATCAGCCCGACCGGCTTCATCGGACCGAAGGTCAGTGTGCGCGGTCCGCGTTCTGCCATAACCTCGATCGGGAGGCAGCCCTCGAAATAGGGCGTGTTCTTTTCCCAGTCCTTGAATTCGGTTTTCTCGGCGGCCAGCAGGGCGGCGTGAAATTCAAGGTAGTTGGGCTTCTCGAAGGGGCAGTTGATGTAGTCGGCACCTTCGCCCTGTTCGCCGCTGCCGCCCGGGCCGACCTTGTCGTAGCGCGACTGGAACCAGGCCTTGTCCATGTCGATGCTGTCTTTGTAGACGATGGGCGCAATGGCATCGAAGAAAGCCAGGCTCTGCTCGCCGGTCAGGGCCCGGATCGCCTCGGCCAGGGGCGGCGAGGTGAGGGGGCCGGTGGCGACCACCACATTGTCCCATTCGGCCGGCGGCAGGCCGGATATTTCCTCGCGGCGCAGCTCGATCAGCGCTTCGGCCTCGATGGCCTTCTGCACCTCGGAAGAGAACACATCGCGGTCGACGGCCAGCGCGCCGCCGGCCGGCACCTTGGCGATGTCGGCCGCCTGCATGATCAGCGAGTTGCAGCGCCGCAGCTCCTCGTGCAGCAGGCCCACGGCATTGGTCTCCGCATCATCGGAGCGAAAGGAATTCGAGCAGACCAGCTCGGCCAGCCCATCACCCTGATGGGCGTCGGTTTTTCGCACCGGCCGCATCTCGTGCAGCACCACGGGTACTCCCAGGCGCGCCACCTGCCAGGCGGCTTCCGAACCGGCCAGGCCGCCCCCGATAATGTGGATCGGTTTAATCTGCGTCATGAAGCATCTCCTCAAGCGCGGCGACGCTGTCGGCGCTCAACACTTTCATCGCCACAGCCTGGCTGAAACCCCGGCGGGCCAGCGCGCCGAGATCCTTCTGCCGCATGTCGCGACGTTGCTGCGGATCGCTACGATACGGCCCCAACTTTCGTTTGCGGGCAAATGCGGCCGCGGCCGGCAAGTCGGAGACCGGTGTGGTCGATTCCGCTTCCAGCCGCTCCAGCGCGGCCGCGACATCATCTTTGTTCACGCCCTTCACCGCCAGAGCCTGCCGAATGCGGCCGAGCGACTTGCCTTCGGCATAGAGCCTCCGCACGCGGCTTTCGGCATAGGTACGGTCGTTCAGCAGGTTGCTGCGCTGCAGTTTGGCGATCAGTTCGGCAACCCAGCCTGCCGCTTCCTCGCCACTTGGCGCGCCATGCGCCTCGATGGAACGCCGGATCTTGCGATCCAGCACCCGGCGGAGATTCTCCGCCGAGCTGCTGTAGCGTTCGAGGTAAAACAGCGCGGCGCGTTCCAGATACACTGGCGTGATCTTTTTGGGCTGGCCGCGCGGCATGGGAAGAGGGCGAAAAATCAGCCCAGCAGGGCGGCGATGCCGGCCTGCGCGACCTGGGCGTCTTCCGACGATTTCACGCCAGATACACCCACGCCGCCAACGCAGATGCCATCCACCATGATCGGCTCGCCACCTTCCAGCAGCACAAGGTCAGGCACAGACAGGAAGGCATTGCGGCCGTTGCCGACGATCTCTTCCAGTGCCTTGGTCGGGCGGCGGGCGTAAGAGGCCGCCTTGGCCTTGCCCTGGCTGATCCAGGTCGACTGGATGGGGGCGCCGTCCAGGCGCTGGAAATGCAGCAGATGGCCGCCATCATCGGTGATGGCGATGCTGACCTTCCAGCCGTTCTTCTTGGCCTCGGCCTCGGCGGCTGCGGCGATTGTCTGGACGTCCTCGAGGGTCAGCGCCTTACGCGTAATCATGGAATCAAAGTCCTTTCCTTAGTTTATGCCGCCGCATCGCGGCGGGTTTTCTTCTGGGGCGGGGCGATGCGCTGCGCTGCCGGTTTCAGATATTCCTTCAGATACTGGCCGGTATAGCTTTCCTTCACCTTGGCCACATCCTCCGGCGTGCCCTGGGCCACCACGCGGCCACCGCCGCTGCCGCCCTCGGGGCCCATGTCTACGATCCAGTCCGCCGTCTTTATCACTTCGAGATTGTGCTCGATCACGATCATGGTGTTGCCGGAATCCACCAGTTCGTGCAGCACTTCGAGCAGCTTGCGCACATCCTCGAAATGCAGGCCCGTAGTGGGCTCGTCGAGGATGTAGAGCGTGCGGCCGGTGGCGCGCTTGGAGAGTTCCTTGGCCAGCTTCACGCGCTGGGCTTCGCCGCCCGAGAGCGTGGTTGCCGATTGGCCGATCTTGATATACCCGAGTCCGACGCGGTTCAGGGTCTCCAGCTTCTCGCGAATGGTCGGCACGGCCTTGAAGAACTCGACGCCGTCTTCCACCGTCATATCCAGTACATCGGCGATCGACTTGTCGCGGTAATGGATTTCCAGTGTTTCGCGATTGTAGCGCTTGCCCTTGCAGACATCGCACTGCACGTAGACGTCGGGCAGGAAGTGCATCTCGATCTTGATCAGGCCGTCGCCCTGGCAGGCCTCGCAGCGGCCACCCTTGACGTTGAACGAGAAACGGCCCGGTGCATAGCCACGCGCCTTCGCCTCGGGCAGGCCGGCGAACCAGTCGCGGATCGGGCCGAAGGCACCGGTATAGGTGGCCGGGTTGGAACGCGGGGTGCGGCCGATTGGCGACTGGTCGATATCAACAATCTTGTCGATCCACTCCATGCCTTCGATGCGGTCGTGAAGGCCGGGGATCTCGCGGCTGTTGTTCAGCTTGCGCGACACGGCCTTGAACAGCGTCTCGATGGTCAGCGTCGATTTGCCGCCGCCGGACACACCGGTCACGCAGGTGAAGATGCCAAGCGGGAACTCGACCGAAATATTCTGCAGGTTGTTGGCTTTGGCGCCAACCACCTTTAATTGCTTGTTGGCCACACGCTTGCGCCGCTGTTTCGGCACGGCCACAAATTTTGCGCCAGTCAGATACTGCCCGGTGACCGACTTCTTTGTTGCCATGATCTCGTCTGGGGTGCCCTGGGCGATGATCTCGCCGCCATGCACGCCGGCGGCGGGGCCCATGTCGATCACGTGATCGGCAGTACGGATTGCCTCCTCGTCATGCTCCACCACCAGCACGGTGTTGCCGATGTCGCGCAGGTGTACCAGGGTTTCGAGCAGCTTGGCATTGTCGCGCTGATGCAGACCGATGGAGGGTTCATCCAGCACATACAGCACGCCGGTCAGGCCTGAGCCGATCTGCGAGGCAAGACGGATGCGCTGGCTTTCGCCGCCCGACAGAGTACCGGAAGCCCGCGACATGGAGAGATAGTCGAGCCCGACATTAACCAGAAATCCAAGACGGTCGTTGATTTCCTTCAGGATGCGCGCGGCGATGTCTTTTTCCTTGGGCTTCAGCTTTTTGGTCAGGTCAAGGAACCATTGCCTGGCCTCGGCGATCGAGAATTCGCAGACCTGGCCGATATTCAGGCCGCCGACCTTCACAGCCAATGCCTCGGCCTTGAGGCGGTAACCGCCACAGGTCTCGCAAGCGGTCTGCGACTGATAGCGCGACAGCTCCTCGCGGATCATGTCGGACTCGGTCTCGCGCCAGCGCCGCTCAAGATTCGGCAGCACGCCCTCGAAGGGGCGTTTCACCGTGTAGGTGCGCATGCCGTCGTCATAGGTGATCGGCACGATATCCTCGCCCGAACCGTGCAGGATGGCATTGCGGGTCTTGGCCGGCAGGTCTTTCCACTTGGTCGCCAGTGAGAATTTGTAGAACTTGGCCAAGCCTTCCAGCGTCTGCAGGTAATAAGGCGACGGCGTGGCGGCGCGCGACCACGGCACGATGGCTCCATCACGCAACGTCACCGACTCGTCGGGCACCACCATGGCCGGATCGAAATACATCTTCGAACCGAGGCCGTCGCAGGTGGGGCAGGCGCCATGCGGGCTGTTGAACGAGAACAGCCGCGGCTCGATTTCCTCGATGGTGAAACCGGAAACCGGGCAGGCGAACTTTGCCGAGAAGATGGTGCGTTCGTCTTTGTCGGCATTCTCGGCAAAGGCGATGCCATCAGCGAGGTTCAGCGCGGTCTCGATGGAATCGGCCAGGCGTGTCTGGATGCCGTCGCGCACCACCACACGGTCGACCACCACCTCGATATCGTGCTTCAGCTTCTTGTTCAGCGCCGGCACTTCGGCGATCTCATGCAGCTTGCCGTCCACCTTCACGCGCTGGAATCCGCGCTTCTGCAGGTCCTGCAGCTCTTTTTTGTATTCTCCCTTGCGCCCACGCACGATGGGGGCGAGCAGATAGAGTCGCGTGCCTTCCGGCATGGCCATCACGCGGTCGACCATCTGGCTGACCGTCTGGCTCTCGATCGGCAGGCCGGTGGCCGGCGAATAGGGCACACCGACGCGGGCGTAGAGCAGGCGCAGGTAATCGTAGATCTCGGTGACGGTCCCCACCGTGGAACGCGGGTTCTTCGAGGTTGTTTTCTGCTCGATCGAGATTGCCGGGCTGAGGCCGTCGATATGGTCCACGTCGGGCTTTTGCATCAGTTCCAGGAACTGGCGGGCATAGGCCGACAGGGATTCGACATAGCGCCGCTGGCCCTCCGCATAGATCGTGTCGAAGGCCAGCGATGACTTGCCCGAGCCGGACAGGCCGGTCAGGACCACCAGCTTGTCGCGGGGGATGTCGACATCGACATTCTTGAGATTGTGTTCGCGGGCACCGCGGACCGAAATGAACTTCTGCATGGTTTGCGCCGAGTCTGTGGGGGGCCGAATATTGCGCTTTTCAGGACAGTTCTTCACTATACGCCATTCGCATGATATAAGATCACTTCGTGAACGGATAGGGGTTAAGATATGGCTGGCAGCGTTAACAAGGTGATCCTGGTCGGAAATCTAGGGCGCGATCCGGAGATCCGTAGCATGCAGTCCGGCGAAGAGATCGCCCAGCTTTCGATTGCCACCTCGGAAACCTGGCGCGATAAGGCCTCGGGCGAGCGCAAGGAACGCACCGAATGGCATAGAGTCGTGATTTTCAACGAAAATCTGGTCAAGGTGGCCAAGCAGTTCCTGAAAAAGGGCTCCAAGGTCTACATCGAGGGCTCGCTCCAGACCCGGAAATGGACCGACAAGGATGGCCAGGAGAAATACACCACCGAGATCGTGCTGCAGCGCTTCCGCGGCGAGCTGACCATGCTGGATGGCCGGGGCGAGGGCGGCGGTGGCGGCTCCTACGGCGGGGGCGACGACTATGCCGGCGGCGGGTCATCGGGTGGATTCGGCGGGGGCGGCTCCAGTGGCGGCCGGTCTTCCGGCGGCGGTTCGCCCGCGCGTCGCGACGACCTGGACGATGAGATTCCGTTCTGAGCGGCCCAATACGGCACGCAAACCAGACACAGAAAAGGCGCAGATTGCGATCTGCGCCTTTTCCATTTTCGGGGGCTAGCGCCGCAGAAGCGAGGCCAGCAACACCCCGAGCCCCGCGGCGACGCCAACCGCCGCCAATGGGTGTTCTTTCGCCACGGGCTCGACCTGGCGCCGCAGCAAGTCCATCTCATCCTGCAGGCCGCGGCCGGGCCAGAATTGCCAGATCAAAATGGCGATCCCGCTCAGCGGGACGATCAAGCCGATCAGGGTGCCACCGGCCGCCAGTGCCGCCCAGGCGGGCATCATGCTGGCGCCGTAGGCCAGGAACAGCGACCAGCCGAATAGCATGAAGGCGGCAAACAGCGCGGCGCAGGCAATGCTGAGCATACCGGCCATGACAGCAATCCGCTGCCGCTGCCGGCGGGATGCAACCGCCTGCACCCCACCCAGCAGCAGTCTTGGCAACAGGCCAGGTAACAGGGTGGCCAGCATGTGCGGTACTATTTCCGCAACAGCAGCGTGAGCGCGGCGCCGGCGGCAAACGCTGCCAGCAGACTGCTGCCCGGATGTTCCTTCACCGTTTCCTCGACGCGGCCAAGGGCTTCGCGCCCCCGGTCTTTCCAGTCTCCGGCCAGCGACTGGATGCGGTTTTGCAGTTCCGACAATTCGGCCTCCGCCAGCGCGGTGCCATCTTTCTTGGCGCGGGAAATCAGCACGCCAAGCTGGGTGCCGATATCGGATACCTGTTCGCGCAGTTCGGCCAGATCGGCTTCCGCCGCCGCGGCGTTAGCTTGGCGTGTAATGCGTGGCATGATCTTCACTCCTCGAACCGGATCGGATTCAGTGACTGCGCTCGGCGCGGGCAAGGTCATTTAACCAGTCGGCCACCTGCCGCTCGGCCTGATCGGTGATGATGCCGTAGCGTTCCTGGATTTTGCCGACCAGCTGTTCGCGCCGGCCCTTGATCACGGCGATGTCGTCATCGGTCAGTTCGCCCCAGCGCTCCTGGGCCTTGCCGGAAAACTGTTTCCAGTTCCCCGCAATACGATCCCAGGAGGGCAGGGCAGCTTTGACATTCGCTTCGACGCGCTTGGTGGTATCGGCCATGACTGAAATCTCCTTTGTCATATCTGAGGTATGGAAGGCTGCGGTTACCTGGAATGGGTTTTTTCCCACTCCTCGACCTGCTTCTCGGCCTCGTTCTTGGCGATGCCGTAGCGCTCCTGGATCTTGCCGACCAGTTCCTGGCGCTTGCCGTTGATGACCGTGATGTCGTTGTCGGTCAGCTTGCCCCAACGCTGCTTCACCTTACCGGCGAACTGGTTCCAGTTGCCTTCCACCTGATCCCAGGTGCCGCTGGCGGCATACACGGCGGTCGGCGGAGCGGCAGCCAGCAAGGCAACAGCAGAAGCGGCGGCGATGGCGATCTTGCGCATATAAACTCTCCTTTGACTGGAAATGTTGGACGTGGGGGAAACCCGCTGCGGCATTTATGGTTCCCTGATCATTTTCGGGAACTTTCCACGTCTTAGCCTGTCGGCATTGCCGTGCTGCGGCATGCCTGCGGGTGTTCAGAGGATGGTGGCTGGTTGTGGCCCATGCATGGTGATGCCGGGGCCATTCCGGGGCGAGGATGTGGCGGAAATGCGGCCGCTGTCGCGGCGTTGGTCAGGTCTTTTTTTCCTGCCGTTTTGCCTCGTCCCAGGCGGCGTCCATGGTGGCGAGATTGCAGTCGTCCAGGCGCTTGCCATCCGCATGCAGGATGTTTTCCATCGCCGTGAAACGACGCTCGAATTTCCGGTTGGCAGCGCGCAGACACGCTTCGGGATCGAGTTTGAGGTGGCGCGCCAGATTGGCGACCACAAAGAGAAAATCGCCAAACTCTTCTGCGGTCGTCTGCGCGGTGCCGGACTCGATCTCGTGCTCCAGTTCCTGCAATTCCTCTTTGATCTTGTCGATCACAGGGCGTTTGTCGGGCCAGTCGAAGCCCACACGGGCGGCACGATTCTGTAGTTTCACGGCGCGCAGGAGGGCCGGCAGACCTGACGTCACGCCGGCCAGGACGGGAGACACATTGTCCTGCGAACTTCCGGCCTTGGCAGCGCGTTCGGCGGCCTTGATGCTTTCCCAGTTCGTGCTGACGGTTTCCGGATGGTCGGCGGCAACATCGCCGAAGACATGTGGATGCCGGCGAACCATCTTTTCGCTGATGCCGGCAGCCACGTCGGCAAAGGAGAAATGGCCCGATTCTTCGGCCATGCGACTGTGGAATACCACCTGCAGCAACAGATCGCCCAGCTCGTCCTTCAGGCCGACCATGTCGTTGCGGGCGATGGCATCCTCCACCTCATAGGCTTCCTCGATCGTGTAGGGCGCAATGGTGGCGAAGGTCTGCTCCAGGTCCCAGGGGCAGCCGCCATCGGGATCGCGCAGCCTGGCCATGATGGCCAGCAGCTCAGCCAGGCTGGAAAGGTCAGGAGTGGCAGGCATCGGATCGCACCGGGTCGACAGTCATCTGGGCATCAAAGATGCGATCAGGGGCCATCCGGCGCAAGCCCGCAGGCTGTGAATCTAGGCCCATGCCATGGCGGATTTCAGCAGTTTGATCACCTGCTCATCCGATATCTGCGGGAATTCGCGGTAATGGGCGCCGACGGCATAGAAATCCGCAGGCGTTTCCAGGCATACGACATGGTCGGCCAGATTCTCGAATTCTTTCAGTGTCGACGGCGCGGCGACCGGAATCGCCAGGATAATGGTTTTTGGCCGCGCTGCCCGCAGCAGAATCAATGCGGCCTTGGCCGTGGCGCCGGTCGCGATGCCGTCATCCACAACGATCACGGTGCGATCCTTCACATCGGGATGCGACTGACCAACAGCGTAACGCAGGCGGCGCCGCTCGATCTCAGCGAGTTCGCGTTTGGCGGCGGCTTGCAGATATTCATCGTCGACTTTCAGGCTGTCGGCGACATCGCGGTTCACCACCAGCCGAGGTTCCTTGCCATCGGCGACGGCGGCCACGGCAAGCTCGGCATGATGCGGTGCCCCGATCTTGCGGACCAGCAGCAGATCGAGCGGCGCCTGCAGAGCCTGAGCCACTTCAAAGGCAACCGGCACGCCGCCGCGCGGCAAAGCCAGCACCAGCGGCTTCTCATCCTTGTACCCCAGCAGGCATTTTGCCAGCTTCTCTCCTGCCTCGCTCCTATCCAGAAACATCCGCGACCTCGCTTTGCAGGAGATGATGGCTGAACCAGACGCTGGCATGGCCGATTACATGTCCGATTGCCCCTGGCTCCTCAAACAGGTGCGTCGCTCCGGGGATGACCTGCAGTCTGGTCTGGCAGCGCATGTGCGCCATGGCTTGGCGGTTCAGCGCAAGCACATCGCGATCAAGGCTGCCGACGATCAGCAGGGTCGGTGCCGTCACGCGCGACAGCGCCGCGCCGGCCAGATCGGGACGGCCGCCGCGACTGACGATGGCGCCGACCTGGCTATCGGGTTGCGCGGCCGCCACCAATGCGGCAGCCGCACCGGTGCTGGCGCCGAAATAGCCGATGCGGGGTGCCAGGCGCTCCATTCGCAGGCCGAGCCAATGCGTGGCCATGGTCAGACGCTCGGCCAGCAGTTCGATGTCGAAGATGTTGTCGCGGCTCGTGGCCTCGTTCTCTGCAAGCAGGTCGAACAGCAGCGTCCCGAAGCAGGCCTGCTGCAAAGCAGCCGCGACAAGTTTGTTGCGGGGGCTGTGCCGGCTGCTGCCGCTGCCATGGGCGAAGATGATGACGGCGCGACATCCGGCAGGCAGGGCAAGCATCCCCTCCAGGCCAAATGGCGGAATGGCCACCAATTCTTCCGAATACTGCCCCTGCGGTTTTCTCCCTTGAGTCATCCGCGCTATCCGCCGGTGTTGACTGTCGGTTCCGCTTATAGCGGCAGCCAGGATCTTGCACCTTGATCTGGATCAGCCCTCACCAAATCCGGCACGGATCAGGTCGATTAGCCGGCCGATGCGATTGGCCATGCTTATGCCTGGCTTTTGCAGCTCGGCCATCGTCGGCTCCGCCGGTTTTTCCTGCAGCAGAACCATGCCGGCTTCGGACCGCTGTAACTGCAGATGACGCGTGAAGAAGCCGTTCTGGCTGGGGTGATGCCCCACTGCCAGGACCGTGGCATCAGGCAGCAAATCGCCCAAAGCATGCAGCAGGGCGAGTTCGGATTTCTCGTCCACGCCGTCGGTTGCCTGGTCGATCAGGATCCAGGCGGGACGATGCAGCAGCAGGCGGGCGAAGCCGATGCGCTGCAACTCGCCCACCCCCAGGGTCTGACTCCATTCGGATTCATTGTCGAGTTGGGGCAGCAGATATTCAAGGCCGACACGTCCCAGGATATCGGCCAACGCAGAATCGTTCACGCCGGCCGGGGCCTCGGGATAGAGCAGGGCATGGCGCAGGCTGCCAGGCGGCATATAGGGCCGCTGCGGCAGCAATGCCAGCGGTTCGGCCGGCACCTCGATGCGGCCGCTGCCCCAGGGCCATACACCGGCCACTGCCTTGCACAGAATGGCGGCGGCATGCTGATCGCCGGTAAAGAGAACACGTTCGCCTTTTTGTATTTCAAGCGATAGCCCGGTCGCCAGGATGCGCTGGTCCGGTTCCGCCAGCGTTACATCGTGAAGAGTGAGAACTGCAGAAGCGGAGGGAACAATAGCAATATTCTGTCCGCTCCTGTCTGTAATGGATCGACCCTCTGCTTGCGTTACCGACTTGTGCAGTTCGAGTACGCGCTCTGCCGATGCCCGCAACTCGGCCAGTCGGGGGAAATTATCGATTGGCCAGGAAAGCGCGGCAGTCGCCTGCTGGAAGGCCTGGGCCGTCTGCATCAGGCCGCCAAGTGTGATCTCGCCCAGAAGATAGCGCGGCGTGCTGACCAGGATCGGAAAAACGGCTGCCAGCGTGCTGTAGGCGGACGTGAACAGGATCAGCCGGCGCAATCCCTCGGTTTGTTTCTGCCAGGCAACGGCAACCGGGGCGAACAGTCGCAGCAGAAAGCCGCGTTCATCGGCTTCTCCGTGGGCGATCGCAATCGCTTCGGCATTCTCGCGGCTGCGCCCCAGGGCGTAACGCAGGTCGGCCTCCACGGTCTGGCGTCGGTCGGCGGCGCTGACCAGGGCGCGGCCGATGAACATGGCGAGCGCCGAGCCGATACCGGAATAAAGGAAGGCCAGCCACACCATGTGTCCCGGCAGATTGAAATCCAGCCCTATGTCCTGCAGGGGAATCGTGCCTGACAGTCCCCAGAGGATGCCGATGAAGCTGACCAACAGAAGTAGGCAGTAGGTCAGCGAGTGAAACAGATCGACGGCTGCCTCGGTCGCGATCCGGATATCCTCGGCGATACGCCCGTCTGGGTTGCTGTGGTTGCCGGGGATCATGGCCAACCGGAATTGCCGGCCATCCTGCATCCATTCATTCACCAGCCGGTTCGTCAGCCATTCCCGCCAGCCCAGTTGCAGCCTGCGCTTCAAATGCAGATGTACGGCATTTACGGCCATCGTGCCCAGCACGATCATGACGAACACGATCACCTGCTGCATGAAGCCTTCCATCGAACGCCGCTCCAGGGCATCGAACAGATCGGCATTCCAGAGATTGAGGCGAATGGCCAACAGAACCTGCGCCACAGCCAGCACGACGATTGCGACCAGCAGGAACCACGCGGTCCAGCGTTCTGGGCCGCACCAGTAGGGACGGGCCAGATGAAGGAAGTCCGATGTCAGCCCGAGGGAGGATGCATGCGGCTTATCGGCTGGTTGCGAGGGCGGCACTGCGCGAATCCTCAGATATGCCGGGCAGCGATCATCGCCTGCAGTCCCAGAATGGCAGGTTCGGGGTGCAGGATGGCGAAGGCCGGCACAGGTGCAAGATAATCGTGAAATCGTCCTTTCGCTTCGAAACGCATGCGGAAATCCGAAGCCCGCAGCAGGTCCAGCATGCGCGGCAGGATGCCACCGGCCAGATAAACGCCGCCGCGGGCGCCGAATGCCAGAGCCAGATCGCCGGCAAAACCACCGAGCAGGGAACAGAACAGCTCGATTGCGAGGCGACACATCTCGCAGCGGCCTTCCCGCGCGCTGATAACGATCTCGGCTGCCGTATGCTCGGCGACCTTCCTGCCCATCGCTTCCGTCAGGGCGGCATGCAGATTTTCCAGCCCGGGACCGGAGAGTGCGCGCTCAGCCGAGACATGGCCGAAGCGGTTGCGCAGTCTGGCGATCACGGCGTCCTGCTGGGCATCTTGACCGGCAAGCGTCATATGTCCGGCCTCGCCGGCAATCACCATCTCGCCCTCCGCGGTCGGTACGACGGCGGCGACGCCAAGTCCGGTGCCCGGACCACAAACCACACGGACACCGCCAAGTGGCGGCGATGAACCTCCGATCTGCACGAGATCGCTGGCGGATAGCCGCGACAAAGACCAGGCCGTGGCGGCGAAATCGTTCACCAGATGCACCCTGGGCACACCCAGATGATGCCCAAGGGCGGCCGCATCCAAGTGCCAGCCCGCATTCGTCATCACCACGCGGTTGTCCCGCACCGGGCCGGCAACGGCCAGCGCCATGGCATCCGGCCTCGATGACCCGGATTTTTCAAGATGATCGGCGATGGCATCAGCCAGACCCTGATATTCGGCGCGGGGCAGGACGGTGAGGGGGGAAGTCTCTTCTCCTGCCATCCACGCAAAACGCAGATTGGTCCCGCCGATATCTCCAAGCAGGATCCTGTCGCTCATGACGGGCCTGCATTTCGGGTTGTGGTTTCACGCGCGATGCGGTCGGCATACCAGTGCGCCGAGGCTTTCGGAATGCGGCGCAGGGTTGGGTAATCCACATAGACCAATCCGAAACGGTCGCCATAGCCGGCGCCCCATTCGAAATTATCCAGCAGAGACCATACGAAGTAACCCCGCACATCGGCGCCCGCGTCAATCGCGCTCTGCATCGCGCCGATATAGGCATTCAGGTAGTCAATGCGGTGCTGATCCTTCACGTCGCCCGCATGATCGAGCTGGTCGCGGCCGCCGGTGCCATTCTCCGTGACATAGATTGGCAGGCGATAACGTTTCGATGCCTCCAGCAGAATATCGCGAAAAGCCTCGGGTTGTACCTGCCAGCCGATCTCTGATTGCGGCATGCCGGCCGGTGGACCTGCCCAAGTATACCCCAGCGGCGCGGTCTTGTCGCCGCGCGCATAGATCGGCGAGTAGTGGTTGATGCCGAGCCAGTCGAGAGGCCGGCAGATGCGGGCCATGTCGCCTGGTACGATCTGCGGCGCCAGTTCGTCGGCGAGGGTTCTCGGGTAATAGCCCAGGATCTGCGGATCTGGAAATGCCTGGTTCCAGTGCATGTGCAGGCGGGCGGCAGCGGCCAGGTCCTCCAGCGCGGCCGATGCCGGCAGGCATGGCTGCATGTTATGGATTACGCCGATGCTGGCGTCCGATACGCCGGACCGCAGCGCATCGACGGCCGCTCCATGCGCAAGATTGACATGATGGATCGCCTTCCGATGTGCATCGGCATCGGTGACCCCGGGCGGCTGCCAGCCGAACCCGAAGCCGAACAGGGCGAAGACACCAGGTTCGTTGAATGTTGCGAAACGCTTTACACGGTCGCCATAGCGTCGCGCCACCAGTGTGGCGTAATCGGCAAACCATCCGGCGGCGTCGCGGCTGAGCCAGCCACCCTCGTCATCCAGCGCCTGCGGAAGATCCCAATGATACAGGCAGAGCCAGGGCTCGATCCCGGCCGTCAGAAGGCTGTCGATCAACCGGTCGTAGAAGGCGGCGCCGGCTTCGTTGAAATGGCCGCGCCCCGTTGGGAGCAGGCGCGGCCAGGCCACCGAGAAACGATAGGCCTTCACGCCCAGATCGCGCATCAGCGCGATGTCCTCGGGAAAGCGATGGTAGTGATCGCAGGCGATGTCGCCGGTATCGCCATTGGCGATCCGTCCTTTTTGTTGGCAGAAGGTGTCCCAGATGCTGGGGCCGCGGCCATCGGATTTGGCAGCCCCCTCGATCTGGTAGGACGAGGTCGATACGCCCCAGATGAATGTTTCGGCTGGTTTGCGATTCATTGATCTGGCCCTTCTGCGCCGGCACCGGATTCGGCTAGGCTGCGGTCATGGGAGAGACCGTAGCCGAAATATCGGACGGCCGGCTGCAGGTTTTGCTGCGGGCCGCGGCGCCGCTGACCCTGCACACACCGGAATTCCCCCGCACGGATGCCAACTGCGCCGTTCTGAGCGATGCCAGCGGGATGCAGGTTTTCTTTTCGCATTACGTGCCGCGCGGCCATACTTACCGACGGCTTTTCGCCACCGGCCTGCAGGATGGGCGCACCCCGCAGGTCGTGCGCTGGATCGACGATCCCGACCCGACGGTCGGTAAATGGATAGAAGGCGTTTGGCGCGATCCCAAGACAGGCCGGTTGTATGGCTGGTATCACGCCGAAGAGATATTCGAAGGACCGCCGAGGCTCTTTCTGCCGCATATCGGCGCCGTCGTGTCGGACGACGACGGGTTGTCCTGGCGCTTTTTGGGCGAGGTGTTGCGTGCGCCGGCCGAATTGACCGATATGACATACCGCAATGGCTTCCTGGCCGGCGGTTATGGCGATTTCTGCGTCGTTCCGGACCGGGCAGGGCAGTATTTCTATCTCGCATTCTCCAGTTACATCTCGGATGAAGCGGCGCAGGGTATCGCCATGGCACGCTTTCCAGTGGCGATGCGCGACAATCCAGCGGCAGCTCTGGAACTGTGGAGCGGCTCGGGATGGGCTGCCGCTCCGAAGCGGCTGCCGACGCCGATCTGGCCGGTACAGCGCGGCTGGCGACATCTCGACCCCGATTCTTTCTGGGGGCCGGCTATTCATTACAATAGCCAGCTCGATGCCTTCGTGATGCTGCTGAACCATACTGCCGGCGGAGACCACAACATCCTCCAGGAAGGCATCTATGTTTCGGTGACCAGAACACTGGACAATCCCGCATCCTGGAGTCCGCCCATGCGTCTTGTCGCCGGCGGCGCCTGGTATCCGCAGGCTATTGGTCTGGCTGCAGGCTGCGGCGACGGTTTCATCGATGGGCCTGCCCGTTTCTTCATGGCCGGGTATTCCGCCTGGGATATCGAATTCGCTTTGACCATGGACCCTGGATGCAAAAACCGCGTTTTGGAAGCAACCAAGCCCTTGTTCTACAGCCTGTTCGGCAATCGTCACGCGGCGCCATGGTGAATTCATAACCCGATCCGGACGGATCGGATTTGATTCTGGTCAATCGCCATATCCGGGCTTCATGCCGGCAGGGTCAGGTCACGATCCCAGGGCGGCTCCGGACCATACAGTTCCTGCAGATAGGTAACGAACGCACGGACCGCCGCCGGCACGAACTTGGCTGGCGGATAAACGGCGTAGATGGCGACATCGCTGGCGCCGGGATGCTCCGGCATCACCACGCGCAGGCGGCCGGCGCGCAGATCGGGGCCGATATCCCATGTCGAACGCAGGGCGATGCCCATGCCGGCAAGCGCCAGCTCGCGGACCACCTCGCTGGAATTCGTCCGTACGATGCTCTCGCCGGAGACTATCACTGGGCCATTGCGACCCTGCAGCCGCCAGGGCAGTTGCGCCGCTGCGGCCAGCAGGGAATGGCGGTTCAGTTCGCTCAATTTCTGCGGGGTGCCATGCCGGTCCAGATAGTCCGGACTCGCGCACAGCACCCGCCGGTTCGGCGCCAACTTCAGGCCAGTCAGGCCGTTGCCGATGGCGGGCGCGATACGGATGGCTAGGTCGATGCGCTCGGCCAGCAGGTCGACATAGGCATCCGACAGGTCAATATCGAGCTTCAGGCGCGGCCAACGCTCGAGGAAGCGTTTCAGGTGCGGTGCGACATGCATGCGGCCGAAGGAGGTGGGAGCGGTGATGCGCATCCGGCCGGCCGGCGCACCATCCGCGGCACTGACCAGGCTTTCCGCTTCGCGCGACGCGGCCAGGATATCGACCACCCGTTCGTAAAACCGCTGTCCCGCCTCGGTGGTGGTCAGTTTTCGTGTTGTCCGATGCAGCAGGCGGGCCCCCAGCCGCTCCTCAAGGCGGGCGATGCGCTTGGACACCATGGCCGGCGAAAGCCCCATGCTGCGTCCGGCTGCAGCCAGGCTGCCTGTCTCGATCACCCTGGCATAAAGCTCGTATTCGCGGTCCATGCCATTATTTCCCATATGGAACGACTGTTTTCAATTCTTTTCACCTACAGAATGAATGACGAGGCTGTTATGGTTGCCTTTATTGAGTCGCCAGCAGAATCCCGGGAAACGTCATGAGCAAAACCACAGAACGCGCCGGCCTGACGGTGGCCGAAACCCTGGTCCGTTTCATCGAAGACAAGGCGTTGCCCGGCACCGGCCTTGATCCGAACGATTTCTGGGCCGGCATGGCAGGCATCTTCGCCCGCTTCACCCCGGAAAACCGGGCTCTGCTGACCAAGCGCGACGACCTGCAGGCAAAGATCGACGCCTGGCACATCGCCCAGCGTGGCAAGCCACATGATACAGCGGCCTATGAGGCTTTCCTGCGCGAGATCGGCTACCTCGTTCCCGAACCGGCACCGTTCAAGGTTGGCACGACGAAAGTGGACGATGAAATCGCCCGCATGGCTGGGCCTCAGCTGGTGGTGCCGGTCCTGAATGCCCGGTTCCTGCTGAATGCCGCAAACGCACGCTGGGGCAGCCTGTACGATGCCTATTACGGCACGGATGCGATCCCACACGATCCGAATGAGAAGAAAGGCTATGACCCGGCGCGCGGCGCCAAGGTGATCGCGAAAGCGAAAGCCTTCCTCGATCAGGCCGCACCGCTGGCTTCGGGCAGCCATGCCGATGTGAAGGGCTGGTCGGTGCGGGATGGCAGACTGTCGCCGGCGCTCAAGGATGCTGCGGCTTTTGTCGGCTATCGCGGCGATGCGGCCAACCCCAGTGCCGTGCTGCTGAAGCATAACGGCCTGCATATCGAACTGGTGATCGACCGCAATCATCCGGTCGGGAAGGGCGATCCGGCCGGCATGGCCGATGTGGTTCTGGAGGCCGCGCTCACCACCATCGTCGACCTGGAGGATTCGGTGGCGGCCGTTGACGCCGATGACAAGGTCGAGGCCTACGCCAACTGGCTTGGCCTGATGCAGGGTGATCTCAGCGCCACCTTCGAAAAGGGCGGCCGCAGCATGACGCGCGCATTGGAACCGGATCGCGAATATACCGCGCCCGACGGCGGCAAGCTGGTGCTGCCGGGCCGCAGCCTGCTGTTCGTGCGCAATGTGGGGCATCTGATGACCACCCCGGCGATCCGTCTGCCCGATGGCTCGGAAGCGCCGGAGGGTATCCTGGACGGCATTGTCACCAGCCTGATTGCCATGCACGACCTCAAACGGCGCGGACGTTTCATCAACAGCCGCGCCGGCTCGGTCTACATCGTGAAGCCGAAGATGCATGGGCCGGAAGAGGCGGGCTTCACCAACCGCCTGTTCGATGCCATCGAGGACATGCTGGGTCTGGCACGCCATACCGTGAAGGTCGGCGTGATGGATGAAGAGCGCCGCACCTCGGCGAATCTTGCTGCCTGTATCCATGCGGTGAAGGATCGTATCGTCTTCATCAATACCGGGTTCCTGGACCGTACTGGCGATGAGATGCATACCTCGATGCAGGCGGGTCCGATGGTGCGCAAGGCCGACATGAAGGCCTGCGCCTGGATCAAAGCCTATGAGGAGCGGAATGTGGCCATCGGCCTGGCCTGCGGCCTGTCGGGCAAGGCGCAGATCGGCAAGGGCATGTGGGCCGCGCCAGACCGTATGGCCGACATGCTGGAACAGAAGATCGGGCATCCCAGAACCGGCGCCAACACCGCCTGGGTGCCGAGTCCGACGGCGGCGACCCTGCACGCCACGCATTACCATGTGGTGGACGTCTTCGCCCGTCAGGCCGAAGTGGCCAGACAGCCGGTGCCGCCGCTGGCCGCGCTGCTGACCATTCCGCTGGCCACTGGGCAGAATTTCTCCGAGCAGGATGTGCGCGACGAACTCGACAACAATGCCCAGGGCATCCTGGGATATGTGGTGCGCTGGGTGGATCAGGGCATCGGCTGCTCGAAGGTACCCGATATCCACGATATCGGGCTTATGGAAGATCGTGCGACGCTGCGGATCTCGTCGCAGCACATGGCCAACTGGCTGCTGCACAGGGTTTGCTCCGCCGAGCAGGTGGATGCCGCTTTCCGGCGTATGGCCGCCAAGGTGGACTCCCAGAATGCCGGCGACGCCGCCTATAGGCCGATGGCGACCGATCCCGACAACAGTCTGGCCTATCAGGCGGCGCGGGCACTGGTCTTCGAGGGCGTACGGCAACCCAACGGCTACACCGAACCGCTGCTGCATGCTTTCCGTGCCCGAGTGAAGGCGAAGGCCGGGGGCTGAAGTCGGGACCCGTAAAGGGCCGACCGGCGTGCTTGCCGGCTGGCCTTTTATAGAAACTCGATAATCGGATAATGTATATTATGGAAAATATAGATACCTGATGTTTCAGTATGTTAATGGCTAAACAGCCATCATGTGGTTGTCCCACAGATGGCTGCCGGCTTCTGGCAGAGTCGTAACACGGCCAGCCTGCCAGGCAGCGATCCGTCCCAGTCCGTTGCTGACGATAAAGCCTGCGCCATCCGGTTCTGCTGCCACGCCACAAACATCATCCATCTCCGCCGCCGCCAGATGACGCTCGGCCTCCATGTCCCATACCAGCATCCGCTTGCCACGCGGACTGGTCACGGCCAGCAGCCGGCCGTCGCCGCTCATGGCCGCGCTGCCACAATACTGCCGCAGGCCGCGCCGCTGCTCCGGCGGTATCGCCAGGAACCGCAGGCCCGCCGGATCGTCCGGGCCGCCATGCCAGGACACCAGCGGCACGTCATCGGTTTCGGGGCCCTCGTACTGCATGGCAATCGCGACACGGCCGCGCCGGTCGATGGTGATATGGCGGATGCTGAGCTGCCGCAGTTCATGAGCCGGCCGCACCTGCCGGATCAGCCGGCCGGTCGCAACATCCAGATAGGCCAGCGATGGGGCCATGTCGGGGATATTCAGCTTCAGCCTGGGCATGCCCGCCAGCATCAGGATGCCGCCATTGGCCACCGCCAGCGTGCGGCCATCCGGCATGAGGCGCACCTCGTGCGGGTCCAGGCCATGGGTCGGATATTCGCCGATCCGGCGATAGCCGTCCGTGCCGTCGTAGATGCCAAGGACGCCTTCGCCGGTTGAGCCGATCGCTTCCGTGGCGAACAGCAGGCGACCGTCGGACGTGAATGCGCCATGGCCACAGAAGCTGCGATCCTCAGCAGCGGCAATGCGTCGCAATTCCCGGCCGTCCTTCGCGTCAAACACGACGGCATATGCGCCGGGGCGCCGCGAGAATGCCACGGCTGCATTGCGACTGCGTGCAAAGCTGTGGCCGCGTCCGGGCAGCGGCAGGCTGTAATGGATCCGACCGGCCGCATCGAAAGCCGCCACGCCGAAACCGGCCTTGCCGCCAAAGGCATTCACATACAGTTGCCTGGATTCCGCCCGGGCCTTGCCGGGAAGCAAGACCGAGGTCGCTAGCAGGCCGAGTGCGGTACGTCGAGAAACGGCAAGACGCATGTCAGTCGCCATCCAGCGCGTTGAAGCCGACCGGAATCTGCAAGGCCTCAGGCAGGCGCTGCATCAGCAGCCCTTTCAGAGCCAGCATGTCGGCCGCAAGTTTCTCGATGTGCTTGCGGCCTTCGATTTCCTGAATGGCTCGTTCCAGTGGCATTTGCAGCGCCGACGCCGACACGGCTGCACGCGCCAGGCTGTCGCGCAGGGCTGCGTCCAGCGCCTTGTCGACCACCTGCGGCGCAAAGGCGGCTACATAGAGATCGGTAGCCGCCGCCAGATTTTGCCGAATGTTGCGCAACGACCGCTCGCTGCGCCAGGACTCAGCGAGCCGGGGCCGCGCATCGTCGACCGAAGCCCCCAATGGCCGCGCAAGCTTGTGATCAGCCGCGAATTCGATGGCCGTGTACAGGCTCTTGAACAGATCTAGCGTAGCGTCCTGCGCGTCGCGATAACGTGGATTGGCACCCTGCCCCGGATTCAGCATCATCGCGGCGAAGCCCGTATTCGGAGCGCGCCACTCCTGCCGAGCCTCACGTGCCATCCTGGCCAGATTTTCGGATATGGCCACGACATAGCCACAGCGAAAAGCGGCATCCGGTGCATCCTGCAGCTTCTTCACATCGTCGCCGAAGACCATCCGCTCCAGTGCCGGAAGGCCCTGAACCGCCACGCTGCCATGGCCGAGAGTGTCCGCATCCAGAGAGCTGCTGGCATGTTTGGCGATCAGCTCGGCCATCTGCTTACCGATGGTGTTGCGTGGATCGGGCCAGAAGGCAAAGCGCTGGCTGCGGAAAAACAGATCGATCGGCCCGAAACGGATATGCTGGATATCCTGCCAAGCATCGGCCGCATCGTGATAGGCCTGCCGCAAAGCGTCGATTTTCCGCTCCGCCGCTGGCGTGGCGCAGAAGGTTCTTGCCATGGTCTCGAGCCTGGACGTGGCATCCGCCAGCGCGTCGTAGCGCGGCAGAACATGACGCTCGATGGCGTTGCGATTGATGACGGCGTAAGCCTCGGGCTCCAGCGCCTGCGCTGGTGCCTGCAGGAACAGAGAGAGGATAAGTGCAATTCCGGCGATGCGCATCCCAGGCTCCGGGTTACAGCGAATTGATGAAGGCCAGAAGGTCGGCACGATCCTGCCGGCTCATGCCGGCCACGCGGTCGCGCGCGGACTGCGCCTCGCCACCATGCCACAGGATGGCCTCCAGCACGCCACGGGCGCGGCCGTCATGCAGCATGAAATCGTGGCCGCTTACCGTTCGGGTCAGGCCGATGCCCCAGAGCGGTGCGGTGCGCCAATGCCGGCCGCTGGCTCGGCCTTCCGGCCGATTGTCGGCCAGCCCCTCGCCCATGTCGTGCAGCAGCAGGTCGGTGTAGGGCCATATGGTCTGGTCCGATTGTTCTGGATGCGCCGGATCGACGCTCGTCCTGAATTGCGGCACGTGGCAGCTTGCGCAGCCCGCGGCGGCAAACAGCGCCTGGCCGCGCCGCACGGCTGGATCGTCTGGCTTGCGGCGTGCCGGTACAGCCAGATTGCGCGCATAGAACACCGTCAATTCGAACATCTGCCGCGGCACCTCTATGCCCTCGCCCTCATCGTCGCCATTGGGCGCGCTGAGGCAGGCATGCTGGCCGCTCGTGCATTCGCCATGCGAAGCTGCGGGCAGCAGCGGCGTAGACAGGCCAAGATCGCCAGCAAAAGCCTCCGCCGTCTGGTCGGCCACGGTGGCGGAACCGGCCTTCCAGCCGAACCGACCGAGCATGGGTTTGCCATGGATGTGGCTCCAAACCCGGTTGGGCAGCCCGGCGATACCGTCGCGGTCGGCATCCTCCGGGTCGGCATGGCGCAGGATATCGGCTTCCGGGATCATCTCCAGCAAACCCAGGCCGATCATCTGCGGGGTGACGCGCGGCGAGATCATGGCCTGCGGATGCAACGGCCCGTAATTCAGATCGGCAATGGCATAGCTTGGCTTGCGCAGCGTGACGGTCTCGCCCTCTGCGAGTTGCACCTTCACATCGCTGTACTGGATTTCCATGCGGCCCTCGGCCAGCAATCCCTGCACGGAGAAGTTCTGCAACTGCGCACCATAAGTCGGCTCTGGCGTCACATTGCGCAGGAATTTGTCCAGCGCCTGTCGGTCGGCATCGGTCTGCGGCGGGATGCTCAGCCGCAGGAACATCGTCACGGCGGGCTCGTCGCCCGCAGGCGGACGGCCACGGCCGTCCTTCAGGTGGCAGGACTGACAGGAGCGCGCGTTATACAGCGGCCCGAGCCCGTCCGATGACGTGGTGGAACTCGGCGAGGAGGCCCAGAGCTTGCGAAAAATGCCGTCGCCGATCCTGAAATCAAGCTGGCGCTCAAACCGCATGTTTGCGGAAGGATGGGAAAAGATCGAACTGTTCAGCGGCTTGTTCACCGTGGCTTCGCCGCCGGGACGGCGTTCATCTGCCCGGCTTTGATCTGCCTTGGCCGGCTGCGCCAGCACTGTCGCAAGGACGACAATGCTGGCCGCGAGATGATTACTTCTTGCCGACTTTGTCAGGCGCATCGAGGCTGTCCGAACCTTCAAAGGTCGCCTTCAGTTTCAGCGCGGCCAGTACGCGCTCCAATGTCTTTGTCTGGTCGGTCAGCCGGTCGATGCCGGCCTGTATCATGGCGTTACCCTCAGCATTGCCTTCACCGACCATCTGATCGTAGGCTTCCTTGGCTTCAGCACGTCGCTTGATCGCATCGAAGGCCTCCATGGTTGCCTTCAGTTTCGCCCGCATCTCGGTATCGAGGTCCGGTGCCGCAGCGCGCACCAGATGGGTCAGGCCCTGCCCCTTCACCACATTGCCATTGATGCGCCTGTATTCGCCGCCATAGACATTCAGCATGCCAAGCACATCGTAGTAATGGGCATTGTGGGTATTATCGGAGAAGCAGTCATGTTCCTCCTCAGGGTCGTGCAGCAGGAGGCCCAGTTTCATGCGCTCGCCGGCCAGCTCGCCATATGAAAGGCTGCCCAGACCGGTCACGATCGCCGCGATACCGGCATCCAGGCCTTTCTCGGTCAGCGCTTTGCGTGCCGCGCCTTCGGGCTGCCACTGCCTGGCCATCCAGCCAAGGTCGTCGACCAGCATCTGTGTTGCCACCGTCAGATACTGGGCGCGGCGGTCGCAGTTGCCATTAGTGCAGCCCTGCTTCGCAAAGTCGGTCCAGGGCCGGTTGCCCGCGCCTGCAGCGGTGCCGTTCAGATCCTGGCCCCACAGCAGAAACTCGATGGCGTGATAGCCGGTGGCGACATTGGCCTCCACGCCACCCACCTCATGCAGCTTGCGCAACAATTTCCAGTCGATCTTCGCTGCGTCCAGAACCTTGCCGCCGAACTTGACCTGCTTGTTCGCGATCACGTTGGCCGTGTAGAGCGGGTTCTCATCGGATTCTTCGCCATAACGCCCGGCATCGACGTAGTCGATCAGGCCTTCGTCCAACGGCCAGGCATTCACGCGGCCCTCCCACTCATCGACAATCGGATTGCCGAAGCGATACACCTCGCTCTGCATGTATGGCACGCGGGCCGCGATCCAGGCTTCGCGGGCCGCTTTCAGCGTTGCTTCCGAAGGCGCCGCCACCAGAGCCGCCACGGCCTTCTGCAGGTTACGGGCAGTAACCAGCGAATCCTCATAGATCGCCTGCGCGATGTCGCCGTAGGTCTTGATCACCCCGGCCTTGATGTCGTCTTTGGCCACGGCTGGCGCTGTTGCGCCAAAAAGCAGCCCGAACATGACGGTAAGGGCGAGAGCAAGACGGTGCATAACGATTTTTCCTTTGTACAGACTCATTTCAGGAAGAACTGGATCGGTACGACGACATCCAGACTGTCCTTGCCCAATGTCGCCGGGATCGGCGGCAGCGGCGATGCCTTGGCGATCATCCGCTCTACGGCGTCATCGAGCGTATCGTGCCCGGAACTGCGTTCGATGCGATGCCGTATGACGCGACCGTGCCCGTCGATGGTGAAGCGCAGATGCGCAACGCCTTCCATGCGTCGTAATTGGGCACGGCGCGGATACTCTTTGTGTCGCTCCAGCCACGCCAGCAGCGCGGCATAGTAACTGGCCTCGGCATTCGGATTGACCGTCACGCGCGGCGCTGCCATCACCGGCCCGGGTGGAGCCGTCGGCGCGGCAGCGATCTGTAGCTTCTCGGGCACCGGTTCGGCTGCGGGCGCAGCGGGCTCCACTGGGGCCTTTACCTGTTCCGCCTGGGGCTTCGGCGGCTGCGGTTTCGGCGGCCGCTGCACCAGCGGCTTGGGCTTGGGCGGTGGCGCCGGCTCGACATCCGGCGCGGCCGACGTGGAGGTGATCGGTTCGGGTTCTCTGATCGGCTCCGGTGGTGGCGGCGGGGGAGCATGATCTGCCAGCGGCTGCGGTGGAGGCGACGCATCCATCGGCGGAGCGCTGGCCATCAGCAGCACCTCTACGCCCTGGAATTTCTCCTCGGCAACGATGGGCTTGGTGAAAAACGGCAGGCCGAACAGCAGCGCCGATGCCACGGCCACATGGGCCGCTATCGACACCGTCCAGGATGAAACCTGCGTCTTCATGGCATTCATCGCGCCGGTGCGGCGGCGGCCGGTTTACCGGCACCTTCAGCCACCAGGGAAATCTTGCCATAACCGGCCTGGCCAACCAGGCTCATCAGGTCCATGACGCGGCCATATTCCAGTGACTTGTCTCCGCGGACATATACAACGGTGTCAGGCTCGGACTGGCGCATGTCGCTCAGCACGCGCACTAGGTCGCCCTCTTCCACCGCTTCCTTGCGGATGAACAGCTTGCCATCCTTGTCCATGCTGATGACCAGCGGTTCCTTCGGCGGCGTTACCTTCACTGCCGTGGTCTTGGGCAGTTGCAGCGGCACGCCAACCATCATCAGCGGTGCGGCGACCATAAAGATGATCAGCAGCACCAGCATGACATCCACGAACGGGGTCACATTGATGTCGGCCAGCGGCTTGTAATTGGCGAAATCGTCGTTCTCGAAACCGCCGCCGCCGATGGGTGAAATCGCCATGACTGCCTCTACTGCCCGGCTTCGGCGTGGCTGCGCGTTGCATGCGTGCTGCTGCCGCGCGCGAACTGGCGAGCCGCTTCGGAAATTGCGGCATTGAAGCGCTGCGCCAGCCGGCCGAGGTCGGTGCTCAGCTTGTTATAGGCAATTACCGCCGGGATGGCCGCCACCAGCCCCAGTGCCGTGGCGAACAGGGCCTCGGCAATGCCCGGCGCCACGACGGCCAGGCTGGTGTCATTCGAGCCGGCAATCGCCGTGAAGCTGTTCATGATGCCCCAGACCGTGCCGAACAGGCCGACGAATGGGGCCGCCGACCCCACCGTGGCAAGGAATGGCAGGCCCGGCTCGATCTGCCGCAACTGCTGCGCCATGGCCTGGCGCATCGCCATTTCCAGCCTGGCGCGGAAATCATGCCGGCTTTCGCCAATATCCTGACCGTCGCGTTTTTCGCGCGCGGCTGCGGCAAGGATGGCCCCCTGCAGGGCATCGAGCGCGGTTTTGCCGCCCGAAGCCAGCAGCGCATCGGCTTTCACCGCCGACTCGAAAGCCGTCGCCGCGCGGCGCGCGCGGCTGAATTTTGCCATCTTCTCGATCACGATGGCCCAGCAGGCGACGGAGGTGATCACCAGCATGGCCATTACGATCTGGACGACCGGATCGGCATTGAGGATCATCGCCATGAAGGAAAATTCATGGTTCATCAGCATGTTACTCCAATTAAGGCCATATCTGCGTATGGCTGCGTGCCCGGGGACTCAGCTATTAATAATGAGAAACGCTCGCAAAATAAAGCGGTGCGGCCAAAATTTGTTATATTATAACAGAAAAGAAAAGATCAGATCCAGCCCAGACGCTGGCGGACGTCCTGCGCGATATGGTCCATGTCATCCAGGCGCCGCGTGTCCCACTGCATCAGGCGGCCGTCGAACCACTGGATCAGGCCCTGTTGCAGCAGGCTTTCGAAAAACGCGTCGAAGCGCTTCGACTGCCCGGGAAGCTTCGCCACCAGTACCGGCTTTCCCGTCGAGCAGGCCTCGGAAATCATCGACACGGAGTCGCAGGTCACCACGATCGCATCGGCCAGACCAAGAAAGCCGAAATACGGATTGGGTCCCTTCCCGTCCCATAATACGGCGGGCAGGCTGGCGAGGCCTCCGCGCAGGATGTTGGTCTCCGCCTCGCCGCTGCGGCGAGAGATCGTGGCCATGATGCCGCAGCCCGAGCGCTCACACATGTTGCGCAACTGGGCGACGAAGTTGTGCATCCAGTCTTCGTCCAGCGTGTAATAGCGGTTGTTGCCGCCGACCAGAACCGCGACACGAGGGTGCGGCAGGTGCGCATGCTCCTGACGGATCGCCTCGGCACCGGTTTCCAGTTTCAGCCGCGTCACGCGGTGCAGTGCGCCTTTCGATACCAAAACATTCGGGCCGCGCGCGCGATCATGTTCGGGCACAACCAGCAGATTCCAGTGGCGCGTAGACGCCTTGGGATCCTGGATGTGGATCAGGATAGTACGGCCGCCGCTGGCCTTTTTTACGGCCAGGGCCCAAAGCGCCGATTTACGGCCGCAGGTGATCAGCACGTCCGGCCAGGGCTGGTCGCCAAACAGGGCACGGCTGTCGGGCGTCAGCGCGTCCAGGCTGGCGAAAGCCGGATGCATCGGCGCCCAGGTATAGGGCCAGCGATACTCCACCTCGAAACTCTGCGGCAGGCCAAAACCGCCGCCGTTGAACAGGGCTTCGGCCAGGCCAAGGGCCTGGTTCAGCATGCCCACGGCGCCCTTCTGCGACACCGCCCATATCGATTTCAGCATTCCAGCACCATGCCGTCATACGCCGGTTCCACGCCGGGCGGCAGTTCGCTTTTCAGTTTATTGTAATCGAGATCTATATGCATGTTGGTCAGCACCGCGCGCTGCGGTTTCACCCGCGCGATCCAATCCAGTGTCTGCGCCACATGGCTGTGAGTCGGATGCGGGGTGTAACGCATCGCGTCGACGATCCAGAGCCTCACGCCGGCCAATGCCGCAAAAGCATCATCATCCAGGCCGACGACATCGTTGGAATAGGCCATATCCCCGAAACGGAAGCCGAGAGAATCGATGTTGCCATGCCGCTGGCGGATCGGCGTCACGTCGATATCGCCCACGGTAAACGGTCCATCGATCAGACGCGGTTCGATGATGGGTGGATAACCATCGCCGGCCTTCTCGAAGCAGTATCCGAACTTGCGTTGCAGACGCTCATGGGTGAAGGCATCGGCATAACCCGGCACGCGCTGGCGCGAGGTATAGGCCAGGATGCGCAGGTCATCCAGGCCATGGGTCTGATCGGCGTGATCGTGGGTCCAGGCCACGGCACTCACCCAGGATATCCCGTTGGCCAGAAACTGGCTGCGCAGGTCAGGGCTGGTGTCGATCAGCAGCCTGGTATCGCCGTGTTCGACCACAATGGAACAACGGCTGCGCCGGTTTTTCGGTTCGGCCGGATCGCATGCGCCCCAATCGCCATCGATGCGGGGAACGCCGGCGGACGTACCGCAGCCCAGGATGATCGCGCGCATCGGCTGGCGTCAGGCCGCGCGGCGGTCGATCAGCGCCGCCCGAGGCACCTTGTCGAACAGGCGCAGGAAATTCGCCGTGGTCGCCTCGGTCAGCTCGGCGATGCCGATCTGCTTCAGCTTGGCAAGGAAGGCTACTGTATGCACCACGAAGGAAGGTTCGTTGCGCTTGCCGCGCAGCGGCACCGGCGCCAGATACGGCGCATCGGTTTCCACCAGCAGGTTCTGCAGCGGCAGAACCTGCGCCGAATGCTGCACCTCGCGCGCCTTGTTGAAGGTCAGGATACCCGAGAACGAGACCATCATGTCATGCGTCACGGCCAGTTCGGCCAGGGCATGGCCCGACGAAAAACAGTGCAGCAGGCCCTTGAATTTACCCTTCGCCATTTCGGATTCGATGATGGCGGCGGTGTCCTCGTCGGCATCGCGGGTGTGGATCACCACAGGCAGGCCGGTTTCGCGCGCCGCCTGGATATGCGCCAGGAAGCATTTTTTCTGCGCTTCGCGGTCGCTGTGCTCGTAGAAATAATCCAGTCCGGTCTCTCCGATGCCGACAACCTTCGGGTGTGCTGCCAGTTCAATCAGTTTCGCCGCGGCGACGTCCACATGGTCATCGGCCTCATGCGGATGGATGCCGACGGTGCAATAGACATCGGGATAGGATTCAGCCACCTCCAGCACGCGGTCGAACTGGTCCAACCGCGTCGAGATGGTCAGCATCAGACCAACCCCGGCCTGGCGCGCGCGCTGGATGATCGCATCCCGCTCTTCGGCGAAGTCCGGGAAATCAAGGTGGCAGTGGCTGTCGATCAGCAGGGCCATATCAGGCGCCCTCCTTGGCCTCGACATGGCGCGGGAACACGCCCTGCGGTGCGGGTAGCGGCGTACCAGCCCGCAAACGGCCCGGCTCGCCCAGGTGGACAAAGCCGCGCGCGGCCTCCGAGACACCGAGCTGATCCAGCATCTTTGCTGCGGAGTTGGGCATGATCGCCTGCGCCAGGATGGCGAGCTGGCGGATCGCTTCCAGCAGGGTCCACAACACGGTCTCCATGCGCGCCGGATCGGTCTTGCGCAGGGTCCAGGGCGCCGCCACATCTATATACTTGTTGGCGGCGTCCACCAGATCGAACCAGTGTTGCAGAGCCGTGTGAATGGCCTGGTCGTCGAGCGCCACGCGCATGCGGTCGATCAGACTGTCGGCCTCGGCCAGCAGGGTCTCGTCCATCTCGGTCAGCGGGCCCGGCTTCGGCACGGCGGCATTGGTGTTCTTGGCGCAGAAGCTGAGGGTGCGCTGCGCCAGATTGCCGAACCCATTGGCCAGTTCGCTGTTGATGCGGCTGACGATGGCAGCACGGCGAAAATCGCCGTCATTGCCGAACGGCACTTCCCGCATCAGGAAATAGCGTGTCTGCTCCAGCCCGAATTCCTCGATCAGCGCAAGCGGATCGATCACGTTGCCGAGCGACTTGGAAATCTTCTGCCCCTCGTTGGTCCACCAGCCATGGGCAAAAACGCGCTTGGGCGGCGCCAGGTCGGCGGCCATCAGGAAAGCCGGCCAGTACACGGCGTGGAAACGCAGGATGTCCTTGCCCACCATATGCAGGTCGGCCGGCCAGAACTTTTTGTAGGCATCGCTTGCCGTGTCGGGATAGCCGGCGGCGGTGATGTAGTTGGTCAGCGCGTCGAACCACACATACATCACATGGGCCTCGTCGCCCGGCACCGGGATACCCCACTTGAAGGTCGTGCGCGACACGGAAAGATCCTTCAGGCCGCCCTTCACGAAGCTGATCACCTCGTTACGGCGGCTGGCCGGTAGGATGAACCCGGGATTCTCCTCATAGAATTTCAGCAGCTTCTCGCCCCAGGCCGAAAGCTTGAAGAAATACGAAGGCTCCTTCACCCATTCCACGGGAGCGCCGGTCGGTGCCAGTTTCTGGCCATTCGGGCCGTCCTGCAGTTCGTCTTCCTGATAGAAGGCTTCGTCGCGCACGGCGTACCAGCCTTCATAATGGCCCAGGTAGATGTTGCCCGACGCGGCCACTTTCTCCCACAGGGCCTGCACCGACTTCACGTGGCGCGGCTCGGTGGTGCGGATGAAATCGTCGTTGGAGAAGTTCATCGCCGCGGCCAGATCGCGGAAGCTCTGACTCACCCTGTCGCAGAAAGCCTGCGGATCGACGCCGGCGGTATCGGCGGCCTTCTCCACCTTCTGGCCATGTTCGTCCGTGCCGGTGAGGAACATCACATCATAGCCGTCCAGCCGCTTGAAGCGCGCCAACACGTCGCAGGCCAGCGAGGTGTAGGCGTGTCCGATATGCGGCTTGTCGTTGACGTAGTAGATCGGCGTGGTGATGTAATAGGTTTTGCGGGTCATGGGCCTAAACTAGGGTCAAGGCGCCGGCGATGCCAGCGGCGGGCCCTGTGCTATCACCTGGAAGCTGTTTTTTCCAGCGATTCCAGGCTGTTTGCCACGCTTTGCAGCAGTCCGGGCCAGTCCCCGGTTATGCCCGGGCGAAAAATCCGCATCCGCGGATACCAAGGCGTGCCTTCGCCCGCCCCCATCAGGTAGAAAAACCGGCTCTTGCCTTCGGGCGCCAGCAGCCAGACGGCCTGCCCCAGCGCGCCGGCCAGATGGGCCGTCACATTCGAAACGGTCAGCACGAGGTCCAGCGCCTCGATCTGCGCCGCCAACCCGTCCAGATCGTTCTGCGCGTCGATGGCCGGGTCGTGGATGTAGCGGTCGCCCAGCATCGCCTTCAGCGTGGCATGCTCGGTCTCGGTCGCCCCGTATTGCAGATTGACGAAACGGCAACCGGGCAGTTCGGCCAGCGGCGCCAGGGCTTCGGGATTGATGGATTTGGCCGCACCCAGCGTAGGGTTGGCGCTGCGCCACGACAATCCGACCAGAGTTTCCCCGCCGCGGCGATAGCGGGACGACAGTTCGGCGGCCCGCGCGGTATCGGCCCGGAGATACGCTTTGCCGGGCGGCGCCCCACGAGGCAGGTTGCCCAGCGGCAGATGAGCGTCGAGCCGGGCGGCCAGCAACGCCGGATCGGCCTGCGGCTGTTCAGCAGCAAGCTGCAACTGCGGGAAGCTGCGTTGCAGGAGCGGGATCAGACGCGGATCGGTCTCCAGGGTCACCGTGCCGTTCCCGGCGGTCAGCAGTTCCGGCAGGAATTGCAGGAACAGCAACCGATCGCCCAGCCCCTGCTCGCCCCAGACCAGCAGGTTCCGCGGCAGTTCACCTTCGCCGGACCATTCCGGCCAGGGCCAGCTCCTGTGCGGCAGGGGCGGTTCGGCCTTGCGCCAGCGCCAGCGATAGGACAGCCAGCCATTCACGAAATCGCCCTGGGCCAGGGCGGCAAGAGCATAGTTCCATTGCGCCTCGGCATCCTGCGGTCGGCGGGACAAGGCCTCGCGGTACGCCACGATCGCCGCCGGCAGGGCACCCTGCACATGCAGCGCCTGGGCCTGTGCCAGCCAGGCATCGGGATGGCCCTGCGATATTTGCACCGCCTGCCGCGCCAGTTCGAGTGCGGCAGCGCCCTGCCCGATCTCGCGGAGCGAAGCTGATTTGTTGATCAGCGCCAGGGCATAATTCGGCCGCAGGCGCAGGGCCTGCTCGAAACGTTCCAGTGCCGCAACATGATCGCCCTGCGCAGCCAGAAGGCCGCCGAGGTTGTTGTGACACTCCGGGGCCTGCGGCGCCAGGTTCAGCGCGCGGTTGGCCGCGGCCAGTGCGGCGGGCAGGTCGCCCAGCCGGCGCAGGCAATCGCCGAGCTGCAGCCAGGCGCCGGCATGATCCGCCCGGATCGCCAGCAACTGGCGATAACCGCCGGCCGCCATTTCCCAGGCACCGGCCAGACGCTGGGATTCCGACCACAGATACAGCGCCTCGATATCGTTCGGGGCCAACTGGCGCGCGGTTTCCGCCGCCTCGCGGGCCGGCACCACCTGGCCCGCTGCCAGAAGGCACTCGGTATAGCTCAACCAAAGCCCCGCTTCGCCCGGCGCCCTGTCCAGGGCATGGCGCAGCAGCGGTGCCGCCTCGGCAGACCGCCCCACCTGCATCAGCAGGCGCGCCAGCAAGTTGGTGGCATCCAGCGTCTCAGGCGCGGCAGCCAGAACGGCACGATAGAGCTTTTCCGCCTGGACCAGGTCGCCGCGGCGATGCGCATCCAGCCCGGCCTGCAATTGCTCCAGCGCGGCCGGGTCCATCTGCCGCCCCGTCTTGCTCATGTGTCGAAACGGAAGTCAGGCACGTCGACGCAGCGATCCAGCATATGCTTGATGCGCTGCTCGACCTCATCGTAGAGCGCGCCCATATTCTCCGGGATCAGTTGCGGCGGCACATTGGGCAGGATGTCGCGGCGGAACTCGGCCAGCACATCCTGCTGCATCAGGAACACGGCCTGGGCAAAGAAGTTGATCATGCCGCGCCGGTCCAGCACGGTCAGGTAGGCGCCGATGCCGCGCAGCAGCGCGTGAAAGGCGCGTACTTTCACCGCCGTCACTTCATGCAGGATCGGCTCGCGGGTGGCTGGCGGCATGTCCTCCAGCTTGCTTTCGATCACGTCGCAGAAGGAGAGGAATTCCTGCACCCGACGGAAAGCGTCGGCGTACTCGGCAAAGCCGACCAGGACGGCCCTTTCGTACAGGTCGGTGGTGATCGCCTGCACGTCCTGCGCCCGGCCGTTAAGAACCTGCAGCAGGCGCACGGCCTGGCTGGCAGTCGTGTCGGTGGACACGAGATCGATCTGGTTCTGGCGATAATCCTGCACCATGGTGCCGAGCAGAGCAGAAAATGGTTAATGGTTTCGTTGCTGGCGGGCCGCGATTTCTGTATGATGATTCGTCAATGCCAGCCAGTCGCGCCGCCAAAACCGCCGAACAGCCCGGTCACGGGTCGCCGGTTCCGTTTCCCCACCGCCATCTCCTTGGAATCGAAGGCCTTTCCGCCCAGGATATCGAAATCCTGCTGAACCGGTCCGACTATTATGTCGATCTCAACCGGGCGGTGGAAAAGAAGCAGTCCAGCCTGCGCGGCCGCACCATCATCAACCTGTTTTTCGAGAATTCCACCCGCACCCGCACCTCGTTCGAACTGGCGGGCAAGCGACTCGGGGCAGACGTCATCAACATGTCGGTCGCCACCTCCTCGGTGAAAAAGGGCGAGACCCTGATCGACACCGCGATCACGCTCAATGCCATGCATCCCGATCTGCTGGTGGTGCGGCACCAGGATTCCGGTGCGGTGGCCCAGCTGGCGCAGAAGGTCGGTTGCGGCGTCATCAACGGCGGCGACGGCAGCCACGAGCATCCCACCCAGGCCCTGCTCGACGCCCTGACCATCCGCCGCCGCAAGGGCCGGCTGGATGGCCTGCTGGTCGCCATCTGCGGCGACATCCTGCACAGCCGGGTGGCGCGCTCCAATATCCACCTGCTGAATGCCATGGGCGCCCGCGTGCGCTTGATCGCGCCGCCCACCCTGCTGCCGGCCTATGCCGACCGGTTGGGGGCCGAGGTCTATCACGACATGCGCAAGGGCCTAACCGACGTCGACATCGTGATGATGCTGCGCCTGCAGATGGAACGCTTCCACGGCTCCTTCGTGCCCTCCACGCGCGAGTACTTCCATTTCTACGGCCTCGATCATGAAAAGCTGGCCTTCGCCAAGCCCGATGCGCTGATCATGCATCCTGGCCCGATGAATCGCGGCATCGAGATCGACACCGAAGTGGCCGACGACATCCACCGCAGCGTGATCCACGAGCAGGTCGAAATGGGCGTCGCCGTCCGCATGGCCTGCCTGGAACTTCTGGCCCAGCATCTGCCGAACTGGCGCGGCACCACGCCGCCGGGAAGCTGAAGATTTAAAGCCATGGCCCGACGCCGTACGCTCTACAAGAACGCGCGCCTGCTCGATCCCTCTTCCGGGCTCGACGTGAATGGTGCCCTGCTGACCGAGGGCGACAGGATCCTCGATCTCGGCCCCAAGCTGGCCAGCGGCAGCTTCGCCGGCGACACCGAGGTGATCGACTGCCAGGGCCATTGCCTCTCGCCCGGCCTGATCGACATGCATGTCTGGCTGCGCGAACCCGGCGCCGAGCATCAGGAAACCATTGCCACCGGCGCACGCGCCGCGGCGGCTGGCGGCGTGACCACCATGGTGGCAATGCCCAATACCGACCCGGTGATCGACGAGGTCGCGCTGGTGGAATTCGTTGCCCGCCGCGCCGCCGATACCGCGGTGGTGCGCATCCTGCCCGCGGCCGCCGTCACCAAGGGCACCAAGGGCGAGGAAATGACCGAACTCGGCCTACTGGCGCAGGCCGGTGCGGTTGCCTTCACCGACGGCGAGAAGCCCGTTGCCTCCGCGCGTCTTATGCGGCGGGCGCTGTCATACGCCACGACCTTCGACCTGCTGCTGATGCAGCATTGCGAGGATCCGTCGCTGGCCAAGGGCGGCGCGATGAACGAGGGCGAGATCGCCGCGCGGCTGGGCCTGGCCGGCATTCCCGCCGTGGCCGAGACGATCATGCTGGAGCGCGACCTGCGCCTGCTCGAGGTCACTGGCGGTCGGCTGCATGCCGCACATCTCTCGACGGCGGAATCGCTGGATGCCGTTCGCCGCGCCAAACAGCGCGGCCTGCGCATCACCGCCGGCGCCGCGCCGCATAACTTCGCACTGAACGAACTCGATGTCGGCGACTACCGCACCTTTGCCAAGGTCAAACCACCCCTGCGGCTGGAAAGCGACCGCAAGGCCGTGGTCGATGCCATCGCCGACGGCACCATCGACGTGATCTCGTCGGCCCATGCGCCGCAGGATCCCGAAAGCAAGCGCCTGCCCTTTGCCCAGGCCGAATTCGGCATCATAGGGCTGGAGACGCTGCTGGCATTGACGCTGGAACTCTACCACAACGGTTCCGTGCCCCTGCTCAAGCTGCTGGCCTGCCTCACCTGCAATCCGGCCCGCCTGCTCAAGCTGCCAAGCGGCCGCCTGGCGCCGGGCGCACCGGCCGACCTGCTGCTGTTCGATCCCGACACGCCCTGGCGCATCGACGAAAAGAAATTCCGCTCCAAGGCCAAGAATTCGCCCTATGACGGCCGTCGGGTGCAGGGCCATGCGCTGCGGACCGTCGTGGGCGGCGAAACCGTCTTCCAGCGCAAGCGCGAAAGCTGACGCATGATCGATCCCGCACTCTGGGTGCATGAACCGCCCTATTACCTGGCGGCTGCCGTGCTGGGCTACATGCTGGGCGCCATCCCCTTCGGCCTGGTGCTGACGCGGCTCAGCGGCATGGGCGATATCCGCAAGATCGGCTCGGGCAATATCGGCGCCACCAATGTGCTGCGCACCGGCCGCAAGGATCTGGCCGCACTCACCCTGCTGCTGGATGGCGGCAAGGGCACGGCGGCGGCTTTGATCGGTGCGCGCTATGGCCTCGACGTCATGCTGGTGGCCGCCTTCGCGGCCTTCATCGGCCATCTGTTTCCGGTCTGGTTGAAATTCAACGGCGGCAAGGGCGTCGCCACCTTCCTCGGTGTGCTGCTGGGTGCGGCCTGGCCGGTGGGCGTGTTTGCCTGTGCCACCTGGCTCTTTGTGGCCTTCACCCTGCGCTATTCCTCCCTTTCGGCCCTGATCGCCGCCCTGCTCAGCCCGGTTTTTGCGTGGTTTATGGTTGGGCCGGAAATTGCGCTTCTGGCTGCGGCGATGGCCTTGCTGGTCTATATCCGCCATCACCAGAACATCGCCCGCTTGGCAAAGGGCGAGGAACCGAAGATCGGCCAGAAGAAAAAGGATGACGGCGCGCCCGCCGCTTCTGCCTGACTCTGAAAAGCGCGACTGGCTGCGGCTGATCCGCAGCGCGCATCTCGGCCCGGTCACCTTCCATCACATACTCCGGTATTACGGCAGCGCGGCCAACGCCATCGAACGCCTGCCCGAGATGGCCAAACGCGGCGGCGCGAAACGCCGGATCGAGCTGGCCGACCAGACATCCATCGATGCCGAACTGAAAGCGCTCAAAGCCTGTGGCGCAAAACTCGTGGCCTGGGGCGAACCCGGCTATCCCGTCGGACTGATGCAGCTTGACGATGCGCCGCCCCTGCTGGCGGCAAAAGGCGATCCGATGGTTTCGGAGACGGCCGGCATTGCCATCGTGGGCGCGCGCAACGCCTCCGCGATTGCCCAGCGCTTCACCCGCGACATCGCCGGCGAGCTTTGCCGCCAGGATTTCTGCATCGTCTCCGGCCTGGCGCGCGGCATCGACAAGGCCGCCCATGACGGCGCGCTGCAGGCCGACGGCAAGACCATGGCCTTCATCGGCACGGGCATCGACATGGCCTTCCCGCCCGAGAATGCCAAACTGCATGAACAGATTGCCGAACGTGGCGCGATCTTCGCCGAGATGCCGGCCGGCACGCCGCCGCTGGCGCAGAATTTTCCGCGCCGCAACCGCCTGATCTCGGGCGCCTCGCTCGGCGTGCTGGTGGTCGAAGCCGCGCTGAAATCCGGTTCGCTCATCACCGCGCGCATGGCGGCCGAACAGGGCCGCGAGGTGATGGCCGTGCCGGGCTCGCCGCTCGATCCGCGCTGCCATGGCAGCAACGACCTGATCCGCCAGGGTGCCACGCTGGTCGAGCGCGTGGACGACATCCTTGCGGTGATCGCGCCGCAGCGCCCGGTTGCCCCACAGGCCACGACACGCCCCGCTATATCGCCCGCGCCGATTGCCGATGACGATCTCGCCCACGCCCATGCCGAACTCGACCGCCTGCTATCGCCCAATCCGGTCGAGATCGACGACCTGATCCGCCTCAGCGGCCTGCCGTCGGCCACGATCCTCATGGTGCTGACTGAAAAGGAGCTGGCCGGCCGGGTCATGCGCCATCCCGGCGGCAAGGTATCGTCCAGTTAAAATCCGCTTGCCTTTTGCTGCGCCGGCGGTAGGTTTCCGCTCCATGGGGACAACGCGGACTCCCCATCAGATACCCTTTGGCAATCCGGTATCCAAGCGCCGCTACTGAACTTCACGCCCTGATTCCGCGTGACGAGGTAGCATGATGGATACCAATACACGTCCCTCCATTCCCCAATTCTCCATTTCGGTGGCAGAACTGGCGCGCGATATCGCCGCCGGCCGTTTCCCCTGCCTGCTCGATGTGCGGCGCGAAGAACGCTACGCCGAAGCCGATACCGTGATCCGCGGCGCGCGGCGGCGCCGGCCGGATCAGGTGGCGCTCTGGACAACTGACCTGCCGCGCGATCCCGAAATTGTCGTCTACTGCGTGCATGGCCATGAGGTCAGCCAGGGGGCCTGCGCGGCACTCCTCTCGCAGGGGCGGCGTGCGCGTTATCTCGTTGGCGGCATCGAAGCCTGGCGCGAGGCCGGCGGACCGCTGCAGGCCAAGCCACCGGCTGAACCAGGCCGCTGGATCACCCGCGAACGGCCCAAGATCGACCGCGTCGCCTGCCCCTGGCTGGTGCGCCGTTTCATCGATCCCGATGCGCGGTTCTTCTACGTGCCGTCCGATCAGGTCTTTGCCCGCGCGGAAGACTGGCAGGCGACGCCTTATGACATCCCTGGCGCGGCCTACAGCCATGACGGTGCGTTGTGCAGCTTCGATGCCTTCATCACCCGCCACGGCCTGCAGGACGATCCGGCGCTGCGACAACTGGCCGTCATCGTGCGGGGCGCCGATACCGGCCGGCCCGACCTGGCCCCGCAGGCAGCCGGCCTACTCGGTATCTCTCTTGGCCTGTCTGCGATGTGTCAGGACGATGACGCCCTGATGCTGGATCGCGGGATGCTGGTCTATGACGCCCTCTACGCCTGGTGCGCCTCGGCCTCGGCCGAACGTCATGGCTGGCCGCCGGCCGCCTGAAGGGTTAGAGATTGGGCATGAAAAACGAGAATCAAAGTGTCGGTCCCAGCTTCGGCGAAGCCTTCCGCATCTGGGCCAAGATTGGCCTGCTCAGCTTCGGCGGACCAGCCGGCCAGATCGCCATGATGCACCGCATCGTGGTGGATGAGAAGAAATGGGTCAGCGAGCCGCAATTCCTGCATGCGCTGAATTTCTGCATGCTGCTGCCCGGCCCCGAGGCGCAGCAGCTCGCCACCTATATCGGCTGGCTGCTGCATCGGGCGAAAGGCGGCGTAGCTGCCGGCCTGCTGTTCATCCTGCCGGGCCTGGCCGTGATCCTGGGCCTGAGCACCATCTATGTGCTGTGGCGCGACGTGCCGCTGGTGGATGGCGTGTTCTTCGGCCTGCAGGCCGCCGTGCTGGCCATCGTGATCGAGGCCGTGCAACGCATCGCCAAGCGCGCCATCAAGACGCGCTTCTTGCTGGGCGTCAGCGCACTGGCCTTCATCGGCATCTACGGCCTGCAGATTCCTTTCCCGCTGATCGTGCTGGGCGCCGCGCTGATCGGCTGGCTGGTTGGCCGCAGCCGGCCGAACTGGATCGTCGCTTCGGCAGTGAAGGACGACGCCGACGTGCTGCCCAGCGTGCCGCCAAGCTGGTCGCGCAACCTGATCGTCATCGCGATCTTCGGCCTGCTCTGGGCCGGGCCGCTGCTGTGGCTGTTTGCCACCCTGGGCGGCAGTCACGTCTTCAGCCAGATCGGCGTCTTCTTCAGCAAGATGGCCGTGGTAACCTTCGGCGGCGCCTATGCCGTGCTGGCCTATGTCGGGCAGCAGGCGGTGGAAGTGTATGGCTGGCTGAATGCCGAGGAGATGCTGCATGGCCTCGGCCTGGCCGAAACCACACCCGGTCCGCTGATCCTCGTGCTCACCTTCGTGGGCTACCTCGCCGGCTTCCGGCTCGGCGGCATCGATCCGCTGCTCGGCGGCCTGCTCGGCGGCGTGCTGGCCACCTGGGTCACCTTCGTGCCGTGCTTTTTGTGGATCTTTCTCGGCGCGCCGTATATCGAACGCATCCGCCATGTGCGCGCCTTAAGCCACGCCTTGGCCGCGATCACGGCGGCCGTGGTGGGCGTGATCCTCAACCTCGCCATCTGGTTCGGCCTGCATGTGCTGTTCAAGCGGATGGAGAGCGTGTCGCTCGGCCCGCTCAGCTGGGATGTGCCGGTGCTCTCCAGCCTCGATCCCTGGATGGCCCTGCTGTCGGCGGCGGCGATCATCGCCGTCTTCCGTTTCCATCTGGGGCTGGCCTGGCTGCTCGGTGGTGCGGCCGTGACCGGTATCGCGATCCGCTTCATCGCATAATGAAAAAGGGGGCCGCGAAGCCCCCTTCTCCATTCCGATATCGCGTAGGTCTTACAGACCGACCTGCGTGATGAACTTGGTGTTCAGATAAGCCTCGATGGCCTCCGAGCCGCCTTCCGAGCCGTAACCCGAATCCTTGATGCCGCCGAAGGGCACTTCCGGCAGGGCGAGGCCGTGATGGTTGATCGACACCATGCCGGACTCAAATGCCGCGCCGATGGCGGCCGCCGTCTTGGCCGACTTGGTATAGGCATAGGCCGCCAGACCGAAGGGCAGGCGGTTGGCCTCTGCCACCACGTCGTCGAACTTCGAGAAGGGCATGATCGGCGCCAGCGGGCCGAACGGCTCCTCGTTCATGATGCGCATGTCGGTGTTGATGCCGGTCAGCACGGTCGGCTCGAAGAAGTTGCCCTTGTTGCCGATGCGCTTGCCGCCGGTCTCGACCTTGGCGCCCTTGGAAACGGCATCGGCGACGAACATCTCCATCGCCTGCACGCGGCGGTCGTTGGCCAGCGGACCCATGCGGGTATCCTTGTCGAGGCCATCGCCCACCTTCAGCGACTTGGCGAAAGCCGTGAAGCCCTCGACAAACTTGCCGTAGACCGACTCATGCACCAGGAAACGCGTCGGCGAGACGCAGACCTGGCCGGCATTGCGGAACTTGTTGGCGCTCAGCACCTTCACGGCGGTGTCCACGTCGGCATCGTCGAACACGATGGCCGGGGCATGGCCGCCGAGTTCCATGGTGATGCGCTTCATGTGCTGGCCGGCCAGCATGGCGAGGTGTTTGCCCACCGGCGTCGAGCCGGTGAAGGTGATCTTGCGGATCACCGGATGCGGGATCAGGTATTCGCTGATCTCCGACGGCACGCCATACACCAGCTGGATCGCGCCGGCCGGCACGCCGGCATCGACATAGGCCTGCACCAGGGCAGCGCAGGAAGCCGGAGTCTCTTCCGGACCCTTCAGGATGATCGAGCAGCCGGCAGCCAGAGCGGCCGAGCATTTGCGCACCGCCTGATTGATCGGAAAATTCCACGGCGTGAAGGCGGCAACAGGACCGACCGGCTCCTTCACCACCAGCTGATACACGCCCTCGGCACGCGGCGGCACGATGCGGCCATAGGTGCGGCGCGCTTCCTCGGCGAACCAGTCCATGATGTCGCCGGCCAGCAGCGTCTCGCCCTTGGCCTCGATGAAGGGCTTGCCCTGCTCCAGCGACATGATCTTGCCGATGTCGTCGGCGCGGCCGCGGATGATGTCGGCCGCCTTGCGCAGCACCTTGTAGCGGTCGTAGGGCGAAACCTTCTTCCAGGCCTTGAAGCCCTTGTCGGCTGCGGCCAGCGCACGGTCCAGGTCGGCTTTTTCGGCATGCGCCACCTTGCCGATCTCTTCGCCGGTGGCGGGGTTCAATACGGGAATGGACTTGCCGCCGGCGCCCTTGGTCCAGGCGCCATCGATATACAGAGAAACTTCGGGGTACATGCTTCCTCCTCACCGCATCCGGGGACTGAAAAATCAGGCCCGGGATTATGGCGGAAAGGGTCTGTCCCGGCTAGGCGTTGGGGCCGCGTTCAAGCCGCCTGCACCGGCTGGTCCGGATAGGCCAGTTCGTGGCGGGCGCGCCATTCGGGGATCACGTAATTCACGATGATCGACCGGCGCACGCCCTTGATGTCGCGCGGCTCGAAACCGTGCCAGGTATCGTTGCCCGGCACGAAGATCAGGCCCTGATCGAAACCCGCCGGCGCGCGGCCCACCCGGCGTTTCTCGCTATCGTAGATATCCGTCCCCCAGTTCGGGCCATCCGCCGCGGTGGACAGGTAGACCAGCATGGTGAAGCGCTTGGCGCCGATATCGGTATGGGGCTCTAGCCAGAAACCGCCCTTGTCCTGGCAATACTCGATCCGCAGATAGCAGCCCTCCAGATCGGCGCCAGTGGCTTGCTGCAGTGCGGCAATCGTTTCCGGCGCCTGAAAGCAGGCCGCCATATCGCGGCAGACGGCATGGTCCGCCATCAGGTCCCCGGCGAAAAAGACCCGGCTTTCGTTATGGCTGTCGCGCTTGCCCTGCGTATCGTCGATCTCGGCCGGCCGGACCGGCAGGTCGACGATGGCAGCGGCTGATTCCAGCGGCAGGGCCTGCTTCAGCAGCCAGTGGCGATAGGGCCGATGCGGGGCCTCGGCAGCCTGCAGGCTGGCGAGAAAATGGCGGCGTATGGCGGCAGCTTCGGGCATGGCGGGCTTCCTTTTCCCGCAGCTTTACCCTGTCCGCCGGGCCGGGTATTGATCTGAAGCAAAGCACCCCCGACAAGGCGAAAAATCCATGCCGTCCCGTCCCAAGAAGACCACGAAAAAAAACCCCCGCCCCGCAGCCAAAGCCGCCGCGCAGCCGGCCGATGCCACCCTGCTGCTGCGCATCGCCGACGCGCTGGAACGCCTGGCTCCGCCGCGGGCGCCGGACTGGGACGAAAACGCCGCCGACGCCTTCGTGTGGCATGCCGAGCCGGCGCCGGGCTGGCTGGAGGCCGTGCCGCAGGTGAATGCCGTGACCATCGATCTGCTGCAGGGCGTGGACCGCGTGCGCGACATCCTGCTCGACAACACCACCCGCTTCGCCAGGGGGCTGCCCGCCAACAACGCGCTCTTGTGGGGGGCGCGCGGCATGGGCAAGTCGTCGCTGGTGAAGGCCGCCATCGGTGCGATCAATGGCAAGAAGACGCCAGGAAAGGTCGGGGCCCTGGCGCTTGTGGAAATCCATCGCGAGGACATTCCCTCGCTGCCCATGCTGCTCAAGCTGCTGCGCAGATCGAAACGGCGTTTTGTGCTGTTCTGCGATGACCTCTCGTTCGATGCGGAAGACCAGCATTACAAGTCGCTGAAGGCCGTTCTTGATGGCGGCATCGAAGGCCGGCCCGACAACGTGATCCTCTATGCCACCTCCAACCGCCGCCATCTGCTGCCGCGCGACATGATGGAGAACGAGCGCTCCACCGCGATCAATCCACATGAAGCCGTGGAAGAGAAGGTTTCGCTGTCCGACCGCTTCGGCCTCTGGCTCGGCTTCCACTCCTGCAGCCAGGAGGATTTCTTCGCCATGCTGGACGGCTACTGCAAAGCCTATGGCCTGAAGATCGACCAGAAGCAGCTGCGCGCCGAGGCCGTGGAATGGTCGATGACGCGCGGCGCGCGGTCGGGCCGCGTGGCCTGGCAGTTCATCCAGGATCTGGCCGGCCGGCTGGGCAAGCCGCTGAAGCCTGCGAAGTAAGGCTTACGCCACCGAGAGGAACTTGCCGGGATCCACCGCCTGGGTGCCCTTGCGGATTTCGAAATGCAGTTGCGGCTGGCTCACGCCGCCCGTGCTGCCCACCGTGCCGATCGCCTGGCCGCGCGTCACCTTCTGGCCCTTCTTCACCAGCATCTTGTCCAGATGGGCGTAGGCGGTCATCCAGCCATCGGCATGGCGCACCAGCAGCAGGTTGCCAAAGCCCTTCAGCTCGCTGCCGGCATAGACCACAACCCCGTTCTCGGCTGCGATCACCGGCGCGCCCGCGCGGGCGGCGATGTTGATGCCGTCATTATGCAGCCCGTCGGGCTTGGGCCCGAAGGTGGAGAGGATGCGGCCGCGCACCGGCCAGGAAAACGTGCGCCCCGAGCGCGGCGGCAATACGGCTTCCTGCTGCGGGGCGGCGGGCTCGGCTGCCGGTGGAACCGATGCAGGCGGCGCGCTGGCCGGCGGTGCGCTGGCCACCTGCGGATCGGCGGTCTCGGCCTGCGGCACGGTCTGGCCGCGCGCGGGCACGTTCGCTTCGGGCAATGGCTGCGGCGCGGCCTGCTCGGCCGGCTGCTGCGGCACCGGTGGCAGGCTGGACGAGGCCGGTTGCTCCTGCTGCGGTCCCTGCCCGGCCCCTGGAGACGTCGCGCCCGGAGGCGGCGGCAGGCTTTCGACCTGGAAACCGCGTGGCGCGGCCGCGGGCGCCGGCTGCGCTGCGGATGGCGCCGAGGCCACCGCATAGCCGCTTTGCGAGGGGATTCTCAGTTGCTGGCCGACGCTGATCGTGTAAGGCGGCTGCAGGTCGTTGCTCTGCGCCATGCTGTAGAGGTCGACGCCGTAGCTGCGCGAAATGCTGTACAGCGTCTCGCCCCGTTGCACGGCATGGAAGCGCCCGCCGGGCAACCGCAGGCGCTGGCCGGGCTGCAGCACATAGGGTGGCTGCAGGTTGTTGTCGTCGATCAGGGCGCGCACCGGACGGTTATGGCGCCGCGCCAGCGAATAGATCGTGTCGCCGGCCTGCACCGTCACGCTCTCGGATGCCGCGGCCGGCGGCGCCTGCATTGCCGCAGCCCCGGCCTGCGGGCTGGCGCCGCGAAATTCCACCGCCTGCGGCATTGGCGCGGGCCGATGGCCGAACACCACGGGCGCCGGCGGCTGCTGACCGCAGCCGGCCAGCAGACCGAGCGTCGCCAACACCACCAATGCCCGAATCCGTTGCATGGACGCGGAGTCTAAGCCCCTTCCCGGCCCGCGACAATGCAGGCCAACCAAGGTGTTACGCAGTTGTTACGATGATCGTCATTGCGGCGCCGGGCTGGCTTCGCGGGCGATTCCGGGCAACAGCGGCACGAACCGCACCGGCAGCAGGCGCTCCTCCTGCACCTCGTCGCCGTGCCGGGTGTAGCGGATCACATCCTGTTCCGTGCTCGTCACCGCCACCGGCGCCACCATGATGCCGCCCTCGGGCGAAAGCTGCGCGATCAGGGTATCGGGCCGCCGGTCGGCTGCGGCGGTCACCAGGATGCGGTCGAAGGGCGCCTGTTCGGGCCAGCCCTTGTTGCCGTCGCCCAGCCTGGTCACCACATTGGTGATCTGCAGGTCGTTCAGGCGTTTTTCCGCCGAAACCAGCAAAGAGCGATAGCGTTCGATGGTGTAGATGCGCCGCCCCAGCCTGGAGAGCACGGCGGTCTGGTAGCCCGAGCCGGTGCCGATCTCCAGCACCTTCATGCGGTCGCCCAGCTTCAGCATTTCGGTCATATACGCGACCACATAGGGCTGGCTGATCGTCTGGCCCTGTGTGATCGGCAGGGCAATGTTGTCGTAGGAATGCTTCAGGAACTGGTCGGCGACGAAGCGCTCGCGTGGCACGCGCTCGATGGCGGCCAGCACGCGGGTATCGGCGACGCCCTGGCGCCGCAATTCCATGATGAGCTGGATGACCCGGGGATCCACGTTAGGCAGGTCAGCGCAGCGCTGCCTTCAGCGCCTTCATGCTGGCGTCATGCGTCAGGTCGAGCTGCAGCGGCGTGACCGAGATCGCGCCATTCTCGGTGGCGCCAAGGTCGGTATGCCGCTTCGCCTTGCTTTTCTGGCGGCGGAAGCCGATCCAGTAATACGGCACGCCACGCGCATCCACACGCGCATCCAGCAGCAGATCGGTCAGGTCGCGCTGGCCCTGCGGCACCACTTCCACGCCGGTCACCTTGTCGGCGGTCACGTCGGGGAAGTTGATGTTGATCAGCGTGCCCTTGGGCCAGCCCGACTTGATCAGCTTTCTGATCACCTTCGGCGCGTGATGTTCGGCCGTGCTCCATTTAACCGGATGGCCGTGCTGGAAGCACTGGCTCATGGCAATCGAGGGCACGCCAAGCAGCGAACCTTCCATGGCCACGGCCACGGTGCCCGAATAGGTCACGTCCTCGCCCAGGTTGGCGCCGCGGTTGATGCCCGACAGCAGCAGGTCGGGTTTCTTGTCCTTGAAGATTTCGTGCATCGCCATCATGACGCAGTCGGTCGGCGTGCCGCGAACGGCATATTTGCGCGCGTTGATCTTGCGCAGGCGCAGCGGCAGAGTCAGGGTCAGCGAATGCGAGGCGCCCGACTGCTCGAATTCCGGCGCCACCACCCACACATCCTTCGACAGCGTCTTGGCGATCTTCTCCAGGATCTTCAGGCCCGGCGCATGGATGCCGTCGTCGTTGGAAACCAGAATACGCATCACTTCCCCGCCTTCTCTATTTTGCTCAGCCCGCCCATATAGGGCTTGAGCGCGTCCGGCACGCTGATGCTGCCATCCTCGTTCTGGTAATTCTCCATCACCGCGATCAGCGTGCGGCCCACGGCGAGGCCGGAGCCATTCAGCGTATGCACGAAGCGGGTCTGCTTCTCGCCCGGGGCGCGACAGCGGGCATTCATGCGCCGCGCCTGCCAGTCCCAGCAATTCGAGCAGGACGAGATTTCACGATACTGGTTCTGGCCCGGCAGCCAGACCTCGATGTCATAGGTCTTGCGCGCCGCACCGCCCATGTCGCCGGCACACAGCAGCATGGTGCGGAACGGCAGGTCCAGGCGCTTGAGCACCTCTTCCGCCGCGCCCGTCATGCGCTCATGCTCTTCCACCGACTTGTCGGGAGACACGATGCTGACCAGCTCCACCTTGTCGAACTGGTGCTGGCGGATCATGCCGCGCGTGTCGCGGCCGGCAGCACCCGCTTCCGAGCGGAAACAGGCCGTCAGCGCCGTGAAGCGCCAGGGCAGCTCGCTTTCGTCGATGATCAGGTCGCGGGCCAGGTTGGTCAGCGGCACTTCCGCCGTCGGAATCAGCCAATAACCCGTCGTGGTGCGAAACAGGTCGTCGCCGAATTTCGGCAGTTGTCCGGTGCCGAAGGCCGTGGCGTCGTTCACCAGCATCGGCGGCTGCATCTCGGTATAACCGAATTCGCTGGTATGCAGGTCGAGCATGAACTGCCCCAGCGCCCGTTCCAGCCGGGCGAGCTGGCTTTTCAGCACGGTGAAGCGCGCACCGGCCAGCTTCACGCCGGATGCGAAATCCATATAGCATAGCGCCTCGCCTAGGTCGAAATGTTCCTTGGGCTTGAAGCTGTAGGTCTTCGGCGCACCGGTGCGGCGCAGCTCGACATTGCCTTTCTCGTCCAGGCCGTCCGGCACGTCGTCGCCAGGCAGGTTCGGGATACGCGACAGCGCATCACTCAGCGCCGCCTCGTGATCCTTCTGCTCGGTTTCCAGCGCTGCAAGGCGGTCCTTCAACGCGGCCACCTCGGCCATCAGTTCGGCCGCGCGCGCCTCGTCCTTCTTGCCCTTGGCGATGCCGATTTCCTTCGACAGCGTATTGCGCCGGCCCTGCAATTCATCGAATTCGACCTGGGCGGCGCGGCGCTTTTTGTCCAGCTCGATCAGCGCCTGCGCCTGCGGCGCCACGCCACGGCGGGCAATCGCCCGGTCGAAGGCTTCCGGATTGTCCCGGATCGCTTTGATGTCATGCATGGTGAACTACCTTCAAGCGGCCGGCGACGGGCCGGCTTCGTCCTTTTCGGCCTGCTCGGCGGCGGCCTTTTCCTCGGCCTCGCGCTTGGCGCGGTCACGCTCGATCATCTTCACCGAAATGATGGAGATTTCGTAAAGCAGGATCAGCGGAATGGCCAGGCCGACCTGACTGATCACGTCGGGCGGCGTGACGATGGCGGCGAAGATGAACATGCCGACGATGGCGTATTTGCGCTTGGCCGCCAGCCCGGCCGAACTGGCGATGCCAACCTTGCCCAGCAGCGTCAGCAGCACCGGTAGCTCGAAGGCGATGCCGAAGGCGAAGATCAGCGTCATCACCAGCGACAGGTATTCGCTCACCTTGGTTTCGAGTTGAATCGGCAGGGTATCGTCGCCGCCCAGGGTCTCGAAACCGGCGAAGAACTTCAGGGCCAGCGGCATGATGAAGAAATAGACGAAGGCCCCGCCGATGGAGAACAGCACCGGGGTGGCCACCAGGAACGGCAGGAAGGCCTTCTTCTCGTGCTTGTAGAGGCCCGGCGCCACGAACATCCAGACCTGACTGGCGATGATCGGGAAGCTGATCAGCGCCGCAGCCCAGAAGGCCAGGCGGATCTGGGTGAAGAAGGCTTCCTGCGGCGCGGTGAAGATCATGCGCCGCCCCTCCATGCCGATCGCCTCGATCAGCGGGTGCATGAGGATGTTGTAGATCTGCGGCGCAAAGAAATAGCAGCCGATGAAGGCGATGAAGATCGCGCCAATGGAATACATCAGGCGATTGCGCAGCTCGATCAGGTGATCGAGCAGCGGCATGCGCGAGGCTTCGACCTCGTCTTCCGGCTTGGCTTTCGGCTCGCTCACGGTTTGGTCTCGGTCTTGGCCGGGGCGGCATCCGCAGGCTCGGGCGCGGCCGGTTCTACAGGCCCGGAGATGTCCTTGGAAACATCCATCTCCTTGGTCGCGTCCATGATCGCCTGGTTATGCTCGGCGAACTGCTTTTCCAGCGACCCGTCGGGGTCGAAGGTCTTCTTCACTTCGTTCTCGATGGAGAAATCGCTGACCTGCTTGGCCGCCTTGCGCAGGTCGTCCAGCTCGGCCTCGCGCACCATGTCGTCGAGGCCGCTCTGGAATTCGCGCGCCATCGAGCGCGCCTTCGCGGTCCACTGGCCAACCGTGCGCAGCACCTTGGGCAGGTCTTTCGGGCCGATGACGACCAGCGCCACCACCGCGATCACTCCGAGTTCCGACCAGGCAATGTCGAACATCGCCGCCTACGCTGCTTTCCGCTGCTCGTCCGCGCCGGTATGGCCGTCGCGGCGATCCATGATCAGTTCTGCGCGGTCTTGTCGGCCGGCTGGCCCACCGGGGCGCTGTTCGGGGCTGCGGTCCCGCCGGTCGGCTGGGCCTGCTGGTTGATCACCGGGGGCTGCTGGCCGGCGGCGGACTTGTCCTCGCCCTCTTCCTTCATGCCCTTGCGGAAATTCTTGATGCCCGAGGCGAGGTCGCCGGCCACCTTCGGCAGCTTGCCGGCGCCGAAGATGATCAGGATCACCAGCAGAACAATCAGCCAGTGCCAAAAACTGAACGTACCCATACCCTTATCTCCTCCTGCGGACCGCCCCGTCTGCGGGGCGGCGCCTGCCGATGCAAGGCGGCACTATGGCAGAGATAGCGCGCCGAAGGCAATCTTCCGCCCCCAATTTCGTGTGGTAGACGTCGGCCTCAGGTCGCCGGAAAAACGAAGCAGGACGACGGATTAAGTCCCAAATGCAGGGTCGTTCCCGCCGCCGGCAGCGCCCCGGCCGGCAGCCGGGCGGCAAAGCGCAGCGCGCCCGCGCTCACTTCCAGCCGGCGATAGGCGCCCAGGGCGGTCGCGCGCTCGACCCGCATCGCCAGCCCCGCGCCGTTTTCGCGCTCCTGCAGGGCCTCGGGGCGGAACATCACCAGCGCCTCGCTGCCCTCGCCCAGTCCTGCTGCCGGCAGGAAGCCGAAAGGCGTCTCGACCCGGCCACCGGTCACCCGCAGGCGGATTTCATTGGTCTCGCTCAGGAACCGCGCCACGAAAGGCGTGGTCGGCGCGGCATAGACGCGGTCCGGCGTGTCGACCTGCTCGATCCGGCCGGCCTGCATGATGGCGATGCGGTCGCCCATGCGCATCGCCTCTTCCGGATCATGCGTCACCAGCAGGGTCGCCGTGCCCGTCTGCTTCAGCACCTGCACCGTCTCGTCGCGGATCTGGTCGCGCAGCCGGCTGTCGAGGCTGGAGAAGGGTTCGTCCAGCAGCATCACGCGCGGCTCGGGCGCCATGGCGCGGGCCAGCGCCACGCGCTGCTGCTCGCCGCCGGAGAGGCGGTGCGGATAATTGTCGACATGTCCGCCCAGGCCAAGCCGCCCGGCCCAGTATTCGGCGCGTTTGCGCCGCTCGGCCGCCGGCAGACGGCCCAGCCCGAAGGCGATGTTGTCGGCCACGGTCAGATGCGGGAACAGGGCGTGGTCCTGGAAAACCATGCCGACATGGCGCTGCTCGGTGGGCACGCTGCGTCCAGATCCGGCCATGATCTCGCCGCCGATGCGCACCTCGCCCTGTTGCAGATCTTCCAGTCCGGCGGCCAGGCGCAAAGTGGTGGATTTGCCGCAGCCCGAGGGGCCGAGCAGGCCGAGTATCTCGCCGCGCGCCACTGTCAGGCTGACATTGTCCACCGCCAGGCGGGCGCCGTAGCGGTGACTCACGCCGGTCAGTACAAGCCCGGCCGCAGCCCCGGCCGTCTCAGGCATCGCCGTCGGACGCTTTCGCCTCGGCCTTCCTGGCGTCGGCCCCCTCGTCGACCAGCGGCTCCAGGAACTCGCGGCCGTCGTCGTCGTCGTCCAGCGGGTCTTCCGGCGCAGTGTCCAGTGCCTCGCCCGGCATCGGGATGCCGCCCGAGGCCGGCAGAGCCTCGAGCAGGCCCGAGGCACGCAGTTCCTCGATGCCCGGCAGGGCATCGGCGCTTTCCAGGCCGAAATGCACCAGGAACTCGTCGGTGATGCCATAGGTCACCGGGCGTCCCGGCACCCGGCGGCGGCCGCGTACCTTCACCCAGTTGGCTTCCATCAGCACGTCCAGCGTGCCGCGGCTGAGTGACACGCCGCGGATGTCTTCGATCTCGGCGCGGGTGCAGGGCTGATGATAGGCGATGATCGCCAGCGTCTCGATCGCGGCGCGCGACAGCTTGCGCTGCACCTGGCGATGCTCTTCCAGCATGTGCTGCAGGTCCGGCGCGGTCATGAAGGCCCAGCGCCCGGCCACTTTTTTCAGGTTCACGCCACGCGGACGGTACTGGTCTTCCAGTGCGGCCAGCACGGCCGGCACGCGGGTGCCTTTCGGCAGGCGTTTGCGCAGGGTGGCCTCGTCCAGCGGCTCGGCGGCGGCAAACAGCAAGGCCTCTGCCATGCGGATCGCAGCGGCAAAAGCGGCCTCGCGCTCCTCGTCGGTCTGCGCCGGCGCCGTCTCGTCATCGGCATCATCGTCTTCCGCGGCGGCTTCCGCCTTGCGGCGGCGCGACGGCGCGGCCGGCGGCGCCTCGGCTACGGCGTTATCCGCCTCATCATCGCCGTCGTCATCGTCGTCATCGTCATCGTCTTCATCTTCGTCGTCTTCGTCGAAGTCGTCATCGTCGTCCGAATCATCATCATCGTCGTCATCGGACTCGTCATCGCCGTCATCGTCATCGTCGTCGTCATCCGCATCGCGCTTGGGCGCGGGGGCAGAGGCCAGAATCTCGTCCTCCTCCTCGGCATTCCCCGGGGCGGCGGCGATCTCGATTTCATCCTCCAGCCGGTCTTCTCCGACCGGCAACGCGTCGTTCGACTGCATGACGTCTTACTCTTCCGGATTGGCAGCAGCCTCGGCCGGCATGTTGCCCTGGCCGCGGCGGATATAGATGGGACCGAAGGTCTGCACCTGTTTCAATTCGATCAGGCCCTGTTTGGCCATTTCGAGGCTGGCGTTGAACGTAGAGGCCAGCGCCGAGCGCACGGTGAACGGATCGTCCAGTTCGACCGGCAGGAAGGCCTGCAGGGTGGCCCAGTCGGGGATCTGGCCGATCATGTTGCGCAGCCGCGCCAGCGCCTCTTCCACCGACACGATGCGGCGGCGCGCCATTTTCATGGTCAGCACTTCCGACGAGCCCTTGGAGGCCCGGAATTCGGCATAGGCCTTGAGCAGTTCGTATAGCGTGGCGTTGTAGACCGATTTGCGGATGACCCGCACGCCCTCGGGCTTGCCGCGCAGGAACATGGCCAGGCCGACTTGGTCGCGGTTCAGAAGCTGGTCGGCGACACGGCGCATGGCCTCCAGTTTCTGGAGCTGCAGCGCCAGGCGGGCCGCCATGTCGGCGCCGGAAGGCTCGCCCTCCTTCTCCGGCTCGGGCACCAGCAGGCGCGACTTCAGGTAGGCCAGCCAGGCGGCCATCACCAGGTAGTCGGCGGCGATCTCGATGCGCACCTTGCGCAGCTCGGCGATGAAGGTCAGGTACTGCTCGGCCAGCGCCAGGATCGAGATTTTGCGCAGGTCCACCTTCTGCTCGCGCGCCAGCGTCAGCAGAACGTCGAGCGGGCCCTCGAAGACATCGAGACTGAGAACGAATTGCTCGCCGACCCGCACACCGTCCGGCCCCTCGGCCAGGCCATCGCGATGCGCCGGCTCGAAGGATTCGGCGGCGGAGGCAGCGGGAGTGTCGGCGGCTTCGGTCACGGGCCTCAGATCCAGGTTGGGCCGCGGTTGTTAGCCGCTATGCCCGGACAACTCAAGCAGGATATCCCGCAGGCCGGCGACGATCGGGGTGATCAGCTCGAACAACGGATTCCAGTCGGAGCCGAATTCGCGCGCCGCCAGCGGGACGACCAGCAGCAGAATCAGCAGGATGACCATGCCATAGGGTTCCAGCCGGGCCAAGGGTCGTGCCAGTGCCAGCGGCAGCCAGCCCACCGCCACCCTGCCCCCATCCAGCGGTGGCAGAGGTATCATATTAAAAACACACAATATCAGGTTGATTGCTATGGCATTTTCAAGGTTTGCGGCGATCCAGGCATCAGGCAGCCCGCCAAACAATGGCAGCATGTGGAACAGCAGCATGGCGGCATAGGCCTGGGCCAGGTTCACCCCCGGGCCCGCTATGGCCACCACGGCCATGTCGCGCCGCGGCGAAGGCAGCTTCCAGAAATCCACCGGCACCGGCTTGGCCCAGCCGAACAGGAACGGCGCCTTGAACAGCAGCAGCAGGCCAGGCACCACCACCGTCCCCATCGGATCGACATGCCGCAGCGGGTTGAAACTCACCCGCCCCATTCGCATGGCGGTATCGTCGCCCATCTTCCAGGCCACCCAGCCATGGGCTGCCTCGTGCAACGTGATCGCCAGCAGAGCGGGCAGAATCCAGGTGGAGGCCGCGAACAGGAAGCCGGCAATGTCGTCCAGCATGTCAGGCTGCGACCGGGGCCAGCAGTTGCGCCAGCCTGGCCCGGTCGGCCTGGTTGATATCCGCCGGCCTGGATGGCAGGCCAGCCCGGGCCATGTCCACGCGGCGGGCGGCGGCATCCGACATCGGCGGCAGCGCGGCGAACAGGGCCTGCATCTCGGGCAGGTCGCCCGAGCAATGCAGAACCAGATCGCAGCCGGCCCTCAGCGAGGCCAGGCCGGTTTCCGCCGGGCTGCCCTTCAGCGCCTTCATGGTCAGGTCGTCCGAGATCAGAACGCCGTCGAAGCCGATCTGGCCGCGGATCGTCCCGGCGATCACCGTCGGCGACAGCGTCGCCGGCAGCGTCGCATCCAGCGCGGTGTAGACGATATGGGCGGTCATCGCCCAGGGTTTGATCCCGGGTGCCTCGCGCAGGGCCACGAAGGGCGCGAAATCGCTGCGCTCCAGCGTGGCGCGGTCGGTATTCACCACCGGCAGGTCAAGATGGCTGTCGGTATGCGAGCGGCCATGGCCGGGGATATGCTTGATCACCGGCAATACACCGCTGTCGCTCAGGCCGCGCATCACGGCGCGGCCGATGGCGATGACCGTCTCGGCGTCGCGGCCATAGGCACGGTCGCCGATCACATCATGGGCGCCTTCCACGGGCAGGTCGGCCACCGGCGCGCAATCCACATCGATGCCCAGCGCGGCCAGTTCCGCGCCGATGGCGCGATAATTCAGATAGGCCGCCTCTTCGCCTGCCCTGCGGTCGCGGCCGTATAGCTGGCCGAACACCGCGCCGGCCGGAAATTTCGGCCAGTGCGGCGGCTTCAGGCGCGCCACGCGGCCGCCTTCCTGGTCGATCAGAACCGGCGCCAGCGGATTCCCGACCACGCCGCGAAAATCCGCGATCAGCGCCCTCACCTGCGCCGGGTTGTCGATGTTGCGTGCGAACAGGATCAGGCCCAGCGGCTTGCGCACGCCGAACAGCACGCGCTCCTCGGCCGTCAATTGCTGGCCGGCGCAGCCGACCACCACAGGCGCATAGGCGGCCCAGTCGGTCTGTGGCATGTCAGCGGCCGACAACGATGCAGCCCTGGTTCTTCGCCGCGAGCTGCTGACAGGCGGCCTGCGCCGCGTTGCGGTCCTTCAGCGGGCCGGCCTGCAGACGGATGAAGGTGCCTTTCCCCGCAAGTTCGACTTTTTCATACGACGGCTGCAGGCCGCCGAGGATGTCGGGGAATTTTTTCTGCAACTGGTTCCATGTGGCGGTCGCAGCCTGCTGGTCCTTCAGCGAGGCAAGCTGGATCTTCGCGCTGCCGCCTGGCGCAGCGGCCACGGTCGGGGCCGCTGCCGGCGCCGGTGCCGGCGTCGACGTTGGCGCGGTCGGTATCGGCGCGCGCGCGGCGGAAGCCGCAGGCGCGGCCGCGGGCTTGTCGTCGGTTTTCGGTGCAACGGGCTGCGGCGCGGCAGGTCCGCTCAGGGTCGATGGGCTTGGCGCATCGGTGCGGTTCGGCAGGGCGGCAGTCGACGGTGCCTGGTTGGGCACCGCATTCGGGGCCGGACGGTTGGGCACGGTAACGGCGGCTGTGCCGGGCTGCGTCGGCGCGGCAGAGGGCCGCTCGGGCGGCGGCAACAGCCGTTCAGTGCCCGGTGCGGCGGCCTGCTGGTTGCCGCCCAGCCGTTCGTAGATCTGCTTGTCCTGGTTGGGCACCTGCATGCCGCCGGGATTTTCCGGCGCGACTTTCGCCGGGCCCTGGTCGGCGCGGATCAGCGGCGGCGCGCCCGAGGCACCGCGCTTCACGCCCTGGTCATAGGCGAACCAGATGCCGATGCCGAAGGCCGCCACCGCGCCCAGCGCGATCGCCGCGGTGATGACCTTCTTCGGGCTGCCCGAAACCTGTTCCGGCTCGCTCGGGACGGGGCGCGAGCCCCGGTCGCTGCGCAGATCGCTCATACTCTCACCTCATCTCTTCGACAGGCGTCACGCCCATCACCGACAGTCCCGAGGCAATCACCAGCGCCACGGCGCGCAGCATGGCCAGCCGCGCCCGCGTCAGGGGCAGATCCTCGGGGATCAGGAATCGCACGCTGGTATCGTCGCGGCCCACATTCCACAGGCCATGGAAAGCCGCCGCCACATCCTGCAGGTAAAACGCCACACGATGCGGCTCATGCGCCTCGGCCGCGGACTCCACCAGCCGCGGCCATCCGGCCAGCAGCTTGACCAGCGCCAGTTCGGATGGATGCGACAGCCGCGTCATGTCGGCCTGGGCCAGGGCGCCATCCTCGGTGTCGATATCCGGCACTTCCGAAACGGCATTGCGCAGCACCGAGCAGATGCGCGCATGGGCATACTGCACATAGAAAACCGGATTGTCCTTCGACTGTTCCGTCACCTTCTTGAAGTCGAAATCGAGCTGCGCGTCGTTCTTGCGCGTCAGCATGATGAAGCGCACCACGTCCTTACCCACTTCATCCACCACATCGCGCAGCGTGACGAACGTGCCGGCCCGCTTCGACATTTTCACCGGCTGGCCGCCATCCAGCAGGTTCACCATCTGCACCAGCTTGACGTCCAGCTCGGCCTCGCCGTTCGACATGGCCTTTACGGCCGCCTTCATGCGCTTCACGTAGCCGCCATGGTCGGCGCCCCAGACGTCGATCATCTGTTTGAAGCCGCGCCGGTATTTGTCGTCGTGATAGGCGATGTCGGCGCCGAAATAGGTCCACGAGCCATCCGACTTCTTCAGCGGCCGGTCGGTCTCGTCGCCGAACTCGCTGGCCTTGAACAATTCCTGCGGCCGCGCCTCGTAGTCGTCGGGCGTCTTGCCCTTGGGCGGCTCCAGCACGCCAGTATAGATCAGGCCGCGCTGCTTCAGGCGGTCGAAGGCGCCCTGCACCGCGCCGCTGTCATGCAGCGCCTTTTCCGAGGTGAATACGGCATGATGGATGTTCAGCGCCGCGAGGTCGTCGCGGATCATCGCCATCATCGCCTCGGTGGCTTCCTTGCGGAACAGCGGCAGCCATTCGGAATCCGGCGCGGTCTTGTATTTGTCGCCGTATTTCTGCGCCAGCGCCGCGCCCAGCGGCTTCAGGTAGTCGCCCGGATACAGGCCTTCAGGGATCGTGATGCTCTCGCCCAAGGCCTCGCGGTAGCGCAGATGCGCCGAACGGGCCAGCACGTCCACCTGGGCGCCGGCATCGTTGATGTAGTATTCGCGCGCCACCTGGAAGCCCGCCTTGTCCAGCAGGGCGGCCAGCGCGTCGCCAAATACGGCGCCACGGCAATGACCCACATGCATCGGCCCGGTCGGATTGGCCGACACGTATTCCACGTTCACCGGCTCGCCCTGGCCGATATCGCTGTCGCCATAGGCCTTGCCGGCACGCAGGATCACCGCCACCTGCTGCTGCCAGTGTTCGGGCTTGAGGCGCAGGTTGATGAAGCCTGGACCGGCGATCTCGACAGCGGTGACGGCCGGATGGGCTTCCAGCAGGGGTTTCAGTTTTTCGGCCAGCGCGCGCGGCGCCATGCCGGCGGGCTTGCCCAGCACCATGGCGACGTTGGTCGCCAGGTCGCCATGGGCCGGATCGCGCGGCGGTTCGACCGCGATGGCAGACAGCGGCAGTTCGCCGGCCAGCACGCCCTGCTCGGACAGGCTGTGCACGGCGGCCATGATGGCGCGGCGGAAATCGGTGAAAACGTTCATTGCGGAAGGCTTTTCTGTAAATCCCAAAACGGGGCCAAAAATCGGGGCGGACACTACCGGCTGCCCCTTCCGGCCGCAACGCGCCCAAATGCCCGGCCCGAATACTGCGCCAATGAGATAATACCGGGCGAAATTGACTTCCGCGCCCGGGTCCCTAAATTGCTCTGGCAATGTGGCAAATTATTGGTAAACCGAGTGTAAACCCCCGATGAGCGACGCGACAGCCCAGACTGCTGGTCAGACGACCGCCCCCCAGACGGCCCCCCTTCCGGCCGCGACGGCGGATTCCGTGGTGACCCTGAGCGCCTCTGCCGCCCGCCGCATCCGCAAGGTGGCCGAATCGGAAGGTAATCCGGCGCTGGCCCTGCGCATCAGCGTCTCGGGCGGCGGCTGCTCAGGTTTCCAGTACAGCTTCAGCCTCGACGACGCCCCCACCGCCGACGACATGGTGATCGAACGCGACGGTGCCCGCCTGCTGGTGGATACCGTGTCGCTGGACTATCTGCGCGGCTCGGAGGTCGATTTCGTCGAAGACCTCTCCGGCGCTGGCTTCCGCATCGCCAACCCGCTGGCCCAGCAGAGCTGCGGCTGCGGCAATTCCTTCTCGGTCTGACATTTCCCGGCGCGGCATAACCCTGCCGCCGAACGCGGCCCTGCTGGTGATCGACCTGCAGTTGGCCATCGATGCGCCCTATCACGCCGCCGAGGGCCCCCGTAACAACCCGGACGCCGAAGACACCGTTGCCGCCCTTCTGGCGGCATGGCGCAAAACCGCACGGCCGGTCTTCCATGTCCGGCATGATTCCGTCCTGCCCGACTCTGCCTACCGGCCAGGCCAGCCGGGCAACGATTTCAAGCCGGCCGTGGCGCCGCTGGCCGGCGAGACCGTGATTCCAAAGCGCACCAACAGCGCCTTCATTGGCACCGGGCTGGAAGATCGCCTGCGTCAGGCCGGGATCGACACCCTGGCGATCGCCGGCGTCGTCACCAACAACTCGGTCGAGGCCACGGTCAGAATGGCCGGCAACCTCGGGTTCCGCACGCTCCTGGCCGAGGATGCCTGCTTCACCTTCGCCCGGCGCGACTGGCGCGGCGTGCTGCGCAGCGCCGAGGAGGTGCATGCCATGTCGCTGGCCAACCTGGATGGCGAATACTGCACCGTGGTGAAGGCGTCCGACCTTCTGGAGGCGGTCGCAAAAGCCTGACAATCGGCTAAGCTGCGGCCATGAGAATCGCCACCTGGAACGTCAACTCGATCAAGGCCCGCCTGGCCAACGTCACCGACTGGACGCGGGCAGCCAAACCCGACGTACTGCTGCTGCAGGAAATCAAATGCCAGGACGCCGACTTCCCGCGCCTGGAATTCGAGAGCCTCGGGTATCAGGTCCATACCCATGGGCAGAAAAGCTATAACGGCGTCGCGCTCCTGAGTCTTCAAAAGCCCGATGCCGTGCGCATCCGCCTGGATGGCGAGGATGCCGACGAACAGGCGCGCTACATCGAAGCCGACATCGCCGGCATGACAATCTGCGGCCTCTACCTTCCCAACGGCAATCCGCGCCCGGGCGAGAAATACGATTACAAGCTGCGCTGGATGGAGCGCCTGCATCAGCGCGCCGCAGCTCTGCTGGCGGCCGAGACCCCTTTTCTGATGGCCGGCGATTTCAACATCTGCCCCACCGATGTGGACGTGTTCGATCCCGTCGGTTTCGCCGAGGATGCGCTTTGTGCGCCCGACAGCCGCCGGGCTTGGCGCCGCCTGCTCAATCTGGGCCTGACCGAGGCCTGGCGCGCGCTGCATCCACGCGAGGTGGACTACAGCTTCTGGGATTATCAGGCCGGCTGCTGGCCGAAGAATAACGGCCTGCGTATCGACCATTTCCTGCTCTCGCCGCAACTGGCCGACCGGCTGGTGAGCTGCGAGATCGACCGCGAACCGCGCGGCCGGGAAAAGGCTTCTGACCACACACCGGTGATCTGCGAAATCGCCTAGTCCGCCGCCGCACCGGCCGGTTCCTCGTGGGCCAGCACCACGTCGAGGAAGGCCTGGCCGAAACGCTCCAGCTTGGCCTGGCCGATGCCGTGGATGTCGCTCATGCGCCACAGCGTGCGCGGCCGCTTTACGGCCAGTTCGATCAGCGTGCGGTCGGAAAAGATCACATAGGCCGGCTGCTGCAAGTCGCTGGCATACCGCCGGCGCAGGTCTTTCAGCGCCGACAGCAGCACCTGATCGGGGCCTGACAGCGCGATCTCGGCCGCCGAAGACCGCGCCTTCGTCGCGCTGCGTTTGCCGGCCTGCAGGCTTTCGCTGCGCAGTTCCACCCGCTGCTGGCCTTTCAGCACGGCGCGGCCGGCATCGGTGATGAACCAGCCGCCGTAGCCGGCAATATCCAGGTCGATCAAGCCCGCACCATAGATCTGGCGCAGGATCGAACGCCAGGCATTGGCATCGCGATCGCGGCCCACGCCAAAGGTGGGCAGCCGGTCATGCTCATGGCGCAGGATGGCATCGGTCGTATTGCCCAGCAGGATCTGCACGATGTGTTCGGTACCGAAACGCTGGCCGGTGCGCGCGATGGCCGACATCGCCTTCTGCGCCTCCACCGTGCCATCGAACCGCGCCACGCCGTCCTGGCACAGGTCGCAATTGCCGCAGGGCTCGCTCTCCTCGCCGAAATAGGCCAGCAATGTCTGCCGGCGGCAGCGCGGGCTTTCGCACAGCGCGATCAGCGCATTGAAGCGCTGGCGCTCGATGCGTTTGCGCTCGTCGGATGTTTCGCCCTCCTCGATCTGCAGGCGCCGCAGGCGCATGTCGTCGAGGCCATAGAGCGTCAGAGTCTCGGCCGGCAGGCCGTCGCGGCCAGCGCGTCCGATCTCCTGGTAATAGGCTTCCACGTTGCGCGGCAGGTCGGCATGGCACACATACCGCACGTCGGGCTTGTCGATGCCCATGCCAAACGCCACCGTCGCCACCATCACCACGCCGTCCTCGGCCAGGAAACGGTCTTGTGCGGCATCGCGGGCACGCGGCTCCATGCCGGCATGATAGGCGATGGCGTCATGCCCCATGGCCTGCAGGCCGGCGGCGAGTTCCTCGGTGCGTTTGCGCGAAGCGCAGTAGACGATGCCGCTTAAGCCACGCCTTGCGGCGATGAAATCGCCGATCTGCTTCTTCGCGCTGGATTTCGGCTGCATCATCAGATGCAGGTTGGGTCGGTCGAAGCTGCGGATGAATTCGCGCGGCCGCCGTTCGGTGCCGAACAGCTTGGCCACGATGTCGGCGCGTGTGGGCGCGTCGGCGGTCGCGGTCAGCGCGATGGTCGGGATATGGCCCAGCTCGGCGCGGATGCCGCCCAGCGCCAGATATTCCGGGCGGAAATCATGGCCCCATTGCGACACGCAATGCGCCTCGTCGATGGCCAGCAGCGACGCACCGGCATTGCGCAGCAGCGCCACGGTGTCGTCGCGCACCAGCCGCTCGGGCGCCACATACAGCAATCGCAGCGAACCGTCGCGCAGCCCGCGCAGCACGCGCTGACGCTCGGCCTCGTCCATGGCCGAATTCAGGCTGCCGGCGTTGACGCCGAACCCCTGCAACTGGCGCACCTGGTCGCGCATCAGCGCTATCAGCGGCGACACCACCACGGTCAGCCCGCCGCGCAGGATCGCCGGCAATTGATAGCACAGCGATTTGCCGCTGCCGGTCGGCATCACCGCCAGCACGTCCTCGTCGTTGAGCAACGCCTGCACGATCTCGGCCTGGCCGGCGCGGAAACGCTCGAAACCGAAGACGCTGTGCAGGGCGGCCTCGGCCGCGTCGAGGGAGGATGGAACGGTCACCGCCCAGAGCTACGCCCTGCCGCCGATTCGCGGCAAGGGGTGCGCACCCGTTTCGGCAGCCTATGCCTATTTCAGAAGTTCGTAGGGCCCGCCCTGCTCCAGCGCGCGGTGATAGGCCGGGCGGGCATGGATGCGGGCGAGGAAATCCTGGATCGGGCGGTATTCTGGCCGGTCGAGGCCGATGCGGCTGGCCGCCGCTTCCAGCGGAAAGCTCATCATGATGTCGGCGGCCGTGAAATTGCCGCCGGCGAACCAGCCGCCGCCCTTGCTGAGCGCATCGGCCCAGTATTCCATGTGGGTTTTCAGCTGCGGATCGGTCACGGTCTGCTGTGCCTTGGCCGCGATCTTGCCCACCAGAGGCCGCAGCAAAGCCGGCACGCCCTTGGGCATGCGCATGAATACCAGCTTCAGCAGCAGCAGCGGCATGGCCGAGCCTTCGGCGTAATGCAGCCAGTAGGTATAGGCGCCGCGGGCCGCAGCGCTGCGCGGCGGCGACAGGCGGTGGCCGGCGTCGTAGGTATCAAGCAGGTATTCGATGATCGCGCCGGTCTCGGCATAGACGTGGCCGTTATCCTCGATCACCGGCGACTTGCCCAGCGGGTGCACCTTCTGCAATTCGGCCGGCGCGCGCATGGTGGCCGGGTCGCGCTCGTAGCGCTTCACCGTATAGGGCAGGCCCAGCTCCTCCAGCAGCCAGAGCACGCGCTGGGAACGGGAATTGTTAAGGTGGTGAACGATAATCATATGCACACCAATGATTAGGGGAAGAACTCGCTTTTCGCAACAACAGCTTTCTGCCGGTACGGTCGGAAAGCAATGGCATCGCAGCTCAGACTTACCAGATATCGAACGAATTTTTTCCGATAACGTGAAAGATCTGGCCTTGCCAAACAGGCTGCACCGGACGACTTCTTAGAACCAGGGGTTGAGGAAACACGCGGCAATCATGAGTATCGGCGGACGGCTGAACCTCATAGCCTTGAGCATAGCGGTCGTCTCGGTACTGCTGATCGGCGGCATCGGGCTTGGTGCGATGCGCTATATGATCCGCATTCAGGAAGACGATCTGGCCGAGCGCGCCCGCATCCACCTCGATAATGCCGTCAGCACGCAAGCCATTGCCAATCAGACACTGGCCACCACGCTTGCCCGCCTGCCTATCATTCAAGAGCATTTTATCGCTGGCGATCGGCCTGGCCTGCTGGCCGAGCTGGGCGAAGCCTACAGCCATTTGCGCGATTTTGGCATAACCAACCTGCATCTTCATCGTGCGAACACCACCACGCTGGTTCGCCTGCACGCACCGTCGCAATATGACGACGACCTCAGCGCGATACGCCCCATGATACGGGAGGTTAATGACGACCTGAAACCACGGCGCGGGATAGAGGTCGGGGTCAACGGCATACCCATTCGTGGTGCCACACCCGTCATTACCGCGGATGGCCGGCATCTTGGCGCGCTGGAGGTCGGCTCCTTTCTCAACGATGCGTTCCTGCAGGATTTCGAGAAACCGGGCACCTCCTACAGCGTCTACTTCATCAAGGACGGACAACCGCTGCCGATCGCCAAGTCGGCCAAGACAACGGCTGCGGCATTTTCGGACTCCCAGATCATGCAACTGGCGAACGGCCAGCCCCCGCCAGTTCGGCGCAGCCAGACCGGGGAAAACCATTTCGTTTCCACCATGGCTCCGCTGACCAGTTTTGACGGTCGCACCATCGGCGCGGTGCAGATCGATATCGATACCACCGCCCTTGAAAAAACCTTTGACCGGGAGATCCAGTTTCTGCTGCTTGGTACGCTTGCGGTGCTGCTGCTGACCGGCCTCGCCGTAACGGCCGGCACCCGGCCGATCCTGCGCCGGATCGACCGGCTGATCGCCACCACCACCGCCATCGCCGAGGGCACGGCGATCATGGTGCCGATGCAGGATCGCCGGGACGAATTCGGCCGCTTCGCCCGCGCCATCGAGAAATTCCGCGTCAGCCAGGCCGAACTGTCGGAAGCCCGCGACCAGGCCCAGGCCGCCAGCATCGCCAAGTCGAACTTCCTCGCGGTGATGAGCCACGAGTTGCGTACGCCGCTGAACGCCATCATCGGCTTTACCGAGCTGATGCAGTTGCGTCGCGCGCAGAATCGCAGTTTCGGCGATCGCGAGACGGAATACATCAACGATATCCACAGCAGCGCCATGCATCTCATGGCGCTGGTCGAGGACGTACTGACCAACTCGGCCATCGACACCGGCGGCCTTAGCGTCAAGCTGGGGCCGACCAACCTGACCGTCGAAGTGGCCAACATCCTGCGCCTCCTCGAGCCGAAGGCCCGCCATATGGAGCAGAAGATCGAGGTCGATCTGGCCGAAGGCCTGCCGCCTGTGATGTCCGATCCGCGTGCCTTGCATCAGATCTGCCTGAACCTGATTTCCAATGCGATCAAGTTCACGCCACGCGGCGGCCGCATCGGCGTACGCGTTGCCATCGAGGATGCCGATTTCTGCGTCGAGGTCACCGATACCGGCCCTGGCATCGCCGCGCAGCACCTGATGCATGTGACCGAGGCCTTCTACCAGGCCGCTAGCGCCCAGGCGCGCAGCGCAGGCGGTGTCGGGCTTGGCCTGACCATCGCTCATCGCCTCGCCCGCATGCTCGGCGGCGACCTGAAGATCGTCAACCGGCCGGAGGCCGGCCTGTCGGTCTCGCTATACTGCCCCGCCCGTAGCCCCGAGGCCCGGGCCCTGCTGGAACAGTCGACGCAATCGGTGGCCTGACGGGACTCTCTCCAAGAGAAACGGGGCCGGACCGGGTGGCTTCAGGGCAGCCGTTGCCGCCGCCGGGGGAAGGGTCTTCCCGGCGACGCCCGGTTCGCGCATGGCTATCCGGCCCCGCCCCTCCCGGGGGAGTCTTCAAGCCGCGCCGCGCGCCGCCTCGTCGCTCACCAGCCTGCCATGCCGGTACTGCCGCACGATGGTGTCGTCGGGCGGATAATAGGCGGGCTGCAACGGGGTCATCTGCGCCTGCACGCAGCTCCACAAGCCACCATCGAGGAAATACGTGTCGGTATAGGCGGTCATGCCGGCCACCTCCTGGCCGTCGCGGATGCGCACGTATTTGGTCACCGCGCGCACCAGCGCGGTATCGCCGAATATGCTGATCTGTTCGTCGCGGTAATCCCAGTAGACGATCACGTTCGGATCGAAACCCGTCGCCCAGTAGTCGAGATACTCCTTCCGGCCCATCGGGCGCCCGTCGGGCATGATGCAGACGAAGCGCTCGTGGATGATGGCGCTGTGCGCCTTCACGTCATTGGTGACGAAGTTGTGGATGAACTTGGCATTCAGCGCGCGCAGCGCAGGCATCGGATTGTGGCGCATGGGGCTTCCCCTGGTTGACGATGCGCCACCCTGCCCCTTTGGCTGTCGCGCCGGCAATTACGCGCGATGTAAGTGCGCGCCTAGTCGAACACCGAGCGTTCAGGATCGGCGGCCAGGCGTTGCGCCCAGCGCGTCGTGGCCTCGTCGGCGGGGAAGAAGAACTCGATCTTCACCTGCTGCAGCGTCACGTCGCGCGGCATGGCGAACTGCGTGAGCGTGACGAAAAAGGCGACCTCGTTCACGCCCACGCGCAGGCGCAGCACGGCCATCGGACCCGCCCCCGCCTGTGCCGCCGCATCCCCGGCGCCGATCAGCTCGGGAATGCCCGGATAGGCCAGCAGGTCGGCGCGCAGCCCGGCGGCGGCGGCATTCAGGCCAATATTCGCCTCGCGCTGCAGCATCTGCAGGAAGGCGGCGATGAAATCCTCGCCGCCCAGCATGAAGCGCCGCATGCCGCCGGGATGGCACAGCGAATGCAGCGCGTTCACGGCCAGCTCCGGCGGCATGTCGTAGAGCGGCCGCAGCGCGCCGAACAGCCGCGCGGCGGCCGCATTGCGCAGCCGCACGCCCCAGCTTTCGTCCAGCACCAGGGCCGGATACGGCTCCTGATGTGCCAGCATGATGTCGAGCGCCTGGCGCGCCGGCGCCAGTTCGGGCGCGCCGAGGTCGCGCGCGGCATAAATCGGCGCGAAGCCGGCGGCCACCAGCAGGGCATTCTGCTCGGCCAGCGGCAGGCCCAGCACGCGCGCCAGCAGCACCACCATCTCGCGGCTGGGCGCCGAACGCCCGGTTTCGAGGAAACACAGATGCCGCGCCGAGATGCCGGCCTCGGTGGCCAGCCCAAGCTGGCTCAACCGGCGCAGGCCGCGCCAATGCTTGAGCAGGCCCGGAAAACCGGACGAAACAGGGCGGGTCATCTGGTTCATGACCTCACGCTAGGCCCCCGCCGCAGGCCCGGCAATGACTTCTGAGGTAAGCGTCGGCCTTCCATTTGATCGGATTAATCGATCATAATTACGATAATAATCAATTTCCCCCCGAAACAGCCCGGGCGTATCGTGGTTCCCGTCACGTCCGCTCGGCAACCCGCCGGCCGGACAACCGAAGACAGGAGAGACGTCCATGACTGGCACCATGACTGGCAAATGTCCCGTGATGCATGGCGGCGTCACCGCCGCGGGCACCACCGTCACCAACTGGTGGCCCAATGCGCTGAACCTCGACATCCTGCACCAGCACGATGCCAAGACCGATCCACTCGGCCCGGGCTTCGACTATCGCGCGGAACTGCGCAAGCTCGACGTCGCCGCCCTGAAGGCTGATCTGAAGGCGCTGATGACCGACAGCCAGGACTGGTGGCCGGCCGACTGGGGCCATTACGGCGGCCTGATGATCCGCATGGCCTGGCATGCCGCCGGCTCGTATCGCATGGCCGACGGCCGCGGCGGCGGCGGCACCGGCAACCAGCGCTTCGCCCCACTGAATTCCTGGCCCGACAACGCCAATCTCGACAAGGCGCGCCGCCTGCTCTGGCCGATCAAGAAGAAATACGGCAACCGCATCAGCTGGGCCGACCTGATCATCCTGGCCGGCACCATCGCCTATGAATCGATGGGCCTGAAGACCTTCGGCTTCGGCTTCGGCCGCGAAGATATCTGGCACCCCGAAAAGGACATCTACTGGGGCGCCGAGAAGGAATGGCTCGGCTCGGAGCGTTATGACGGCGACGACCGCCAGTCGCTGGCCAATCCGCTGGCCGCCGTGCAGATGGGCCTGATCTACGTCAACCCCGAAGGCGTCAACGGCAAACCCGATCCGCTGAAGACGGCCCACGATGTGCGCCTCACCTTCGCCCGCATGGCGATGAACGACGAGGAGACCGTGGCGCTCACCGCCGGCGGCCACACCGTCGGCAAGGCCCATGGCAACGGCGACGCTGCCAAGCTGGGCCCCAGCCCGGAAGACGGCCCGGTGGAAGACCAGGGCCTGGGCTGGCTGAACAAGAGCAGCCGCGGCGTCGGGCGCGACACCGTCACCAGCGGCCTGGAAGGCGCCTGGACCACGCATCCCACGCGCTGGGACAACGGCTATTTCAAACTGCTGCTCGGCTACGAGTGGGAGCTGAAGAAAAGCCCGGCCGGCGCCTGGCAGTGGCAGCCCATCGGCATCAAGGAAGAAGACATGCCGGTGGATGTGGAGGATCCGAGCATCCGCCGCATGCCGATCATGACCGATGCCGACATGGCCATGAAGATGGACCCGGCCTACCGGAAAATCTCCGAGCGCTTCGCTGCCGACCAGGCCTATTTCTCCGAGGTCTTCGCCCGCGCCTGGTTCAAGCTGACCCACCGCGACATGGGCCCGAAGGTGCGTTACCTCGGCCCCGACGTGCCCAAGGAAGACCTGATCTGGCAGGACCCGGTGCCGGTGGGCCCCACGCAGTATGACATCGGCCATGTGAAGGCGCGCATCGCCGCCAGCGGGCTGAGCATTGCCGAGCTGGTGACCACCGCCTGGGACAGCGCGCGCACCTTCCGCGGCTCCGACATGCGCGGCGGCGCCAATGGCGCGCGCATCCGGCTGGCCCCGCAGAAGGACTGGGCCGGCAACGAGCCCAAACGGCTGGCCAAGGTGCTGGGTGTGCTGGAGGGCATCGCGCGCGACAGCGGCGCCAGCATCGCCGACGTGATCGTGCTGGCCGGCAATGTCGGCATCGAGCAGGCCGCAAAGGCCGCCGGCATCCACAACGTAACGGTGCCCTTTGCGCCCGGCCGCGGCGACGCATCTGAGGCGATGACCGACGCGGACTCCTTCTCGGTGCTGGAGCCGATCCATGACGGCTACCGCAACTGGCTGAAAGAGGATTACGCCGTCAGCCCGGAAGAGCTGATGCTCGACCGCACCCAGCTCATGGGGCTGACCGCGCCGGAGATGACCGTGCTGGTCGGCGGCCTGCGTGTGCTGGGCGCCAACCATGGCGGCGCCAGACATGGCGTGTTCACCGACCGCGTCGGCGCGCTGACGAACGATTTCTTCGTCAACCTGACCGACATGGCCAACACCTGGAAGCCCGCGGGCAAAAATCTCTACGAGATCCGCGACCGCAAAACCGGCCAGGTGAAATGGACCGCCACGCGCGTGGACCTGGTGTTCGGCTCGAACTCCATCCTGCGCGCCTACTCGGAAGTCTATGCCCAGGACGACGCGAAGGAGAAATTCGTGCGCGACTTCGTCGCCGCCTGGACCAAGGTGATGAACGCCGACCGCTTCGACCTGCAGTAACTGAAGGCCAAACCACCCTCCCCGGCGGCCGCCAAAGCTGCCGGGGATTTTTATAGGCCCCCGCCTTACGCTTTCTGGCGTACCAGCCGCCACAGGCCGACCAGCCCCAGCACGGGCCCCGGCGCCAGCAGCCACACCACCGACGCGCCCATGGCGGGCAGCATATGCGTGGCGAGTGCGATGGCGGCCAGCGTGATGGCGAAGCCGATGGCATTCTGGATCGCCAGCGCGCTGCCCACGGCCTCGGGCGGACAGGCGCGGCCCGAGAGCGCGGAGAATTGCGGCGAGTCCGCCACCACCGCCACGCCCCAGACCACCAGCAACACCAGCAGCAGCGCCGGCGCGGCGCTCGCCGCCAGAAACGGATAGGCCACGCACAGCGCACCCGATGTGGCCAGCGCCAAAGCCGCCACCCGCGCGCTGCCCCAGCGTGCGCTGACCACACCGCCGAGGATGCAGCCCAGCGTGCCGGCGCCGATCACGGCAAAACTGAGGCGCGAGACATCCGCCGGCGCCAGCCCCGGCGCAGCCAGCAGGATCAGGAAGGGCGTGAGAGTCCAGAAGGCATAGAGCTCCCACATATGGCCGAAATAGCCCAAAGCGGCCGAGCGGAAATCGGGGATGCGGAAGGCGCTCAGCACCGCGCCGGGGCTTAAACGCCTTGCAACGGCGGGCCGCGCCAGATGCGGCCCGTCGCCCAGCCGCAGCACCATAAGGCCGCCCAGCAAAGCCAGCGCCGAAGCCGCCAGCATCGCCGCTTGCCACGGCACGCCCGCGCCTAATCCTCGAATGCCATGCGGCAACGCCGTGCCGAGCGTGAGCATGCCCACCAGCAAGGCCAGCGTGCCGCCGGCCGCCCCTTTGGTCCAGCCGATCACCAGCTTCATGCCCAGCGGATAGATGCCGGCAAGAGCCAGACCGACGATGAAGCGCAGGGCCAGGGCGGCGGCATAACTCTGCCACACCAGCAGGAAGGCGGCATTGGCGATGGCGCCCAGCACACAGCAGGCAAACACGATGCGGCTGGCGGCAAAGCGGTCGGCCAGGCCGCTCAGCGCCATGGCCAGCGTGCCGGCGATGAAGCCGGCCTGCACGGCATTGGTGAGCCAGCCGATATCGCGCGCCGACAACGACAGCAGAGCCTGCAACTCGAAGGCGGCGGCATTGGAGGAAAACCAGAGCGTGGTGCCGAGAAACTCGGCCACCACGATCAGGGCGATGGCGTATTTTGCCGATACGGGGGGCGAAGGCGGGCTGGAGTCGGTCACCGCAACAGCCTAGCACCCCGGGCCTGCCGCGCTACATCGCCGATTCTGGGACCGGATGACATTTGCGGGAGCGGCGACATGACAGAGACCAGCAAGACCGGCGCATCATTGCAGCGCAGAAGCGACCAGTCCGATGCCGCGATGCCAAGAACCGGATATGGTCCATGAGAGGCTGGGCCGCCACGCGCGCGGACCCGGCCCTCAGCTCCAATTTCGTGCTGCGCGCCTATATGGAAGTTTAGGCCCACGACGACGCGAAGGAGAAATTCGTGCGCGACTTCGTCACCGCCACGTTATGACCGTTGACACCACGAGAGGCCCAAAGCGCTGAAGTGCCTCGGGTTCTCTCAATATGGGGAGCCCTCGCCACAATGTGACATTATTTGTGGTATCCGAAAATTTCTTTCAGAATTGGTAGAACAATCTCTCCATATGCAGCATTGAAATCCTGATCCTCTTCGTCGCCTTGATATAAAGGTTCTTGCGAAAATTTCTCATGCTTCGCTTCGCGCCAACCACTATCTCGGCAAGTATTTTTAAAAACGTTTGAATTGTAGTAGTTCAAATGAACATGCGATTCTTTTATGAGCATTGGAGTGACTACATAAATGAGAACAGGAATACCTTTCCCGATAATTTCCTCGTATCGCTCATAAAATTTTGACCGCAATTCCGTTAACTTCGGGTTTGTAATAAACTTCGCCTCAACAAGAACTGCCTCCTTTTTGCCAACCACACCTTTCTTTCGATTCACTGGCGTATTGGCATAATTCTTTGAAACAAGGAAATCAGGCCATCGGTCGATATGATTCTTGAAATTTTTGAGATGAGCCCCTGTCGCACCTTTATATTCCAGCGTCAGATATAAGGGGGCGGTTTGCTCGATGCCGACGGGCTCGACGCGATAGCCCAAAGCTTCAAAATGAATCTTACACACTGTCTCTCCCAACCCGCCTTTAATGCGATTCTGGAGCCAATCCTATTGACGTGTTGTCCACATCCTGCTTCTCCACTCTGCAAAGCCATGACAAAGAAACGTACAAGTCCTACAACTCAACCTAGGATCAAGAGTTGCCAACTTGATTTAGGGATATCTTTAACGGCCCGAACCTGATCGACTGCTATTCCTGCTTGATGGATTTTAAAATTTCTTCCATCCCTTGATCGCCAGAGTCCGCTTCCGCTGCACCTACGGTAAAGCGTTTCAAACCAAACACCTCGATTAATCCAGGATGAATTCGGAAACGAACTGCCTGAGGGTCGAAGCGAGTCTTAGGTTCTTTGTATTTAAAAACATATTCAGATCCGCCATAGCCCCGACCGCCCGGTCGGTAGAATCCAATCAGAGAAAATTCATATAGCTCTTGTAAAATCGTCTTCGCAGTTTCTTTCTGCTGGAAATCAGAATTGGCGTCATACTGCTTTTCAAAATCTGCAAATGTGAACTGCCAAACACCAATAGCACGCAAGAGCTCCACCAACTTTTCATAGTGAGGTAGGTGCTTGTGAATTTCATCATCAAGCTCATTGATTAAATACCCGCTGTACTCTGTGCGGGCATTATGCAAATCAATATTTTCAAACATCCCGGCCGAAACACTCCGACCTTTCTCGCGGGCCTGATATTGGCGAAGAACCGAGTTTGTGAATTTAATAATATCTCGCGGCCGCAAATACGTTCTGTCTAGTATGTGCTGGTACTTACTCTGATGTCCTGGCATTTCCTTCGTTTCATCGAACACGTCGTTCCAAGTTGGGTTACCTCCCATAACAACTTTGAATCGCTTCTCCATTAATGATTTTAAAGTTTTATTCGTACGTGGAGTGTCCCACTCGATTAACGATAAGAAATTCTCCGTGATTTTATTTTTGTCCTCAAAGTGCAAAGTTTCATAGATATCGTCGCGAAGAAAAACGGCTACGAACAAGTTCTTCTTCGCATTTCTAGCCGCAATATTGATATCTCTTGCAGCTAGCAAAAGGCCTATCAACCGATTCTTATAGTCGTCAGAGGTAGGATCGAACCCCAAGTCTAATTGATCAAAGCATATGTAGTACTCATTATCCGGATTGAGACACTTAATTGCGCAGTCTAGCAGATTAGAATTTAGCTCCTGAACGATAGCTGGCAGTTCGTTCATCGGGACGTTTTCAGGAGAAATGCCAGCTTTTAATATCTTCCAGTCTAAATCGAAGTGTGGCTTTAACTTTAGCGTCTTCGAAGGGGTGAAAATCTGAGTAACGTCAGGATCCCGTGTTCCATAAGTATCAACAATAAATTTTTCTACCTTCACCATTAGATCCATAGACACTTGATCGAACGGCAAAGAGTGATCGTAATTTAGGATTATTTTTGAAGCCGTGAGCAGGATGAGATATTTCCAGCTATGTGTGAATTTGTCGAAATTTGGAATTCCTGCGCGAGCCTGTAAATCATGATGGTGCCACGGATAGTCCGAGAAAGTATGTCCAAAGCAAAAATAATTGGAGCGCTTGGTTGTCAGCATTCTTTTAAATATTGCGGTCTTTCCACTGCCCTTTTTACCAACTACTAAGAAACGTGAGCGATCCGTTACGCCGGTGAATGCCTCATGATCTTCAAAACATTCCAACAAGAGATCATCATTATCAGCATCAACCGCGCCGAATGTATCTACTTGAATGAGTGTTTTCACTACTCTGGCCCCCGCCCTTGATGACTAGTTAGTTTCCGAACATGAAGCGGGCGTGTCCATATCAAATATGAACTCGATTAGCGGCGCCTACATTATTATGCGGTCCATCACCCACCGCACTGGCCGCGAGCCGCAGCACCTCGGCGTAACTCCCCCGCAGTTCCATCCGCTCAGCATAACCCTTCGCCAGCATCATGCGATGGGCCTGGCGTAAGCGCCAGCAGGGCACAAACAGCAGCAGGTGATGTTCGAGATGGTAGTTCACCCAGAATGGCGCCAGCAGCAGGCGCGTGAGTGGCCCGGCATTGGTCGTGCGCGTGTTGCGCAAGCTGTCGTCGTTGTCGGGCACCATGGCATGTTCGGCGATGTTGCGGATGCGGCTGACGAGCTGATACCAGGTGGCGAGTGGCAGCAGCCATAAAGCCGGATAGAGCCACCAGTATCCCAGCGCGGTCAGCAGGCCGAGCAGCGCGAGGTTGACAAGCGCCGCGCCGACGAGGCCGCCCTTCTCAAGCCGTTCCCATCTCTGGCGCCAGCTTAAGCCCGCCTTGCCCCAGGTGAGCATCACCTGTTCGCGCCGGCGGGTGAGCGCCGTGCGGCCGGTGAGGTCGCGGAGAATCTTGCGGCGCAGGCTTGAGCGCGAAATCGGGAATGGCGCGGAGAGCACAAGGTCGGGGTCGTCTTCCTGCTGGGTGAATCTGTGATGCTTCAGGTGATAGGGCCGGTAGAGATGCAGGTCGGTGATCACCGGATACGCGCAGAGCCACTGGCCGGCCAGTTCGTTGAAGCGCCGCGTGCGGAACAGCAGGCCATGGGCGGCATCGTGCATCAGGATGGCGAGCCCCAACTGCCGCCCGCCGATCACCATCACGGCAACGACAAACGTCGCCGGGTTGGGCCAGGCGGCAAACAAAGCCATGGCCAGGCCGATCAGCCCCCAGGCACAAAGCACCAGCCAGGCGCCCATGAGATCGGAGCGCGCGCTCAGGCGCCGGATTTCATCGGCTGAGAAAATGTCGGTGGCTTTGACTGTATTGCCCGCTGCCGGCGCACCCTCGCCCACGCCCCGCTCCCTCGTGTTTTAGAGTCTTTGGGCGGAGTGTAACGCGATGCCAGACACGCGTCATGGCCGGACTTGATCCGGCCATCCACGTCCCTTCGTCTGGAAAGTCGTGGATGCCCGGCACAAGGCCGGGCATGACGAAGTGGAGGAATGAGGACGGGTGTATGCGGGCGGTGCCCCGCTTCCACTCACCCCACAACCGTCATGCTCGGGCTTGGCCCAGGCCCCACCACCCCTCAGTCGTCATGCCCGGCCTTGTGCCGGGCATCCACGTCTTAAAAAAGAACTCGTGGATGGCCGGGCCAAGCCCGGCCATGACGTAACTAGAGGAGTGCCCGCCCCCTTGATTCCGACCCCTCGTTCCCTACATGTTCTGACGGGTCGCGCGACAGCCGTCTCCCGGATTATGGAAAACGCCATTTACGCAGAATCAATACCTTACCTATGCAAAACCATCGCAAAACGATTCAAACCGCATCCGAAACCGCGCAGCGAGACCGCGAAACGGCGCGCGCCAGCACCATGCAGCACAGCACCGTGCAGCACAGCGCCGCGCAGCGCGGATTACGCGTTGGCGCGGCCGAGCGGGCTGAGCCGGATGCCCTTGCGCAGGCGGCGGTATGGCAGGGTCTCGGCGCGCTCCACGAAGGCGCCGGGGCTTTCCACGTTCAGGATCTCGTGGGCGATGTCGGTGAAGTCGCCGCGGAAATGCACGGTGCTTTTCAGGCCCACGATCTGCCGCTCGCCCGGCTCGATGCCTAAATGCCGGAACATCTCCTTGTCGGCCGCCTGCACGCGCACGGAGTTCAGCACCACATCCACGCTGCCCCCCGGCGTCTTGCAGGTCAGGCGCGCCATGGGGCCGAGCGCCATGCGCGTACCCTTGTAGAACGGCCCGGTGCAGAGGAACCTGCCGTCGTTGAGTGCTGAGACGGTGAAGCGGTTGCGATAGGGCCTGGCGCCGTCGAAGTAACGCCCGCCGACCTGCAGCTCGATCTCGGCGCCCTGCCCGGCCTGGTGCGCGATGCGGGCGGCTTCGGGGTCGAACAGCAGGCCCAGCGTGGCATCGGGCACACCCTGCTCGATCAGCGCGGCGAGCAGCCCGGTGGTGTCCGAGGTCGCGCCGGTGCCGGCATTGTCCTGCACGTCGGCCAGAACCACCGACTTGCGCGCGCCGCCCTGGATCAGCCGGCGCGCCCGCTCGATGGCATCCACCGGCGAGAGCAGGTTCAGTTTGAACTCGGCCTCGCGTTCGGTGATGTGGCGGGCCAGATCGTCGGCGGCCTTGTCGGCGGCCTCCTGGCTGTCGGCATAGGCCACGATGGTCGGGCCGCATTCAGCGATGTCGGCCGGGTGGAAGCCGGGCGAGAACGAGAGTGAGCTGACCGCGCCGCGCTCCATATTGCTTAAGTTTTCGTAGATGCTCTTGCACGGTTCCAGGAAGGTGCATTGCGCGGTGAGCGGGATGAGGAACGGCACGCGGCGCAGGGCCTTCGCCTGCTTCGGCCGTTCGCCGCTCAGGCGCTTTTCCAGTTGCCGCGCCACCCGGCCGCCGGTCACCGCCATGTCCAGATGCGGATAGGTGCGGTAGGCGACCAGCAGGTCGCTGTGCCGCACCATGGCATCGGTCACGTTGGCATGCAGGTCCAGGCTCACCATCACCGGCAGGTCGGGGCCTACAGTCGCGCGCACGCGGCGCAGCAATTCGCCCTCGCCGTCCTCATGGCTTTCGGCCACCATCGCGCCGTGCAGGTCCAGATAGACGGCGTCGATCCGGCCCTTCAGCCTCGATAGGCCGTCGGTGATTTTCTTGGCCACGAAGTCGAAGGCTTCGTCGGTGACATAGCTGCTCGGCTGCGCCGCCGCCCAGACGATGGGCTCCAGCGCCCAGCCCTTGGCCTTGGCCGAAGTGATGAAGCCGCCGATGGGAATGTTCATCGGCTCGAACACCTCGAAGATCGCCTTGCCCTCGGTCAGCGGCGGCCAGCCCTCGCCCTCGACGAACTTGTCCAGCGTCGCCTTCTGCGGCGCGAAGGTATTGGTCTCGTGCTGGAAGCCGGCAATGGCGATGGTATAGGTCATGGGGGGCTCGCTTGGTTTTTTCAACGCGTCATGGCCGGGCTTGGCCCGGCCATCCACGTTTTCCTTTTTTTAAAAAACTCGTGGATGCCCGGGCCAAGCCCGGGCATGACGATCAGGATTGAGGTCTTCAGATGTCCGCGTATTCGTGGGTCTCGGCCTTGCCGCCGGGATGGGTCACGGCGCCGTCATGGGCGTCGCCCACGGTCTGGGCGTATTTCCACAGCGCACCCGACTGGTAGTCGGTCTTGCGCGGCTTCCACTTCTTCTTCCGCGCCGCCATCTCCTTGGCCGAGACGTCGACACTTAAGATTCCCTTCACCGCGTCGATGGTGATGATGTCGCCGTTCTTGATCAGGCCGATCGGCCCGCCGACCGCCGCTTCCGGCCCGACATGGCCGACGCAGAAGCCGCGCGTGCCGCCCGAGAAACGACCGTCGGTGATCAGCGCCACCTTCTCGCCCATGCCCTGGCCATAGATGGCCGAGGTGGTGGAGAGCATCTCGCGCATGCCCGGGCCGCCCTTGGGGCCTTCGTAGCGGATGACGATCACGTCGCCTTCCTTGTACTTCTTGGCCTGCACGGCCTCGAAGGCGGCCTCCTCGCTGTCGAACACGCGGGCCGGGCCCACATGCTTCAGCCGCGCCATGCCCGCCACCTTCACGATGGCGCCGCGCGGGGCGAGGTTGCCCTTCAGGCCAACCACGCCGCCGGTCGGCGTGATCGGGTTGGTGATCGGGCGCACCACGTCCTGGTTCTTGGGGAATTTCACGCCCTTCAGGTTCTGCTCGATGGTCTTGCCGGTCACGGTCAGGCAGTCGCCGTGGATATAGCCGCCCTTGAACAGCTCGTTGATCACCACCTGCACGCCGCCGATCTCGTACATGTCCTTGGCGACATAACGCCCGCCGGGCTTGAGGTCGGCGATATAGGGCGTGGACTTGAAGATCTTGGCCACGTCGTCCAGATCGAACTTGATGCCGGCCTCATGCGCGATGGCGGGCAAATGCAGCGCGGCATTGGTCGAGCCGCCGGTGGCGGCCACAACGCGGGCGGCATTCTCCAGCGACTTGCGCGTGACGATGTCGCGCGGGCGGATGCCCAGCTTGATCAACTCCATGATCTGCTTGCCCGAGGCCTCGGCATACTGGTCGCGGGTCTCGTAGGGCGCCGGGGCCCCGGCCGAACCCGGAATGGCCAGGCCGATGGCTTCCGACACGCAGGCCATGGTGTTGGCGGTGAACTGGCCGCCGCAGGAGCCGGCCGAGGGGCAGGCCACGCATTCCAGCTCGTGCAGGTCCTTGGCGTTCATCTTGCCGGCGGCATGCTGGCCCACGGCCTCGAACACGTCCACCACGGTCACGTCGCGGCCGCGGAAGCGGCCGGGCAGGATCGAGCCGCCATACATGAAGATGGAGGGCACGTTCAGGCGCACCATAGCCATCATCAGGCCGGGCAGCGACTTGTCGCAGCCGGCCAGGCCCACCAGGGCGTCGTAGCAATGGCCGCGCACGGTCAGCTCGGTGGAATCCGCAATCGCCTCGCGGCTGACCAGCGACGACTTCATGCCCTGGTGGCCCATGGCGATGCCGTCGGTGACGGTGATGGTGGTGAATTCGCGTGGCGTGCCGCCGGCGGCCTTCACGCCCTTCTTCACCGCCTGCGCCTGGCGGCCCAGCGTGATGTTGCAGGGCGCGGCCTCGTTCCAGGTGGTGACCACGCCGACGAAGGGCTGGTTGATCTCGGCCTCTGTCAGGCCCATGGCGTAGTAATAGCTGCGGTGCGGGGCGCGCTCGGGGCCCACCGTCACATGCCGGCTCGGCAGATTGGACTTGTCGAATTTTCCGCCCTTCATCACGGCGCCCGTGCGCTTTTTCGCCGGGGCTTTCTTGGTCTTGGTGGTCATTGGCTGATCCCGTCCCTTGGCATGGTAAAAACCGGACACGGAGCATAGCCAGCGGGCCAGCGGCGGGCCAGAGCCTAGGGTTGAAGAAATTTACCGCTCTTTAAGATTTCTTAATGATCCTTTGACAAGGATCGCAGCATGGGCATGCAGGCCGAGATCGTCGTTCCCCGCTATGTCGTCCTCACCCGGATGGCCGATAGCTGGATTCCGCGCGCCTCGCTGAGTTCCGCCGACAGCGCCGAGGCCGAAGCCTTCCGCTGGCGCCGCATCTACGGCCCCGCCCGCACCCGCGTCGCCGAATACCTGATCCCCGAGCGGCCGGCGCCCGAAACTGCGGAAAGTCCGGTTTTGCCGGCAACCGCCCCGCGCCTGGCGCAGATCGCCGCCATCGCCCCGCCCATCGGCTGGTACGACGCCGCCCTGCGCGCGCTGGCGCTGTATCTGGGCTTCGGCTTCGCCAACCGCGCGATGGAACTGCTCATCCTCCTCGCCGCGCGCTAGTTTCGGGCTTCTTCCGCTTCCGGTAGACTCCGGGCAAAACCGCCGCCTCCCGAGTCCCGTCATGCTGTCCGTCGTTCTCGCCATCGTGCCCATCTTTCTGCTGATCGCCATCGGCGGCGCGATGAAACGCGGCAATTTCCCGGGCGACGCCTTCTGGCCGCTGGCCGACAAGGTCACCTATTTCATTTTCTTCCCGGCCTTGCTGGTCGACAACCTGAGCAGCGCCAAACTGGGCGATTTCGACCCCAGCGGCATGCTGGGCGCGCTGTTTGCCGCCCTGCTGCTGCAGGCCGGGCTGGTCTATGCGCTGCGGCCACTGGCCAAGGTGAACGGCCCGGGATTCACCTCGATCTTCCAGGGCGCGGTGCGCTTCAACACCTTCGTCGGCCTGGGCGCCGTGGCGGCGCTGGAAGGCGGCGCCGGCATCACGCTGTTTGCCGTGGCCATCGCCCTGGCGATCCCGACCATCAATGTGATGTGCGTGCTGACGCTGGCGCGTTACGGCGATCACGGCCAGAGCACCAGCTTCAGGGGCCAGGTGATGTTCCTGGTCAAGAACCCGCTGATCATCGCCTGCGTGACCGGCATTCTGATGAACGTGTCCGATCTTTCCCTGCCACGCGGCATCGAGCCGGTGTTCAAGATGCTGGGCAGCATGGCCGCCCCAATGGGTCTGCTGACCGTGGGTGCCGGGCTGCAATGGGAAGCGGCGAAGAACGCCGGACGCGCCGTGGGCATCGCCTGTGCGCTGAAGCTGATGGTTTATCCCGTGGTGCTATTCGGCCTCAGCCGGCTATGGGGCCTGGGTCCGCTGGAAACCAAGGTGCTGGTGCTGTGGGGCACCATGCCGACGGCCAGCGCCAGCTACATCCTTGCCCGCCAGATGGGCGGCGACGCGCCGATGGCGGCCGCCATCGTGACCGCCAGCACGCTGCTGGCCTTCGTGACCGTACCGCTGTTCATGCTGATGGTAGGCGTCTAGCCCGACTACTTTTTCGGAAAATCGAGACCCATGGCCTCGTAGCGCTCGGGGTCGTCGCCCCAGTCCTCGCGCACCTTGACGAACAGGAACAGGTGCACGCGGCGTTCGAACTGCTCTTCCATGATCTTGCGGGCGAAGGCGCCGATGCGCTTGATCATCTGGCCGCCCTCGCCCAGCACGATCTTCTTCTGCCCCTCGCGCTCGACATAGATCACCTGGTCGATGCGGGCGGAGCCATCCTTCTGGTCCTTCCAGTTCTCGGTCTCGACCGTGATCGCATAGGGCAGTTCGTCATGCAGGCTGCGATAGACCTGTTCGCGGGTGATCTCGGCGGCCAGGAAACGCATCGGCACATCGGCCAACTGATCCTCCGGATAGAGCCACGGACCCTCCGGCATGCGGCCGGCAAGGTCGCGCAGAACATCGTCGACCCCAGTGCCCTTCTCTGCCGAAATCATGAAGGTGCGTTCGAACGGGAACGCATCGTTCACGGCTTTGGCCAGGCCGAGCAGCTTTTCGCGCGGGACTGCGTCCACCTTGTTCAGCGCCAGCAGGACATGCCCGCGCTTGCGCTCCTTGAGTGCATCGACGATCGCCCGGCTCTCATCGTCGAAGCCGCGTTCCGCATCGACCAAAAGCAGCACGGCATCGGCATCGTCCACGCCGCTCCAGGCCGCGTTCACCATGGCGCGGTCAAGCCGACGTTTCGGCGTGAAGATGCCTGGCGTGTCGAGGAAGATCACCTGCGCATCGCCCTGCACGGCAATGGCGGTGATACGCGCCCGCGTGGTCTGCACCTTCTTGGAGACGATCGAAACCTTCGCGCCGACCAAACGGTTCAGCAACGTGGACTTGCCGGCATTCGGCGCGCCAATGATGGCGACATAGCCGCAATGCGGCGCCGCCGGGGTACTGGAACTGGCTTCGCTCATTTCTTTCCGTTCTCAAGCCGGCCCAACAGGCGACCGGCCGCTTCCTGTTCGGCGGCGCGCTTCGACCCGCCCTGTCCGCTTTCGGGCTCGCCGCTGCCCAGCCGGACTGCCACGGTGAACAGCGGCTCGTGCGGCGGACCTTCCTGGCTGACCACATCGTATTTCGGCGCCGACATGCCGCGCGCCGCAGCCCATTCCTGCAAAGCCGTTTTCGGATCCTTCGCCGCGCCGCCGGTGACTTCATCCAGCATGGGGATCATATAGCGCCGCACGAATTTCTCGGCCACCTTAAGGCCACCATCCAGGTAGAGAGCCGCCACCACGGCCTCGCAGGCATCGGCCAGGATGGCCGGTTTGCCGGCGCCGCCGGAATCGCGTTCCGAACGCGAGAGCTGTATGAAATCCCCCAGACCCAGAGACTGCGCGAAGCGCGCCAGGCTGTCCTGCTTGACCAGCGCGTTGTAACGCAGGGCCAGTTCGCCGGCCTCGGCCTGCGGGAAACGTTCAGCCAGCAGCGTTGCCACCACCAGGCCCAGCACGCGGTCGCCAATGAATTCGAGGCGATTATAATCGCGCGTCAGCGATGTATCGGCCGCCGCTTTCTGCCGCGCCGATTTGGCTCGGCTACGGCGTGGATTGGCGGAAGGATGCACCAGCGCCTCTTCCAGCAGCTTGGGATCGGCAAACTTGTGGCCGAGCGTCTGCTGCAATGTCTCGAGCGAAGATTTCCGGGAGTCTGCCGTCACGCCCGCCTCAGTCGATGCCCGTGAACATCCGGTTCCAGCGCAGGGCGCTGAACCACGTCCACGGCTTCAACAGCGAGGCCGAGGGTTCGATCGAAATCCAGCGCACCTCCGCGCGGCCGATCAGGTGATCCGCCGGCACATAGCCGACGCCACCGATCTCAAGCGCCACCCGGCTGTCCTGAGAATTGTCGCGGTTATCGCCCATCATGAAATAATGCCCTGGCGGCACGGTGTAGACGCCGGTATTGTCGCTGGAACTGTAGGCATAAAGGTCCAGCGTACGATAGGTGACGGCAGGATTCCGGCCATCGCCGGGGAGAGTCTCTTCCCATTGCTGGTTGCGCTCAACCAGATTGCCGAAGCGGTCGCGACGTTCAAAATCCTCGACCCGGCGCCGCTTCACCGCTTCTCCGTTCAGGAACAGCATGCCTTCACGCATCTGGATGCGGTCGCCGGGCAGGCCTACCACACGTTTGATGTAGTCAACTGACGGATCATGCGGCCAGCGGAACACAACCACGTCGCCGCGCTTGGGTTCGGAGCCCAGGATGCGACCCTCGAACAGCGGCGGGCTGAACAGCAGGGAATACTTGCTGTAGCCATAGGCGTATTTCGAGACGAAGACATAATCGCCGACCAGCAGGGTGGGCAGCATGGACTCGGACGGGATGTGGAATGGCTCGTAAGCGACGGTGCGGATGCCAAGGGCGATCAGCACGGCATAAACCAGGGTGCGGAGGCTGTCCCAGAGTTCTCCGCCACGCGTTTTCGGCTTAGCCACCGCCTGCTCCTGATTCATATAAATCAATCCCTTATGACCGTTTTTACCCCCGGCCGGGGTGCATCAAGCCGGCAACCGGCCGGCAAAGTCAAGCGTTGGGTCCGGTCGGCAATCCGGGGGTAATATCGGTCTGGCGGTGATGATGACAATGGCCTGGGCGAGCGGCGGTTCGTCGGTCAGGGAGACGTCGATCTGGGCCTCGTGGCCGGGCGGCAGCAGGCTCTGGAGCCGGAGCAGGGCCCCGCCGGTCAGGGCCATGGAAGGTTTGCCACTGCGCAGGTTCACCACACCCATGTCCCGCCAGAACACCCCCTTGCGAAAGCCGGTGCCCAGTGCCTTGGAACAGGCCTCCTTGGCGGCGAAACGCTTGGCGTAGGATTCGATCCGGGTACGCTGGCGACGCTCGGATCGCGCTTTCTCGACCGGCGTAAAGATACGGTCGAGAAAGCGGTCGCCGAAGCGCTCGATGGTCCGCTCGATACGGCGGATGTCGATCAGGTCTGAACCAAGGCCGATGATCATCGTGCCATCACTCAAGCCGTGCGGCCGGTGACGCCACGCGCATCGTTCATCAGGGCCCGCATGCGGCGTATCGCGCTGTCGAGGCCGCTGAAGATCGCCTCGCCGATCAGGAAATGGCCGATATTGAGTTCAACGATGGTCGGGATCGCCGCGACAGGCACCACCGTATCGAAACTCAGGCCGTGCCCGGCATGGCATTCCAGACCGATGGCCTCGGCATGGGCCGCTGCCTTCCTGATGCGCTGCAATTCGGCAGCCTGTGCTTCGCCCTCGGTCTCGCAATAACGGCCCGTATGGAGTTCCACGACCGGTGCACCAAGCTTTTTTGCGGCATCGAGCTGACGTTCGGATGGCTCGATGAACAAGGAAACGCGACTGCCGGCGGCCGACAGCTTATCGATCATCGGCGCCAGATGATCGAACTGGCCGACGGCATCGAGACCGCCCTCGGTGGTGCGCTCCTCGCGGCGCTCGGGCACGATGCAGCAGGCATGCGGCCGGTGGCGCAGCGCAATCGCCAGCATCTCTTCGGTGGCGGCCATTTCGAGATTCAGAGGCAGGTCGATCTCGGCCATCAGCCGGTCGATATCGCTGTCCGAGATGTGACGGCGGTCTTCGCGCAGATGGGCAGTGATGCCATCAGCGCCCGCAGCCGCAGCCTGCTTGGCAGCACGCACCGGATCGGGATGGCGTCCGCCACGCGCGTTGCGGATGGTGGCGACGTGATCGATGTTTACGCCCAGACGCAGGATACGTGCAGTCATCGTCGCCCTCTCCTCAGCCAATCAGGTCAACCCGCGCGAACCGGGCTTTATGGCTGGAATCTTCTGCAGTTCCGGCGGCAGTTCGTCATCGCGGTAGGCCGGCACCTTGAAACCGCAGAGCGCAAAAAGCGGGACACCGAGATCGACTTCGCCGTCAGACCGATCGACGATGCAAGAGGCTGCCACAGTAACGCCGCCATTAGCCGTGATGCAATCGATGCATTCGCGGCTGGATTTTCCTGTGGTGACGACATCCTCAGCCATCAGCACGCGGGCTCCCTTCGGAATATCGAAGCCGCGGCGCAGGGCGAATTTCCCATCGACCCGCTCGGTGAAGATGGCGGGCACACCAAGCTGGCGGGCCAGTTCATAACCCACGACCACGCCGCCCATGGCCGGCGAGCAGACGAGGTCAACCGGCTTGGGGCCCAGCTTGGCGCGGATCGCATCGGCCAATGCCCTGCACAGCGCTTCGGCGCGCTCGGGGTGCATCAGCACACGGGCCGACTGCATGTAGACCGGGCTGTGCAGGCCGGATGTGAGCAGGAAATGGCCTTCTAGCAGCGCACCGGATTCCCGGTAATGCCGTAGCACGTCGTCGCGATTCATGATCCCCCGTCTATCTTCATATTGCATCATCCCTTGGCGCGCTCCACCGAACTGATGCTCGGCGTGGCGCGCAAGGCAGCGATGATGTTGGTCAGGTGTTTCACGTCGCGCACCTCGATATCGACGAACATCTCGAAGAATTCGGGGCTGCGATTGGTGATCTTGAGGTTGGTGATGTTACCCTTGTGCTTGGCGATCACGGTGGTGACGGCACTGAGCGCGCCGGGTTCGTTGTTGATCACCAGGCTGACCCTGCCGACATGACCAAGAGCCTTATCGCCATCCGATGGCGCATCCCACGCCAGATCGAGCCAGCGCTCGGGTTGTTCTGCGAACTGCTCCAACGCATCGCAGTCGATGGTGTGAATCGTAACGCCCTTGCCCGTGGTCACGATGCCCACGATGCGGTCGCCAGGCAGCGGGTGGCAGCAGCCGGCAAAATGCATCGCCATACCGGGAATCAGGCCGCGGATCGGGATCCCGCCGCCCTTGCCGTGATCGGTGCGGTGCGACCGGGGGAGCGGCGGCGCCTTCTCGGCCTCGTCCTGCTTCTGGCCCGGGAAGACGATGTTCAGCACCTGGCGCGCGGTGATGTTACCCTCACCGACGCCAACGAAGACATCATCCGCCGAACGCAGCTTCAGCACCTTCACCGCTGGTTCCAGGGCTTTTTCCGAAGCGGTGGCATCATGCTCGCGGAACGCCTTGACCAGGATCGCCTTGCCCAGTTCGTGATACTGGCCACGCTGCTGCTGGCGGATAAAGCGGTTGATGCAGGACTTGGCGCGGCCTGACTTGACGAAATTCAGCCAGGTCGGGTTCGGGGCCGGCACCTTGGAGCGCAGGATCTCCACCTGATCACCGTTGCGCAGCACCGTGCGCAACGGCACCACGCGGCCATTCACCTTGGCCCCAACGGCGGTATCACCCACATCGGAATGCACGGCGTAGGCGAAATCGACCACAGTGGCATCACGCGGCAGGGCAATCAGGTCGCCCTTGGGCGTGAAGCAGAAGACCTGGTCCTGGAACATGTTGAGCTTGGTATGCTCAAGGAATTCTTCCGGATCGGAGGTCTGCTCCAGGATCTCCAGCAACTCGCGCAGCCAGCGGTATTGGCGCGCCTCGGCTTCCGGCGCGGCCTGACCGTTCTGCTTGTACTGCCAATGCGCCGCCACGCCCAGGTCGGCTATGTCGTGCATTTCCTGGGTGCGGATCTGGATTTCGATACGCTTGTTCTCCGGGCCGATCACCGTGGTGTGCAGACTGCGATAGCCGTTCTGCTTCGGCGTGGAGATGTAATCCTTGAAGCGGCCAGGCACCGAAGGCCAAGTTTGGTGCGCGATGCCAAGCGCGTGATAACAGGCGGCAAGATCGCGCACCACGATGCGGAAAGCCATGATGTCGGAGAGTTGCTCGAACGCAATGTTCTTGCGCTGCATTTTCTCCCAGATGGAGAAAGGCCGCTTCTCGCGCCCCGATACCCAGGCCTCGATACCGTTTTCCGCCAGCGTCCGCTTCAGCTTGTCGCTGATGCGGTCGACCAGGCTGCCGCCCTCGTTACGCAACTGATCCAGTCGCGCGATGATAGAGGCACGCGCATCGCCATTCAGTTCCGCAAAAGCCAGATCTTCCAACTCTTCCTTCAGATCCTGCATGCCGATGCGATCGGCCAGCGGGACGAAGATTTCCATGGTCTCCTTGGCGATGCGCCGGCGCTTGTCGGGGGTCTTGATGAAATGCAGCGTGCGCATGTTGTGCAGCCGGTCGGCCAGCTTGACCAGAAGCACGCGGATGTCGTTCGACATCGCCAGTAGCAGCTTGCGGAAATTCTCGGCCTGACGGGTGCGGTCGGATTGCAGTTCGATGCGCGAAAGCTTTGTGACGCCGTCTACCAGGCGCAGCACATCGCGACCGAAATTCTTCTCGATCTCGTCTGGCGTTGCGACGGTATCTTCGAGCGTATCGTGCAGCAGGCCGGTGGCAATGGCCGTGCTGTCCAGTTTCATGCCGGCCAGGATGCCGGCCACCTCGACGGGATGCGAAAAATACGGGTCGCCCGAGGCGCGCTTCTGCGCCCCGTGGGCTTTCATGGAGAATACGTAGGCACGGTTCAGCAGGTCCTCATCCGCCGCGGGATCGTAGGCGAGGACCTTCTCTAACAGCTCAACCTGGCGCATGACACGCGGACGCATCATCCCTGCCCCGTTCTCCGCCTCCGGCAAACGGTTGTACATAAACAGTAATTTTGATCGAAAAACCGGCGGGGACAAGCCCGCCGGCAGCAGAATTCGGGGAAATCAGCCCTGCGCTAGGCGCAGGGCGTCTGGATCAGGCCTCGTCGGCCTCGTCGGCCGCTTCGGGGCCTTCGTCGGCATCGGCTTCGTCGATCGACATACCCTCGGCAAGATCTTCGTTGTCCTGCTGCACGCCGGCCCACTCGCCGGACTGCATCAGGGCGGCCATGTTGTCCTCTTCCGGCTCGTCGACCTCGACATGCTTCTGCATGCCGCCGATCATGCGCTGACGCAGGCCTTCGATATCCACCGTTTCATCGGCGATTTCGCGCAGGGCAACCACCGGATTCTTGTCGTTGTCGCGATCCAGCGTCAGCGAGGCACCCGAAGAGATGGCACGGGCGCGCTGGGCGGCCAGCAGGACCAGCTCGAAACGGTTCGGGATCTTGATGACGCAATCTTCAACGGTGACGCGGGCCATGGTCTACCCTCGGTAAAATCGGCAGCGAAAGGCGGGAGCGCGCTTATTAAGGGCGATTCCCGGCGGTTGCAAGCCTTTATACAAGCAGAAAACGGACCCGAATCCCAAGAAAATCATTCTAACCTGTTGATTTTTATTGGATTTACTCCGGCAATCAGGGCATCTATCGCGACCCCGGTAACCGGATGACGCCAGTCCGGGGCGATTTCGCGCAGGGGCAGCAGGACGAACAGACGGTCCTGCATGCGGGGATGCGGCAGGAGCGGCCCGCCGCCCTCGCCGCTCATGCTCAGGCCGCGGTAGTCGATCAGGTCGAGGTCCAGCACGCGGGCCTCCCAGCGGGTCTGGCGCAGCCGGCCGAAGGCTTCCTCGACACGATGCAGCCTTTCCAGCAGCGCGGCTGGCGCCAGGCCGGTTCGGATCTCGATAACGCCGTTGACGAAGTCCGGCTGCTCCGAAACCGGCTGTGCCTCGGACTGCCACCATGAGGAGCGTTTCAGAATCCGAACACCCTCGCGGGCGAGAAACTGCACGGCAGCCTCAAGTGTCGCGCGTGGCGCACCATGCACCTCACTCGGGAGATTGGCGCCCAAGGCGATAAAGATGCCGGATCGATCTGTTGCCATAACTTTATTCTTGCCTTAGGCCTGTCCCCGAAGCACAAAGGGTTACATACGACGTTACAGTCATTGCACCGAAGTCTATAACAGCAAGGAATAGATCATGAAGTTCTATACTCAGGAGCGCGTCGCGCTCTTCATCGATGGCGCCAACTTATATTCCGCAGCGCGCAGCCTCGGCTTTGAAATCGACTACCGCCGCCTGCTCGAAAGCTTCCGCAAGGAATCGCATCTCGTCCGCGCCTTCTATTACACGGCACTGGTCGAGGATCAGGAATACTCGCCGCTTCGTCCCCTGATCGACTGGCTGGACTATAACGGATTCACCATGGTGACCAAGCCGGCCAAGGAATACACCGATGCCATGGGCCGCCGGAAGGTAAAAGGCAACATGGATATCGAACTGGCCATCGATGTGATGGAGATGGCGCCGCATATCGATCATGTCGTGCTGTTTTCCGGCGATGGCGATTTCCGCCGGCTGGTGGAGGCCGTGCAGCGCAAGGGCGTGCGCGTCAGCGTGGTCAGTTCCACCAAGACACAGCCGCCGATGGTGGCCGACGAATTGCGCCGTCAGGCCGATACCTTCATCGAGCTGCAGGACCTGATGCCCAAAATCATGCGCGATCAGGCCGCCCGCGATCAGTCGCGCACCGCCGGCGTCCATGCCACGTTGCGCACGGGTTCAAGCGCCCCGTCGAGCCCGGCCCAGGCGATGGACGATTTCGACGAGATCGACACGGCCGATCCGCGCAAGCACCTGCGCTGATCGACCGCCAGCCATCGATGCGTACCGTCATCCAGCCGGACCATGATTGTCCGCTTTGTCCGCGGCTGCTGGATTTTCGCACCGCCAACCGTAAGGCTTTTCCAAGCTTCTTCAACGGTCCGGTGCCATCCTGGGGCGATGGCGATCCTGCCCTGCTGGTGGTCGGCCTGGCTCCCGGCCTGAAGGGGGCCAACCGCACGGGGCGGCCCTTCACCGGCGATTATGCCGGCGACCTGCTATACAGCACGCTGATCAAATACGGCTTTGCCAAGGGCGCATTCAAGGCCGATCCGAATGACGGGCTGCAGCTCGTGCGCTGCCGCATCACCAATGCGGTAAAATGCGTGCCGCCGGAAAACAAGCCGACGCCGGCAGAAACAAAAATCTGCCGCAGCAGCTTTCTGGCACATGAAATCGCGGCGCTTGGCAACCTCAAGGCCATTCTGGCGCTTGGGCAGATCGCCCATATCGCCGTTCTGGATACGCTGAAGGTGAAGCGCGCCTCCGCGCCTTTCGGCCATGGTTCGGAACACCGGATGCCGAACGGCGCGATCCTGTTCTCCAGCTATCACTGTTCGCGCTACAATACCAACACCGGCCGCCTGACCGAGGCGATGTTCCACGCGGTGTTCGAGCGGATCGCCGCCGCCGTCTAGCCAGCGGCGGCGCCACGCCATCAGGCCTTCGGCTTCATCATCAGGGCGTTGAACCGGCGCTCGGGACGCGGGGTGATGGTGATTTCCCGCTTGCTGGCCATCTCGGCATTGGGATGGAAGACGGGGATGATCGCCTGGGCCTCGATCGACATCTCGATGGCCTGCTGCACGAGCTGCTTGCGCTTGACCGGATCCATTTCCGTCTGCGCTTTCTCGACAACCGTATCAATGGCTGGATCCGAGAACTTGGTCCGGTTGGCCGTGCCATAGCCGCCGCCGGGCGTATGCACCAGCACGCGTGGGCCGATGGAGGCATCCTCCGAGCCATACTGCGCCATGAAGGCGGAATATTCCTGCTTCGTCGCCTGGCTGAAAAACACCGTACCCGGCAGGGCCTCGACATGGACCTGCAGGCCAATGCGCGTCCAGGCCTGGCCAACCGCCTGGGCGATATCCTTGTCCTTGGGATAGCGGTCGTTCGTGGCATGCAGCGTGATCTTGAAACCGTTCTCGTAACCGGCTTCCTTCAGCAGCGCCTTGGCCCGGTCCAGATCGACCGCCTCCACTTTCAGCTTGGGGCTGGTGCCCTCGAACCGCGCCGGCAGAAACTGCGAGGCCGGCTCGCCCGATTTGTCGAGAATGCGGTCGACGATCAGCTGCCGGTTTATCGCCAGCGACAGGGCGCGGCGCACCCGGCGGTCTTTCAGCGGGTTGCCTTTCAGCGGTGGCTGTCCGTCCTTGGCCGAGATGAACGGGCTTTCATCGCGCACGGCATCCATGGCGATGTACTGCACGGTTGCGGCGGTGCCGCTAGCGGTGGTGAAACGCTTGTCCTCGCGAATGCGCGGCAGATCGATGGTCGGGATCTCGTCGATGGCATCGAGATCTCCCGACAGCAGCCCGGCGATACGGCCGGCATCGCTCTTGATCACCCGCTCGGTGACCCGCGCCCAGGGCTGCGCCGGCCCCCAGTATAGCGGGTTGCGATCCAGCACCAGATACTGGCTGTTCACCCACTCCGCCACCTTGTAGGGGCCGGTGCCGATGGCGGCCGTGCCGGAATTGAAATCCGCCGTGCTCGCGCCGACGAATTTCTTGGAGATGATGAATACGCGGGCCAGATCGTTGGGCAGGCTTGGGGTCGGCGCGTCGGTCCGGAAACGGATGCGGTGATCGCTCAGCTTTTCGCTGGACACAATGGCTCGCGTAAAGAAAGTGAAGGGATTCGGGCTATTCGGCACCTTCGGCACGCGTTCCAGCGTTGCGATCACGTCATCTGCCGTGAAGGGCGACCCATCGTGAAATTTCACATTCTGCCGCAGATCGAATTCCCACGTCTTGTCGTCGATACTGCGCCATGCCGTGGCCAGAGCGGGGCGCAGACGAAGCTGTTCGTCATAGGACAGCAGGGCGTCGAATATGGTGCTATGCGACGAGCCCTGCGGAAAGCCATTGAAGAAATGAGGATCGAGCGTATTCAGTTCCAGCTTGGTGCCGATCCGAAGCTGCAAAGCGGTCTGCGCGGAGCCCCGCGAGGCAAAACCGCCTGATGCCAGAGCCACAAAGCTTCCGCCCATGAACAGGCGCCGCGATACGATCATCATCCCCTCAATCCTTTTCATATGAGTCCATCCCCGCCATTATTGGGCGTCGCAGGGAGTCGGGTGTCAACACATGATGCGGTCTGAAACCATAACGTCCGGTAATACGCCTTCCAGAACGCCGCGCATCGCGGTGGGCGGATTCATGCTGGAAAGCAACGGACATGCGCCGGTTTCCACCCGCGAGGAGTTTGCTGCCAACGTTCTGCTGGAGGGCGAAGCGCTGCTCGCCGACCTGGCCAGCGCCAATCCGCGTTGTCCGACCACCCTGACCGGATTCACTGCTGCCATGAACGCCGATGGCCCATGGGACTGCGTTCCCCTGATCATGGCGGCCGTGGGCGCGTCGGGACCGGTCGAGCAGTCCTTTTTCGACTGGGTGATCGAACGCCTGCGCCTGCATCTGCGCAATGCCGGACCGCTGGATGGCGTTTTCCTGTCGCAGCATGGCGCCGCAACCGCTACCGGCGACATCGACCCTGATGGCACTGTCTTTCGCGCGGTGCGCGAGATCGTCGGGCCGGACGTGCCGGTCGTTGCCACGCTTGACCTGCATGCCAATGTCAGCCAGGCCATGGTGGATGCCGCCGACGTGCTGGTTGCCTATCGTTGCAATCCGCATACCGACATGCCGGACCGCGGCGCCGACTGCGCCCGTCACCTGCGCGCCATGCTGGCTGGAATGAAGCCGCATGCCGCTTTCGTCAAGCTGCCGTTCATCCCCCCTTCCACCAGCCAGAACACCAAATCGGGACCTTATGCCGATGTCATCGCATACGGTCAGTCGCGGGTCGGGAACGGCGTGATCGACGTTTCGGTGTCCTCGGGATTCACCCTGGGCGACACCCCGAAGAACGGCATGTCGGTGATCGCCACTGCGACGGACCCTGCCAGGGCCAGCGCCGTAGCCCGCGAGGTGGCCGTCTATGCCTGGTCGCAACGCCGGCGCTTCATCGCCAACCTTGCGCCGCTAGCAGAGGCGACGGCCATGGCACAGGCCTGCGGCACCGATACGGGCAGGCCGGCATTGCTGTTCGCGGATGTGGCCGACAATCCGGGCGGCGGCGGTCGCGGCAATACTGCCTATATCCTTTCTGCTTTTCACAAGGCCGGCGTAAAGGGCTGCGCCATCGGTCCGGTCTTCGATCCGGAACTGACGGCCGAGGCGCATCGGCTGGGCATGGGGGCCACTTTCGAGGCCCGGTTCAATCGCAGCGAAACCACCACCTTCTCCGAAGCCTTCACGGCACCCGGCAAAGTGGTTGCGCTCAGCGATGGCCGTTTTGTCGGCCGACGCGGCATGGCCGCAGGCCGCACCCTGAATGTCGGCCCTTCTGCGGTGATCGCGGTTGGTGGCATCCAGGTGGTGGTGACCACCATACGGCACCAGGCGCTGGACCCGATGTATTTCGAAAGCTTCGGGATCGATATCGGCAGACTGCGCAGTCTGGTGGTCAAGTCGCGCGGCCATTTCCGCGCTGCTTTCGATGAGTTCTTTCCGGATGATCGCATCATCGAGGTGGACGTACCCGGCCTGACCACGCCGGTATTGCAGAACGTGCCCTGGCGCCAGGTGCCGCGTCCGATCTATCCACTCGATCCGGATATGGAATGGTCGCCGGACTGAACCTGGATCAACCGTAGCGTTCTTCCTTCCAGGGATCGCCAGTATTGTGATAACCGCGCACTTCCCAGTAGCCGGGTGCTTCGCGGTCCAGGAAGGCGATATGCTTGATCCATTTCGCCGACTTCCAGAAATAGAATTTCGGCATCACAATGCGCACGGGTCCGCCATGCTCGCGCGTCAGCGGTGCACCTTCCCAGGAATGTGCCAGCAACACGTCGGACGCAGAAAACATCTCGAGCGTCACGTTCGTGGCATAGCCATCGTAGGATTGGAATACGATATGACGCGCATCGGGATGCGGCTTTACCAGCTTGAGGAAATCAGTCGCCAGCACGCCGCTCCACCGGTTGTCATACCGCGACCAGGCGGTGACGCAATGGATGTCAGATACGGTGTCGGTCTGCGGCAGGTCGAGAAAATCATTCCAGGTCAGCTTGACCGGGTTTCGCACCAGCCCACCGACAGTCAGCTGCCAGCGATCAAGCAGGATGTTCGGCTGCACGCCCAGATCAAGCACCGGCCAGTCGCGCACCAGCCTCTGACCCGGCGGCAGGCGCCGCTGGTTCGGCGCCGAGGTTTCGCCGGTCAGCAGGCGGCCATCTTTCGCCCATTGCTGCTTGGAGGCGATCAGCTTGTCCTTGATCTGGCCGAGCAGGCCCGGCTTGTACTCGTCGCTCATCGCTGCCTCCCGAAGGGTTCCGCGATCACTCCCTGCCCTTGTTTCGCATCAAGCGTTGCTTTTCGCGATCCCAATCGCGGGATTTCTCGGTCTCGCGCTTGTCGTGCAGTTTTTTGCCTCGGGCAAGCGCGATCTTGACCTTGGCCCTGCCACGCTCGTTGAAATATATGCTCAAGGGAACCAAAGTCACGCCGCCACGTTTCAGGGCGCCGATCAACTTGTCGATTTCCTTGTGCTTTAGCAGCAGTTTGCGCTGTCGCCGCGGCTCATGATTGAAGCGGTTCGCTCCGGCATATTCCGGGATATGCGAATTGATCAGCCATATCTCGCCGCCCTGCTCCGCCGCATAGGCATCCTGGATACTGGCGCGTCCGCCGCGCAGGCTTTTCACCTCCGATCCGACCAGCACGATGCCGGCATCGAAAGTGTCGTCCAGATGATAATCGAAACGCGCACGGCGGTTATCGGCCACCGTGCGCGGTTGCTGGGCCATGAAGGGTTACTTCTTCTTTTTCTTCGCCGTCGCCTTGCCAGCCTTCTGCTTTGGACCGACTAGGCCTAGCTGCTTGACCAGCGCCTTGACGCGATCAGTGGTCGCCTTGCTGGGGGGCACCATTGGCATGCGCAACTCGGCAGAGCAGATGCCCAGCAATTCGGCTGCATACTTCACCGGACCGGGGCTGGTCTCGGCGAACAATGCCTTGTGCAGCGGCATCAGCTTTTCCTGGATCGCCAGCGCCTTGGCCTGATCGCCGGCCAGGCTGGCCTCCTGCATCTGCGAGACCAGCTTTGGCGCGATGTTGCCGGTAACGGAAATACAGCCGGTGCCACCATGGGCGTTGAAGGCGATCGCGGTCGTGTCGTCGCCGTCGAGCTGGCAGAATTTCGGGCCCGAGGCGATGCGCTGCAGCAGCGGACGCTCGATATTGCCGGTGGCATCCTTCACGCCACGGATGCGCGGCAGCTTGGACAAAGCCGCCATGGTCTCCACCGACATGTCGATCACGCAGCGGGGCGGGATGTTGTAGATGAAGATCGGGATTTTCGTGGCGTCGTGAATGGCCTTGTAATGGGCATACAGGCCAGCCTGTGTCGGCTTGTTGTAATACGGCGTCACGATCAGGGCGGCATCGGCGCCGGCTTCCTGGGCATGCCTGGTCAGCTCGATCGCTTCGTCGGTCGAATTGGAACCCGTGCCGGCCATGACCGGAACACGGCCATGCGCGGCCTCGATGCAGATCTCGACCACACGCTTGTGCTCGTCATGGCTCAGGGTGGGGGATTCGCCGGTGGTGCCGACCGGCACCAGGCCATGCGTGCCCTGGGCAATCTGCCACTCGACGAAGTCGCCGAATGCTTTCTCGTCCACCTTCCCCTTCCGGAACGGGGTGATCAGTGCGACGAACGAGCCCTTGAACATGATGGTTCCTTTACCTTTGCGCGTTACGAAATGGATCAGACGCGACCTTACCCGCGCCGGCAGGCGCCATCAAGGGCAAGCCGCGCTTTTGCCCGGCCGCGCAGCCTGTTATCATGTGTTTGGATTTACGGAAGATTCGCCGTGTCGCAGCATTGTATCGATTGTCCCTCCCGGCGCTGGCGCCAGCCGTTCGGCCTGGCATTGCTGGCCGGTCTTGCGTTGTGCTGGGTGCTGCCGGCCGAGGCCAGCCAGCCGACCCCGGAAACCAAGCCGGCGGCCGAATTGATATCCACCACCACTTCTGCCCCGCTGCCCGCCAGCAAGCCCCGGCGCGGCACCCCTCCGGCACGGCCGGAGCAGACCCAGCTCCCGGCCCAGCAGACCCTGCTGAGCGCGGCGGACCGCGAGATTGGCCGCAAGGCCATGCAGGAAGCCGAGGCCGGACGTTTCGACGCCGCCAGGCGCATCGCGGCGACGGCCCGCGATCCCCTGATCCCGCAACTGGTGCGCTGGCTCTGGCTTCAGGCCCCCAATAGCGGCGCCTCCTTCGAGGAGATTGCCAGCTTCATCGACAGCAAACCTGACTGGCCGGCGCGTGAAGCCCTGCTGCGCCGGGCCGAAGAGGCCATGAACGGCTCGACCGGGGATGGCCGTGTCATCGCCTGGTTCGATGCCCATCCGCCGGAAACCGGCCTGGGGCTGCTGCGGCTGGGCGAGGCGTTGCTGCGGCTGGGCCGCGAGGCCGATGCCTTTCCGGTGATGCGGCGGGCCTGGGTAGATGGCAACCTTGCGCTGCGGGATGAAAAAACACTCTGGACCGAATTCGGCAGCCGCTTCTCGAATGCCGACAATGCAGCCCGCACGGACCGCCTTTTGTGGGACGGCAACATCGAGGCAGCGCGCCGGATGCTGCCGAGGCTGGACAGCGACTCCCGGCGCCTGGCAGAAGCCCGCATCGCACTGGCCGGCAATGTTGCCGGGGCCGAAAAGCTGGTTGCCGGGCTGCCGGCCCATCTGCGCGAAGACGGTGGCCTGGCCTATGACCGGCTGCGCTGGCAGCGCAAGCGGGGCATGGACGAAGGGGTGGAGACTTTGCTCCACAACGCGCCGGACGATCTGGGCCGGGCGGAGAAATGGTGGACCGAGCGGCATCTCCGCGCCCGCAAGGCCATGGCCGAAGGCCGCATCTCGGAAGCCTACCGGCTGGCGGCCGGCCACGGGCTGAAGGATGGCAGCGCGCTCGCCGAGGCCGAGTGGCTGGCCGGCTGGATCGCGCTGCGCCTGCTGCAGGAGCCGCAGGCCGCACTGAAGCATTTCAGCAAACTGCAGGACAGCGTGCGCTATCCCGTCAGCCTGTCACGGGCCGGCTATTGGCTCGGACGCACCCATGACGCCCTGGGCAACGCGGATCTGGCGCGGCGCTCTTACGAGGATGCGGCGCGGCACAGCACCACCTTCTACGGCCAGCTCGCGGCCCATGTCATCGACCCAGGGGCGCCCCTCAACCTTCCCGACACGACACAGCCCGGCGCGGAAGTCGCCCGGCATTTCGAGCGTCGCGAAGTGGTGCGCGCCGCCCGCCTGCTGGTCGAACTGGACCAGGAAGATCGCCTGCGCCCGTTCATCCTGCGGCTGGTCCATACCGCCGACACGCCGGAGGAGCACAAGCTGGTGGCCCAGTTGGCGCGGAACCTGCGGCGCGTGGACCTGGCCGTGATGGCAAGCAAACGCTCGGCGCGCCAGAACATCATCCTGGTGCGCGAGAGCTATCCGCTCGTTGAACCGATGCTCCATGTCCGTCAGCCGGAAACCGCCCTGGTGCTGGCCCTGTCGCGCCAGGAGAGCGAGTTCAACCAGTTCGCCGTGTCGCCGGCAGGTGCGCGCGGCCTGATGCAGCTTATGCCCGCCACGGCCCAGGGCGTGGCCAAGGAGATCAAGGCCGGCTATCAGCTTACCAGCCTCACCAACGATGCTGGCTACAACGTGCGGCTGGGAACGCACTACCTGAACGGCCTATTGCAGAACTGGAGTAACAACTACGTCCTGGCCCTGGCGGCCTATAACGCCGGCGAAGGCCGAGTGCGCCGCTGGATCCGAGATTGGGGCGATCCGCGCCTGTCGCATGTCGACGTAATCGACTGGATCGAGCTGATCCCCTTCACCGAGACCCGGAACTATGTCCAGCGGGTGCTGGAAGGGGTTCAGATATATCGCGCTCTGCTGGGCAGCAAGCCGGCCAACCTGGATCGTATGTATGTCGACATGCGCGGCACGGCGCAGCAGGCCTGCAATGGCGGCGATTGCTGAAGTGGCGCGGCCTGCCGCGGCGATCAGGGCCTGCATATTCGATGCCTACGGCACCCTGTTCGATGTGAATGCCGCCGCCCGCGCCATGGCCGGCGAACTCGGCGCCGACTGGCAGCCGCTGGCCAACGCCTGGCGCAGCAAGCAACTCAACTATTCCTGGCTGCGCAGCCTGATGGGGGCGCATGCCGATTTCTGGCAGGTCACCGCGGATGCACTGGACTTCGCGCTGGATGAACGCGGACTGAACCGGCCCGACCTGCGCCGGCGTCTGCTCGACCTGTATTATAACCTGGCCTGCTATCCGGAAGTGCCAGACATGCTGCGACGGCTCAAGCAGGCGGGGCTGATCACGGGCATTCTTTCCAACGGTGCGCCAGCGATGTTGCAGGCTGCCTGCGCATCCTCGGGTATCGCCGGCCTGATCGACCACTGCATGTCGGTGGAGGAAGTCGGCATCTACAAGCCCGATCCCCGCGTCTACCGCCTGGTCACCGAGCGATTGAATCTGCCGGCCCAGGCCGTTGCTTTCCACAGCAGCAACGGTTGGGACATCCACGCCGGAAAACGCGCCGGTTTCTATGCGATCTGGATCAACCGTACGGGCCAGCCCGCGGAACGCCTGCCCAACCCGCCCGACGTCACGCTCGACAGCCTGGACGACGTTCCGGCAATCCTCGGAGCGGCATGAGCGCCGACGGCTTCACCGAGCGCTATTTCCATGCGCAGGACGATCTTCGCCTGTATTTTCGCGACTACGGCCCCCGTAACGCTGCCCGCCTGCCCCTGCTCTGCCTGCCCGGCCTTACCCGCAACGCCAGGGACTTCCACGACTTCGCCATGCGGCAGGCCCAGGACCGGCGCGTGATCTGTTTCGATTTCCGCGGCCGGGGCCGTTCGGCCTATGACCCGACCCCGTCGAACTACCAGCCGACGGTTTACCTGAGCGACCTGCAGCACTTGCTGGCCGTGACACATCTGCATCGCGTGATCGTGCTGGGAACGTCGATGGGCGGGATCATGGCCATGGCGATGGCGGCCGCGATGCCGACCGTACTGGCCGGCGTGATACTCAACGATGTCGGGCCTGATGTGAGCGAAGTTGGCCGTCAGCGCATCGCCGGCTACATCGGCAATCCGGTTCATGCCCCCGACCATCAAACCGCCATGGCAATCCTGCGGAAGACCTATGGACCAGCCTATCCGAAACTGGACGATGCAGGTTGGATGCGGATCACGCGGGCGACCTTTACCGAGGATACCGCACGCGGCGGCCTGCGGCTGGATTACGACCTGAACATTGCCGTGGCCCTGCGCGAGCAGGCCAAACAGCCCCTGCCCGATCTCTGGCCACTGTTTCGCGGCTTGCGCCATGTGCCGGTGCTGGCCCTGCGCGGGACGCTATCGGATATCCTGACGGCCGAAACCCTGATCCGCATGAAACGGGAGCATGCCGGCATGGCGACCGTTACCGTGCCGGACGTTGGCCATGTGCCGCAACTGGACGAACCAGAAGCAGCGACGGCGATCGATGCCTTTCTTGCCGGGCTGTAGAGCCGTGCCTGCCATGCTATAAACCGTCCCTGTCCAGAGTCCGGAGACCATCGTCATGAACGCCCCAGCCAAACTGCCGCCACTGCCCACCGTGGGCGATGTCGAGGACGCCGCCAAATGTCTGCGGGGTATCGCCGTGCAGACGCCGCTGCTGGAAAACCGCTTCCTGAATGAAAAGCTCGGCGGCCGGCTGCTGATCAAGGCCGAGCCGCTGCAGGTAACCGGGTCATTCAAATTCCGCGGCGCCTACAACCGGATCAGCCGCCTGGATGCCGAAGAACGCAAGCGCGGTATCGTCGCTTTCTCGTCCGGCAATCATGCCCAGGCTGCAGCCTGGGCCGCCAGACTGTGCAACACCCCCGCCGTGATCGTGATGCCGAGCGACGCGCCGGCGATCAAGATCGCCAATACCCGCGCCTATGGCGCCGAAGTCGTTCTCTACGACCGATACAAGGAGGACCGGGAAGCCATCGGCCGCCGCTACTGCGATGAACGCGGCATGACACTGGTGCCGCCGTTCAATGATCCCTTCATCATCGCCGGTCAGGGCACCATCGGTCTGGAAATCGCCGCGCAATGCGCCGAACGCGATATCGTGCCCGATGCGGTGCTGGCGCCGGCCTCAGGCGGCGGTCTGATCTCGGGCATTGCCCTTGCCATCAAGGATCGGCTTCCCCCCACCGAGGTCTATTGCGCCGAACCCGATCAGTTCGACGACATCGATCTGTCCCTTAAGGCCGGAAAGATCATGAGCCATGCCGGCAAGGGCAATACTTTCTGCGATGCCCTGATGGCTCCGCATCCGGGCGATATCACTTTCGGCGTGATGAGCGCCTGCCTTAACGGCGCCGTCTCGGCCACCGATGTCGAAGTGGAAACCGCCATGGCCACTGCCTTCCACTATTTCAAGCTGGTGATCGAGCCGGGCGGTGCCGCGGCGCTGGCCAGCGTTCTGAATGGCAGAGTGACGTGCGCTAACCGCACGGTAATCGCGGTGGCATCGGGCGGAAATGTTGACTCGTCGCTCTACTCCGCCATCATCAGCCGCACGCCGCCGGTTTGAGCAGAATCAGAGCCGCGGCCCGTTCCACTCGGCCGAGAGACCTTAGGGAGAGACACATGACCGAGGCATTCATCTGCGACGCCATACGCACGCCCGTTGGACGTTACGGTGGCGCTCTGTCCGGCGTAAGGGCCGACGACCTGGGCGCAGTACCGATCAAGGCCCTGATGCAACGCAACCCCGCCGTCGACTGGGGTGCCGTCGATGACGTGATTTTTGGCTGCGCCAACCAGGCCGGCGAGGACAATCGCAACGTCGCTCGCATGGCTCTGTTGCTGGCCGGCCTGCCAGAGAAAGTACCCGGCGCCACGGTGAACCGTCTCTGCGGTTCCGGCCTGGAAGCCGCCAGCGCAGCCGCACGTGGCGTTAAGACCGGCGAACTTGATCTGACCATTGCCGGCGGCGTGGAGAGCATGAGCCGCGCACCATTCGTGATGGCAAAAGCTGAAAGTGCATTTTCGCGCACGGTCGACATCCACGACACCACCATCGGCTGGCGTTTCGTCAACAAGCTGATGAAGCAGAAATATGGCGTCGATTCCATGCCGGAAACGGCCGAGAATGTCGCCGAGCAATTTGGCATCAGCCGCGCCGACCAGGACGCCTTCGCCCTGCGCAGCCAGCAGCGCGCGCTGAATGCCATTAAGCTGGGATTGTTTGAAGCCGAGATCACGTCGGTAACGATCCCCAGTCGCAAAGGCGATCCGGTGGTCGTGGACAGGGACGAGCATCCACGCGACACCTCCATTGAGGCTCTGGCCAAATTGCCCACGCCGTTCCGCCAGGGCGGCACGGTCACGGCCGGGAATGCTTCGGGCGTGAACGACGGCGCGGCCGCCCTGATCATCGCTTCGGAATCGGCGGCAAAGAAACACGGCCTGACGCCGCGTGGACGTATTGTAGCCACGGCCACTGCCGGCGTGCCACCCCGCATCATGGGCATCGGTCCGGTCCCAGCCACGGAAAAGGTACTGGCGAAGGCAGGCCTTAGCATCCGCGACATGGATGTGATCGAATTGAACGAGGCCTTTGCCGCCCAGGCCCTGGCCGTACTGCGCGAACTGAAAGTCCCAGATGATGCGACCTACGTGAACCCGAATGGCGGCGCCATCGCCATCGGCCACCCGCTCGGCATGAGCGGCGCGCGATTGATCACCACGGCGCTGAATCATCTGGAACGGACCGGCGGCCGCTATGGCCTGTGCACCATGTGCATCGGTGTCGGCCAGGGCATTGCGATGGTGATCGAGCGGGTCTGACCGGACCCCAAAAGAAAAGAAAAAAGGCGGGTACCGACCCGCCTTTTTTTGTGCTTCAGATCTTGTAACCGATACGAAAACCGCCCCAGTGCCGCCCCTGGATTATGATCGGGGCGGACATGTCCTTCATCAGCACGAAAACACCGCCGCCCATGTCGCGCCGGTAGCATTGCAGCAGATAGTGCTTTTCATTGCGGCCGCAGGCCAGTCCGACCGGATCGTTGAAGATACGGCGATTGCGCGAGTTCGCGGCATTCCACACCGGATCGCTGCCCTGCGGCTGGCAGTATTTGAGGTTATGCGTCGGCAGGAACCCGTTACGGTCGACGGCTGCGCAGAAGGCGATGGATGCATTCGATTCCAGCAGCGGTTCCTGGATCTTCGGCAGATGCGTATCGGTGAATTTGACGAAACGCGTCATGAACTGCTGCGGATTGGTGCCCTTGATGGGCGCATAATTCTCGTCGAAGAAATCCTCCATGCTCATCTCGCCGCGCGCGATGGCGTCTTCAAACATAGCGCTGATCTCGGCCGCAGCCCGCTTGGCAGCCAACAGGAAGGGTCGATCGGCGGTAGTGGTGACAAACCCGATCTGTGTTGCCAGGTTGGCCACTTGCTGGTCGATATCCTGAATGGCAGCGCCAGTACGCTGTACAACGGATAGATAGCCGCGAGTTGCCGCATTCATGTCGGTGATGGCATGCGTCACGCCATTGACGCGGCTGGACTGATCCGTACTGGCCTGCTCGATTTCGCCGAGTTGCTGACCCATCGAATCAATCGCCTCGACGATGCGGTTCAGCACCGTTCCAGTCTCGCTGACCAGCGTAACGCCAGATTTTACCTTGTCGTCGGATTGCTTGATGATGGCGCCGATGTCTTTCGATGCATTGGCGGAACGCTGGGCGAGCGCGCGCACTTCCTGCGCGACGACGGCAAACCCCTTCCCGGCTTCGCCGGCGCGGGCAGCCTCCACGCTGGCATTCAGTGCGAGGAGGTTGGTCTGGAACGCGATTTCGTTGATCAGCGAGGTGATTTCCGAGATGCGGTGAGACATCTCGGCCATCTCGTTCATCGCATCAATCGAGCGGCGCACAACCTGTACGCCACTCTGGGCAGCCGCGCGCGCTTCGTCGGCGCGCTGGTTGGCGCGCTTGGCAGCAGCTTCATTGGCGCGGGCGGCCTCGCTAAGAGACGCCGCGTCGGCCGCCGTACGATCCAGGCTGGTGGATTGCGCCTCGGCGCTTTCCGCCAGCCCCTTGGCTTCGCGGGTCAGTTGCACCGTTGCGGCCGAGATTGTGTTGGCTGCCTGAACGATGGTGCCGATCACATTACCAAGACGTTCGATGGCCTGTTCAACGCCATTGTGCATGACCGCGAAATCGCCGCCGCGGCTGTTCGGGATCCCTTCCGACAGATCACCTTCCGCCATGCGGGCAAACAGGTCTTTGAGATCGCCGACAACCGAATCCAGGGTCTCGGCCATGCCGTTGAAATGTTCGGCCAGACGGTGCGCGGCTTCCTCGCCATCATGGTCGGAAACCCGCTGGTGAAGGACACCTTTGCCGATCGAGCCGCAAAGCGCAGCCATTTCATCCAGAACGGCGGTATCGGCCCGGCGGATGCGGTCGAGTTCCGCTTCCAGCTCGGCAATGCGGTCATCCAGTGCCTGGCGCCGCTTCTCGTCCTCGTTCCACTGGCCAGCCAGTTGCCTGATCTGAGCCGGCAGATTCTCGCCAACCGCAAATTTGGGAAAATTATCCAGCGCCTTCAGTAAATTAGATTGACCTGCCGAGAGCGAGGCCACAAAGACGACGCCGATCACGAGCACAACAACAGCCGCCACCAAACCGTATTCGGCGCCGGCCATACCGCTCCCGCTGGCGCTCCACATCCATCCGGCCGCCAGAACGAGCAATGCCAAGATTGCCAATCCAAGCCGAAGCCCCATTGGCAGGCTGGTCAGAACTCGCATACTCCCTCCCCCGGTACATTACGCTACATCATCAGTACTCTGCGCGATTTGTTTTCAAGTCTTTTCGATCATACCGCGCTTTCGAGAGTTTAACGCAAACACCGGGACCTTGTGGAAGAGAGGGTTGTCAACTTTCTATACCGTTCCACACGACTTTAGTCGAAAGACGCGGTCCAAAATGTACCTCAAGTTGCGGAATTTGCTTCATCATCCCGTCATATAGCGGCGGTACGCATCTGTGTCGGACGAATCAGAGCCGTCCTATCAGGAGACCCGCATGACCAGCCCCACCTTCGACGGCCGCAGCCGGAGCGAAGCATTTGAAGACTCCCAGGATATTGGCATCAACGATAGCCCCAACCCCACCATTTCCGAGGTAGTGCGACAGCGCTATGGCCGCCGTGACGTACTGAAGGGCCTGCTGGCCGGCAGTGCAGCCGGCATCGCCCTGGGCAGCGGACTACCGTTGGCGGCCTCCGCCGCCGCTCAGAATTCTCCCCGGGCCTCCACTGGAGGCTTCACTTTCACAGAAATCTCCCATGGCGTCGATGGCCGCCATCATGTCGCCCCGGGTTACGATGCGGATATCCTGATCCGGTGGGGCGATCCCGTCACCTCCGATGCGCCGGCCTTCAATGTGCGCGCGCAAAGCGCTGCCGCGCAGGCCAAGCAGTTCGGCTACAACAACGATTTCATCGGCTACATGCCCTTGCCGCTCGGGAGCCGGAACTCAGACCGCGGCCTGCTGTTCGTGAACCACGAATATACCAGCGAGGAAGTGATGTTCCCCGGCATCGGCCGCCAGGACAGCAAGGACAAGCTGTTCAAGGATATGACCAGGCCATTGGTGGAAATAGAGATGGCGGCCCATGGCGCCAGCATTATCGAAGTCCAGAAGAATGCCGACGGAAAATGGAGCCTGGTCGGCGGCAGCCCCTATGCCCGCCGCATCGATGCTCTCAGCAGCGTCTGCGAGATAACCGGCCCCGCCGCCGGCCATGCCCGCCTGAAGACCAAGGCCGATCCGAGCGGGCGCCGCGTCATCGGCATGCTGAACAACTGCGCCGGCGGATTGACCCCCTGGGGCACGGTCCTGACGGCGGAAGAAAATTTCCATGGTTATTTTGGCGGCAAACTGGAAGCCGGACACCCTGAGGAGCGCAACCACAAGCGATATGAGGTGCCAGGCAACTGGTATAACTGGGGCCAGTATTACGACCGTTTCGACGTGGCCAAAGAGCCGAACGAGGCAAACCGTTTCGGATGGATGGTCGAGGTCGATCCCTACGACCCCAGATCAGTCCCCAAAAAACGCACGGCGCTGGGCCGCTTCAAGCATGAAGGCGCTGCTGTCGTGCTGAACAGCGACGGGCGCGTGGTGCTGTATTCCGGTGACGATGAGCGCTTTGAATATGTTTACAAGTTTGTCACGGCGAAGCGGTTCAATCCGAATGATCGCAGGGCAAACCTGAATCTGCTCGACGAGGGAACGTTGTATGTTGCGCGATACAACGCGGATGGCTCGGCGGACTGGCTGCCGCTGGTGCATGGCCAGGGCCCGCTCACGGCTGCCAATGGCTTCAACAGCCAGGCCGATATCCTGATCGAGACCCGCCGGGCCGCAGATCTGCTCGGCGCGACCAAGATGGACAGGCCGGAGGATATCGAGGCCCATCCTGCCAATGGCCGCGTCTACGTGATGCTGACCAACAACACCCGCCGCAAGGCTGATCAGGTGGATGCCGCCAATCCGCGGGCCTCGAACGAGTGGGGCCAGGTGGTGGAAATGCAGGTCTCCAATGGGGACCATGCGGGCGCCAAGTGCCAGTGGACGCTCCTGCTGCAGGCCGGCAATCCGGCGGATCCCAGGGTGGCTGGCAAATTCCATCCCGCCACCAGCAAAAACGGCTGGTTTGCCTGTCCCGATAATGCCGCCATCGACCCCCAGGGCCGGCTTTGGATCACGACCGATCAGGGCGAAGCCTGGGAAAAGGCCAGCGGCACGGCGGATGGCGTGTGGGCCGTCGAAACCGAAGGGCCAAACCGCGGCCTGTCCAAGATGTTCTTCCGGGTTCCTGTTGGGGCCGAAATGTGCGGCCCATGCTTTACTCCGGACGGCAAGACGCTCTTTGTTGCGGTGCAGCATCCCGCAACCGATGGAGGCGAGAAGTTCACCAAGAGCGGAAAAGGCTCGACCTTCGAAGATCCAGCCACCCGCTGGCCCGATTTTCTGCCTGACATGCCGCCTCGTCCCTCCGTCGTCGTCATCACCAAGACGGACGGCGGCCTGATCGGGTCGTGATCATGCCTTCCGGCCGGCCGGCTCATCCTGGCCGGCCGGGACGGGCATATACAGGCCAGCGAGAGACCGATATAACCGCTTCTGCCCGCCCAGCGGGAATACTCAGTCTGCCAAAAGGCGGACAGGTCGTAGAGCGATGGCCAAGGGACTCAACAAGCCGCGTTTCATCAAGGCGCCGCAGGATCTGCGTCAGAAGGCGGTGAATTTCACCACTGGCCTGGAACTGACGCTGACCGATGACGTTCGCGCCAAGATCGACTCCGTCATCGCCGACAATGCCGACGAGTTCTCCAAGGAAATCCTGAACAACCTGCGGGAAATGCGGATTCAGGTTAAGGCGGCGGAAGACGATCCGCTGTCGCGGATTTTCATCATGGAAACCATCTCCGAGCTGGCCTTCGACATCAAGGGAATGGGAGGCACCTTCGGTTATCCGCTGCTGAGCCAGCTGGCCAAATCGCTGAAGGACTTCATCGCCAAGCTGGGCATTCCAAACGAGGCCCAGCTCGAGGTGATCAGCATCCATATCGACGCCATGTATGTCGTTCTGGCCCAGGGCATCCATAAGCCCTCGGCGAAAATGGAAAAGGACTTGCTGGAAAACCTGCGGGCGGCGGTGGACAAGGTGAAGGACATGGCCTGACCATTCCATCCGGCGCCTGCCAATTACCTTTCGCTAACCTTTTGCCGTCAGTCTGCCTTCCATGAATTCCGATGCTGAAATCTGGCGCGCCGCGCGCGATCTGATCGCCGATTATGGTCCGCGTCGGGCCGAAACCCATGCCACCAAGGTTCTGGCAGAGATGACCCTGGGCGGAGATTTTGCCGGCACGCTGGTCTGGCGACGCATCCTTCGCGCGGTAAAGGGCTTGAATGCCGGGGACGACAAATCCGCCGGCGCCGGTCTGCCGCAGCGGCGGCGCTGACCTAGTTCTTCCTGTCGTTCAGCACCACAGGCAGTCCGCGCGCACCCTCGATAAGCGCGCCCCGGAAATCCGCATCCGTCATGTTGGTATACATCAGGTTGGCATCGCGCAGGTCGGAACAGATCAACCTGGCGCCATGCAGGTTGGCATTCGAGAGATTGGCCGCGCGCAGATCGGCACCGTTCAGATTTGCCTGAGCCAGATGCATGCGTGACAGATACCAGCCAGCCATGATCGCACGGCGTCCGGTGTGACCGTCCGACTCGATCCAGGCCTGATGATCGCGGAGAACCTGCTCGACCACCTCGGGCGAGATTTCCTGTGGCAGCTTGGCGCCGGTGCCCTGCAATTCGCGCAGCATGTCTGGAGGAAAATCCGCCAGATTGAAATTGGCATCATGCAGCTTGGCGTTCTTGAACTGCACCTTATGCAGCGTGGAATACGAGAAGTCGGCGCCTTCCAGGTCAGCATTATCGAGGATGGCACCGTCAAGAATGGCGCCCACGAAAGAGGCGCCCAACAGCTTGGCCTGGGTCAGGTTGGTATTGTGCAATGTGGTGTCTTTCAGAGACACCACTCCGCCCTTGCCATGCGGCGGAACCGGAGGATCGGTCATCGGCCGCATGTCGGCGTTCTCAAAGCGCGTGCCCTTCAGGATCGCCCGCGACAGGTCGGCGCCACGCAGATTGGCCCAGATGAAACGCGAATTCGTGAGGTCGGCGCCGGAAAAGTCGCAGCCCGTCAATACGGCCTGGCTGAAATCGGAATTGCGGAGGTCGGCGCAATAGAAGCGGCAGCTGCGGAACACGGTGCGCTGCAGGTTCATGCCGACCAGTTTGATACCGGTGAGATCGGCGCCCACGAGGGTGAGCTGCTTGCCGCGCGTGAGCTTGCCCAGTTTACCGGACAGGAACTCGCCATGGGCCTTGATCTGATCGTAGAGATCATCCGGCCAGGGGGCATGGGTGGCGCCGCTGCTCATGTCTCCATCCACTGCACGCCCCACAATGAAACCGAGGCGCATTCATCCTTGCACTAAATGTGTGAGGCTAGCGGCTGTAATTCAAGAAAGTCTTAACGAGTCGTTGCCAGCTGGGCCCGATAGGTCGCGGCCAGGCGGGCGTAATGAGCCGCTGTTTCCCGGATATTCCGCAATTCATCCGTATCGAGACGACGCATCAGCCTGGCCGGCCGGCCGGCCCAAAGCTCGCCAGCAGCAATCCGCTTGCCCGGCGTCAGCAGGGCCCCAGCGGCCAGCATGCCTTCGCCCTCGATGACACAGCCATCCATTACCGTGGCCTGCATGCCGACAAAGGAATGATCTTCCAGGATGCATCCATGGATCAGGGCCATATGGCCTACCGTTACGCCGGAGCCGATCACGGTGCCGAATTTCGCCCGCGTGACATGCACGACGGAGCCGTCCTGGATATTGGTGTCGGCTCCCACCCGGATGCTGTTCACGTCGCCGCGCAGGACGCAGCCAAACCAGATCGAACTGCGGGCGCCGATCTCGGTGTCGCCGATCACGGTCGCATTCGGCGCGACGAAGGCATCCGGCGCAATCACCGGATGCCGGTCGCCGAAAGGCAGCACCCAGCTCACGGGAACAGGGCGATCTGATCCAGGCCCATGGTTTCCGGAAGGCCGTACATAACGTTGAAATTCTGTACGGCCTGGCCACTGGCACCCTTCATCAGGTTGTCAATGACCGAAAAGAGCATTGCGCGGCCCTTCACCCGATCCGCGAACACGCCGATATGGCAGGCATTGGTGCCACGCACATGCCGCGTCTGCGGTGCCACGCCCTGGGATGTGACCTGGACGAAGGGCTCGTCTGCATAGCGCTGCAACAGAGTCGCCCGCAGATCGTCGGCCGTGACGCCGGGCTTGAGCTTCACATAGATGCTCGACAGCATACCCCGGTTCATCGGCATCAGGTGCGGGGTGAAATTGACCACGATCGGCCGGCCGACGGTCTCGGACAGGATCTGCTCGATCTCGGGGCCATGCCGATGCGAACCAATGCCATAGGCATGGGTGCCTTCCGCCGCCTCGCAATACAGCGACCCTTCCTTGAGCGCCCGACCCGCGCCTGACACGCCGGATTTGGCGTCGATCACGATATCGTCGGGATCGATCTGGCCAGCGGCCAGAAGCGGCATCAGCGGCAGCTGGGCCGAGGTGGGGTAGCAGCCCGGGTTGGCCACCAGCCGGGCCCTGGCCACATCCGAGCGATACATCTCGGTCAGGCCATAGACCGCCTCTTCCTGAAGCTTTGGTGCCCGGTGCTCATGACCGTACCATTTGGCGTACTCCGCCAGATCCCGTAGCCGGAAATCAGCCGACAGGTCGACGATCTTCAGATGCGTGGGCAGGCCCGCGATCACTTCCTGGGTGGTGCCGTGCGGCAGGGCGCAGAACACGGCATCCACGCCGCTCCAGTCGACCTCCTGGATGGTCACCAGCTTGGGCAGTCCCATGCCCAGGAATTGCGGGAAGACCGTTTCGATCCCCTCGCCGGCTTTCCGGTCGGCGGTCAGGGCGACCACGCGGACGCGCGGGTGGCGCAGCAGGACGCGGAGAAGCTCCGCCCCCGTGTAACCGCTGGCACCCAAAATCGCGACCCTGATGGCGTCCATGGCCATACCGACCTCCTGAAAAACAATGCCGGATGGGTATAACGCGCCGCGCCGGCCGGTCAAACGCTAAATTGTCACCCTCAGACGCGGAATTGTCCCACTAAATCCGCCAGTTCCTGGGCCTGCCGGGCCATGGCCTGGGCCGAGGCGGTAGTCTGTTCCACCAGGGCGCCGTTACGCTGGGTCATCTCGTCCATATTCGAGACGGCAGTGTTAACCTCATCTAGGCCGACAGCCTGCTCCCGGCTGGCCGAGGCGATTTCTCCCACAATATCCGCCACCTTTTTCACAGCTGTGACGATTTCGCTCAGGCTCGTACCGGTCTGGTTCACCAGCGCCGCCCCGGTTTTGACCTGGGCATTCGATTCCAGGATCAGCGACTTGATTTCCTTGGAGGCATCGGCGGAACGCTGCGCCAGGGCGCGCACCTCCTGCGCCACCACGGCAAAGCCCTTGCCGGCCTCGCCGGCGCGCGCCGCCTCCACGCTGGCATTCAGCGCCAGCAGGTTGGTCTGGAAGGCGATCTCGTCGATCAGTCCCACGATGTCGGAAATCTTGCGCGCACTGCCCTCGATCTGTGTCACCGCCTGTACGGCATCCCGCACAACGCTGCCCCCTTCCTCGGCGCGCGATCTGGCGGCGGCGGCCAACTGGTTGGCGGCCTCGGCATTATCGGCATTCTGCTTCACGGTTGACGTGATCTCGTGCATCGATGCCGCTGTCTGCTCCAGGCTCGCGGCCTGCTGCTCGGTACGCTGGGCCAGATCGTTGCTGCCGGTCGATATTTCGGCCGCGGCATCGCGCACCGTGGCAGCGGCGGACGTCACCTGCCCCACGATCTGCGATAACTGCTGGGCCGTGGTATTGGCGTCCTGCTTCAGCCGCTCGAAAACACCGGCATAGTCGGCATCGATCCGATGGGTGAAATCACCGCGCGCCATTGCACCCAGCGCCTGCCCAAGGCTCGCAAAAACCTCGTCTACCGTTTTCAGCAGCCCGTTCATCCTGTCACCGAGGCGGGCCATCATGCCATCGAGATTTGCGGTGTCGATGCGCACCGAAAGATCTCCATCCGCTGCCGCGCCTACAACCTCGCCGACCGCACGATCCAGAAGCTGTTCCTGCTGTCGCCGCTGCTCTTCCGCGGTTTGCCGATTTTTCTCCACTTCGCGCTGCAACTGCTCGTTCTGCAGACCGTTTTCTTTAAATATCTGGACGGCGCGCGCCATATCGCCAATTTCGTCCTGCCTGTCCCTGTCCCGGACCTCAGTATCCCATTCCCGGTTGGCCAGCCGCCCCATGCTGCCAGTCAGAGCCGTCAATGGCGCGGCGACCCGTCGCCCGATATAGAGCCACCCCACCATGGACGCGGCGACCAAACTGGCAATCGCGACCAGAATCAGGATCAGCTTGCCACCTTCGCTCGTCTTTTTCGCGCCAATGGTGGCATCCTCCATGCCCTGATTGGCCGTGCTGACAGCCAGTGCGGTTGCAGCGCCAAGCCGTTCTGCGGCTTGACGGCTTGCCTGTAGCATGCGTCGGGCCTGATCCATGGCCGAGATTTCCTGCTCGCGCAGGCTGATCAGGCCGATCCCCGGGCTGCCAAAATCGAGGATGGCTGTCGCAACTTTTGCAAGGTCGGGATTTTTTTGAATCTTCTCGATATCGGCGAGACTATCTTCCACCTTGCGCGCCGCCAGCTCATATCGGTTACTGATTTTCTCGATCTCACTGGCACTGGCGCTCTGCGCTCCGACCGCCAGCAACCCGACCACGTTGTTTACCTCGGCAATCAGCTTGCTGGTGCCCTGGACCATCCGCAATTCAACATTCGCTAATCGCGTGAACGTCTGGCCGATCTTTGCAGAGTCACCAGACGAGGCAGCGGAATTCATGCCGAGCGTAAGTTCAAACACGGCATCGTCAACCATGGGAGCCGCCACCTGGAGAAAGGCCGCATGTGCGGTTGCCAGCTTGCCGGTTTCCTCGATCAGGAATTGCGACGTACGGATGCGGGCATCCACCACCTGGCGAAGCTGCGCGATACTGCCCAGCAACGCGGCCGTCTCCTTCTGGATAACCTGAACCTGTTCGCCCGACATGGTTGCCGCAACCACGGCCAAGGTGGCCTGGATCCGGTCCTGCTTCTGCTTGATGCCTTCGGACAGCACCTGGATTTCACGTTCTGTCTGGGCGGAAATCAGGTCCGGCGCCACACCGGCCAGATTTGCAACCAGCTCGGCAAGACTGAGCGAGGCCGTCACGGCCACCACCCCCTCATCCGTTACGGTTACGATGGCCTTGTCGAGCCGAGACATGGCAAACCAGCCGGCAGCAGCCGAGACCAAGGCGAAAGACGCGATCGCGCCGACGGCGACGTAAAGCCGCTGCCTGATTCCCATGCGGACGGTTGGGCCGGGTTTCCCTTGCAGCCAAGGCAAAGCCATAACGAATCCCCCCTATAAATATTTCTTCCATGGATTGTTCTGCTATTTGCCGTCGGCCGCAATACCATGATTTTATGACGTTTTTTGTCCTGGGATATACTATTAATACGGGTATTGCCGCGCCTGTCGTCCCTTTGGCGGCTTATGATAAAGTAGCGATCTGAGGATCGGGCATGCTGGTATTAATCGATAACTACGACAGCTTTACGTGGAATCTGGTTCACTATTTCGGGCAGGTAGGGGCTGACGTCCGTGTCTTCCGGAATGACGAAACCGATCCCGATTCAATCATGGCCCTCAAGCCGGAGGGGATCGTCCTCTCTCCTGGCCCCTGCGATCCGGATCGGGCCGGAATCTGTCTGCCGATGATCACCAAGGCCGCCGTGGCAAAACTTCCGCTTTTCGGCGTATGCCTGGGCCATCAGGCCATCGGGCAGGCCTTCGGAGGCAAGGTCGTCCGCGCTCCCCTGCCTTTGCATGGCAAGATGAGCCGCATCCACCATACAGGCGATAGCGTATTTGCAGGCCTGCCACAGGATTTCCTCGCCACGCGGTATCATTCCCTGGCCGTCGACCCGGCCACGCTGCCCAACAGCCTTACAGTCACCGCCCGCTCCGAGGATGGGGTCATCATGGGACTGGCCCATCGCGACCTGCCGATCCATGGCGTGCAGTTCCACCCGGAGAGCATCGCCTCCGAACACGGCCTTGCGATGCTGGCCAATTTCGTGCGCTATTGCGGCCTTCCGGTGAACGAGACAGCGGTGCGCGGACAGGCGGCATGAGCGCGGATGTAACAGAATTCAAGCGGCTGCTTGCTCAGGTGGCCGGCGGTGCGACCCTGAGCATCGAAGATGCACGAACGGCCTTCGATGTCATGATGTCAGGTAATGCAACGCCGTCGCAGATGGGTGCCTTCCTGATGGCCCTGCGCGTGCGCGGCGAAACCGTGGACGAAATCACCGGCGGCGCCATGACCATGCGCGCCAAGGTTCATGGCGTGACGGCACCGGCCGGCGCCATGGATATCGTCGGCACCGGGGGCGACGTGAAGGGCACATGGAATGTATCTACATGCTCGGCATTCGTTATGGCCGGCTGTGGCGTGCCCGTGGCAAAGCATGGCAACCGGGCTGTCTCGTCAAAGACCGGCGCGGCCGATGTGCTGACCGCATTGGGCGTCAACATCGACTGCGACTTCCGTTTGATCGAGAAGGCGATCGCAGAGGCCGGCGTCGGCTTCCTGATGGCGCCGCGGCATCACGGCGCCATGCGGCATGTCGGACCGACCCGTGTTGAACTTGGCACCCGCACGATCTTCAACCTGCTTGGTCCCCTGAGCAACCCCGCTCTGGTCAAACGGCAGCTTATTGGCGTGTTCGACCGGCAATGGGTGCAACCGCTGGCCGAAGTAATGGGCAAGCTGGGCGCTGAGAAAGTCTGGGTCGTCCATGGCTCGGACGGTCTGGATGAGATCACGACCACCGGTCCCACCTATGTGTCGGAAATGGAGGCCGGCAAACTGCGCCATTTCGAGATCACGCCTGAGGATGCCGGCCTGCCTCGCGCCAAGCTGGAGGAATTGAAAGGCGATGAACCCACGGCGAATGCCGTGGCCTTGCGTGCCGTCCTCAATGGCGCACCCGGAGCCTTCCGCGATATCGTATTGTTCAACACGGCAGCGGCGCTGGTGATCGCCGGCAGGGCAAAGGACCTGCGCGAGGGTGCGGCCATGGCAGCCCAGTCGATCGACAGCGGCAAGGCCCGTGCCGCCCTGGCCCGCCTGATCGAGATCACCCACGAACCGCCGCCAGCCGCCCCAGTGGAAGAAGACAAGAAGTCATGAGCGACGTACTCGCCAGGATCTGCAACGACAAGCTGGAACATATTGCCCGCTGCAAGGCCCGCATGCCGGCAGCCGAAGTGGATCAGCTTGCACGCGAGGCCGCCACACCGCGCGGCTTTATCCGCGCACTCAGAGAGACGGTTTCAAACGGTCGATATGGACTGATCGCCGAAATCAAGAAGGCTTCGCCGTCGAAAGGCCTGATCCGTGCCGACTTTGACCCGCCCTCGCTGGCGCGCGCCTATGCTGCCGGCGGCGCGACCTGCCTTTCAGTGCTGACCGACGAACCATATTTCCAGGGCAAGGACGAATACCTCCGACAGGCCCGCGCCGCTGTTGGCCTGCCCATCATCCGCAAGGATTTCATGCTCGATCCGTATCAGGTCGCAGAAGCCCGCGCGCTGGGCGCTGATTGCATCCTGCTCATCATGGCCGCCCTCAGCGATGTGCAGGCCGCCGAACTGGAAGCCGCGGCGCTGGATTACGGTCTCGACGTGCTGGTGGAAGTGCATGACGGCGCAGAACTGGACCGCGCGCTGAAACTGAAATCGCCGCTACTGGGCGTAAACAACCGAAACCTGAAAACCCTGGCCGTGGATCTGGCGACAACCGAAGCCCTTGCCGCACGCATCCCCGCCGATCGCATGCTGGTGGCTGAATCCGGCCTCCACACCAAGGCCGACCTCGACCGCATGGCAAAATGCGGGGCGCGCTGCTTTCTTGTGGGCGAAAGCCTGATGCGTCAACCGGATGTGGAGGCGGCGACCCGTCTCCTGCTGACCGGCAAGGACCTGGCCGCATGAGCGACCGGCTCACGCACCTGAATGCAGCCGGCGAGGCGCACATGGTCGATGTTTCGGATAAGGCCGAAACCGAGCGCGTGGCCAGGGCCGGCGCCCGGGTGCTGATGAAGAAAGCCACGCTCGACCTGATCCTGTCCGGCCAGGCCGCCAAGGGCGACGTGCTGGCCACTGCCCGTATCGCCGGCATCATGGCGGCCAAGCGCACATCCGACCTGATCCCACTCTGCCATCCTCTGGCGCTCAGTCAGGTGAGCGTCGACCTGACGCCCGACACCGATGGAAATGCGATCAACATCGTTGCCACCTGCAAGCTGAAGGGGCGCACCGGCGTGGAGATGGAAGCCCTGACGGCCGCCAGCGTCGCCGCCCTCACAGTCTACGACATGGCGAAGGCCGTCGATCGCGGCATGCAGATCACTGACGTGAGGCTGCTGCACAAGTCGGGCGGCAAGTCGGGAAGCTTCGACGCGCCATGATCCCTGTCGCCGAGGCTCGCGCCCGCATCATCGCCGGTCTGCCCCAAACGCCCGCCGAAACCGTGATGCTGCCCGAAGCCGCCGGACGGGTTCTGGCCGAAGATGTCGCAGCGCGGCGTACCCAGCCGCCATTCGATGTCAGCGCCATGGATGGCTGGGCCTGCCGCCAGGCCGATCTGGCCACGATTCCAGCGAAACTGAAGCCGGTCGGCACGGCCGCCGCCGGCGGCCGTCATGAAGGTGAGGTCGGCCCGGGGGAGTGCGTGCGCATCTTCACCGGCGCGCCGCTGCCGGCCGGCGCCGATGCCATCGTGATCCAGGAGGATGCCGATCTGGGCGCCGACGGCCTGCTCACCGTGCGAGAGGCGCCGAAACCGGGTCGGTGGATCCGGCATGCCGGTCTCGATTTCAGCGAGGGACAGGTGCTGCTTAAAGCCGGGCGGCAGCTCGGCCCTGCCGATCTGGCGCTCGCGGCTGCGATGAACGTGCCCTGGCTGGCGGTGCGCCGTCGCCCCCGCGTCGCCGTGCTGGCCACCGGTGATGAACTTGCCCGTCCCGGCGAACCCATCGGCCCAAACCAGATTGTCAGTTCCAACAATATCGGCCTCTGCGCCCTGATCGAGATGCAGGGTGGCGAGGCCATCGATCTTGGCATCGCGCGTGACACCGAGGCCGACCTGCGCGACAAGGCTGCGGCGGCGGCCGGCTGCGATCTGCTGCTGACGCTCGGTGGTGCCAGCGTCGGCGAACACGACCTGATCCACAAGGTGCTGGGCGGCGGCGGCACCGGCATCGATTTCTGGCGTATCGCCATGCGTCCGGGCAAGCCGCTGATGTTCGGTCGGGCTGATCTTGGCAACGGCCAATCGGTCGCCCTGCTGGGCCTGCCCGGCAACCCGGTTTCGGCCCTGGTCTGCGGCCATAACTTCCTCGTGCCTGCATTGCGGGCGATGCTGGGGCTGGACTGGCAGGTGCGGTTTGAAACCGCCCTGGCCGCCCATGACCTGCCCGAGAACGACCGGCGCGAGGATTACCTGCGGGCCCGCCTGAGCCTCAATGCTGCCGGGCAGCCGGTCGTCGATGCCTTCGGGAAACAGGATAGTTCGATGCTGCGGCTGTTGAGCGATGCCGATGCCCTGATCGTACGTGCGCCCCTGGCACCGGCCCTGAAAGCCGGCACGCCCGTGCCGATTCTGCGGCTGCGCTGACCATGCGCGTCACTCTGCTCGGCACCGGCTGCCCCCAGGTCTCAACCCGACGATACGGTCCCGCCAGCCTGCTGTGCTGGAACGACCGCCAGTTTCTGGTCGATTGCGGCTCGGGCGTCACCCAGCGCCTGCTGGGCGCTGGCAGCGCCGGCAAGTCGATTGATGCCCTTTTCCTTACGCATCTTCACTCAGACCATATCATTGATCTGTTCCAGCTCATCATCTCAAGCTGGCATCAAGGCCGCGACCGGCCGCAGCGCATTTTCGGACCGCACGGCACGCGGCAATACCTCAACGGGCTTATGGCGCTGTGGCGGCCCGAACTGGAACAGCGCATCGCCCACGAAAAGCGCCCCTCCACCGTGGCGCTGGAGCTGGAAATCACCGAGCTCGAGCCTGGCATCGCGTTGCGTGATGGAGACCTGACCGTGATCGCCGTGGCCGTCCGGCATCAGCCGGTGAAGGCCGCCTATGGTTATGTCTTCACCGATGGCCGGCAGAAAGTGGCCTTCAGCGGCGACACCGCTTTTTGCCCAGACCTGATCCTGGCCGCGAAGGACGCTGATGCCTTGGTGCATGAATGCTTCATCCACCGAGAAATGCTGGCCCTGCCCGGCGTGCGCGGACCGGAAACCATTGAAAACGTTGCAAGCTATCACACCCTCTCGACCGAGGTCGGCAAGGTGGCGGCCCAGGCCCGCGCCCGCTGCCTGATCCTCAACCATTTCGTACCGGTGGCGTTCGACAGCAATGCATTGCTGGCCGATATACGCGCCGATTATTCCGGTCCGGTGCTGGTGGGCGAAGACCTTATGCAGTTCGACACCGTGACCGGCATGCTTCGTCATGGCGAAGCGGCCGTTGCCCTGCCCTGGCCGCAATGACATTTCGGATCCGCGCGGCACGCATGGCCGATCTGGATGCGTTGGTGGTACTTGAAAACCGCTGTTTCAAACACGACCGCATGTCGCGGCGCAGCTACGCCGCCGCCCTGCGCAATCCCCGTGCCTTATTGCTGGTGGCGGACAGATCAGACGGGCATCTGATCGGCGCCGCGACCCTGTTTCTCCGTCGCGATTCGCCGGCTGCCCGACTGTATTCCATAGCGGTTGATCCCGGCAGCCGCGGACTCGGGCTGGGCGCAAAATTGCTGGCATTGGCCGAAAAAACGGCAGTCCGCCGGGGCGCAAGCGCGCTGCGCCTGGAAGCCAGCATCCGCAATAAAACGGCCCTCGCGCTGTACCGCAAAAGCGGCTATGAGATTATTGGTCGCATTGCCGCCTATTATGAAAACGGCGCCGATGCCCTGCGGCTGGAAAAGCAGTTCCCTTCCAGCCCGCATAGGCACTAAGCATTTCCGGGAGAGATCATCCCGTCGCCATGCACATCATCATCGTCGAACGCAAAACGCATTTTCGCTACCGCAACCCGGGCTGTCTGGTGCTCAACAACCGTGAGTTCATTACACGGCCGGATCTGGTGCAGGACAAGCGCGCGAAGATCATCAACCTGAGCAAGGATTATTCCTATCTCGGTTATGGATATTACTGTTCCCTGCTGGCCGAGGCCCGCAGTCAGAAGGTGATACCGAGCGTCAAAACCATCCTCGACCTGCGCCAGCGCAGCATATACAGCCATGCCCTGCCCGAACTTGATGAGCTGCTGCGCCAGCAGGTCAAAAGGCTGGTCATGCTACCGACCGCACCGTTTACCCTGCACGTCTTTTTCGGCCGCACCGATGATCTGCGGTTTCCAGATTTGGCCCGGCGTGTATTCGACGAATTCCGCTGCCCGCTACTGAAACTCAGCATCTCGCCTGAAGATGGCTGGCACATCGCCTCGATCCGGCCGATGGCACTGAGCGACCTCAAGCCGGACCAGCAGGAATTCTTCGAACACGCCCTGGAATCCTACACGCGTTCGAACTGGCGCGCTCCAAAGGCCAAGCCGGCTGCGAAATACAGCCTGGCCATCCTGCATAATCCGAACGAAGCCCTGCCTCCCTCTGATCGCCGGACCCTGCAGAAGTTCATCAGAACGGGCGAGCAGATGGGCGTCGAGGTCGAGCTTATCGAGAAAAAGGACTACTCCGAACTGGCAGAATACGACGCGTTGTTCATCCGCGAGACCACCGCCCTGGATCATCACACCTATCGTTTTGCCAAGAAGGCCGAAAACGAGGGCATGGCGGTGATCGATGATCCAACCTCGATCCTGCGCTGCACCAACAAGGTCTATCTTGCCGAACTGCTGAAGGCCAACAAGATTCCCACGCCGAAGACGGTGGTTCTGGACAACCGCGGAATCGAGGCCATCGAACAGGAAATCCAGTATCCGATCATCCTAAAGATACCTGACGGTTCCTTCTCGCGCGGTATCGTCAAGGCCGAGGATCGCTCACAACTGGAAGAAGCCGCCGCACGCCTGCTTCGCGAGTCCGATGTGATTCTGGCGCAGGAATACCTGTATACCGACTTCGACTGGCGCATCGGCATCCTGCGTGGACAGCCGATCTATGCCTGTCAGTATTTCATGTCGCGTGGCCACTGGCAGGTCGTTAAGCACAGCGATAGCGGCCGGTTCACCGAAGGCGGGTTCCGCACCCTGCCGGTGGAGGAAGCACCAGCCGAGGTCGTTGATATCGCGCTCAAGGCCGCCGGTCTGATCGGAAATGGCCTGTATGGCGTCGACCTGAAGCAGACGCCAAAGGGTGTTGTCGTGATCGAGGTGAACGACAACCCATCGATCAACCAGGGCGAAGAAGACGCCGTACTCAAGGACGAACTATACCGGCGCATCATCCAGGAATTCATCCGTCGCCTGGAAGAGCGCCCAGGCACGGCTGGCGACATCGCACAGGCACAAGTCGGCATGCCGCTTCAACTGTCGACCGCCTATGCCGGTCAACAGGGGAACGGACCGCCTTCGCCAGCGCAGATCGCCGCCCAAGTCGCGGCCAAGGTATCGGCCGAGATCGCAGCCAAGATCGCGGCGGAGGTTTCCAGCCAGGTTGCCGCAGCCATGCTTGCAGCCTCGCGGCCGCAGGTGGTGCAAACCACCGAACCAGCGGACGAACCTCCCCTGCCGTTGCCCTTCACTCAGAAATAGATTCAAGCGTCAGGCGCGTGCAATGCACAATAAGCAAGTCGGCCACGCCGCATTTCTTGTTGGGCCTGAACAGTTTTATTAGTATGACAATAAAATAAATACATAACGCAGCGAAGGTAACGCCATGATCCGACCAACCGCCCACCGCGCCGAGCAGGTCTTCGTCCAGTGATCCTGAAAATCGCGCGGCCTATCATGCCCTGCATGATTGTTGCGATCATTCTGCTAGGCCTGTTCACCGGCATCGCCGCATGAGCGCCGGAAATATCAATGGGCGAATAACAGTCGTGGTGCCGTGATGCCGATTGCCTGGCGTATCCTGCTTTGCGCCTGCCTCACTTATATCATCAGCCAATTCTACCGCTCGGCCAATGCCGTCATCGGCCCCGACCTGATGACTGAACTCAGCCTGACACCGGAGGACCTCGGCATCCTCACCGGCGCCTTCTTTCTTACTTTCTCGATCAGCCAGTTACCGGTCGGCATAGCCCTGGACCGCTGGGGACCCCGGCGTACGATCATCGTCACACTGGTGATTGCCTTTTTCGGTGCGCTGGCTTTCGCCTACGGGCGCGACCTGACAGAACTGAGCGCTGCCCGCGTGATACTTGGCTTCGGTTGCGCTGCGCTGCTGACTGGTCCGCTCGTGTTGTTCTCACGCTGGTTCAGTCCGGAGAAATTCGCCCAAATGTCGGGCATCCTGATTGCCGTCGGTAATCTGGGCGTCATTGCGTCGACCGCGCCGCTGGCATGGTTCACGGCCGCTTTTGGCTGGCGCGCGGCATTCTATGTCACGGCCGCCATGACACTGGCTCTGATTGCCCTGTCGCTGTGGGCGATCCATGACCATCCAGATCCGGCCAAGGCCCGTCCAGGCGCCGGTGAAAGTCTGGGCCAGGCCTTGCGTGGGGTGGCCACGGTGATGCGGCACCCGGCCTTTCCGCATCTTTTTGTAATTATTTTCACCGCCTATGCCACATTCATCACCATTCTCGGGTTATGGGCCGGACCGTATCTGCACGATGTGCATGGCCTTGATGCCAAGGCACGGGGCAATGTCCTGATCTTCATGGCGGCGGGTGCCGCTGGCGGCTATTTCATCTGGGGCCCACTCGACCGGGTTTTCAATACCCGCAAATGGCTCCTGGCAGCCGGCCTCGGCAGCCAGATCTTGTGCCTGGTCATAATGGTTCTGGTTCCAGGGCTGAGCGTCACGACCATCACCACACTGTTCACCGTAATGGGGGTGATGAATGGCTGCGTGGTCATGATATTTGCCCATGCCCGTTCGGTCTTTCCCGCAGAACTGGCCGGCCGCGGCATCACAACCCTGAATATCGGCACCATGGGCGGCGGCGCGTTCCAGCAGATACTGACAGGATTCCTGATGGGGTGGCTGGCACCAAAAGGCACTCCGGCCAGCGAACTGGATTATCGCATTCTGTTTGGTGTGCAGACTATCCTTCTGCTGTCCGCCCTGCTGTACTACTTACGCAGTCCAGACGCCAAACCGCACCAGACCGCCTGATATCCATGATCGTGCCCGTCGCCGCTCGTTTCAACATCGCCCGATACTGCCTGTCCCAGAATGCCCGTCTGCGTGCCGACAAGACGGCCATGATATTGGTGGGGGAAAGCGGTGAGTTCCGCATGACCTTCGCAGACGTCGACCTGGCGGTGCGTCGCCTGGCGGCCGGTTTGCAGAGCCTGGGACTGGCACCCGGCAGCCGGATCATGATCCGGATGGCCAACGATGCCGATTACGCACTCACCTATTTCGCCACCATGGCGGCAGGCTTCGTCGCCCTGCCTTCCAGCGCCCAGCTCACGCCGGCCGAAGCAGCCTATCTGCTTGAGAATTCCGGCGCCGCTGCCGTGGCCGCCAGCGCCGAGCTGGCGCGCGACCTGACCCTGCCATCCGGCGTGATCCGGCTGGATCCCGAACGGCTCGCGGCCCTCAAACAATCCGCCCCATTGGCGGACTATGCCGATACAGCGGCCGACGATCCTGCCTATCTGGTCTACACCTCCGGCACAACAGGAAAGCCCAAAGGCGTTCTACATGCCCATCGCGCCGCCTGGGGCCGCCGACCAATGCATCAGGGCTGGCTCGGCTTAGGCGAGAGCGACGTGATGCTGCATGCCGGCGCCTTCAACTGGACCTACACGCTTGGCGTCGGTCTGGTCGATCCATGGGCCGTTGGCGCCACTACGGTTCTGTATAACGGCCCGCGCGATATCCAGGTATGGCCACGCCTTCTGGAAAAATATCGCGCTACGATATTTGCCGCCGTTCCGACACTGTATCGACAGATACTGAAATACTGCGACCTTGGCGCTTACGATCTTTCAGCGTTTCGCCATGGTGTCACAGCCGGCGAAGCTCTGCCCCCTGCCCTGCTCGACGAATGGCAGAGACGTATGGGTAAACCGCTCTATGAAGCGCTCGGGATGTCGGAGATTTCGACCTATATCTCCACAGGTCCTGGCATGACCATCAGGCCGGGCAGCCCAGGCAAGCCGCAACCGGGGCGGCGCGTCGCGATCCTCGATCCCGACACATCCGCCTTGCTGCCGCAGGGCGCCACAGGCCTGCTCGCCGTGCATCGCTCAGAATCGTCGCTCATGCTTGGGTATTGGCACCGACCAGAAGAAGAGGCCCTGGTCTATCGTGGCGAATGGTTCTGCGGTGGTGACCTTGCCAGTATCGATGCGGATGGCTATCTCTGGCATCACGGCCGCAACGACGACGTGATGAACGCCATGGGCTACAGGGTCTCGCCGGTTGAGGTCGAAGCCGCCATAGCGGAACATCCCGCCGTGGCAGAGGTGGCCGTCACCGAGATCCGGGTGCGCAGCGATGTTTCGGTTATCGGTGCTTTCATCGTGCTGCGTGAGGGTCAATCACCCAGCCATGACGAGTTGGCTGCTTTCACAGAACAGCGGCTGGCCGCATACAAATGCCCTCGTGAATGGCGATTTGTCACCAGCCTGCCGCGTACGGCCAATGGCAAGGTGCAACGCAAGAAACTGGCCCTGGGTTGATATCAATCCCAGCCCAATCCGCGCGCCTCCTGCTGGACTTTTTCATCGGCCTCCAGATTCTGCTGCAGCCTGGCCCGCGCCTGCTGCTGCAGAGTGATGCGCTTATCCATGTCTTCGTCCCAATGGGTATGGATTTGCCGCAGCAGCTCTTCGTTATGCTGCCTGAAGGTCAGGGTTTTCTTGCGCGCGGTAAAGGCCGGCTGCCCCAGGGCCTTCAGGGTTTCCTCACCCAGCCGCAGGGCGGAATGAAAAGTCTCGCGCTCAAGCACCGGGATGTTCCGGTTCATTAATTCCACGGCATGTGGAAGATCCCGCGCCCGGGCTATGATCTTCAGATGCGGAAAATGCTTCTGCGCGAGGTCTGCCAGGGCCAATGATGCCTCCTGGCTGTCAACCGCAATCACCAGCACCTTTGCGCGGCCGGCTCCGGCCGATTCCAGAAGATCCAACCGGGTCGCATCACCATAGAAAACCTTGAACCCGAAACGGCGTAGCGTGTCGATGATCTCCGGATCATGATCCAGCACCGTCACGCCAATCCGGTTGGCATACAGCAGACGAACCACGATTTGGCCAAAACGGCCAAAACCAGCAACAATCACCGGGTTGCCCTCATCTTCCGGCGTATCGTGCGGACGATCCGCAACGCGGGTGAAGCGCGGCTCGATCAACCGGTCGTTCACGACCACCAGCAGCGGCGCCGTGGCCATGGAAAGGGCAACCACAACGGTCAACAAGGCCACTGTCTCGCTGGCCATGACGCCAAGACCTGATGCACTGCCAAACAAGACAAAGGCGAACTCGCCGCCCTGGGCCAACAGGAACGCGAACAATGCCGTCTGGCTCCAGGGCAATCGCGCAATACGGGCAACCAGCAGCAGGATGCTTGCCTTTATTGCAAGAAGGGCCGCAACCAGCCCAAGCACTGTTCCGGGTTTTTCTAACAGCAGGCCAAAATCGACAGACATGCCTACGGCGGTAAAGAATAGCCCCAACAGCAGCCCCTTGAAGGGCTCAATATCGCTTTCGAGTTCATGCCGGTATTCCGACTCGGCCAGCAACACGCCAGCCAGGAAGGTCCCGAGCGCCATCGACAATTCGGCCAACTGCATCAACAGCGCGATGCCGATCACCAGCAACAGCGCCACGGCGGTGAAAACCTCGCGCAGGCCGGTACCGGCGATCATCCGAAATAACGGCCTGGTCAAGAATCGGCCGCCGAATATCACAATGGCAATAGCCGCGACTGCTTTCAAAGCGCCAACCCAGCCAGCTTCGCCAGTCTCAGCCAGCGCCGTCCCGGCAAGAAGCGGCAGCAGCGCCAGCATCGGGATGACGGCAATATCCTGGAACAGCAGGATGGAAAAAGCAGATCGGCCGCCCGGCGTGCCCAGTAGATTGCGTTCCGTCAGCGGCTGTAGGGCAATCGCCGTCGATGAAAGAGACAAGCCAAGGCCGGCAGCCAGTGCCACCTGCCAAGGCCAGCCCAGCAGAAGCCCAAGCGCGGTAAGCGCAAGAGTGCAGCCAGCCACCTGCCCGCCGCCCAAGCCCAGTATCGGCCAACGCATCTGCCATAGGCGGCGGGGATTCAGCTCGAGCCCGATCACGAACAGAAGCAGCACCACGCCGAATTCGGAGAAATGCAGGATGGCGTCGACGTCAGTGATCAGTTTCAGCCCCCAGGGCCCGACGACGATGCCCGCAATCAGGTAACCCAGAACCGAGCCAAGGCCGAGCTTTTTGGCAATGGGCACCGCAATAACCGCTGCAGCCAGATAGATCACCGCGTTGAGCAACAGCCCGTCCATCATCACCTCATCGGTCGCTGGCCGGAACGGCCGGTTGGTTGCACTCTGCACCGCGACCGGGATGGGGATAATCGTTCAGCCATGCACGATAGGCCGTCGCATGCGCAGCGATATCCTCCATCGATCTCAAACGGGCACCCTGGAACAGGAACGGTTTACCATATGCCATGCCGCATAGCGCTGCTGTACGGTCAAACGGCCGCAGCAGCTCTGTCATGGTCACGCCGTTATAACTATCCGGCTGGTAGGCGTGGCCGGGGCCGCCTGTGGATACAGCCTGAACCAGCTCCTTGCCGCGTAAATGGGTGCCGCCCGTACCATAGGCCCAGCCATATTCAAGAACCGTATCCATCCACTCCTTGAGTAGCGACGGGCACGAGTACCAGTACAACGGATGCTGCATGACGATGACATCATGTGCCTCCAGAAGAGCCTGTTCCTGCTTAATATCGATGTGAAAGTCTGGGTAAGTCTCGTAAAGGTCATGCAGCGTTACATGCGGCAGGTCTTTGACCACGCGCACCATCGCTGCATTGACCCGGGAATGTTGCGGGTAGGGATGCGCGAATAGGATCAGTATGTTCGGCTTTTCGTCTGCCCTAATATTAACCAATCGTCCCTCGCCAGCCTACGTTACCGACAAACCGTCATCTGCAGCGATGATTGCCCCGTTGATGAATCGCGCCTCGTCGGAAGCCAGTAGCAGCAGCAGGCCGTCGAGATCCCTGGCCTCTCCGATCCGTCGGCGCGGCAGCATTTCGATCAGCTTCTGTCCACCCGGCGTCGCCCAGTAATCGCGATTGATCTCGGTCTCGATATAGCCCGGGCAAATGGCGTTTGTATTGATGCCGTAGCGCGCCCATTCCAATGCCATCGCCTTGGTCATCTGCACCACGGCAGCCTTGGACATGCAATACACCGATAGCTGGCTCAGGACCCGCAGACCAGCCACCGATGCGATATTGATAATGCGACCGGCTTTCTTCTTGGCGATCATATCCTTCGCCGCTGCCTGGGCCACGAAAAAAGCCCCCTTGGCATTGGTGTTCATGGCAAAATCAAAATCCTCGGGCGTGACGTCGACAATGCGAGCCTGCTTGTTGACACCGGAATTGTTGATCAAGATATCCACACCGCCAAGCTGTTTTTCGATCTCAGCGAAAGCGCTCTGGATGTTGCCATGGTCATTCACGTCCAGTTTCACCGTGACAGCACGCCCCCCTGCAGCGTTGATCCTACCGGCCAGATCAGCAAGGCGATCGGTGCGCCGCGCTGCCAGCACCACGGCAGCTCCGGCATTGCTGAGGATTTCGGCAAACCGCTCGCCCAATCCGCTGCTCGCCCCGGTCACCACCGCCACCTTACCCTTCAGATTCACGCCCTGGCTCATTGACTCCTCCAGATTTTCTGACGCTTCATGGTCGACTTTCGCTGCCACGGGGTCAAGGGACTGGCCGGCCCCCGAGGACTGCGCTACCCTAACGGCATGCGCATTGAAATCGTTTCCGACGTCATCTGCCCGTGGTGCTTTATCGGCAAGCGCCGGCTGGAACAGGCCATGGCTCAGCGTCCCGAGATCGAGTTCGAGATCGGCTGGCGGCCGTTCCAGCTCAATCCGGACATGCCCCGCGAAGGCGCCGACCGGAAAAGCTACCTGGAGGCCAAGTTCGGCGGTCCGGCCCGAGCAAAGGAAATCTATGCCCGCGTTGCCGCGGAAGGGGCAAAAGAGAACATTGCCTTCGATTTCGAAGGCATCAAGCGTACACCCAATACTCTGGCCGCGCATAGCGTGCTGCGCTGGGCGCTCACGGCCGGCGTACAGAATGCCCTGAAGGAACGATTGTTCAGTCTTTATTTTCTCCAAGGCCAGGATATCGGCAACCATCAAATACTGGCAGATGCCGCCACTGCTGAAGGCATGGACGGAGCGCTAGTGAAAAATCTGCTCGATGAGGGCCGCGACGCCGACATCATTCTGGATGAGGACCACATGGCGCGCGAGCTTGGCATAACTGGTGTGCCTTTTTTCATTTTCGAACGCCGTTACGGCGTGCCGGGGGCACAGCCGCCGGATGTGCTACTGCAGGTGATCGACAAGATCGTCGCCGAGCCGCCGGAAACAAATCAGGATTGATCATGGAGCTGGCCGGCCCTTCAGCCCTGTCGCAGGGCGCGCCATCTCTGGAATTCATCTCTGATGCCGCCCGGATTCAGGATTCCAACGTCCGGCAGTTCCTGCAATTGTGGTTCGATGCACGTGGTTCAGGCTCGTTACCTGACAAAAGCTTTCTCGACCCTCTGCGTCTGCGTTTTTTGCTTGGTTCGCTGTCTCTGCTTGAAGTGCAGCCTGATCCGCTGCGATTCCGCTACCGCCTGATCGGTACCGACATCGTGCAGCGGCTGGGATATGAACTGACCGGAAAATGGCTTGATGAGCATCCCGACCCGACCATCCGTCCCTTCATCCTGAAAGGGGCGACCATGGTTTATCATGCTGCAAAGCCGATTTACGGCCATGGCAAGGCGCGCGTCCTGGGAGAGGACTGGCTGCTCGAGGTGGTTGCGGTGCCGCTCTTCGGTCCGAATGGCGAAGTCGCTTATATCGGAGCCGGACAAAGTTTCCCTCCAGGAAAAATCGAACGGCCGCTTGGACAGCCAAGCAACTAGGCAGCTTTCTTTGCCTTCTGTGCAATATCACCCAGACGCGAGGCGATATGCAGCACGCCCTTCAGACGATCTTCCGGTTCCGGCCAGTCGTGAATGAACACCACCTTATGATCTGGTCGCAGCTTGGCCTTGCCACGCTCCGACTGGATGAACAGGACCAGTCCGGACGGATCGGCAAAAGTGTTGTCGCGGAAGGTAAGGGTTGCACCCTTCGGACCAGCCTCGATCTTAAGGATATTGGCGTCGCGGCAATGTTTCTTGATCGCCACTATATCCAGCAGATGCTGCACTTCGGCCGGCAGCGGGCCAAACCGGTCGATCAGTTCGGCAGCAAAAGCGTCGATCTCGGCCCGACTCTCCAGATCGGCTACCCGCCGGTAGAGCTGCATGCGTAGGTTAAGGTCAGCGACATAATTGTCGGGGATCAGCACAGCCGTACCGATTTGTATCTGCGGCGACCATTTCTCGCCATGCAGGCCGCTTTCGCCACGTGCCGTGGCTCGGGCTTCGGCGATCGCATCCTGCAGCATCTCCTGATACAGTTCGAAACCGACCTCACGGATATGGCCCGATTGCTCTTCGCCCAGCAGATTGCCGGCACCGCGCAGGTCGAGATCATGCGAGGCCAGGCTGAAACCCGCGCCAAGACTATCCAGACTCTGCAGAACACGAAGCCGCTGATCGGCAGCGGGATTCAAAAGGCGTCCGGCCTGATAAGTGAAATAGGCATAGGCGCGCAGCTTCGAACGCCCCACACGGCCACGCAGCTGATACATCTGCGCCAGGCCGAACAGATCGGCACGATAGACCACCAGGGTGTTGGCTGAAGGAATATCCAGGCCGCTTTCGACGATATTGGTCGCGACCAGAACGTCGTAACGGCGGTCGTAAAAGGCATTCATCACATCGTCGAGATCGGTCGGCGCCATCTGACCATGGGCAACCACGGCCTTCAGTTCCGGCACATGCTCGCGGATGAAGGCCATGGCGGTATCGAGATATTCGATGCGCGGGCAGACAAAAAAGCTCTGGCCGCCACGGAAATGCTCGCGCATGAGCGCTTCCCGGATCACCACGGGATCGAAGGGTGTCACATACGTCCGCACGGCCAGACGATCGACGGGCGGCGTGGCGATCAGGCTGAGCTCGCGCACACCCGACAGGGCAAGCTGCAAGGTGCGCGGAATCGGCGTGGCAGACATTGTCAGAACATGCACCTCGGCGCGCAGCTGCTTCAGGCGCTCCTTGTGCTTGACGCCAAAATGCTGTTCTTCGTCGATGATAAGCAGGCCAAGCCGCTTGAACTCGATACCCTTCGATAGAACGGCATGTGTGCCGATCACGATATCGACCGTGCCATCCTTCAGTCCTTTCTTGGCATCGTTCGCAGCCTTGCTGGAAATCATGCGCGACAGTTGCTCGATCCGTATCGGCAGCCCCCGGAAGCGTTGCACGAAGGTGCGGTAATGCTGGCGACAGAGCAATGTGGTGGGGCAGACCAGCGCCACCTGCTGACCGGCCATCGCGGCGGCAAAGGCTGCTCGCAGGGCAACCTCGGTTTTGCCAAAGCCCACATCGCCGCAAATCAGGCGGTCCATCGGCTTGCCGCTGGCGAGGTCGTCCAGGGTCTCCTCGATGGCACGCGCCTGGTCTTCGGTTTCGTCATAGGGAAAGCGGGCGCAGAACTCTTCGTACATCCCGTCTGGCGGCATTACCCGTTCGCCCTGACGCAACTCGCGCTGTGCGGCAATTTTCATCAGTTCGCCGGCCATGTCCTTCAGGCGCTGCTTCATGCGCGCCTTACGGTTCTGCCAGGCCACGCCGCCCAGCTTGTCGAGGGCTATCTCGGCTTCGGGCGAGCCGTAACGCGAGAGCATCTCGATATTCTCGACCGGCAAGTACAACCGGTCGCCGCCATCGTAATGCAGCAGCAGGCAATCATGGGGGGCGCCGGCTATGTCCAGTGTCACCAGATCCTTGTATTGGCCGATGCCATGGTCGATATGCACCACGTAATCGCCGGGCTGCAGCGCACTGGCCTCGGCGATGAAGTTCTCCGCCCGGCGTTTCTTCTGACGCGGCCGCACGAGGCGGTCGCCCAGGATATCCTGTTCTGCAACCACGCACAGATCGGCAGCCTCGAAGCCATGCTCGATCGGCAGCACGGCAATGGCCGCCACACTTTTCGGCAGGCCATCCAGTTCGTCGGCATTTTCCACCGGCTGCGGTGCATCCAGACCATGGTCTTTCAGGATATGCCCAAGACGATCCCGCGCACCTGCCGAGAATGCTGCAAAAAGCACGCGCTTTCCTGCCTGCGCCTGCTTGGCCAGGTGGCCCCCCAGGGCTTCGTATACGTTGACCTGACTGGCGGCCCTGTGCTCGGCAGCCTGTGCCGCCTGGGTACGTTCCGGCGCGAAGTCGCGCCCCGGCCTGCCGCCCAGATCGACAACGGTTACATCGGCGCCGCCGACGGCATCGAACGGATACAGCAGACCCAGTGCCCGCTTCTCAAGCCTGGATGCCCATTCGCCGGCCGTCAGATACAGGCGGTCGGGTGGCAGCGGCTTGTAGGGCGCACCGCCCTCCTCCAGTCCGCGCTTCATTGCCGCGCGGCGGGCATCGTAATGGTCCGCGATGGCCTTCAGTCGTTCGTCTGCGGCGTCGCCGGTCAAGTGATCCAGCGTCACCACTGCCTGCGGCAAGTAGTCGAACACAGTGGCAAGCCGGTCGAAAAACAACGGCAACCAGTGTTCCATGCCGATCTGGCGCCGACCGGCTGAAACCGCTTCGTAGAGCGGGTCTTCCTTGGTGACGGTGCCAAAGAGTTCACGATAGCCGCTACGAAAGCGTGCAATGGCTTCTTCGTCCAGCGGCACCTCGCTCATGGCGGTGAGCGAGAGTTCGTCAGCCGAGCCGATTGTGCGCTGGCTGGCAGGATCGAACCGGCGGATGTTCTCGACTTCATCGCCGAAGAAATCGAGCCGGTATGGCGCCTCGCTACCGGGAGGGAAGAGATCAACCAGGCCGCCGCGCACGGCATATTCCCCGGACTCGTTTACGGTGGAAACACGGGAGTAACCGTTGCGCGCAAGATATCCGATAAGTTTTTCCGGCCCGAGCCGGGCCCCCTTGGCGGCACGGAACCCCGTGGTGGCGAAATAATCCGGCTGGGGCAGGCGCTGCAGCGCCGCATTCACCGTGGTGAGAACCAGCAACGGCAGGCCGTCCTGTCGCCCAGCCAGCCGGTTCAGCGTATCCATGCGGCGGGCGGCGATCTCGGCATTGGGCGAGACGCGATCATAGGGCTGACAGTCCCAGGCCGGCAGGGTCAACACAGGCAGGTCGGGCGCAAAGAATTTCAGGGCTGCCTCGACGGTGGCCATGCGGGCATCGTCGCGGCAGACATGCAGTACGCCGGCGCCCTGCTGACGTTGCACCAGTGCGATCAGAAGGCGTACGTCCTGGCCTTCGGGCGCGCCGGACAAGGCCCAGCGGCCCGGCCGGGTCAGGATATCCGGCAGGACAAAAGTCATGGGGTCACAGAGGCAGTTTGTAGGCCCTGAGCAGCTTCATCACCCCGGTATCCAGATGCTGGGGCACCGGATCGCGGCCGATCGCCCAGGCATAGATCTGGGGGTCGTCATAATTCTCCAGCAGGCTTTCGTACTGGTCCAGCTCGCGGTCGGTGAAGGTCGGCAGATGGCGCGCGGCAAAGCTGCCGAGCAGGATGTCGGTTTCCTTCATGCCGGTATAGCGGCTGCGATGCAGCAGGCGCTTGCGCCGGGTTTCGGTATCCTCTGCCATGGGGTGCCTCCGGGGTGAAGGCAGGATATAGTACGCCAAGCCACGGATTCTCAAGGTTTCCCCCGAATTTTCAGCCCTTTATGCGCCCGGAATCGCTGTTTCCCGCCTTTGCCCCGATCACCAGCCTGAAAGGCTGCGGGCCCAAGCTCGCGCCGCTGGTGGAAAAGCTGGTCGGCGGCGGCCGGGTCCTGGATCTTTGGTGGCATCTGCCCGCCGGCCTGGTCGACCGGCGCTACCGCCCGGCCGTGGCCGAAGCGGAGCCCGGCCGTATCGCCACGCTGGAAATCACCATCGACCGCCACCTGCCGCCGCGCAACGCGCGCATGCCCTACAAGATCACGGCCCGTGATGGCAGCGGGCGGATTACGCTGGTCTTCTTCAATGGCCGCGAAGACTTCCTGAAACGCAGCCTGCCCGAGGGCGAGACCCGGCTGGTCAGCGGCCTGGTCGAGTTGTTCGATGGCCAGGTGCAGATGACGCATCCCGACCGGTTCGGCACACCGGAGGAAATCGAGCAACTGGCTGCCGTGGAACCGGTCTACCCCCTGACCGCAGGCGTCGCGCCTCGGACACTGGCCAAGATCATCGACCAGGCCCTGGCAAAGGCACCACCCCTTTCAGACTGGCTCGATCCCGAATTCCAGCGCCGGCAGAACTGGCCGTCCTGGCGCGAGGCCCTTTTTGCAGCCCACCGGCCTGAGGGCCTGGTCGATCTGGAAAAAGACAGTCCGCCGCGCCAGCGCCTGGCCTATGACGAACTGCTGGCTAACCAGCTTGCCCTGCTGCTGGTGCGGCGGCGACTGAAACGCCAGTCGGGCCGGCCGCTGATAGGCGATGGGCGACTACGCCGCGCATTGGAAAAGCTGCTGCCATGGCCCCTGACCAATGCACAGAATCAGGCCAATGCCGAAATCGCCGGCGACATGGCCTCGGACAAACGCATGCTGCGCCTTTTGCAAGGGGATGTGGGCAGCGGCAAGACCATGGTGGCGCTGCACGCCATGCTGCTCTGCGTCGAGGCAGGCGCGCAGGCCGCCCTGATGGCGCCGACCGAAATTCTAGCCCGCCAGCATGCCGAAACGCTGGAGCGTTATTGCAGCCAGCTCGGCGTGACACTCGCCCTGCTCACAGGTCGCGACAAGGGGAAGGCCCGTGCTGCCCTGCTGCAGCGTCTGGCAGCCGGCGAGATCGACATCCTGGTTGGCACCCATGCACTGTTTCAGGACGATGTTGCTTTCAGGGACCTCGCCCTGGCCGTAATCGACGAGCAGCATCGCTTTGGCGTCAGCCAGCGGCTCGGGCTGGCAGCCAAGGGCCAACACGACAAGGGCGGGGTGGATGTTCTGGTAATGACCGCCACACCAATCCCGCGCACGCTGTCCCTGACCGCCTATGGTGACATGGACGTCTCCAAGCTGACCGAAAAGCCGCCAGGCCGCGCGCCGGTCGATACCCGCACGATCGCATCCGACCGCTTCCTCGACGTGGTTGGTGCCGTGAAGCGTAAGATTCAGGCCGGCGAACGGGTCTACTGGGTCTGCCCGCTGGTGGAGGAAAGCGAACAGAGCGACCTTGCGGCTGCCGCCGAACGCCACTCGGCGCTAAAGCTGGCGCTGGAGCCGGAACTGGGTGAAGGCAGCGTCGGGCTGGTGCATGGCCAGATGAGCAGTGCGGAGAAAGATGCCGCCATGGAAGCCTTTGCCAGTGGCCGCTCGAAACTGCTGGTTGCCACCACCGTGATCGAAGTGGGTGTAGATGTTCCCGAGGCTACGTTGATCGTAATCGAGCATGCCGAACGGTTTGGACTGGCGCAGTTGCACCAGCTGCGCGGACGGGTTGGCCGTGGCGGCAAACCAGGTGCCTGCCTGCTGGTCTATTCCGGCCCGCTGGGCGAAACGGCCCGCGCCAGACTGAAGATCATCCGCGAGACCGACGACGGGTTTCTGATCGCCGAGGAAGACCTGAAACTGCGCGGCGCCGGAGAAGTGCTGGGCACACGACAGAGCGGCCTGCCGGAATTCCGGCTTGCAGACCTGGCAGCCCATGGTGATCTGCTGGTCACAGCCCGCGACGATGCGAAACTGATCCTAGAACGCGACCCCAAACTGGCTACCCCACGCGGCCATGCGTTACTCGAATTGCTGTATCTCTTCGAGCGCGATGCCGCCATTCAGTACCTGCAATCTGGCTGATTCAGCCTATTCGGCTGCTGCGGCTAGATCGGCATATTCGACACGCAGACGGAAAAAACCGACCAGATCGGCCAGTTCCTGCGCCTGCCGGCTGAGGGTGCGGGATGCGGCATGGGTTTCCTCCACCAGCGCGGCATTGCGCTGGGTCATATCATCCATGCCGGCGATGGCCGTGTTGATCTGCTCCAGCCCACGGGCCTGCTCCCCGCTGGCATTCGCGATCTCGGCGACGATGACAGATACTTCGCGGATCGAATTGACGATATCGCCCAGGCTGGCGCCGGCTTCATGAGCCAGCCCCGTGCCGGCCTTCACTTCAGAATTCGATGTTGCAATCAAGGCGCGGGTGTCCTTTGCCGCATTCGCCGAACGCTGGGCCAGGGCGCGCACTTCCTGCGCCACCACGGCAAAGCCCTTGCCGGCCTCGCCGGCCCGCGCCGCTTCCACGGCGGCATTCAGCGCCAGCAGGTTGGTCTGAAAGGCGATTTCGTCGATAAGCCCCATAATATCGGAAATCCGGCGCGCGCCACCGGCAATCCGATCCATCGCCTCCACCACCTGCGTCACCACCGCGCCGCCACGTTCGGCATTGCGGCGCGCTGCGTCGGCCAGCCGGTCGGCATCGCGGGCGTTTTCGGCATTCTGCTTCACTGTGACCGTCACCTGATGCATGGCCGCTGCCGTCTCTTCAAGCGAGGCCGCCTGGTGTTCGGTGCGCTGCGCCAGATCCTCGGCGCCGCCGGTGATCTCTGCCGAGGCATCGCGGACCGCGCGGGTTGAGGCGTCGAGCCGACCGGCGAATTCACCCATCCGCAATGACAACGCATTCGCCGCCTGCTTCAGATCGGCGAACACGCCGCGATAGTCGCCCTGCATTTTGCGCCCAACCTCGCCACGGGCCAAGGCCTGCAGCACAGCAGACAACTCGCTTATCACGCCGGCCAGCGTATCTGTAAGCCGGTTAATGCTGTGACTGACCTCGCGGAAGTCGCCCTCCTTGCCGGTCAAGTCAAGGCGGCGACCCAGATCGCCGTCGGAAACCGCCTTCGACAGATCAGCGATCTCGGCGGCCATCGCGGCCTCGCGCTGGCGCTGGGCCTGCTGTTCTGCGGCATGGGCCCGTTCGCGCTGCTGCTCGGCACTGGCCATCTGCCGGCGTTCGGTCTCGTGACCACGGAAGACTTCATAGGCCCGCGCCATGGCGCCGATCTCGTCACCACGCGACGCATCAGGGCTTGCAATATCCAGATTACCTTCGGCCAATGCCTTCATGGCCGTTGTCATGCGATGAATTGGATTCAAGATACCGCGCGCCACCACGATACTGGCCAGAACAATCAGAAAAACCATGGCCAGGGTGATACCGCCGGATATCATAACAATCCGCTCCCGTGTTTCCCCGGCCTGTGCCCGTGCCGCTGCCTCAGCCGTCTCAGCATTGCGCACAAGCTCGGCCAGCAAGGGGGCAATCGCCTCGCGGATCCGGCCTGACTCGGCCGCACTCGCATTCAGGGCCTCATATGCCGCCGCATATGCCTGCGCGGCATCCATATAAGCCGCCAGCAGGGTACGGACTTCCTCCTTCACCGTATCGAAAAAGGGCGCCGTCTTCAGGATACCGAGAAACTCCGCCGATGCCTTGGCAAGGTCTGCTTCAAACTTGGTGCGGTCGCCGCTCAGGGCATATTCGACCTCGAAGCCGCGCATCTGCAGCATCGTGATGGTCAGTTGATTGGCGATATCGAAGGTCATGCCTATCGCCTTGCCACGCACCTCTTCCAGCTTGTTCTGGAAGGCATGGCCTGCCTGCAGCATGGCACCGCGCTGGCCGGAAGCATTATCGAAGCCGACGGCACGACGGTTTTCAATCATGCGCGTATTCAGCGGACCGAGCGGCGATGCCTGTTGCGCCAGCCGTTCGACCAGTGGCCCGATCTCGCTATCACGCCTGGCCTGACGTAATGCAGCAAGCTCCGCTTCGATAGCAGCCCAATCCTGTGGCAAGCTAACAGCCAACGCTGCATCGTTACCACCTATCAGGCGTTCAGCCGTCTGCTGCAATACGATGAAACGCTTGTCTAGGTTCAGTGCTGCGAGCTGGATCGCGGTGGCTGCTGCCACCCGTCGCTCCACGCCGGCTATGGCTTGCCGTTCATATAGACCCGCTGCCACTGCCACGATGATCGCCAGAATGGCACCAAGTATAATGGCGCCGATCCGCTGACCGATGGAAATACGCATGAACAAACCAGGGAGTCATTATTGTTTGTGCCAAGCCTTAGCGGTGCAGCATGACAGCCGAGTGACATCTGCAGAATTTGTCGAGATATGCACAGAAAAGGCCCGCCATTTCTGGCGGGCCTTGTTCAGTCACAATAACTATACAACGCTCAGGCGAATTCCAGGATCACCTGATCAACGGCGAGGCTGTCGCCCTTCTTGGCGTTGACCTTCTTCACCGTGCCGTCGCGTTCGGCTCGCAGCACGTTTTCCATCTTCATGGCTTCCACCACGGCCAGGGCCTGCCCGGCCTTTACCGGTTCGCCTTCCGCGACATTGATCGAAACCACCAGGCCCGGCATCGGGCAGAGCAGGAATTTCGACATGTCGGGCGGCAGCTTCTCCGGCATCAGGCGGGCCAGTTCAGCTGCCCGCGGCGTACGCACGGCGATATCCAGCTCTGCGCCGCCATGCACGATGCGGACGCCGTCGGGCCGCGCCGACACACGCGCCACCATCGTCTGACCATTCACGCTGCCGCGGAAAAATGGCTGTCCGGGCTTCCAGTCGCTACGCACCTTCAGCGCTTTGCCTTTCCCGATTTTCACATCAATCCCGCCCTCGGCATTTGCGACATGCAGCGGGTATTCCACCTTGTTCAGCACCGCAATCCATTCGGCGCCAGGCTCCCATTCCGGTAACCCAAGCTTGCCGCCCAGATGCCGGGCGCGGAATTCGTTGCGGATATGCATCAACGCCGCAACGGCGAGCATGGCATTCTGCCGACCCTCCGGCAGCACGGTGCCGCCATAACCTGCCGGCCATTCCTCGGCGATGAAATTGGTCGACAGCCGGCCCTCGCGGAAGCGCGGATGGTCCAACACGGCCGAGAGGAAATTCACGTTGTGGCCGATGCCGGCGATCCAGGTCTCGTCCAGCGCGGCCGATAGCGTGGAAATCGCCTCATCGCGATCCTTGCCGAAGCTGCACAGCTTGGAGATCATCGGATCATAGAACATGCTGATCTCGCTGCCCTCCACGACGCCGGTATCGTTGCGGATGACGTTCGACTCAGGCGCGGTGCGCCAGCGCACCAGACGGCCGGTGGAAGGCAGAAAGCCGCGCAGCGGATCTTCCGCATAGATGCGGGCCTCCACGGCCCACCCGTTGAGCTTCACGTACGACTGCACAATGCCGAGCTTCTCGCCGGCGGCGACGCGGATCATTTGCTCGACCAGGTCGATGCCGGTGATCAGCTCGGTGACCGGATGCTCCACCTGCAGGCGGGTGTTCATTTCCAGAAAGTAGAAGCTGCGGTCAGGGCCGACGATGAATTCCACCGTACCTGCGCTGTCGTAATTCACCGTCTTGGCCAGGGCGACGGCCTGTTCGCCCATTGCCTTGCGGGTCTTCTCGTCAAGGAACGGACTTGGCGCCTCCTCGATGACTTTCTGATGGCGACGCTGAATCGAGCATTCGCGTTCGCCCAGATAGATCACGTTGCCGTGCTTGTCGCCCAGCACCTGGATCTCGATATGGCGCGGCTGCTCGATGTATTTCTCGATGAAGACACGATCATCGCCGAAGGAGTTCTTGGCTTCGTTGGTGGCCGAAGAGAAACCCTGCGCGACTTCATCGGCCGAGCGCGCAATGCGCATGCCCTTGCCGCCGCCACCGGCCGAAGCCTTGATCATCACCGGAAAACCGATCTCGGTGGCGATCTTCACGGCATCGGCCGTGGTGGCGATGGCGCCCAGATAACCCGGCACCGTGGAAACGCCGGCCTGCTTGGCCAGTTTCTTGGACTCGATCTTGTCGCCCATGGCGTAGATCGCGTCGGGATTCGGGCCGATGAAGGCGATCCCGGCATCCTTCAGTGCCGCTGCGAAGGCGCGGTTCTCCGACAGGAAGCCGTAGCCAGGATGCACCGCTTGGGCACCGGTCTTCTTGCAGGCGGCGACGATCTTGTCGATGACCAGATAGCTTTCGGCTGCCGCCGAAGGACCGATATAGATCGCCTCGTCAGCCATGCGCATATGCAACGCACCATCGTCAGCATCGGAATAGACCGCCACGGTCTTGATGCCCAGCTTGCGGCAGGTCTTGATGACGCGACAGGCGATTTCGCCGCGGTTGGCGATCAGGATCTTGTCGAACAGCTTGTTTGCCATGATACGCGCCACCCTTACAGCGGAATGTTGTCGTGCTTCTTCCACGGATTCTCCAGCTTCTTGTCTCGCAGCATGGCGAGGGAGCGGGCAATCCGGTAGCGCGTGTTGTGCGGCATGATCACATCGTCAATGAAGCCGCGATGGCCTGCGACGAAGGGATTGGCGAATTTCTGGCGGTATTCTTCGGTGCGGGCCGCGATCTTGTCGGCATCGCCGATTTCGCTGCGGAAAATGATTTCCACCGCACCCTTCGGGCCCATCACCGCGATCTCGGCCGAAGGCCAGGCATAGTTCACATCGCCGCGCAGATGCTTGGACGACATAACGTCATACGCGCCGCCATAGGCCTTGCGAGTAATGACGGTGACCTTCGGCGTTGTGGCCTCGGCATAGGCGAACAGCAGCTTGGCGCCATGCTTGATGATGCCGCCGTATTCCTGCGCCGTGCCGGGCAGGAAGCCGGGCACGTCGACGAAGGTGACGATCGGAATGTCGTAGCAGTCGCAGAAGCGTACGAAGCGTGCGCCCTTGCGGCTGGAGTCGATATCCAGACAGCCGGCCAGCACCATCGGCTGGTTGGCGACAATGCCCACCGTCTGACCGCCGATGCGGGCCATGCCCGTGATGATATTCTTGGCGTAGTTCGGCTGGATCTCGAAGAAATCGCCCTCGTCGACCACCTTCTCGATCAGCTCCTTCATGTCATACGGCTTGTTCGGGTTCGGCGGCACCAGGGTGTCGAGCGACATCTCCTGGCGATTGACCGGGTCCCAGCTCTCGCGCACCGGTGGCTTTTCACGATTGTTCAGCGGCAGGAAATCGAACAGGCGGCGGGTTTGCGCCAGAGCTTCAACATCGTTCTCGTAGGCGTTGTCGGCCACCGACGACTTGGTGGTATGCGTGATGGCGCCGCCGAGCTGCTCCTGGGTCACCACTTCCTGCGTCACCGTCTTCACCACGTCGGGGCCGGTGACGAACATGTAGCTGCTGTCCTTCACCATGAAGATGAAATCGGTCATCGCCGGGCTGTAGACCGCGCCGCCGGCGCATGGTCCCATGATGACCGAAATCTGCGGTATCACGCCTGAGGCCAGCACGTTGCGCTGAAACACCTCGGCATAACCGGCTAGGCTGTCGACGCCTTCCTGGATGCGTGCACCGCCGGAATCGTTCAGGCCGATCACCGGCGCCCCCGCCTTCATCGCCATGTCCATGACCTTGCTGATCTTGCTGGCATGACTGGCCGAGAGCGATCCGCCGAACACGGTGAAGTCCTGGCTGAAGACGAAAACCGGGCGACCGTTGATGGTGCCGTAACCCGTCACCACGCCGTCGCCGGCCACCTTCTGGTCGGCCATGCCGAAATCAGTGCAGTCATGCTCGACGAACATGTCCCACTCCTCGAAGGAGCCGGGATCGAGCAGCAGTTCGAGCCGTTCGCGGGCGGTGAGCTTGCCCTTGGCATGCTGCGCCTCGATACGCTTCCTGCCGCCGCCCTCACGGGCCTGCGCGCGTTTTTCCTCAAGCTGACGGATGATGTCCTGCATGCAACTCCCCCGTTGACCGGGCCTCCCAAGAGCTATTCTTCGGGACGGAACCCGCCCGGCCAGCACATGACATGGCTGTGACAATTGCGACGGGCTGCATAGCATATCGCAGGCCGAGGCAAAATAGCCGGCGCTGCACTGCAAAAGAACTAGTTATCAGAATATCTTATCAGGGCTGATATATCAGCACAGATCAGCTTTGCCGTTGCGGAAGACGGGCATCGGTCAAATCGGCACCATCCAATAGAGCGCGGCTCATATCCGCCTCGTCCAGCCAGGCCAACCGCATCTTGGCGCCGCGCAGATCGGCACTGCGCAGCAGGCTGCGGGTCAGGTTGGCTGGGAAAGAACGTTCCGCCCCGAGCACAAGCGGGCGCATATCGGCATCGCGCAGATCAGTGCGCACCAGCAGCGCCCCGCTGAGGTTTGCGCCACGCAGGTCGGCGCCAGCCAGGTTGCAGTCGCGCAAGTCGGCATCCTGCAGTTTGGCGCCCTGAAGCAGGGCCCGTTCTAGATTGAGCCCCTGCAGTATTGCGCCCTCCAGCGCCGCCCCGGTGAGCACAATACCCGGCCGAGCACCGATCTGGCGGAGATCAAGGCGACTGAAATCGAACAGCCGCCCCTTGGCGCCGCCGGTTTCGACCCAGAGCTTGTACAGCCGGAAAGCCTCCTCGATCGGCACACCCAGTTCGGCCAACGGCCGACCGCGGGGCTTGTCATCCAGTACATTGCTGGTATCGGCCCCCGCCATTACGGCATTCTCAAGATTGACGCCGACCAGAACCGCGCCGCGCAATTGTGCATCCTTCAGGTTTGCACCCGAGAGGTCCGCGCCGGACAGATTGGCACCCTCAAGCTTTGCCGCCGCTAGGTTCGCCCTAGTGAGCAGGCAGTTCACCATGATGGCGTCCGTGAAGTCGGTACGGCCGGCCGTGACCCCCGTGAGATTGGCGCCGGTCAGATCAGCGGCGACCAAACGGGCACCTCCAAGATCTACCGCGTCGTGGTCGGGTTTGCGCAAGTGAACCCTGCCGGCATTGTCACGTTCAGCAATGACGCCATCGCGCATGTCAGCATCCAACAGTCGCGCGCCGGTCAGATCGGCGCCCCGCAGGGATGCTCCGCGCAGATCGGCCCGGTCAAGCCGGGCCCCCTGCAAGGCCGCGCCGCGAAGATCCGCACCATAAAGCACTGCATTGCTCAGGTTGGTATCAGCAAGATTGACCGACTGGAGGTTGCAGCCCGTGAAATCGGCGCCAGCGAGATCAACGCCGGCCATGGTCAGATGGGAAAGATCGCGAAACTGAAATATCGCCCGCTTACCGCCGGGCAGCCGCTGGCGGTATTTCTCATGGTCGGCGATGGTCGCCAGCAATTCGCCATAGCCTACCTTCGGCCGCTGGCGCTGCGATAGATCAGAACCTGCCACGCCGGACCCCCCCGATGGCCGACATTACCTCAGCGGATTGAGATTATATCGAATCAACGAGAAGTACGGTAGCGAAGGTTGCTGGCCATCCACAGGATCGTCGCATCCTTTAGAGGAGCAGTCAGCGGCTACTATCCAGTAAAACGAGAAATCGTTGGATTGATTGCAGATCCTCGAGCAAGCTGGTGCGGCGGATGCTCGCCTCTTCGTCTTCACCCCACCGCTCAGCCTGGAACAACTCATCGAGCAGACCGAGTCGATGGGCCGTAGCCGCATCGATGCTGCCCTCCAGCAGGGCCAGACCCAGCACTATCGAGCCAGTTGCCGCGGTAGCGGCATGCAGGGCCGTCAGCCGGAAGGGATCAAGAGCGGAACAGGCTCGCTCAAGGCGAGCGCGCAACTCGGCAGGCTGCGCCACCGCCATAATGCCGCTGGTAACATTGAGCTGGACATCATAGCGCTCGCGGAACCAGTCCAGCATGGGCTGCCATTCTTTTTCCTGCCGAGCGGCCAGTTCGGCCGGCTCCTCGGCACGGTAGGACAGCAGATCCGTATCGCCATAGCGAACGACTTCTTCCGCAGCATGCTCGGGGGTGGCCCTTACCCGGTCGATAGCCGTGGCGCATAAGCGGGTCAGCGGCATCTCTAGCGGCCTGACTTCATCGCCCTGGGCTGCCCATTCGGCCGCCACAGCCTCCGCCAGGTCTTGGTTCGGCAATACGAAATCCGACTTTGCCGGGGTCTTAAGCCGACGGCCATCCAGCAGAACGACGGCTGTGCCGTCAGGCAGCATTTGCGCCGCGGCGGTTTTATATATGCGCTTCATGAAGCCGGCTTATAGCCGGCCGTCAACGGCCCAGCAATCCGCCCAACCCCTTGCGCAAATCCTGCAGAGGATTGGCCGGCCCTTGCTGCTGCTGCTGCTGCGAGGGTTGCTTCGACGATTGCGGTACCGGTCGGCCCTCGGCCAGAGCCCCGGCCTTGGCGCAGGCCGTCTCGGCATCGTCGCCGCCAGAGCCAAGCGCCGGAGACAGCAGCGCCAGCGGACCAAGCGCGGCGATGCCGGCGGCCGTACCAATCACGCTTTTCGCCAGGGCAGCAGGATCGGGGGCAAAGCTGGGATCGAGCAGCATGCCCCGCACGCGCACGGGCGGCAGCGCGGCAGCGAGGCCGGTATCCCGCGACGATGGAATGATCCGCATGTCGAGCTGTTCGGTACCCAGATTGACCGTTCCATCGCCGGTGACGGTCAGACTGCCGGTCTCGGCCAGCAGGGCTTTGGGCGTTACCACACCTGACTTGATATCGAGGCCGGCGACCACACAATGCAGCTTGGTCTTGGCTGTGGCTCGACCGAGAATACTGACCGCATCGGCCAAACGGGGCAGCGTTGCACGGACATACTCCTCCTTGAGTTCGCCCTCGCCCACGTTCAGTACCAGCCTGCCATTCAGTGCGGCCATAAGCTGGCGCAGACTGGCGCCTTGTCCGCTCACATCCAGTGCCAGATCTGTTGCACCGCCGCGTCGCACCACATCGGTGATATCAGCCTTCTGCAGGTATTCACTGAGGATTATGCCCTTGCCATTCAACTTGACGGCCAGGGTCTTCGCCCTGCCATTCAGTGCGATATCGCCATTCAGGCTGCCGCCGGCAAGCTGCTGGATCATCGGTTTGATCTGTAAAACGCCATCCTTGAGCGCGAGGTCGAGCGTCAGGCCCTGCACGTCCAGGCCTGGCGCCCTGAACTGTTCGGCTTTGTAGGCCAGCACCGCATCCACCGCGTTCAGGCCATCCAGTGGCAGCGGATCGTTGCTGAAAAGCCGCCCATCAGATTTGGCATCCGGTTGGGATGCTGGCGCCGGTGTGCCACCACTGCCAGTTGTCGCAGGTTTGGCCCCGGCATCCTTGAGAATCAGCTTGGTTGCATCGAAGCTCTTCGAGGCGAGGTCGAATTTCAAGGCGGGCCGTGCACCGGCCAGATTGATCTCGCCACTACCCGCCAGGTCGCTATCGCCCAGCTTGGCGGCAATCCCGGAAAGGCTGTACCGCTTGGGCCCCGGGTCCTTCAGATCGGCCTGCAGGTTGGCCGGTACGGCTGGGGCCGCAGCACCGAACTTTGCCGACAGAGCCGCGAGATCGGGAATATCGGCCACGATTTTTAGCGCCAATCCCTTGGCTTGCATCGGCTGCGCGATGCTGCCTTCCACACTGGCCTTGGCCCCCGGCACCGTGACCACCATCTTGATTGGCCATGGTCGGGTCTGGGCAATCAGATCGTCCAGGCTGCCCAGCGTGCCCTCTGCCTTGATCTCGTTGCCATCGACCACAGCGGCCAGCCGCGTCGCCAGCAAGCCGTCTGATGCCTGCTTCACCGACAGTTCGCTGAGGTTCACGTCATTGCTGGCCCCGCTCTGAGCATCGCGGTAAGCCAGCTTCACATTCTTCAGTGAAACATCCGATATTACGGGTAAACCACTGATTCCACGATCTTTAGAATCACTTTTTGATTGTGCCGACGTGGCGGCGGGCGCTCCGGTCTTGGCAGGCTGAAACTCCCAGTTCGCCTGACCCTGGCGGTTCTTTTCCAGCAATAGATCGACATCGGCGAGAACCAGACGGTCGATCTTGATCTGCCGTCCGATCAGGGCGAACAGGTCGATCTGGGCCGTGAACTCACTGATTGTGGCCATCTGCGGTCGACTGCCCCAGTCGGCATTCGCGAAACTGACTTGCTTTACCCCCACGCCCAGCGGCCAGAGGCTCAGCTTCATGTCCTGCGCAATCTCGAGCTTTCGACCGGTGGCACCTTCTACCGCAGCCACGATCTGCGGCTTGAAACGGTTCACATCAATGGTCAGTACAGCGATGACCGCCGCGGCAACCAGTAAGACCAGAATACCCAGTCCCCATTTCAACGCGCGCATATGGTACCTCCCATTAATTCATTAACCAGGTCAGGAAGTTCCCCAAAGCTTTTGATTATATGAGGCGCACCAGCGTCCCTAAGTGCCTCTTCGTCGTGGTAGCCCCAAGCCACCCCGATCGCCGGAACCCCGGCATTTAGAGCCATCTCTATGTCATACGTGGTATCGCCGACCACGACGGTCGAGGTTGGCACGGCACCGGTTTCCGCCATGGCGCGCAGAACCATATCCGGCGCAGGTTTGCCGACAGGAACCACATCATTGGTCTGTAAGGTGACGAAACGACCGACGAGGCCATGGGTTGCCAAGGTAAAATCGAGCCCACGGCGGGCTTTTCCGGTGGCAATACCAAGCAGGAACCCATCCGCCTCCAGACGGTCCAGAGTTTCGGCCAGACCCGGAAACAGCGGCTCGCAATGATCCGGGACCATTCGCTGCGCGATGGCCGCCTGTTTGTACGCCTCAACCACGGACCCAACAGAAGGCCAGCCGGCCGGCAAAAGGCTCTCAATCGCCGTCGCCAGAGGCAGACCCACAGTGCGGCGAATGCGATCCGCTTCCGGCAAAGCCAAGCCATTGGCACCAAAGGCCGCATGCATGGCGGCCACGATATGATGCTGGCTATCGACCAGCGTGCCATCACAGTCAAATATTACCAGGCGGGGCGGTATGAAATCGGCAGTCATTGCATTTTCCATTGCCCCAAAATCGCATGCCTAGACGGTTCCCTCAACTGCACAACTAGCCCGAAAATATGGCAAAAAAAGCCCCCGTCGATTGGCGGGGGCTCTGGTTCAGGCAACGGATTTCAGTTTACGGCTTTCTTGGCGTCCTTACTCTTATCTCCGGCCTTTTTCTCGGCCTTCTTGGCATCGGCTTTCTTTTCGGCGGCCTTTTTCTCGGCTTTCTTGGCGTCGGCCTTCTTCTCTTCGGTTTTCTTTTCTGCCTTCTTGGCATCCGCCCGGGCCTGACCGGCCTGCCCCTGAGCAGCAGGGGTGGCCGGGGTTGCGGAGGTTACCCCGGGGGTGGCCGGTGTGGCAGGTTGTGCCGGGGTCTGGGCAAAAGCGCCTGCGGCACCCAGCGACAGCGCGCCGGCAAAAACGGCCACATTGGCAAGGGATTTGAGACGGAACATGGGTTGCCTCCTTTGGGCAATGGTGCCCGGCCTGCATCCGCGACAGTTCAGCTTCTGGGCCGGGCACTCTGAGGCTGGAAGCTGATCATGGCAGCACGGGGATGCATTCAAGGTATTGTTGTGGCAAAAAACGGTCATGGCAAAGCACAAAGCACCCCCCTCTCTCCCCCGCCGCTACCCCCAGCTCACCCAGCTTGGCCAGGCGGCCGACCAACCCGACAGTCCAGACGCAGCAAAACTGGAGACCGTGCCCAACCCGCAGCCCGGCACGCTGTATCTGATCCGTTTCGTACAGCCCGAATTCACCAGCCTGTGCCCAATGACCGGCCAGCCGGACTTCGCCCATCTGGTGATCGACTATGTCCCGAACCGCAGCATCGTTGAATCCAAATCTCTGAAGCTGTTCCTCAACAGCTTCCGCAATCACGGCGCTTTCCATGAAGACTGCACGGTGAGCATCGCCAAGCGCCTCGTGCAGGTCATGAAGCCGCGCTGGCTGCGCATCGGAGGTTACTGGTACCCCCGGGGTGGTATGCCGATCGACGTATTTTATCAGACCGGCCAACCGCCAGCAGGCCTGTGGCTGCCGGATCAAGGGGTACCGTCCTATCGCGGCCGCGGGTAAGGACGTGTGGCGCCGGGCCACGGTGATGGTGATCCTGCTGGCTGGTCTGACGGCCTGCAGCGGAATGGAAAGCAGCGTCCGCGATCTCAACCGCAGCCTCTATCGCAGCTGGGCCGGCAGCGACAACCGCCTTGGTCGCAATACCTCCGCCGAGGAAGCATCTGCCGTGGCAACCGGCGTACCCTGCTTCAACAGCGATACGGGGCTGGTCTATACCAGTCAGACTGGCCGCTGTGCGCCGGGCTATGCGGCCATAGGCATGGAGCAGGCCGAACGTCAGTTCACCACGACGCGTGCACCGGTTGCAGGCCGTGGTGCCCCGGAAATCGCGCCGCTCCCCACGCGCAAAGCCGCACCAGCCAGAGCCGGGAGCATACCGCAGGATAATACGCCGCCATCCGGCCCCAGCCCTTATTCCGGCTCAGGCTATGCCAGTAATCCCGCACGCGTAGGCGATGGGGTCTATGCGCTATGCCACAATGACAGCACGGGTAATGTCTTCGAGGCCCAGACCTGCCCCGCTGGCAGCCGCTGGATCAACTCCGAGGAAGCCGAATTGCTGCAGCGTTCGCAGCTTGCCGAGGCCTCATGGTGCTTCTTCCAATCGCGAAGCCTGCTCTATCGCAGCCGAGCCTGCCGGCCTGGCGACCAGAAGCTTACCCTCGCCGAGGCCAACAAGCTGTGGGAAACGCTGCCTCCAGACCGGCGAACGAAGCAACGCCCCTCAGAAACCGGCGGAGGCATCCAGCCGCTGCCGCCTGCCAGCGCCGCGCCGCGAAGCGGCGTGAACGTTACGCCGCTGCCCGCCCGCTAATGGCCGCCGCATCCGGGACCACCAGGGCAAAACGGTCGTTGAGTGCCGCCAGGGTGATACGGTGCATTTCGGCGGCCGGAACGGTGCCGTTGCCCGTTGGATCGGGAAGGTCGCGATCGGCGCAAGCCGCCCCCACGACGACAGCACGATAGCCGTGATCCAGTGCGCTGCGCGCCGTGGCGCTGATGCACATATGGGTCTGGAAACCGGCAATGATCAGTTCGTTGCGCCCCAGTTGCTTGAGGACGGCATCCAGATCGGTTTTGGCAAAGCTGTTGGGCAGTCCCTTGGTGACCATACGCTCGCCATCCAATGGGCGCACCGAAGAAATGAAATCAACCTTCGGCCCCTCGGGATTGAACAGGGCACCGCCAGGGCGGCCGTGATGGCGGACATGCACCACCGGGGCGCCATTGGCCCGGGCCGTCGCCAGCAGCCGGCCGATTTCTGCAACCGCGGCATCCATGCCGGTTAGCGGCAGGCCGCCATCGGCCAGATATTCGTTCTGATGGTCGACCAGCAGCAGGATCGATTTCTCCCACTGGACCGGCTGGCCTGCGGCGCCTGCCATTTCCAGAAGCGTCTTAGGTCGGGTCATGAGCACGGATCCTTTTCGTTTGCTGGTCCGCTTCCGATTTAACGACTGTCAGCCTGTGTGCGAATTCAGTAAGATTGCCCTATGATTGTTCAAAATCGCACAGATGAAATCGACTGGAACGACCTGCGCTATGCCCTGGCCCTTGCGCGACAGGGCAGCCTATCTGCTGCCGCGCGGCTGCTGAAAGTGAACCATGCCACTGTCGCGCGACGCATTGCGGCCCTGGAAGCCGGCCTGGGCATTGTGCTGTTCGAGCGCCGGGCAAGAGGCTATCGCCCCACGGCACAGGCCATCCCGGTTCTGCAAGCCGCAGAGCAGGTCGAGGCTCCTCTGCTGCGCCTGGGCCGCCTGGCCGATGCAGGGCGGGGACAGCGCATAGAAGGCAATGTACGGATCACCTGTACCGAGGGGATAGCCAGCCATTGCATAGCGCCCCAGCTGGTATTGTTGCGCCAGCGCTGGCCTGGTCTGCGGATCGAGATTGTCGTCGAACACCGCTCGCTTAGCCTGGCCCGACGCGAGGCCGACATCGCGATCCGCTGGGCGCGGCCGCAAAGCGGGGAATTGTTCGCCAGCCGGCTGGGTGATGTGCCATACCGGCTCTATCGCAATCCCTATGCCGCGGAACCAACGGCTGTCGCCGCCTTCGATGAAAGCTTGGCCGATCTGCCGGAAACGCAGTGGCTGGCAAAGCAGAAGACCCTGCAGCCGGTGATCCGCAGTAATAGCATGTTGCCCCTGCTAGCGGCGGCCCGGGCCGGAGCCTGTGCCGTGCTGCTGCCGGAATTCATCGGCCAACAATTCACCGATCTTGCCGCAGAACCTGGCCGGCCGCCGGTAAGCCGCGAATTATGGCTGGTGCTGCATCGCGATTTGCGAAAAACTCCGCGGGTGCGTGCCGTGGCAGATTTTCTGGGGACCGCAATCCGGCCGCTGCTGCACAAGACGGCCTAGCGCAGTCCGTCCTTCTGAAGGGAACGCCGGAAACGGCGCAAGCCCCACCAGACCAGGCCTGCAACGACCGGAATGGCGACGCCAATGGCGATTTCCTTATCCACAGGCAGGCCCATGGCATGCAACGCCTGCGCCCCATAGCCGACCAAGCCGACGAAATAGTAGGTGATGGCGGCAACCGACAGCCCCTCGACGGTTTCCTGCAGGCGCAGTTGCATATGCGAGCGCCGGTTCATCGCATCGAGCAGTTCGACATTCTGCCGCTCCAGCGCAACGTCGACACGGGTGCGCAGCAGGTTGGCCATGCGGGTGGCGCGGCGCGACAGGCCCTCGATGCGCTCGGCCATGGTGATGCAGGTGCGCATGGCCGGCGACAGGCGACGTTCCATGAATTCGCCGATGGTCGGCAGCCCTTCGATGCGCCCCTCGCGTAACTCGGCGATGCGGCGTTCGACCAGCGCATGATAGGCCCGCGCGGCACCGAAGCGATATGGCGTCTCTACCGCCAGAGTCTCAACCTCGGCCGCAAGCACGGCAATCTCGCGCAGCAGCGTTTGCTCGCTTTCATGCGCCACGTCGACCATACGGCTCGCCAAGGCGGCCAGGCCGTGCTCGAGCTGGGTTATGCGAGGCGCGACTTGCTGGGCCAGCGGCAAAGCCAGCAGAGCCATCATGCGATAAGTCTCGATTTCGAGCAGACGCATCACGGCCCGACCCCGCTGGGCGTCACTCAGGCCACGGTCATGCACCAGGAACCGCACGGTATCGTCGACACCAAGGAAAAAATCGGTCCAGACCGTGGCATGGTTGCTGGCGATATGGCTAGCCACCAGGGTCGGACCATCGAACAGGCGTTGCAGCAGCGCTTCGTCCGGTTCGGGTTCCTGGGGTGCCAGAATGGTCACATCGGCACTGACCATGAGTTTGCCGGGCAGCGTATCCAGCCAGCCAGGCGGCAACGGCAGTGCCATGGAACGCTGATCCAGCGCGGCACCGGACTGGCGCCGCAGATAAAGGGTGTAAGTCGAGAACTCGGTCCGTTTTTCCCAGATCAGATGCGCATCGGCACTGAGCGGAATTGCCACGTGCTTCGCGCCGCGAGGCGGTTCGTCCTGCCCGGCATACCGACAGAGCGCGACCAGCTGCTCATGCTCGGCAGATGCCTCACCTGCATCCAGCAGCAGACCAAGATGCAGCACGCGTGCCGGTGCGGCCAATGGCAAAGGCGGCCGTGCATGCACCTCGCCAGCCAGAACCGGCCGAAGGGGATGAGCCCGGTCGCGCAGGCCCTCGGGCAGCAATGGCCCTATTCCAGCCATTCATCCGCCTCTTTGTCGATCTCAAGGCCCAGGAAATCCCAGGTTGCCTGCATGTGAGGCGGCAAAGGTGCACGCACCTGCAGAAAACCGCCATCGGGATGTGGCAGGCGAATGGCACGCGCATGCAGATGAAGCTTGCGGCTGACGCCGCCTGTCAGATAGGCCTCGGCACCGCCATATTTGCCATCTCCAACAATAGGGGTTCCCATGGCTGCCGCATGCACGCGCAATTGGTGCGTCCGGCCGGTGAGCGGAGCCATCGCCAGCCACGCTGCGCGGCGGCCGGCCGTATCAACGGTGCGGTAGAGCGTGACCGCATTCTTGCCATCGTCTTCGTCAGCCACCATGCGCTCGCCAGCTGCACCCGGCAGCTTAGATAGCGCTAGCTGAATTTTGCCCTGGCGATGCTCGGGTACTCCCATCACAAGAGCCCAGTAGAGCTTGTGCGCCTCGCGGGTCTTCAGCGCGTTGGCCAGTTTCGCGGCGGCCGCAGGGGTTCGGGCCAGCATCAGCACGCCCGAGGTATCCTTATCAAGACGATGCACCAGTCGTGGCCGTTCGACAGCGCCGAATTTCAGGTAGCCCAGAAGGCCGTCCAGATGCTCGCTCTGCCCCGTGCCCCCTTGCGTAGCCAGACCAGGAGGTTTGTTGATGACCAGCACCGAATCATCCTTGTGAAGGATGGCGGCTTCCAGTTCGGCGATGCGTTCCGAGCTGGCCTTCGCAGGCCTGGGTTCACGAGGCTTGTCGTCATCCTTCGGCGGTTCACCCAGCGGGGGAATCCGGATCGCCTGCCCGGCTTCCAGCCGCGTGGATGCCTTGGCGCGGCCGCCATCGACGCGCACCTGCCCCGTGCGCAACAGCTTTTCCAGCTTGGCATGGCCAAGCCAGGGATAATGACGCTTGAACCAGCGGTCGAGACGGAGATCGGCCTCGCCATCGGTGACGGTACGGGTGGAAACCTGGGACATCCTGCCACTCAGAGAAATTGAATACCTTGAAACAAAAAGAACTCAGCGCCAGACGCGGCGCACGCGGTCAAGCTCTTTGGGCTCCTCAGGCGCCGCTTCGACTGGCTGTGCGGCACGCTCGCGGGCTTTCTGAGCCTGACGCTCGATCCATTCCTGCCGCATCTGCTCATGGCCTTCCAGCGACTGCACTTCCAACTCGCAATCCTGCGCCACCTGATAAATGATCTGGCGGTTGATATTCTGGAACTGCGCCAGTTTGCGGTAGAAGCAGTCCTCGCGGCTCGGGATATTGCCTGGTGTGTAGAATGGCTTCTCGCGTCCGGGGCCGGTTACATAAGCGTACAGACCTGCCGCGATCAGAAGGGCAAGTGCCAAACCGCCAAAGATGCTGAAGCGCTGCAGCACCGAGATATGCTCCGTTATGTTAACGTGTCGGGATATTATTACTTTTGTATTATATAGTACTTAATCGCACCGGTCAGCCGTTGCGTGTTGATCTGCGTCCGTAAAGTTTTGATTTTCAGTCATTTTTCCTGATTCTGACGACGAGCCCGCAGCTTCTGCCAGTAATCCAGACGTTTTAGGACCTCGCGTTCAAAACCGCGTTCCGCCGGGCGATAGAAAGTCTGGCGCTCCATATCTGCCGGAAAATAGTTCTGGCCGGAAAATCCATCCTCGGCATCGTGGTCATAAGCATAGCCGCTGCTGTAACCGAGTTCCTTCATCATCTTGGTTGGCGCATTCAGGATATGCATCGGCGGCATCAGTGAGCCATGCTCGCGCGCGGCACGCTTAGCGCGGCTTTCTGCCTTGTAGGCGGCATTCGATTTCGGAGCTGTGGCAAGATAGATTACCGCCTGGGCCAGTCCCAGTTCGCCCTCTGGCGAACCGAGAAAATCATACATCTGCTTGGCGACCAGAGCCTGCAACAGGGCCTGTGGATCGGCCATTCCAACATCCTCGGCGGCAAAGCGGACAAGCCGCCGGCAGATGTAGAGCGGATCCTCCCCGCCAACCAGCATGCGCGCCATCCAGTAGAGGGCAGCATCAACATCCGATCCGCGCATGGATTTGTGCAGGGCAGAAATCAGGTTGTAGTGTTCGTCCTGGGTCTTGTCGTATAGTGGAGCACGCTTCTGCAGCGTTTCAGCAAGACGCTCCGAATCAAGCGGGGCCACATCGGCCGGGAGCGTAAAAATCTGTTCCGCCATATTGAGCAAATAACGACCATCGCCATCAGCCATGGCTCGCAGGGCGGCACGCGCTTCACCGGTCAGCGGCAGCGTCCTCAGTTCGATAGCCTCAGCGCGCTGCAGCAGGGCCTCCAAAGCCGCATCGTCCAGCCGGTGCAACACCACCACGGAAGCGCGCGACAGCAGCGCCGAGTTCAAGGCAAAACTCGGATTCTCGGTCGTAGCACCGACCAGAACCACTGTGCCGTCCTCGACATAAGGCAGGAAACCATCCTGCTGCGCACGATTGAAGCGATGGATTTCGTCGACAAATAGCAGAGTGGCATGGCCAAGGACGCGGCGCTTGCGTGCTTCGTCGAACGCCTTGCGCAGATCGGCAACTCCGGAAAACACAGCCGAGAGCGGAACGAAGACCAATCCGGTGGCATCAGCCAGCAGGCGGGCTATTGACGTCTTGCCTGTACCCGGAGGCCCCCACAGAATCAGGCTGGCAAGCTTTTTAGCCTGCACCATGCGAGCCAAAGGCCCCTCGCCTTTCAACAGATGATCCTGGCCAATGATCTCGTCGAGACTTTTCGGCCGCAGCCGGTCAGCCAGCGGGCCGGCCGGCACCGTTTCCAGGCCAGCGGCCGCAAAAAGATTATCGCCGTTGGCACTCATGCCCGCACGCTGAATGAGAGGAGTTGCCTGCCACGCTTGAGCACCACGGTCCACTGATCGGTGTCACGCAACAGGCTTTGCAAGCCGCGTACATCCGCTACGTCGCGGTTGTTGATCTTGACCACCACATCACCAGGCCGTACCCGCAGCCGGTAAGCGGTGGAACCCTGAGCCACATTCATGACGATGACGCCCTGCTCCAGGGTATCAAAGCCGAGTTCGACGGCCAGCGCCGGCGAGAGGTTGGCAACCGTGGCGCCGGCCAGGGGCTGGCTGCCCGAAAGCAAGGTGATGTCCCTTGGCGGTGTTTCCGGCGCTTCGGCCATATTCATTTGCAAAGTCACGCGTTGGCCGCGACGCAGCACTTCTAGTGTGGCGGTTTCGCCCAGCTTGCGCGTGGAGATCCGGAACTTCAGGGCCTGCGGATCGCTTACGGGCCGGTTGTCGACAGCCAGCACTACATCGCCGGCACGCAATCCGGCTCGGTCGGCAGGGCCACCGCGATATACCTCGCCAATCAGCACACCATCTGGTCGCGCCATGCCGAGGCCCGCAGCAATATCCGATGTCACCGGCTCGCCACTGGCACCCAGCCAGGGCCGCTTGATCCCCTTCCCCGCCAGCGCACTCGATACGGTGGAGGCAACCAGATTGGCGGGGATCGCAAAACCGATGCCGATCGAACCGCCCGAACGCGAATAGATCGCGGTATTTACGCCAGCCAGCTTGCCATCCATGGTCACCAGCGCGCCACCGGAATTGCCCGGATTGATTGCGGCATCGGTCTGAATGAAGGACTGCGCATCGGCATCGCCAATGCCTGTGCGACCCAGGGCCGATACAATGCCCTGCGTCACGGTCTGTCCGACACCGAATGGATTGCCGATCGCAACCACCAGATCGCCGACCTGCAGTTCGTCGGAATCCCTGAACTCAAGAAAGGGCAGGTTTTCGCCGCGCGTGTCGATCCGCAGAACGGCCAGGTCGACGCGGGGATCGGCTGCGATCACCCGGGCCTCGAATTCCCGCCGGTCGGCCAGGGCGACCACGATTTCGGTGGCACCCTCGATCACATGATTGTTGGTGACGATTACGCCATCCGCCTCGACGATCACCCCAGAACCCAGCGACTGGGCAATGCGCTCGCGCGGCTCGCCGAACGGCATCTGGTTGCCGAAGAAATGACGAAAAAAAGGATCGTCGAATAACGGGGGCCGCTGCACCCGTTCCACCCGACGGGTATAGACATTGACCACGGCTGGCGCCGCCCGCTGCACCAGGGGGGCGAAGCTGAGCTGTACCTCGCTGCGGCTGGCCGGCAGGCGTTGCTGCCCCAAGGCCACAGTCGCGGCCATGCCCGGCAGCAATAAGGCCACAAGTCCGGCCAGGATCAGGATGAGGCGGCTGGGTAAAGGCTGTCGGGACATGCTTTTTAATAAGGATGTTTCCGAAAGGTTTTCAATGGGCGGCGACGCTTTAAGGCCCCATTCACCATCCGACTGGATTAATGGCAGCATGATGAGTGGATCAGCCGGACTTTCCGAGCTTAACCAGCCGCTTCTGCTGCAACTATACGCTTACTGGGATGGCAGACGGGTCAAAAGGCGTTTTCCGATGCGGGAGGATATTGACCCGCTGGACCTGAAATTCATCCTCGGGAGCCTGATCCTGATCGATATTGAACCTGCCCCGCTGCGCTTCAGATACCGCCTGTTCGGCAGCGAGATCGCCCGTCGGCAGGGGTTTGACATGACCGGGAAATACAACGACCAGCATCCCTGGCCAGAATTCGCCGCCCGTGTACGCGACGTCTATAAGGGCGTGATGGAAAATGGTGAACCGGCCCTGATCCGCCGGCGCGGCCTGATCGGCGACCAGCCGATGGATCATCAGTCCCTGATCCTGCCGCTAGGACGGGACAATGTGGAGATGATCCTGGTCGGCGTGATCTTCTCCCCTGCACATACCGGCGACCTGGCCGGCAACACCGATTAAAACCTAGCCAAAAAGAAAAACGGCGGCCCGGAAACCGGCCCGCCGTTTTTAATTTGCTTTAGCTGCGGCCGATCAGGCGGCTGCATCTTCCGCGGTTTCGGCTTTCGGGCCGGAGTCAAGGCCCTTGGCAGCCGGATCGCGGTCAACCAGTTCGACCACTGCAAGCGGTGCGGCATCGCCATAGCGGAAGCCGGCCTTCAGTACGCGGCTGTAGCCACCGCTGCGGCTGGCATAGCGCTGGTTCAGCGTCGAGAACAGCTTATCCACCGCTGCCTTTTCCGGGAGGAAAGACAGGGCCTGACGGCGGGCATGCAGATCGCCGCGCTTGCCGAGCGTGATCAGCTTATCGATCAGCGGCTTCAGCTCCTTGGCCTTCGGCAGCGTGGTGGTGATCTGCTCGTGCTTGATCAGCGACGCGGCCATATTGCCGAACATGGCACGACGGTGTGCGCTGGTCTTGTTGAGCTTGCGGCCGGCATTGCGGTGACGCATGACTACTCTCCTCGATCTTCTTTAGGCGGACAGGATCAATACTGATCCTGCAGCTTCTTCGCCAGTTCCTCGATATTCTCCGGCGGCCAGTTGGGAACATGCATACCAAGATGCAGACCCATCTGAGCCAGAACTTCCTTGATCTCGTTGAGCGACTTGCGGCCGAAATTCGGCGTGCGCAGCATCTCCGCCTCGGTCTTCTGGATCAGATCACCGATATAGACGATGTTGTCGTTCTTGAGGCAATTGGCCGAACGCACCGACAGCTCCAGCTCGTCGACGCGGCGTAGCAGGTTCGGGTTGAATTCCGGTTCCGCAGAGGTCTTCTCGCGGGTCTCGGCCTTCGGCTCTTCGAAGTTGATGAAGAGCTGCAGCTGGTCCTGCAGGATGCGGGCCGCATAGGCCACGGCATCCTCCGGCTTGATAGCGCCGTTGGTCTCGATCTGCATGGTCAGCTTGTCGTAGTCGAGGATCTGACCTTCGCGGGTGTTCTCGACCTTGTAGGAAACCTTGCGGACCGGGCTGTAAAGCGCATCGACCGGGATCAGGCCGATCGGGGCGTCTTCCGGACGATTGGCGGATGCCGGAACGTAACCCTTGCCGGTTTCGACCGTAAGTTCCATGCGGATGGTGGCGCCGGCATCCAGCGTGCACAGCACGTGGCTCGGGTCCATCACCTCGATATCGTGGCCGGTCTCAATCATCTTCGCGGTGACTTCGCACGGACCCTGGGCATTGAGATGCATGCGCTTCGGGCCTTCGCCGTGCATCTTCAGCGCCATCGATTTGATGTTCAGGACGATGTCGGTGACATCCTCGCGCACACCGGGAATCGATGAGAATTCATGCAGCACGCCGTCGATCTTGATCGACGTGACGGCAGCACCCTGCAGGGACGACAGCAGCACGCGACGCAGCGCGTTGCCGAGCGTCAGGCCGAAACCGCGCTCCAGCGGCTCAGCGACGATCGTGGCGGTACGGCCAGGCACTGCGCCAGGTTCGATCACCAGTTTGTTCGGCTTAATCAGATCGGTCCAATTCTTCTGGATCACCTGTAACCTCGTTCGGTTGCGGCGGGTGCGGCACTCCGCCTAGACCACCTCGGTTGCGGCAACAGCCTCCCCTGAATTCGTTCGGGGTGGCCGGCCACGTTGTTCTGTTTACGCGCCGGGTGACATCCGGCGCGAATGATCAGATGCGGCGGCGCTTCGGCGGGCGGCAGCCGTTGTGCGGGATCGGCGTGACGTCGCGGATGCTGGTGATAACGAAGCCGACGGCCTGAAGAGCACGCAGAGCCGACTCACGGCCCGAACCCGGGCCCTTAACCTCGACCTCCAGGGTGCGCACGCCATGCTCGGCAGCACGGCGGCCGGCGACGTCTGCCGCGACCTGGGCGGCATACGGGGTCGACTTGCGCGAGCCTTTGAAGCCCTGGCTGCCTGCCGACGACCAGGCAATGGTATTGCCCTGCGCGTCGGTGATGGTGATCATCGTGTTATTGAACGAAGCGTTCACATGCGCAACGGCAGAGGTGATGTTCTTCTTTTCCTTGCGCCGGGGGCGCGCGGCCTTGTCCTTGACCATGGGTATCCTGCAGTCCTTGGAAAACGGGGTCTAACGGTTTAGCGCGTCGCCTTCTTCTTGCCGGCGATGGCAACCGCCTTGCCCTTGCGGGTACGGGCGTTGGTGTGAGTGCGCTGGCCGCGAACCGGCAGGCCCTTGCGATGACGCAGGCCACGATAGCAGCCCAGATCCATGAGGCGCTTGATGTCCATGGCGATCTCGCGGCGCAGGTCGCCTTCGACCTTGTAGTCGCGGTCAATGGTTTCGCGGATCTGCAGCACCTCGGCATCGGTCAGTTCATTGACCCGACGCTCAGGCGGCAGCCCCACCTTCTCGCAGATTTCTTTCGCCTTCACCCGGCCGATGCCGTAGATGTAGGTCAGTGCGATCACGACCCGCTTGTTGGTCGGAATGTTCACGCCAGCGATACGCGCCACGTTTTTCTCCTCGAATCACACGTTCCGGCCGGCCGGAACGCTCACCTTGGGCAACCCAAAGGCACGAGACAAACCCAACGAAGTCAAAGACTTACGTCGGGGTCTCTGCCTTTTTTTCCTGCTCGCGCCCTTAGCCCAAGGGGCGCGATTATAGAAACTCTCTCTACTCAGTCAACTACTTAAGTGCAATCAGAGCGAGGCCAAAATGCCCTCAATCTGTCGCGTAACCTCGTCGATTTCAGCCATGCCGTCCACCTGCTTCAGAATACCCCGGCCCTCGTAGTATGGCAGGAGCGGCGCGGTCTGTTCATGGTAGGCCTTCAGCCGCGAAACCACGGTATCGGCATTGTCATCGGCCCGTCGGGTGAATTCGGTCGAGCCGCAACGGTCGCAGACGCCGGGCTGCCTGGTCGGCTGGAACTTGTCGTGATATCCGGCGCCACACTTGCCACAGGTGAATCGACCCGTAATTCTTTCAACCAAAACGCTATCATTGACCTTCATTTCAATGACAGCGTCGAGCTTGAGCTTGCGCTCGGCCAGCATCTTGTCCAGGGCCTCGGCCTGTTTGGTCGTACGCGGGAAACCGTCCAGGATGAAGCCCTTCCGGCAGTCCGGCTGATCGATCCGTTCGGCAATGATACCGACTACGATCTCATCCGAAACCAGAGCGCCGCTGTCCATGACGGCCTTGGCCTTCAGGCCGATGGCGGTACCGGCCTTGACCGCAGCCCGCAGCATGTCTCCGGTGGATAGCTGGACAAGGCCCTGATTGGTGGTCAGGCGCTGCGCCTGGGTGCCTTTGCCGGCGCCTGGCGGTCCGAGCAGGATCAGCCTCATTTCCTCGCCCCCCTCAGTTTGGCCTTCTTGATGAGGCCCTCATACTGATGCGCCAGCAGATGCGACTGGATCTGCGCCACGGTATCCATGGTCACGCTGACCACGATCAGCAGCGAAGTGCCACCGAAATAGAACGGTACCGAATACTGCGAGATCAGCAATTCTGGCAGCAAGCAGACAGCCGAGATGTAGATCGCGCCAACCACGGTCAGCCGGGTGAGCACATAGTCGAAATACTCGGCCGTACGCTGCCCCGGGCGGATACCTGGCACGAAACCACCATGCTTCTTCAGGTTATCAGCCGTGTCGTTCGGATTGAACACAACGGAGGTATAGAAGAAGCAGAAGAAAACAATCAGAGCCACATAGGTCGCCATGTAGAGAGGCTGCCCATGGCCGAGCAGAGTGGTGATCGTGGTAACCCAGCCGGGTGCCCCTGAGCCGGCACTGAACTGGGCGACGGTTGCGGGCATCAACAGCAGCGATGAAGCGAAGATCGGCGGTATGACGCCGGAGGTGTTCAGTTTAAGCGGCAGGTGCGAACTCTCACCCCCGAACATGCGGGCGCCCTGCTGACGCTTGGGATATTGCACCAAGATACGGCGCTGGGCCCGCTCCATGAATACGATGAAGGTGATCACGGCAACGATCAGCACCAGCAGGAACAGGATGAAGAACGTGCTGAGAGCACCGGTGCGCCCCAGTTCGAGCGTAGCAGCCAACGCTCGCGGCAATTCGGCAATAATGCCGGCGAAGATGATGAGCGAGATGCCCTGACCGATTCCACGCTGAGTGATCTGCTCACCCAGCCACATCAGGAACATCGTGCCGCCCGTCAGGGTTATAACCGTGGTCAGGCGAAAGAACATCCCTGGGTCGATAACTGCGCCACCGCGGCTACCAGTCATACCCTCCAAACCGACGGCAATGCCATAGGACTGGATCAAAGCCAGAAACACGGTGCCGTAACGGGTGTACTGGTTCAGCTTCTTGCGACCGGCTTCGCCTTCTTTCTTCAAGGCTTCCATATGTGGCGAAACGGCCGTCAGTAGCTGGACAATGATCGAGGCCGAAATATAGGGCATGATGTTCAACGCAAAGATGGTCATGCGCTCGAGCGCGCCACCGGCGAAAACGTTGAACATGCCGAGGATTCCCCCGGCCTGCTGGCGGAAAATGTCCGCCATGATCATGGGATCGATGCCGGGCAGAGGAATATAGGTACCAAGACGGTACACAATCAGTGCGCCGATCGTGAACCAGATGCGCTTCTTCAATTCGGTCGCTTTGGCAAAGGCCCCGAGATTGAGGCTGCCTGCCATGCGTTCCGCTGCCGATGCCATGTCCGAGCCCTAAAAATCCGACCGCGTGAACTTAACAATAAGAACGACGGGGCCCTTGCCCCGTCGTAATCGACCCATGAGGTCTTACTTCTTCTTGCCCTTAGCCTTCTTGTCGGCCTTCGGCTCAGCTTCGGCTTTCGGCGCAATCAGCACAGTGATGCTGCCGCCGGCCTTCTCCACCGCAGACTTGGCGGTCGCCGAAGCGCCGCTGACCGTGATGGTGACCTTCGACTTCAACTCGCCGGTGCCCAGTAGGCGAACGCCGCCAGACTTACGCGAACACAGGCCGGCCGCCTTCAACGCCGCTTCGTCAATCGGCTTGGAGGCGTCGATTTTCTTCTTGTCGATCGCAGCCTGCAGACGGCCAATGTTCACGGTCTCGTAGGAGATCGGATTCAGCGGATTAAAGCCGCGCTTCGGCAGACGACGGTAGATCGGGGTCTGACCGCCTTCAAAGCCCTTGATACTGACGCCGGTACGTGCCTTCTGGCCCTTGACGCCACGACCCGAGGTCTTGCCCTTGCCGGAGCCGATGCCGCGGCCAACGCGCATGCGCTCCTTGCGGGCGCCCGGATTGTCGGCGATCTGATTGAGACGCATGTTGCTAACCCTTCCGCTCGGACCGGCAGATCAATGCCGGCCACTTGTTCCTTAGCCTTCGACCTGTACCAGGTGCTGGACCTTGGCAATCATGCCGCGCACCGAGGGAGTATCCTCCAGCTCACGGGTCTGATTGAGCTTACGCAGGCCAAGGCCGACCAGGGTCTGTTGCTGGTCTACAGTCCGCTTGTTCGCGGACCGGATCCAGGTGACCTTCACAGTCTTACCAGCTGCAGCTTTCGCCTTCGCCATAACCCTTACTCCTCAGTCTCGGGGCGGCGACCGAGGATGTCGCCAACCTTCTTGCCGCGCTTCGCGGCGATGTGACGCGGAGCGTTCAGCTGCTTCAGTGCCTCGAAGGTCGCCTTCACCATGTTGTGCGGGTTCGAGGTACCGAGCGACTTGGTCACCACGTCAGCGACACCAAGGGTTTCGAAAACCGCGCGCATCGGGCCGCCGGCGATGATGCCAGTGCCGGGAGGGGCAGCGCGCAGAACAACCTTGCCAGCGCCATGCCGGCCTTCGATGTCGTGATGCAGAGTGCGGCCTTCGCGCAGGTTCACGCGGATCATGTTGCGCTTGGCGTGTTCGGTCGCCTTGCGGATCGCTTCCGGCACTTCACGGGCCTTGCCCGAACCGTAACCGACGCGGCCCTTCTGATCACCGATCACCACCAGGGCAGCAAAACCAAAGCGACGACCGCCCTTCACCACCTTGGCGACGCGGTTGATGCTGACCAGCTTGTCGACGAGTTCGTTATCGCCGCGCTCGCGGTCCGCACCGCGCTCGCCGCCGCGTTCCCGCTCGCCCCGTTCAGCTCGTTGAGTAGCAGCCATAGTACCCAAACCTTTCTTAGAAATTCAGGCCAGCTTCGCGAGCCGCCTCGGCAAGCGCTTTGACACGCCCGTGATACAGATAGGCACCGCGGTCGAAGGTGACGTCGGTGACACCGGCGGCCTTGGCACGCTCGGCAATCAGCTTGCCGACCTCAGAGGCCGCCTTGCTGTCAGCACCAGTCTTCAGCGAACCGCGAATGCCCGGCTCCAGCGACGAAGCAGCCGCCAGGGTGACACCCTTCACGTCGTCGATGACCTGGGCATAGATATAACGCGACGAGCGATGCACGCTCAGGCGCGGACGACCATGCGCGGCGGCGACGATCCTGGTGCGGTTGCGCTGCTTGCGGCGCTCGTTGAGAGCGTTCAGGCGAGTCTTCTGGCTCATGACGGCATTCCTTACTTCTTCTTGCCTTCCTTGCGCAGGATCGTCTCGTCGACATACTTGATGCCCTTGCCCTTATAGGGCTCGGGCGGCTTGATCGCGCGGATTTCCGCAGCGACCTGGCCGACGAGATGCTTGTCCGCGCCCGAGATCTTGATCGAGGTGGGCTTTTCCACCTTGATCTCGATACCCGCCGGGATCGGATAGATCACTTCATGGCTGAAGCCCATGTTGAGCTGCAGGTTTTTGCCCTGCATCGCCGCACGCAGGCCGACGCCGTTGATTTCAAGTTCGCGGCTGTAGCCGTCTTTGACGCCCTTGACCAGATTGTTCACCAGCGTGCGCTGCATGCCCCACATGGAGCGGGCGCGGCGGGTGGCCTGGCGCGGCTTGACGGTGATCTTATTGTCGGCGAGAGCGACATCGAGATCTTCCACGATGGTGAGCTTCAGCTCACCCTTCGGGCCCTTGGCGGTCAGGGTCTGGCCGGCCAACTGGACCTGCACGCCCTGCGGCACCGGAACCGGATGCTTGCCGATACGCGACATGGTTCAGACTCCTTAGAACACGCGGCAGAGGACTTCGCCGCCAACATTGGCAGCGCGGGCCTCGACATCGGACATCACACCGCGCGGGGTCGACAGGATCGAAATCCCGAGACCGCCACGAACCTTGCCGAGGTCCTTGATCGCCGAATAGACGCGGCGGCCAGGCTTCGAGACGCGGTCGATCGCCTTGATCACCGGCTCGCCCTCGTAATACTTCAGTTCGATGCGCAGGTTACGCTTATTGCCATCTTCCTGCAGCTCATAGCCGCGGATATAGCCTTCCTTCTTCAGCACCTCGAGCACGTTCATACGCAGCTTCGAGGCCGGGGAGGCGATGGTCGCCTTGCCCGCCTGCTGGCCGTTACGGATACGGGCCAGCAGATCGCCCAGGGGATCGGTCAGAGCCATGTGTCTGCTCTCCTTACCAGCTCGACTTGACCATGCCGGGGATCTGGCCGCTCGAGGCCAGTTCACGCAGCATGTTGCGCGACAGTTTCAGCTTGCGATAGGTGCCGCGCGGACGGCCCGTGAGTTCGCAGCGGTTACGCACGCGGATCTTCGCGGAATTGCGCGGCAGTTCGGCCAGCTTCAAGGCCGCCTCGAAACGCTCTTCCGGGGTTACGTTCTTGTTCTTGATCGCGGCCTTGAGCTTGGCGCGCTTGGCCGCGTACTGCGCCGACATCTTGCGGCGGCGCTCGTTTTTCTCGACGGAACTCGTCTTTGCCATATCAGCGGTCCCTTCTCGGCTCAGTTCATGAACGGCATGCGGAAACCGGCCAGCAGGGCCTTGGCCTCCTCGTCCGTCTTCGCCGTGGTGCAGATGATGATGTCCATGCCGCGAGTGGCGTCGACCTTGTCGTAGTTGATCTCCGGGAAGATCAGCTGCTCTTTAAGGCCGAGCGCGTAGTTTCCGCGGCCATCAAAGCTCTTGCCGTTCACGCCGCGGAAATCGCGGACGCGGGGCAGCGCGATGTTAATCAGACGGTCCAAGAACTCGTACATGTGCTCGCGCCGCAGAGTGACCTTGCAGCCAACAGCCTGGCCTTCGCGCAGCTTGAAATTAGCGATCGCCTTGCGGGCCTTGGTCAGAACCGGCTTCTGGCCGGTGATGGCGGCCAGCTCGGCAGCAGCAGCCTGCACCTTCTTAGAGTCCTGGGCAGCTTCGCCTACGCCCATGTTGACGACGATCTTGTCGATCTTCGGCACTTCCATGGGGTTCTTGTAGCCGAATTTCTCGATCAGCTGCTTACGAACCTGGTTTTCGTACATGTCTTTCATGCGCGGATTGGCCATCTCAGCCTCCATCAGCGATCGATGACTTCGCCCGAGCGCTTGGCAAAGCGCACGCGGCGGCCGTCATCAAGGGTTTTCACGCCAACGCGGGTCGGCTTGCCATCCTTCGGGTCGGCCATCATCACGTTGGAAATATGCAGGCCGGCCTCGCGCTCCTCGATGCCGCCGGCCGCAGTCCGGCTCGGCTTGACATGCTTGGTCACCTTGTTGGCGCCTGCGACGACAACGCGATCGGTCAGACGGTTCACGCTCATCACCTCGCCAGTCACGCCTTTGGACCGGCCAGTGATCACGACAACCTTGTCGCCCTTCTTGATCTTAAGCTTCTCAGCCATGGCTCAGAGCACCTCCGGCGCCAGCGAAATGATCTTCATATGGCCCTTGCCACGCAGCTCGCGGGTCACTGGCCCGAAGATACGGGTGCCAATCGGTTCCTGCTGCTTGTTGATGAGCACCGCGGCGTTGCGGTCAAAGCGGATCGCGCTGCCATCGGGGCGGCGGATCTCCTTGGCGGTGCGAACGATGACGGCACGATGCACGTCGCCCTTCTTCACGCGACCGCGCGGAATGGCGTCCTTGACGGACACCACGATGATGTCGCCGACCTGTGCCGTCCGGCGCTTGGCTCCACCCAGCACCTTGATGCACTGGACCCGGCGTGCGCCCGAATTATCGGCGACGTCGAGATTGGTTTCCACTTGGATCATTGGACCTGTACCTCGCTAAATATCTTTGGTGTCTTTAGGAGGCGTTCTCGACGACAACCCACCGCTTCAGCTTCGAGATGGGCCGCGACTCCTGAATCCACACAACCTCGCCCTCCTTACGGGAGTTATTCTCGTCGTGGGCGTGGTAATTCTTCGAACGACGGATGAACTTCTTGTAAACGGGATCCATGATCCGCCGCTCGACCTTGACGACGACGGTCTTGTTGCCCTTGTTGCTCACCACGACGCCCTGCAATACGCGCTTCGGCATCTTTCTCTCCTTACGCCTTGGCCGCCGCCTGCTTGTGCAGGGCGGTACGCACACGGGCGATATCGCGGCGCACCTGGGTGACGCGCGCGGTGTTCTCCAGCTGACCCGTCGCCTTCTGGAAGCGCAGATTGAACTGCTCCTTCTTCAGATCGGCGAGCTTGGTGCTCAGCTCGTCCTTGGTCTTGCCGACCAGTTCCTTGACCTTCATGACTTACGCTCCCTCACCCAGGCGGGTGATGACTTTGGTGCGGATCGGCAGCTTGGCAGCGCCCAGGGCGAAAGCCTCCTTGGCCAGCGCCGCCGGAATGCCGTCAAGTTCGAACATCACGCGGCCCGGCTTGATGCGGCACACCCACAATTCAGGCGAGCCCTTGCCCGAACCCATACGGACTTCGGCCGGCTTCTTCGATACCGGAACATCCGGAAAAACACGGATCCACATGCGGCCCTGGCGCTTGATGTGGCGGGTGATCGCGCGGCGGCAGGCCTCGATCTGACGGGCCGTGACGCGCGCGGGTTCCATCGCCTTCAGGCCAAAAGCACCGAAATTGAGGTCTGTACCGCCCTTGGCGACACCCTTGATGCGGCCCTTAAAGGCCTTACGGAATTTTGTACGCTTCGGTTGCAACATGTCTGGTTACTCCCGGCTCAACCCTGGCGACCCTGATGGCCGGCCGGACCCTGGGCCTGCTCGGCCATACGCTTGTCCTGCGCCATCGGGTCATGGGCCATGATCTCGCCCTTGAACACCCACACCTTCACACCGCACGAGCCATAGGCGGTTTTCGCCGTGGCGCGGGCAAAATCAACATCGGCACGCAGGGTATGCAGCGGCACGCGGCCTTCGCGGTACCACTCGACGCGGGCGATTTCGGCACCGCCAAGGCGGCCACCGCAATTGATGCGGATGCCACCGGCGCCCAGACGCATGGCGGACTGAACCGCGCGCTTCATGGCGCGACGGAAGGCAACGCGACGCTCCAACTGCTGGGCAATGTTCTCAGCCACCAGCTTGGCATCCAGTTCCGGCTTGCGGATCTCGACGATATTCAGGTGCACCTCAGACTTGGTCATCTTGGCCAGGTCGGAGCGCAGCTTTTCAATGTCGGCGCCCTTCTTGCCGATCACCACGCCCGGACGCGCCGAGTGAATGGTGATACGGGCCTTTTTGGCCGGCCGCTCGATGACAATGCGGGCCACGCCAGCCTGGGCCAGGCGCTGCTCCAGATACTTGCGGATCTTCAGATCCTCATGCAGCAGGCCGGCATATTCCTTGTCGCCGGCATACCAGCGGGAATCCCAGGTGCGGTTGATGCCGAGACGGAGCCCGACCGGATTGACTTTCTGACCCATTACGCCTGCTCCCCGCTCTTCGCCTCGGCCTTCTTGGCCTTGGCCGGAGCCTTCTTCTCTTCCTCGCGCTCGCGCACCACGATGGTGATGTGGCTGAACGGCTTCAGGATGCGCGCGCCACGGCCGCGGGCGCGGGCGTGGAAGCGCTTCATGACAAGACCCTTGCCCACGCTGGCTTCGGCAACGACCAGACGGTCGACATCGAGCTGGTGGTTGTTTTCGGCATTGGCAATCGCCGACTGCAGGACCTTCTTGACGTCCTTGGCGATGCGCCGCTTGGAGAAGGTCAGCTCGGAGAGGGCCGATTCAACCCGCTTGCCGCGGATCAGACCGGCCACCACACCCAGCTTGCGGGGGCTAACACGGATGTTGCGCCCCACGGCCATGGCCTCGTTCTCGCCGAGGCGGGATTCGCGCGCCTGCTTGCCCATGGTTACTTCTTCGCCTTCTTGTCAGCGGTGTGGCCGTGGAAGGTGCGGGTCGGCGCGAACTCGCCGAACTTGTGCCCGACCATTTCCTCGGTCACCAGAACCGGGATGAACTTATTGCCGTTATGAACGCCAAAGGTCTGGCCGACGAACTGAGGCATGATCGTCGAGCGCCGCGACCAGGTCTTGATGACCTCCTTGCGGCCCGACGACGCAACCTTGTCGGCCTTCTTCAGCAGATACCCGTCAACAAACGGGCCTTTCCAGACAGAACGTGTCACGATCTACCTCCTAGCCCGATCAGCTATGCTTGCCCGACGGGCGGCGGCGCAGGATCATCTTCTGCGTCCGCTTGTTGTTGCGGGTGCGCTTGCCCTTGGTGTTCTTGCCCCACGGGGTCACCGGATGGCGACCGCCCGAGGTACGACCCTCACCGCCACCATGCGGGTGGTCGATCGGGTTCATGGCAACACCGCGAACGGTCGGACGGATGCCCATCCAGCGCTTGCGACCAGCCTTGCCCAGCTTGGTGTTCTGGTTATCGGGGTTCGACACGGCGCCGATGGTGGCCATGCATTCGGCCTGCACCAGACGCTGCTCGCCCGAAGCCAGGCGAACCAAGGCCATACCCTGATCCTTGCCGACCAATTGCACGAAGCTGCCAGCCGAACGGGCCATCTGACCACCCTTGCCGGGCTTGAGCTCGACGTTGTGGATGATAGTGCCGACCGGAATCGACTTCATCGGCATCGCGTTGCCCGGCTTGATATCGGCCTTCTCGCCGGCCACCACGCGGTCGCCAGCCTTTAGGCGCTGCGGGGCCAGGATGTAGGACAACTCACCGTCATCGTACTTGATCAGCGCGATGAACGCGGTGCGGTTCGGGTCATACTCGATCCGCTCGACGGTGGCACCGATGTCGAACTTGCGGCGCTTGAAGTCGACCATACGGTAGCGGCGCTTGTGGCCGCCGCCAATATGGCGGGTGGTGATACGACCGAAATGGTTGCGGCCGCCAGTCTTCTTCAGGCCCTCGGTCAGTTCCTTGACCGGGCGGCCCTTGTGGAGCTGCGAGCGGTCGATCAGCACGAGGCCGCGGGTCGACGGCGTAACCGGCTTGTAAGTCTTCAATGCCATGGCTTTAGATCCCCGTCGTCACGTCGATCTTGTGGCCGTCGGCGAGGGTGATCATCGCCTTCTTCCAGTCCGAGCGCTGGCCCGGCTCGCCACGAAACATCTTGGTCTTGCCCTTTGCGCGCAGGGTATTGACCGCCTTCACCTTGACCTTGAACAGCGCCTCGACGGCGGCCTTGATCTGCGGCTTGGTGGCGGTCAGCGGCACCTTGAAGGTGACCTGGTTGTACTCGGAGGTACGGGTCGCCTTCTCGGTGATCACCGGCGCGAGGATCACGTCGTAGTGATTGATATTGCTCATTTCAGGCGAGCCTCCAGAGCCTCGACCGCGGCCTTGGTCAGAACCAGGGTGTCGCGGCGCAGGATGTCGTACACATTGGCGCCCTGCTCCGGCAGCACATCGACATGGCGGAGCGAACGCACGGCGCGGGCGAAGTTCTCGTCCAGCGTCTTGCCGTCGATGACCAGCGCGCTCTCCAGGCCCAGGCCCTTCAGCTTGCCAGCCAGTTCCTTGGTCTTGCCAACCTGCAGAACGGCGTTATCGACAACCTTCAGCTTGCCCTCGGCCAGCTTGGTCGACAGCGCGGTCTTCAGCGCGAGCTTGCGGACCTTCTTGGGCAGGTCGATCGCGTGACTGTGCGGAACCGGGCCAAAGGCTTTGCCGCCACCGCGGAACTGCGGTGCGCGGATGCCGCCGTGGCGGGCGCCGCCACTGCCCTTCTGGTTGACGATCTTGCGGGTCGAGCCGGCAACCTCGCCATAGGTCTTGGTCTTGTGGGTGCCCTGCTGGCGCTTGGCAAGCTGCCAGATCACGTAACGCTGCAGCAGGTCGGCGCGCGGTGGCAGGCCGAACACGGCCTTGGACAGCGAAAGCTTGCCTGAGTCCTTGTTCTCCAGCGTGGTCACCGCGACTTCGATGGTATCGGCCATGATGCTATACCCTTACTTCGCAGCGGCCTTGAGGGCGGCCGGCATCGGCAGGTCCTTCGCGCGCGGCTTCTTCACCGCATCGCGAACGACGACATACTGACCCTCGGAGCCCGGAACGCTGCCCTTGATCATGATCAGGCCACGCGCGGCATCCGTACGCACCACCTGCAGGTTCTGCTGGGTGCGGTTACGGTCGCCCATATGGCCGGCCATCTTCTTGCCCTTGAACACCTTGCCCGGATCCTGGCGCTGGCCAGTCGAACCATGGCTGCGGTGGCTGATCGAGACGCCGTGGGAGGCTTCAAGACCGCGGAAATTGTGGCGCTTCATGACGCCGGCGAAGCCCTTGCCGATGGTCGAGCCCGACACATCGACATATTGGCCGACGACGAAATGCTCGACCGACAACTCGGCACCGACATCAACCAATGCATCGGCCGGAACGCGGAACTCGACGAGCTTGCGCTTCGGCTCGACGCTAGCCTTGGCAAAATGCCCGCGCAGCGCCTTCGAAACATTCTTCGGCTTAGCCGCCTCGACGCCGAGCTGGATGGCCGTGTAGCCGTCCTTTTCCTCGGTGCGCTGCGCCACCACCTGGCAGTTGTCCACCTTCAGCACGGTAACCGGCACATGCGTGCCGTCCTCCGTGAACAGCCGGGTCATCCCCAGCTTGCGTGCAACCAATCCGGTCCGCATGGGTTCGCTTCCCTTACAGCTTGATCTCGACATCCACGCCGGCGGCGAGGTCGAGCTTCATCAGCGCGTCCACCGTCTGCGGGGTCGGGTCGACGATGTCGAGCAACCGCTTGTGAGTGCGGATCTCGAACTGCTCGCGCGACTTCTTGTCGACGTGCGGCGAACGGTTCACCGTGAACCGCTCGATATGGGTCGGCAGCGGGATTGGACCCCGCACGCGGGCACCCGTACGCTTGGCAGTGCTGACGATCTCGCTGGTGCTCTGGTCGAGCACGCGATGATCGAACGCCTTCAGACGGATGCGGATGTTTTGACTGTCCATGGTCCTCTGTCCCAGCTAGACGGCGTCGCTTAGGCGATGATCTTGGCGACGACGCCGGCGCCGACGGTGCGGCCGCCTTCGCGGATGGCGAAGCGCAGGCCCTCGTCCATGGCGATCGGCGCGATCAGCTCGACGTCCATCGCCACGTTGTCGC
>NZ_JBKBHC010000004.1:0-392098 GCF_046297895.1 Ferrovibrio sp. | reverse complement strand
CGCCAGTCTCGGCAAGCACCTTCGTGATCGCAGCCGTCAAAGACGTCTTGCCGTGGTCAACGTGACCAATCGTACCAATGTTGCAATGCGGTTTCGTACGCTCAAACTTTGCCTTGGCCATCGTTCTGTCCTGTTTCCGACTAGCGTCCTGTTATCCGACTATTCGCAAGGCCCTCGCGGACCCCTGGTTCGTTTCTTTCCCGGCATCCGGCCCCGCGCCGCGCTGCTTCAGCGCCGTGTCGCGTCACCGCATCCCGTGTGGACAAACCCGTTCCGCAAAGAACGGCTCCATCCGGCAAGCTGGAGCGGGTGAAGGGAATCGAACCCTCGCAACCAGCTTGGAAGGCTGGGGCTCTACCACTGAGCTACACCCGCCGCTTCGCGTTACACCCGAAGACTTTTCACCAACCCTTTGGCGCATAAGCGCTTTCTAGGCTGGCGCGGAGATGGTGGAGGGGGCTGGATTCGAACCAGCGTAGGCGTGCGCCAACGGATTTACAGTCCGTCCCCTTTAGCCACTCGGGCACCCCTCCGACCGGCCCCCCGATTACCGAAGGGATATCCGTCCGTCAATGGATAAACGCGACAAAAGCACCATCATCGCCCCCCTGCCCTCAAAACTTTAGAGTTCGGGCGGCAATGTTGTTGCTTCTACCGGCCGGCAGTATAAGACCCGCCATGTCCAGACGCAAGCCGGATGCCCGGAACCCCAAACGCCCCTCGTCCCACCCCAATGCCCCCGGCGGCAAAGGAGGCGGCAAGGGAAACCGAGACCGCCGCGACCAGCGCCGCGACGGCCCGGAGGGACGTGGGCAGCTCGAAAAATCCGGCCTGCCGGGCAAGTTCGCCCATGCCCCGGTCCATTCCAAGGCGGGCAAAGGCGGGAATCGGCCCGACCATGGCCGCGGGCATGCCCCGCGGGAGGGGTGGCGGGAGGAAGGCCGGCCCGACCAGCGGCCGGACCGCAGCCAGAGACCGGACCGGAGCGCCGACCGCAGGCACAGTCGGGCCCAAGAATACGATTCAGGCCGGGAATTCCGCCCGCGCCCCCACCATGGCAACCGAGAGCTTCCGACCTGGCTGTATGGCAGCCATGCCTGCCTCGCCGCGCTGGAAAATCCGGAGCGCCATCATCGCCGCCTGTTGCTGACCCGCGAGGCGCGGGAGGCCCTGGGCAGCGAATTGCCGCCCAACCCGGCACCCGAAGTGGTCGACCGCGCCCGGCTGGATGCCCTGCTGCCGCCCGGCGCCGTTCACCAGGGCATCGCCCTGCTGACCGATCCGCTGGAAGACCCCGGCGTGGAATCCCTGAAGGAGCCGGCAGGCGAGGAACGCGAGGTCGTGCTGCTGCTCGACCATGTGACCGATCCGCGCAATGTCGGCGCCATCCTGCGCTCGGCCGCCGCCTTCGGCGCGCGCGCCGTGATCGTGACGGACCGCCATGCACCGGAAGCCACTGGCGCCCTGGCCAAGGCTGCTTCGGGCGGGCTGGAAGTCGTGCCGCTGATCCGGGTCACCAATCTGGCCCGTGCCCTCGACCTGCTGGCCGAATATGGCTTCTGGCGCGTTGGCCTGGAAATGGAAACCGACAAGACTTTGGCGGAAGCGGTGAGCGACATCCGCCGCGTGGCACTGGTGCTGGGTGCCGAGGATGAAGGCCTGCGCCGCCTGACGCGCGAGAAATGCGATTTCCTCGCCAAGCTGCCCATGACCGGCGCGGTGGAAAGCCTGAACGTTTCCGCCGCCGCGGCCGTGGCGCTGTATGAATGCGCGCGCGGCTGAACGCCGCGCGCGCCGCTTGCCATTCAGGAATGCTTACGACGACGAGCCGTCACCCATCTGCGACTGCAGGTAATTCTGCAGACCCACCTTGCCGATCAGGTCGAGCTGGGTTTCCAGATGGTCGATATGTTCCTCGGTGTCGTCGAGGATGTCGGTGAGGATTTCCCGGCTGACGTAATCCTGCACGCTTTCGCAATGGGCAATCGCCGCGATCAGGTCAGTCCGCCCCTTGCGTTCGAGATCGAGATTGGCCTGCAGGCCTTCCGGCACGGTCTCGCCGATCTTCAGCTTGCCAAGGTCCTGAAGGTTGGGCACGCCTTCGAGCAGCAGAACACGCTCGATGATCTTGTCGGCGTGTTTCATCTCCTCAATCGATTCCTTGTATTCGTGATGGCCAAGGCGCTCGAAGCCCCAGCTCTTCCACATGCGGGCATGCAGAAAATACTGGTTGATGGCGGTGAGCTCGTTCTTCAGCACACCATTGAGATGCTGAATCACTTTCTTGTCGCCCTTCATGCCCTAGCCTCCTTCGCTGCTGGCGGCGCCGGAATCGGTATCGACGCGCTGATGGGAGGCTTACGCCGCGTTGTACGCGGGCTCAAGGAAAATGCGTGTAATTACAAATCACTCGCAAAGAAAGTCAGTCTTTTTGCCCTGATTCTCGCGAGTGAGTTTCATGATCCGTGAGGGTGCGCATCACTCGCAGCTTGCAGGCCAGAACCACCATGCCGCCGCAGCAGGCGGCCACGATCAGGACCGTGCCTATCACGCCGCGCTTTCGGCCTGCGCCATCGCCGCACAGGGCATGGCATGGCCGCCATTGGCATTGCCGGCGCGATGCTCGTTCACCATGCAGCGCACGTCGGGCACGCACTTGCCGCATTGCGGCCGGTCAGCGAGATGGCGGTAGACCGCCGCCACCGATCGGCAGCCGCCGTCCAGTGCCTTGCGCACATCGCCTTCGGTGAACCCGTGGCAGAGACAGACATACATCGCCGGCCCTCCCTCAATGCACCAGCAGCGACAACGGCTGGGCCGTCGCGACATGATTGGGATTGCGCTGACGCGTACGGTACGGCAGGTCATGCCCGCTGCCGCTCAGGCATTCGGCCAGTTCGTCCAGCGCGCCGACAAAATCCTGCACGCCTTCGCGGCGAACCAGCCACTGCGCCATGGCGCCGGCAGCCTGGGCAGCGCCGCTCTGCAGGGCCGCGACGATGGACAGGAAACACACCTCGTCCGCACCCAGGCAGGCGCAGCAGGGCTGGTGATAGACGATGGTGCGGCGGGCATGGCGGGTTAGCCCGGTGAGCGCGGCATCCAGGGCCCGAAGCGCAAGCCGGGCCTCGGCGCGGCGAAACTGGCGGTCGAATTCGCGGGCCAGCATTGGCAGATGCTGCGGTCCGGAAACCCAGCGGCGAAACGCCCAGATCACGAGCCGCTCGCCCTCATTCAGATCCTGCACCTGGGTCGGCCAGGAACCGCCCGCCTCCGCCGACTGGGAAATCTGCACTGTCACTGCGCCTGCCCCGTCCTGATAACCGACCCGGCCTGCCGGGCTGCAACTCATTCGCAGGATCAGGTGTAGCGGAGTTGCGAGTGATTATCAAGTGCCGAAACGCCGCAGGCCCTAGGGACCGCAAATTCGGGCCGCCTCCCTTGCCGCTGGCGCCCGGCTCACGTAAATAGCCGCGGAACGAAGCGTTTGCCGGATTAGCTCAGCGGTAGAGCAGCGGTTTTGTAAACCGAAGGTCGGGGGTTCAATCCCCTCATCCGGCACCATTCCCCCGGTTCAGCCCTCCAGCACCGGGCTGCCCATGATGAACCAGGCCTGGGCGATCTTCCGCCCGGCCAGTTCATAGATCCCGATCACGTCGATCTGCCCTCGCCCTTCGGGGAAATTGCGCGTCACCACCTCGCGGTCGATGACGCGGTTGACCACCGACATGCGGCTGACCAGCCGGCCGAACAGGTCGGGTTCCTGGAACCGCACCATATGGCGAGCGCGGATTTCGGCCGCGCCATCGGCCAGCAGGCGGTTGGGGAATTCGTATATCCGCGCCTCTTCGGCCCAGCAGGCCATGAAGGCCTCGATGTTGCGGGCGTTATAGGCGTCAAGCTGTTTCTGCACGATGGCTTCGGCGGCTTCGGCAATGGCGTCCATGTCAGAGATTCCCTTTTGCGGGGCCGACTATAAACGCCACGCTGAGCGGCACGGAACCGCACAATTGTGCCGGTACAATCCAGAGTCAGTCTGGACCGGCTGGAGCCTCATAGAGTTGACGGATCGCCGGCGCGCTCATCTCGAAGGCGGCCAGCACGGCAGGATCGAAATGAGACGGATTGGTGCGGTCATCGCCGTAGAGGATCAACTTCACCGCCTGCTCATGCTCCAGCGCGGGTTTGTAGGGCCGCTCGGACCGCAGCGCATCATAGACATCCGCCACGGCAATGATCCGCGCCGGCTGGGGAATCATGAGGCCAGCGATGCCGTGGGGATAGCCACCACCATCGAAGCGTTCGTGGTGATGCAGCGCGGCGTCGGCGGCACAATCCAGCCAGGGATGACCCAGGTCGCGCAGCATGGCGTGGCCGCTGGAGGTGTGTTCCATCATCTGGCGGTATTCGGCGGCATCCAGACGGCCGGGCTTAAACAGGATATCTTCCGGCAAAGCGCTCTTGCCCACGTCATGCAACATGGCGCAGACACCGATCTTCTCAATATCCTCGGCGCCGAAGCCGAGCCGGTTTGCCAGCAGATTGCAGACCGGCTGCATCCGGCAGCCATGATCGTAGGTATCTCCATCCTTGGCATGGGCCTGCCGCGCGATATCGGCGGCCATGGAAAAAATGTCGGGCAGCCGGCCTGTGGTCATCTCGTCATGCCTCTTCAGACCGGCCCCTGCCGGCATCCGCCGGTTCCAATCATGGCCGGGCTAAAGCAGGCGACTGCTTCTAAGCAGAAAATCCGCCGGGGAGTTGATCAGGATCAAGCAACGCTGGATTCGGAACCGGACGGCTCATTCACCGAGCAGAAAATCCTTCGCGCGATTGATCTGCGCCGCCAGATAGGTCGAGCCACCGTGGTCGGGATGGAATTTCTTCATCAGCCGGCGATGCGCGGCGCGGATATCGTCTGCGCTGGCGCCGGGCTGCAGGCCCAGGATGTCGAGAGCCTGTTCGCGGGTCATGGCCCCGCCGGCATGCTCGGCGGCATCGCCCGGATCGCCGCGATCGGCCTTCTCGCGCCAGTCCTCGCCGATGGTGCGGTCGAGATATGCCTCCAGCAAGGCGGCGGCCTGGTTGTCGGCCGCGCGGCAGTCGCGCAACAGCAGGATCAGATCCTCGAAGGACAGCGTCGCCAGCATGCGGCCCGCGAAACGCCCCTGCAGCACCTCGCCATGCATGCGGCCGGTCGCATGGTCCAGCCGCATGCGCAGCCAGGATGTTTCCACCTCGGACTGCTGGCCTCCCGCGCCGCCGCCGGGCGGCTCATTGCCCGTGCGGGCCCTGTACCAGCCGGGCCCGGCGCCGCGCCCGCCAAACCAGTTGCCGAAGGGCAGCATGCCGCGCGGCAGATAGCCCAGGACGGCAGCGCCCGCCGCACCCAGCATCATCGCCATATCGATCCGGCCGCGCACCAGGAAGAACAGCGCCAGGCCGCCACAGACGATGGCGCCGGCATATTTCATGCCACGCGCCAGCAGGCGGGGATCGGCCTTGACGAAGGCCTGCGCCCCCAGCCAGAGCAGGATGACGCCAACAACGCCAATGGCGAACCAGGCGATCATGGTATCACCGCATCTGGCCGATCAGAAGCTGCGCGCTGCCGCCGGCGCGGCGGGCATGATCCTCGAGCGCGCGGAACCCCCCGGCGGCATAGATCGCAACGGCAGACAGAAGATCGCGCAGCATCGCCGCGCTGGAACGGTCGAAGGCGCAATACGCACCGCGGGTCAGACGCGCCATCTCGCGGAAACTGGCCTGGGCGGTCGGCTCCTCGCCTTCCTGAAAAGCGAAAATGGGTACGCCGAGCAGGCCCAACTCGCCGGCCCGCCGGGCGATCTCGTCGGGGTCTTCCTCCAGGCAGTCGCCGACATAGACCAGGGCGTTGATCCGGCCCTCGCGCGCTTCGGCCAGGGTGTGGCGCAGAACGTGCTCGATCTGGGTGTAGCCGCCGACGCATTCGACCTGCCGCATCAGCCGCAACAGCGTGCGCGTATCCGATACCCAGTTCGAAGCCCGGCATTCGCCCTGACCGCGGAAGAAAACAAGCTGGATGTCGAGACCGCCGAGATCCGCCGTGGCGCGGAACATCTCGGCCTGAATATGCTGGGCTTCTTCCCATGTCGGGCGGCGGCTGGCGGTGGCATCCATGGCAAAGACCAGCCGGCCGCGCGCACCTGCCGGCATCGCAGCGCGGGGGCTGAGCGCAACCTGGCGCAAAAAGGCCTCGACCTCCCGACTGGAAGACTTGACCGGAACCCGGCCCGAATCAGGCGATTTGCGGTTGCTGTCCACGCGTTGGTCTATCCCTTGCCACACGTCAGGATATAGGTAGCCGGCAAATCATTGCCAGATGGTCCAAATTGGGGCGCTTATCCTGTGTCGTAGACTGACAATACCGTTGGCCTCGCTGGACACAATCGTTATCCTGCACCGGCAGAAGCGGCGGACAGACCGCGATCACGAGGAAACGTTAATAAACGGGAGGTTCATCTATGTTTGCGTCAATACTCAAGACTCTGGGCGTCACCGCGGTCGCGGCTGTCGCCTTCACCGGCATCGCCCAGGCCCAGCCGAAATCCCTGACCCTGGGAACGGCCTCGGTCGGCGGCACATATTTCATCTACGGTGGCGTGGTGGCCACCCTGCTGACGGATACGATCGGCATCAACGTTTCGACCCAGCAGACCCAGGGCCCGAACCAGAACATCATCCTGGTCGACGGCGGCAATATCGAGCTGGGCATGACCACCATGGGTATCGCGCTGCAGGCCTGGGAAGGCAGCGGCGAATGGACCAAGGGCAAGAAGTTCACCAACGTGCGCGCCCTGTTTCCGATGTACGATACGCCATTCCATTTCGTGACCACGGAAAAGACCGGCATCAAATCGGTGGCCGAAATGAACGGAAAGACCATCGGCGCCGGCCCCAGGGCCGGCACGCCGGGCACCTACTTCCCGCTGATGTTCGATGCGCTGGGCATCAAGGCCAACTGGCGCTACGGTCAGGCCGCCGACATGCAGAACCAGCTCGCCGATGGTCTGCTCGATGTGTTTGCCTTCGCCGCCGGCCTGCCGATCGCGGCATTCTCGGAAATCGAAGCCCAGCGCCCGGTGCGCTTCATCACCTTCACCGATGCCCAGTTGGCGACGCTGAAACAGAAGATGCCTGAACTGAGCGACAGCGTGATTCCAAAGGGAACCTACAAGACCCTGGCCGAGGATCATAAAACCGTTGGCGTCTACAATTTCGGCATTGCCCACAAGGACCTGCCGAACGATATCGCCTACAAGATCGTGAAGGCTGTGCTGGAGAACAACGACCGCATGGTCAAGGGCCATGCCGCAGCGGTGGAAACCATCGCCAAGAATGCATCGCGGAACGGGTTCCTGCCGTTCCATCCCGGTGCGGTGCAGTATTACAAGGAAAAGGGCATCGCCCTCAATCCGAAGGCGCTGCCGTCCAGCTGACGGACCAGGTCCCGTATCATCTTCATGCTGCCGTCGCACGGGGCGACGGCAGCATGATCGGATTACCATTCACAGCGCAAGCATAAGGGGGGCGCGGAATGGCTGCCGCTCAAAAGGCCAACGACGACGAAAAGGTCGATCTGGCCGCAGCAGACAATTACGAATTCACTGGCTACAGGCGCCACCTGCAGGGTTGGCAGGGTCTGTTGCTGTTCTGGATCTGCGTCGCCTTTACGGTGTTTCACCTGCTGATCCTGAATGTCTTCCCGATTGATTCGATCCTTTTCCGCGCCATCCATGTCGGCTGGGGCGGCGTGATCGCCTTCGCCGTCTATGCCCCGTTGCGCGGCCGCACGCTGAATAGCATACCGCTCTACGACTGGCTGTTCATCCTGCTGAGCGTAGCCTGCGCAGGCTATGTGGCGTATTTCATCGACGAACTGCAGTTCCGCGCCGGCGCCCTGTACGAGCCGGGCGATGTGGTTGCAGGCGCCATCGGCACTTTGCTGATCCTGGAAATGACGCGCCGCACCGCCGGCCTTGCCCTGCCGATCATTGCCGGGCTGTTCATCCTCTACTGCTTCGTTGGCCCATGGCTGCCCGGCATGCTCTACCACAAGGGCTACGATTTCGGCTTTTTCTTCTCATACATCTACAGCGACCAGGGAATTTTCGGCGTCACGACGCAGGTCTCTTCGACCTATATCGTGCTGTTCATCACCTTCGGCGCGTTCCTGACTGCATCAAAAGCCGGCGACTACATGAACGACCTGGCCGTTTCACTGGTGGGCTGGGCCCGCGGCGGCCCTGCGAAAGTGGCCGTGCTGTCGGGCATCCTGTTCGGCACCATCAGCGGAAGCGCCGTGGGCAACGTGGTGGCCAGCGGCATGATCACGATCCCGATGATGCGGCGTGTCGGCTATGACCGCTCGACGGCCGGCGCCATCGAGGCCACCTCTTCCACCGGAGGGCAAATCACCCCGCCGGTGATGGGGGCCGGCGCCTTTCTGATGGCCGAGATCACGGGCATTCCATATACCGATATCGCCCTTGCCGCGGTCATCCCCTGCCTGCTGTTCTATCTGGCCTGCTATGTTCATTGCGACCTGCATGCGGTGAAACACGGCCTGCGCGGCCTGCCGCGCAATGAGCTGACCCCGATCAGCAAGATGCTGCGGAAAGCCTACCTGCTGGCGCCGATTTTTGTGCTGATCGGCTCGCTGCTGATGGGCTATTCGGAATTCCGCTCCGGCACGCTCGGCATCCTGAGCGCGCTGATCGTGAGCTGGCTGCATCGCGACCATCGCATGGGGCCGCGCGCCACGCTTGCGGCGCTGGAGACCGCAGCGCGCGAAACCGCGCAACTGGTGGCGATCTGTGCCTGCGCCGGCATCATTGTCGGCGTCATCGCCCTGACCGGGGTCGGCGGCCGTTTCTCGCATTTGATTCTCGGCATTGCGGGCGAAAGCCAGGTGCTGGCGATGTTCTTCGCCATGCTGATCTCGCTGATCCTCGGCATGGGCATGCCCACCACGGCGGCCTATGCCGTCGCCGCTTCGGTGGTCGCGCCCGGCCTGATCCGCATCGGGGTGGAGCCGATCGTGGCGCATATGTTCATCTTCTACTATGCCGTGATCTCGTCGATCACGCCGCCGGTGGCCCTGGCCTCCTTCGCCGCGGCGGCCATCGCCCAGGCCGATCAGTGGCGCACCTCGATGATCGCGGTGAAACTCGGGCTTGCCACCTTCATCGTGCCGTTCATGTTCTTCGTCAGCCCGCTGCTGCTGGCCCAGGGCGACCTGCTCGGCATCCTGTATGTCTTCGCAACGGCCAGTGCCGGGGTGTTCTTCCTGGCCTGCTCCACCGAGGGCTGGCTGAACGGGCCGCTGGTCTGGCCGCTGCGCATCCTGCTTTTTGGCGGCGCGATCTGCCTGATCACCCCGGAAACCATCACCGACATCATCGGCGTCACCATTGGCTCTGGAATCTGGATCTTTCAACGCCTGCGCCATGGCGCCGATCCGGGGGCAAAAATCCCTTCGCCGGCCTGAACGAAAAACGCCGCCGGGTTTAACCGGCGGCGTTTAAACGACAGGTCGGAGTAAGGTTTATTCCTCCTCGTGGAAGGCTTCCTCGCGCTTCCTGCGGATCGCCGGGGAAAACACCACCACCAGCGCCAGCACGGCCAGACCCAGCATCACGGCACTGATCGGCCGCTCGATGAAAACCATGGCATCGCCGCGCGACAGCACCATTGCGCGCCGCAGGTATTCTTCCATCATCGGGCCGAGGATGAAGCCAAGCAGCAGTGGCGCCGGCTCGCAATCCAGCTTGGAGCAGACATAGCCCAGGATGCCAAACAGAGCCATCAAGTAAACATCGAAGTTTGAATTGTTCAGGCTGAATACGCCGATGGCGCAGAACACGAGGATCGCCGGATACAGAACATGATACGGCACGGTCAGCATGCGCACCCACAGCCCGATCATTGGCAGGTTGAGCACCACCAGGAAGAAGTTGCCGACCCACATCGAGACGATGATGCCCCAGAACAGCGCAGGCTGCTCGGTCATGACCTGCGGACCGGGCTGGATGCCCTGGATGATCAGCGCGCCGATCATCAGCGCCATCACCGGATTGGAGGGGATACCCAATGTCAGCATCGGGATGAAGGATGTCTGCGCGCCGGCATTGTTGGCCGATTCCGGCGCGGCGACACCCTCGATGGCGCCCTTGCCGAACTGCTTGCCATTCTTAGAAATCTTCTTTTCCAGCGAGTAGGCGGCAAAGGACGACAGCATCGCGCCGCCGCCAGGCAGGATACCCAGCGCCGAGCCGAGCGCCGTGCCGCGCAGCACTGGTGCGGTGATCTGCTTAATATCCTTCCAGGTCGGCAGCAGGCCGCTGATCTTGCGGGTAAAGACATCACGCACTTCGGTATGTTCGAGGTTGCGGATGATCTCGCCCAGGCCGAACATGCCCATTGCCACGATTACGAAGTTTATGCCGTCGGCCAGTTCCGGCAAGTCGAAGGTGAAACGGGGCGTGCCTGAAGTGACATCCGTGCCGACTAGGCCCAGCAGCAGACCCAGCAGGATCATGGCGATCGCCTTGATCAGCGAGCCATGCGCCAGAACCACGGATGCGACCAGGCCCAGCACCATCAGGGAGAAATATTCCGCCGGGCCGAATTTGAGCGCGATCTCGGCCAATGGCGGCGCGAACAATGCCAGCAGCATGGTCGCGACCGATCCGGCGAAAAACGAACCGAGTGCCGCAGTCGACAGCGCCAGGCCGGCTTTGCCCTGACGTGCCATCTGGTAGCCATCAAGCGCCGTGACCACCGACGATGATTCTCCAGGCAGGTTGATCAGGATCGCCGTGGTCGAACCGCCATATTGCGCACCGTAATAGATGCCAGCCAACATGATCAGCGCGGAGACCGGCGGCAGGCCGAAGGTGATCGGCAACAACATGGCGATCGTGGCTGTCGGGCCAAGGCCCGGCAGCACCCCGATCAATGTGCCGACGAACACGCCGCCGAGGCAGTACAGCAGGTTCAGCGGCGTGAAAGCCGCTTCGATACCGATGAGAAGATTGGCGAGAAGATCCATGATCTGGCAATGCCTCCTAGCGACCGAGCCAGGGACCGATGACCGGCATCGGCAAGCCCAGGGCATATACGAACACGGCGATACAGAACGCCGTCAGGCCAACCGCTAGAATGGCCGTGATCTTCCATTTGAACATGTGGCTGGCAAGAGCCGAGACGCAAACCAGCAGCGGCAGGGCCACCACCAGCCCGGCGCCACGGACCAGCGCACCGAACAGGACCGTCGAGGCAATCACCAACAGCAGGCCGCGCCAGGTGAAGCCGCGCGGGGCCTCCTCCTCCACCAGCAGGCCGCGGACCGCCACGACGAGTCCGATCAAGACGAGGATGCTTGCCAAGACAAGCGGAAAAAAGGCGGGCCCCATGCGACGCGGCGTGCCGAAGGAGTAGTCCTGGGCAATAAAAATGAAGGCCGCGCCAAAGGCGATGAACATCAACCCGGACAGGAAGTCCTTCTGGTTGCGGATAGCCCGAATTGCCATGTATTCCCCCCGTTGCCGGTTTCCTAACTGCCGATACAAGCAGCGCCCGGCCATGGCAAGGCCGGGCGCTGGAACTCGCATGCTACCTTGTCGCGATACTCAGTCGGCGTATTCGCCGGCTGCCTTGATCACCGGCTCCCATTTGGCAATTTCAGCCTTCAGGTGAGCCCCCAGGGCTTCCGGCGTCGCGCGATTCTGCGCGACCGGCTCGGTGCCGAGTTCAGCGAAGCGCTGCACCACGGCAGGATCCTTGAGAGCGGCCTGGAGGGCTGCCGCCAGCTTGTCGACCACCGGCTTCGGCGTGCCTTTCGGCGCATAGAGGCCGTGCCAGATAGCGACCTCGAAGCCCTTGATGCCGGCTTCGTCCATGGTCGGCAGGTCGGGCAGCGAAGGCACGCGGGTTTTGGTGGTCACGGCATAGGCCTTGATCTTGCCGCCCTTGATCTGACCCGTGGTGTTGGTGGTCTGATCGCACATCAGGTCGATCTGGCCGCCGAGCAGATCGTTCATCGCCGGGCCGGTGCCCTTGTAGGCCACCGTGGTCATCTGCGCCTTGATCGCGCTCATGAACATCAGGCCGCACAGGTGCGAGGCTGCGCCGATGCCGGCATTGCCATACGATACCTTGTCCTTGTTCTGCTGGACGTAGGTGATCAGCTCCTTGAAGTCCTTGGGCGGAAGGTCCTTCTTCGCCACCATGGTCATCGGCACGTCAGTGACCAGGCCGATGGGGGCGAAATCGTTGATGCTGTCGTAGGGCAGCTTGCGATACAGCGTCGCGCTGGTAGCCTGGCCGATATGATGCAGCAGCAGGGTGTAGCCATCATTGGCCGAGCGGGCGACGCGACCGGCACCCAGCGTGCCGCCGGCGCCACCGACATTCTCGATGATCACCTGCTGCTTGAGGGCGTTGCCCATCGACTGGCCGATCAGGCGCGCAACCGTATCGGTCGGGCCGCCAGCGGCAAACGGCACCACAATGGTGACCGGCTTGGTCGGAAAATCCTGGGCCTGCGCGGCCACGCCAGCAAACAGCATGGCACCGCCAGCCACCAGTGACAGAGTCTTCTTCATTGCGTTCTCCCTGTAAAACGACGCTTAAGAAAAGTGCGTCGTATTAAGCATAGAAGCCCAGAAGCCTTCCAGTAGAACGTAGGGTAAAATAAAATTTTGCTGCAATGCAGCATGGTCAAAAAATCGCCAGCTCACAGCGACTCAATCCTCCGTAATCAGATTCAACCCGAGCAACAGGTTGCGTACCTCCTGCCGGGCCGCCGCCTGCGCCATGCTCAGGCCGCCGGTTCCGCCCGACAGGCCGGTTCGGTCGAGATCCATCAGGGTCAACCCCGACAGGAACAACTCACGGAAGATCACGCGCTCGGACAGGCCGGGCAGGAAGCGGAAGCCGATCCGTTTCTGCAATGCCTCCAGAACCTGACCGACATTGCGCTTGTTGCGTGCATCCAGGTGCGACAGTCGGTTGCGGATGACCACCCAGTCCACGTTCCGGCGGTCGCGGGCAAAACGCTGCTTGCGCTGTTCCCAAACCATCACCGCGTAGCGGCTTGGCTTGAGTACCTTCAGGGTGTCGGGATCGACGCTGGCCAGCAGATCGACGTCGATGAAGCTGTCGTTCACCGGAGTCACCAGGAGGTCGGCATAGGAATGGCCCACCCGCGACAGATTCGTATCGCTGCCCGGACAGTCGACCAGGATGAAATCATGCCGCTGCGACAGATCGGCGATGGCGACGGCCAGGCGGGCCGCCTCGTCGGCTTCGGCCTCTGGCTTGAGCGGATTGTCGCTCTCCCCCACCACCACATGTTCCGGCATGGCAAGGTTAAGTCCATGACGCGCGATGAAGGCAGCGCGGTTCTCCAGATAGCGGCTCAGGGTACGCTGTTTTGCATCCAGATCGATGGCCGCGATCCGGCCGCCCTCCAGCAGCAGGGCGATGAGGATATGCATCGCCGTGGTGGATTTTCCCGAGCCGCCCTTTTCATTGCCGACGACGATGATACGCGCCCGCGCCTGAGCGTCCATGATACCCCCGGAATCAGATGACGCTTGGTATTACAGCAGACCGAGGTCGCGCAACTGCGCCGCCATCTCGGGCGGCATCTCTGCTGCGCCCTTGCCCAGACCGGCCAGATCGGACGGCGCATCTTCGGCCTCAAGATAGCGCCAGCCCTGATGCGGCCGACGCGGCTGCGGCACCACCGGAATGAGTTCCGACTTCATCACGATGCCGCAATGGGGGCCCTTGTTTTCAAGCACGGCCTCTTCCAGACGCACGATCGGGCAGCGCACCGCGATATAGCCCTTCACGATCCAGTAGAGCGAGCCGCCATCGAGAACTTCATCGGCCCGCTTGGGCATGTGCCGGGTGTAATGCGTGAAGGTCCTGCCCTGCTTCCGCCTGATCTTGATGCGCTCGCGGAAATGCTCGACGCTTTCGATCCCGACGGCGATCTTCAGCAGATGAACTGGCACGGGCTGCTCCCTAATGCCCTGGTTACAGGCATTTCGACTTCAGGGCGCGCGCCACGCGCGATGCCGGGGGGCGGCCGAGACGGTCTGAAATCCACCAGGCCGTCTGCACCAGTTTCTTCAGATCCACGCCTGTTTCGATGCCCATGCCATCGAGCATGTAAACAACATCCTCGGTCGCCACGTTCCCGGTGGCACCGGGCGCATAGGGGCAGCCGCCCAGGCCGGCCACCGAGGCGTCGTGCCGCGCCACGCCGCATTCCAGCGCGGCCAGCGTGTTGGCCAGGGCCTGTCCGTAGGTGTCGTGGAAATGGCCGCCAAGAACATCCAGCGGCACCAGCGCGGCACAGGCCTCGATCATGGCCTTCACCCTGCCGGGCGTACCCACACCGATGGTATCGCCAAGGCCGATATCGTCGCAGCCAAGGTCGTACACCATCTTCACGACCTTCGCGGTCTGCTCCGGCGCAATCGCCCCCTCGAAGGGGCAACCAACTACCACCGAGACGAAACCGCGCACCTTCACGCCGTCGCGCTTGGCCGCCTCAACGACAGGACGAAAGCGTTCGATGCTCTCGGCAATACTGCAATTGATGTTCTTCTGCGAAAAACTTTCGCTCGCCGCGGCGAAGATGCCGACCGCCGCAGCACCGGCCGCACGCGCCGCTTCGTAACCCTTCATGTTGGGCGTCAGCACCTGGTATGTCACGCCAGGCCGGCGCTTCAGTTGGGCCATCACCTCGTTATGGTCGCCCATCTGCGGCACCCATTTGGGCGAGACGAAGCTGGTGGCCTCGATATGGGTCAGGCCGCAATCGGCCAGACGGTCGATCAGTTCGACCTTCACCTCGGTCGGCACCACGCCCGGTTCGTTCTGCAGGCCATCGCGCGGGCCGGCCTCCCAGAGTGTGATTCGTTGCGGTATCGCCACGGTTCAGTCCTCGATGTCCAGATTCAGCAGCACGGCGCCTTCGGCCACCTGATCGCCGGCCCGAAACGGCAGTTTGGCCACCATGCCGCGCGACGGCGCGCTGATCGTGTGCTCCATCTTCATGGCTTCCAGAATCAGCAATGGCTGTCCCTTCTCCACCTTGGCGCCTTCAGTCACCAGCACCTGCACGATCCTGCCCGGCATCGGTGCGGTCAATTGGCCGCCGCCGCCTTCCTCCGCATCGCCGGCCGCGCGCGGATCGACGATGGTCAGGCGATGGCTCTCGCCCGGCAGCAGCACGACGATGTCGTCGTTTTGTCGCACGATACCGGCACGCAGGCGCCGGCCGTCGATCACGGCATCCAGTCCGCCATCGCCATCCAGGCTGCCCTGCGCCACCAGGCTGCCTTCCGGTCCATGCACACGCAGATCACCCTCCGGCAGATACTCGATGCGGCAGCGGATATCGGTATCACGCTCGCGCACCAGCAGTTCATCCCAGCCCTGATCGTTCATGCGCCAGCCATTCACGACTGCCCAGGGCGACCAGGGATCACCACTCTGCGCTGTTTGCCGCGCCACCGCCTCGCGGCGCTCCAGCGTCACGGCCAGGGCAACCAGCGCCAGGATCATCGTAGAGGCCGGCTGGGGCGTCGGGATCAGGTCGGCGCGGAAGCGTTCGATGAATCCGGTATCCAGGTCGCCGGCCATGAAGGCGGGATGACCGGCCAGGGCGATCAGGAAGGCGTTGTTGGTGGCCACCCCGGCCACCTGATACTCTGCCAGGGCCTGCCGCAGGCGGCGCAGGGCCGAAAGGCGGTCGCGATCCCATACGATCAGCTTGGCGATCATCGGGTCGTAATAGGGCGTGACGGCATCGCCCTCGCACACGCCGGTGTCGACGCGCACATGGGCGTCTTCCGCAGGCGGCCGCAGGCGATGCAACAGCCCCACCGAGGGCAGGAAATTCTTCTGCGGGTCTTCGGCGTAGATGCGCGCCTCGACGGCATGGCCGTCGATGGCCAGATCCTTCTGCGCCAGAGGCAGGCGCTCGCCGGAGGCCACGCGCAGCTGCCATTCCACCAGGTCCTGCCCGGTGATCATCTCGGTGACCGGATGCTCCACCTGCAGGCGGGTATTCATTTCCATGAAATAGAAACGATCCGGCTTCAGGCCGTCCGAAACATCGGCGATGAATTCCACCGTGCCGGCGCCGACATAGCCGATGGCCTTGGCGGCCGCCACGGCGGCCTCGCCCATCGCCGTCCGCATGGCCGGCGGCATGTCGGGCGCCGGCGCCTCTTCCAGCACCTTCTGGTGACGCCGCTGCACGGAGCAATCCCGCTCGAACAGATGCACGGCATTGCCGTGGCCGTCGGCGAAAACCTGTATTTCGATATGCCGCGGCTTCACCAGATACTTTTCCAGCAGCACCTTGTCGTCGCCAAAGGCATTGGCGGCCTCGCGCTGCGCCCCGGCCAGGGCCGCGGCGAAATCCTTGGCCGCATCCACCCGCCGCATGCCCTTGCCGCCGCCGCCGGCCACGGCCTTGATCAGCACCGGATAGCCGATGCGTCCGGCTTCCTTCGCCAGCAGATCGGGCGACTGGTCGTCGCCATGATAGCCGGGTACCACCGGCACCTTCGCCTTTTCCATCAGCGCCTTGGCCGCGCCTTTCAGGCCCATGGCCTCGATGGCGGCAGGCGGGGGGCCGATGAAAACCAGTCCCGCCTCGGCGCATGCCCGGGCGAAACCGGCATTCTCCGAGAGGAAGCCGTAGCCCGGATGGATGGCCTGCGCGCCGGTCAGCTTTGCCGCATTGATGACCCGCTCGGCCACCAGATAGCTGTCACGCACGGCAGCGCCGCCGATATGCACGGCCTCGTCGGCCATGGCGACATGACGGGCGCGGGCATCGGCATCGGAATAAACCGCGACAGTGGATATGCCGAGCCGCTTGGCGGTGCGGATGACCCGGCAGGCGATCTCGCCTCGATTGGCGATCAGGATCTTGCGGAACACGCGCTCAACTCCACTCAGGTCGCCCAGTTTGGCTTGCGCTTCTCAAAGAAGGCCGCAAGCCCCTCCTGCCCCTCCGCGCTGGCGCGGCGGTCGGCAATGTTACGGGCGGTGAATTCCATGATCTCGTCGTCAACGCCGCGGTTGGCAACACGGCCGATCAGAACCTTGCTGTCGCGGATCGCACCCGGCGCGCCTTGCAGCAGGGCGGCAACCAGTTCCGCGCCGCGGGTTTCCAGCGCCGTTTCATCGGCCACCACTTCATGCACCAGCCCGATGCGGCAGGCCTCCTCTGCGCCAAAGCGTTCGCCGGTGAGAAAATAGCGCCGCGCCTGCCGCGCGCCCATGGCCGCCACGACATAGGGCGAGATGGTAGCGGGCGTAAGTCCCAGCCGCACTTCGGTCAGCGCGAACTGTGCCGCCCTCGTTGCGACCACGATATCAGCGCCCGAGGCCAGGCCGGTTCCGCCGGCCATGCAATTCCCCTGCACCAGCGCCAGCACGGCCTGCGGCAGGTCGTTCAGACTTTTCAACATGCGCGCCATGTTCAGGGTGCTGGCGCGGTTCTGTTCCGGCGTGGCCTGGCCGGATTTGCGCATCCAGTCGAGATCGCCACCGGCAGAGAAACTTTTGCCCGCACCACGCAGAACCACCACGCGAACATCGCCGCGGCCAGCCAGATCGGCCCAGATCGCACCCAGGCGCCGAACGACATCGTCGTTAAAGGCATTGTGGATATGCGGCCGGTTCAGCGTCACGGTGGCAACGCCGCGGGTGTCGATTTCCAGCAGAACCAGTTCCTGCATCTCGCTCATGGCGCTTCCCTGCCCTTACATTCTGAACACGCCGAACTTCGTCGGCTCTATCGGTGCATTATGGGCCATGCTGAGGCCAAGGCCGAGCACGGTGCGGGTATCGGCCGGGTCGATGATGCCATCGTCCCACAGGCGCGCCGAGGCATAATAGGGATGCCCCTGGCGGTCGTACTGGGCGCGGATCGGATTCTTGAACGCCTCTTCCTCGTCCCTGCTCCAGCTTCCGCCGGAGGCCTCAATGCCGTCGCGCTTCACCGTCGCCAGCACGCTGGCCGCCTGCTCGCCCCCCATCACCGAGATACGGGCATTCGGCCACATGAACAGCAGACGCGGCGAATAAGCGCGGCCGCACATGCCGTAATTGCCGGCGCCATACGAGCCGCCGATGATGACCGTGAATTTCGGCACTTTCGCACAGGACACAGCCGTGACCAGCTTGGCGCCGTCGCGGGCAATACCGCCAGACTCGTACTTCTTGCCCACCATGAAACCGGTGATGTTCTGCAGGAACAGCAACGGGATGTTGCGCTGGCAGCACAACTCGATGAAATGCGCTCCCTTCAGGGCGCTTTCCGAGAACAGGATTCCGTTATTGGCAATGATGCCGACCGGATAGCCGTGGATGCGGGCAAAGCCGCAGACCAGCGTGGTGCCATACAGCTTCTTGAATTCGTCCAGTTCGGAATCGTCCACGATCCGGGCGATGATCTCGCGCACGTCGAAGGGGATACGGCCATCCTTCGGGATCACGCCATAGAGTTCGGCTGCATCATAGCGCGGCGGCAGCGGCGGCCGGATATCCCCTGATGCCCGTTTGACGTGGTTCAGGTTGCCGATGATCCGGCGGGCCAGTCCCAGGGCATGGGCATCATTCATGGCGTAATGGTCGCTTACGCCCGAGACACGGGCATGCACATCCGCGCCGCCCAGTTCCTCGGCCGAGACGATCTCGCCGGTCGCGGCCTTCACCAGCGGAGGCCCACCCAGGAAGATGGTGCCCTGGTTGCGCACGATGATCGACTCATCCGACATCGCCGGCACATACGCGCCGCCAGCGGTGCAGGACCCCATCACCACGGCGATCTGCGGAATACCGTCGGCCGACATATTGGCCTGGTTGTAAAAGATGCGGCCGAAATGCTCGCGGTCGGGAAACACGTCATCCCAGGTCGGCAGGTTGGCGCCGCCGGAATCCACCAGATACAGGCAGGGCAGCCGGTTCTGCCAGGCGATCTCCTGGGCCCGCAGATGCTTCTTCACCGTCATCGGGAAATAGGTACCACCCTTCACGGTGGCGTCGTTGCAGACGATGACGCATTCACGGCCCATCACCCGGCCTATGCCGGTGATCACGCCAGCGGCATGGATGTCGCCGCCATACATATCCCAGGCCGCGAACTGGCTGAGTTCTAGGAAAGGCGAGCCTGGATCCAGCAGGGTGCGGACCCGGTCGCGTGGCAGCAGCTTGCCGCGCGCCAGATGTTTTTCGCGAGCCTTGTCGCCGCCGCCCTGCTTGATGAGCTGGACCTTGGCTTTGAGATCGTCGACCAGCGCCTGCATGTGAGCCGCGTTATCGCGGAAGGCTGACGAACGGGTATCGAGTTGGCTGGTTAGCGCGCTCATGACCTTGGCGTTCTGCTTTTCATTCTCGGGCAATACCGGGCGAACATGCCAGCGCCCCCGGCCCGCCGCAAGGGGTGCGGCCTCCGCCTTGACGTGAAAACCACGGGTGCCGGATAGTGAGTGCCTGATTTGCTCTATCTATCGGCAGCATCGACAAAAACTATGGAGGGAACATGGCCGGCAAGGGCTTCGATCTGAACGGCAAGGTTGCCTTGGTGACCGGCGGCAATGGCGGCATCGGACTGGGCATGGCCGAGGGCCTGGCACAGGCCGGCTGCGACCTGGTGATCTGGGGCGGCAATCCGGACAAGAACGCCGCCGCCGACGCCAAACTGAAGGCTTATGGCCGTCGCGTGCTGGTGCAGAAGGTGGACGTTTCGGACGAGGCGCAGGTGGACTCGGCTTTCTCTGCCGCCCTGAAGGCGATGGGCCGGATCGATGGCTGCTTTGCCAATGCCGGCGTCAGCCAGGCCCGCGCCGCCTTCCATGAACTCAGCACGGCGGAATGGCGCCGGGTGCTGTCGGTGAACCTGGATGGCGCCTTCTTCACGCTGCGCGCCGCCGCCCGCCACATGGTCGAGCGTGCCAAGCATGGCGACACCTCGGGCGGCCGTCTGGTCGGCATGGCCAGCACGGCCTCGATCCATGGCGCGGCCCGCGCACAATCTTATGCGGCGAGCAAGGGGGCGATGGTATCGGTGATCCGCGCCCTGGCCGTCGAGATGGCGCGATACAACGTCACGGCCAACTCGATCCTGCCGGGCTGGATCGAGACGGAGATGACCGCCGCCGGCGTGGCCGATCCGAAGTTCAGCGGCAACGTGCTGCCGCGCATCCCCGCCCGGCGCTGGGGCCAGGGATCGGATTTCGCAGGCATTGCCGTCTATCTGATGAGCGACGCCAGCGCCTACCACACCGGCGACAGCTTTGTGATCGACGGCGCCTATACCATCTTCTGAGGCCGTAACGCACGGGCCTGCAGCCACTGCATGCGGACGACGCCGGCGAGGATCAGCATCCCGCCGGCGATCTGCTGCAGGGTTACCGTGCTGCCGAAGAAGGCAGCCGCGACGGCAACGGAAAATACCGGCGCAAGACTGGTGTAGAGCGTCGCGACCGGCACGCCAACATGGCTGACGCCGAAATTCCAGAACAGGATCGCCAATCCTGCCCCACCGATGCCGACCCAGGCCAGCATGCCCAGAGCGGCGGCCGATGGCATCTCCGTTGGCAACCGCGACGGTTGCAGGGCCGCCAGCACCAGGAACAATGCGCAGATCAGGATGCCGCCGGCCAGTGAGGTCAGGCAGGTGATCCGCATCTGGCTCCAGCCCAGTGGCCCGAGCCAGGCCTGTACCTTCAGCGAATACCAGCTCCAGCTCACCATCGCGAACACCAGCAGGGCTTCGCCGGCATAACCTGTATCGCCCGCGCTGCCGGCCCGTGGCCGAACGGCATCGAGCGCGACGAGGCTGGCGCCGATCACGGCGCAGGCCGCAGCCGGCCAGAAGCCGCGGGCCAGCGGCACGCGTAGCATCGCCTTGGTGAGCAGGGCGGCCACCAGCGGGCCGCAGCTCATGGCAATGGCGGCACGCACCGGATCAGAAAGCATGATGCCGATTGTGTAGAAGATCGAAAAGCAGGCCATACCCGCCCCAAGCTTGAATACCGTCCGCCAGGGCAGCGGCGTGCGGAACGGCGAGCGCCGGTCGAACAGGAAGGCCATGCCGATCAGCAGCGGCGCCGGGATCAGGTAGCGGATCGCAGACACGAAAAAGGGATCGAGGTGACGTGTTGCCAACGCATGGGTCATCGGGATCATCGCGCCCCAGAGCAGCGCCGTGACCACGAGCCCGGCGGAAGCCAGCAGGCTGCCGGGTTTTTCGCTCATCTGCGGGTCAAGCCTTGCGGGACAGCCACTGATCGATCTGGTCGATCCGGTCCGATCCCCAGAACATCTCGCCGTCAACCACGAAGGTTGGTGTGCCGAAGGCCTTCAATGCCGTCGCCTCGGCAGTGGCGGCCAGCACCGCCTGGCGGGCCGCCGCATCCTCGGCGGCAACGGCAATCTCGGATTCAGCAATGCCAAGCGATTTCACAATGCCGGCCAGATGCTCCGGCTTTGCGATATCCCTGCCCTCGCCCCAATACTGGCGATAAGCCGCCAGAGCGAAGGCCCTGGCCTTGGCAGTATCCTGGGCCTTGAGGCGATAAAACAGCAGACGGGGCAGCTTGGCGTCGGTTGGAAACGGATCAGGCGTGGTGACGATGGGCAGGCCGGCCAACTGGGCAGAGCGCGTCCAGTCGTGCATCATGTAATCCATCTTGATCTTGGGAAATGGCGTGCGGTCGGGGATCGCCTTCCACAGATGGCCGATCGAGATCGGCCGCCAGTCGACACTGCGGCCATGCCTGGCCGCGACGGCCTCGATCCGGTTGGCGCCGATATAGGCGTAAGGCGAAGGGAAATCCCAGTAAAAGACGATCGGGTCGGCCATCGGACGTTTCCTTGTTCTTTCTTATGTGTGAGTTCACCAGCCGCCGCGCTGCAGCCAGCGGTCGATCATGTCGAGGCGGTCGGCGCCCCAGAAAGGTTCGCCATCGACGAACACGAATGGCGATCCAAAAATTCCGCGATTATGGATCGCGTCATCGGTCACCTCGCGCAGCTTGGCCTTGATGTCAGGATTTTCTATACCGGCCTGGAAAGCTTTGCGGTCGACACCAAGGCTGGCAGCGATGTCGGCGACAAGATCGGGCGAGGAGATGTCTTTGCCATCAACGAAGTAAGCGGCATAAACCGCCTTGGCGAAGGAAACCGCCTTTTCAGGCAGAACCTGCTTCAGCCAGTAAACGCCGCGCGCTGCGGCCTGGGTCGGCAGCGGAAATGTCGCCGGCATGTTGAAAGCAATGCCATGCTCGCGCGCGGATCTCTTAAAGTCGTGGATGGAATACCTTCCCTTCAATGGATACTCGGTAAGTGGCCTGCTGCCAGCCACCTTGAACACCGCCCCCAGCAGCATCGGCCGCCAGTCAACGCTGCGGCCATGCCTGATTGCGACCTGATCGATGCGTTGGGCCGCGATATAGCCATAAGGCGAGGAAAAATCGAAATAGAATTCCAGCGGGGCAGACATGGCTTCCTCCGTCGTTTCTTGTTTTTTGCAGTCTAGTCGAAACCGAAGGCCCGACGGAAGCCACGCAGAATCGGATGCTCTTCCGGTTCCAGTTCGATGCCAACCGAAGTAATTCGTTCATTGCGGATTTCCCGAACCACGAATTCGACCGGACCGACCCGCACGCGATCCCCGACCACGGCTCGATGGCGCAGCTTGCGGCGTACATAAGCCCCCACCGGTTCCCTGTGATCTTTTTCGTCCACCGGGATGCCGTAGAGCATCGATACTTCGCCCATCAGCGTGTCACCGGTCAGGACGAACTCACCGAACACTTCTTCGCCGCGTTCGGCACGCTTGCGTTCGCGTTTACTTTGCCGCCGTGCGGTAAATAGACGGTCGAGCTGAAAAAAATGCTCGGCCGGAGCCAGTACCAAGAGATAATCCCCGGGCGCCAGGTTCTCCAGTTTCTGACGATCCATCACGGCGCCATCACGGATCACGCTGATGATACGACAGCGGCGCGGCAGCGGCAGTTCGCTATACCGATAGCCCAGCGCCGGGGCATCGGCCTCGACGCGATAGCTGGCGACATCGCGGTCCAGCGTCGAGCCAAGGTCAAGGTCGGTACGGCTGACTGCTTCCGGCTTCGGCGGCAGTTCCAGGCCGAAGAAACGCGCCATCGGCCCGATGGTCCAGCCCTGCACGGTCAGAGATGCAACCACGCAGACGAAGGCGGCCGTCACATAGAGCTCGGATCTGGGCAACTGCGCCAATACCGGAATTGTGGCGAGGAAAATCGGTACGGCGCCACGCAGACCAACCCAAGAAACGAAACCGATCTCGCGCCACGTGTAACGGAAAGGCACCAGGCAGAGCAGCACGGCGATCGGGCGGGCCAACAGGATCAGGATAGCCGCCACGATGCCGCTGCCCAATGCATAGGGCGTCATCTCCTCAGGCGTCATCAGCAGGCCAAGCAGCAGGAACATCACGATCTGTCCCAGCCAGCTCAATCCATCGTAGAATCGCAGAATCACCTGGGCGCCGCGGTGGCGCCGGTTGCCAAGTACCAGACCAGCCACATAGACAGCCACAAAGCCCGAGGCCTGCACGAAATGCGCGCCGGAGAAGATCAGCAAAGCCGCCGCCATCGCAACAATGGGATACAGGCCGCCAGCCACAGGAACGCGGTTGAACAACGCCACCAGCAGGAACCCGCCGATCACGCCGACTGCCAGACCGCCCAGCATCTGGATCACGAACAACAGGACAAGTTGCAGGCTGTCGGGTGGCTGGCCCTGGCGGAGCAGTTCAACGCAGACCATCGTGAGGAAGATCGCCATGGGATCGTTGATCCCGGACTCCACCTCAAGCGTGCCGCTGACCCGCTTCTGCAGCGCCATGCCCTTCATGTTGAGCAGGAAGAACACCGCGGCCGCGTCGGTGGAACCGACGATGGCACCGACCAGGAAGGATTCGAGCAGTCCGAGACCCAAGGCGAAATGGGCCGCCACGCCGACCAGGGCCGCCGTTCCAACCACGCCCACCGTGGCCAGCGCAAAGGCGGGGCCGGCAACCAGGCGCACGGTTGCGAAATTCGTGCGCAGGCCGCCGTCGAAAAGGATGATGCCCAAGGCAGCGGAGCCGACGGCATAGGTGAGCTGGTAATCGCGGAAGACGATTCCACCCGGGCCGCCCTCGCCGGCAAAAAGGCCCAGCCCCAGGAAGACCAGCAGGAAAGGCACGCCGAAACGACTGGAGGCCGACCCGGCGAAAATGCTGACCAGGACCAACAGAGATGCAACAAAAAGTATCTCGTTGGCCTGGTTCAATCCTCGTTCCTTCTGGCTGCGGCCGCTAGCTTCCTGTCAGGGCCCGGCTGATGACCAGCCGCTGCACGTCGCTGGTGCCTTCGTAGATCTGGCAGACACGGACATCGCGGTATATGCGCTCGACCGGAAAGTCGGCGAGATAGCCATAACCGCCGTGAATCTGGATGGCATCCGAGCATACGCGTTCGGCCATTTCGGATGCAAACAATTTGGCCATGCTGGCTTCCTTCAGGCAGGGCTGGCCGGCATCCTTCAGCCGCGCAGCGTTCAGCAGCAACTGCCGGGCCGCCTCAATCCGCGTGGCCATATCGGCCAGCCGGAAACCTATCGCCTGATGGTTGATGATTGCCGTGCCGAAGGCCTCGCGCTGGCCGGCATAGGCCAGCGCGGCCTCGAAGGCGGCCCGGGCCATCCCCGTGGCCTGGGCGGCGATGCCGATGCGACCGGATTCCAGGTTGGCCAGGGCGATGCGGTAACCCTCGCCCTCTGCGCCCAGCAGGGCGTCAGGGCCGACTTTCAGGTTGTCGAACACGATCTGGCAGGTGTCGGAGCATTTCTGCCCGAGCTTCTTCTCCACGCTCGCGACCTGATAGCCGGGCGTGTCGGTCGGCACCAGGAAACAGGAAATGCCGCGCTTACCCGCCCCTGGGTCGCTGACGGCAAACACCAATGCCAGTTTCGCGATAGAACCCGAGGTGATGAACTGCTTCACGCCGTTGATCACCCAGCCATCGCCCTCCCGCCGCGCACGGGTCTTCAGCGCCGAGGCATCGGAACCCGCCTGCGGTTCGGTCAGGCAGAAGGCCCCGATCCATTCGCCCCGAGCCAAAGGCTTGAGGAAGCGTTCCTTCTGCGCCGGCGTACCATAGCGCAGCAGGGCCGCGCAGACGGGCGAATTGTTGACGGACATGATGGTGCTGACCGCGCCATCGGCGGCGGCAATCTCTTCCAGCGCCAGAACATAGGAAACGAAATCCGTTCCCGCTCCGCCCCATTCCTCCGGGATGCCCATCCCCATCAGGCCAAGCGCACCCATTTCACGCAGCAGTTCGCGCGGCGGCTCGGCCGTGCGGTCGCGCTCGGCGGCGCCAGGCGCCAGCCTGTCGCGGGCGAAATCCCGAGCCATGTCGCGCACCATCTGCTGTTCCTGGCTCAGCATTGCCGTCCTCCCCGATCCTTCTCAGTTCTTCGCCGGCTGCAACTTCATGCCGATGGCATAGTCCATCACCTGCTGCGACGTCAGCGGCTGACCGGCTGCTGCGCAGTAAACCCCATCCAGCCGCAGACTGCCTTCATGCAGCGGTTCGGTCCTGGCGGCAGCAGGGCCGTTCGGCTTGCCCTGCGGTTCGGCATAGAAACCCAGCACCAGACATTGCCGCAGCCCCAGCTCAAAACGCCGAGCCAGAACCGGGCCATGGCCGGTGGCGACCTTCTGGTCAGTCGCTTCCAGTGCCTTGGGTAACGGAGCTTCCAGGCCCTTGAGCATGATGGTGGCGAATTTCATCAGATCGACCGGGCCGCTGAGGTAATGATCGTCCTCGCTGAGGTCGCGCAGCACGGCCAGCGCAAAAGCGCCAGCCGGCTTCTGCGCCTTCCACAGATAGCGTTCGACGCGATAGCCCATGGGCGCCGTGAATGATTCGGCGATCTGCGGCGCGGCCGTCAATCCTTCGGCAATCCAGCCGACGCGCTGCTGTGCGGCGCGCAGAGGCTCCCAGCGCAGATCATGCTCATCCGCGGCAGCCGGAGCCGCAACCAGCAGCAGGGCAAGGGCAATCTGCGGCCTCACTTGGTCTCCTCAAAGATTTCACGGCCGATCAGCATGCGCCGGATTTCCGACGTTCCGGCGCCAATCTCATAGAGCTTGGCATCACGCAGCAGGCGGCCGGTCGGATAGTCGTTGATGTAACCGTTGCCGCCCAGAATCTGGATGGCATCCAGCGCGATCTTGGTCGCCTTTTCGGCCGCGAACAGGATGGCGCCGGCGGCGTCCTTGCGCGTAGTCTGGCCACGGTCGCAGGCCCGCGCCACGGCATAGACATAAGCGCGGGCGGCATTCATCTCGGTATACATGTCGGCGACCTTGCCCTGGATGAGCTGGAAGCTGCCGATGGGCTGGCCGAACTGCTGACGTTCGTGGATATAGGGCAGCACCACGTCCAGGGCCGCCTGCATGATGCCGATGGGGCCTGCGGCCAGAACGGCGCGTTCGTAGTCCAGGCCGCTCATCAGCACGTTCACGCCGCGTCCGACCTGACCCAGCACGTTTTCTTCCGGCACCTCGCAATCCTCGAAGACCAGTTCTCCGGTGTCGGATCCGCGCATGCCCAGCTTGTCGAGCTTCTGCGCGGTGGAGAACCCCTTGAATCCCTTCTCGATCAGGAACGCGGTGATGCCGCGCGGGCCGGCGGCCGGATCGGTCTTGGCATAGACCACCAGCACATCGGCCTGCGGACCGTTGGTGATCCACATCTTGTTGCCGTTGAGGATATAGCGGTCGCCTTTCTTGTCGGCGCGCAGCTTCATCGACACCACATCGGAACCGGCATTCGGTTCGCTCATCGCCAGCGCACCGAGATGTTCGCCTGAAATCAGTTTCGGCAAGTAGCGTTTTTTCTGCTGCTCATTGCCATTGCGGCGGATCTGGTTGACGCAGAGGTTGGAATGCGCGCCATAGGACAGGCCGACGGAAGCCGAACCCCGGCTGACTTCTTCCATCGCGATGCAATGCTCAAGATAGCCCAGGCCGGAACCGCCATATTCTTCTTCAACCGTGATGCCGTGCAGGCCCAGCTCGCCGAACTTGGTCCACAGGTCGCGCGGGAAATGGTTGCTCCTGTCGATCTCGTCGGCGCGCGGTGTCAGTTCGCTGTCGACAAAGCCGCGCACGCTCTGGCGCAGCATGTCGGCGGTTTCGCCCAGCCCGAAATCGAGGGTCGGATAGGAATTGGCGATCATGATGATACCCTTCTGCGACGGAAATCTCTGAATCGGGCCGGCCGGATATTAGCGGATCGTGCCTGACGGCGCATCCCGCGGGCCGTCAGGCCGGCCGAGAACACACATCATGGTCGCCAGCCCGGTAGCGCAATGCGTCATCGTGTCGTTTTTATGGCCGAATACGTCGAGCGTACAGATCGTCAGGGTGCGGCCATGGCGGGTTACGATGCTGCGCGCCACCAGCCGGTCGGCATCAGCCGGGGCCATCAGGTTGAGCTTGTACTCGACGGTCAGCACGGTGGAATCTGCCGGAAACAAACTATAGGCGGCATAACCGGCTGCGGAATCGGCGATCATGCCAACAATCCCGCCATGCACGAAGCCGTGCTGCTGGGTCACCTTGGGCTGGCGCAGCAATTCGATCTCGCAATGGCCGGGCCGCGCCACGATCATGCGCGCGCCGATCAGATGCATCGCCGGCTGACGGTTGAAACTGTCGCGTACGCGGGCCTCGAAATTCGGATCCTGCGGCTTCAAGTCTGGCGCGGCATTCATATCACGCTCTCCCTAGGCGCGACGGGAACAATACCGAAGGTTGCCGCAATCCGTTCGACGAAATCCGGCGGAAAGGCCCGCGATCGGCGCTTCACGAGATCAATGCACACTCCGGTCAATCGCGCCGACATGGCAACCTTGTCGTCGCCAACCCGGATCAGCCTGTGCCTGAACACGATCTTGCGCTCGGCTATGCTTTCCACAGTGGTTTCCATCCGCACCATGTCGCCGCCGCGCAACTCGGCCTGATAGTCGATTTCCATCCGCACCGCGGCCGTCCCGACATTCTCGGCCTCCGCCCGTTCGCGTGGCATGCCGTGCATGGCACCGATGGCGAAGGCGGCATCTCCCAGCCAGCCCACGTAGAAACTGACATTCACATGTCCCAGATGATCGCATTGCCAGGCCTGGGTCATCAGCCGCAGGGTTTCGACGTAGCGTTCGGCCATCGTCTTCTCCTTTCCGGTGTTTCCTCGCCCGGTTCTATAGCGCAGACAGAAAAATAGAGAAAATCGATTGTCATTATGATCTGGATAGGGTTTTCCTATGGATCATGAACCTGACCCTGATCCGATATTTCATGGCCGTGGCCGAAACCGGCAGCTTCACCCGGGGCGCGGAACGCGCCAACGTGACACAGCCCACTCTTTCAGCCGGGATCAAGCGGCTGGAGGAATCCCTGGGTGCCAGCTTGTTCGAACGCGGCCGCGCCGCCCAGCTCACGCCTGCCGGCGCACGCTTCCTGCCGCGCGCCCGCCTGCTGCTGCAGGAGTGGACGGCTGCCCGGCGCGAGCTGCGCCAGCAGGGCAAAAGCACGCGGCAGCGCCTCCGTCTTGGTTATGTATCGGGTCTGCCGCAGGCGCGGCTGGCTGCCCTGCTTGGCAGCTTCGCCGCCGCGCATCCGGACACGGCGCTGGAAACCCTGGAGGCGCCGGCAGCCACTCTGAACCGCCGGCTCGACCTCGGCCGCATTGATGCCGCCATCCTGCCCCTGTCCGATGATGCCGACGACATGGCCCTGAGCCTGTTCCGCCAGCGTTATCTGCTGGCGGTACCGACACAGCATCCCCTGGCACATCGCAGCACGGCGCGGATCGTCGACCTGCAGGACCAGCCCTTCGTGATCCGTCCCCAGGCCGAGATCATGCCGGCAGCAGAGAGGCTGTTCGCCGCACTGAACGTACGCCCGCGCATCGTTGGCCGGGCGGAAAGCGATCAGGGTCTGTTGGCCCTGGTCGGCGCCGGGATCGGGATCGCCATACTGCCGCATTGGCTGGCCGACGGCTCAGTCGCAACGCTCGCGCTGCCGGAACTGCGCGACAGCCATCGTATCGGGCTGGTCTGGCGCAAAAGCGGCGAAGCCGCCTCGCAGCCGTTCCGCGATTTTGCTGCCGGCCACGGCTGGGACGGCGCCGCGCGACATCCCGTGATCGGGCACTAGGGCCTGAATATCAGCCCCGCCCCATCACCCCATCGGCGTGATCCTGGGCATCCACCACGGCCACTGCGCTCATGTTGACCAGGCCGCGCACGGTGACATTGCGCGACACGATATGGGCCGACTTGCCCATGCCCATCAGGATCGGGCCGACATAGAACCCCTGTTCCATCTGCCGCACCAGATTTGCCGCGATATTGGCAGCGTCTAGATTCGGCATAACCAGCAGGTTTGCGCTGCCTTTCAGGGTGTTGTCGGGCATCAGCTTTTCCCGGATGGTCTCCGACACCGCCGCGTCAGCCTTCATTTCCCCTTCGATCTCCACATCCGGCATCAGCTCCTGCAGGCGACGGGTCGCCTCGCGCATCTTCAAAGCCGATGGTGCGGCGGAGGTGCCGAAGTTGGAATGCGACAGTAGGGCGATCTTGGGCACCAGGCCAAAGCGCCGGACTTCCTCGGCAGCAAGCTGGACGATGGCGACGATCTCGTCGGTGCCGGGATCGAGGTTCACATTACTGTCGGCGATGAACAGCATGCCATGCGGCAAGACCAGAAGCTGCATGGCCGCCGGCAACCGGGCGCCGCCGCGAAGCCCCAGCACATCGACCAGATGCGGCAGATGATGGTCGTATTGACCAACCGCGCCGCAGATCAAGGCATCTGCCTCCCCGCGCTGTACCGCCATGGCCGCGATCACCGTGGTATTGGTGCGGATGATGGTGCGGGCATCGTCAGGAGCCACGCCCTTGCGCTTCATAAGCGAAAGGTAGCCATTCCAGTATTCGTGATAGCGGTCGTCGCGCTCGGGATCGATCAGGTCGATGTTCTGGCCCGGCTTCAAACGCAGACCGAGTTTTTCGATTCGTCGCTCCACCACGGCGCGGCGACCGATCAGGATCGGCTGCGCCACCTTGTCATCCAGCACGATCTGGGCGGCGCGCAGTACGCGCTCGTCCTCGCCCTCGGCATAGATCAGGCGCATCGGTCGGCGCTTGGCGCGCTCGAAGGTCGGCCGCATCACAAAGCCGGTGCGATAGACAAACCGTTCCAGGCTGTGGCGATAGGCCTCCATGTCTGCGATCGGTCGGGTGGCTACGCCGCTATCCATCGCCGCCTGGGCCACCGCCGGAGCGATCTGGAGGATCAGGCGCGGATCAAAGGGCTTGGGGATGAAATAGTCAGGGCCGAAGCTCAGTTCCTCGTCATTGCCATAGGCACGGGCGACGACGTCGGATATCTCGGCCATCGCCAGATCGGCAATGGCGCGCACGGCAGCCAGTTCCATCTGGGTATTGATCGTGGTGGCGCCCACATCCAGAGCGCCGCGGAACAGGAACGGGAAACACAGCACGTTGTTGACCTGGTTCGGATAGTCCGAACGGCCGGTCGCGATCACCACATCGGGGCGCGCCTTCTTGGCCACTTCCGGCAGGATTTCCGGCGTCGGGTTGGCCAGGGCCAGGATCAGCGGCTTCGGGCCCATCTTTTCGACCATCTCGGCCTTCAGGACGTTGGCAGCGGAAAGGCCCAGGAACACATCCGCACCCACGATCGCATCGCCAAGCGTGCGATGATTGGTCGGCCGGGCATACCGTGCCTTGAATTCATCCATCTGCTCGGTGCGGCCTTCATAAACCACGCCGACGATGTCGCTGACGACGATGTTTTCTTTCTTCACGCCCAGTTCGACCAGCAGATCGAGGCAGGCCAGCGCCGCGGCGCCGGCACCGGAGGCTACCAGACGCACATCGCCGATCTTCTTGCCGACCACGCGCAGTCCGTTCAGCACTGCCGCCGCCACGGTGATCGCCGTGCCGTGCTGGTCGTCATGGAAGACCGGGATCTTCATCTTCTGGCGCAGGGCGCGCTCAACCACGAAGCATTCCGGCGCCTTGATGTCTTCCAGGTTGATGCCGCCGAAGGTCGGCTCCAGGGCCGCGATGATCGACACCAGCTTGTCGGGATCGGTTTCGTTGATCTCGATATCAAAGACGTCGATACCGGCGAATTTCTTGAACAGAACGGCCTTGCCTTCCATCACCGGCTTGGAGGCCAGCGGGCCGATATTACCCAGCCCCAGGACGGCGGTGCCGTTGGAGATCACACCGATCAGGTTGCCCCGGCCGGTCAGTTCAGCGGCCTGCGCCTCGTCGGCAACAATGGCGTTGCAGGCGGCGGCCACGCCGGGGCTGTAAGCCAGCGCCAGGTCGCGCTGGGTGCCAAGCGGCTTGGTGGGGGTGATTTCCAGCTTACCGGGCTTGGGCAGCCGGTGATATTCCAGCGCCGCACGGTCGAGATCGGAGGTCATCGAAGCACTCGTGGATCGAAACGATCAATGTCGCCCGGCAAGGGCAGGATTGCCGCCGGGGAAATCAGGCTTACAACAGCCGTATCCGGGATGAAAGTGGGAGGGCCAGCATGGCAGGGAAATCCCCAGCCCGGAGAAAATGGTGCGGTCGAAAAGACTCGAACTTTCACGGCCTTTCGGCCACAGCGACCTCAACGCTGCGCGTCTACCAATTCCGCCACGACCGCATTTTTCGGGCGACGCGGGGGAATAGCAAATCCGGCGGGGGTATTCAAGGCCGGGCGGGCGCCATTCCTCAGGCTGGCCTGCGCGGCTGGCCGGCCTAGTCGTCCGACATGGTGTCGGTGATCGATACGGCGACCTTTTCCCCGGAAATGACGATTTCGCCCCGGGCGATCAGTTTGTTGTTGGCGAATATCCAGGCATGGTCGTCAACGCTGGCATCCAGTTCGATCACGGCGCCGCGACCGACCTTCAGCACCTGGTGGATCGGCATGGTGGCCTTGCCCAGGACAACCGAGATTTCGACCGAGACGTCGTTGACTGCCGTGTTGCTGGCCATGCCGCACCTTCCTTCGGGGCTCCGCAGACGCTAAGTAACCTCCGCAAGGTTAGCACAGCGTTAAGGTTCGCGTTACTCCGCATGCCATACCTCCCCCCGCCTTCCGACCAGATCGACACTCCCGCCGGCCCGGTGGAGTGGATCGTCAGCGACGCTCCCGTCGCCTATGAGGACGCCCTCAAGGCGATGGAGGCACGGGTTGCGGCTATCCGCGCGGGGACGGCCCGTGAGGCCGTCTGGCTGCTGGAGCACCCAGCCCTGTATACGGCCGGCACCTCGGCCAAGCCGGCTGACCTTCTGAACCCTCGCTTCCCGGTTTACTCCACCGGCCGTGGCGGCCAGTACACCTATCACGGTCCCGGCCAGCGAGTTGTTTACCTGATGCTTGATCTCAACCGACGCGGGAAGGACGTGCGTGCCTTTGTGTGCCGGATGGAGGACTGGGTGATCGCCGCCCTGGCCCGCTTCAACATCAAGGGCGAGATCAGGGACGGGCGTGTCGGCGTGTGGGTTGCCCGTCCCGACCAGGGCCCTGGTCGGGAAGACAAGATTGCCGCCATCGGGGTCCGGGTCCGGCACTGGGTGACTTTCCACGGCCTCAGCCTGAACGTCGATCCGGCGCTGGACCACTACGATGGCATCGTCGCATGCGGCATTCAGAATACCGAAAGCGAGCCTTTCGGCGTGACCTCGCTGGCGGATCTCGGCCATACCGCCAGCCTCCCGGAAGTGGACCTGGTTCTGCGCGACACGCTCCGCACGGCCCTGCTGGAGCGGCTCGGTTCAAAATGTGAAATCTAGAGTAATAAACTAATTATAATATATTGAAAATATTATATTTTATTTTTTCTCTTAAGCGCCCGCTTTTGCTGGCGGGATAAGCCTTCCGCGGCAGTCTGCGCGGGCTCCTTCGTTGCCTGGCCTGCCAGATAGAACACATAAGCTGCCGTGAAGGCGACCAGCACGCCCCCGCCAATCCATGGGTTGCCTGTTGCCCACCAGGCCAGACCGCCAAAGCCCAGCGAGCCTGCATAGCAGATCACCCACTGCTTCCATGTCAGTTTCATTTTTCTTTTATTTTCCATTTATTTAAATGATATATATCAAGTGAAACATTGCTTTTGCCTTTCACAGCGTGGCGGCCTGTTCAAAGCGGGTGGCCCGGGCCGCCAGTCCAGCCTCCTCAGGGGTGACCGGCGCGGGCTCCACCCCCTGAACCAGGGCCGCAGGCGGCCCGTCCTGCAACTCCCGCTCAAGATTGCCCAACGCCTCCGCCTCGCCATAGGCCAGGACTTCCACCCGACCGTCCCGGCGATTTCTTACCCATCCGACAAGCCCATAATGCTTCGCCCGTCCGGCCGTCCAGTAGCGAAACCCGACTCCCCGAACCCGTCCGATCACAAAATAACGGCGCGCCATCTTGCTCATGGCACGAGTTTAAACGCGACCTGCCGGACGGGCCAGAGGGCCCGCCCGGGGGCAGAACTATGCCTTGGTCGTAACCGGCGGCCGGCGCGGTCCTATTCGGCCGATTTGACGGGGCAGGTATTGATACCCAGCAGGGTATAGGCCGGGCAGAACCGGAACAGGCCGGTTGCCAGTGGCACCAATCCGATCAGACCGAACCAGCGGGCCTCCCCCGGATACCAGGCCAGCAGGGACAGCAACCCAAGCCCGACGAGGATGCGCAGCGCGCGGTCTATGCCGCCGACATTGCTTTTCATGGCAAGCTTCCTTCTCTGTTTCAGGATTGCGGGGCAATGCGGGGGCTGCCCGAAGGCAGGGAGCGATCGGCATCCCCATCGACGTTGCGGCCAAGCTCGCTGCGCCAGGGGCGCCAGCGTTCCATGATCACCAGCAGCACAACCAGCAGGGCAGCCAGAACCAGGGCAACCAGCCAGAAGGGCAGCCCCATCATCTGGTCCAGGGTCAGCTTGCCCGGCCCGCCGGAGATCCACGGCTTCAGGGTCGGCTCCAGATAACCGAAGGCCATGGCGCCACAGATGCCGCCAGCCAGGGTGGCCCAAGCATCGCGATAGCCGGCACCGACCTGCGCCAGCACGGTGCCCGGGCAGGCGCCGGCCAGGGTGATGCCCGCCCCCAGGATCAGGCCGCCGACAATGTCGGCCGTATACAGCGTGGCCTTGGGGGCCAGCTTGATGATGCCGAAGCCATTCATGACTGCCAGCACCACGAGACCGGTGGCGACGGCGGTGAGGAACACCTTCAGCATGGTGAAATTGCGCAGCTGCATCTGGCCGACGATCACGCCGGGCTCGAAGACGCGGGATTTTTCCAGCGCCAGACCAAAGACCAGGCCCATGGCCAGACCGACAAGGATGGCGGATAGCACGCTCATGATCCCCTCCTCCTCTTACACGCGCCGCAGGAACAGGGCGGTGGCGATGCCGCCGGCAAACATGGCCGTCACGGCGATGAACGAGCCGATCGCTAGTTGGGCGATACCTGACAGGCCATGGCCGCTGGTACAGCCATCAGCGATGCGGGCCCCGAACAGCATGATGAACCCTGCCGTGAAGGCGAGCGGCAGGCGGCCGGACAGGCTGGTGATGCCCAGACCCCGCGACCAGACATAGGACATGGCGGGCCTCCGGGCGCCGGACAGTCGGGCTGACAGGGCCGCGCCCAATGCCACGCCGATCACCAGCGCCACCTGCCACCAGTTCTTGGCGCCGGCCAGGTGTTTGGCGAAATAGTCGATCTTGGCCACGGCCGGATCGACGAAGCCGGCCAGATGACCGGCGACAGTGACATAGGACGACGAGGCGCCCAGCGCCGTGTTGATCAGCAGGAATGCCGGAATCTGCAGCAGACCGATCAGGATGCCTGCCGCGTATGGCGACCAGGCTTTTTCGCGCAGCGAATACATGTCCACCTCCCCGGCCGAATCAAAGGGATCAGCCGACGAGCCAATTTATACATTTTATTTGTGTTTTATATTGATCCAGATCAAGCCCGGATCACTGTCCTTGTCCGGATGCCAGCACGCGGTCCATTTCCTCATGAAACCAGATGCAGCCCTGCTCGAAGCGGCCAAAGGTGACATGGCTGTTGGCGCCGGAGCGGAATCCTGGCTGGATCGCCTGCGCCATCTGGAAATCCTCGTCCAGGGCATCCCAGAAGATCTTCACGTTCTTGTCCCAGTGCAGACGCGCCTTGTCGCTCTGCGGCGCCTCGGGGATAAGGGCGCCGCCATGGACGATGCTTGCATCGGTGCCCTGCGGGAACACCGTCATCACGGTGGCATGATCGGGCTGCACAAGGATCACCAGGTTTGGGAAGATGTAATAGAGCGGATTGCCATAGTCGCGCACCGACTTGCCTTCCAGCGGCTGGTCCTGAAGTTCGGTTGCATTCCGCTTGGTGAAATAAAGCCGCGCATGACGACCCAGACGGTCAGCCACCGCGACGTTGTCGGCGAACATCGGCGCGATGGTGGCGCGATGGGCCTGGCGGACGTGATAGGTCTCCAGCCCGCCTTCCACCACCAGCTTCCAGTTGCCGGCGATGCCGATCTCGCGCTCGTCGTAGAGCACATGGCTGCCCAGGCCGAAACCGTCGAGATCGCTGTGCAGCGCGGAGAAGAAACCGTCGAAGTCGTAATCCTCGCCCGGCTGCGGCACGACAAAGACCAGGCCGAAGGCCTCGGTCACCGGCAGTCGCGCCAAGCCGTGCGTTGACTTGTCGAGCTGGGCGAAGCCTTCCTCATGCGGCATGCCGCGCAAGCGGCCGGCCAGATCGTAGGTCCAGGCATGATAGGGACAGACCAGCGACCGCTGGCCGCATTGGTCCCGCTGCCAGACCAGCTTGGCGCCGCGATGGCGGCAGACATTGAGGAAGGCGTTCAGCCGCCCCTCGCGGTCGCGCGTCAGCAGGATTGGAATCCCGAGCAGATCGTGGGTCACCACATCGCCCGGCCGCGCCAGCTTGGATGAAAAGCTGATCGCGATGGGATGGCGGCGGAACAGCAGCTCCTGCTCGCGCGCCAGCCGCGCCGGGTCGATATAGCGGGCAACATCAATACGGGCGATGGCGTCCACCATGTCGGTGGCGCCGGCCGCCATGTTGCGGCGGGTCCGCTCCAGCCAGTCGATCTGCTGCGACGCCTGCATGGCCCGCTCCCTATCGCTGTTTCTTTTTGCCCGATGGCATGAACCGCGCCGTGCCGGCGATGAACTGCCAGAGCTGCTCGGCCAGTTTCGCCTGTGCCGGCCGTTTCGTGGCTGCCAGGGCCTGGCCGATGGCCTGCCGCAGACCGCCCAGGATCATGGCGCCGAGCAGAGGTGCATCGAGATCGTCTGGAATCTCGCCGCGTTCCTGGGCGATCTCGATATTGCGCGCGGCCAGATCGATATGCCGGGCCAGTCGCGTCGCTTCGATCGCAGCCACCTCCGGCGTGCGGCTGAGCCGCGTGAGGATCAGCGGCGCCAGCGGCTCGGCATAATGGAAGGCCACCATGCGTTCCAGCCGCAACTTCTCGCGTTCGCCCCAACCCGCACCGGGCATGGGATTCACGTCCATCACCGCGGCTTCGAAACGGTCGTAGAAAGCGTCGACGACGGCCGCGATCAGGCCGGCCTTGGAGGTGAAGTAGTGATAGCTCAATCCCGCCGAAACACCGGCCGCGCGCGCCACATCGGCGATCTCGCATTGCCCGTCGCCGGCGACCAGCACCTTCGCCGCCGCCTGCAGGATACGCTCGCGCGTTTCGCCGCCGCGCGCCGAAGCGGGCAGATCGGGCGGCAGGAGCTGGGCGGCGGAGGCGCGGAGACGCGGAGGCATGACGTCACCTTAATTGAATTCAATTCAATGTCGAGTGCAAAATAAAGCGGCTCATCCTTCATTCCTGTTCAGTCAGAATTCGACCGGATAACTCAGATAGCCCCTGAACCGTGCCCGCCCCCCGCGCACCGGTTCGCCGCTGCGGCGATAGTTGGGAAAGCGCGCCAGGAGGCGGCCGATGGCGATCTGCCCCTCGATGCGCGCCAGCGACATGCCGGCACAGGCATGGATACCGGCACCGAAGGCCAGGTGCCGGTTCGGCTGGCGGCCGACATCGAGGCGGTCGGGATCGGGGAACTGCGCCGGATCGCGGTTGGCCGCGCCGATGCACAGCGTGACCAGCGTGCCGGGTTCAAACGTCACGCCGCCGATTTCCACCGCCTCCACCACGCGCCGGTTGCCGAGCTGGTTGGAGGATTCAAAGCGCAGAAATTCCTCCACCGCCGTTTTCATCAGGCCGGGATCGTCGATCAGACGCTGCTTCTGGTCGGGCCAGTCCAGCAACGCTGCCGCGCCGTTGCCGATCAGGTTGGCGGTGGTTTCATGGCCGGCATTGAGCAGAAAGATGCAGTTCTGCACCAATTCGTCGGCGGTCAGGCGCTCCCCGTTCTCGCCACGGATCAGGCCGGCCAGCACATCGCCAAAGCCGTCGCCCCCGGCATTCGCATCCTGCTCGACGCGGCGGTGCCATTCAGCCAGGTGGCCATCGAGATAGGCCTCGAATTCCAGCATGGCCCTGTTGCCGGCCCCGGCGCGTTCCGGCGTCAGTACTGGTTCGAGGGCACCAAGGATGGCCAGCGACCAGTCGCGCAGAAGGTGGCGGTCGGCCTGCGGCACCGCCAGCATGTCGCCGATGATCTCGACCGGCAGCGCAGCGGCGTAATCGGTGACGACATCCATCCCACCCTGCTTCGCGGCGCGGTCCAGCAGCCGGTCAACCAAGGCGACGAAACGCGCCTCCAGAAGCCTCAGCGCGCGCGGCGTGAAGGCCGGTGCAAGCAAGCGCCGCACGCGGGTATGCAGCGGCGGATCGTTGAACACCAGGCTGGTGGTGTGATGCCGATAGAGCGGCGTGTCGCCGAATTTCGGCTTGAACTCGATCTTCTTGTCGGAACTGAACCGTTTGTTGTCACGATAGACAGCCTGCAGGTCGTCGTAGCGGGTCAGGAAATAGCTACCATCGGGCATCCGCCGCACCGGATCGTAATGGCGGAGCAGGTGGTACATCGGATAGGGATCGTCGAGAAAAGCGCGATCCAGCGCGCGCAGGTCGAAGGCGGCCACGGTCGCGCTACGCGCCGCCTCGCCAACCACGGCATAGCGGCCCAGATGCAAATGGTTCAGGCCGGCTTCAGGGCGTGAATCCGCCGTTGCCGTCTCCGGGTTTGACATTGCCGTTTCCTCCGTCGGCTTTCTTCGAAGCCGTTATGGATGCCGCCAGTTCCGGCGGCACGATCACGCCGCAGGAAATGATCAGCTTCATCGCCTGGTCGACCGAGGTCGACAGGATTTTGATGTCCTTGCGGCGATAATAGACCATGTATCCGCCGGTTGGATTCGGCGTGGTCGGCACGTAGACCGTCACCAGATCCTCGCCCAGATGGTCCGATACCTCGCTGCCCTGCACATAGTTGGTGACGAAGGCGATGGTCCATGAGCCCGATGACGGCCAGGGCACCAGCGCGACCTGGCGGAAAGACTGGCCCGACTGGCTGAACACCGTCTCGAAAATCTGCTTCAGCGCCGAATAGAGGCCGCGCACCACCGGCATGCGCGCCACCAGCCGTTCACTCACCCGCAGCAGGGTACGCCCCAACAGGTTGGTCGCCAGAAATCCAATCAGGGTCAGCAGCACCAGTGCCGCCAATACGCCGAGACCGGGGATGCCAAAGGGAAGTTGGTACGGGATCAGCCGCTCGGGCTCGTAACCCTGCGGCACCAGGCCACGCACATTGCGATCGATGGCCTGGATTGTGATGACCACCAGATAGATGGTCAGGCCTATGGGTGCCGTGACGATAATGCCGGCAAGAAAGTAATTGCGCAGCCGGGCGAACAATCCCAGCTTCTCGGGCGGTGCGATGATGGGCGGCAGCTCGGGTTCGGGCGTCGGACCAGTCTGCGGTGTCTCGTTCATCACGCTCAGCTCACGAAGAAACGGCGCAGGGCCGCATAGGTTTCATCCGGCGCTTCCTCGGGCAGGAAGTGTCCGCTCGGCACGGCATGGCCTTCGATGCTGCCAGCCGCCTTGTCGCGCCAGGTGCCCAGCACGTCGTAAGCCTTGTGCATCAGTCCCTTCTCGCCCCACAGCACCAGCAGCGGACAGCGGATGCGGTTGGCCTCGTCAGCACGATCATGTTCCAGGTCGATGGAGGCTGCCGCGCGATAATCCTCGCAGGAGGCGTGGATGGTGGCCGGATCCCGGAAGCAGCGCAGATATTCCGCCATCGCCTCAGCGTCGAACGTGTGGCCGGCACCCGACCACTGGCCGGTCTTTTTGCGGAAATAGTATTCCGGATCGGCGCCGATCATCCGTTCCGGCATGTCGAATGGCTGGATCAGGAAGAACCAGTGGTAATAGCCGGTGGCGACCTGCTGGTTCACCGTCTCGAACAGGGTACGGGTCGGCACGATATCCAGAACGGCAAGCTTCTCAACGCGATCGGGATAATCCAGCGCCAGACGATGAGAAACACGGCCGCCGCGGTCATGACCGGCCAGGCAGAACTTTTCGAAGCCCAGTACCGTCATCACCGCCGCCATGTCGGCAGCCGTGGCGCGTTTTGAATAGGACGAGTGGTCGGGCAGCGTGGCCGGCTTGGAACTGTCGCCGTATCCGCGCAGATCGGCACAGACCACGGTGAAATCCTCGGCCAGCTTGGGCGCGATGCGATGCCACATCGCATGGGTCTGCGGGTAGCCATGCAGCAGCAGCAGAGCCGGTCCCTTGCCCCCGATGCGCAGGTTGATGTCCGCGCCCTCGCCCTTGATACGCTTCTGTTCGAATCCCGGAAACAGCACGCTTTCGCCTCCCTGTTGCCGGCGATGGCCGGCTAGCGCGGCTGGCGGAAAAACTCCGGATTTGCCGGTGGAGCCGACGCATCCCAGATCACCACCATGCGGCCGCGCTTCTGTTGTGCGTATACCGGTTTGGGGGCGCTGTCGAGGTGCTCCTCCCGGTAGCGCGCCACCACCCAGCCATTGGGATTTGCCGCCAGCCAGGCGGGAATGGCCGCGTAGTCGATTTCCTGCAGCGGTTTTTCCAGCCGGCCCAGAAACTGGTATTCGCCGTGATAGTCGCCGGCATAGGCCACCGGGCGACCCTCGTCATGGCCACGCTTGATCACCATGCCCGCCGGAATCAGGTCATAGGCCGGCCGGGCCGGCATGAACCCGAACAGATGCACGGCCAGGAACAGCAAGGTTGCCGGCACCGCCATCGCGCCGATTGAGGCCGGCAGGCTGTTACGCCGCCCCAGCCATAACGCAGCAAGCAGCCCCAGGAGCAGCAGCGCCGCAACCTCGACCAGGTTTTCGAGTGCCCAATCGGGCACATCTAGTCGCGCGGCCAGTTTCGGCTGGCTGGAAAGCACGAAAGGCAATAACAGCGCCACCAGGGCCAGCAAACCGAAGCCAGCCGCAAGCCACCAGGCATCGCGGGCCTTCGGCGCCACGGCCCAGTCGGCCGTCAGGCTGCGCGCCACCATCAGCATGAAGGCCGGCGCCAACGGCAGCAGGTAATGCGGCTGCTTGCCGCTGATCATGGAAAACACCAGCAGGCCGGTAAGGCTGACCACCAGGCCGAAGCGAATTCCGGGCTCGGCCGGCCGGCGCCACAGCGCCAGCGCTCGCCAGGCGGGCGGCCACAACGACCATGGGAACAGCAAGAGCGGCAGCATCGGCAGATACCACCAGAAAGGCCGGCGATGGGCGAAGCTGTCGCGCACCCGTCCGGCCGTCTGCCCCCACAGCAGGGCCTGCTTGTAGGCATGGCCGCCAGCTTCCGCAGCCGGCAGCGCCCAGGCGAGACCGATGCCGGCGCCAATAGCCAGCGACAACAGCACGCCGGCATACCAGCCGAGCCAGTTTGGCTTGACCTCGCGCCGCATCCACAATGGCGCCAGCAGCGCCGGCGGCAGGATATAGACCAAGATCACCGGCCCCTTGCCAAGCACGCCAAGCCCGATGGCCAGTCCCGTGATCGCGATGCCGAGCCAGCGGCGACGATAATGCAGGTTCAGCGTCAGGCCGATCCAGCCCAGCAGGGCGAAAAAGGCCATGATCAGATCGAACATGGTCAACGTGGCAAACAGCATCCACCACGCTGCCGTCAGCAGCAGCAAAGGCGCGACATTGCCGGCTGCCCTGCCCTGCTCGCCCGGCCACAGCAGACGCCCCAGCACGGCCGTCAGAACCAGCGCGCCGGCGCCAAATAGCGGCGCCACCAGCCGCGCCCAGACGTCGGTGACGCCAAACACAAGCCAGCCCAGGCGGATGATCCAGAACAGCAGCGGCGGCTTGTGATGGTAGGCCTCGCCATTCAGCAATGGCACCAGCCAGTGATCGGCCAGATGCATTTCCCACGCGACGGTGACATAGCGCGTCTCGTCGATCGGCATCAGCGGGCGGGCATAGAGCGCCGCGACCACCACGACCAGCCAGAGCAGCGTCGTGAAGGTAAAGGCGCTGCGGTTGCTCAGGGGCGGGTACGTCATACGGCGGCTTCCCTACCCTCGCGACGCGCCTTGTAGATCAGGTGCAGATTGCGCAAATAGACAACCAGGCCGGAAACCTGACCGATGATGAACACCACATTGGCAATGTGGATCGCATAAAACAAAAGGATCACGCCGCCAGCGATGCTGATGTACCAGAAGACCACTGGAATCTCGCTGCGCTTCACCCGCTCGGCATGCAGCCACTGGATGATGAAGCGCGAGGCGAAAATGGCCTGACCAAGAAAACCGATCACAGCCCAGAAATTCAGGCTGTCTTCAAGACGATCCCAGTACTCGGTCAGCAATTGACCAATCATGACGCTTTTCCTTACACAATCGGCTCGCTGCCGCCGCTGTCGCGCCAGCGGCGTTTCAGCCACATGACGCCAGCCATGTCCACCAGTCCGGCCTTCAAACGTCCCCAGGTGCCGTAATGCGAAGCGCCGCCTGCCCGTGGCCGATGATTGACCGGCACGGACCGCACGCTGCCGCCTGCCCGCAGCACCAGGGCCGGCAGGAAACGATGCATGTGGTCGAAGGCCGGCAGCCGCAGAAACAAATCGCGGCGCAGCATCTTCAGACCGCAGCCGGTATCGGGCGTCGCATCGCCCAGCAGGCGGGAGCGCACCGCATTGGCGATTTTCGAGGAGGCTTTCTTCACCCAGCTATCCCGACGCTTCACCCGATGACCGGCCAGCAGCAGGCCGGCACCGCCATTGGCAGCCGACTGCAGCGCATCCCACAGGGCGGGAATGTCGGCCGGATCATTCTGACCATCGCCGTCCAGCGTCACCAGCACCGCCCCGCGCGCGGCATGGGCGCCGGTCACAATTGCCATCGACTGGCCGGCGTTGCGGCGGTGCCGCAGGGGGCGAAGTTCGGGCATCGCCGTGGCGCAGGCCCGCAGGATGGCGGGCGTTTCGTCGGTGGAGCAATCGTCGACAGCCAGAATCTCGAAACCCATCCGGCCCCGCAACGCGGCGCAGATCTCCTCCAGCAGGGTCTGGATATTCGCCGCCTCGTTATGCACCGGAATCACAACCGACAGGTCGCAGGCCGGGCCCGATTGAGTCGCTATGGCGGCCGTAACAGATGGCTGCCCGACCGGGGATGGAGAAACGCCGTTCATGATGGGGGGTGTTTATGGCAGGGGCGGGCTATGGAGACCAGTAAAATCGCGCAAGTTTGTTAGCAGCGCAAGCTTACCGGGGGCTTGCGGGAGGGCCGGATTGTCGCAGGGAAACCCTTTTCCAGCCGGCCCGCGAATCACTTGCACGGCCCGGATGCCCGGCTAGAGTGGCCGGGAACGGCAAAATGGGAGGATTTCAGGATGCGTCTGGCGAACAAGGTGGCCATCGTGACCGGCGGCGGTTCGGGTTTTGGCGAGGGCATCGCCAAGCGATTCGCCCTTGAGGGCGCTGCCGTGGTGATCGGCGACCTGAACCTGGCTGCGGCCGAGAAGGTTGCCGGCGACATCAATAAGGCCGGACACCGGGCTCTGCCAGTGGCTGTCGATGTCTCCCAGAACAAGCAGATGAAAAGCCTGGTCGAGAAGGCGGTCGAAACCTTCGGCGGCCTCGACATCATGGTGAACAATGCAGGCATGCCCCAGCGCAACGCCCCGCTGCTGGAAACCGACGAAGCCACCTTCGACAAGATTTTCGCCGTCAATGTGAAAAGCATCTACAATTCGGCGTTGCATGCCGTGCCGGCAATGCGCAAGCGCGGCGGCGGAGTCTTTATCAACATTGCCTCGACAGCCGGCGTGCGCCCCCGTCCCGGCCTGGTATGGTATAATGGCAGTAAAGGCGCGGTGATCACGCTGACCAAGGCTATGGCCGTGGAACTTGCTCCCGAACAGATCCGCGTGAATGCCCTGAACCCGGTGGCCGGCCTGACGCCAATGCTAAAGGAATTCATGGGCGGCCAGGAGACCGAGGAAATGAAGGCCAAGTTCGTGAGCACTATTCCGATCGGCCGTTTTTCCACCCCGCAGGATATCGCCAACGCGGCCCTCTATTTCGCCTCCGATGAGGCGAACTTCATCACCGGCGTATGCATGGAGGTCGATGGCGGCCGATGCATCTAGGCACCCTCCTCTCCCTCATCGCGACCGTCCTGCTGCTGGCGGGCCCGGCTGGAGCACAGGCACCAGCCACGCAGGCACCAGCCACGCAGGCGCCGGCAACGCAGACACAGGCCGCGCCACCCGCCGCTCAGCCGCAGATGCAGGGCACCACGCCGCCAACGCCCACCACCACCGATCCGCGCGCCGCTGCCGAACCCGAGGCCCAGTCGATAAAGAAAGCCGCGCCGAAGCCGGCCCCGAAAAACGCCAATGCGCCGCCGCGCAACCAGACCATGGCCTTCACCCTGCCCGATCTGGTGCCAATCGCGGAAATCCCGCGCGGCAAGGCGGTGATGCTGCAGGGCGTGGTGCTGTCGCCGCAGGCCACCACATTCGTACTGAACGACGGCAATGCAAGCCAGGTGATCAGTCTGGGCCCAAGCTGGCGCGACCTGACCAAGGTGAAAGCCGGCGACCGCGTACGCGTGATCGGCCAGATGGACCCTTATGGCGCACCGGTCTTCCGAGCCGGCAGCGTGGTGCTGGAAAACAACAGGATCGTGGTGGTGCCGAACGGATGACTAGCGCGCGGCGCCACCGCCGCGCTGCCGGGGGCACAGTTTGAATGCCGTCTTCACCTGTCCCAGCTTCGTCGTGCGTACATGGCGCATGAAGGCATTCCAGTCATTGAACGAGCCGACCAGGTCGAGCAGCACGACACATTCCTCGCGCGGCATTTCGGTGATCTGGCGCGAGGCTACCACCGCATTGGTGGCGCGCTGCTCGGCATAAGGATCGTCAGGGTAGTTGCGCCTGTAGGCCTCCGAACGCAGTTGCACGGCGTCGCGGAACTGCTGGGCATTGGCCTGATCGAAGGCGCTCCACATCGGCAGGATCGTGCCGTCGAATCCCAGCCGGGCGCAGTCGCGGGCATAGCCGCGGATGATCATGCCGGCACGCACGATGGCTTCGGCCTCCATCTCCGGCGCGGTCATGCATATCTGCGGGCTTTTTGGCCTGCTGCGGGGGCCCAGCCCCTCCTGCGCCGATGCCGCCGGCCCTGCGCAAACAGCCAGCAGCAGAACAAGAGTCCGGCGCGGCAGCGGTCGCATCACCGCTTGTTATGCGTGATCGCCGCAACGAAGGTGGCGGCAGCATCGGCGGCCTGATCGACCTGCGTGGACGGCACGGCGGGCATCTGATCCAGCGCCTGACGCACGGCCTGGGCCTCCTGTGGCGGCAGCCGCTTGAGGATTTCCGCCGTGCGTTCGGGGCCGGCCACACGCAGGAAAGCCACCAGCTTTTCCCGGCTCATCGCCTAGCCCTTGGCCTTGGGCGCCGATTTCATCATCGCCAGATACATCGGCATCACCACATTGGTGAATTTGTTCTGGCCATATTGCAGTTCGTCCATCGCCGCCTTCACCATCTCGACGGTGGGATAATACGGCACGATTACGTAACCATGCTTGCGCAGCTCCGTCACCACGGCATTGGCCTGCTTGGTGTAGTTTTCGAAGAAATAGCTGGTATCGGCCTTCTTGATGGCTTCCGAAATCACTTCCACCGCAGGAATCGGCCTGATCGCCTGCGGACGCCAGTTATAGCCATCCGGCGGTTGATTGGCATTGCGGTCATCGGACGAGGCCATGACAGATGTTCCCGTGCCAGCGGCGGCTCAGCCGGCCGGCCGGCGGACGCCGTTGGGCCATTGCCGGGCGGTCTGCTTGAGGTCCGGGTTCTGCAGTGTTGGCGCACGCTTGCTGTCGAGCTGCCGCACGGCTGTGGCCACCTTATGCTCGACCGCCACTTCCGACGGCGCGCGCAGTCTCATCTTCAGATATGCCTCGCGCAGGGCTTCGGCAACGCGACGCTCCAGCACGCTGCCCGGCCCGGTAATACGGCGACGAACAATGATGTTCAGGGCATCTATATTCAGGCCAATAATGGCATGCAGGCGCGGCGACGGGCTGGTCAGTCCGCCACATAGATTTTTCAGATTGTCGGCATAGAGTGTGACAAGCGGGTAGCCGAACAGGCTGCCCTGGCCTTTCAGCTCAAGCGCCAGATCGTGGATCCATTCGTAATAGCGGCCGCGCCCGATCGAGTTGAATGCAGCCGATCCCCAGGCCTCCTTCATGGTCTGCATCGTATCGCGCGCACTGTGCTCGAAATCGGCCTGGTTCTTGATCATCGCCTTCTCGATCTGGCCACGCAGCTCCGGTGTCAGGCGCAGCTCCTGCCCCCGCTTGTAATTCACCGCCTTGCGTTTCAGGTCGCCGCGGTTGGCAACCAGCCGTCCGGCGGCATGGGGGTCGAACATCGCCTGCCCTCGCTCCTGCGGGACGAATCGGACCCTCCCGCCATGAAATCATCATGGCAGGCGAAGCAGTTAGCAACTGGGAAAGCGAGGGCCGTCAGGCGTCGCGCTGGATGACCCGCAGGCGGTGGTTGCAGATGTCGATCTTGTCGGCCATGCGGGCACGCCAGACCTGATCGGCCTCGCGCTCGGTCTGGAAGGGACCATAACGCTCCTCGGTGCCGGCAATCGGCGCGGGATCGGCCAAGTCCTTGAAAATACCGCCTTCAACGTAAAACACGGTCATCGTCCTCATCCTCCGGCCCAATCTTCCGGATGCAGGATATTATTCCGCAACTGCGAAGAAAAAGACAGGCCCCCGAAGGTTGTAAGTTGGTAACGGACGCTAGGGTTTTGAACCAAAACGGGCCTCGAGCGCCTCGGCCGCCTGCCGGATCGGCCCGCTCCAGTCCCCCGGCTGTTGCTGCCTGAAACACCGCAGACCGGGATAGGACGGGCTGTCGGCCCGATCGAGAAACCAATACCAGAGCAGTCCGTAACCAGGCGCCGGCAACAGCAGCCAGACAGGCAAGCCGAGCGCCCCGGCAAGGTGGGCGGTTGTGTTGCTTACCGTGATCACCAGATCGAGGGCGGCGTATTGACCGGCTGCGGCATCCATGTCGCGCAGCGGATCGATGCTGTCATCCCGCCACAGGACCGCGCCCGAATCCGAGGCCAGCGCCGCCCGTTCGGCCCCCGTGTCGCCATATTGCAGGTCGACCCAGAAGGCATCGACGGCTGCAAAGAGCGACGCCAAATCACCGAGCTGGAGCGATTTCTGCCGCCCGAATCCGGCATTGGCACTACGCCAGGACAGGCCGATCCGTGGCCGGCCTGCGGCCTGCGTCTCCAAGCGGCGGCGCTGGATATCAATGGCGGCTGGATCGGCCTTGAGGAATCCGGAAAGCATTGCGGCAGCTTAAGCATCCCCTCATGCTGGCGCCAGCGATGACACAGACTGCCAACAGTTTCATGCAAGCCGGCCTTGCAGCCTTGAACGCCGGGGACGTGACCGCCGCCATCGGCCATTTCGCGGTCGCCCGCCGCCTGGCGCCGACAGAACCCGGCCTGCTGCATAGCCTGGCCGTCCTGTATCGCCAGGAGCGTCGCTGGGCCGAGGCCTGGTCGGTCGCCGAAACCGGCCTGCGGCTGCATCCCGGGGATCGAAACTTTGCAGCGGCGCGGGCGGCGGCCCTGGGCAGCCTGCTGCTGGAACAGGGGGCCGCAGCCGAAGCACGGCCCTGGCTGACAACGGCGCTTGACCAGCAACCCGACTGGCCAGAGATGCTGAGCCAGGCTGCGGAGGCCGCATATCGTTGCCACGACATCGCATCGGCGCGCCGCCATATGGATCGTGCGGTGGAGCTGGAGCCGGATAACCGCAGCCTGCGGATGGCACGCGCCACCATGCTGCTCAGCCTGGGGGTATGGACTCCCGGCCTTGAGGATTACGAATTCCGGTTGCGCCCTGAGCCGGGTCTGGAAGTGATGCGCAATGGCCTCGACGCGCCGCGCTGGCAGGGCGAGGACATGGCCGCCCGCTGCCTTCTGGTGGTTGCCGAGCAGGGCATCGGCGACCAGATCCGTTTCGCCTGCGACCTGCGGGATCTGCTGCCGCTCTGCGGCCGCCTGATCGTCGAATGCGAGCCGCGGCTGGCCCCCCTGCTGGCCCGCAGCCTGCCCCAGGTCATGATCGCCGTGAGCCGGCAGCAAAGGGCCGGAAACCGGCATATTCTGGATTACGGCTGGCTGGCGGATTATCCCCGGATCGATGCCTGGATCGAGATCGGCAGCCTGCCCCTGCGGCTGTTTCAGCGCGGCCTGCTGCCGGACCGCCATCGACTTTGATCGGTTTTCAGGGCCCCTTGCCCATTCCGGATGTCGATCTAGCTAATTTTTCAATGAGTTAGACAACCGGATCCGCCATGCGCCGCCTCCTGCACCTGTTCGCCCCGCTATTTCTCCTAGCCCTTGCAGCCTGTGGAACCGATCGCCCGGATCCTGCTGGCCAGGCGGCCTATGGCCCCTTCGAGCTGGAGCGGTACTTCACCGGCAAGGTCAAGGCATGGGGCCTGTTCGAGCCGCGCTTTGGCGGCGCCGTGCGGCAATTCACCGTCGAGATCCGTGGCAGCCGCGACGGCGATGCCCTCGTGCTGGATGAGGATTTCCGCTTCAGCGACGGCGAAATCCAGAAACGGATATGGCGTATCCGGCCCGATGGCACCGGCCGCTACACAGGCACGGCCGACGACGTACTGGGGGTCGCCCAGGGCTACAGCCGCGGCAATGCCCTGGCCTGGGCGTATGATCTGAGGCTGAAAACCCAGTCCGGCAGCATCGATGTGGGCTTCGATGACTGGCTGTACCGGTTCGATGACGAGATCGTGCTGAACCGGGCCACGGTGACGAAATGGGGCCTGCCCGTGGGCAGCGTGACCCTGGCTTTTCGCAAGATCGAGTAGGTTGACGGGACCGGAGGACCGACCTATGGTCGCCGCGCTTTCGGGCACGGCCGGCCGGCCCGAAGGATCACCGACAGACTCTGTCTGACCGACCTCTGTGAGCCCGTAGCTCAGCTGGTAGAGCAAGCGACTTTTAATCGAGAGGTCCCGGGTTCGAATCCCGGCGGGCTCACCACCTCCACCCCTTTCTTCCCCTCAATTTATTCTTCATACGGTTGCCCATTCGGATATGCTGGCGGAAACAGGGGGAAACTCCGTGAACCGGCAGATCGTCGAGAGCAGGTTCCGTCTCGATCCCAGCCTAGGTTTCGTCCGGCCCGAATTAAGCCAACTGGCTGCTTTTTGGGAGGAGAAACGCGCCGGGCGGATTGCGCCCGACCGGGCCGATTTCTCTCCCTTCGTGCTGCGCCCCTACCTGCCCCGGATCCTGATCTACGAAGTGGTGCGTGGGGAAACCGGCAAGCGCTTTCGCATCCGTCTCTATGGCACCCTGATCAGCCAGTATTCCGGGCGCGACCCGACCGGAAAATTCGTCGATGAAATCATGACGCCACAGGCCTATGCCGATTTCAACCGGGGCTTGTCATGGACGGTGGATGAGGCAAAACCGCTGCGCGCCGCCGGCAGCTATTATTTCGTCGACCGCAGCTTCGTTCAGTTCGAATCGATCACCATGCCGCTGACAGTGGATGGCAGCAACCAGGTCGAACAGCTGCTGAACGTCACCTATTACGACGACGAAACCTAGAACCAACCGCGCGTGAGCAGGAACAGCAGATTGACCAGCCCATAGGCGATGGCGGCAAACAAGGCGGCAATGGCGAAAACCTTGAGATGCCGCAACAGCATGGCTAGAGCGGGGGAATGTCGCCGAGGGCCTGGCCTGCGTGAAAATCAGCGGCGAAATCCTGCAATCGCCCTCCGCCGATGGCTTCGCGCATGCCGATCATCAGGTCCTGATAATAGGTCAGGTTATGCTGGGTCATCAGCATGGCGCCGAGGATTTCGTCCGAGCGGACCAGGTGATGCAGATAGGCCCGGCTGTAGCTGCGGCAGGCCGGACAGCGGCAATGCTCGTCCAACGGCCGCGGATCTTCGGCGTGGCGGGCGTTGCGGATGTTGATGCTGCCGCGTCGGGTGAAAGCCTGGCCGGTGCGTCCCGAACGGGTCGGCATCACGCAGTCGAACATGTCGATGCCCCGCATCACCGCACCGACCAGATCGGACGGTTTGCCCACCCCCATCAGATAGCGCGGCCGGTCCACCGGCAGATGCGGCACCGTCACATCCAGGGTTGCAAACATCTCCTCCTGCGTCTCGCCCACCGCAAGGCCACCCACCGCATAACCGTCGAACCCGATGCCAAGCAGGCCTTTTGCGGATTCTTCGCGCAAGGCCGCATTGGTCCCGCCCTGCACGATGCCAAACAGGCCATAGCCCTCACGTTGCTGGAACGCCGTCCTGCAACGCTCGGCCCAGCGTATGGACAGGCGCATGGCCTCGGCGGCGCGTTTCTCGGTGGCCGGCAGCTTGACGCATTCATCGAGCTGCATGGTGATGGTGGCATCCAGCAGATGCTGAATCTCGATGGACCGTTCGGGCGTCAGTTCATGGCGCGCGCCGTCGATATGCGACTGGAAAGTGACGCCCTGCTCGGTCACCTTGTTGAGCTGCGACAGCGACATCACCTGGAAACCGCCGGAATCGGTCAGGATCGGACCTGACCAGTTCATGAATTTGTGCAGGCCGCCCAGCTTGGCCACGCGCTCAGCCGTCGGCCGCAGCATCAGGTGATAGGTATTGCCCAGGATGATCTGCGCGCCGGTCTCGCGCACGGCCTCGGGCGTCATTGCTTTCACCGTGGCGGCGGTGCCGACCGGCATGAAGGTCGGCGTCTCGATCACGCCATGGGCGGTTTCGAGCCTGGCCCGGCGGGCGGCGCCATCGGTGGCGCTGACGGAAAAACGGAGGGTCATTTCAAGGCGGCCTGTCTGAACAGCAGGCTTGTATCGCCGTAAGAATAGAAACGGAAGCCCTTCTCCACCGCATGACGATAGATCGCCCGTTGACCGTCAAGCCCGACAAAGGCGGCCACCAGCATCAGCAGGGTGGATTTGGGAAGATGGAAATTGGTCATCAGGCCGTCGGCGACGCGGAAATCAAAGCCGGGCGTAATGAAGATGTCGGTCTCGCCGGCGAAGGGTTGCAGGCTGCCATTGGCACGCGCGGCGGTTTCCAGCAGGCGTAGCGAGGTGGTGCCGATGGCGATCACCCGCCCGCCGGCGGCTTTGGCCTCCTGCACCATTGCCACGGTCTCCGGCGTCACCTGCCCCCATTCGGCATGCATCCTGTGATCCTCGACGCGCTCCACCTTCACTGGCAAGAAGGTGCCGGCGCCAACATGCAGCGTGACGCGGGCGAAGCGGATGCCGATGCTTTTCAACTGCCCGATCAGGTCCGGTGTGAAATGCAGTCCGGCCGTGGGCGCAGCAACCGCGCCCGCTTTTTCGGCAAACACGGTCTGATAGTCGCTACGGTCGCGGGCGTCGGCCGGTCGCTGGGCCGCGATATAGGGCGGCAGCGGCATGGCCCCGGCGGTTTCCAGCGCCGACAGCAGTTCGCCATCGTCACGGTCGAAGGCGAGAATGATCTGGTCGCCTTCGCGCCCTGCGGTTTCGGCCCGGATGCCGCCATCGAAAGCAACCGCGTCGCCCGGCTTCAACCGCCGCGCGGGTTTGGCCATTGCCGTCCAACGCCGGTTGCCCAGACTTTTCAGCAGCAGGGCCTCGATCTTCACCTCGGCCGGGCCGCGTTCGCGCCGGCCAAACAGCCGCGCCGGAATCACCTTGGTATCGTTGAATACCAGCAGGTCGCGCGGCCGCAGTAGCAGAGGCAGGTCGCGCACGACCCACTCCTTCGGGTCGATCCTGCCGTCATGGAAATGCAGCAGCCGGGCCGACTCACGGGGCACTGCCGGCCGCTCGGCGATCAGCGCAGGCGGCAGGCTGAAGTCGAAGTCGGATACCAGCATGGCTCAGCCTCCGCGGCGGGAGGCACAGGCGTCAGGCCACGTCGGCGGCAACGCGCAGCGATACGATCTTGTCGGGATCAGTGACGCTGCCGTTGCGGGCCTGATCGCCGCGCTTGATCGCATCCACATGCTCCATGCCATCCACCACCTCCCCCCAGACCGTGTATTGGCGGTCCAGGAAACGGGCATCGGCGAAGCAGATGAAGAACTGGCTGTCGGCGCTGTTCGGGTTCTGGGCGCGCGCCATCGAGCAGGTCCCACGCTTGTGCGGGGCGTCGTTAAACTCGGCATCCAGCTTCTGGCCCGAACCGCCGGTGCCATCGCCACGCGGATCGCCGGTCTGGGCCATGAAACCCTCGATCACGCGGTGGAATTTCAGGCCGTCATAGAAATGCTGCCGCGCCAGCTCCTTGATGCGGGCGACATGGTTGGGCGCCAGATCGGGACGCAGCGCGATGGTGACGCGGCCATCCTTCAGCTCCAGATACAGGGTGTTTTCGAGATCGGCGCTCATGGAGGCTCCTGATGATTACTTGATGTCGGCTGCGACACGCAGACGGATGATCTTGTCGGGATCGGTGACCTGGCCGCTGCCCGGGGCGCCCTTCTTGATGCGATCCACCGCTTCCATGCCCGAGATCACTTTGCCCCAGACAGTGTACTGGCCATCCAGGAAAGGCGAATCCTCGAAGCAGATAAAGAACTGGCTATCGGCGCTGTTGGGGCTCTGGGCGCGCGCCATCGATACGGTACCGCGCTTGTGCGGTTCGCGGCTGAATTCGGCATTCAGCTTCTGGCCCGAACCGCCCATGCCGGTGCCGGTGGGATCGCCGGTCTGGGCCATGAAGCCACGGATGACGCGGTGAAACACGATGCCGTCGTAGAACTCCTTGCGCACCAGTTCCTTGATGCGGCGCACATGGTTGGGAGCCAGATCGGGACGCATGGCGATAACCACCCGGCCGCCGTCCTTCAATTCCATCACCAGGGTGTTTTCCGGATTGTCGATGCGTTGGGCAAAGCCGGTCGACGGCAGGATCAGGCCCACGCCGAGGATCAGGGACAACAGATGGCGGCGCAGAATCGGCATGTCAGGCATCGCCATTGGCCTTCAGCGCCGCGACACGGGCGCGCATGCGTTCGGCGACGCGGGGCGATACGAAAGGATTAATATCCCCGCCCAGCATGGCGATTTCCTTGACCAGCCGGGAAGCGATGAACTGGTGATTGTCCGAAGCCATCAGGAAAACGGTCTCGATCTCGGCATTCAGGCGGGCATTCATGCCAACCATCTGGAATTCATACTCGAAGTCCGACACCGCGCGCAGGCCGCGGATGATCATGACTGCGCCGATCTCCATGGCGAAATGCATCAGCAGATTGGAAAACGGCTTGACCTCGAATTCGGTGGCGCCCGGCATCAGGGGACCGATTTCCTCGCGCACCATTTCGACGCGTTCTTCCAGCGAAAAGAACGGCCCCTTGCCGATATTGACCGCCACGCCAACCACCAACTTGTCGACCAGCTTGCCAGCCCGCTTGATGATGTCGTAATGGCCCTTGGTTACCGGATCGAATGTGCCCGGGTATAGCCCGATGCGCTGCTTGGTCATCACTCCTCCCCAGAGTCACCTGCACCGTCATTCGCGGACGAACCGTCTTCCGGGCCGTCATCCTGGCCTTCGTCCTGCGCGGGGCCACTTTCAGGCAAATGGGCGACCGACGCAACCTTCTCGCCTTCATTGAGCTTGAAGATGATCACGCCCTGGGTGTTGCGACCGGCAATACGGATATCGTCGACCGGGCACCGGATCACCTGGCCGCCATCGGTGACCAGCATGATCTGATCATCATGCTCGACCGGGAAAGCGGCGGTGACGCTGCCATTCTTGGGCGTCGTCTCGATATTGATGATGCCCGAGCCGCCACGGCTGGTGATGCGATATTCATAGGCCGAGCTGCGCTTGCCAAAGCCTTTTTCCGTAACGGTGAGGATGAACTGCTCGGCGGCCTGCAGTTCGGTGAAGCGCTGCACGGATATGTCGGCCGGCAATTCCACTCCGCTTTCGCCGGCGCGGATGCGTTCCTGTGCGGCCTCGTATTTGAAATAGGCCTCGCGCTCCTCCGGTCCCACCTCGATATGACGCAGCACTGACATCGAGATGACGCGGTCGCCTTCGGCGAGCTTCATGCCGCGCACGCCGGTTGAGGCGCGGCTCTGGAAGGTTCTCACATCGGCGACCGGGAACCGTACGCATTTGCCGGCGTATGAAGCCAGCAAGATATCGTCCTGTTCGGTGCAGGGCAGCACGCCGATCAGGCTGTCGTCGGCATCCTCGCCCTCGAACTTCATGGCGATCTTGCCATTGGCATTGATGGTGACGAAATCGCTCAGGTCGTTGCGGCGCACATAACCCTTGGCAGTGGCAAACATGACGTGCAGTTCGCCCCACTTGGCTTCGTCCTCGGGCAGCGGCAGCACCGTGGTGATCTTCTCCCCCTCGGCCAGGGGCAGCAGGTTTACAAAGGCCTTGCCGCGGGACTGCGGCGTGCCTTCCGGCAAACGATAGACCTTCAGCTTGTAGACGCGGCCGATATTGGAGAAGAACAGCACCGGCGTGTGGGTGCTGGCCACCAGCACGCGGGTAACGAAATCCTCATCCTTGGTGCTCATGCCGGTGCGGCCCTTGCCGCCGCGCTTCTGCAGCCGGTAAGTGGACAGCGGCGTGCGCTTAACATAGCCGCCATAGCTGACGGTCACCACCATGTCCTCGCGCTGGATCAGGTCTTCGTCATCCTGCTCGAATTCCATCTCGGCGATCTGGGTGCGGCGTGGGGTCGCGAACTTTTCGCGCATGGCCACCAGTTCGCCGCGCAGCATGTCCATCAGTCTGGCCCGGCTGCCGAGGATGGCGAGGTATTCGTTGATCTCGGCGGCCAAAGCCTTCATCTCATCGCCGATCTCGTCGCGGCCCAACGCGGTCAGACGCTGCAGGCGCAGGTCGAGGATGGCGCGGGCCTGGGTCTCCGACAGGCGATACTTGCCGTCGATCACCTTGTGGCTGAGATCGTCGATCAGCGTGATCATGTCGGCCACGTCGGCAGCCGGCCATTCGCGGGCCATCAACTGCTCGCGCGCCGTCTGCGGATCGGGCGCGCTGCGGATCAGCTTGATCACCTCGTCGATGTTGGCCACCGCGATGGCCAGGCCGACCAACACGTGAGCGCGGTCGCGCGCCTTGCCAAGCAGGAATCGCGTACGGCGCAAGATCACTTCCTCGCGGAAGTTCACGAAAGCCGCGATCATCTGCTTGATATTCATCAATTCCGGCTTGCCGCCGTTCAGCGCCAGCATATTGACGCCGAACGATGTCTGCAGCGGCGTAAAGCGGTAGAGCTGGTTCAGCACCACCTCGGCCATGGCGTCACGCTTGATTTCGATCACCACGCGGACGCCATCGCGATCAGACTCGTCGCGCAGGTCGGAAATGCCCTCGATTTTCTTCGAGCGCACCAGCTCGGCGATCTTCTCGATCATCGAGGCCTTGTTCACCTGATAGGGAACTTCGGTAACGATGATCGCTTCGCGATCCTTGCGGATCTCCTCGACATGCACCTTGCCGCGCATGATCACCGAGCCGCGGCCGGTCCACATCGCCGCCTTGGCGCCGGCCCGACCCAGAATGATGCCGCCGGTGGGGAAATCCGGCGCAGGCAGAATTTCCAGCAACTGTTCAAGCGTTACGCCATTGTTGTCGACATAGGCGCAGCAGGCATCGATCACCTCGCCCAGATTATGCGGCGGGATATTGGTCGCCATGCCCACCGCGATGCCGTTCGCACCGTTGACCAGCAGATTTGGGAACTGCGCCGGCAGCACGGTCGGTTCCCGGGTGGTGTCATCGTAGTTGGACTGGAAATCGACGGTGTTCTTGTCGATATCGGTCAGCATGGCCTCGGCGGCCCGGTCGAGGCGGATCTCGGTGTAGCGCATCGCCGCCGGCGGGTCGCCGTCCATCGAGCCGAAGTTGCCCTGCCCGTCCAGCAAGGGCAGACGCATGGAGAACGGCTGCGCCATACGCACCATGGCATCGTAGATCGCCTGGTCGCCATGCGGGTGGTATTTACCCATCACGTCGCCGACCACGCGGGCCGACTTGCGATAGGCCTTGTCTGCCGTATAGCCGTTTTCGTGCATCGAATAGAGGATGCGACGATGCACGGGCTTCAGGCCGTCCCGCACATCGGGCAGCGCGCGCGACACGATCACGCTCATGGCGTAACCGAGGTAGGAACGCTGCATCTCCTCTTCGATGGAGATGGGCTGAATGTCGTGCGGAAGCTGTGGCTGATCGGTCACGAAACGGGCGTCCGGAATAAGGGTTTTTGAAGTCGAATCGGGATGCCCGAACAGGCCGTTTCCGGCCCTGGAATCAGGCCCGAAAAACTACCATGGCGAGGGCCATCGCAGCAATGCCGGGCGCCCCTCCGCAGGGGGGGAAATCAGGGGTCAAAAATATTGGTTTTCAGCCAATTCCATTGGTCTTCGCCACAGGCAGCGACGAGGGGACTGCCCCAGGGTTTGTCGGCGGCGCGATAGAGGCTGCCATCCAGCCGTTTGGCGATGCCGCCGGCCTCGGTGATCAGCAGGCAGCCGGCCGCATGATCCCATGGCAGGGCGCGATTGTAGACGGCGTAATGGATGTGGCCATCGGCGATGGCGAGGTATTCCTGGCCGGCGCAGCGCAGGATCAGCACGCCGGCCGTTTTATCGGCACGATGGCCGATACGGGCGGCAAAATCACGGTCGCCATAGCGGATGTTGGGCGCGCCCGACAGATGTGCCAGCGAGGGCGGTTTTGGCGTGGCCAGCCGGCGCTGGCTACCATCGGACTCGCGCATCCATGCGCCGGCGCCTTTCTCGGCCATCGCCGTGATGCCGCGTACCGGATCATGGATCCAGCTCGCCACCGCATCGCCATCCTGAACCAGAGACACCATCACTGCGAACAGGGCATTGCCGACGGCAAAATTGGCAGTGCCATCCACGGGATCGATTAGCCAGGCCGCGCCCGGCCGGCGCAGCGCATCCATGATCGCCTCGTCGGCGCTGGCCGCCTCCTCGCCCACGACGGTCGAGCCCGGGACAAGGGCCTGCAGCCGAGGCGTCAGGAAGGCCTCGGAATCCTTGTCCGCAATGGTAACGACATCATGCGGCCCGGCTTTCTGGTCGATATCGCCGGTCTTGAGCTGCCGAAACCGCGGCATGATCACCGTGCGGGCCGCCTCCTCGATCAGCAGCCGCACGACGTCCATGTCGATTCTTGCAGTCATGCCCGCTGTCCTTCCTGCCGTTTAAGCCATTTGCCGGCCTCGGCCTGCGACAGCGCGACCGACAATTTGAGATGGCCGTCCTGCTCCTGCATGGCCAGCACCTCGCCATGCCTGTGCAACCAGGCCAAAGCGGCACCATCGCCGGCATCGAGCGTGACGGCCAGTTCGACACGGTCGCTGCCCAGCATGGCATCGATCCGTTGCAGCAGGGTATCGCAGCCCGCACCTTCCAAGGCAGAGATCACGATGGCGTCCTGCTGTCGAGCCGCCTGGTTCTGCAGCGCTTCACGCGCCTCCGGTTCGAGCTGATCAGACTTGTTCCAGGCCTCAAGCAAGCGATGGCCGCTCTCCTCGGTCACGCCGAGCGAAGCGAGTACATCGCGCACATCGCCTGCCTGTGCCTCGCAATCGGGGTGCGACATGTCGCGCACATGCAAGATCAGGTCGGCCGAGATCACCTCTTCCAGCGTGGCGCGGAACGCCGCGACCAGATGAGTCGGCAGTTCGGAGATGAAACCAACGGTGTCGCTGAGGATCACGTTCCGGCCAGACGGCAGCCGCACGGTGCGCATGGTCGGATCCAGGGTGGCGAACAGCAGATCCTTGGCCAGCACCCGGGCCTCGGTCAGGCGGTTGAACAGAGTGGATTTGCCGGCATTGGTGTAGCCCACCAGGGCCACCACCGGATAGGGCACCTTCTGCCGCGCACGACGATGCAGCGAGCGGGTATTCACAACCTGCTCCAGATCCAGTTTGATGCGGGCGATGCGTTCGCCGATCAGACGGCGGTCAATCTCAAGCTGGCTTTCGCCGGGACCGCCGAGAAAGCCGAAACCGCCGCGCTGGCGTTCAAGGTGGGTCCAGGATCGCACCAGGCGCGAGCGCTGGTAGTTCAGGTGCGCCAGTTCCACCTGCAGCCGCCCTTCCTTGGTGCGTGCGCGGGCGCCGAAGATTTCAAGGATCAGGCCGGTGCGGTCGATCACCTTGGCCTTCAGCGCGCGCTCCAGGTTGCGCTGCTGGACCGGGGTGACGGCCGCATCCACGATCACGACATCGACCGGATGCTCGGCGATCCACGCCGCGAGTTCCTCGGTCTTGCCGCTGCCGATCAGGGTCGAAGGCCGCCAGGCCGCCAGCCAGACCACCTCGGCATGCACAACCTCAAGATCGATGGCGGCAGCCAGGCCGACGGCCTCGGCCAGGCGCGCTTCCGGACGGCGGCGCGTATCCGCAGCCGTAGCCTTGGGACCGGGAGATTTAAGTGTGGGGTGCAGGACGAGCGCACGCCTCGTGCGCTCGTCGCCGCTTTCGATGTGATCTGGCATTATCGCCATATAAGCAAAGCCCGGGCGTTTACCAACCCGGACATCGCCACCGGGAGCAAAAAAGCCTTAGCCCTGCTCCCCCTGCGCCTGACCGGCACCGCCCTGAGCTGCCGGGTCGAAGAGCTGGATCGGGCCAGACGGCATCACGGTGGAAATGGCGTGCTTGTAGACCAGCTGCATATGACCGTCCCGGCGCAGCAGCACCGAGAAATTGTCGAACCAGCTGATGATGCCCTGGAGCTTGACACCATTCACGAGAAAGACCGTAACCGGAGTTTTTGTTTTACGGATGTGATTGAGGAAGACATCCTGGACGTTCTGAGGCTTGTCGGCGGCCATCGTTGTTGGACCTTTCTTTTCTTATCTTGTTGTCTTTGTTTTGTTTTTTTCACAATCCGGCCAAGTCTTACCGGATCGCATGTGCGGAGGCGGCGGCCGCAGCCCCACGCATTCGCAGATTAAATCATTAATTCGCGAAAGTGGCAAAACAATGGCGGTTTCCGGCGCAGGAAGGCGCCCGCACCCCTCGGTTGTGACCTCCGTCACCTCACGGGGCGATAAAGCCTGCCTCCCAGTCCGCCTTGCCAAGGCCATGGCTCGCGGCATGGGCCTCGTACAACGCCCGCAGCCTGGCCACCATCACGCCAGGGCCGCCATTGCCGATCGGCTTGCCGTCAAGGCTGACGACCGGCATGGCATAGGAAGTCGTCGAGGTGACGAAGGCCTCTTTCGCCGCCAGTGCCTCGGCCACCGTGAAGCTGCGAATTTCCACCGCCAGGCCTTCGCGGCGCGCGAGTTCCAGCACGGCACTGCGTGTGATGCCGCCCAGAATGGCCGTGCTGGGTGCGCGCGTCACCAGCACATTGTCCTTGGTCACGATCCAGGCATTGGACGAACTGCCTTCCGTGACATGCCCGTCGCGGTCGACCAGCCAGGCTTCATAAGCCCCAGCCTCTTTCGCAGCCTGCTTGGCCAGCGCCGCCGGCAGCAGACCGACCGTCTTGATGTCGCAGCGCCCCCAGCGGATATCTGGCCGGGTGATCGCCGCCACGCCTTTTGCAGCATTCGCCGACGCCTTGGTCATGTCAACGCTGCGAGCGATGGCCACCATCGTGGGCGGGATGTCGCCCGGAAAAGCAAATTCCCGTCGCGCCGCCCCGCGGGTGATCTGCAGGTAAATGTTACCCTGCCTCACCCGATTGCGCCGCACCGTCTCGTTGAGAACAATGGCCATGGCGGCCCGGGTCATCGGGTGCCGGATGCGCAGCTCATCGAGGCTGCGCTCCAGCCGCACCAAGTGGCCCTCGGCATCGACCAGCCGGCCATTCACAATCGCAATAACTTCATAAACGCCATCGGCAAACTGAAAGCCGCGATCTTCCACATGAACGGCCGCCTGGCCATAGGGAACATACTGGCCGTTGACATAAACAACGCGTGCCATCGCACAATACCTCTTTCTGGGGATTAGAAGAACTCGAGGCGCACGGCGAAGAGTTTCTCGACTTTTTTCACCGCATCGCGGCGGACAAAAAGGATGACCCGGTCGCCCGCTTCGATCTCGCTGTCTCCACGCGCAATCATCACCGTCTCGCCCCGGATGATGGCACCGATCATGAGGCCATCGGGCAGGTCAAGTTCTGCCAGCGGGCGGCCGACCAGGGCACTGGTCTCCACCGCCTCGGCCTCCATCACCTCAGCCGCCCCATCCATCAGGGAGTGGACGCCGCGGATACGGCCGCGACGGACATGCTGCAGGATCGAGGAGACCGTGGTCGACCTCGGATTGACCACGACATCAACCCCCAGCGAACCAATCAACGGCTCATAAGCCGGATTGTTGACCAGCGTGATCGCGCGCTGGGCTCCGGCCCGCTTCGCCAACAGGGAACTCAAAATATTGACTTCATCGTCGTTGGTCAGGGAAATGATTGCTTCGGCCGCGCCGACTTTCGCCTCGTTCAGGATGTCCATATCGAGGGAGTCGCCGTTCAACACAACGGCGTTCTTCAGCTCTCCGGCCACGAACTCGGCACGGCTGCGGTTGGCTTCCACCACCTTGAGCAGGACCGACGGCTGAGCCGCAGCGATTTCCCTGGCCAGGAACAATCCGATATTGCCGCCGCCGCACAGGACGATGCGTCGCGCCTCACGCTCTTCATGCCCGAACAGGCGCATGCCGCGCTGAACATGGTCCTTCAGGGCGCAGAAATAAATCTCATCCCCCGCCTCCAAGTGATCGTCGGCGTCGGGAACCAGCAGAGCGCCATTTCTGTTGATTGCGCATATATTGATCGCCAAATCGGGAAACAGCTCGGTGAGCTGGCGCAATGGCGTATTGAGAACCGGACAATCGTCTTCCAGGCGAACGCCTATCAGCCGAAGCCTGTCCTCGGCGAATGGAATCATGTCGAAAGCGCCAGGAGTCAAGATGCGCCGGTGAATGGCACGCGCAACCTCGATCTCAGGCGATATGATATAGTCGATGGAAATGTGCTTCTGGTTGAACAGGTCGGCCCATTCCGGCTTGAGATAACTCTGCGCCCGCACGCGCGCGATCTTGGTGGGCACATTGAACAGGGCATGCGCCACCTCGCAGGCCACCATGTTCACTTCATCGGCGAAGGTGACCGCGATCAGCATGTCGGAATCGGCAGCCCCGGCCTGCTCCAGAACGTCCGGGTGCGATGCATGGCCGACTATGCCGCGCAAGTCATAGCTTTCCGCCGCCTTGTTGGCCCGGTCGGACGAAACATCGATCATCGTCACTTCGTTGCCATCGGCAGCAAGTTGCCGGGCAATGGTGGTCCCCACCAATCCGGCACCGCATACGATCACCTTCATGGCAGCCTTCCGTTCCCGTTAGCCGTTGCGGTCAAGATTGACGACGCCAAGCGCCTTCAGCTTGCGGTGCAGGGCAGAGCGCTCCATGCCGATGAAGCTGGCCGTGCGCGAGACGTTGCCGCCGAAGCGCGTTATCTGGGCGAGAAGATATTCGCGCTCGAACATCTCGCGCGCGTCACGCAGGGGCAACGCCATCACCTCGGTCGTCGTCTCCGGTCGCAACGCAATAGGCGGCGTGGCACCCAGGTCCGAGGGCAGCATATCGGCATGGATCGCGCCCTTCTGGTCCGTAGGCATCATGATCAGCAGGCGCGCAACGGCATTCCGCAGTTCCCGGACATTGCCCGGCCATTCCGCCGATTGCAGGGCCAGCAGCGCGTCTTCGGCCAGCTCCCGCTCGGGCACACCCTGCCGTTGCGCCTCCACGCGGGCGAAATGCCTGGCCAAAAGCGGGATGTCCTCGCGGCGGTCACGCAAGGCAGCCACTTTCAGCGGCACGACATTCAATCTGTGAAACAGGTCCTGCCTGAAACTGCCCTGCCCGACTCGCACGGCAAGGTCATGCGTCGTGCTGGAGATGATGCGAACATCAACCTGCACCCGGGTACGCCCGCCGACCCGCTCGAAGCCCTGCTCGGTCAGCACCCGCAACAGTTTCGCTTGTGCCTCGGCGGACATTTCCGCCACTTCGTCCAGGAACAGCGTGCCGCCATGCGCTTCTTCGAGAACGCCGATGCGGTGCTGACGCTGCCCGTTCACCGATTCCTCGATGCCAAAAAGCTGGGCCTCGACGCGGTCTGAAGTCATTGCCGCGACATTGAGGCTGACAAATGGGCCGCCAGCCCGGCGAGAGCGCTTGTGCAGCAGGCGCGCGACCAATTCCTTCCCCGATCCGGGCGGACCCGCGACCAGCACCCGGCTGTTGGTGGGCGCAACCCGCTCAATCGCCTGCCGCAGCGCGACAATGGCAGGCGAAGAACCGATCAGCTCTGGCACACCGCCCGACATCTGACGCAGGTCTTCGTTCTCGCGTTTCAGGCGTGCCTGCTCCAACGCCCGATCGACCAGCAGCAGGAGGCGGTCGCTCTTGAACGGTTTCTCGATATAGTCATAGGCGCCCCGCTTGATGGCGGAAACGGCAGTTTCGATATTCCCGTGCCCCGAGATCATGATCACAGGCACATTTGCATGATCGCGCACGATGCGGTCGAGAATCTCCAGGCCGTCGAGCTTGCTGCCCTGCAGCCAGATATCCAGGATCACCGCGTTGGGTCGGCGCGCCTCGATTTCCCGCAATGCGCCGACGGAATCCGCGGCCAGACGCGTCTCGTATCCTTCGTCCTGCAGGATGCCGGCGATCAGATTACGGATATCGGCTTCGTCGTCGACAATCAGAATGTCACGCGCCATGGCTACTCGATCCTAACTATACGGCCCGTCTCTGCCTGGGCGCCCGGCTCGGCCGCATCGGGATGACCGACAACAAGATGCGGCAGGCGAATCCGCGCCAAGCTACCACTTCCGCCTGCCGGATCAACTGCCGCAACGTCCGTCAGGGTGATGCTGCCGCCATGTTCCTCGATGATCTTCTTTACGATCGCCAGCCCCAGCCCTGTGCCTTTGCTGCGGGTCGTCACATAGGGCTCGAACAACCGCTCCCGGTTCTCGGCCGGCAAGCCCCGGCCATTATCCTGCACGGCGATTTCCGCCGCCCCGGACGCTACCGTCAGCGAGACCGTAATCTGGCCCGCGGGTAGGCTTTCGCCAGCGTGGCGTTCGCGGCCATCGATTGCGTCTATTGCATTCTGCAGGATGTTGGTCAGCACCTGGGCGATCTGCCGTGCATCGCAGCTCAGATGCACAGGATCGGCGGGAACAAAACTTTCGAACCGGATATCGTTGCGCGCCACCTGCTGCATGAATACGCCCTGGCGCACCAGTTGTCCCAGGTCCTCTTCCCGGTAGACCGGCCGCGGCATCCGGGCAAAGGTAGAGAATTCATCCACCATACGGCCGATATCGCCCACCTGGCGGATGATCGTGTCGGTGCATTGCGAGAAAATCTCCGGATCCGTCTGCACTTCCTTCAGATACTTGCGTTTGAGCCGTTCGGCGGAAAGCTGGATCGGGGTCAGCGGGTTCTTGATTTCATGAGCGATGCGGCGGGCAATATCGGCCCAGGCGGCATTGCGCTGCGCCGCCATCAGTTCGCTGACATCATCGAACGTGGCGACATAACCAAGCAGTTCGTTGCCAGTCGATTCCCGGGCGATCCGCACAAGCAGGGTCCGGTTTCCATCGGGCCGCGACACGATCACCTGGCCGCGTTCGACCGCTTCGCTTGTGCTCCCCGCCAGACGTTCGTAAAGCCCGGCCATTTCAGGCGCAACCTCGGCGAAGGGCCGTCCCACCATCTCGTCAAAGCTTTTCTGCAGCATCGCCTGCGCCGAGGGATTCGGCAGGGTGACCATTCCCTGCGGGTCGATACCGATCACACCGGCCGAGACTCCACCGAGCACCGTTTCAGTGAAACGGCGCCGTTCATCAAGTTGGCGATTGGCAGCGATCAGTTCGGCCTGCTGCGCGGCGAGCTGGCCTGTCATGCGGTTGAAGGTGCGGCCCAGGGTGGCGATTTCGTCATCGTCGGCACGCTCGGTCACGCGCGCGGTGAGGTCTCCGCTGCGGATACGTTCGGCTGCACCCACCACTTCGCCGATCGGCGCCACCAGTCGGTTGGCGATGAGCAACGCAAACCAGATCGCGGCGAGCAACAGCAATAGCGAGATCAGCAGGAACAGGATGGCGAAATTGATTTCAAGGGCCGAGCGCGCCTGTTCAAGGCGATTGTATTGCTGGGCGGCCAACCGTGTTCGTTCAAGCTCTCCTAGCACTTTCGCGTCGATGAACCGCCCGACATACAGATAGGCGTCCAGATAACCGTCCAGTCGAACCAAGGCCCGCACCCGGTCGTCGGTTTCAGCCGTAATGAAAATGACCTGGCCGGCATTGGCATCCAGCAGGGCGCGGGTGGGAATGCGATCGAATTCCATCAGCAGGCTGAGCTCATTCCTGGCAAGAATTTCGCCCGTAGAGGTGAAAACGATGGCCTCCCCCAATCCACGAAGACGAGACAACTGACGGACGGCCTGCTGGAAAGCGTAGGGATTGCGTGTCAGGCGCGGCGCTTCGCGGTTCAGGTCGACGGCCATTGCCAGAACATCGGCCCGGATGGTCTTGCGGTGTTCCTGGATATAGGCCTCGGCAATCGCCACCGATGCCTTCACCGCCGAATTGACCCTTTCGCTGAACCACGTCTGCAGACCCAGATTGAAGAACAGCACGGCGAAAACCGTCATCATGACGGTAGGCAATGCGGTCACGGCGGCGAACATCATCACCATACGGGCATGCAGCCGTGATCCTGCCGCACCGCGGCGCCGCTGCATCCACAACACCACCAGCCGCCGTGCCACCAGACTGGTCAGGCCCAGCAGGATCACCAGATCGGTCAGCAGCAGGATCTGGACATCGCGGGGTGTCAGTTCCCGCGTGGTGCCCGGCGTCATGGCCAGATAGGTGAGCGTACCGGCAACCACAGCCGCGATCGCCAGCGAAATCTCCAGGTGACGGATCAGCCGGCGGCGCCGGAACCAGTCGAACCACCGGCGCAGCAGGCGCACCGATGCAGACCCCGCCGGCTGCGCATCGGCAGCATGGATCGTCTCGTCGGTCATGACTGATGAATCAAGGGCCGGAACATCCGGTGATCATAGCCCAGCCGGGCCGGGCTAGCACCTGTCGGAATACCCCTCTATTTCAAGCCGCGAATCACCTGAATGTTATGATCCCTGATCTTCTTGCGCAGGGTGTTGCGGTTCAGCCCCAGCATATGGGCGGCTTTGATCTGGTTGCCCCGCGTCGCCGCCAGACTGAGGGAAATCAGCGGGATTTCGAGTTCACGCAGCATCCGGTCATAGAGGCCTGGCGCCGGCAGGTCATCCCCCTGGGCGGCGAAGTACTTGGTCAGGTGCCGTTCGATGGCGCCAGTCAGGGTCTCTTCCTCGCCCGGCTCGGACGGTTTCGGAACCTGCGGGGGTTCCGCCAGTTCGTTGTCGATCACCTCGATGCCGATCACGTCATCGGCATACAGGGCGGCCAGCCGACGCACGAGGTTTTCCAGTTCACGCACGTTGCCGGGCCAGCGATACCGCCGGATGCGCTCCATCGCCTCGGGCGACACGGTCTTGACCGGCAGGCCCTGGGCGGCGGCCTGGCTCAGGAAGTAGCGCACCAGATCCGGGATATCCTCGCTGCGCTCGCGCAGCGGCGGCAGGCGCAGCGGCACCACGTTCAGCCGGTAGAACAGGTCTTCGCGGAACAAACCCTGGTTCACGGCCTGGCGCAGGTCGCGGTTAGTGGCGGCAACGATGCGCACATCGGTGCGGATCGGCGTACGGCCGCCGACCGTGGTGTATTCACCCTGCTGCAGCACGCGCAACAGGCGTGTCTGAGCCTCGATCGGCATATCGCCGATTTCGTCAAGAAACAGCGTCCCGCCCTCGGCCTGCTCGAACCGGCCGGCATAGCGGTTGGCCGCACCGGTGAAGGCGCCTTTTTCATGGCCAAACAGTTCAGACTCGATCAACTCGCGCGGAATCGCCGCCATGTTGATGGCCACAAAAGGCCCGTTGCGGCGCTTGCCGTAATCATGCAGCGCCCGGGCGACCAGCTCCTTGCCCGTGCCGGATTCACCGTAGATGAGGACGGTGAGATCCGTGCCCATCAGACGCGCCATCACGCGATAGATTTCCTGCATCGCCGGCGAACGGCCGATCAGCGGCAGTTTTTCCTCGTCGGCGGCGGCTTCGGCATCTTCCTGCGGCGCCATCTTCGGCTGGCTGAGCGCGCGCTCGACCACGCGCAGCAGTTCCTTCAGATCGAAGGGCTTGGGCAGGTAGTCATAAGCGCCGCGTTCGGCAGCCTTCACTGCGGTCAACAGCGTTTTCTGCGCGCTCATCACGATGATCGGGAGATCCGGCCTGATCCGTTTGATTCGCGGCAACAGGTCGAGGCCGTTCTCATCGGGCATCACCACATCGGTGATGATCAACTCGCCCTCGCCTTCCGAGGCCCAGCGCCAGAGCGTTGCCGCATTGCCGGTCGAGCGCACCTGATAGCCGACCCGGCCAAGCGCCTGATCCAGAACGGTACGGATCGAGCGATCGTCGTCAGCGACAAGGATGGTGCCCTTATGACTCATTCAGACTCTCCGGATGCTTCCACGGCCGGGTTGTGGACCGGCAAACGCGCACTGAAAACGGTACGGCGCGGGCGGCTGTCGCATTCAATTACGCCGCCATGGTCGCCGATGATCTTGGCAACCAATGCAAGACCGAGGCCAGAACCGCTAACCTTGGTTGTCACAAAGGGGTCAAAGAGATGAGGCCGGATGTCTTCCGGCACGCCGGGGCCATTGTCCTGGACCGAAACTTCCAACGGCAGATGCAACCTGTCGCGCGAACCACGGACAGCCAGACGCACGCCATGGCGGTAGGCCGTTGTCAGCACGATCTCGCCACCCGTGTCGTCGCCAATCGCCTCGGCGGCATTTTTCACCAGATTGAGGAACACCTGCACCAACTGGTCGCGATTGCCATAAACCGGCGGCAGAGACGGGTCATAGCGTTCGGCGAAGCGGATATTCTTGGCGAAGCCAGCCTGCGCAACCTTGCGCACATGCTCCAGAACCTGATGGATGTTTACCGGGCCGCGCTCGATCGGGCGTTTGTCGGAAAACACCTCCATGCTGTCGACCAGGGCGCAGATGCGATCCGTCTCATCGCAGATCAGGCGCGTCAGCTCGCGATCGGCCTGGCTGGCATTCAGCTCCAGCAGCTGTGCGGCGCCGCGGATGCCGCTCAAGGGGTTTTTTACTTCATGGGCCAGCACCGCCGCCATACCAGTAACCGAGCGCGCGGCACCACGATGGGTCAGGGCACGACCGATCTTGGCTGCCATGCTGCGCTCGTCGAAGCGGACGATCACGTGATCTGGCGCTTCCGGTACCGGCGAGATCTGCACATCGACCAGACGTTCGCCCAGGCGCGGCGAACCAAGATCGACATCGTATTCCGACACGCTGTAACGCTCACGGAAAACCTGGCTGACCAGTTGCAGGACCGGGCTTCCGAACGGCACCAGATCGCGCAGGTTCTGCCGGCACAGCACGGCGGCGCCGGAATCGAAAAATTGTTCGGCGGCAGGGTTGGCATAGGTTATGTCACCCTGCCGTCCGATCACGAGGATTGGATTGGGGATGGCACCAAGCACCTGCGCGGCATCGATCGGCGGCATCTCGATCTGGTGCTCGACAGGCTGCATCAGGCGGCGATCCTGTCGAGTTGCGGCGCGTAGAAATCGCGTACTGCCTGGCGCACCTGCTCTGCTTCGTCGAGCTGCATGATGCGAGTGCGGAATTCGGCCGAGCCCGGCAGTCCCTTGGAATACCAGGCCACATGCTTACGGGCGATCTTCAGTCCAGTCTGGGTACCGTAATGCACCAGCATCGCGTCATAATGCTCAAGCACCATGTCGCGCTGCTCATGCAGCGGTGGATCGGGCAGGCGTGTCCCTGATTTCAGAAAGTCCATCACCTGGCGCAGGAACCACGGCCGGCCATAGGCGCCACGGCCAATCATCACGCCATCGGCACCCGATTGCGTCAGCGCCTCGCGCGCCTCCTCAAGCGTTGTGATATCGCCATTCACGATCACCGGGATCGAAACCACTTCCTTCACCTTGCGCACGAAGGCCCAGTCGGCGCGGCCGTTATACATCTGGTTGCGCGTGCGGCCGTGCACGGTGAGCATCCGGATGCCCTCGCCCTCCGCGATGCGCGCCAGTTCCGGCGCGTTGCGGTTCGCCTCGTCCCAGCCGGTGCGCATCTTCAGCGTAACCGGCAGCTTCACGGCTTTCACCGTAGAGGTCAGCAGGCCTTTGGCATGCTGCAGGTCGCGCATCAGCGCCGAACCGGCGTGGCCGTTGACCACCTTCTTGACCGGACAGCCCATGTTGATGTCGATGATGGCGGCGCCCTTGTCTTCATTCAGCTTCGCAGCTTCGGCCATCACATGGCCCTCGCAACCGGCCAGTTGCACCGACATCGGAAACTCTTCCGGTGCATTTTCCGCCATCTTCAGCGATTGGCGCGAGGCGCGTACCATCGCCTCCGAGGCGATCATTTCAGACACGACAAGCCCCGCACCGCTTCTCTTCACGAGGCGGCGGAACGGCAGGTCGGTGACCCCTGACATCGGCGCCAGGATGACGGGGTCTTCAATGGAGACGGGACCAATCTTTATGCTCATTTTTTGCACACATTGCTGGGTGCCCAGTTGTTGTTCACTCTAGGCGGTTTCTTACTGCGCTGCAACATCATTCCGCGACCGGATTAAATCCGCCTTCGGATGGCAATTGGGCAAACCTTTGCCGGTCTCGCCGGCTCAGGCTAGGGTGCCGTCATGACCGTGATCGCCCTGATTGTCGCCGCTGGCCGCGGAAGCCGTGCAGGTGGGGAAAAACCAAAGCAATACCAGATGCTTGGGGGGAAACCCTTACTCCGGCACAGCATCGATGCGTTCCTGGCCCACGGGGCAATAGCACGGGTCATGGTCGTGATCCACCCTGGCGATGTGGAAGAGTACCGCGCCGCGACAAAAGGCCTCGAGGAATCCCAGCGCCTGATGCCGCCCTGCCTGGGCGGCGCGGCGCGGCAGGATAGCGTCCGGCTTGGATTGGAGGCCCTGGCCCAGGATCAGCCCCTTTCCGTGCTGATTCACGATGCGGCCCGCCCATTTCTTCGGCAAGACAGGATCGATGCGCTGCTGGAAATGCTCAAACAGGCGCCAGGCGCCATTCTGGCCATCCCCGTCGTTGATACCCTGAAACGGGATGGCCAGGGCCTGGCCCGCAGCGGAGCCGAGCGCCAGGGTCTTTGGCGGGCGCAGACCCCCCAGGCCTTCCGTTTCAACGACATTCTGATCGCGCACCGCCAGAGCGCCGGCCTGGCCCTTACCGACGATGCCGCGGTGGCGGAACATGCCGGCCTGGGCGTACGTCTGGTCCCCGGGGAGGAGGAGAATTTCAAGGTGACCGAACCAGCCGACTTCGCCCGCGCTGAACGGCAGCTGATGATGCAATTGGCCGATATTCGCACCGGCCAGGGTTTCGATGTGCATGCCTTCAGCGACCAGCCCGGCCGCAAGCTGATGATCGGCGGTATCGAGATCGCCCATGAGCGCGGCCTGGCCGGCCATTCAGACGCCGATGTGGCCCTGCACGCCCTGACCGATGCGATCCTTGGCGCCCTGGCCGATGGCGATATCGGCCAACATTTTCCGCCTTCCGATGCGCGCTGGAAGAATGCCGACTCAGCCGCCTTCCTGCGTCACGCCGCCGAGAGGGTGGTTCAACGCGGCGGCGTCATCGCCCATTGCGATGTCACGATCATCTGCGAGGCGCCAAAAATCGGTCCGCATCGCGATGCGATCCGCGTACGCATCGCCGGCATCCTTGGCATCGCTGCAGATCGTGTGAGCGTGAAGGCGACAACGACGGAGAAGCTTGGCTTCACCGGCCGGCGCGAAGGGATTGCCGCCCAGGCCATTGCCACGATCCGCCTGCCCGCCTGATGCCACGCCGCCTTGCCTTCCTGCTTTGCACATGGTTCGGCCTGGGAAGGATGCCGAAGGCGCCGGGCACCTGGGGCTCGGTCGGTGCCCTGCCCTTTGCGTGGGCGATCCAGTATGCAGGTGGTCCTTGGGCGCTGGTTGTCGCCGCGACGCTACTTTCGCTGCTATCGCTATGGGCCATTCGGGAATATCTGTCGCACTGGCCCGGCGAGGATCCGGGCGAGATCGTGATCGACGAGGTAGCCGGCCAATGGCTGACGCTGGCCTTTGTACCGCTCGATCCCCTGCTGTATCTGATCGGATTTGTCGTCTTCAGGTTTTTCGATATCACGAAAATCTGGCCCGTCTGCTGGGCCGACCGCAACCTGCATGGCGCCCATGGCGTGTTGGTCGACGATCTGCTGGCCGGCCTGTATGGCATGGGGGTCATGCTGGCGTTGGCTCATTTCTGGTGGTGATGCGATGGACGATACCCTGCTGCGACTTGCCGAGAGCCTGCTGGCCGAATGCCGCCGGCATGGCGCCATGCTGGCGACGGCGGAATCCTGCACCGGCGGACTGATCGCCGCGACGCTGACTGAAATCGCGGGTTCGTCGGATGTATTCGAACGCGGCTTCGTCACCTATTCCAATGCCGCAAAATCGGCCTCACTGGGCGTGCCGGCCGAAATCATCGCCGGTCATGGCGCCGTTTCTGAAGCCGTGGCGCGCGCCATGGCAGAAGGCTGCCTGCGCAAAAGCGAGGCCGATATCGCCATCGCCTGTACCGGCATCGCCGGCCCGGGCGGCGGCAGCGTTGAGAAACCTGTCGGCCTTGTGCATATCGCCGTGGCAGGCACGGGGCAGGAAACCATGCACCAGCGCATGACCTATGGCGATATCGGCCGCGCCGCCGTGCGCACCGCCACCGTCGAGGACGCCCTCACGCTGGCGGACGAGATGCTGAAGCAGATGGTGGCCGCCGCCGATTAAAGATCGGCCAGACGCCGCACCTCGCCAGACGCCGCGACAGCGCCGTCGCGCACGAAGCGTTCGTGGTTCTGGTCGATATCGTCCAGACGATAGAGGTAATTCACCATCATGCCGGCCGACTGCTTCAGGCCGTTTTTAGAACGGTCGCCCAGCCAGTTCAGTCGATGCACGGTCGCACCGTTGCTCAAGTGAAACCGCGCCACCGGATCGCGCGGCTTGCCGCTCTTGTCCTGGGCCGTCAGCAGATAACGCGCACAGAGCCGGAGCAGTACAGGCTTGAGCGCATCGGCCAGCGCGGGATTCTCCACCCAGCCGCGATCCTGCAACAGGCCCGGCAGCATGCCCTTGGAGAAGCGCTGCCCTAGCGCCTCGCGCAATTGATCGCGCGCCTTTGCCTCCACCAGATCGGGCGCGCCTTCGGCAATGGTCTCGTCCAGCCAGGCGCGGAAACCCGGAATCGGCGACAGCGTCGAAAACTGTTTGAGATGTGGCAGCTCGCGGCTCAGGTCGTCCACCACACGCTTGATCAGGAAATTGCCGAAGGAAATGCCGCGCAGGCCGGTCTGCGTATTCGAGATCGAATAGAAGATCGCCGTATCAGCCTCGCGCGGGTCCAGCACCGGCTGGCTCTGATCCAGCAGGGCCTGCACGTTGCCGGCGATGCCCTTCACCAGCGCCACCTCGACGAAGATCAGGGGTTCCAGCGGCATGCGCGGATGAAAGAAAGCATAGCAGCGCCGGTCGGCATCCAGTCGGTTGCGCAGATCGTCCCAGCTTTCGATGGCATGCACCGCTTCGTAGGCGATCAGCTTTTCCAGCAACGCCGCCGGGCTGTTCCACGAGATGCGCTGCAGTTCCAGAAAACCGACATCAAACCAGGCAACGAACAGGTCTTCCAAGTCGGCATCGACGATGGCCAGTTCCGGCGATTCCTTGCGGAAGCGCAAAGCATCGGCACGCAGATCGACCAGGAATTTCACGCCCTGCGGCAGTGCCGTGAACTGGGTCAGCAGACGCTGACGCGGCGGAGTCAGGGCCTGCCGCAATTTGCGCTCGGCCTTGTGCCGCGCCGCTGGATCGGCAGCCTGCTGCACGTCGCCAATCTTTTTGTCCAGCAATGCCGGGTCGGCGCCGAAACCACTGGCCAGCACCTTCAGGAAACTGGCTTTACCATTATCGTTGAGCCCCAGATACAACCGCCCGAGCGCCGCCGCACGGGCACGCGCCGAAACCTCACCGCCTCGCGCCTCCAGACAATCGTTGAACAGGCCGTGCAGGCGCTCGATATCCCTGGCATCCAACTCCCCGCTACGGCCAAGCTGTGCCGTCTCGTCGCCACCGGCAATGCCGCGCCAGGCGCCGACCAGGCTGCGCAATCCGCGCTCCAGCAAGGTGCCGGACATCGAAATGTTGGGAAGCGTCGGCAGGGCAACCATCGGACACTCCGTTCTGGCGGGCTCTCCGTTCTGGACCCGGATGGAACGTCCGGGGCGTTTCAGAGTGCCGTTATCGTAGCACCAGGGGCCAGCGATAATCCATTCTCGCCGTAAAGCTGCCGCGCCCGGGTCTCAAAGGCGCCAACCATGCGTCTGACGGCCTCGTTGAACAACAGTTCGATGGTTTTCTGCAGCAGTTTGGAACGGAACTCGAAATCGACATAGAAGTCGATCTCGCAGCCCTGGCTGTGCGGCAGGAATATCCAGTGGTTCTTCAGGTATTTGAACGGACCGTCGGTGTACTCGACGTCGATCCGCTTTGCTTCCGGGTTCAGCGTCACTTTCGACGTGAAGCGCTCGCGGAACATTTTGAAGCCGATGATCAGGTCGGCCACCATCAGCCGCTCGCTGCGCTCGCGGATGCGCGCGCCCAGGCACCAGGGCAGGAATTTCGGGTAATGCTCAACGCCTGCCACCAGTGCATAGAGCTGGTCAGGCGTATAGGGCAGAATACGCTTTTCGGCGTGGGTGGGCACGGCCCGGTCAGGCTCCCGCCTGTGCCAGCCGGGCAGCGCGGTTCGCCTTCAGTCGGGCGAAATCGGCGCCGGCATGATGCGACGAGCGAGTCAGCGGCGACGCCGACACCATCAGGAAGCCTTTCGAATTGGCGATCGTGGTGTAAGAGGCGAACTCGTCGGGCGTGACGAAACGTTCGACCGCCGCATGCTTACGGGTCGGCTGCAGGTATTGCCCGATGGTGAGGAAATCCACATCGGCGGCGCGCAGGTCGTCCATCACCTGCATGATCTCGATCTTCTCCTCGCCCAGGCCTACCATCAGGCCCGACTTGGTGAACATCGTTGGATCAAGTTCCTTCACCTTCGCCAGCAGTTGCAGCGAGGCGAAATAGCGTGCGCCGGGCCGGATGGTGGGATAAAGCCGCGGCACGGTTTCAAGATTGTGGTTGAACACATCCGGCCTCGCCGCGACCACGGCTTCGATGGCGCCGGGCTTGCGGATGAAGTCGGGCGTTAGGATCTCGATAGTGGTACCGGGCGAGGCCTTGCGGATTTCCTCAATCGTCCGCACGAACTGCGAGGCGCCGCCATCGGCCAGGTCGTCGCGGTCGACCGAGGTGATCACCACGTGATGCAGGCCAAGCTGCCCCACTGCTTCGGCCACATGCTGCGGCTCGTCGGCATCCACCGCCAGCGGTTTCCCGGTGGCTACGTTGCAGAAGGAACAGGCGCGGGTGCAGATCGCGCCCAGGATCATGAAGGTGGCGTGTTTCTGCTTCCAGCATTCGCCCAGATTCGGGCAGGCCGCTTCCTCGCAGACGGTATGCAGTTTCAGGTCGCGCATCAGCCGGCGCGTCTCGGCCGCTTCCTCCGAGGTCGGCGCCTTGACACGGATCCAGTCCGGCTTGCGCAGCACCGGCTTGTCGGGCTTGTGCGCCTTCTCGGGGTGACGGACAGGAACGGGATGGATGTTGACGACCACGATACAATCCTTTTGCTGGCCCCGAATTCCGAGGTAGCGCGGCGGATTATACAGAAAAGGCCCGGGCCTGACACCTGCCCGCCCAGGCCGGATAATCCTAGTAATTCAGGGCCTTGCCGTAAGCATCCAGCACCGATTCATGCATCATCTCGCTCAGGGTCGGATGCGGGAAGATGGCATGCATCAGCTCGGCCTCGGTGGTCTCCAGCGTCTTGGCGATGCCAAAGCCCTGGATCATCTCGGTGACCTCGGCGCCGATCATGTGTGCGCCCAGCAACTCGCCGGTCTTGGCGTCGAACACCGTCTTGACCAGACCTTCCGGCTCGCCCAGCGCAATCGCCTTGCCGTTGGCGAGGAAGGGATACCGCCCCACCCGCACCTCATAGCCCTTGGCCTTGGCGGCTGCTTCGGTGAGACCGACGCTGGCAATCTGTGGCGTACAATAGGTGCAGCCCGGGATATTGCTGACATTCAGCGGATGCACGTCCTTCACGCCGGCGATCTTCTCCACGCAGATCACGCCTTCATGGCCGGCCTTGTGCGCCAGCCAGGGTGGACCGGTCAGGTCGCCGATGGCATAGATGCCGGGTTCCGCCGTGCGGCTGTATTCATCGATCACCACATGGGTCTTGTCGACCTTCACCTTGGTGGTCTCCAGGCCGATATTCTCCACATTGCCGACGATGCCGACGGCCAGGATCACACGCTCGACGGTGATCTGGCTTTCCTTGCCGGCCTTGTCCTTCAGCGTCGCCGTCACGCTGTCAGTACCTTTCTTCAGTGCCGTGACCGTGGTGCCGGTGAAAATCTTCATACCCTGCTTCTCGAAAGCTTTCTTGGCGAGGCCAGAGATTTCCTCATCCTCCACCGGCAGCACGCGGTCCATCACCTCAACGACGGTGACGTCTGCGCCGAGCGTGCGGTAGAAGCTGGCGAATTCGATGCCGATGGCGCCCGAACCGATCACCAGCAGGGATTTCGGCAGCGCCGGCGGCACCATCGCTTCCTTATATGTCCAGACCAGCTTGCCGTCCGGCTCCAGGCCGGGCAGCGCGCGGGCACGCGCGCCGGTGGCGAGGATGATGTGCTTGGCGGTGAGGTCGGCAACCGGCTTGCCGTCCTTGGTGACTTTCACCTTGCCCGGACCGTTCAGCATGCCATGGCCGTCGAACACCGTGACCTTGTGCTTTTTCATCAGGAACTTTACGCCGCCGGAAAGCTGCGCCGCCACCTTGCGCGACCGCTCTACCACCTTGGCGGCATTGATTGTCACCTTGCCTTCGACCGTGAAACCGAATGCCTCGGCATGCTTGATGTTGGAATAGATCTCGGCCGAGCGCAGAAGCGCCTTGGTCGGGATGCAGCCCCAATTCAGGCAGATGCCGCCCAGATGCTCGCGCTCGATGATCGCCGTTTTCATCCCGAGCTGGCTGGCGCGAATCGCCGTGGTGTAACCGCCCGGGCCGCTGCCGACCACGATCACATCGAAGCTGGTGTCAGACATGCTGGTCTCCTTAAACAGACCGGGTTATGCCGCCGTCGACGCGCAGGCTCTGGCCGGTGATGTAGCTCGCCTGCTCCGACAGCAGGAAGGCGACGGCATCAGCGATTTCACGGGTGGTGCCGTAACGCTTCATCGGGATGCGAGCCACGCGCTGTTCCTTGGCCGGCAGGCTGTCGATGAAGCCCGGCAGCACGTTGTTCATGCGAATGCCCTGCGCGGCATACTGGTCGGCATAGACCTTGGCGAAGCTGGCCACTGCCGCACGCACCGGGCCGGAAATCGGGAAATCGGCTTCTGGTTCGAAAGTCGCGTAGGTGAGCAGGTTGACGAACGCACCGCCGCCCTGTTTGAGCATTACCGGCGTCACCAGCCGCACCATGCGCACCACCGCCAGATGAACCAGTTCGAAGCCGGTGAGCCAGGCGGCATCGTCCAGCTCCAGCAGTGAGCCCTTGGGCGGATGGCCGGTATTGTTCACCACCGCGTCGATGCGGCCGTATTTATCCAGCGTCAGGTCGACCAGCGCCTTGATATCCTCGGCCTTGGCATTCGAGCCGGCCAGGCCGACACCGCCAAGGCTTTCGGCCAGCGTCTTGGCCGCGCCGGAGGGCGACATGGCAGCAACGCGGTAGCCGTCGGAGGCCAGCTTCTTCAGCACCGCCGCGCCCATGCCTTTGCCGGCACCGGTAACGATGGCAACTTTTTCAACCATCGTCATGGCCTCACAGCAGCATGGTCAGCGGGTCGTCGACATAGCCCTTGAAGGCCTGCAGGAACTGTGCACCCACCGCGCCGTCCACCGCACGGTGATCGACCGACAGCGTCACCGTCATGATGGTGGCGGGCACGATCTGGCCCTTGCGCACGATGGCGCGTTCCTCGCCCATGCCAACGGCCAGGATGCAGCCCTGCGGCGGATTGATCACCGCCTCGAACTGCTTGATCCCGAACATGCCGAGATTGGAGATCGAGAAGGTGCCGCCCTGGTATTCGTCGGGTTTGAGCTTGCCGTCGCGCGCCCGTGCCGCGAGATCCTTCATCTCGGTGGCAATCTGGGTCAGGCCCTTCTGCTCGGCCTGCTTGACGATCGGCGTGATCAGGCCGTTCGGCGTGGCCACCGCCACCGAGATATCGGCATGCTCGTAATACAGCATGCCGCTCTCGTCATAGCTGGCATTGGCCTCGGGCACCTTCTTCAAAGCCAGGGCGGCAGCGCGGATCAGGAAGTCATTGACGCTGACCTTGGCTTCCGACTTAGCATTCAGGCGCTTACGCAGGGCCAGTAGCTCGTCGATCTCGCAGTCGATGGTGAGATAAAAATGCGGCACCGTCTGTTTGGACTCGGTGAGACGGCGTGCGATGGTCTTGCGCATGCCCGACAGCGGCTCGAGCCTGTAGGGCATCTTGAGCAGGTCGGCGAGCTGGCGCGCACCCGGGCCGGCGGCGACCGGCGCGGTGGCGGCGGCCTTCGCAACCGGAGCCGTCGCACCTTTCGGCGCCTTCTCCACGTCGGCCTTGACGATACGGCCATGCGGGCCGCTGCCCGTCACGGCCTTCAGGTCGATGTTGTTCTGCGCAGCAATGCGGCGTGCCAGCGGCGAGGCAAAGATGCGCTCGCCCGTTTTCGCGGCCGGGGTCGCAGCCGGTGCTGGCGGCGGAGCAGCCGCCGGAACTGCCGGGGTAGCCGGGGCTGCAGGTACGGCGGCAGCGGACTTGGCTGCCGGAGCCGCCTTCACGTCACCGGCAGACTCGCCGTCTTGCAGCAGCACGGCAATCGGCGTGTTCACGGCAACGCCCTCGGTGCCTTCGGGCACCAGGATCTTGCCGATCTTGCCTTCATCCACGGCCTCGAATTCCATCGTGGCCTTGTCGGTCTCGATCTCGGCCATGATATCGCCGGCCTTGACCGTGTCGCCTTCCTTGACCAGCCACTTGCCCAGCTTGCCCTCGGTCATTGTCGGCGACAGGGCAGGCATCAGGATCTCTATCGGCATGATGCGCCTCCCGCTCAGCGGTAACAGACGGCCTTGGCCGCCTGCACGATCTCGTCCACTGTCACCAGTGCCAGCTTTTCCAGGTTGGCCGCATAGGGCATCGGCACGTCCTTGCCGGTGACGCGCGTCACCGGCGCATCGAGATAGTCGAAGGCGGCTTCCATGATCGCGGCCGAGATTTCCGCGCCTATGCCAGATTGTGGAAAGCCCTCCTCCACCGTGACCAGGCGGTTGGTCTTCTGCACCGACTTCACGATGGCTTCCTTGTCCATCGGGCGGATGGTGCGCAGGTCGATCACCTCGGCCTCGATGCCTTCGGCCGCCAGCTTCTCGGCCGCCGCCAGGGCATGACCCACGGCAATCGAATAACCGACCAGCGTGACGTCCTTGCCTTGGCGGGCGATGCGAGCCTTGCCGATGGGCACGACGTAATCGTCCAGCTTGGGCACGTCGAAACTGCGGCCGTAGAGGATTTCGTTTTCCAAAAATACGACCGGGTTCGGGTCGCGGATGGCAGCCTTGATCAGGCCCTTGAAGTCAGCCGCCGAATACGGCGCCACCACCTTCAGGCCCGGGATATGCGAATACCAGGCGGCATAGCATTGGCTATGCTGCGCCGCGACGCGGGCGGCCGCGCCATTCGGGCCACGGAACACGATGGGGCAGCCCATCTGGCCGCCCGACATGTAAAGCGTCTTGGCCGCCGAATTCACGATCTGGTCGATGGCCTGCATCGAGAAGTTGAAGGTCATGAACTCGACGATGGGGCGCAGGCCGCCGAAGGCGGCGCCGATGCCCAAGCCGGCAAAGCCCTGTTCGGTGATCGGCGTGTCGATCACGCGCTCGGGGCCGAACTCATCCAGCATGCCCTGGCTGATCTTGTAGGCGCCTTGGTACTGCGCCACTTCCTCGCCCATCAGGAACACGCGCGGATCGCGGCGCATCTCTTCCGACATGCCCTCGCGGATCGCCTCGCGTACCGTCATGGCGACGAATTCGGTGCCGGCCGGGATATCGGGGTCGGTCAGGTCTTTCGCCGCAGTCGATGCCACGGCCGCAGCCGGAACCGAAGCGGTCAGCGCCCTGGTTTCTGCCTTCGGCGCTGCCGGCGCGACGCCCGCGACTTCGCCGTCGCCACGCAATTTTGCAATCGGTGTGTTTACGGCAACGCCTTCGGTGCCCTCCGGCACCAGAATCTTGTCGATCACGCCTTCATCGACCGCCTCGAATTCCATCGTGGCCTTGTCGGTCTCGATCTCGGCCATGATATCGCCGGCCTTGACCGTGTCGCCTTCGCGCACGAACCACTTGGCCAGCTTGCCTTCCGTCATGGTAGGGGACAGGGCAGGCATCAGAATCTCGATAGACATCTTCACATCCTCCCCGCCGGCTCAGGCTTCCACATAAACATCGGTCCACAATTCCGACGGGTCGGGCTCCGGGCTTTCCTGCGCGAAATCGACTGCTTTCTGGACGATGTCCTTCACTTCCTTGTCGATCACCTTCAGCACGTCCTCGTCGGCCAGGCCGTTGCCCAGCAGCAGGCTGCGAACCTGGTCGATCGGGTCATGCTCGGCACGCATCTTGGTCACTTCGTCCTTGCTGCGGTATTTCTGCGGGTCGGACATCGAGTGGCCGCGATAGCGATAGGTCATCATTTCGAGAATGATCGGGCCCTTGCCGGCGCGGCACCAAGCCACTGCCTCCTCGCCCGCTTCCTTCACGGCGAGCACGCTCATGCCGTCGACCTGCCGGCCGGGAATGCCGAAGCTCTCGCCGCGCTTGTACAGGGCCGGCTGGGCCGAAGCGCGATTGACCGCCGTGCCCATGGCATACTGGTTGTTCTCGATCACGTAGATGACCGGCAGTTTCCAGAGCTCGGCCATGTTGAAGCTTTCGTAGACCTGACCCTGGTTGGCCGAGCCGTCGCCGAAATAGCAGAAGGTCACGTTGTCGGTCTTGTTGTACTTCTGCGCAAAGGCCAGGCCCGTGCCCAGCGGCACCTGGGCGCCAACGATGCCATGGCCGCCGTAGAAGTGCTTCTCGCGGCTGAACATGTGCATCGAGCCGCCCTTGCCCTTGGAATACCCGCCGATGCGACCCGTCAGTTCTGCCATCACACCGCCGGCATCCATGCCGGTGGCCAGCATGTGGCCGTGGTCGCGATAGGAGGTGATGACGGCATCGCCTTGCTTGGCGCAGGCCTGCAGGCCAACGACGACCGCTTCTTGGCCGATGTAGAGGTGGCAGAAACCGCCGATCAGGCCCATGCCGTAAAGCTGGCCTGCCTTCTCCTCGAAGCGGCGGATCAGCAGCATGTCGCGGTAATAGCGGAGCATCTCGTCGGCGGGCGGCAGTTTCGCCTTTTTGCCCGCGGCGGATTCACCCGCCTTGCCCGGTTTCGCCATGGTTTTCCTCCCGACTTCCCTTACGGCATTGCCTGATCAATACCATCAACGGGAGGGGAAGATGGCGGCTAACTTTAGTTAAAACAATGCTTTTTCTAGAATTAACTTGATTTCAGTTAATTCGGGTAATTCCATTGCCGGAAATTCGCCTTTCAGCGGCCGAGAATTACCAGATCGCCAGGCCGTACCATGCCCAGCACGCGCCGCCCCTGCTCATCGAGCATGTCCACGTCCAGACCTTCGGCCCGCAGCAGGGCCACCCGCCGCTCCAGGGTCTTCCGCTCTGTCGTAACTTCCGCCAGGGCGATCCGGGTATCCTGGATCTGCAGGGTCAGCCGGGTATAGGCATTGATGCCATGCTCGCCCTCCATCGCGTGATAGGCAAAATAGCCGATGGCGGCGAAGCATATCACCGGAATGACGGCGGCGAGGGAATGGCGGCGGATTTCGTGCAGGGCGCTCATGATGATTCGAATCGAATCACATCCGAGTCGCGGGGTCAACGCGTTTCCGAGTCGCGGAGGGATTCTGGCCATAGAGTCAAAGAATTAGATAAAATTTAACGCTGCGGCCGAGAGCCACCCTTCCCTTGCCCCTGACAGGCCATTATCTTCATGCCATGCGCAAATCCCGTGTCATCCGTTTAGCCCTGCTTGGAACTGTCGGCCTGGTTGGCCTCACGGCCTGCGAGGAGAATGACCCGCTGGCCGGCCATGACGTGCTGCGCGACCAGAAGGAATGCGCCTCCCGCCCGGACCCGGATGGCTGCCGGATTGCACTGGCGGATGCCCGTGCCCAGCATGTTCAGACCGCCCCGCGCTTCACCAGCCGCGAGGAATGCGAAACCCAGTTTGGCCTGGGCAACTGCGGCACGCCGCAGCAGATCCTGAGCGCCAACGACGAATTCTCCACGGCCCAGCCCGCCCCGCTGACCGGAGAGCAGGCCCAGCAGCAACAGCAGGCCCAGTCCTCGGGCAGCGTGTTCATGCCGATGCTGATGGGCTACATGATTGGCCGCAGCCTGGCCGGCCCAAGCCCCTGGAGCGCACGCGGGGCGGCCCAGCCGCTCTACCGCGACCCCAGCAACACGGCCTATTCCGGCAATCGGCCGCTCGGCCAGCTCGGCGCCAACCGCTTTCCCGATGCGCCCAAGGCCGCGCCTGGCTATGTCAGCCGCGGCGGCTTCGGCCGCACCGGCAGCAGCTATTCTGCCGCCAGCTAATAAGGCCATCACAACATGGAGCGCCTTGCCGTCGAGCCCCGCCCCGACTGGCGCGAGCGTGCCGAAAAGATCGGCTTCGCTTTCCACACCATCAACGGCGAGCCTTACTGGTGCGAGGATGCTGCCTACAGTTTTTCCCCGGCACAGATCGATGAACTGGACGACGCCGCCCAGCGGCTGGAAGACATGTGCCTTGAACTGGTCGATGGCGTCATCCAGCGCGGCAACTATGCTCCCTTCCACCTGACAGACTCGGCCATCGCGCTGATCGAACAATCCTGGCAGCGGCAGGACAAGAATCTATACGGCCGCTTCGATCTGGCCTGGAACGGCACTGGCGCGCCAAAGCTGCTCGAATACAACGCCGACACGCCGACCGCGCTATACGAAGCCAGCGTGGTACAGTGGGAATGGCTCGACAGCTTCTGCAATCATTGCGACCAGTTCAACGGCATCCACGAGACCCTGATCGAAGCCTGGAAACATTTCGGCCTGTGGGGTCATCGCCTGCATTTCACCTGCGTGCGTGATCATGAGGAGGATTTCGGCACGGCCGAATACCTGCGCGACACGGCGATACAGGCCGGGCTGGATACCGACCGGCTATACATCGATGAGATCGGCTGGAACGGCAAACGCTTCGTCGATCTGTCCGCCAAGCCGATCACTGTGCTGTTCAAGCTCTATCCGTGGGAGTGGCTGCTGCAGGAAGATTTTGCGGCCAACATCCAGCCCTCCGGCATCCGCATGATCGAACCGGCCTGGAAGATGCTGCTCTCCACCAAGGCGATCCTGCCGCTGCTGTGGCAGAAGTGGCCCGATCACGAAAACCTGCTGCCGGCCAGTTTCGACCGCGCCGTCATCAAAGGGCCCTGCATGGCCAAGCCCTTCTGGGGCCGCGAAGGTGCCGGTATCAGCCGCCTGTCGGAGACCGGTGCAACGCTCGACAGCGTGCCGGTGCAGGGCGATCCCTCACCCGAGTTGCAGATATACCAGCAGGCCATCGAGATGCCCTGCTTCGACGGCTTCTACCCCGTACTCGGCGTGTGGGTGGTGGCATCGCGCGCCTGCGGCTTAGGCATCCGCGAGGACCGCAGCCCGATAACCCGCAACACCAGCCGTTTTGTGCCGCACCTGTTCGAATAAGTTGCACGAGAATACACAGGAGTTCAGGGGGATACCGATGATCAGTACCACGCCGCCGAATTTGAGCCGCTACCTCTACACCCTGCCGGATTTCGCACTGTATTTCGTGTGCGCGCTGATCATGCTGATGCTGTTTCTGGCGATCTACACCCGCCTGACACCGCAGCGCGAATGGCGCCTGATCAAGGACGGCAACCAGGCGGCCGCGATATCACTCGGCGGCGCCATGCTGGGCTTCGCCATGCCTCTGGGCAGCGCGATCATGAACTCGCAGAGCCTGGTCGACATGCTGGTCTGGGGCGCCGTCGCGCTGGTGGTGCAGGCTGTCACCTTTGTGGCCGCCCGCATGCTGTTTCCCGGCCTGCCGGAACGGATCAGCCGGGGCGAAACTGCCGCAGCAATCGCGGTGGCCGCGCTGTCGCTGACCGTCGGCCTGCTGAACGCGGCCAGTATGACCTATTGAACCTTTGGCGGTGGCGGCCAGACGCAGACCGCCACGCTCTGCTCCCGACCGTCCAGTTGCACGGCACCGGCCGAGATAAATTCAGGCAGATCGGCTGAATGTCGCCGCGCCACCGCCAGGCAATCGGCTGACACGGCGATGCGGCAACCCAGCCGGCGCGTCAGGGCTTCCAGGCGGCTGGCGATATTCACGGCATCGCCGATGACCGAGAACTCCAGCCGGCGGTCACTGCCGATGTTCCCCACTACCACTGGCCCACAATGCACGCCGGTCGAAAGTCGGATGGTTTCGGCGCCACGCTCAGCGCGCTTGGCATTCCAGCGGTCGATTTCGTGTTGCAGTTCGATGGCACAGCGGAGCGCCCGAGCCGCTGCGTCGGGAGTGTCGGAAATCGCACCGAACGTGGCGAGGAATCCGTCGCCCATATACTTGTCGAGCGTTCCGCCATGGCGGAACACCACCCGACTGCCGCGTTCATGGAAGCTTTTCAGCAACCGCACCACACGGTCCGGCGGCAGCCGCTCTGATAGCGCGGTAAAGCCGACGATATCAGCGAACAGCACCGCAACCTCTCGCGTTGTCGGTACGCCAAAGGCCTGATCCGATGCCATGATGGCATCTGCAACATCGGGCGATACGTAGCGCGCCAGGTCGGCACGGGCGATCTCGGCCCGGGTCTGGCGCAAAAGCATGCGGCGCGAACGCCAAACAGCGGCGGCAAGAATCGCGGTGGCGATAATTGCCAGCACCAGCTGATTCATCAGGTTGAAGTAGCCAACGAAATACGGATCGGTAACAAGCCGGAGCGTGGCTTCCGGCGACGCCTCGGCCGCCGGATCGTATTGCAGGGTATCATCTCGCATCTGCACCAGCATAACGCCGATACCCCAGGCCATGACGACGCAGAAGCCGGTCCAGATCACCTGCAGCGGCGAGTAGGACAAGGCTGCACCGACGATCAACAGCATCAGATAGAGGAATTCCGGGCCGCGCACCCGCATCTGGATCGGAAATCCATAATCGATGTCGCCGGGGGGCGTCAGAATGATCACGGCCGTGATCAGGACGGCATCCAGAAGCACGAAGGCGAGCCGGATCAAAACCGCGTGGCGATGGTACCGCAATAGATGCGGGATAACCCCGAGCAGCAGCAGGACGGAACTGACCGAGAGATAATACAACTGGCGCTGCGGCTCGATCAGCAGTACCAGCCAGAGCATCACCGCAATAACGGCGATGACGCGTGCCCGGAAAGCGAAGATCAGTCCGCGCTGTTCCTCGTCGGTGATGGCACGGTTGAGCCGGATGCCCAGCGAATTGCGGGACTGCGACCCGCGGGGCTGGCGCTTGGGCCAAAGCATCATGGCAGCCCCGCGCAATCGCCTGATGCCGTCACAATCCATTCTCCACCCACGACCGCCCCTCCCCTAATCCGGGTACATCGACGCGGCAGGGCTTCTGCCGGCATTTGGGGAAAATCATAGTGGCCGGCCGGCGATCAGACTGTGACGCCCACCGCATATCCGGCGGAACCGGGCGCGCGGCAGGGCTGTTTCAGCGGCACTTCACCAGGCGGCGGTCGGCCTCGATGGTCTCGTCGAAGGCTACCAGGCGGGTCGGCGTCAGGTCGAGAATGATCAGCGCCAGCTCGCGGTCGGGCTCGGCCTCGTCCAGCAGGATGATGCGGTCGCGGCCCGTCTTGTAGCTGCCCTGGCGAGGTTCGCCGGAGTCCAGGGTCGACGTGAATTGTCCGCTGCTTCCGAATTCCATGCTTTCGGTGGCGCAGCGCTCCTGGCTGACCGCCCACCTGCCCTGCACGGGCAGCGAAGCCTGCGCGATGGCGGCGCCGGAAACCAGCGCCGCCGCCAGGACGATGAGCGCGCCGCGCCGCATCAGCGCTTCAGCGCCGCCAGGCCCGGATACTTCGCCGCCACGTCCAGCTGCTCCTCGATGCGGATCAGCTGGTTGTATTTCGCCATGCGGTCGGAACGGGCCAGCGAACCGGTCTTGATCTGGCCGCAATTGGTCGCTACGGCCAGGTCGGCGATGGTGTTGTCTTCGGTTTCGCCCGAACGGTGCGACATCACGGCGCGGTAGCCGTTCTTGTGCGCCAGTTCGACGGCTTCCAGCGTCTCGGTCAGGGTGCCGATCTGGTTCACCTTCACCAGGATGGCATTGCCGACGCCCTTGGCGATGCCGTCGGCCAGGCGGGCCGGATTGGTGACGAACAGGTCATCGCCCACCAGCTGGCATTTCGCGCCGATGGCATCGGTCAGCTGCCTCCAGCCGGCCCAGTCATCCTCGGCCATGCCGTCCTCGATGGAGACGATGGGATAATCCCCCACCAGCTTCTCCCAGTATTTCACCATGCCGGCCGGATCGAGCTTCAGGTTCTCGCCGTCCAAGTGGTATTTGCCGTCCTTGAAGAATTCGGTGCTGGCCGCATCCAGCGCGATCATCACGTCCGAGCCGGCCTTGTAGCCCGCCGCCTCGATGGCCTGCATGATGAAATCCAGCGCGCCGCGGGTGCTGGGCAGATTCGGGGCAAAGCCGCCCTCGTCGCCCACATTGGTGTTGTGGCCGGCATCCTTCAGCTTCTTCTTGAGCGTGTGGAACACCTCGGCGCCCATGCGCACGGCATCGGCGAGCGTCGGCGCCGCCACCGGCATGATCATGAATTCCTGCACATCGATGGGATTGTCGGCATGCGCGCCGCCATTGATGATGTTCATCATCGGCACCGGCAGCACATGGGCGGCCGCGCCGCCGACATAGCGATAGAGCGGCAGGTCGGCTTCCTGGGCCGCCGCCTTCGCCACGGCCATCGAGACGCCGAGGATGGCGTTTGCGCCGAGGCGCGACTTGTTGGGGGTGCCGTCCAGCGCGATCATGGTGCGGTCGATCTTGAGCTGCTCGCTGGCCTCGAAGCCGGCGATGGCGTCATAGATCTCGGTGTTGACGGCCTCGACGGCCTTCAGCACGCCCTTGCCCAGGTAGCGGCCCTTGTCGCCGTCGCGCAGTTCCACGGCCTCATGGGCACCGGTCGAGGCACCCGACGGCACGGCGGCACGACCGAAGGCACCGCTTTCCAGGATCACGTCGACCTCGACGGTCGGATTGCCGCGGGAGTCGAGAATTTCGCGTCCAACGATGTCGGTGATGCCGCTCATGCCGAAGGTCCTCTTGAGGCTGGAAAGCAGGAAAAAGGTGGCCGAAGGGATAGCCCGGCGGCCTGTTCCGGGCAAGGGGCGGGCCGGGCCGGGCCGGGTCAAAATTGGGGCTGAATCGGGCGGAAAACCGGTAATCCTAGCTATCCGCCCGTCCCTCTGCGACTAACGCAGGGCCGCCGCGATGTTGCCACCATCCACGGTGGCCACGGCGGCCGTGGTCTTGGCCGCCATGGCAAGCTGGACGAAGGCCTGGGCCACGTCGGCGGCCTTCACCTCGCGTTTCAGCAGGTTGCCGGCCATGTATTCCTTCTCCGACACGCCGCGCGCCTTCGAGCGCTTGGCCACCATCTCGTCGGTCAGCAGGCCCGAACGGATGCGGTCGGCATTCACCGCCGAGGAACGGATGCCCTGATCGCCGTAATCCAGCGCATACTGGCGCGACAGGAACAGCGTGGCCGCCTTCGGCAGGCCATAGGGACCAAAATCCGGCCCCGGATTTACCGCCTGCTTGGAGGCATTGAACAGCAGGCAGCCGCCGGTCTTCTGCGCCAGCATGATCTTCGTCGCCGCCTGCGCCACATACTGGTGGCTGAAGAAGTTCAACTCAAACGACTTGCGCAGCAACTCATCCGGTACTTCGCCGATCTTGCCGCCCCAGGCATTGCCGGCATTCGACACCACGATGTCGACGCCGCCGAAATGCTGCACGACTTTGGCGAAAGCCGCCTGCACGGCTTCCGGCCTGGTCACGTCGCAGGCAATGCCGATGCCGCCCAGCTTCTTCGCCACTTCAGCGGCCTTGGCGCCATCGAGATCAAACACCGCCACTTCCGCGCCCTCGGCGACAAAGGCTTTCGCGGTGGCGGCACCGATGGCACCCGCGCCGCCGGTGATCACGACAACCTGACGCGACAGCGGCCTCTCGCTGCCCTTGCCCAGCTTAGCCTGTTCCAGCGACCAGTACTCGACGTCGAAGATGTCGCGTTCCCGGATGCTGGTGAATGTTCCAATCGCCTCAGCCTTGGTGATGATGCTCACCGCCATCTCGGCCACGTCGCCGGCAATCACCGCATCCTTGCGCGTCTTGCCCACGCCGACCAGGCCAAGCCCAGGGATCAGCAGGGCACGGGGCATCGGATCGAGCATGATCTTCTTCGGCTGCGCCTTGGCATTGTGGCGCTCGAAATAGGCCTTGTACTTCTTGATATAGCCGTCCACTGCCTTCTGCGCTGCCGCCTTGAAGGCATCGAGCTTGCCGGCCTCCGGCGCCGGCAGCACCAGCGGCCAGGGCTTGGTGCGGATCACGTGATCGGGCGTCACCGTGCCGGCCTGGCTGTAGCGCATCACATCCTTGCCCCGCGCGAAGGCCTGGATCTCATCACTGTTGCGCAGGCTGAACACCCAGCGCGTGAAAGCGCCGTCATCGCCGGCCGGAATGCTGAGCAGGCCGCGCAGGATCGGCAGCACCTCTTCCGCCGCCGCCACCTTCTTCGGCAGCGCCTTGCCCGGTACGAACACCGTCTTCTTGCCCTTGGCCAGATGGCGCTCAGCCTTGGAAACGAATTCAATCATCAGGTCATAGGCTTCCTTCGCCGTCTCGGCGAAGGTGAAGATGCCGTGCTTGAGCAGGATCAGGCCCTGGGCCTGCGGATTGGCCTTGAAGGCAGCAGCCGCTTTCTTGGCGAGGCCGAAGCCCGGCATCTCGTAATCCACCAGCGCCACGCGGTTACCGTAGAGCTTTTTGCAGATCTCGGCACCGTCGGGCTGATCGGTAATCGCCAGCACGGCCGAGGCATGGGTATGGTCGATGAACTTGTGCGGCAGGAAGGCATGGAACAGCGTCTCGACCGAGGGGTTGGGTGAGGTGCTGTCCAGCAGGTTGCAGCGCTGGATGTTGACCATATCCTCGTCGGTGAGATTTTTAAGCGCGATCAGGTCCTGCAGCGGCTTGAGCTTCACCGCCGGCAGGCCCGGCGGCTCGATCACCGCCATGTCCCAGCCCGACCCCTTCACGCAGAGCACATCCACAGGCTTGCCCAGCGGATCTGGCATCGTGGTCTTCACCGAGGTATTACCGCCGCCATGCTGCACCAGGTCGGGCACGCCACCCAGCAGACGCGTCGTGTAGGTGCGTAGGGCCAGATCCTCATTCACGCCCTGTTTGGCGTAATGGGCAATGGCGGCCTTGGCATCGCGGTCGGACCAGAGATTTTTCATGGGGGCAATGTCCTACTATTGGGCCTAATGTTTACGCGAATTCGGGATAGAGCTTGGTGAGACCAGACTCACTTGCCGCACAGACGCCGCGTTCGGTGATCAGGCCGGTGACAAGTCGCGCCGGCGTGACGTCGAAGCCGAAATTGGCGGCCCTAGTGCCGTCTGGCGTGATAGTGACGGGCACAACCTCGCCTGTCGCCGTGCGGCCGCTCATCACCGTCACCTCTTCCTGCGCGCGCTCCTCGATGGGGATTTCCTTCACGCCATCGCGGATCGTCCAGTCGATGGTGGAATGCGGTAATGCAACGTAGAACGGCACGTTGTTGTCCTTCGCGGCCAGCGCCTTCAGGTAGGTACCTATCTTGTTGCACACATCGCCGTCGCGGGTGGTGCGGTCGGTGCCGACAATGCACATGTCGACGCGGTCGTGCTGCATCAGGTGACCGCCGGCATTATCGACGATCACGGTATGCGGCACGCCATGGCTGTTCAGTTCCCAGGCGGTAAGCGAGGCGCCCTGGTTGCGCGGGCGCGTCTCATCGACCCAGACATGTACCGGAATGCCCTTGTCATGCGCCTTGTAGATCGGCGCGATCGCCGTGCCCCAGTCCACGCAGGCCAGCCAGCCGGCATTGCAATGGGTCAGGATATTGATCGTGCGTTTGCGTCCGGCTTTCTCGTAAAGGTCTTCGATGATCTTCAGGCCGTGGTCGCCGATGGCCGAGCAGGTGGCGACGTCGTCGTCGCAGATTTCGGCGGCCACCCGATAGGCGGCGGCGGCACGCTGCTCCGTCGGCAGGTTGTGGATGGCATTGCGAACCCGGTCCAGTGCCCATTTGAGGTTGATCGCTGTGGGCCGCGTCTCGTTGATGACGTGATACGCCTTGTCCAGCATGGCATCCGAGGGATCGGCCCGCACGGCCAGAGCAAGGCCGTAGGCGCCGGTCGCCCCGATCAGCGGTGCACCGCGTACGACCATCGCCTTGATGGCATGGGCGGCCTCGTCCCAGGTTTTCAGGCTGGTGGTGACGAAAGCGTGCGGCAGCCGGGTCTGGTCGATGATCCCGACCGACCAGCCGTCGTCGTTGACCCAGATCGTGCGGTAGGCTACGCCCTTAACCTTCATGCTCTGTCCTTCGCCTGAGATGCCGGCCTGCCGCGGGCCGAAAATCGCGCGAAACCTAGCGGACACGGCCCGGACGGGCAATGCCGTAAGACAGTGGAAAACCCGCTGTCATGCAGGAAAGACCTGATGCTGCCGGTTATTTTCCTGACCGTGGTGGTGGACCTGATCGGCTTTGGGCTGATCCTGCCCCTGTTGCCGTTTTTTGCCGTCCATTTCGGCGCCTCGCCGTTTACCGTCGCCCTTCTGGCGGTGGCGTTCTCCGTTGCGCAGTTCCTGGCCGCCCCGGTCATGGGCAGCCTTTCCGACCGCGTCGGCCGCCGGCCGGTTTTTCTGGGCTGCATGCTGCTCAGCATTATCGGCTATGTCTGCCTTGCCTTTGCCGACAGCCTTCTGGCTATTTTTCTGGCCCGCATCGTCACAGGTATCGGTGGCTCCAAGATTGGCGTCGCCCAGGCCATAATTGCCGACAGCACTCCGCCGCACCAGCGCGCCCGCGGCATGGGCCTGATCGGCAGTGCCTTCGGAATCGGCATGATCCTGGGCCCGGTGATCGGCGGCCTGCTGATCGGGCCAGACCCTCTGCATCCGCATTACCGGCTCCCAATTATCGCCGCGGCGGTTACATCCAGCATCGCCCTGCTGTTCGCCGTGCTGAAGGTGCGCGAAACCCATCAGCCTCAGCCGGAACTGCAGGTGCGGCTGTGGAGCAATCCCTTCGGCACGCTGCCGCGGCTCGGGCGCACAGTTGTCGTACTCATACTGATCAGTTTCGTAATCAACTTCGTCTTCTCCCAGATCGAGACATTATTCCCGCTCTTCGTCGCCGCCCGCCTCGATTGGCATGCCTATGAGGTGGGCCTGGCATTCACCTTCATCGGCAGCATCGTGCTGACCGTGCAGGGTATCCTGATCGGGCCGCTGACCAGATGGTTCGGCGAAGCCCGCCTGCTGACCTATGGCATGCTCAGCCTGGCTGCCGGCTGCGCCATGGCCCATTTGGTGACTGACATTCCCAGCATCGCAATCTCGATCCTGCTGACCGCTTCCGGCCTCGCCACCGTAAACCCCAGCCTGAGCAGCCTCGTCTCGCGCAATACCGATCCCGCGCGGCAGGGGGCTGCGATGAGCAGCATGCAATCGCTGGGGGCCCTCGGCCGCACGCTGGGCCCGGCCTGGGGTGGCTGGCTGTTCGACCATGCCGGCATCAATATCCCCTACTGGATCGGCGGTGCGATCCTGCTCGCGACCCTGGCTTTCTGCTGGCGCGTGATCCACGCCCGCCTGCCCGCCGAGACGCAATGACCGACCAATACCGCGCCATGATCTGCCGCCGGCTGGGGCCGCCCGAGGTGCTGGAGCAAGCATGGCTGACGCGCCGCGCCCTGCAGCCTGGCGAGGTCCGTGTGGCCATCCGGGCCTCCGGGATCAACTTTCCCGACCTTCTGCAGATCGCGGGCGAATACCAGCACAAGCCTCCCATGCCCTTCGTGCCGGGCCTTGAGGCCGCCGGCGACATCATCGAGGCCGCCCCTGACGTCACCGGCTGGGCCCCCGGGGATGCGGTGATCCTGCGTTTGCGCGGCGGCGGCTACGCCGAAGAGGCCATCGTCAGAGCGGCCAGCCTGCTGTCCAAACCTGCGGACTGGAGTTACGAGGAAGCCGCCGCCTTCCCGGTTGCCGCCGCCACGGCCTGGACGGCGCTGGTCCAGCGCGGCCATCTGCGGGCCGGCGAAACCCTGCTGGTGCTAGGCGCCGGCGGCGGGACAGGTCTGGCCGCCGTCACGCTTGGTACCCGGCTTGGCGCACGGGTGGTTGCCGTTGCCTCATCGGCCGAAAAGCGTGCCGTCGCGCAGTCGGCTGGTGCGGACTTGTGCCTCGATCCGGCACAGCCGGACTGGTGGCGGGATGTGCGGGCCGATGTCGTGTTCGATCCGGTCGGCGGCGCGCTGTTTGACCTAGCCTTTCGCGCCCTGGCGCCGGGTGGGCGCTGGCTGGTGGTGGGCTTCGCCGCCGGCGATGTCCCCAGGCCGGCAGCCAATCATCTGTTGCTGCGCGAAGCGGAACTGATCGGCGTACGGGCCGGCGAACAGGGGCGCCGCAACCCGATCGCCGGTGTCGAACAGGAACAGGGTCTGAGAAACCTGCTAGTCGGCGGCCAGTGGCGGCCGCGGCTCGGTGCCATCTACCAGCTTGATCAGGCTGGGGCCGCGCTGCGCCGCATGGCCCAGCGGCAGGTCACCGGCAAACTCGCGCTGCGCATCCGCTAGCATGCCGGCCAGCGGGCCGGGCCGGCAGCGCTCGGCGGGCAGCGTCACCGTCACCGTGGTCCCCTCGCCCAGTCGGCTTTCCAGATGCAGTTCGCCGCCATGCAGGGCAACCAGGTTGCGCGACAGCGACAGGCCCAGCCCCGTACCCTCGTGACTGCGCGAGAGGGCATTGGCAACCTGGCTGAAGGGCTGCTGCACCCGCTCCAGATCCTCCTCGGCAATGCCGATGCCGGTATCCGCGACCGAAATTTCCAGCCGCCCGTCGGCGAGGATATCGCAACGCACGTCGACGCTGCCGCCCTGCGGGGTGAACTTGACTGCATTGCTGAGCAGGTTGATCCAGATCTGACGCAACCGCCGGGTATCGCCCCATATGGCCGGCGCCGGATTGGGCAGGGTCTTGCGCAGGGCGATCTGGCCGCCCAGGGCCCGTTCCCGCACCAGCAGAAGGGCCGCCTCAAGGCTTTCGTTGAGATCGAGCCATTCCTCATCCAGCGCCATCTTGCCGGACTCGACCTTCGCCATGTCGAGAATGTCGCCGATCAGAGCCAGCAGATGTTCGCCGCTCTGCACGATGTCGCGGCAGTATTCGCGATACTTCGCGTTACCCAGCGGCCCCATCATTTCATCCAGCAGCACCTGGCTGAAGCCAAGGATGGCGTTCAGCGGCGTGCGCAGTTCGTGGCTCATGTTGGCCAGGAAGTCGGATTTGGCGCGGTTGGCGGCCTCGGCCTGCTCCTTCGCCTGCAGCAGTTGCAACTCGGCCCGACGCTGCGTGCTGACGTCACGGAACATGCCCTCGATCATCACCACGTTGCCCTGTTCGTCGGCCACACGCCGCAGGGTCTTGGCCACCCAGACGGTGCTGCCGTCGCGGCGGCGCATTTCGGAGCGGAAGTCGCGCACCAGGCCGTAGCGCTCCAGATGGCGCATCATCTCGCGCCGGCGCTCGGAATTCACATAGAGCTGCTCGCCGGCACGCGTGACGGTGGCCAGCATTTCCTCCGGCGAGTGGAAGCCAAAAATCGCCGCTCCGGCGCGATTGACCGCCAGCACGCGGCCCTCCGGCGTCACCTGGATGATGCCTTCATGCACGTTGTCGAAAATCTGGCGGTACTTCGCCTCTGCCTGCCGCAGGCGAATCTGCGCCCGCTTGCGCAGGGTGATGTCGGTGAAGACCGATACGTATCCGCCGGTCGGCAGCCGGCGCCAGTCGAAATTCAGCCAGGTGCCGTCGGTGAGGCGAACCTCCTGCTTACGGTCGGCCTTGGTCGAGGCATCGATATAGGCGTTGATCCAGGCTGCGGCTTCCTCGGCACGGATGGTCAGGACGCCGCGGGCGACCAGCAGCCCCAGAAACTCCCGCGCGGGCAAGTGCCGCCGCAGGGCGCTGTCGGGCAGGCCGAACAATTCGGCCAGTCTGCGGTTGAAATGGACCAGGTTCGGCCCGGAATCCCAAACCGCGAGGCCCTCGCCCATGGTGTCGAGCGCGGCATAGAGCAGGCTTTCGGCGCTGGGCTGTTCGGCAGGCGGCGGAGATTCGTCGGCCGCCTCGCGGTGACGTGCGAGAGACGACAGGAACCGATCTTCGCCAAACGGCGGTTCGCTCACCTCACCCCCCTTGCCCGGTGCACGGCATGCCTTGCCGCATTCCCTGTACGGGTACGGTCGGCCACGCCAGAACCGCGACGGTTCTGCAACCGTCTCATCCGCTAACCTCCCGACCTTTTAAGTCGATTCTTATCGTTTTACGCGTTTTCCGGGCGCAAATTTGTCACACAGGCAGAAGCCCGCCGCAACTGGAAATCCTGCTTTTTGCCATCAGACAAAAGATTTAGACAAATACGGGTTGGCCGAAAGGCACAACCGATGCTCACAGGGGTAGCAATGGCCATAAAAAAGCCGGCCGCTCGCGCGGCCGGCTTTTTGCTCCCACCGGAACCGTCGGGTTCGCTACATCAGATGCAGTAGCTCTTCAGCGGCGGAAAGCCGTTGAAGCCGACCGACGAATAGGTCGTCGTATAGGCACCGGTGGACAGGATCTGGATCTTGTCTCCCACCTCGAGAGCCAGCGGCATCTCGTAGGCGGTCTTCTCATACAGGATATCGGCGCTGTCGCAGCTCGGACCGGCCAGCGACACCGGCCCGGTCGGGCCGCCGTCGCGCGGGGTCACGATGCGATACTTGATCGCCTCATCCATCGTCTCGGCCAGGCCGGAGAACTTGCCGATGTCCAGATACACCCAGCGGCGGGCCTCTTCGTAATCCTTCTTCGAGATCAGGACGACCTCGGCCTGGATCACGCCGGCATCGCCGACCAGGCTGCGGCCAGGCTCGATGATCATCTCCGGCAGGTTGTTGCCGAAATGCTTGGTCATCGCCTGGCTGACGGCCTGGGCATAGGCTTCCAGCATGGGAATGTCGGAGCGATAACGCGCCGGGAAACCGCCACCGAGGTTGATCATGCGCAGATCGACGTCGGCCTGCTGCAGCACGGTGAACATCTGGGCGACCTGGGCCACCGCCTTGTCCCACTGGGACAGGTCGGTCTGCTGCGAGCCGACATGGAAAGACACGCCATATGGGTCGAGCCCGAGCTCGCGCGCCTTCACCAGCAGGTCAGCGGCCATCTCGGGGGCACAGCCGAACTTGCGCGACAGCGGCCATTCGGCGCCCTCGCACTGCATGAGCACACGGCAGAAAACCTGCGAACCCGGCGCCACTTCGGCCAGCTTCTCCAACTCGCACAGCGAGTCAAAGGCATAGAGCCGCACGCCACGCTCATAGGCCCATGCGATGTCGCGCTTTTTCTTGATGGTGTTGCCGAATGAAATGCGGTCCGGCGTGACGCCCTGGTCGAGGCATTGCTGGATTTCGTTGGCGGAAGCCGTGTCGAAGCAGGAACCGAGCGAACGCAGGCGACGCAGGATTTCCGGAGCCGGATTGGCCTTGATCGCGTAGTAGACCTTGGCCAGCGGCAGCAGGCGGCGCAGTTCGCGGTAGTTGTGCTCGACCACGTCGACGTCGACGACGAGGAACGGCTCGGAGTCCTTCGCCTCGGCGAGGAACTTCTGCATCTTCGGGGTGAGTGGACCCGGCTCAATACGCGACTTGGACGAAGAACGTCGCAGACGGGTGTTGGTGCGGCCAGCGGCTGCAAGCATCGAAACCTCCCTCTCGGACCGGCTTTGAACCGGCACAGCTCACGCTGTGCGACCAAAAAGGACGCGTTCGTCGTTGCATAACCTGCCAGGGGCCATCGGCACGTGCGGGTGCGTCGTTGAAGCGCTATTTACAACATCTCCCCCCCATTGCAATAGGAAATCGCCCCCTGGCGAAATTTTTTTCCGGGCCAACTGCCGAGCGCTACGCGCCAGCCTGCGCGCAGCTACGCGCCGAGCAACAAAAAAGCCGCATCAAATGCGGCTTTTCGTGATCCCGAGAAAACTGCCGACGCTCACCGGTCGTTGACCGAGGTGTGATAAAAAAACAATAACCCCGGTGGCGTTCCGCCTCTCGGCGACCGCCGCCGAGGCCCGACCCGCCGAGCCGCACAGCCGGCTGCGGCGCGAGTCTCTACGGCTTCAGCGGACGGCGATCTGGCTGGTGAGGCCGATCATGTCCTGCAGCGCCTGGGGCGAGAGCTGGGCCGGCTGGCTCGGCGCACCGAGTCCCAGGACGCGGGTGGCATCGCCGATCCTGTCCAGCCGCACGCTCTGGCCGCCAAACCCGGCAACCTCGGCACGGCCAGCGCTCAGGAGGCCGATCTCGGCACTGTCGGGGCCGATGCGACCGGCCACAATGGCGCTGCGAACTGTGACCGTCGCGGTGGGCAACACGACATAGACGCTGCCCGGATTGGCCGAATCGAGGTGGAAGCTGCCGCGCTCCAGCCTCAGCACGACCCGGTCGGCGGCGAATTCCTCGACACTGATGGCGCTGTTGGGGCCGATGATCACCACGCTGCGGTCATTGAGGGCGAACTTGACGCCGGAGCCCGGGCCGCTGGCGATACGGCTGCCCAGGGTGATGGGCTGACCGCGGCGGCTTTCCTGCCCCACCACCTTCGCCACCGTTCCGACGGCGGCCACCGGCAGGGCCGGCAACTCGGCAGCCAACTCGATGCGGTCGGACGCGGCGCGGCTGTCGGCCGCCCAGCTATTGGCTGCCAGGCCTGCGGCGAGCGCAGCGCCGAGGGTAAAGGTGACGCGCAGGGCGCGACGAAGGGCAAAAGCCATGACACGGCTCCGGGGTTGTGGCGGGTTGCGGTTACTGTGCAACCGATCTGGTATCCCCACAGCGGGATGCCAGCCCGGAAACTGTGACGGCAGCTACGAAGCTGTGCGTTTGGAGCTCTGTGACCCTCTACTTGGTGCCGTAAATGCGGTCGCCGGCATCGCCCAGGCCGGGGCGGATATAGCCGTGATCATCAAGCTGGCGGTCGATGGCGCAGGTATAGACCATCACATCCGGATGCTCGTCCTGCATGACGCGGAGGCCCTCGGGAACCGTCAGCAGGCAGACGAACTTGATCTGCGTGGCCCCCGCCTCCTTCAGGCGGCTGACCGCCGCGGCCGCGGAATGGCCGGTGGCCAGCATGGGATCGACCACGATGACCAGCCGCTCGCGCACGTCCTCAGGCAGCTTGAGGTAATATTCCACCGGCACCAGGGTCTGCGGATCGCGGTACAGGCCCACATGGCCGACGCGGGCGGAGGGCACAAGATCCAGCATGCCGTCCAGGATGCCGTTGCCGGCGCGCAGGATCGATACGAAACACAGCTTCTTGCCGGCCAGGATCGGCGCCAGCATCTCTTCCAGCGGCGTCTCGATGGAAACCTTCTCCAGCGGCAGGTCGCGCGTCACCTCGTAACAGAGCAGCAGGCTCAACTCGCGCACCAGCCGGCGGAATTCGGCGGTCGAGACCTCCTTGCGGCGCAGGAGGGTCAGCTTGTGCTGCACCAGCGGATGGCCGACCACGGTGGCATTCGGAAAGGCGTTCATGGTGTGTCTTCCCCCAATCGGAAATCAGAATACGGTGCCGTCGCTGGCAATGGTAAGCGGCGGGCCGCCATCGGCACGCTTCTCTTTGGCAATCTTGCGCCCGGCCGCCCAGGTGCCGCCTTCCAGGATGCGGGCCAGCGGCATCTCGGCCGCTGTCTTGCCCAGGATGGCCCGCACCGGGTCGGCGATGCGGTCCAGCAGGGCCACGGTCAGGGCGCGCCACTCCACCACGGCCTCGTCCTCGACCGGGATCGGATATTTCAGCAGCGCCTCATGCCGCACGCTCAGCACGCCCATGTCGATGAACAGGCCGCCATTGCGGTATTCCGGCAGGCCGGTCAGGTCGTCCAGCCCGCTCACCGCCACGCCGGCATCCTCGAAGATTTCCACCAGCGAGTAGCTGAGCCACTGCGACAGCTTGTGGAACGGCACCAGGCCCGAGGTCAGGTCGCCGCTGACAATGCCGCGATGGCGCCACACATCGCCGAGGTTCACACCGTCCAGCGTCATGCGCGATGGCCAGATCGGGCCCAATCCTTCCAACACAGCGCTCAGAATGGCGCTGGCCGCCAGTCTGCCATCCCTCACCTGTGCCTTCAGGTGATCGTACAGCCGGCCGATGCGGGCTTCCGTACCAAACAGGTCCGGCCTCGCTTTCAGCGCCGCGCCCAGGTTGCGCAGCAGCGCGGCGCGGCCTTCCAGACCCAGCAGAGGGTTGCGCTCGTCGGCCTGGAAGGCATGGGCGATGGCATTCGGTGCCAGCGGCAGCAGGCCGGCGGCATCGGCCCGCAGGGGCTGCGCCTTGTCGCCCGAGAACAGTCCGCCCTTGAAGGCATGTAGGCTGGCCACCGCCAGGCCTTCCGAACGGGCAATCCTCCGACCCTCTTCCGTGAAGGCCCATTGCGCGCCAGCGCCGGCATCCAGCAGCACACTCACCACGCAAAGATCGAAACGGATGCGGGCGACCTCGTCGACATCCGTGCCTTTCAGCGTCGCGGCAAGCTGGCCCCAGCGGTCGACACCACCCGCGGCGAAGTGGCGCCAACGCGCATGATAGGGGATCTGCAGGGTGGGATAATTCTCGCGGATCACCTGCGCCACATACTGAGCCGTCGCCGGCATGGCCTCCAGATGCAGATGGAAATTCGGCAGCGCATCGCGCTCGGCCAGCAGGAAGAGCTGGTTGCAGCGCTCGCGCACCGCCTGCGGCGTGCGCAGCCAGGCAACGGCCTGGGCCGGATCGTTCAGGTTACCCACGCGACTTACTCCTCAAGGACCATTATTCTTCAAGACCACGCCCCTTGGCCTTTTTCAATTCATCTTCATCCGGCACCTTGTCGGTGAAATAGCCGGCTGCCTTCTTGGCGTCCATTTCAACCTTGGCATCGGCCGGGATCAACTCCTCGGGGATCGGCACGCGCTCGACCACCTGGATGCCGCTGTCGACAATCGGCTGGAACTTCATATTGCTCATCGACACCAGCCGGTCGATACGGGCGATGCCCAGCCAGTGCAGGATGTCGGGCATCAGTTCCTGGAAGCGCATGTCCTGCACGCCCGCCACGCATTCGGTGCGCTGGAAATAGGCCTCGGCGCGGTCGCCGCCTTCCTGCCGCTTGCGCGCGTTGTAGACCAGGAACTTGGTCACCTCGCCCAGGGCGCGGCCTTCCTTGCGGTTATAGACGATCACGCCCACGCCACCCTGCTGCGCCTCCTCGATGCAGACTTCGATGCCATGCGCGAGGTAAGGCCGGCAGGTGCAGATGTCCGAGCCGAACACATCCGAGCCGTTGCATTCGTCATGGATGCGGCAGGCGATCTTCGTCTCGCGCTTGCCCAGCTTCGAAACGTCGCCGAACAGGTAGACGGTCATGCCGCCGATGGGCGGCAGGAACACCTTCAGGTCGGGCCGCGTCACCAGTTCGGGGAACATGCCGCCGGTCTGCTCGAACAGGCCGCGGCGCAGTTCCGTCTCGCTGATTTTGAAGCGCCTGGCGACGCCGGGCAGCCACCAGACCGGCTCGACCGCCATCTTGGTCACCTTCACGTCGCCGTTGGCGGCCAGGATATCCCCATCGGGCTTCAGCCTGCCGGCCTGGATGGCCTGGTGCAGCTCGGGCATGTTGATATGCGCCTTGGTCACCGCGATGGTGGGCCGGATGTCCCATCCGGCGGCGATCTGCTGGGCGAAGACCTCGCTGGTCATGTGGCCCCAGGGATCCATCGAGACGATCTTTTCCGGATCGGCCCATTGCGGGAACGGGCCGATGGGTTCGGCCGGCGCGGTGTTGGTCAGGTCGGGCTTGTGCTCGGCCTTGAGCTGACCCGCCGCAATCGCCAATGCGCGATACAGCGAATAGGCGCCCGAATGCGTGCCGATGGCATTCTTGCCGCCGGGATTCTTCAGCGTCGCCACAACAGGCCCGCGCTGGCGCGGATCGGCCGCGCCCCATTCCACCGGCAGGGGCTTCGATCCCGCCGTGCTGCTCGGATGCGAGGTCAGCACGATGGATTTCGGCGCGGCTTTCTTCTCGTTCGGGATATTGGGGATGTCTGTCGTACTCATGGTCTGTACCCAAAGCTTGAGGGACCGGTTTTACGCAAAGGGACCGCCAGGTTGGCGAATTCGCACAGCAGCGGACGGGTGTCGCGTGGATCGATGATCTCTTCCACCAAGAAGGCCTCGGCCGTGCGGAACGGCGAGCGCACGCGGTTCAGCCGTTCCTCGATGTCCTTCAGCAATGCGGCGGGATCCTCGGCCTTCTCCAGGTCGGCGCGATAGGCCGCTTCGATGCCGCCTTCCAGCGGCAGGCTGCCCCAGTCGCCCGACGGCCAAGCATAGCGATAGCGCAGCCGGGTGTGATTGGAATGGGCCGCGCCGGCCACGCCGAAGGCCTTGCGCAGGATGATCGAACACCAGGGCACGGTGGCCTGGTACACCGCCGTCAGCGCGCGGGCGCCATGGCGGATGGTGCCGCTCTGCTCGGCCTCGGGGCCGATCAGGAAGCCGGGGATGTCGACGAAATGCACCACGGGCAGGTGGAAGGTTTCGGCCAGATCGACGAACCTTGTGATCTTGTGCGCCGCGTCGGCCGTCCAGCCGCCGCCATAATGATACGGATCGCTGGCGAGGATCGCGACAGGCCAGCCATCCAACCGCGCCAGGCCGGTGATCACCGAACGGCCATACAGCCGCCCCATCTCGAAAAAACTGCCCTCGTCCAATACGGCATCCAGAATCTCGCGGGTCTTGTAGACGCGGCGGCGGTCGCGCGGAATGACGGACAGCAGTTTCTCGGCCCGACGCTGCGGATCGTCCTGCGGCGCGATGCGCTGCGGCAATTCGTAGACCGATTGCGGCAGGTAGGACAGGAAGCGTTTCGCCGCGGCAAAGGCCTCCTCCTCACTGGCCACCGCCAGGTCGATGGCGCCGGCGCGAGCATGGATTTCGCTGCCGCCCAGTTCCTCCTTGGTCATTTCCACGCCGGTGCGCGCCACCACGGGCGGGCCGGCAATGAACATCTGCGAAATACCCTCCACCATCACCGAGAAATGACTGGTGACCGTACGCGCCGCCCCCAGGCCTGCCACTGAGCCGAGCGCCAGCGCCACCACCGGCACGGTGCTCAGGTTCGTCACCGCGTGTTCCCAGCCGGGCAACAGGGGAACGTAAGTGCGGCCTTCCATCTCCAGGGATTTCACCGAACCGCCGCCGCCGGTGCCATCCACCAGGCGGATCATCGGGATGCGCAGCTCATGCGCCATCTGCTCGGCCATCACCTGCTTCTGCCATATGGCGGCATCGGCAGCGCCACCGCGCACGGTGAAATCGTCGCCGCCCACCACCACTGGCCGCGCATTGACCTTGCCGCGGCCGAAGACGAAGTTGGTCGGCGAGAAATCCTGCAGCTGCCCCTGGGCGTCATAGACGGCCCGGCCGGCGATGGCGCCGATTTCGTGGAAGGAACCGGGGTCGAGCAACTGGTCGATGCGTTCGCGCACCGTCAGCTTGCCACCGTCATGCTGGCGCTTGATCTTGTCGGGCCCGCCCATCTGGCGGGCCATCTCTTCACGGCGCCGCAATTCGGCGATCTCGGCTTCCCAGCTCATAATTTTGGCCTCTTGGCACTGGAAAGCGATGGAGTCTAACGCCGCCCGCAAGCCGGCACAATGGCCGGAATGGAGCCGAAACCACCCGTCCCAGAACCTTAACGTGGCGGAAGCAAGCGGCTTGTCCCGCCCGGCTGTCACACCGGCCGGCCCTGCCCCGTCTAAGGACCGAACGCGCATGGTGCGCGCAGGAGAAAAGCGATGCCCCCCCGGCTGAAGAACCCCCACAAATCCGCCCCCGACGGCATCAAGGCCATGATGGCGCTGGAGGCCAGTTTCGAAAAAAGCGGCCTGGAAGAAGGTATGCGCCATCTGGTGAAGCTGCGCGCCTCTCAGATCAATGGCTGCGCCTTCTGCATCCACATGCATACCACCGATGCCCGCAAGCATGGCGAAACCGAGATGCGGCTGTATATGCTGAATGCTTGGCGCGAAAGCCCGCTATACAGCGACCGCGAACGCGCCGCCCTGGCCTGGACCGAGGCGCTCACCCTGCTGCCGCAGACCGGCGCGCCAGATGCCGATTATGAGCTGGTCAAGGCGCAGTTCTCGGAAGCCGAACAGGTGCAGCTCACCCTGCTGATCGGCGCGATCAATGTGTGGAACCGCCTGCAGGTCGGGTTCCGCGCCGCGCACCCGATAGATTAGGCTGACCCAACCGGCTACACCCGCGCGATCGTCGCCAACGCCGTGGCGACGATCCGCGCCTGCCCGTCCTTCACGGCATAGACATCGGCCCGCGTCACTACCTGCCGCTTGCCGGCCTTCACCACCATGCCGGTGGCCGTCAGGCTGTCGCCCACTGCCGGCGCCAGCAGGTTGAGTTTGTATTCCGAGGTCACCACGTCGCCCACCACCGAGGCCGCTGCCCAGGCGCAGACCGTGTCGGCCATGTAGCCGACAATGGCGCCGTGGGCGAAGCCATGGTGCTGCGTCAGGTCGGGCCGCACGTCGATGGCGATCTTCACCTCGCCCGGAGCGAAATCCACCAGCCTCGTGCCGACCCAGTTGGTGAAGGGGCTGATCCTGATCGCCTGCTCCAGATGCGCGCGAGTGAAGCTGGATTGTGACTCGGTCATTTAAGACTCCTTTTCAGCAGGCGGCCGATCTGCCGCAGCGGTTCGGCGGAATGCCGCGTCCGGGCCAGAATCACAGCGCCTTCCAGCGATGTAACGGCCAGCAGCGCCAGATCGGCGGCTTCCGCCGGCTTCCGCCCTTCGGCGCGCAGGGCCTCGGCAATTGTATCGCCCCAGTCGCGATAGCCGACGTCGCAGGCCAGCCGCAGCGGTTCGATGAATGGTCCGGTCTCGACGGCGACGATGGTGAGCGGCGAGCCGTCGCGGAATTTCGATGCCTCCAGCCAGCCGGCAATGGTCTCGGCCAGGTTACCCATGGCTTCGGCCACCGTGGCGCTGCCGACCAGTTCATCGCGCAGCGTGGCCATGAAACGCGCCGACGCCCAGGTCACGGCAGCAGCCGCCAGTTGCTCTTTGCCATCGGGGAAATAGTGATAGAGCGAACCTTTCGGCGCGCCGCTTTTCTCGACGATCTCGTTCAGGCCGGTGCCGGCATAGCCGCGCCGCGACATCAGCTTCGCCGTCATCTCGACAAAGCGATCGCGGGCGGAAAGGCGGGTCGGTTTCGCGGCGGCGGCTGATCTGACCATGCCGGAATTATATAGACTGGTCTAATTATGACAAGGCCAAAGAAAAGGGGCCCGCGGCCCCTTTCCATTCCTGCGGGCTAGAAGCTGCCCGGATAGTTGCCGCCATCCAGCAGCACGTTCTGCCCGGTCATGTAGGCCGCCTGCATCGAGCACAGGAAGGCGCAGACCTGGCCGAATTCCTCGGCCGTGCCAAAACGGCCGGCCGGGATGGTGGCAGCCTGCTTGTCAAGCTCGGCGTCCAGTTCGGCGCCGCTCTTCTTGGTCTGAACGCCGATGGTCTGTTTCAGGCGGTCGGTCAGAAACCGGCCGGGCAGAAGATTGTTGATGGTGATGCCGTCCTTGGCCACCTGGCGCGACACACCGGCCACGAAACCATGCAGGCCCGAGCGCGCGCCGTTCGAAAGCCCCAGGATCGGGATCGGTGCCTTTACCGCGCTGGAGGTGATGTTGACGATGCGGCCGAACCTGCGCCCCGCCATACCATCCACGACCGCCTTGATCAGGAGGATCGGCGTGATCATGTTGGCGTCCACCGCCTTGATCCATTCCTCGCGGCCCCAGTCGCGGAAATTGCCCGGCGGCGGGCCGCCGGCATTGTTGACCAGAATGTCGATCTGCCCGGCGGCTTCCAACGCCTGCTGGCGACCGGCCTCGGTGGCAATGTCGCCCGCCACGGTCTTCACCGTCACACCCGGGGCCTCGGCGCGGATCTTCGCCGCTGCCTGTTCCAGCACCTCAGCGCCGCGCGCCGTGATGGTGACGTTCACGCCTTCCTTCGCCAAAGCCAGCGCGCAGCCCAGGCCAAGGCCCTTGCTCGCCGCGCAGACAAGTGCGTTACGGCCCTTGATGCCGAAATCCATGTATCGCTCCCTTGGTTGCCGAATGGAATGAAACCGCTCAACACATAGCGCCGCGGCGCCCCAGCAGCAATCACTGCAGCAATTACTGCGGCGATTACTGGGCCGTCAGGCCGCCATCGACCAGCAGTTCAGAACCCGTGGTGAATTTCGATTCATCGCAGGCCAGATAGAGGATGGCCTGGGCCACATCCTCCACCGCACCCATATGGCCGATGGGGTGCAGGCTTTCCAGAAACCGCCGGGTCTTTTCCGGTTCCCGCGACGCATTGATGTGTCCTTGCACCAGCGGCGTCTCGACATAGGCGGGATGCACGGAGTTCACCCGGATGTTCCAGCGGCCATAGGCGGCTTCCATTGCCAATGCCTTGGTGAACAGCGTGACTGCACCTTTCGAGGCACAATAGGCGGCCATCTGCGGCGCGCCGACCTTGCCGGCCACCGAGGCGACGTTGACGATAGACCCGCCGCCGCCTTTCCTCATGAGGGGTATGGCATGCTTGCAGCCGAGAAACACGCTATCGGAATTCACCGCCTGCACCAGCCGCCATTCCTCCAGTGTCATCTCGGTGACATTGCGGTGCAGGCCGATGCCGGCATTGTTGACCAGCACATCGAGTCGGCCTTCCTTCGCGGCGACATTGGCGACCGTGGATCGCCACTGGTCTTCCTTCGTCACGTCCAGCGACAGGAAACGCGCCTTCGGCCCCAGCGTCGCCGCCGCGGCCGCGCCGTCGCTGCGGTCGGTGAGGATCACTTGCGCGCCCTCGGCGACGAACAGCGCGGCCGTCGCCAGGCCGAAGCCCGATGCCGCGCCGGTGACCAGCGCCACCTTGTCCTGCAGGCGCGGCATGTCAGCTTTCCTTCGCCGCAAGGCCCCAGTCGCGCAGGGCCGCCTCGCCGCCCTCGCCGCGTTTGGGCGGCTGTTTCCGGATGGCGCCCGGGGTGCGCGAGAAACGTGGTGCCGGCGCCGGCTGCATGACGCCATCAGGCGCGACGAAACTCTGCCGCGCCGCCATATGAGCGTGCTTCGGCGCCTCCTCCAGGTTCAGCACCGGCGCGAAGCAGATGTCGCTGCCTTCCATGATGGCGCACCATTCGTCGCGCGTCTTGGTCTTGAAGGTGGCGGCGATGGCCGCCTGCAGCGAGGGCCAGCGTCTGCGGTCGTACTGTTTGGGCAGGATGGTCGGATCGAGGCCGAGCTTCTGGATCAGCTCGGCATAAAACTTGCCCTCGATGGAACCGATGGCAACGAAGCCGCCATCCTTGCACTCGAAGGTGCCATACCACGGCGCGCCGCCATCCAGCATGTTGGTGCCGCGCTGGTCACTCCACAGGCCAGCCGCCTTCATGCCGTAGAACATAGTCATCAGCGACGCCGCGCCATCCACCATGGCGGCATCCACCACCTGGCCCCGGCCCGAGTGCTGGCGCTCGTACAACGCCGCCAGCACACCCATCGCCAGATACAGCGAGCCGCCGCCGAAATCGCCCACCAGGTTGAGCGGCGGCACCGGCTGGCCGACAGTGCCGATGGCATGCAATGCGCCGGTCAGCGCGATGTAGTTGATGTCGTGGCCGGCGGCCGGCGCCATGGGACCATCCTGTCCCCAGCCAGTCATGCGGCCATAGACCAGTTTCGGATTGCGCTGCAGTGCCACGTCGGGGCCGAGGCCCAGGCGTTCCATCACGCCGGGGCGGAAGCCCTCCAGCACCACATCGGCCTTCGCCATCAGGTCGAGCATCAGCGCGATGGCCTTGGCATCCTTCAGGTCGAGCGCCAGAGAGCGCTTGCCGCGGCCGAGAAGTTCGTATTTCGGCTCGATGGGCAGTCCCAGATCGACATCGCCGGTGCGGTCGATGCGCAGCACGTCGGCACCCAGGTCGGCCAGCAGCATGCCGCAGAACGGCACCGGCCCGATCGCCGGCATCTCGATCACCTTCAGCCCCGAGAGCGGACCACTCATTTCTTCTCTCCGTGGCTCTTCGGCTGCCATTCAGCCACCGGCAGGCCCTGCTTTTTCCACTCGCCGAAGCCGCCCTCGATATGGGCCAGCTTCTGCAGTCCCATATCCTTGGCCGTCTTGGTCGCCAGCGCCGAGCGCAGGCCGCCGGCACAGTAGAAAATGAATTCCTTGTCCTCGGCGAAGGTCTTGCGGTGATACGGGCTTTCCGGATCGATCCAGAATTCCAGCATGCCGCGGGTGGCATGCAGCGCATTGGGGATCATGCCGTCGCGCTCCAGTTCGCGCGGATCGCGGATGTCGACGAATACCACCCCGGGGTTGCCGAGTTTCTCGGCTGCCTGTTGCGGCGTGAGCGTGACGATTTCCGCCATCGCCTCGGCCACGAGCGCCTTGTAGCCTTTGCGCATCGCGTTTCCTCCTTATTGCAATGCGCCAACTATAGGTCAGCCGCCGATATCAGGCCATGCCCACCGCAGCCATGACGGCAACCGCCACAGGCGCGGCTGCCAGTGCCAGCCTGCCTCGCGCACAATGCTCTGCACCGCATCGATCAGCACGTCATCGTCATCGATCAGCAGCGTGTTGCCGCGCCAGCGTTCCGGCATCGGCGGTGGCAGGCCCAACCCGGCCGGCGCGATGCCGCGCGCCACCAGCGGCAAAGCATTGACGACGCTGCGTCCGGAATCGAAATCGAGTTCCAGTCCCGTGATCCACACGCGCCCGGAGAGACGGTCGAGATCCTGCCGGCGCAGGTCGTCGGCATGGCCGGCCAGCAGCAGCCGGCCGCTCTGCGCATCGTAGAGTGCCGCGATGCGCAGTCCGGCCGAGTTGAGGTCTTCCAGCCGCTCGCGCAGTTCTGCCAGTTCCACCGGCGGGGGATTGCCGCTGCGGAATGCCGCCTGCTCCAGGCACAGGCTGACCGCGGCCAGATGCAGCACCAGCCACAACGCCGCCATCATGCCCTGGCCGGCACGGCTGTGCAGCAGGCGCAGCGGGCCGGGAAAACGCCGTGCGCGCAGGGCCGGCGTGGCGCGGCGGCGGCGGTCGAGCGCGGCGCTGTCGGGGCCATAAAAGGCAAACAGCGTGTCACCGATCAGCAACCACTGGCCGCGGGCATAGCCCCCGGCAGCATTGCCGGCTCCGCCGGTCTGGAAAGAGATGCCGGCATCAGCATATTCGACCCCGGCTGCGGCGAAATTGGCGAAGCGCAGTTCTGCGGCCTGTTCCGCGGCCTGCGCCGAGCGGAACCGCGCTGCGATGCAGGCCGTGCCATCATGAAAGCGCGCCAGCTCGGCCGCCTGCGCCTCGGGGAATAGTGGATGCAGGTCGCGGTATTCGCTGGCATGGCGGCCGAACACCGCCCAGGAATTCATGAAGCCGCCATAGCGGGTGGCCAGCGCCACCGTATCGACGGTGAGCCGCCGCGCCGCCCAGCGGTCGAACAGCGCATAGACTGCCGCCGGCAGGCCGATGCCGCTGACCAGCACCAGCAGCATGGCCAGCCACGGGCCATCTGCCTGCCAGTCCACGCCCATCGCCGCCAGAAATCCGGCGAAACCCTCCGCCACCTGCCGCCCCCGTACTGACGCTGAATCGCCCCAGCCTAACCTACTGAGAGAACAATAGAATATCCGTTATCCAGATGTTAACGGAATCTTTGCCCCGACTCTTCTATGCAGGATGGGACCAAAACAGGCTGATCCAATCCATGGCCCCGCTGCCGCCCTTCTCCGCCGCCCTCAATGCCGCCCGCGCCGACAGCTATCGCATCGGCGGCCATCAGGTGAGCTACGAACTGCTCAGCACGCTCAAGCAGGCCAGCAGCCGCACCGGCGTGGACTTCGCCTATCTGGTCGCCCAGGCCGGGCAGGAAAGCGGTTTCCGCGCCGATGCCCAGGCCCGCACAAGTTCGGCGCGCGGGCTGTTCCAGTTCATCGAAAGCACCTGGCTCGAGATGGTGCGCGACCATGGCGCCAAATACGGCCTGGCCGAACAGGCCGGCCAGATTTCCAGCGGCAGCGACGGCCGCCCGCGCGTCAGCGACCCGCAGCTTCGCAGGGACATCCTCGCCCTGCGCGACGATCCGCGCATCGCCGCCGCCATGGCCGCCGAATACGCGCGCAGCAACCAGCAGATTCTCTCGCGCGAATTCGGCGTCGAGATGCAGAAGGTCGATCTCTACCTGGGCCATTTTCTCGGCGCCAGCGGCGCCACCAAATTCCTCGCCGCGCTGAGAGAGAACCCGGCACAGAACGCCGCCAGCCTGTTGCCAGAGGCCGCCGCCGCCAACCAGGGTGTGTTCTATACCTCGGAAGGCAAGGCCCGTTCGCTGGGCGATATCTATGCCTTCTTTCAGGACAAGCTGAACAGCAAGGCCAGCGGCCTGGAGACCGTGCCGCTGGATGGCGCCGCCGCCATCGTCGGCGGTAACGGCGCGCGCAGCGGCGGTTCGCCCCTGCATGGCCAGCTCGCCGAGCAGCGCCGCCTCACCGATGCCAGCGTGAAAATGATGGCTATGGAAATGCTGCACAAGATGATGCTCGGCCGGGCCAACGCCTTCGGCCGCAGCAGCGATACCGACAGCAGCTGGTAAGTATCACACCACTCTGGTCAGCACCGGCTGGCCGGCGAAGAACGCCAGGATATTCTTCAGCACCAGATCGCCCATCGCCTGCCGCGTGGCATGGGTGGCTGAGCCGACATGCGGCGCCAGCGTCACACTGTCGAGTTTCCACAAAGCCTCGGGCACGTTCGGCTCGTCGGCGAACACGTCCAGCCCCGCCCCGGCCAGCTTGCCCTCCACCAGCGCCTTGACCAGCGCCGGCTCCACCACCACCGAACCGCGCGCGATGTTGACCACATAACCCTTCGGCCCCAGCGCGTCGATCACCGCCTGGTTCACCAGGCCTTCGGTCTCCTTGCCGCCCGGACAGGCGATCATCAGGATATCGACGTCTTTGGCCATCGCCACCAGATTGTCGTAATAGCGCCAGGCAATGTCGGCCTTCTTGCGCGGGCCGAAATAGCTGATCTCGACATTGAACGGTTCGGCGCGGCGCGCGATGGCCTGGCCGATGCGGCCCAGACCCAGCACACCCATCTTTTTGCCGCCCAGTTTGTCGGTCAGCGGAAACTTGTCCTTCGGCCAGCGGCCCTGGCGCACGAACTGGTCGCCCTGCGGGATGCGGCGCATCATCGCCAGCAGCAGGGCCATGGCGGTGTCGGCCACGTCGTCGGTCAGCACGTCGGGTGTGTTGGTCACCGTCACGCCGCGCTGCTTGGCGCAATCGATATCGATGGAGTCATATCCCACGCCGAAACTGGAAATAATCTCCAGCTTGGGCAGGGCCTCGATCAGCTTGCGGCTGGCACCCACGCCGCCCGAGGTGACCATGCCGCGCACATTGGGGGCCACCTGCTGCACCAGCGCGTCGCGGTCGGCCGCCTCCCACAGGCGATGCACCTTGAATTCCCGGTCCAGCACCTGCTGGATTGCCGGCGGCATGGCGGTGGTCTGCACGATCTCGACGGCCATGGTCTCCTCCCTCTAAACTGATATATCAGTTGCAAACCTAGCGGCAGGGCCGGGTTTCCCGCAAGGCGCAGGCGCAGCGAACCAGACGGACCAATTCCCGGCCAATTCCAGGCCGCCACGAGAGATTGACAGGCGGCGCATGTTCTTCCGATCCTGCCCGCCCCCACAGGAGTCCACGATGTCGAAGCCCCCGCCTAAAGGCATGCAGCGCAACCTCGCCAATTACGGCGATGCCGGTTTTTCCGTTTTCCTGCGCAAGGCCTTCATCAAGGCGCTGGGTTACACCGACGAGGCACTCTCGCGCCCCATCATCGGCATCGTCGACACCGCCTCGGGCTACAATGCCTGCCACCGCAACGTGCCCGACCTGATCGAGGCCGCCTCGCGCGGCGTGATGCTGGCCGGCGGCATCCCCGTGCCCTTCCCCGTGATCTCGATCCAGGAAAGCTTTGCCAATCCCACCAGCATGTATCTGCGCAACCTGATGGCCATGGACGCGGAAGAGATGATCCGCGCCCAGCCGATGGATGCCGTGATCCTGCTCGGCGGCTGCGACAAGACCGTGCCGGCGCTCCTCATGGGCGCTGCATCGGCGAACGTGCCGGCGATCATGCTGGTCACCGGGCCGATGCTGGCGGGGTCATGGCGCGGCGAAAAGCTCGGCGCCTGCACCGATTGCCGCCGCTTCTGGGCGCGCTATCGCGCCGGCGAGATGACAGAGACTGAAATCAACGAGGTTAATGCCGAACTGGCGCCCACCATCGGCACCTGCGGCGTGATGGGCACGGCCAGCACCATGGCCCTGACGGTGGAGGCCATGGGCATGATGCTGCCCGGCGGCGCGGCCGTGCCGGCCGTGCATGCCGAACGCCGCCGCCTGGCCGAACAGACCGGCGCGCGCGCCGTGGCGATGGCGGTCGAGGGCCTGACGCCCGACAAAATCATGACGCCCGCCGCGTTCAGGAATGCCCTGCGCGTGCTGCTAGCCGTGGGCGGCAGCACAAATGCGCTCATTCATCTGACTGCCATGGCGGGGCGGCTTGGCATCGGCATCGACCTCGAAGGTTTCGATAAACTCGGCCGCGAGACGCCGGTGCTGGTGGATCTCAAGCCCACCGGCCAGCATTACATGGAAGACCTTTATAAAGCCGGTGGCCTGACGCCGATTTTGCGCGAACTGGTCAGCCTGATCGACCGCACCTGCCTCACCGTGACGGGCAAAACACTGGGCGACAACATCGACGCCGCGCCGCAATCGTGGAAGCAGGACGTGATCCGGCCGCTTGGCAATCCTGTTTATGCCAACGGCGCGATGGCCGTTTTGCGCGGCAACCTCGCGCCCGATGGCGCCATCATCAAGCAGGCCGCCGCCACGCAAAGCCTGCTGCAGCATGAAGGCCGCGCCGTGGTGTTCGACGGCCTGCCCGACATGGCCGCAAAGCTCGACTCGCCCGATCTCGACGTGAAACCTGATGACATTCTGGTGCTGCGCAATGCCGGGCCGAAAGGCGCACCCGGCATGCCCGAGGCCGGCTATATCCCGATCCCGAAGAAACTGGCGTTACAGGGCGTGAAGGACATGGTGCGCATTTCCGATGCGCGCATGAGCGGCACCGCCTATGGCACCATCGTTCTGCATATCGCGCCGGAGTCTGCGGCCGGCGGGCCATTGGCCCTGGTGCAAACCGGCGACCGCATCCGGCTCGATACCGCCGGCCGCCGCATCGACCTGCTGGTGAGTGATGCCGAGCTGCAGAAACGCCGCGCGGCCCTGCCGCCCCTGCCCTCGGGCGACGGCCGGCGCGGCTATGAAAAACTCTATTTCGACAGCGTGACCCAGGCCGATACTGGCTGCGACTTCGATTTTGCGATGCCGCAGATTACGAAAAGGGTGCCGTAGTAGATTGGCTCATGTCACATATATCCAAGCAATTTTAACAGCGCATCAACGGCCTTGCCGGCGGCTATCCCGATTAGTCGATCAGCGAAATTTTTAAATAGCCGCTGTAGTGCATTTAGCAGGACCGGGACTATAGCCGATAATCTAACACGCACGGCTCCAAGAAGAGTTTTTCCCGCAATGATTTCGGCTGTGCGCATCTCTCGGTCATCGGGAGAGATTTCATTTGACTCGCGTACTAAATTTTCAACTTCGGAAAGAGCGGTGACGGCCTCGTGGTACTGTTGACTATTGTGGTCAATTGCCACGCTTCTATCAGAGGCGGGAATGTCGCCTGAATTATTGGCCTGATTTCGAATCAGATATTTAATTAAATCTCTGCTGAACGGCTCGAATATTTGCATATTAATATCCGAGATCATCACTGAAAAATTGTTATCGCTGTAGAGAAAATTTGTACAGAAATCGAAAGGAGAGATATCTCCTGTTGAAAATTTCCGGAAGAGGGTGAGGTGCATGCCTAGTCTGGCTCTCTGATCGTGTGGCCAGCTGAGAGTTCCTGAGCCGACCATACTTCGTACAGTCGACTGGCACTCCTTGTACCAAGAGTCGAAATCAACTAGCCGCTCAAGAGAGGAGATGGTTGCGAAGACGTGGGCGTCACTTTCTAGATGGCGAAACCATCTTTGTAGGTTGTCGGCGTATAGTTGATGGCGGCTGCGCGAAACATCACTTGTTAGTTCATGATAATCAGGAGTGAAATTGCCTTCCATAATATCCCCCAAACGCGTTTCCAATTGCTTCCGGTTTAGCTTCCTCAGAGTTCGGTGAGTTTTAAAGAAGAAATTGCATCTTGAAGAATTAGTCGGCGCTGTTATCTAATATTCTAGCGCTCTTGCCCATCGTGGATCAGTATGTCCGTGCCGGCCCGCCAGCCGGCATTTCGCATTTTCAGGCCCCGGCGCGAACGGGATCGAACTGGCCCTGAACGGGATCGCACTGGTATCCAACTGGATCGAACTGGCCATCAACTGGCTCGAACTGGTCGCCAACTGGCCGGCAACAGGATGCCGGTTCCGGCGCGGGATTGGCCGGAATTGGCGATGATTGGCAATCATTGTCGATTATTGGCGAGGGTCTGGCGGGCCCCAGACACCGCCCTAGCCGTCCCGTCACGGCTTCCGCCGGGCCGCGTCGCGCAGACCGGCCCAGGTTTATCAGCAGCTTGGCGGCTATTCCGCCGCTGCCGGTGTCTTACCGGGCGCCTTACCGCTTTCCGCCCGTGCCGCCGGTTCGGCTTTCGCCTTGGCCAGCGGCACCAGGTTGTTCAGGAACTGGTCGGTGCAGGCATCCCAGGAATACTGCAGCGCCAGCGCGCGGCAGGCTTCGGGCGATTTGCCCAGCGCATTTTTGATCGCCACGGCCAGGTCCTCGTGCAGGGCGCCCACGTCCGGGTGCGGCCCCACGATGTCGATGGGACCGGTCACCGGATAGGCCGCCACCGGCACGCCCGAGGCCAAAGCCTCCAGCAGCACCAGGCCGAAGGTGTCGGTCAGGCTGGGGAAGACGAACACGTCGGCGGCGGCGAAATAGCTGGCCAGGTGGCCGTTCTCCAGATAGCCGGCGAACACGGCCTCCGGGTATTTGGCGCGATAGCCTTCCAGGTCGGGGCCGATGCCCACCACCAGCTTGGTGCCGTCCAGCTTCAGTTGCAGGAAGGCCTCGATGTTCTTGTCCACCACCACGCGGCCGGCATAGAGATAGATCGGCCTCGGCAGGTCGAGGATGTCCTTGCTGCGCGGCTTGAATCGTTCGATATCCACGCCGCGCGACCAGGTCTTCAGGTTCTTGAAGCCCCAGTCCGACAGGCTCTTGGCCAGGCTGTCGGTCGCCACCATCACGCCGGCCGAGCCGCCATGGAACCAGCGCATGAAGGCATAGCTCCATTTCAGCGGCAGCTTCGTGCGCTCGTGGATATATTCGGGGAATTTGGTGTGATAGGCGGTGGTGAAGATCAGGCCGTTGCGCTTGCAGTATTTGCGCGCCGCCATGCCCAGCGGCCCCTCGGTGGCGATATGGATCGCATCCGGGTTGAAGGCCTCGATCAGCTTCACCAGCCGGCGATAGGGCAGGATCGAAAGCTCGATCTCCGGGTAAGTGGGGCATGGCACGCGGCGGAACTGCTCCGGCCCGATCACCTCCACCACATGGCCGCGGCGCTCCAGCACCTCGCGGGTCTTGGTCAGGGTCCGCACCACACCGTTCACCTGCGGGTGCCAGGCATCGGAAACGATCAGAATGCGCATGGATAGATCTCGCTTTTCCTCCGGCCCGACCGCCGGCGATTCACCGATTCCCAATTCGATCACGATTCGATGACAGGGCGATGAAAGCCTGGGGATAAGTCGGAGACGGACATGAATCTTCGATGACAATCCACAGGATATGGGCAGGCCGGGACCTTGCTGCGACGCAGCGGACGGCATTGCTGCCGCGCGCCGGCCTTGTCATAATTCGGCCATCCACGGGGGAGTCGACCATGCGCCACAGCCGTCCTTTCGCCATCCTTGCCACTGCCGCCCTCGCTCTGGCGGTCGCCACGTTCGGCACGGCCGTCCGGGCCCAGGACAAGGTGGTGAACATCTACAACTGGTCAGATTACATCGACCCGCAGGTGCTGAAGGATTTCGAGAAGGAGACCGGCATTCGCGTGCGCTACGACGTCTACGATTCCAACGACACGCTGGAATCCAAGCTGCTGGCCGGCAAGACCGGCTACGACATCGTGGTACCGACGCAATACTACATGGCCCGCCAGGTGCAGGCGAAGCTGCTGCGGCCGCTCGACAAGGCCAAGATCCCCAACCTGAAGAACCTCGACCCCGAACTGATGCAGCGGCTGGCGAAGTTCGACCCCGAGAACAGGCACGCCGCCATCTATCTGTGGGGCACCAGCGGCATCGGCCTGAACCCCGACAAGATCAAGCAGCGCCTGACCAACCCACCGGCCAATAGCCTGCGCATGCTGTTCGATCCGGCGGTGGTGTCGAAATTCGCCGATTGCGGCGTGGTGGTGCTGGATGCGCCGGACGAGCTGATGACGGCAGCGCTGAAATATCTCGGTCTCGATCCCAATGCCAAGGATGCCGATAGCATTGCCAAGGCCGAGGCGGCGCTGATGAAAGTGCGGCCCTATATCCGCAAGTTCCACTCCTCGCAGTACATCAACGATCTGGCGAATGGCGATGCCTGCCTGGCCTATGGCTTCTCGGGCGACATCCTGCAGGCCCGCACCCGCGCCGAAGAGGCCAAGAAAGGCGTGCGCGTGCAATACCTGCTGCCCAAGGAAGGTGCGCAGCAATGGTTCGACGTGATGGCGATCCCGGCCGACGCGCCGAACGTCGACAATGCCCATGCCTTCATCAACTACATCCTGCAGCCCAAGGTGATCGCGAAAATCACCAACGCCGTGCAGTATCCCAACGCCGTACCGGCCTCGCTGTCGCTGGTCTCCAAGGAGGCAATGGCCGACAAGGACGTGTTTCCCACCGCTGACATCATCAAGACGCTGTATACCGTGCAGCCCTTCAACCAGAGCGAACAGCGCCTGCTGACCCGTGCCTGGACCCGCGTGAAAGGTGGCAACTGAGATCATGGCGCTGCTGGAACTGCGCGGCGTCACCAAACAGTATGGTGGCGAAACGGCGGTCGATGGCATCGACCTGAATGTCGAGGCCGGAGAAATCCTCGTGCTGCTCGGCCCGTCGGGCTGCGGCAAGTCCACCCTTCTGCGCATGATCGCCGGCCTGGAACTGCCGGATGGCGGCAGCATCCTGCTGGACGGGCAGGACATCACGTCCCTGCCCGCCTACCGCCGGCCGGTGAACATGATGTTCCAGTCCTATGCCTTGTTCCCGCATCTCACCGTGCGCGACAACATCGCCTTCGGCCTGCGCCGCGAAGGCCTGCCGGCGGCCGAGATCGCTACACGCGTGGATGAAGCCATGGCGATGCTCGAGATCGGCGGCTTCGCCGCCCGCAAGCCCGACCAGTTGTCCGGCGGCCAGCAGCAGCGCGTGGCGCTGGCCCGCGCCCTGGTGAAACGGCCGCGCCTCCTGCTGCTGGATGAGCCGCTCGGCGCGCTCGACAAACGCCTGCGCCAGCAGACCCAAGCCGAGCTGCGCAGGCTGAACCGCCAGACCGGCATCGCCTTCGTCTTCGTCACCCACGACAACGACGAGGCGATGGCACTGGCCGACCGCATCGCCGTGATGCAGCATGGTCGCTTCCGTCAGATCGACGCGCCCCGCCGTATCTACGGCCGGCCGGTGGACCGTTTCGTCGCCAGCTTGATGTGCGACATCAACCTGTTCGATGCGGAAGTGCAGGCCGAAAGCGGCGACCTTGTGCTGGCAAAGGCCGGCGGCCTTGATCTGCGGTTTCCCGCCGATGCCACACCGCGCGCGGCCGGCGGCCGGCAGCTGCTTGGCCTGCGGCTGGAGCAGATCGAGATCTCGCGCGAACCCCTGCCCGCTGGACCCAATACCGCCTCTGGTGTCATCACCGATATCGAGTATATCGGCGACATGACCACCATCGCGGCGAAGCTGGCCGATGGCCGCATCCTCAAGGCCTCGCAGCTCAATGCCATCCACGAGCCGCTGCTGGAGCTGGACCAGACCGTCTGGCTGCAATGGGAAGCCGCCGCCGTGATTCCGCTGGCCGACTGAGATGACCCGGCGCGGTTTTGTCCTGATCGCCCTGCCGGCCCTGTGGACCGCCCTGCTGGTGGCCGTGCCGCTGCTGATGGTGCTGAAGATCAGCTTCGCCGAACCGCAGATGGCGCAGCCGCCCTATACGCCGCTGTTCGCCGATGGCGCACTGAGAATCCATTTCGGTAACTATGCCCTGCTGATGGCCGATGCCCTGTATCTGCGCGCCCTTGGCAACAGCCTGCTTTATGCCGGCATCGGCACCGCCTGCTGCCTGACGCTGGGCCTGGCCATCGCGCGGGCGGTGGAGCGCGCGGCGCCGCGCTGGCAGCCCTTCCTGCTGGTGATGATCATCCTGCCCTTCTGGACCTCCTTCCTGATCCGCGTCTATGCCTGGATCGCGCTGCTCAAACCCGAGGGCCTGATCAACGCGGCGCTGGTCTGGCTCGGCCTGATCGACGAGCCGCTGGTGATGATCAACACCGGCTTCGGCGTGGCCCTGGGCATGACCTATTCCTACCTGCCGTTCGCCATCCTGCCGATCTATGCCAGCCTGGTCGGCCAGTCGCCGAAACTGACCGAGGCCGCCGTCGACCTCGGCGCCTCGCCGCTGCAGGCCTTCTGGCTGGTCACGCTGCCGCTGGCGCGGCCGGGACTCATCGCAGCCGGCCTGATGGTGTTTATTCCCATGGTCGGTGAATTCGTCATCCCCGATCTGCTCGGCGGCTCGGCGACCATCATGCTTGGCCAGACCTTGTGGAGCGAGTTCTTCTCCAACCGCGACTGGACCATGGCCAGCGCGCTGGCGGTGCTGCTCACCCTGCTGCTGCTCGGGCCGGCCTTGTGGCTGCAGCGGCTGGAACTGGGGGGCCGCGCACGATGAGGCGCTTCAGCGGCATCAACCTCGCGGCGCTGGCCCTCGGCCTGGCTTTCCTCTACCTGCCGATCCTGCTGGTGGTGATCTTTTCCTTCAACGCCTCCAAGCTGGTCACGGTCTGGGGCGGCTTTTCGCTGCACTGGTACGGCGTGCTGTTTTCCAATCCGGCCTATCTGGAAGCCGCACTGCATTCCCTGCAGATCGCGGTCGTCGCCGCCACGCTGGCCACCCTGCTCGGCACGCTGGGCGCGCTGGCGCTCACCCGGCTCGGCCGCTTTCCCGCCCGTCAGGTTTTCGGCGGCCTGATGCTGGCGCCGATGGTGCTCCCCGAAGTGATCCTCGGCGTCTCCGCGCTGATGCTGTTCGTCGCCCTCAATCTCGAGCGCGGCCTGCTGACCGTAGCGCTGGCCCACGCCACATTCGGCACCGCCTTTGCGCTGGTGATCATCCAGTCGAAACTGGTCAGCCTCGATCCCAACCTGGAAGCCGCCGCGCGCGACCTGGGCGCCGGGCCGGTCTCGGCCTTCCTTCTGGTGACGGTGCCCAGCCTGCTGCCGGCCCTGGTGGCAAGCTGGCTGCTGGCCTTCACGCTGTCGCTGGATGACGTGGTGATCGCATCTTTCGTCAACGGCCCCGGCGCCACGACATTGCCGGTGCGGGTCTACAGCGCCGTGCGCCTGGGCGTCTCACCCGAGATCAACGCGATCTCGACCATCATGCTGGCGCTGGTTAGCCTCTGCGTCATCGCCGCCAGCCTGCTCTACAAGCGCAATCTTCCGAAACGCTGATCAGCGCGCCGCGTCGAAGCGCCGCCAGAATTCGGCTTCATCGGCCGGCAGGCCAAAACGCATCCACTGCGGCTGGCGCTCGAAAATGCGCACATGCACGCCCTGTTTCCGCAGCGACGCCGCCAGCTTCGCGGCTTCGGGCACCTTGGCCAGACGATACAGGCTGGTACCGCCCAGTACATGGATGCCGCGTTCGCGCAGGGCGAGATCGAAGCGCTGGGCGCGGGCGCGCAGCTCATCGCGCATCGCGGCCTGCCAGCCCGTATCGTTCAGCGCCGCAGCGCCAATCGTCAGCGCCGGGCCACTCACCGCCCATGGCCCGAGTGATGCACGCAGGGCTTCGGCCATTGCCGGCTGCGCCAGCACAAAACCCAGCCGCAGGCCGGCCAGGCCAAAGAACTTGCCGAACGAGCGCAGGATGATCAGGCCGGCCGCGCCGGCATCGCCAGCCAGGCTTGCCTCCGGCACCACATCCGCGAAGGCCTCGTCCACGACCAGCCAGCCACTCCTGGCCGCCAGTTCCTGCCGCCAGCGCTGCAGCAGATCGGGCCCCAGTGTGCGGCCATCGGGGTTGTTGGGATTCACCACGACCAGGATATCGGTCTCGGCCAGCGTGCTCGGCAGCCCATCCAGTTCGGTGACGCGATGGCCCAGCAGCCGCCAGGCATAGGCATGCTCGGCATAGGTGGGCCCGAGGATCGTCACCCGTGACGGAGCGAACAGTCGCGGCAGAATCTGGATCGCCGCCTGCGTGCCAGGCAAAGCGGCAATGCCGGCCTCGGCCGGGCAGCCATAGGCCTTGCGCGCCGCCGCCAGCAGGTCGTCCAGCGCGGCGGCAGCGGGCAACCGCCCCCAGTCCTCAGGCCCGAGCGGCGGCAGCGGATAGGCATACGGATTGATGCCGGTGCTGAGGTCCAGCCAGTCGCCCTCATAAGCACCGGGGGTGGCCTTCAGTGCACTGAGATCGCCGCCATGAACCAGCGGCATGTCCCCGGGGGCCGGTTGACGGGATGGCGAAGCCTCGCCCATGGTGGTGTTCTCTTTCATCGGCGGCGATCTTACGGTGTACCCGGTTGCGATCAACCTCTGGCTCCTCGTCATCGCGCTTGGGCTCGATGCCGCCTTCGGCTGGCCGGATGCGCTCTACCGCGCCATCCGCCACCCGGTGGTGTGGATCGGCGCGCTGATCGGCCTGCTCGACCGCAGCCTCAACCGCACGGCCTGGCGTGTCTGGCAGCGGCAGATGGCCGGTATCATTGCCCTGCTGATCCTGCTCGTCATCTGCGCCGGCACGGCCGCCGTGATCAGTGTATTCCTGCGCGCCCTGCCCTGGGGCTGGCTTATCGAGGGTCTGCTGGCCGCCAGCCTGATCGCCCAGCGCAGCCTTTACGATCATGTCGCCGCCGTGGCGCGCGGCCTGGAACAGGACGGCCTTTCCGGCGGCCGCAGGGCCGTAGCCATGATCGTCGGCCGCGACCCTGAGAGCCTGGATGAGGCCGGCGTCAGCCGCGCCGCCATCGAAAGCCTGGCCGAGAATTTTTCCGATGGCGTGGTGGCACCGGCCTTTTGGCTGGCCCTGTTCGGCCTGCCCGGCATCGTGCTCTACAAGGCAGCGAACACCGCCGACAGCATGATCGGCCACAGGAACGACAAATACCGCGCCTTCGGCTGGGCGGCGGCGCGGTTCGACGACCTGCTGAACCTGCCGGCCTCGCGGCTGTCCGCCCTGCTGCTGATCCTCGCCGCCATGATCACGCCGAAGGCTTCGCCCGCCGATGCCTTTGCCGCCGTCGAGCGCGATGCCGGACAGCACAAATCCCCCAATGCCGGCTGGCCCGAAGCGGCCATGGCCGGCGCACTCGGCCTGAAACTGGCCGGTCCGCGCCGCTATGGCGAGCGCTGGGTCGAGGACCACTGGATGGGACATGGCCGCGAAAATTCCAATGCGGCCGATATCCGCCGCGCGTTGCGGCTGTTTGTCGTGGCCTGCCTGCTGCTGTTCGGTGTGGCCGTGCTGGCGGTTATCGCGCTGCGCTGATCAGCGCATCCATATCAAGATGCCGTTCGACGGCGGTGGCCAATGCATCCAGGGCCGCCTCGACATCGGCCTCGTAATTGCCGGTCGCCACCGCGCGTCCGCTCAGCAACGTCAGATAGGCCGAGCGGAAGGCATCGGATGCAAACAGGCCATGCAGGTAGCAGCCCGCGATGCTGCCATCGGCCGAAACGGCGCCGTCGTGACGGTTGTCCAGCCGCAGCAACGGCCGCTCGGCATCGGCGCCGACCGTACGTCCCACATGCATCTCATAACCGCGCACGACCTCGCCGGTGAAGCGTTCAAAACCCTGTGCTTCGTGCAGGGCCTTGTCGCCGGTCAGTTCGGTTTCGACATCCAGCAGCCCCAGGCCCTCCACGGCCTCGGGCGGCCCTTCGATGCCCTGTGGATCGCTTATCACACGACCCAGCATCTGGTAGCCGCCACAGATACCCAGCACGCGGCGGCCGCGCCGCAGATGGCCGACAAGGTCGATATCCCAGCCCTGCTGGCGGAGGAATTTCAGGTCGGCGATGGTGGCCTTCGATCCGGGCAGGATCACCAGCGCAGCCTCGGCCGGCAGGGGCTTGCCGGCCGGCACAAAAACCAGCTTCACCCCCTGCTGCTGCCGCAGCGGATCGAAATCGTCGAAATTGGCGATATGAGCCAGGCGTGGCACGGCGATGACGATATCGCCATCGCTGGCGCCCGCATTGTCCAGCGCCATGCTGTCCTCGGCCGGCAGGCGCACCACCTCGGGCAGGTGCGGCAACACACCGAAACTGCGCCAGCCAGTACGCTGGGTAATGATCCTCAGGCCGTCGTCGAACAGGCTGACATCGCCACGGAACTTGTTGATCAGGAAACCGGCCACCTGCGCCGCCTCTTCCGGCTCCAGCAAGGCCGCCGTGCCGACCAGCGAGGCGATCACGCCGCCGCGGTCGATATCGCCCACCAGCACGACAGGAACACCGGCGCGAGTGGCAAAGCCCATATTGGCGATGTCGTTGGCGCGCAGGTTCACCTCGGCCGGCGAACCGGCGCCTTCCACCACGACGAAATCGGCGTCCTGTTTCAGTTTGCCGAAGCTCTCGGCGACGAAGGGCCACAGCTCGGCCTTCTTCGCCAGATAGCCGCGCGCATCGGTGCTGCCATGGATGCGGCCCTGCACCACGATCTGGCTGGTGCGATCGCCTTGCGGTTTCAGCAGGACGGGATTCATGTGCACGCTGGGCGCCACGCCGGCGGCGCGCGCCTGCAGGGCCTGGGCGCGGCCGATCTCGCCGCCATCGGCCGTGACGGCGGCATTGTTCGACATGTTCTGCGGCTTGAATGGCCGCACGCTGTGACCGCGCCTGACCAGCGCCCGGATCACGCCGGCACAGAGCACCGACTTGCCCACATCCGAGCCGGTGCCCTGGAACATGAGGGCGCGCGCGGTCATTTCAGAATCAGCGGCAATCCGGCCGCCATGAACACGACATGGTCGGCCCTCGCCGCGACAGCTTGGTTCAGGCGGCCCTGATGGTCGCGGAAATCACGCGCCAGCCTGTTGTCGGGCACGATGCCGAGCCCCACCTCGTTGGAGACCAGCAGCACGGGAAACCGCACGGCATCGAGTGCTGCCAGCAGGCCGGCCGTTTCCATTGCAATGTCGCGATTGGCATGCATCAGGTTGGAGAGCCACAGCGTCAGGCAGTCGACCAGCACCGCACCGGTATCGGCGGGCAGGGTCCGCAACGCCTCGGCAATGGCAATCGGCATCTCGACGTCATGCCAGCGGTCGCCGCGGCGCACCTTATGTTCGGCAATACGGGCTCGCATTTCGTCATCCCAGGCTTCCGCCGTGGCAATGTAGACCAACTGCCCGTCACGCTTCTGGGCCAACTCCTCGGCCAGCCGCGACTTGCCCGAACGCGCACCGCCGAGGATCAGGGTGATCTTCGCCTCGGCGCGCGCGGGAGACATTACGCCTTCCCCTTTTCGCGCAAGGTGACGAATTCCTCGGCCGCCGTTGGGTGAATGCCTACGGTGGCATCGAAATCGGCCTTGGTGGCCTTTGCCTTTATGGCGATGGCAATGCCCTGGATGATCTCGCCAGCCTCGTGGCCAACCATATGGGCGCCCACCACGCGGTCGGTCTTCGCATCCACCACCAGCTTCATCAGGATACGCTCATCGCGGCCCGACAGCGTCGCCTTCATCGGTCGGAATATGGTGCGATAGATATCCACCTCGCCATAGGCCTTGCGTGCGTCTTCCTCGCTCAGGCCCACCGTACCCACGCTGGGCTGGCTGAACACGGCGGCTGGCACATCGTTATGATCGGCCTTGCGCGGCTTGTTGCCGAACACGGTATCGGCGAAGGCATGGCCCTCACGGATCGCCACCGGCGTCAGGTTGATGCGGTTGGTCACATCGCCCACAGCGTAGATGTTCTCCACGCTGGAACGCGAATACTCGTCCACCACCACCGCGCCATCGGCATCGGTCTCCACGCCCACGGCTTCCAGGCCCAGGCCATCGGTGTTGGGCTTGCGGCCGGTGGCGGCCATCACGGCATCCACCTCCATCGAGCTGCCATCGGTGAGGTGCGCCAGCAGGCCGCCGGCCACCTTCTCGATCCGCGTGACATCGGTTTTGAGCTTCAGGTCAATGCCGCTTTTGACCAGTTCGCCGGCCAGATGGCTGCGGACATCGTGATCGAAGCCGCGCAGAATCTGCTCGCCGCGATAAAGCTGCGTCACCTTGGCGCCGAAACCGTTGAAGATGCCAGCGAACTCGCAGGCGATATAGCCGCCGCCGATCACGATGATCCGCTTCGGCATCTCCTTCAGATGAAACGCCTCATTGGAGGTGATCATCAGCTCGGCGCCGGGAATGGACGGCTTCACCGGGTGGCCGCCCGTGGCGATCAGGATCGTGCCGGCCGTGACGGGCTTGTCGTTGATCAGGACGGTATGGGCATCCTTCAGCGTGGCGCGACCGTCGAAGGTCTTCGCGCCGGCATTCTCGAACAGGCCGCGGTAGATTTTTTCCAGCCGGCCTATCTCTTTGTCTTTAGCCGCGATCATCGCCGTCCAGTCGAACCGGCTCTCGCCCACGCTCCAGCCGAAACCGGCAGCATCTTTGAAGGCGTGGGAAAATTCCGAACCGTAGACCAGCAGCTTCTTGGGCACGCAGCCGCGGATCACGCAGGTGCCGCCATAACGATATTCCTCTGCCACCGCGACACGGGCGCCATGGCTCGCCGCGATGCGACCGGCGCGTACACCGCCGGAGCCGCCACCGATCACAAACAGGTCGAAATCATACTGGCTCATGGGGGTCCGGTCCTTCCGCAGCATATTCCGCAGGCAATTCATGCCCACGACCGACGCTGGAGATCAAGGTCCGAACCTCAGGATAGCGGTGGGCTGTAGCAATGTGGTGCAGCCGCAGTGCCTCGACAAGCGCGCCACCCAGGCCCAGCAGGCGGTCGGCATGCTGGATCATGACGGTATTGGGCCAGGCCCGGGGCCGGATATCGGCCAGCGTGGCGAAAATATCGGTCTCGCGGCCCGGATTGCGCTGCGCCATCAGGCTGACGGCGGCGGCCGTGGAGCGCGACACCCCGGCAAAGCAATGCACCAGCAGGTGATCCACGCGATCGGCTGCCAGCCGTTCGCCCACCTCAAGTATGGCGGCCACGTCCCGCTCGCCCGGCAGGCTTCGGCCCTCGGCCGGCGTCACGATATCGTAGAAGCGGAACTCGTTGCGCCGCGCCGCCGGATGATGGGCGTAACCATCGGGTTGCGGCGTGCCGGGATCAAGGATGCCGAGAATATGCGTCACGTCGCCGGCAAACTGATGCAGCTCCGCCACGCCGCAGATGCTGAGACGGAACGGCAGCAGGCCACGCGCGACGACCGGACTCATTCACCAATCCTTTTCATTCAACCGTTACCGACTTGGCCAGGTTGCGCGGCTGGTCTACATCGGTGCCCTTCAGCACGGCGACGTGATAGGCCAGAAGCTGAACCGGAATGGCATAGAGGATCGGCGCCACGAAAGGCTCGACCTCGGGCAGAACCACGGTGGCGAAGGTGCGCTCGTCCACATGGGCCAGGCCGGCCTTGTCCGACATGAAGATCACCTTGCCGCCGCGCGCCATCACCTCCTGCATGTTAGAGATGGTCTTCTCGAACAGGCCATCGCTGGGGGCAATGACGATCACCGGCACCTGCTCGTCGATCAGCGCGATTGGGCCGTGCTTCAATTCGCCGGCGGCGTAGCCCTCGGCATGGATGTAGGAAATCTCCTTCAACTTCAGCGCACCCTCCAGCGCGAGCGGGAAGCACGGGCCGCGGCCGATATACAGAACATCGCGCGCATCCATGATCTGCTCGGCCAGGGCCTGCAGATCGTCGTCGTGGTTCAGCACCTCGGCGGCCCGGGCCGGCACCTCGATCAGCGCCCCCATCAGCCGCGCGGCTTCGTCTTGGCTCAGCGCCTTGCGTGCATGGGCCACGGCCAGGCTGAAGGCGGCCAGGGTAACGAGCTGGCAGGTGAATGCCTTGGTGGAGGCCACGCCGATTTCCGGTCCGGCCTTGGTTGGCAGCACGCCGTCGGCTTCGCGTGCCATACTGCTTTCCGGCACATTGACGATCGCCAGGGTGCGCCCGCCATTCTGCTTCACGTAGCGCAGAGCGGCGAGCGTATCGGCCGTCTCGCCTGACTGCGAGATGAAAATGGCCAAACCCTTGGGATCGACCGGTGCCTCGCGGTAACGGAACTCGGAGGCCACATCCACTTCCACGTTGATGCGGGCATAACGTTCCAGCCAGTATTTCGCCACCAGGCCGGAATAATACGAGGTGCCGCAGGCCACGATGGTGATCCGGCTGATTTGCGCCAGGTCGAGCCCGAGATCGGGCAGGTGCACCCAGCGGTCGGTCGGGCTCACCACGGTATTGATGGTATCGCCCATCACCGCTGGCTGCTCGTAGATCTCCTTCTGCATGTAGTGGCGGTAATTGCCCTTGCCGATCATGGCGCCGCTGATCGCAGTGGGACGCACTGCGCGCTGCACTGGTTTGTTGTCGGCATCGAAGAAACGCGCTGCGCCACGGCTCAACACGACCCAATCGCCTTCTTCCAGATAGGCGATCTTGTCGGTCAGCGGCGCCAGCGCCAGGGCATCGGAGCCCAGATACATCTCGCCATTGCCGAACCCGACCGCGAGCGGCGCGCCGCGGCGGGCGCCAATCAGCAGGTCATCCTTGCCGTGGAACAGGATGCCCAGCGCAAAAGCGCCGCGCAGTCGGCCGAGCGCCGTTTTCACCGCTGTTTCGGGATCCATGCCCTCGACGAGATACTGGTCGATCAGTCGGAGCGCCACCTCGGTATCGGTCTGGCTCTGGAAAACCTGCCCTTTGGCAATCAGTTCCTCGGCCAGTTCGCGGTAATTCTCGATAATGCCGTTATGCACGAGCGCCACGCGCTCGGTCGCATGCGGATGGGCGTTGGCCTCGTTCGGTGCGCCATGCGTGGCCCAGCGGGTATGGGCGATGCCGATCAGGCCCTGCAGCGGCAGCTCGGCCAGCCGGCCTTCCAGATTGACGATCTTGCCTTCGGCGCGGCGGCGCTCGATCACGCCCTTCCCGCTCAGCGTGGCGACACCGGCGGAATCATAGCCACGATATTCCAGCCGCTTCAGGCCGTCGATCAGCAGGGGGACGACATTCCGCGTGCCGACGACGCCGACAATTCCGCACATACGCGCTGCTCCTATTTCTTCGTCTTGCGCGCCGCCTTCAGGGCGCGGAACTTCGCTGCAAAGCCGGGCTTGTCGTCCTGACGGCCGCGCGCTACGGCCAGGGCATCGGCCGGTACGTCGCGCGTGACCACGCTGCCGGCTGCCACCATGGCGCCGGCGCCGATCTTCACCGGCGCCACAAGGGCCGAATTCGAGCCAATGAAGGCGCCCGCGCCGATATCTGTGTGATACTTGTCGAAGCCATCGTAATTGCAGGTGATGGTGCCGGCGCCGACATTGGCCTTGGCGCCCACGCGGGCATCGCCGATATAGGTCAGATGATTGACCTTGGCGCCCTTCTCCACGCGGGCATTCTTGATCTCGACGAAATTGCCGATATGAGCCTGCTCGTCGATGCGGGCACCGGGCCGCAGCCGGGCGAACGGTCCGATGGTGGCGCCCGGCGCGATGCTGGCGCCCTCGATATGGCTGTGACTGCGGATCACCACGTCGTCAGCAACACTGACGCCAGGGCCAAACACCACGAAGGGTTCGATCACTACATCGCGGCCGAGTCTGGTATCGCTGCGCAGATATACCGTTTCCGGTGCCGTCATGGTCACGCCGCTGGCCATGGCCGCGGCGCGCAGGCGTTGCTGCATCGCCGCCTCCGCCATGCTCAGCTCGGCCCGGGTGTTGATACCCATCACCTCGACCGGATCGGCCTCCACCACGCGGCAGGTCCAGCCCTGCGCATTGGCATGCTCCACCACGTCGGTCAGCAGGTATTCGCCCTGCGCGTTTTTGTTGCTCAACTTTTTCAGCAGCACGGGCAGCCGCGCGCCGTCCAGCGCCATCAGGCCACCATTGCATAGCCGCACGACCCGCTCCTCGGCCGAGGCATTCTTGTATTCGACGATCTTCTGCAACTGGCCCTTCGCATCGGTGATCAGGCGACCATAGGCAGCCGGATCGGCCGGGCGGAATCCGACGATCACGGCGGCCGGATCACTTTTATGCCGGCGGGCCGCCACCAGGTTTTTCAGCAGACCCGGCGTGAGCAGCGGCGTGTCGCCGAACACCACCAGCACATCGCCGCTGAACCCCTTCAGCGCCGGCAGGGCGGCTATCACTGCATGGCCCGTGCCCTGCGCCGGATGCTGCACGACAGTCTGCGCGGGCCTGGCGGCGTCCATCACGGCGGTCTGGTCCTTGCCGGTCACGACAATGACCCGTTCAGGCTTCAGGCTCGCGGCGACATCCAGTACATGATGCAGCATCGCCCGGCCGGCCACCGGATGCAGCACCTTGGGCAGGCGCGATTTCATCCGCGTGCCCTGGCCGGCAGCCAGGACCACGACCGCCACGCTCCGTTTTCCCGTCTTTCGCTTTGCTGGAGGGCGTTTCGCCATCAACCTGTTCCGTGTACAAAAATCGCGATTCGCCGCATTCGGCGCGGCGGGACTGTGTCATAGCCGCCCAGGGCAACGGAAATCAAATGCTCTTTCCGTCTGTTTCAGGGTCTTTCTAAATGTAACACCATGACTCGTAAGGCAATTCTGTTCGATCTCGACGGCACGCTGGTTGATACGGCGCCCGATCTTGCGGCGGCGACAGATCATGCGTTGACCCGTGCCGGGCGGCCCGCCCTCGGGCTGGAAGCCGTGCGCAGCATGGTGGGGGACGGCGCCCGCGCCCTGCTGGAAAAGGGTTTCAAGGCCAGCGGCGGCATGCCGGGACCCGAGCAGTTTGAGAACGCGTTCACGGATTTCATGGTCTATTACGGCCGCCATCTGGCCGATACCAGCCGCCCCTTTCCCGGCGCGCTGACCTGCCTGGCTTCTCTGGCCGAGCAGGATTACGCACTGGCCGTCTGCACCAACAAGCCCGAGGGCCTCAGCCGCAGCCTGCTGGGCCAGCTCGGTATGCTCGACCTGTTTGGCGCCGTGGTTGGCGGCGACACCCTGGCCATGCGCAAGCCCGATCCCGGCCATATCCACGGCACCGTCGCGGCATTGAACGCGCGTTTGGGCATTGCCCATGGCTGGGCCGCCATGGTGGGCGATTCCGCCAACGACGTGAATGCAGCCAAGGCCGCCGGCCTGCCCTGCGTGGTGGTCAGCTTCGGCTATACGCAGATTCCGCCCCATGAACTGGGCGGCGACCGCCTGATCGACCATTTCGCCGACCTGCCCGAGGCCATCGCCGCGCTCGGAGGCTGAGGCGACCTATTCGGCGTCAGGCTGCTTGTCCGGGGCTGCTTTGGCGAAGGCCTCCAACTGGCGGCACTCGCCATCGATGCGCACCAGTGTCGGATAGGCCGAAAGGTCGCAGTTGAAGCGGCGGGCATTGGCGACCTGCGGCACCAGGCAGATGTCGGCCATGGTGGGGCTGTCGCCGTGGCAGAAACGGCCGGTGGCCGGGCTGCCGCTCAGCATCTTTTCCACCGCCTGAAAGCCGTTTTCGATCCAGTGCTGGTACCATTGGTCCTTCTTGTCCTCCGGCAGTCCCATCTCCTTGACCAGGTAGCGCAGCACGCGAAGGTTGTTCAGCGGGTGGATGTCGCAGGCAATGGCCAGCGCCAGGGCCCTTACGCGGGCCCGCTCCTTGGGATCGGCGGGCAGGAAGGCCGGCTCGGGATGGGTTTCGTCCAGGTATTCCATGATGGCCAGCGACTGGGTCAGCAGCGTTCCGCCATCGACCAGGGCGGGAACCTGCTTCTGGGGATTCAGGCGGGCAAAGTCATCCGACAACTGGTCGTTCTTCTGGAGGTGGATGAAGCTGTTGTCATAGGCGAGCCCCTTCAGATTCAGCGCGATCCGCACCCGGTAGGCGGCCGAGGACCGGAAATACCCATAAAGCAGCATGTAAAACCCTCCCGGAAAGGGCCGGATCGTAGCGCAATACCGTTGTGTTACAAAGCCTTCGAGGGAAATAGGACCAATGGAAGGGTTGCCCCGGCGCCGTCCCGCGCTCTATTGTCTGCCCGCCCATCGGCCCCCATCTGACCGGTGCGGCCAAAAAGACCGCGCGTAGGCAGGGTAGCGCAGAACATGCAGTTGACGATCAATGGCGAAGCCCGCGAGATGGGCGGTGCAGCAACGGTGGCGGAGCTACTGTCCGCCCTGTCGCTCGACGCCCGCAAGATTGCCATCGAACTCAATCGGGAAATCGTGCCGCGTTCGGCCTATGCCGAGACCGCGCTCAACGACGGCGACAAAATCGAGATCGTGCATTTCATTGGCGGCGGCAACGCGCCCATGAAGCCCGCCGAGGACGATTATTTCGAGGTTGCCGGCAAGCGCTTCCGCTCACGCCTGCTGGTCGGCACCGGCAAGTACAAGGATTTCGAGCAGACTAGGCTCGCCATCGAGGCCTCGGGCGCCGAGATCGTCACCGTCGCCGTGCGCCGCGTGAACGTCACTGATCCGAACCAGCCGATGCTGGTCGATTACGTCGATCCCAGGAAGTACACCTACCTGCCCAACACCGCCGGCTGCTACACCGCCGACGATGCGGTGCGCACGCTGCGCCTAGCCCGCGAGGCCGGTGGCTGGAAGCTGGTGAAGCTGGAAGTGCTGGGCGACCAGAAGACGCTCTATCCCGACATGGAAGCCACGCTGGAAGCGACCAAGCTGCTGGTGAAGGACGGATTCGACGTCATGGTCTACTGCGCCGACGATCCGATCGCGGCAAAGAAGCTGGAAGACCTGGGCGCTTGCGCGATCATGCCGCTGGCGGCGCCGATCGGCTCGGGCCTTGGCATCCAGAACCCAGTGAACATCCGCATCATCATCGAGAATGCCAAAGTGCCGGTGCTGGTCGATGCCGGCGTCGGCACCGCCTCGGATGCCGCCATCGCCATGGAACTGGGCTGCGACGGCGTGCTGATGAATACCGCCATCGCCGAAGCGAAAGATCCGATCCGCATGGCCCGGGCCATGAAGCTGGCGATCGAGGCCGGCCGACTGGCCTATCTGGCCGGTCGCATGCCCAAGAAGCGCTATGCCGATCCTTCCTCGCCGCTTGCCGGCCTGATCTGAACCGGCACACGAGGCTCCTGTGGATATCGATATTTACGGTCTGATCGAACAGTATCGCGAGTGGTTCTACATCATCACCTTCGTCTGGACGTTCCTGGAAGGTGAGACCTTCGTGATCTTCGCCGGAGCGGCCGCAAGCCAGGGCATGTTGCATATGTACTGGCTGATCGCGGCTGCCTGGCTAGGCAGCTTTTCCGGCGACCAGCTCTATTTCTGGATCGGCCGGAAATACGGCCACCGTCTGCTCAAGCGATTCCCCAAGCTGCAGGGCGGCGTCAACGTGGCGCTCGACATGCTGCACAAATACCACATCGGCTTCATCCTCAGCTTCCGCTTCATCTACGGCGTGCGCAACTTCTCGTCTCTGGCGATGGGCATGAGCATGATCTCCTGGCCGCGCTTTGCCGTGCTCAACTTCATCGCCGCCGGCCTGTGGGCGAATGCCTTCTCCTGGGCCGGCTATCTGCTGGGCGTCGCCTTCGAGGCGGTGTTGGGCGACATCGCCAAGGATTTCGGCCTGATCATGCTGGCCATCTTCGCCGTGGTCGGCGTGGTGCTGTTCCTGGTGCACCGTCGCGGCAAGGCGCGCTTCGAAGCGCAGATCGCCGCCCAGCAGGCCAAGCAGGTGGTGCCCCCGGCTTCGGAATGACTGCGGCCTAGCGTTCGGTGGCTAGCACGTCCATCTTGCCATTCAGCTTGTCGATGATGCGGTCGAGCTGGGCCGCTTCATCGACAGTCAGGACCGTCAGCAGCTCGCGCTCAAAGCCCAGCGCCAGCGGCGCGATTTCGGCATAAACGCCTTGCCCCTTGCCTGACAGCGTCAGCCGCGACTTGCGCTTGTCGCCATCGTCTCGCTCCCGATCCAGCAGGCCCTTGGATTCCAACGCCGCCACGGCGCGGCTGACTGTCACCTTGTCCATGGCCGAGCGTTCCGCCACCTGGTTGGCACTCAGGCCGGCATAACGGCCGAGGATCGCAATCACCCGCCATTCTGGAATGCCGATGCCGAACCGGTCGGCGTAATGCCGCGACAGCGCGCCGCTGACCCGGTTGGTCAGCACCGAGAGCCGGTAAGGCAGGAACCGCTCCAGTGCCAGCGGCGCTTTGGCCATTTTGGTCTCTCCCATGGCGATGTTCGGCCTTGAATATAGTTTCAAATGTAACTATTATGCGACTCAATCGCAATTCCTTTTGGGAGGATAATCCCCATGGCCGATCTGTTCGACAACCCGATGGGCACCGATGGCTTTGAATTCATCGAATACGCCGCGCCCGAACCCGAGAAGCTGGCTGCGCTGTTCGAGCGCATGGGCTTCGTCGCCGTGGCCAGGCACCGCTCCAAGAACGTGACGCTTTTCCGCCAGGGAGACGTCAATTTCATCCTCAATGCCGAGCCGGCCAGCTTCGCCCAGAGCTTCGCCCGCATCCACGGCCCGTCGATCTGCGCCATGGCCTTCCGCGTGAAGGATGCCGCCAAGGCCTACAAGCGCGCCACCGAGCTGGGCGCCTGGGGTGTCGAGGCCCAGCCCGGCCCGATGGAGTTGAATATCCCCGCCATCAAGGGCATCGGCGACAGCCTGATCTACCTGGTCGACCGCTATGGCGAACGTGGCACCATCTACGATGTCGACTTCGTGCCCCTGCCCGGCGTGGACCGCAATCCGAAGGGTGTTGGCCTCACCTATGTCGACCACCTGACCCACAACGTGCATCGCGGCCGCATGAACGAATGGGCGGAATTCTATGAGCGCCTCTTCAATTTCCGAGAGATCAAGTATTTCGACATCGAAGGCCAGCTCACCGGCCTGAAATCCAAGGCGATGACCAGCCCCTGCGGCAAGATCCGCATTCCCATCAACGAAAGCTCTGACGACAAGTCGCAGATCGTCGAATACCTGAATGCCTATCATGGCGAGGGCATCCAGCATGTGGCGCTGGGTACCGACGACATCTACACGACCGTCAGCACCATGCGCGGCCGCGACGTGCCGTTCCAGTCCACGCTGGACACCTATTACGACCAGGTCGAGGGCCGCGTGCCGGGTCATGGCGAGAATCTCGCCCGCCTGAAGGAGTTGCAGATCCTGATCGACGGCGCGCCGACCCAGAACCAGGGCCTGCTGCTGCAAATCTTTACCGATACCGTGATCGGGCCGATCTTCTTCGAGATCATCCAGCGTAAAGGCAACGAGGGCTTCGGCGAGGGCAACTTCAAGGCCCTGTTCGAGTCCATCGAACTAGACCAGATTCGGCGCGGCGTGCTGAAAGCCAATTAATCAGACAGAAGAGTCAGGAGGAAACGCCCCATGGCCAAGACCTGGATACCCATGACCCACAGCGAGGGCCAGTCCGCGCGGCAGGCCCATGTCGCCCTGCCCCAGGGCACCTTCGAGCGCGAGATGGGCAAGGAAGGCTTCTTCGGCCCCGCCGCCCATCTCTATCACCAGAACCCGCCCACCGGCTGGATCGACTGGGAAGGCCCGCTGAAGCCGCGCGCCTTCGACACGGCGAAGTTCGCCGATGCGGTCGACTGCCCGTGGAAGGCTAAGCTGCTCATGGGCAATGCCCATGTGAAATACCGCCACCTGCTGATCGCCCAGGCGATGGATCACCTGGTGCGCAACGGCGATGGCGACGAGTTGCTGTTCGTGCATGCGGGCAGCGGCGCGCTGTTCTGCGACTTCGGCCATATGGAGTATGGTGAAGGCGATTACATCATGCTGCCGCGCGGCACCATGTGGCGCCTGGAGCCTGCCTCGCCAAGCAAGATCCTGATGATCGAGGCCACCAACGACAGCTATCGCCTGCCCGACAAGGGCCTGCTGGGACCGCATGCGATCTTCGATCCCGGCGTGCTGCAGATTCCGCGCATCGACGATCCCTTCCGCGCCCAGCAGAAGAATGGCCCGGCTTCGGGCGGCAGCAACTGGCGCGTGGTGATCAAGCGCCGCGACCAGATCTCCACCGTAACGTACCCCTTCAACCCGCTCGACGTGGTGGGCTGGAAGGGCGACCTGACCGCGGTGAAGCTGAACTGGCGCGACATCCGGCCGCTGATGAGCCACCGCTATCACCTGCCGCCGAGCGCGCACACCACCTTCCTCGCCTCGCGCTTTGTGGTCTGCACCTTCGTGCCGCGCCCGATCGAATCCGATCCCGAAGCCCTGAAGGTGCCGTTCTTCCACAACAACGACGATTACGACGAGGTGATCTTCTATCACCAGGGTCAGTTCTTCAGCCGCGACAATATCCATCCCGGCATGATCACCGTGCATCCCTGCGGCTTCCCCCATGGCCCGCATCCCAAGGCCTTTGCGGCCGGCGCGAAGGCGGCCCGCAAGGAAACCGACGAAGTGGCGGTGATGCTGGATACCCGGGACGCGCTCGATATCGCGCCGGCGGCCGAGAGCGTCGAGTTCAAGGGCTATGTCGGTACCTGGAACCCTGAAGGCTTCAAGCAGGCCGCCGAGTAAGCACAACCAAGTCTAGGGAGTAATTTGCGATGAAACTCGCCTCGCTGCGGCATGGCCGCGACGGACGTCTCTGCGTGGTCAGCCGCGACCTGGCCCGCATGCTGCCAGTCGACCAGCTCTGCCCCACCCTGCAGATGGCGCTTGATTCCTGGGCCGTGATGGCACCGAAGCTGCAGGCCGTGTACGATGCCCTGAACAAGGGCGAAGCGGCCGGTGCGCTTCCCTTTGACGCCGGCAAGCTGGCCTCGCCGCTGCCGCGCGCCTATCAGTGGTGCGACGGCTCGGCCTATCTCAACCACGTCGAACTGGTGCGCAGGGCGCGCGGCGCCCAGATGCCGCCGGAATTCCTCCACGATCCGCTGATGTATCAGGGCGGCTCGGACGATTTCCTGCCGCCCACCGCCGACATCCCCGTGGCCGACGAGGCCTATGGCATCGATTTCGAGGGCGAGGTGGCTGCGATCACCGGCGACGTGGCTATGGGCTCCTCGTCAGCCCAGGCGGCGGCTCAGATCCGCCTGCTGATGCTGGTGAACGATGTCAGCTTACGCAACCTGATCCCGGCCGAGCTGGCCAAGGGCTTCGGCTTCTTCCATGGCAAACCCTCTACCGCCTTCTCGCCGGTTGCTGTCACGCCCGACGAACTGGGCGACGCCTGGAAGGATTCGAAGGTCTGCCGGCCGCTGGTGACTCATCTGAATGGCAAAAAGTTCGGCGAACCCGATGCCGGCGCCGACATGCAGTTCAGCCTGGCCGATCTGGTCGCCCATGCGGCCAAGACGCGCAACCTGAAGGCCGGCTGCATCGTCGGCTCGGGCACCGTGTCGAACCGAGATGCCAGCAAGGGCTTCTCCTGTCTGGCCGAAATCCGCATGATCGAGACGATCAACGAGGGCAAGCCAAAGACGCCGTTCATGAAGTTCGGCGACCATGTGCGCATCGAGATGTTCGATGCCGCCGGCAAGTCAATCTTCGGCGCCATCGACCAGAAGATCGTGAAATACACAGGCCCGTGACCGCCGTCACGTTGACACTCCTCCCCCTCCCGTTAGTTGGGCTATGCTGCCGCAGCCATCACACGGGAGGGGATCATGGCGCTGACTTTCTATTACGGTTCGGGTTCGCCTTTTGCCTGGCGGGTCTGGCTCGCCCTTGAGCACAAGGGCCTGTCCTACGATTTCCGGCTTATCTCCTTCGACAAGCGCGAGCACAAGACACCGGAATACCTAGCGGTGAATCCACGCGGCGAGGTGCCGGCCCTGGTGGATGACGGTTTCGCCATCTTCGAATCGAATGCCATCGTCGAATACATCGCCGAACGCTGGCCCGAAGGCCCTACGCTCTTCCCCGCCGATATCCGCCAGCGCGCCATCCAGCGCCGCATGATCCGTGAAATCGACAACCATTTCGTCGAAGCCGTCGAGATGATGGTCCGGCCGCTGCTGGAACCCGGCCTGCCCGATGCCGCCGAACGCACGGCGAAGGGCCTCGCCGCCCTGCGCACGGAATTCGCCTACTGGGAAAAATTGCTGACCGGCGACTGGTTCGGCGGTACGGCGCCTTCGGCCGCCGATTTCACGCTCTATCCCAGCGTCGCCATGCTGGGCCGCATCGAGACCCGTAAACCCGGCACCGTGCCGGCCGACCTGATCACGCCGAAGATGGCCGCCTGGCAGCAGCGCATGCGCGCCCTGCCGATCACCGAGAAAACCTGGCCGCCGCACTGGCGGTGAGCGAACCTCTTACGCGCCGATCCCCAGCGCGCGGTCCGACACGAAGGGATTGCCCTGCCGCTCCTGCCCGAAGGTGGAGAGCGGGCCGTGGCCGGGCACGAAGGTGATGTCGTCGCCCAGCGGGAACAGCCGCTCGCGGATCGAGCGGATCAGGTCGGCATGATTGCCGCGAGGAAAATCCGTGCGGCCGATCGAACCCTGGAACAGCACGTCGCCCACCAGCGCCACGCGCGACGGCGCATGCACGAATACCACATGGCCCGGCGTGTGGCCGGGGCAGTGGTAGACATCGAGCGTGAGATTGCCCACCGTCACCGTGTCGCCGTTTTCCAGCCAACGGTCGGGCGTGAAGCTGCGCGAAGGCGGGAAGCCATACTGCTTCGCCGCCTGCGGCATCCCATCGATCCAGAAGGCATCGTCGCGATGCGGCCCCTCGATGGGCAGGTTGAGTTGTTCGGCGATGTCCTTCACCGCGCCGGCATGATCCAGGTGCCCGTGCGTGACCAGCAGTTTTTCCAGTGTCACGCCGCGCCGTTCGGCGGCGGCCAGGAGTTGCTCGGCTTCGCCCCCGGCATCAACCAGCGCGCCGCGCATGGTCTCCGGACACCAGATCAGCGAGCAGTTCTGCTGGAACGGCGTGACGGGATTGATCTCGGCATGCAGGCGAGGCTGCTGGGAGGATGCGGTCATGCCATCGGATTAGCCCGCCATGGCGGGATTGGCAATTGCCGCAGGGCCAGGGACGGCATCAAACCGTATTGTCGAGATACCGCCCCGCAGCCAGGCTGCTGAAGCCGGAACCGGATGCGCCGTAGCCGCCGGAGAGCGGGCCGGAGAGAGAGAACGGCCGTCCGCGGTCCTCGTCGTCTTCCCTGCGCAGACCAAATCCGGCCACGCCGCGCTCGTCATCGGCATTGATGCCAAAGCGGTTGCGACGCCTGTCATCCTCGTCGTCGCGTCCCGGCGGCGTTACCAGGGCCTGCAGATTGGGCACCGGTGGCGGCGGCTCGCTCAGCTTCTGCAGCGGCTTGAACTGATCCTGAACCGCCTGGTAGACCGCGACCACACGCTCGACGATCTCCACCCGGGGCACCAGCGTGGTCTCCTCGGTGATCACCAGGGTTTTCTCGCCCGGCGTCGGCGGCACGGCCGGCTGGCCGGGGATCACCGTTGTCTGCGTGGTGTCGGTTATGCGGGCATAACGATCGAGGATATCCTGCAACCCCTCCGTCGCCTGCTCGCGCAGCCGGTCATCGGCATTGCCGGCGATATCCTGCAGGCCGGCGATATCCTGCAGCGCGCTTTCGACGCGGCGGATGGCCTGCAGATCGAGCGACCCGCCGCGCAGGTCGCTCAGGGTCTGATCGAGAATATCGGCGATGCGCGCGGCGTAACGGCCATTGCCGTTGCCGGGATCGCCGCCGATCCGTTCAAGGAAGTTTTGCAGGGCCGGCACCGCGTTGGACTCGTCATCCAGCGCGCGTCCCAGTCGATCGATGGCGGAACTGACGGCGCGCAGGGAATCGTTGCGCGGATTGCCGTCATACAGCCGCCGGTCGCCCAGTCGGAAAATCACGTCGCGCAGGGCATCGGCGGCACGGCCATTGGTGCTGGATGCCAGTTCGCCCAGTCCGGCGGCAATGCTGATGAAAAAGCCCGGATCGCGGAACAGGTCGGAGAATTGCAGGCCGTCCTCTCCGATCACGCTGTTCTCTATGCGGCGGATGATGCCCGCCAGCGTATCGCCGGCCTCGCCACTGTTCAGCCTGTCGCTGAACCGCTGCAATTCCCGTGTCAGGGCGGGCACGAAGCGGGACGGATTCTCGCCGCTGCCGCGCCGGAAACCTTCGATCAGGTCATTCAGGGCGCCCAGCGCATTTTGGTCCAGGCTGCCCTGGGTAATGGTCACGACATTGGTGCTGTCAGGCGTAGCCGGGCTGCCGGGGCTGCCGCCGGTCTCAACCACTTGGATGCGGCGGCGGATTTCCGCCTCCAGCCGGGTGCGTTCCTCGAACGTCACCTTGGTGCGCACGCTGCTCAGCAGGGCGGCATCCTGCAGCGCCGCGAAGGTATTGTCGCTGACGCGCGGCACATCGAACCGCAGAATCGCCGGCGCCCGCTGAAAGCCGGTTTTTTCCGGCTGGTTCAACGGGGTCGGCAGCAACGGATTCTTCCGATTGCCTTGCTGGTCCGCCGCGGATGGTCCTGACAATAGGGAGAGCGCTGCCCGCCCCGTCACGGCATCAACCATGGAGACAGCTTAACACAACTTTCAATTATGTAATCACCGCGTTTAGGCGAACACCGCTCAACACCGCAACCTGAGCGTTAAGGATAATTTTCTCTGTAAACGAAGTAAAATACGAATACTTACTCCCTTGGCATTAACCATACCGACCAAGAGATGCACAACTTTTGCGAGAGCATCCTTGTATGAGCAGGAACCCCGCAATATCAAACCATCGGGCGATTTTTCCCAATAAACTCGCCCATAAATAGATCTTCGGCATTCACCGTCACTCACGAACGGATTATCGGTCCGCCGCCTGCGGCCGGACCGGTGCTTCCGCCTCTCCGCCGCGACCGGCCTGCATGATCAACGGGTTGCCCGGGGCGATGCGATGGTGTACGGCAAATGCCGGTCTTTCGGAGCGATCACCTCATCATGGCGCAGAAGCGGAAAAAGTCGGGCGGCAAGGCTTCCGGGCTCAAGGCCTCCACGCCGAAGACCTCTACGCCCGTGGTCTATGTGCTGAACGGCCCAAATCTGAATATGCTGGGCCTGCGCCAGCCCGAGATCTACGGCCGCGATACCCTGGCTGACGTGGAAAAGCTTTGTCTTGCCGCCGCGAAACGGCTCGGTATGACCCTGGTTTTCCGCCAGAGCAATCACGAGGGCGAGCTGGTCGACTGGATCCAGGAAGCCCGCTCCCATGCCGACGGCATCGTGCTCAATGCCGGAGCCTATACGCATACCTCGGTCGCGCTTCTCGACGCGCTGAACGCCGCCGAGAAGCCCTGCGTCGAGGTGCATCTGTCCAACATCCACCGGCGCGAGGAATTCCGCCATCATTCCTATGTTTCGCTGGCCGCGAAGGGGATGATCTGCGGTTTCGGGCCGAAGGGATATGTGCTGGCGCTGGAAGCGCTGGCCGATATCGTCTGAACCCTATATTCACAGCCTTAAGCATCACAGGAGTAGCGCATGGCATCCGCGCCTAAGGATAAAGCCGCCAAACCCGCCGCCAGCCGCATCGACCAGCAGATGATCCGCGATCTCGCCGACCTGCTCAACGAGACCGGCCTGACCGAGATCGAGTGGAGCGAAGGCGCGCTGAAAGTGCGGGTCACCAAGGGCGGTACCGTGATGGCCGCCGCCCCGGCCCAGGTTTATGCTCCCGCCCCGGCTGCTGCCGGCGGCGCGGCGGCGCCCGCCGCGGCCGGAAGTGACGACGCCAATCACCCCGGTGCCGTGAAATCGCCGATGGTCGGCACCGTGTATGTGGCATCCGAGCCCGGCGCCGCCCCCTTCGTGAAGGTCGGCGACACCGTGAATGCCGGCCAGACCGTGCTGATCGTCGAGGCCATGAAGACCATGAACCCGATCACCGCGCCCAAGGGCGGCCGCGTGGCCCGCATCCTGATCGAGAACCAGCAGCCGGTCGAATTCGGCCAGGTCCTGCTGGTTATCGAATAAGCGCCGGTCGCCTCCATGTTTGACAAGGTGCTGATCGCCAATCGCGGCGAGATCGCGCTGCGCATCCATCGCGCCTGCCGCGAGATGGGCATCCGGACGGTAGCGGTTCATTCCACCGCTGATGCCGATGCCATGCATGTGCGCATCGCCGATGAATCCGTCTGCATCGGTCCGCCGCCCTCCAGCCAGAGCTATCTCAACATCCCGGCGATCATCTCAGCCGCCGAGATCACTGGCGCGGATGCAATCCATCCCGGCTATGGCTTCCTGTCGGAAAACGCCAAGTTCGCCGAGATCGTCGAGGCCCACGGCATCACCTTCATCGGCCCGACCTCCGAACACATCAAGATGATGGGCGACAAGATCACGGCCAAGCAGGTGGCCAAGGATCTTGGCTTGCCCGTGGTGCCCGGTTCCGATGGCGCCATCGAGAGCGAGGCCCAGGGCCTGAAACTGGCGGACGACATGGGCTATCCCGTGCTGATCAAGGCCACCGCCGGCGGCGGCGGCCGCGGCATGAAGGTGGTGCGGTCGCCGGCTGAATTCGGCTCGGCATTGGCGCAGGCCAAGAACGAGGCGCGCAACGCCTTCGGCAACGACTCGGTCTATGTCGAGAAATACCTCGCCCGGCCGCGCCATATCGAGATGCAGATTTTCGGCGACAGCCATGGCAATGCCGTGCATCTGGGCGAACGCGACTGCTCGCTGCAGCGCCGCCACCAGAAGGTGCTGGAAGAGGCCCGTTCGCCGGCCCTGAACTCCGACCAACGCGACAAGATCGGCAAGATCGCCGCCAATGCCGTCGCCAAGCTGGGCTATCGCGGCGCCGGCACCATCGAATTCCTGTTCGAAAACGGCCAGTTCTATTTCATCGAGATGAACACCCGCCTGCAGGTGGAGCATCCCGTCACCGAGATGATCACCGGCCTGGACCTCGTGCGCGAGCAGCTGCGCATCGCCAACGGCGCGCCGCTGGGCTACACGCAGGACGACATCAAGTTCAACGGCCACGCCATCGAGTGCCGCATCAACGCCGAGAATCCACGTACCTTCGCGCCCTCGCCCGGTCGCGTCACCGACTATCACGTGCCCGGCGGGCTGGGCGTACGCGTCGATTCAGCACTCTACACCGGCTACCAGATTCCGCCGCATTACGACTCGCTGATCGGCAAGCTGATCGTGCACGGCACCAGCCGCAACGAATGCCTGATGCGCCTGCGCCGCTCGCTGGAGGAGTATGTGATCGGCGGGCTGGAAACCACCATTCCGCTGCATCTGGCGCTGATCAACGAACCCGATTTCGTCAATGGTGCCTACGACATCCACTGGCTGGAAGAATTCATCGCCCGCCAAAATTGACCTTGGCAGGGTTAGGGATTTGCGGGATGCGCACTAGCTCCTGGCCATGAGCACGCATCCCGAACCGCTCACGCCCGAACTGCTGCTGCAGGCCTATGCCCGCGGCTATTTCCCGATGGCCGACAGCGCCGACGATCCGGATTATTTCTGGGTCTATCCCACGCGGCGCGGGATCATCCCGCTGGATGGCTTCCACCTGCCGCACCGGCTGGCCCGTACCGTGCGCGCCGCACCCTATGCCGTCACGGTGGATACCGATTTCCCGGCCGTGATCGCGGCCTGCGCCGAACCGACGCAGCACCCCCAGCGCCAGTCGACCTGGATCAACGCAACGATCCGCAATGCCTATATCGAACTGCACCGCCTGGGCTTCGCCCACAGCGTGGAATGCCGTGACGATGCCGGAGTCCTGGTGGGCGGTCTGTATGGCGTGCGGCTGGGCGCGGCCTTCTTCGGCGAGAGCATGTTCAGCCGCGCCACCAACGCCTCCAAGATCGCCTTGGTGCATCTGGTCGGCCGGTTGATCGCCGGCGGTTTCGTGCTACTCGACACGCAATTCGTGACGCCGCACCTGAAGCAGTTCGGCGCCATCGAGGTGCCGCGCCAGCAGTATCTCGACCTGCTGTTCGACGCGCTGCCGCGCCGTGCCGATTTCTACTGCCTGCCGCCCGACGCGCCGCCGGAACTGGTTTTGCAGTCGATCACCCACACATCGTAGACGGGGTGTTCCAGCGGATTGAGGCCGGGACTGGAGGCGAACATCCAGCCGTTGAACAGGGCACTGGCCTGCTGTTCGGGCCGCTGCTCGACGATCTCGAGATAGGCCGCGCTTTCGGGCGGATATTCCGGCGGGCGCTTGCGGCAGACCCGCACGGTCACCTTCAGGGTGCCGAAGCCGATGGTCTGGTCCACCGGCGCCTCGAAGGTGTAGATCCGCGCCGTGATCTTGTCCAAACCCTGCAGCACTGCAACCGGCATCGGGGTGGACGGATATTGCGGCTGCGGATCGGCAGGTTGCGCGCCGGCTGCGGGCGCGACCAGCAGTGCGGCGGCAAGCGATAAACGGCGCAGCAGGGAATGCACGGCCGTCAGTTGGCCTTGGGCAGCGGGCTGAGCGTCGCGTCCTCGCCCTTGTCCTTCGAGCCGCCGGCTCCGGTGGCGCTGAAGATCGCCTGGCCGATCAGATCCATCAGGTTCACCGAGCCCTGCGTATGCTGCACGAAGCTGCCCGGCTTGAGCATCTTGTCGCTGCCGCCCGGTTCGACCGAGAGGTAGTTGCCGCCCAGCAGGCCCTCGGAGGCGATCTTGAGCGCTGTGTCTTCGGGCAGTTCGTAGCGGCTGTCGACCGTGAAGGTCACCACCGCGTCGTAGGTCTTGGGGTCCAGCGACTGCTTGGTGATGGTGCCGATCTTGATGCCGCTGAGCCGCACGTCGCCGCCGATCACCAGGCCGTCGGCGCGGTTGAAGCGCGCCTGCAGTTCATAGCCGGAAATGCGGCCGCTGCCGACCCCGCCAGTGGAATAGGCGAAGGCCAGGAAAAAGCCGGCGACCAGCAGGACCACCGCGCCGATCAGGGTTTCGACCAGATTCCCGCTCATGCCGCCCTCGCCTGCCCGCTTATTCCGGCTGCCAGGCCTGGTAATCGCCGGTCGCCGCCGGGCGATGGCCGCTCTTGGCCACGCTGCCTTCCGGGCGGTAGGCGTAGGGCGTGCCGCTCAGGTTCGGCAGATGCTCTTTTTCCCAGGGCTTGTGCTGCACGCCATGGATCGGCGCCTCGTCGGTGGTGTAGTGCAGCCAAGCATGCCATTCCGGCGGCACCTTCGACGCCTCGGGCTTGCCCTTATAGATCACCCAGCGCTTGCGGCTGCCATCCTTGGCGCGGAAATAGCGGTTGCCGAAGGCGTCCTGGCCAACGGCCTCGCCCTTCCACCAGGTAAAAAGCTTGGTGCCGATCAGACTCATGCTGTGCAACCCCGTCCCAATGCCAGATCAGGAATCCGCTGGAAATTCGGCCGGACTATGGCATTGCCGCCCCGGCAGGGCAAGCCTGCCCATCCCGGCAAATTGGCCTAACGTGCCGTAATCAGGGCGATTTCCTGGGCGAATTCACGCTGCAACTCGGCCCGCGCCTTGCTCTCGAAGGCTGGGTATTTCGCGGCCGCCGCCTGCAGGGCCGGATTGTCGCGCGGCAGCTCCTCGGGCTTGAGGATGTCGCTGCCCTTCACCTGCCCTTTCTGGCCCAACCCCAGCACGGCGCGGGTGATCGCGGTGGTCAGCAGGCGCTGGCCTTCGCCGCTGGCGAAATAGGCATCCAGCGCCTCCAGCTCCGAGCGGCTGTAGCTCTGGGCCGCGGCATTCACCACGGCGCCGCGAAAGCGCGGCCCAGCCGTGGGCGCGCGCTGGCGCAGGTCGGCGGCGCGCTGCTGCTCGGCCGGCGTGCTGGCCGGCAGGAAATTCAGATAGAGCTGGGTCACGGTATCGACCCGCTTTTCCAGTGCGATCGTCGTCATCAGCTTCTCGGCCGCCGCCCGCGCGCCCTTGTCCTGAGCCAGACTCGGGCCGCCCGCCAGCCCGGTCAGCAGGGCGGAGACTATCATCACAGCGGCAAGCAAAAGACGGCGCATCGGCGAATCCTCAGGAACTCAACGAGTCATACTCATACGCCAAAATATGGCGAAATCCAGTCAAGAGAACACAGAACGAACATCACCAAATATACTAAGATTTCTCGTTTGATAGAATCAACGCCCCTCCCCTAGATTTAGCCCTCGTTGCGGTCTGCGGTAACCAGATGTTGGGATTTTCGCCCGATAATCACTGTACCAACCAGAACACAACATCATGATTTTTCTCAAGGTTCGGGCGGGGAGATTACGACGATGCGGATTCAGCGGCATTACACGGTGGCGGGGCAGGATGCATATGCCGGGCTGGAGTGGAAAACCACCACCAGCGAAATCCGCAATCCCGATGGCAGCGTGGTGTTCAAGCTCGACCAGCTCGAGGTGCCGGCGGCCTGGAGCCAGGTGGCGGCCGATGTGCTGGCGCAGAAGTACTTCCGCCGCGCCGGCGTGCCCGTCGCCCTGAAGCCAGTGGAAGAAGCCGATGTGCCGGAATTCCTGTGGCGCCGCGAGGCCGACACGGAAGCCCTGGCGGCCCTGCCCGAGAAAGACCGCACCACCCAGGAAACCAGCGGCCGCGAGGTGTTCGACCGTCTGGCCGGCACCTGGGCCTACTGGGGCTGGAAGGGCGGCTATTTCGACTCCGAGGACGACGCGCGCGCCTTCTTCGACGAGATGCGCTTCATGCTCGCCGCGCAGATCGCGGCGCCGAACTCGCCGCAATGGTTCAACACCGGCCTGCACTGGGCCTATGGCATCGACGGCCCGGCCCAGGGCCACTACTACGTCGATTTCAGAACCGGCCAGCTCACCAAATCGGCCTCGGCCTACGAGCATCCGCAGCCGCATGCCTGCTTCATCCAGTCGGTGCAGGATGACCTCGTCAACGAGGGCGGCATCATGGACCTGTGGGTGCGCGAGGCGCGCCTGTTCAAATACGGCTCGGGCACCGGCAGCAATTTCAGCCGCCTGCGCGGCGAGAACGAGCGCCTGTCGGGCGGCGGCAAGTCGTCGGGCCTGATGAGCTTCCTGAAGATCGGCGACCGCGCCGCCGGCGCCATCAAGTCGGGCGGCACCACGCGCCGCGCCGCCAAGATGGTGATCTGCGACATCGACCATCCCGACATCGAGCAGTTCATCGACTGGAAGGTGATCGAGGAGCAGAAGGTGGCCGCGCTGGTCGCCGGCTCCAGGCTGTCGCAGAAGCATCTGAACGCCATCATGGCCGCCTGTCAGTTGGGCAGTGGTGAAGCGCGCTTCGATGCGAAGAAAAACACTCAGTTGCGCCGCGAGATCGTTGCCGCCCGCAAGGCGATGATTCCGGAAAACTACATCCAGCGCGTGATCCAGTTCGCCAGGCAGGGCTATACCGAGATCGAGTTCCCCGCCTACGACACCGACTGGGATTCGGAAGCCTATCTGTCGGTCTCGGGCCAGAATTCCAACAATTCGGTGCGCGTGAACGACGATTTTCTGCGCGCCGTCGAGCAGGATGGCGACTGGAACCTGATCCGGCGCAACGATGGCAAACCGTCGAAGACGCTGAAGGCCCGCCAGCTCTGGGATCGCGTCGGCTATGCCGCCTGGGCTTCGGCCGATCCGGGCATCCAGTTCGACACGACCATCAACGACTGGCATACCTGCCCGGCCGATGGCCGCATCAACGCGTCGAACCCGTGTTCGGAATACATGTTCCTCGACGACACGGCCTGCAACCTGGCTTCGATGAACTTGATGTGCTTCCGCAAGGCGGATGGCAAATTCGACATCGAAGGCTTCGAGCATGCCACGCGCCTGTGGACCTTGGTGCTGGAGATCAGCGTGCTGATGGCGCAGTTCCCGAGCCGCGAGATCGCCGAGCTGTCCTACAAGTTCCGCACGCTGGGCTTGGGTTACGCCAACCTTGGCGCCCTGCTGATGTCCTGCGGCTATTCCTACGACAGCGACCAGGGCCGCGCGCTGTGCGGCGCCATCACCGCGCTGATGACCGGCATCTCCTACGCCACCTCGGCCGAGATGGCCGGCGAGCTGGGCCCCTTCCCCGGTTACGCGCCGAATGCCGACAACATGCTGCGCGTGATCCGCAACCATCGCCGCGCCGCCCGGGGCGACCATCTGGGCTACGAAGGCCTTGCCACCATGCCGGTGCCGCTGGATCACGCCAGCTGCCCCGACAGCGCGCTGCTGGCCGCGGCCGAGGCGGCCTGGGACCAGGCGCTGGAACTGGGCGAGCAGCATGGCTTCCGCAACGCGCAGGTCAGCGTGATCGCCCCCACCGGCACCATCGGCCTGGTGATGGATTGTGACACCACCGGCATCGAGCCCGATTTTGCGCTGGTGAAGTTCAAGAAGCTGGCCGGCGGCGGCTATTTCAAGATTATCAACCGCACCGTGCCGCTGGCGCTCAAGACGCTCGGCTACAACGACGGCCAGATCAAGGCGATCATCGATCATGCCGTGGGCCATGGCACGCTGGATGGCGCGCCCGGCGTGAACCACCAGACGCTGAAGGCCAAGGGCTTCACCGATGAGGCCATCGCCAAGGCCGAAAAGGGCCTGCGCGGTGCCTTCGACATCAAGTTCGTGCTGAACCGCTGGACGCTGGGCGTGGATTTCTGCCGCAGCCTAGGCTTCACCGACGCCCAGCTCGACGATCCCGCCTTCGACCTGCTCTCGGCACTGGGCTTCACCGGCGCCGAGATCGCCGCCGCCAATCTCTACTGCTGCGGCGCCATGACGGTGGAAGGCGCGCCGGGCCTCAAGGATATGCACCTGCCGGTCTTCGACTGCGCCAATCCCTGCGGCAAGGACGGCGTGCGTTTCCTGTCGGCGGAAAGCCATATCCGCATGATGGCCGCCGCCCAGCCCTTCATCACCGGCGCGATCTCGAAAACCATCAACATGCCCAACCTCGCCACCGTCGAGGATTGCAAGCTGGCCTATATGCTGTCGTGGAAACTCGGCTGCAAGGCCATGGCGCTGTATCGCGATGGCTCCAAGCTGAGCCAGCCGCTGCAGGCTCAGGTGCTGGAAGACGATGTCGAGGATGCGGTCGGCGAGACGGTTGCCGAACAGGTGGCCGAAGCCCCGATGGCCGCGCGCGCGCAGATCATCGCCGAACGCATCGTCGAAAAGCACATCGCCGGCCGCCAGAAGCTGCCGCTGCGCCGCAAGGGCTATACCCAGAAGGCCGTGGTGGGCGGGCATAAGGTGTATCTGCGCACCGGCGAATACGACGACGGCAAACTTGGCGAAATCTTCATCGACATGCACAAGGAAGGCGCCGCCTTCCGCAGCCTGATGAACAATTTCGCCATCGCCATCTCCATCGGCCTGCAGTATGGCGTGCCGCTGGAGGAATTCGTGGATGCCTTCACCTTCACCCGCTTCGAGCCATCGGGCATGGTGGAGGGCAACGACGTCATCAAGATGTCGACCTCGATCCTTGATTACGTGTTCCGCGAACTGGCTGTCAGCTATCTGGGCCGTACGGATCTCGCGCATGTGCAGCCCGACGACCTGCGTCACGACGCGCTGGGGGCGAAGGAAAGCCCGGCATCGATCAAGCTGCAGGTGGAGAAGGAAGCCATCAAGGTGGCTTCCACCGGCTATATCCGCTCCAACCTCTATGTGCTGAAGGGCGGCCAGGATCGCGGTGCCATGGCTGGGCTGCAGGCCACCGGCACGGATGGCCCGACTATGTCGGTCATGCATGTCAGCGCCGACACGCATACCCATGTCGAGATGTCGGCCACCGCCCTCGGCGCCGGCAGCAGCCGGATGGAGCGCATCGCCGAGGCCCGCATGAAGGGCTACGAGGGCGATGCCTGCCCCGAATGCGGCAACTTCACGCTGGTGCGCAACGGCACCTGCCTGAAATGCGATAGCTGCGGCAGCACGACGGGCTGCTCGTAAGGGGCCGCCCGTAAGGCGCCAGCCCGCAAGACGGAATAGCCGGTCTCCTCCGGCCCGCCCCGATGGCCCCCCGGCCATCGGGGCTTTTTATTTTCTCTCGGCAGCTTTTGCCGACAGGGCAGGATCTGCCCCATACCGACAATAAATATTCATTCTATATCAAAATCTTAACCGGTGAAATCAGTGGCCTGCCGCTTGCAAGTCCGTATCCGGACTTAAAACAGCGAGCGACCGATGACCACGATCAACAGCGCCTATGGCTATACCGCCACCATCCTTGCCGGCTCTGCCAAGTCCACCAGCGAACAGACCGGCAGCAGCGGCAGCGGTTCACAGAAGCCTGTGATGGTCGCGAGCGACCTGCGCCAGGATCTGGGTGTGGAGGTTACGCTGTCGCCCGCGGCCTTGCGCGCTCTGGCCGAGCAGGCCAAGGCGGCGGCCACGCCCGACGAGGAAGAGCAGATCACCCAGAAGATGAAGCAAATTCTTTCTGCCATCTTCCTGACCAGCGCCAAACAGGCCGAGGCGGCCGATGCCGCGCTTCCCCCGCTCACCGGCAACGCCACCACCGATACTGCCCGCAAGGCCGCCGCCAAGCAGGCCAGCGACTTCATCGATGGCAAGGCGGCCAATCCCTTCCGCGGCAAGACCGCAGCCGAGCTTGCCGCCGTGATCGTCGATGCCGAGGGCAAATACACGGTGAACGAAAGACGCGCCGCCTTCGCCGAATTCGCCCGTCAGGACCATGTGCTGACGATGGATGCGCTGACACCGAAAACCGAGTTCGACAAGAAGGCCAACGACGCGGAGGTGCCGCAATCGGGCACGGCCGAACGCCTGGCCTCGGCGAAGAAAGCGACCGACTTTCTGAATGGTAAGGCCACCAATCCCTTTGCCACGCTGAACCGCGACCAGCTTACAGAGATCATCGCCAATGACAGTGGCGATTATACAGTGAACGAACGCCGTGCTGCGCTGGCCCGCCGCGACGAGCTGGAAAAAGCCGTTCTTGCCAAGGCAGCCAAGGAACTGAGCTATGCCGAAAAGGCAGTCGCCAACAACGAAAACGTGACCGGCACGCCCGAGCGCGTCGAGCGTGCCCGGCTGGCGACCCGCTTTATCAACGGCTGGGACAAGACCAACCCCTTCGCCGGCCTGACCCGCGAAGAACTGAATGCTATCGTCTTCGACGAAACCAAGAGCTACACCACCAACGAACAGCGCGCCGCCCTTGCCGAACTGAAACAGTATCTGCCGGCGGGCGCGATCCCGGAAGACGCGAAAAAGCCTGTAACCGACAAGGCCAAGGCCGACACGAAAACCGGCAGCGACAAGTCAAAGACCGACGACCCCTACAACACCCAGGGCGCCTACAGCCCGCGCCTGATGCAGCAGGTACTGCGCGCCAGCAACACGCAGTACCTGCTAGGCCTGTTCGGTGGTGGCGGGTCCTTCGGTGGCGGCCTGAGCAGCTATCTTGGCGATGGACGCTACGCCTGAGCCCCCTAAAAGCAAACCGCCCCTGCCGGGGCATGGCAGGGGCGGTCCTTGGTCTGGGAAAGCCTACTTGAGGGAGGAAACGCTTACGCTGACAAATCGACCTTGCTGCCGGTGCCGGCCTTGAGCGGACCAAGCTGGTTCGCCTTCAGGACGACGGCACCCTGCGCCACGGGCTCCACCGGCTGGGCCAGCGGGCGGGGCGTGACGACGAGACTGCCGCTGGCTTTGAGGGGTTCAATCACCGTGGACACGCTACGCTCCTGAAATCTGCGTCACAGCGCGGCAACGGCGCGCTATTCATGATCAGGAGCCTAGACCCGCCCGGGCACGGGCGCAGCTAAAAAGCCGGTAACGTGGCAGGCCGCGCGCAGCCACGGCTCAACGCGCAAATGCAGGCTTTGCATTCGCGTTGTTTTGCCAGCCAGGGCTGATGCATACCCCGTTAGCACACGCGGGCAGACAGGGCATTCCGGCGCCGTAACGCCGCCACGGCGGCCATGCCGCTCTGCGCTTATGCGTCCTCTGCTTATGCCGTCTTCTGGGTCAGCGCAGCTTCCACCTGGGCATCCAGATGTGCGCGCAAGTCCGGCGGCAGATGCAGCCGCGTGGCCAGCAGGGAGAGGTATTCGCGTTCGGCCGGCTGGTCGGGATCGATGGCCAGCCGCGAGGCAAGATAGAGTTCGGCCGCCTGCTCCTCGTTGCCCGCGCTGGCCACGATCTCCTCCAGCCTCACCGGATTGGCCAGCATGGCAAAAACCGTGCTCTTGGCCTCGGCATCCAGCGCCATGCGCTCGATCTCGGCGAACACGCGCTGCTGCTCGGTCGCATCCAGATGGCCATCGGCCTTGGCAGCAGAGATCATGGCGCGCACCAGCGCCAGCTCGAAGGGATTGCCGTCGGCGGCCGGCGCGGCCGAGGGCAGGTATTTCGGCGCCACCTGCGGCATGTCGCCCGGCTGCGCCACGGGGCCTGAGGCCGGGTTCTGCCCGTCCTGCCAGTTGCGATAGGCGCGCCAGGCCAGCAGGCCCAGGGCCGCCGCGCCGCCATAGACGGCGACATTGCCGGCCATCTTGCGCGCCTTCTTGTTGGCCAGCAGCAGGCCCAGCAGCCCGCCCACGGCAAGGCCGCCGGTGCCGCCCAGCCCGTCGATGCTGCGTTTGGCCTGGCCGGCCTGGCCGAGGAACTGGTCCAACAGGGATTTCGCGTCGAGCATTGCTGCGTTAGCCTCCGGATATGTCGAGATCAGGAGATCGGCGCGGCGCGCGCGGAATTCAAGTGCTGTTATTCTGCGCATTGCTGGCGCTGGCGCCATATTTCTGCCGCAATGCGGCGGCGATGGAATCCGAGTGGCGCAGCGAGATTCTGCATCACGTCAACCTGGCGCGCGGCGGCGCCGGCCTCGCGCCGCTGGGCTGGAGCGGGCGCCTCGCCCAAGCCGCGGCAAGCCACGCCGTCGATCTTCAGCGTTGCGGCAAGCTGGCCCATGAGGGCTGCGACGGCAGCGGCCTGCCCCAGCGCCTGGACCGCGCCGCCTATCGCTACCGCGCGGCGGCCGAAAACCTCGCGCTCTGCGCCTGCGACGCCGAAGGCGTGGTGCGGCTGTGGCTCGACAGCGAAGGCCACCGCCGCAACCTGCTCAATCCGGCTGTCACCGAGCTCGGCGCTGACACGCGCGTGGATACCGGCGATCCGCGCCGGGCGCTGTGGGTGCTGGTGCTGGGGCGGGAGTGATCCGCCCTAGGCCTGCCCAAATGCCAGCTTGAGCGCCACGCCCATTTCGGCCAGCGCCTGGTTGGCCTGCGGGATCGCCTTGCCCATCACCACGAAGCCGTGGATCTGGCCGGGGAATTCGCGGAAGGCCACCGGCACGCCGGCTTTCTTCAGCGCCATGGCATAGGCCTCGCCCTCGTCGCGCAGCGGGTCACAGCCCGCCACCACCACATAGGCGGGCGGCAGGTGAGCCAGGCTTTTGGCGCGCAGCGGCGAGGCGCGCCAGTCGTCGCGGTCGGCCTCGCCGTTCAGATACTGCGCCTGGAACCAGTCCATCGCCGAGCGTGTCAGAAGATGGCCCTCGCCGTAGCGTTTGTGCGAGTCCGTATTCATGTGCATGTCGGTGGCCGGATAGATCAGCAGCTGGTAGACGATCTTGGGCACATCGGCGATGCCGCTGGCCGCCTTCTCGCGCGCAGCAATGCAGACCACGGCGGCGAGATTCCCGCCGGCGGAATCGCCACCGACCGCGATGCGCGCCGGATCGATACGCAGGCGCTTGGCTTCCTCGGCCGTCCACAGCAGGGCGGCATAGGCATCGTCCACCGCGCAGGGGAATTTGTGCTCGGGCCCCATGCGGTAATCGACCGAGACCACGGCGCAGCGCGCCTCGTTGGCCAGCGTGCGGCAGGCCACGTCATGGGTGTCGAGGTCGCCGATCACCCAGCCGCCGCCATGGTAGAAAACCAGCGCCGGCAACGGCTCCTTTTTGTCCACGCCGGCTGGGCGGTAATAGCGCAGCGGGATCGGCCCATGCGGGCCGGGAGCCGCGATATTGTCGAGTTCCGACACCTCCGGCGCCGGCGGCGTCACTGCGCCGCGCGTATCCTTGTAGAGCTTGCGCGCACCCTCTGCGCCCAGATCGGCATATTCGGGGCGGTTGGCGGCCTTCACGGCATCGAGCAGGGCTTTGGCTTCCGGGTCGAGCATGGCAAGGCGATCTTTCTTTTGTGTCAGCCCATCTTTTTATATCAGCCCAGGGCGGGAAACAGGCCGCGCAATCCATTGGCGAAGATTTGAACCGCAACGGCGGCCAGCAGCAAGCCGAAAATGCGGTTCAGGATGTTGAGGCCGGTGCGACCGAGCCGGTCGCCGATCGGCTGCGCCAGCTTGAGCACCACCCAGATGCCAAGGCAGATCAGCGCCAGGATCGCCACGCTCAGGCCCTTGTGCTGCCAGCCGGTGCCGCGCTCGATGTAGATGATGGTGGCCGAGATCGAACCGGGACCGACCAGCAGCGGCATGGCAATCGGCACCACGCCGACGGCGGAACGGTCGGATGCCTCGCTGGCCTCCTCGGGCGTCTGCTGCTGCGGGCTGAGCTGGGCGTTGATCATGCTCAGCGCCATCAGGAACAGTACGATGCCGCCGCCGACCTGAAAGGCCGGAAGGCTGGCGCCCAGCAGGCGCAGGATCAGGTCGCCGGAAAATCCTGCCACCACCAGCGTGACGAACACGGCCAGCGCGGCGGTGCGCGCGGTGGCCGAACGCTGCTGTGCCGACCGGCTGTCGGTCAGCAGCAGGAATAAGGGGATCGCCGCGAAGGGATCGAGGATCGAAAACAGCGTGAGGCCGAAGCGGACATAGTCGAGGGCGTCGAGCATGGCCGCTTCGCCGTCACATCGTTACGACTTTTTCTCGGCATCGGGCGCGACAACGCGGATATGCAGCTCGCGCAGTTGCTTCATCGTCACCTCGCTGGGCGCCTGCATCATCAGGTCCTGGGCCTGCTGGTTCATCGGGAACAGCACCACCTCGCGGATATTCGGCTCGTCGGCCAGCAGCATGACGATGCGGTCGATGCCCGGCGCAATGCCGCCATGCGGCGGGGCGCCGAACTTGAACGCGTTCAGCATGCCGCCGAACTTGCCTTCCACCACCTCGGGGCCGTAACCGGCGATCTCGAAGGCCTTGTACATGATCTCGGGGCGATGGTTGCGGATGGCGCCCGACGACAGCTCCACGCCGTTGCAGACGATGTCGTACTGGTAGGCCAGGATGTCGAGCGGATCCTTGGTGTTCAGCGCCTCCAGGCCGCCCTGCGGCATCGAGAAGGGATTGTGGCTGAAATCGATCTTCTTGTCGTCCTCGTTATACTCGAACATCGGGAAGTCGACGATCCAGCAGAACTTGAAGACGTTCTTCTCGCAGATATCCAGCTCGTCACCGATGCGGATGCGCGCCTGGCCGGCCAGCTTGGCGGCGGCCAGTTCCTTGTCGCAGGCGAAGAAGATGGCATCGCCGTCCTTCACGTTGCCCAGCTTCTTCAGCAGGGCGATTCGGTCGGCATCCAGAAACTTGGCGATCGGGCCTTTCGCTTCGCCATTGTCGAAGATGATGTAGCCCAGGCCGGCGGCGCCTTCCTGGCGGGCCCAGTCGTTCATCTTGTCGAAGAAGCTGCGCGGACGGGTTGCAGCACCCGGCGCCGGGATGCCGCGCACCACGCCGCCATTCTCGATACTGCGGGCGAATACGCCGAAGCCGGAACCGCGGAACACCTCGGTCACGTCGGCCAGGATGATCGGGTTGCGCAGGTCCGGCTTGTCGGAGCCATATTTCAGCATCGCCTCGCGATAGGGGATGCGCGGGAAATCCTTCGGGCCGCAATCGCGCCCGTTGGCGAATTCCTGGAACACGCCATGGATCACCGGGCCGACGGCGTTGAACACGTCGTCCTGCTCGACGAAGCTCATCTCGACATCGAGCTGGTAGAACTCGCCCGGGCTGCGGTCCTTGCGGGCATCCTCGTCGCGGAAGCAGGGCGCGATCTGGAAATAGCGGTCGAAGCCCGACACCATGATCAGCTGCTTGAACTGCTGCGGCGCCTGCGGCAGGGCGTAGAAGCGGCCCGGATGCAGGCGGCTGGGCACCAGGAAGTCGCGCGCGCCTTCCGGCGAGCTGGCCGTCAGGATCGGCGTCTGGAATTCCATGAAGCCCTGCTCGGTCATGCGCCGGCGGATCGACGAGATCACCTTGCTGCGCAGGATGATGTTGTTGTGCAGGCGCTCGCGGCGCAGGTCGAGGAAGCGGTATTTCAGGCGGATATCTTCCGGGTATTCCTGCTCGCCGAAGACCGGCATCGGCAGGTCCTGCGCCTCGCCCAGCACCTCGATGCTGGAGACCACCACTTCCACGCTGCCCGTCGGCAGGTTCGGGTTCACCGTCTCGGGCGTGCGGGCCACCACCTTGCCCACCGCGCTGATCACGTATTCCGAGCGCAGGCCTTCCATCTGTTTGAAGGCCTCCGAGCCACTCTCGGCCACGATCTGGGTGATGCCGTAATGGTCGCGCAGGTCGATGAACAGCAGGTTGCCGTGGTCGCGCTTGCGGTGGACCCAGCCAGCCAGTTTGACCTGCTGGCCGACTTCGGCGGGACGGAGCTGACCGCAGGTATGCGTACGATAACGGGACATCGGGGAATCCGTGAAAAGCCGTGGAAATCAAAGCGGGAACAGGCCCCGCCAGAGGCGGAAAGTCAAGGCCGATCCTAGGGGAAAATCGCCACCCGGAACAGTCGGCGGGGTTGGGCCGCGGCCCCCGGCATGCTATGAGGCCCAGCCATGCGTACCGACCCCGCCCCCAACACCGCCCCGATCACCACCACCGACGAACTCAGCCGTTTCTGCGCCTCCCTGGCCACGGCCCCTTACGTGACCGTAGACACCGAGTTCATGCGGGAAACCACCTTCTGGCCCAAGGTCTGCCTGATCCAGGTGGCCGGCCCCGAGGAGGCCCGGGCGATCGACCCGCTGGCCGAGGGCCTGTCGCTGGATCCCCTGTTCGAGCTGCTGCGCAACCGCGCCGTGCTGAAGGTGTTCCATGCCGCCCGGCAGGATCTGGAAATCTTCACCAAGCTGATGGGCGAAGTGCCTGCCCCGCTATTCGACACCCAGGTAGCTGCCATGGTCTGCGGCTTCGGCGACCAAGTGTCGTATGAGCAGCTTGCCTCCAAGCTGGCCGGCGCGCAGATCGACAAATCCTCTCGTTTCACCGACTGGGCTCGCCGCCCGCTGACCGAGAAGCAGGTGCGCTATGCGCTGTCCGATGTTACGCATCTGCGCAAATGCTTCGACAAGCTGCGCGCACGCCTGCTGAAATCGGGCCGCGCCGACTGGCTGAACGAGGAAATGGCCCTGCTGGCCGATCCGGCCACCTACGAAATCCCGCCCGAAAATGCCTGGAAGCGCCTGAAGCCGCGCACCACCAAGCCGGAATACCTGGCCGTGCTGCAGGCCGCTGCCGCCTGGCGCGAGATCGAGGCCCGCAATCGTGATCTGCCACGCCAGCGCATCATTCGCGACGAAACCCTGATGGAGATCGCCGCCCATCCGCCTAAGGTCGCCGACGACCTGGAACGCATGCGCGGCCTTTCCAAGGGCTTCGCCGAGGGCAAGATGGGCGCCGGACTCTTAACGGCCATCGCCGAAAAGCTGGCCAGCCCGCGCGAGACCTGGCCGGTGATGGAGAAGGAGGCCGAACTGCCGCGCGGCATCGGCCCGCTGGTGGAACTGCTGAAGGTGCTGCTGAAGATGAAATGCGACGACTACGACGTCGCGCAGAAGCTGGTCGCCTCCTCGTCCGATCTGGACAAGATCGCCGCCGACGACCGGGCCGACGTGCCGGCCCTGCATGGCTGGCGTCGCGAGATTTTCGGCAACGACGCCCTGCGCCTGAAACATGGCGAACTTGCGCTCGCCGCCGAAGGCAACCGCATCAAGCTGGTCGAGCTGAAGAAGTAGGTATCAGCGCTTCAGCACCCGCACTTCGCCGGCGCGGTTCAGCGCCTTGGCGAAGGCTTCCATACGGCGCTGCACCGCTTCGCCGTCCAGAGCAGCATGCTGGGCCGGGATTTCCAGCACGATCCCGTTGCCGTTCGGCCGCAATTTGCAATCCGACAGGATGCCAGGCACCCCGGCCGAAAGGGTCTGGCCCAGCCGCATCGCGAGCCCCACGCGCTGGGCATAGTCGATCTGTTCGGGATTCAGCATCTGCCAGGCCGGCGCGGCAGTTGGGTCGCTGGCGGTGCCGGCATAGCGGGTGAAGACGATGAGCGCCAGCAGCGCACGCTCGTCCTGCGTGATGGCACCGAACGGCGCGTGCAGGATGATGCCAAGCGACTGTTCGCCGCGGTAATCGGGATGCACGCGCCAGGCCGTGTCGGCCAGGATGGCGGCCGCCAGCCGGATGCGGGCGCGGTCGGCCGGATCGCGGTCGAACAGCGGCGCAATGAAGCGATCCAGTTCCGCGCCATGTTCGGCAAAACGGCTTTCGCGCTGGGCCATGTGGCGGCAATAGGCCAGCAACGGGTCTTCCGAACGCTGCTTCTCGGTCAGCAGCGCATAGGCCAGACCTTCGCGCAGGCCATTGGCCGAAAACACGATGTCCTTCGGTTCCATCGCCCTGATCACGCGCCGCATCACCAGCGCGGCCAGCGGTAGCGCATCCTGGCGCCGGCGCGGCACGCCCTCCACGCGGGCCAGCGAATCCTTGCTCTGCTTGGCGATCAGGCGGGTGAAATCGCTCGCCTCGGCGCGGCCCAGCGTATACTGGTGAATGATGTGCAGCGGGCTGTGCTTCTGAGCCATGTGCACGCGGGCAATGGCGCGCCACGACCCGCCCACGGCATAAAGCGACTTGCCCTTCCACTTCTTCAGCCACTCGACGCCGGCGATCTTCTCGTCGATGAAGCCTTTCACCACGCCGTAATTACCCAGATTGGCAATGCGCAGCGGCCCCAGCGGCAGGGTGACGCTGTCGCCCAGCCTGGCGCCGTCCAGCGATACCAGTTCCAGGCTGCCGCCGCCCAGATCGCCCATCACGCCGCAGGCATCGGGAATGCCCGACAGCACGCCATAGGCCGAATAGGTCGCCTCTTCCTGGCCGGTCAGCACGCGAACGGTCTCGCCGGTATCGCGCTCGATCTGGGTCACGAAGTCGGCGCCGTTGCTGGCATCGCGCACGGCGGCCGTGGCCACAATCTGCAGTGCGCGCACGTTCATGTGGCGGGCCAGCGCAACGAAGCGGCGGATCGCACCCAGCGCCTGTTTCGCACCTTCGATGTCCAGCGCGCCGGTTTCGCTCAGGCCTCGGCCCAGACCGCACAGCACCTTTTCGTTGAACATGGCCGTGGGCAGCCGCAGCGGCTCGTCGAACACCACCAGGCGCACGGAATTCGAGCCGACATCGATCACCCCGAATGGCAATGGCGACGCCGCCTGGGCGGGGACAGGCTTACTGATCGTTTGCGCGATGGCCACTCTTGCCCACCAGACTTGCGGCCGGCGATTCGCCCAGCCCTTCTTTCAGCTTGAGGCGCGGGATCGCCTCGGGTTTCTTCAGTGCCTTACCACGGCCCGACAGGCTGGGATTGGTCATGAAATAGGTATGCGCGCTGAACGCATCAGCCGCTTCCGAGGCACGCACATACTGGTCGTCGGCGCCCAGCCACCAGCTCTGGGCCTGGTCCTTCAAATTGGCCACCATGATCTGGTCCAGGATCTGCTCATGCACCGTGGCATTCTCGATCGGGATCAGAACCTCCACGCGCCGGTCGAAGTTCCGCGGCATCCAGTCGGCCGACGAGATGAAGATCTTAGCCTCCGGCGAAGGCAGCCCCTTGCCGCCGCCGAAGCACACGATGCGCGAATGCTCGAGGAAGCGGCCGATCAGGCTCTTCACCCGGATATTTTCCGACAGGCCCTTCACGCCCGGCCGCAGGCAGCAGATGCCGCGCACGATCAGGTCGATCTGCACGCCGGCCTGGCTGGCCTGATACAGCGCGTCGATCACCACCGGATCGACCAGGCTGTTCATCTTGGCCCAGATCGCCGCCGGTCGGCCTGCCTCGGCATGGCGGATCTCCTCGTTGATCAGCTCCAGCAGGCGCGGGCGCAGCGTGTAGGGCGAGATCGCCACCTTCTTCAGGTTCTCCGGCGCGGCATAGCCGGTCAGGAAGTTGAACAGGCAGGTGGCGTCATGGCCCAGGTCGTTGTCATCGGTAAAGAAGCTGAGATCGGTGTAAACCCGGGCCGTATAGGGATGATAATTGCCGGTGCCGAAATGCACATAGGTGTTCAGATGGCCGCTTTCGCGGCGCACCACCAGGGAAATCTTGGCATGGGTTTTCAGCTCGATGAAGCCATAGACCACCTGCACGCCCACGCGCTCCATGTCGCGCGCCCACTTGATGTTGGCGGCCTCGTCGAACCGTGCCTTCAGTTCGACCAGCGCGGTCACCGATTTGCCGGCCTCAGCCGCCTCGATCAGGGCGCGCACGATCGGGCTGTCATCCGAGGTGCGGTACAGCGTCTGCTTGATCGCCACCACATGCGGGTCGGCCGCCGCCTGACGCAGGAACTGCACCACCACGTCGAAGCTTTCATAGGGGTGATGAACAACCAGATCCTTGGCGCGGATCGCGGCGAAGCAGTCGCCGCCGTAATCGCGGATGCGTTCGGGGAAGCGCGGCGAGAATGGTGGGAATTTCAGGTCGGGCAGATCGTCGACGATCAGCCGTTTGGTATCGGCCAGGCCGAGGATGCCGTCGACCACGATCAACGCCTGCGGACTGACCTCCAGCTCCTCGCAGACGAAGCGTCGCAGATCTTCGGGCATGCCGGCATTGATCTTGAGGCGGATCACGGTGCCGCGACGGCGCCGTTTCAGCGCCGTCTCGAACAGGCGGACCAGATCCTCCGCCTCTTCCTCGATTTCTATATCGCTGTCACGGGTGATGCGGAACAGGCCCGAGCCGAGGATTTCATAGCCCGGGAACAGCTTGTTCAGGAACAGTCCGACCAGGTTTTCCAGCGACACGAAACGGATGCCGTCGCCCGGCAGGCGGGTGAAGCGGTCGACCTGGCTCGGAAGCGGCAGCAGCGCGTTCAGGCTGCGGCCGTCACGAACCCGTCGCATTTGCATCACCATTGCGAAACCGAGATTCGGGATAAACGGGAAAGGATGGGCCGGATCGATGGCCAGCGGGGTCAGGACGGGGAACACATGGGCGAGGAAGTAATCCTCCAGCCAGCGCCGGTCGTCGGCGGTGAGCTGCTCGGGTTCCAGCACATGGATGCCGGCCTGGGCCAGTTCCCCGGTGAGCGAACGCCAGCAGGCCTGCTGGCGGTTCATCAGATCGGTCGCGGCCTCGTTGATCCGGGCAAGCTGCTGCGCGGGGGTGAGGCCGTCCTGGCTGTGCTCCTCGATGCCGGCCTTGATCTGGCCATGCAGGCCGGCCACGCGCACCATGAAGAATTCGTCCAGGTTGTTGGCCGAGATCGAGAGGAAGCGCAGACGCTCCAGCAGCGGGTAGCGCTTGTTGTTGGCCTCTTCCATGACTCTCAGGTTGAAGGCCAGCCACGACAATTCGCGGTTGATGAAGCGGTCGCGCGGGCTGACCGTGATCGGCGGCCGACTGGGAATCGCCGCGCCGCTGGTCACCGGGGTCTGGAGAATGTCGGCCACTTGCTGCATATCAGATGCCTCTGTCGTTACCGGCTAACCGCCCGAGCCCATCGCCGGTCGACGCCTTCGGGTATAGGTCTAACGGGGGTTTATGTCAAAGTGGCGACAGGCCGCAGGCAGCCCCGAAAACAGGGATAAATCCATGTTGCGTCTATGGCTTTTGCGCCATGCCAAATCCGCCTGGGACGATCCGGGGCTGGACGACTTCGCCCGCCCCTTAAGCCCGCGCGGGAAAAAGGCCTGCCGCCTGCTGGCCCGCCACATGGCCGAGCGCAACCTGACCCCGGACCTGGTGCTGTGCTCGCCGGCCACCCGCACGCGCCAGACCTGGGAACGGCTGGAAAAGCGGCTGTCGGGCGGCGTGCCCGACCGCATCCCGGTGCGTTTCGAACCCAGCCTGTACCTGGCCGAGGCCGCCACAATGCTGGCCCTGACCCGCGCGGCGCCCACGGAATGCCGCGAGCTGATGCTGATCGGCCACAACCCGGGCATGGAGGATTTCGCCGCGCGCCTGTCGGGCAGCGCCGCCGGCGACGCGCTGGAGCGGCTGGGCGAGAAATTCCCCACCGGCGGACTGGCCGAGATCGCCTTCCCCGCCAAGGCCTGGGCCCAGGTGGCGCCGAAGGGCGGCTTCCTCGCCAGTTTCGTCGTGCCGGCGCAACTGAAAGACGGCTAGGATCGCCGCATGGGCGACGTGGTGAACCTGAACAAACTGCGCAAGGCGCGCGACCGCGATGCGGCGAAGGAACGCGCGGCGGAGAACCGGGTCCGGTTCGGCCGGCCGAAAGCCGCACGCGAGAAGCAGGAGAAAGAAGCCGAGCGCGCCGCGAAGGACCTCGACGGCAAGAAGCTCGATTAATCCGCCGCCTGCTCCAGCAGCCTGCGCGCCAGCGCCACCGTCACGGCGCGGCTTTCCGCCAAAGCGGCGGCATCCAGCGCCGCCACCCAGTGGCGCGCGGCATGGAACGAGCGCTCGATGCGCGGCACCAGGTATTTCACGACGTCTTCGCCCACGGCCAGCTGGCGGTCGGCGAACAGCTTCACCAGCACGGCGCCCAGCAGCGCGTCGTCGGGCTCGGCTATGCCCTGGGCCGGCATGGCCTTCAGGCGCGACATCAGGTCGGGCAGCGCATAGGGCCACTGGGCCGGCGGCGCGCTGCCGGTCAGCAGCAGGGAATGGCCGCGCTCGCGGATCAGGTTGACCAGGTGGAACAGGGCTGCCGCATCGGCCACGCCATCGGCATCGTCGACGCAGAGCGGCCCCTGCGCCAGGGCATCGACGCCGCCGGCCGTGACGGCTGCCGCGTCCATGATCTGTCCGCCCGATTGCGCCGCCCAGATATGCGCCAGATGGGTCTTGCCGCTGCCCGGCGGCCCGTAGAGCACGAGGATGCCGTTCGGCCAGCCGGGCCAGCGGTCGATCCAGCCCAGGGCGTCGGCATTGCCGTCGGCGACGAGGAAATCCTCGCGCGCCCACGAGGTCGGCAGGCTGAGGCCGAGGCTCAACTGCTTGTGCGCCATCGGAGCTTACTCGGGTTTCTTCGGCGCGCCGGGCTTGTAGAGCCAGCTTTCGCGATAGCGTTCCAGCGCGAAGCGGGCCAGCACGCCGATCACCGCGAAGATCGGCACCGCCAGCAGGATGCCGACGAAGCCGAACAGGCTGCCGCCGGCCAGCAGCGCGAACATGATCCAAACGGGATGCAGGCCGACGCGGTCGCCGATCAGCACCGGATGCAGGAAATTGCCCTCGACCACCTGGCCGATGATGAACAGCGCCGCCACTAGGCCGATCATCAGCGGGTCGTCCCAGTACTGCGCCACCGCCACGCCCACGGAGGCGACGAAACCCAGCGTGGTGCCGACATAGGGGATGAACGAGATCATCCCGGCGGTAATCCCGATGAACAGGCCGAACTGCAGGCCGAGCGCGGTGAGCCCGATGCCGTAGAAGGCGGCCAGGCACAGGCAGACCAGCAGCTGCCCGCGCACGAAGCCGGCCAGCACCTTGTCGATCTCGCCGGCCTGCGTGCGGATCGTCTCGGCATGGTCCAGCGGCAGGAAGGAATCGACCTTGGCGACCAGCAAGTCCCAGTCGCGCAGCAGGTAGAAGCTGACCACCGGCGTGATCACCATCAGCGACAGCAGGTTGAACACCGCCTGCCCGCCTCCCAGCAGGCCGGTGAGAATGCCGCCCAGCACCTTCATGATCTCGTCGCGGTTGCCGTTCAGCGCCGCCTTCAGGTCCATGTTGAGGTCGAGGCCCAGCCGCTGCGCCCAGTCCATCACCCAGGGCAATACGCGGTCCTGGAACAGCGCGGCATATTCCGGCAGGTGGATCAGAAAACGCTCGAACTGGTCGCGCACCAGCGGCACCAGAAGCAGGATCACCAGCACCACGGCGATGAAGAACAGCGACAGGATCAGCAGCGTCGCCAGCCAGCGCGGCACGCGGCGGCGCTGCAGCCAGTCGGCGGCGGGGTCGAGGAAATAGGCCACCGCCATGCCGGCCACGAAGGGCAGCAGGATGTCGCCCAGCAGGATCAGCAGGGCGACGGCGACAATGAGAATGCCGGTCCAGGCGGCCATCTGTTCGCGCTGGGTCACTTGCGGCCCCGCATTTCCCAGTAGCCGTCGCGCTGGGTCAGCACGATGTCGCGCTGCGCCAGCGCGGTGCCGAGCTGCGCCGGCTCGCCGTAGAAATCGAGCAGAAGCTGCGCGTCGCGATGCGAGAGCTGCAGCACGTCCACCTTGCGCACGATCGGCACGGCGGCCAGGGCGGCGCGCAGCCTGGTCCATTCCGCCAGGCTGCCGAAGCCGGCCATCACGCTGAGCTGGCCCTGCTTTTCCAGGTCGATCACGGTGGCGTATTTCCAGCGCACCTCGATCCGACGCGTCAGGTCCAGCGCCGCGGTCAGCAGCGTTTCCTCCAGCGTGCCGCCGGTGACGGTGAGCATGTCGAGATTGTTCAGGAAGTCGGCCGGGCCCTGATGCTGCAGATAGATGTCGATGCGCATATTGCCCGGATCGGCCTGCTGCAGCGTCGCCGTCGCCACCAGCACGTCGTCGTAATTGCCCCGGCGCATCAGCGCGCGCAGGTCGTCCGACCCGCTCATCAGCCGCTCCAGCGACGGCCCGCCTTCGGCTGCGGCCGGCGCGATGCTCAGCGGCACCAGGCTGTCGGTCTCCGGCCGGCGCTGCCAGGCCTCGCGCCAGGGATTCTCGGCCTCCCAGATGCGCACGCCCTCCGCCGTCTGCCACACCGGCACCACCAGCACCGGCCGGCTGGTCGTCTCGGAATACGGAATGCGCGCTTCCTGCAGCAGGCGGCGGATCGCGTCGGCGCGGAACTGCACGGTGATTTTTCCGATATAGCGCGTGGCCGAGGTGCGCTCCTCGTCGATGCCGAAGCCGGCCACGGCATCGTTCAGGATCGCCTCGCTGGCGCGCGGCAGGCGGCCATGGTCGTCGGGCAAGGTCAGGCGGCGCATGAGCTGGGCGAAGGCCCGGCGCTGGCCATCGGCTATGGCCACCGGGCGGGCGGCCGCCGCGCTCTCGGCGCTGGCATCCACGGCCACGCCGGCGACGCTGAAGGGGTTGGCCGGCCTGGCCGCCTGGGCCATGCCTTGAGTCCCGGCCTGGGCCATGGCCTCGGGCCGCGCGGCGAGGATCAGCGTGGCGCTAAATATGAAAGCAAAACAAGCCGTTAGCGGTCGCCGAAGGAGCATTGCAAAGACAGGGGGAATGAGTATGTTGCCACGATTAGCGCACACCGCCCACCATAGCCCATCGTGGAGGCCACCATCAACACGTCGCCGCTTTATAAGGCTGCCGGAGTCGATATCGACGCTGGCGAGGCCCTGGTCGATGCCATCAAGCCGCTGGCCGCCTCCACCCGCCGCAAGGGCGCCGATGCCAGCCTCGGCGGCTTCGGTGCGCTGTTCGACCTCAAGGCCGCGGGCTTCACCGACCCCATCCTCGTCTCCTCGACCGACGGCGTCGGCACCAAGCTGAAGATCGCCATCGAGACCGGCCGGCATGACGGCGTGGGCATCGACCTGGTGGCCATGGTGGTGAACGACATCCTGGTGCAGGGCGCCGAGCCGCTGTTCTTCCTCGACTACTACGCCACCGGCAAACTTGAAGTGGATGTCGCCCGCCGCGTGGTGGCCGGCATCGCCGAGGGCTGCCGCCAGGCCGGCTGCGCGCTGACGGGGGGCGAAACCGCCGAGATGCCCGGCATGTATGCGGCGAAAGACTACGACCTCGCCGGCTTTGCCGTGGGCGCCGCCGAACGCGGCAAGCTGCTTCCCAAGGACGTGAAACCGGGCGACGTGCTGCTGGGCATCGAATCCTCGGGCGTACATTCCAATGGCTTCTCGCTGGTGCGCAAGGTGATCGCCGACAATGGCCTCACTTTTGAGTCCCCCGCGCCGTTCGAGACATCGAAGCCGCTGGCCGAGATCCTCATGATGCCAACGCGCATCTATGTGAAAAGTTGCATGCCGCTGGTGCGCGAGGGCCTGATCAAGGCGATGGCGCATATCACCGGCGGCGGCCTGGTCGACAACATTCCGCGCGTGCTGCCCGATGGCACCGATGCCATCGTCGACGCCAATGGCTGGGCCCTGCCGCCGGTATTCCGCTGGCTGAAATCGGCCGGGAAGATCGAGGATGCCGAGATGGCGCGCGCCTTCAACTGCGGCATCGGCCTGGTGGTGGTGGTGGCGAAGGAAAAGGCCGACACCGTGATGCAGAAGCTGAAAAATGCCGGCGAGCTGGTGCACCGCATCGGCGTGATCGAGGCGCAGCAGGACCGCGGCGCCGAGCCGATGGTGAGCATGCGCAACTGCGACACGGCCTGGAACTAGTTCTGTAATGATCCCCGCGAAGCGTAGAACAGCCGTGCTGATCTCCGGGCGCGGCAGCAACCTGCGCGCCCTGATCGAGGCCAGCGAAACCGGCGCCGATTATCCCGCCCGCATCGCCCTGGTGCTGAGCAACAAGCCCGAGGCCGAAGGCCTGGCGATCGCGCGCGAACACGGCATCGAAACGGCGGTGATCGAAAGCAAGGGCAAGGAACGCGCGGCCTTTGACGCCGAGATGCATGCCCTGCTGCAATCGAAAGGCATCGAACTGGTCTGCCTGGCCGGCTTCATGCGGCTGCTGACGCCCGACTTCGTGCAGGCCTGGTATGGCCGCATGATCAACATCCACCCGTCCCTCCTGCCGGCCTTCAAGGGCACGCAGGTGCATGAACGCGTGGTGGCCGCCGGCGTGCGCGTCACCGGCTGCACCGTGCATTTCGTCAGCCCGGAAATGGACGAAGGCCCGATCATTTTGCAGGCCACCGTGCCGGTGCCGCCGGATGCCACGGCCGAAAGCGTGGCGGCGGCCGTGCTGGAACAGGAACACGCGCTCTATCCGCAGGCGCTGAAACTGTTGGCCGAGGGGAAGCTGGTGATCGAGGGGCAAAGGGTAAGGCTTGGGTAACAAACCGCTTGCATGCACCCCTGACGCAAAAAGTCTTGGGGATGCAACGCAACCGAGGTTGTCTCAATCCAATTCAGAAAAATCGATAGGGCTATTGTACATATTTAGCCGATATTTTTGCTCGTAATTCATAATTTTCCGCATTGGCCGAGTCATGTATGATAACCGCTTTAGATCGAAATCAGAAAGACTTGCATATTTCCGCACACAATCACCAATTACCTCCCGCTCAATAGATGAAAGATGATTTCCATCTTTTTGGGAGAACAGATCAGTTGCCACTCGCAATCGAATTTGATCACCGACCAACTTCTTAATCACGCCTACTCTTTTAATAAGTTGCCGAATATGAAGATCAACCGCATAGGGGCCATCTTTCTGGCGGATGATATAACTAGCTGTTAAGCGGGTACCTGCGCGCCGATAATATTCAACTTCCGTAAGATAGAATATTTTATGCAATGCAAAGTAACCCAACTCACCAGATAGATCGAGAATTTCCCTCACAACCCAATACGTCTTCTCGTTTCGGATAGATGAACCGAGACTCTTCTTAGCCTTTCCTTCTGATCGAGCGATATCGTGAACAAACTTATAGTCGCTTAATTGATTATGAAAACTACGGTGTATCATTGCTCTCTGGCCAGGATGATACAGCGGGATCAATATTCGACCATACCAACGATGCTTAGTGCGCACATGAGACGACAAACTTAGATTGTGATTCTCGATAGAACGCACTGCCGCAAGCGCCACGGTACCCAATGTAACAACTACCTTAGGATTGACTATATCGATTTGTCGCTTCAAGAAGTTTGAGCAATTCTCAATCTCCGTTTTGGTCGGCGGAGCGTTGTTTCCTTTATCATCTCTCGGATTGCACAAGGCGCTATTAGTGATAAACAAATCTGATCGTGATAACCCCACTTGCGCAATCAATTCTTCAAAATTATCGCCTGACTTATCGCCATGAAATGGAATTAATGAGCCATCAGCCCCCAACCGCCCCGGGGCTTCCCCTACGAATAAAATTCTAGCGTTTAGAGAGCCGCAGCTATGGCCTAAAACGCGCTGGCTAGACGACATTCTAGGGCAGCGATCACATCGCTGAACCTCACCAACCAACTCATCAAAAGGCCGAGACAATGAAAGGCCTATTTTAGACATCAACGCACCACTGCAATTAATCTTCCCAGTAGATTCTTGCGCGGTGTATAGGCATGGACTGAATGACAGATCAAGTTCCCCGGCCGTTTTCCAGTTGCATTAGCAATAAACTCGAGAAGCATGCCTAATGCCAAAAAATTTCCTAGCGCCTTGTTGAGATAATCGTGATTTCTATAAACAACGACTAAATCCAGAGAATCATCCAAGTGCCAAATAATCTCACCAAATTGCCAACAAGGGCCACCGCGTCTCTGGGGGCTGTCTTGCCCCGGATCGCTCAAATGCATAACTAGAGCGGCTTCGGCACGCGGCCACAGATTAATTTTCTCAATGACACGCTCAAGCTGATTCACATGGTTTGGCCCATAAGAAACAAGCCTTTGAAAGTATGTCCCCCATCCTTCACGCGCATGCCCTGGCCGCGCTAGATATCGCCGCCTCGCTTTTAAATATCGATCATAAATCGCTGCGCGACCAAGCCCCGGAATGGCAGCAATCTTATACGGGAAAGCCGTCTTCACGACTGATGACAGATCATCACAATCACGGTCTATGTGATGCGGTGAATATAAATCTAGCCAGTCACGTTGGAATATCGTCGGCCGCCGCACAATAACAAGCAAGCTGTGCTGAGCTCCATTGTCATGAATGAACTGAGAGGCCGCTTTCCATGCATCCACGGCCGACACACCTTCAATTCTATGCCCTATCATCGATAGCCGCCGCTTATAGATGGGGAGCCATTTTATCAACACCCACATATTTTACTGTGTGCGTATCTAAATTTACTTCGACGCGCCCTCCCCTGTTTTCCACGAGACTATGGAATAGCTTGTATCCTTGGAATATTGCCTGTCGCCATTGTTTAGCAGTCCGCTCACGAACCTCTAAGTTCTGAACCATCTCCATAACTCTTTTAAGCAGACTCAAATCGATAACATCCACGGTTTTAAAATCATCATAATGCTCTTTGTGGTTAAACACATACAAAGAGACGGCCTCTTCCGCGATTATTGCTCGCGCGCCATCTTCTATTTCATCCTTTAATTTATCACTCTTTCGCTTTCTACTTAGAAGTGCCCGAATAACTGGCGACCACCCCAGCACTGCTGCATAGGCGAGGTGGAATGCATCATGATAACGATACCCATCCTTGCGATTAGAATTATCAGTGAGTGTGTCGCCGATAGTAATTCCGCTAATGGCCATTTTGACTATCGTCCTACCCGCCCCCCCGTCTTCGGATGGCAGTGTCTTTTCATAAAAATCTACGAAAAACACCCGAGGCAATTGTTCATCCTTTGGATCTGCTTCATCGAAAAATTTATTATGCCCTTCGGCATGCAGACCCTTAGCCTTACGGATATTACGTTGTGCAATTCCTTCCAGTGTAAGTTGGTGAAGTTGCGCCACGCTGCTCAAATACCAAAGCACATCACCTAATTCGATTTCCAAAGCATCACGGAATACCTTTTCATTCATTGAGCCCGTAGTTTTTTTCTTCCAAAGACTGAGCACCTCACCAATTTCGCTTGCTAACCCATAGACTGAGGTTTCGGGTTTTTTGGTATCGTCAGTTTCATGTTGTTCAGCTTGATATTCTCCAAATTCCATGTCCGCCCCCTAGTGTTTATTAAATGCTACGCAGAGCTCCTCTCACCTAAAAGTGGAAATTTTTATTCAAATGATCCGCTCCGCTGCAGATCAACTCAGCGCATACAATTGTCTGCTATTGACCTCTGGCCAGAATTAGATATAATTCTACTTTTGTTCTTATACGATATCTTCATTGGAAATCGTGAATACGTAGATATGCGTGGCCGTCCGACGGTGGCCGGCGATAGCGCGCGATACGTGTTTTTAAGCGGCGATGGATGCCGACAGGCCGAGATAAGCGGCGATAAGTGACGATATGCGGCGATAGCCCAAACGAACACAAACGAAGCGTAACGAGCAGAAACGAACACTGACGAAGCATAACGAACACAAACGAAGCAAAACGAACCGTAACGAACGCAAACGAACACGAACGAAATCAAACGAAGCGATTAAGACGTGGATGCCCGGGTCAAGCCCGGGCATGACGAGTGTTGGGCGGCATCGTGGCCGCAAAACAAAAGGCCCGGCATCACTGCCGGGCCCTCGTTCGCTCAGTCCGGAGACTGAAAGCTTTATGTCAGCCGACGATTTCGGTGCCCGAGAAGAAATAGGCGATTTCCACGGCCGCCGTTTCCGGTGCGTCCGAGCCGTGCACCGAGTTGGCTTCGATGCTCTCGGCGAATTCCTTGCGGATGGTGCCCGGGGCCGCATTGGCCGGGTTGGTGGCGCCCATCACGTCGCGGTACTTGGCGATGGCGTTCTCGCCTTCCAGCACCTGCACCACAACGGGGCCCGAGATCATGAAGCTGACCAGGTCCTTGAAGAAGGGGCGCGCGGCATGCACGCCGTAGAAGGTCTCGGCCTGCTTCTGGCTCATCCAGATGCGCTTCTGCGCCACGATGCGCAGGCCGGCGGCCTCGATCTTGGCATTGATCGCGCCGGTCAGGTTGCGGCGGGTCGCGTCCGGCTTGATGATCGAAAAGGTGCGTTCGAGCGCCATGAAGGTCCGTCCTTTGGGTCTTGTGGGTCTTGGCTAAAATTCGGTGGCGGGTATATAGAGGCTCCGCCTGAAGCCCGCAACCGTCGCGGCCTGTGCAAAACCCGGCCGCACTGCCCCGGCCCCTTATTTAAGTCCTTAAAAATGCTCTCTTTTCGCGACCTGACCTACCGGATTGCCGGCCGTGTGCTGCTCGACCATGTGTCGGCCACCATCCCGGCCGGGCACAAGGTGGGCCTGGTCGGCCGCAACGGCACCGGCAAATCGACGCTGTTCAAGATCATCTGCGGCGAGCTGCAGACCGAGACCGGCGGCGTCGAGCTGCCCAACGACTGCAAGATCGCCAAGTTGCCGCAGGAACCGCCCGACGGCGAGCAGACGCCGATCCAATATGTGCTGGCCGCCGACACCGAACGCGAGGCCCTGCTGATCGAGGCCGAGGCGCTGGAAGACTCCTCCAGCATGGAGGATGCCGAGCGCATCGCCGCAGTCCACATGCGCCTGGCCGAGATCGACGCCCATAGCGCGCCGGCCCGCGCCGCCGTGATCCTGGCCGGCCTTGGCTTCGACGAGGCGATGCAGAACCGGCCGCTGAGTTCCTTCTCGGGCGGCTGGCGCATGCGCGTGGCTTTGGCTGGCTGCCTGTTCGCCGAACCCGATCTGCTGCTGCTGGACGAGCCGACCAACCACCTCGACCTCGAAGCCTCGCTGTGGCTGGAAGGTTATCTGAAGACCTATCCGCGCACGTTCCTGCTGATCAGCCACGACCGGCATTTCCTCAATTCCGCCATCGAGCACATCCTGCATATCGACAACACCAAGCTTGTGCTCTATCGCGGCAATTACGACACCTTCGAGACCGAACGCCGCCTGCGCATGGAGCAGCAGACGGCCTTCGCCCAGCGCCAGGCCGAGCAGCGCAAGCATATGGAGGAATTCGTCGCGCGTTTCCGGGCTTCCGCGTCCAAGGCACGCCAGGCCCAGAGCCGCCTGAAGATGCTGGCCAAGATGCAGCCCATCGCGGCCGCCGTGGAAGATCCCAGCGTGATCTTCCGCCTGCCCGATCCGGAAGAACTGCCGCCGCCGCTGATCGTGCTGGATCACCTCACCGCCGGCTACACGCCCGACAAGCCGGTGTTGCGCAACATCGACCTGCGCATCGACATGGAAGACCGCATCGCCATGCTGGGCGCCAACGGCAACGGCAAGTCCACGCTGGCGAAAATCCTGGCCGGCACGCTCAAGCCCCAGGGCGGCAAGCTGCAGCGCTCGGGCAAACTGCGCATCGGCTATTTCGCCCAGGACCAGGACGACGTGCTGGACGAAAACCGCACGCCGGTCGAGCATCTGCAGGACCTGATGAAGACCGCCACGGTGGAACAGTTGCGCACGCGGCTGGGCAGCTTCGGCCTGACCCGCGAAAAGGCGCAGACGGTGGCGGGCAAGCTATCGGGCGGCGAACGCGCGCGCCTGCTGTTTGCCATGGTCACGCATCATGCACCACACCTGCTGATCCTCGACGAGCCGACCAACCATCTCGACATGGATACGCGCGACGCACTGGTGCAGGCGGTGAACGAATACAAGGGTGCCGTGATTCTCGTCAGCCATGATCGCCACATGGCCGAGGCCTGCGCCGACCGCTTCTGGCTGGTGGCCGATGGCGGCGTGAAGGATTTCGACGGCGATCTCGACGATTACGCCAAATACCTGGCCGACAAGCGCCGGGCCGCAGCCACGGTGAAGCTGAAAGGCGGCGGGGCGGCGAGCACCGATGCCTCCTCCGTCGACCGCAAGGCCGACCGCAAGGCCGCGGCCGCCGCGCGCCAGGCGCTCGCGCCCTTGCGCATCGCCGTGCAGAACGCGGAAAAGGCGATGGCGAAACTCAACGCCGAAAAGATGCGGCTGGACGCCACGCTGGCCGACCCCGACACCTACACGAAGATGCCGCCGGCCAAGCAGGCCGAGTTGCAGAAGCAGCATGGCGAGGTGGTGAAGAAGCTCGAAGAAGCCGAGGAAGCCTGGCTTGAGGCACAGGCCAAACTGGAAGAAGCCCAGGGCGAGGCGGCGTAAAAAAGAAACTCGTGGATGCCCGGGCCAAGCCCGGGCATGACGATTATATTTGAGTGTCATGGCCGGGCTTGACCCGGCCATCCACGCCTTAACTCACCCCTCGGCCTTCTTGACCCAGCCGCCGGTCTCGCTCTGCTGCCAATAGGTCAGGGTGTGGCCGGCGTCTTTCGCGCGTTTCCAGCGCTGGCGCGCGCTCTCCACGGCGACCTCATCGTTGCCGTCGAACAGGTCGCAGACACGGGCATAGGCCGAAACGTCCCCGGCATCGGCGCCGTCGACCAGGAACAGCACGTCGGCGTTGTTGGGGCGCTCGTCCGCGGTGGTCAGATAGACCGGCTGCTTGTCGGCAAAGCCATCGGCCTTCACGCCGTGCGGCAGGAAGCTGGCCCGGCCATAGGTCCACAGATCGCCGTTGAGCTGCTGGATGCGCTCCTCCGAGCCGCCCTTCACGACGGCTTTCCAGCCGCGCTGCAGCGTTTTCTCCAGCAGCTCCGGCAGCACCTGTTCCAGGCGCCGCCGGGTCAGATGGTAGAACAGCAGCTCGGCCATCTGGCTTGGATTACTTGTCTTCGTAGTAATCCGCCACCAGGCGGTTCAGCACGCGCACGCCAAAGCCGGTCGCGCCCTTGGGCACAGTCGGCTTGTCCTTCTTGCTCCAGGCGGTGCCGGCGATGTCGAGATGCGCCCAGGGGGTCTTGTCCACCACGAAGCGCTGCAGGAACTGCGCCGCCGTGATCGAGCCGGCGCCGAAGCCGGGGCCGGCGATGTTCTGCATGTCGGCGATGGGCGATTTCAGGCCCTCGTCATAGGCCTCCGACAGCGGCATGCGCCAGAGCAGCTCGTCCTCGGCCTTGCCGGCATTGGTGAGCTGCTCGGAGAGCTTGTCGTTGTTCGAGAACAGGCCGGCATGCTCGTGGCCGAGCGAGATGATGATCGCGCCGGTCAGTGTGGCGAGATCGACCATCAGCTGCGGCTTGAAACGCTGCTGGGTGTACCACATGGCGTCGCACAGGATCAGACGGCCTTCGGCGTCGGTGTTCAGCACCTCGATGGTCTGGCCCGACATCGAGGTGACGATGTCGCCCGGCCGCTGCGCCTTGCCCGAGGGCATGTTTTCCACCAGCGCCACCACGCCGACTACGTTGGCCTTCGCCTTGCGGCCGGCGATGGCGGCCATGGCGCCGATCACCGCGCCGGCGCCGCCCATGTCCCATTTCATCTCTTCCATGCCGGCCGCGGGCTTGAGCGAGATGCCGCCGGTATCAAAACAGACACCCTTGCCCACGAAGGAGACCGGCTTGGCGCCCTTCTTGCCGCCATTCCACTGCATCACGACCAGCTGCGATTCGCGGTCAGAGCCCTGGCCCACGCCCAGCAGCGCGCCCATGCCCAGCTTCTTCATCTCGCGTTCGCCCAGCACCTCGACCTTCACGCCTAGGCGAGCCAATTTGCGGCATTCGGCGGCCAGGCTGGCGGGGTAGATTACATTGGCGGGCTCGGTGACCAGATTGCGGGTCAGGGTCACGCCATCGGCCAGCTTGTCGAGCGGCTGGTAGAGCTTCTTGGCCGCTGGAACCGCGCCGGTCAGCACGCTGACGGCCTTCAGCGACGGCTTCTCTCGATCCTTCATCTTGGTGCGGTATTTGTCGAACCGGTAGCCGCCCAGCCGGGCACCCAGGGCGGCGCGCGCCGCCGCCTCCGCGGCCGGCAGCACCGTGGCCTTCAGCACCTCGGCCGCAATGGCCAGATCGCTCTCGCCGGTGGTGGCCAGCCGGCGCACGGCCTCGCCACCGATGGCCTCGTAGGCGGCAGCCTTGACGTCCGGGGCCTTGCCCAGGCCGGCCAGCAGCACGCGGGACAGGCCACCCCCGGGCGACACGACCTCCAGCCACTGGCCCTTGCCGCCGGTGAACCGCGGCGCGGCCTTCATGGCCCGGGCGAGCGCCCCACCCAACTGCTTGTCGAGGCCAAGGCCGAATGTGCCCAGATGCCCGCCCTCGCCCACGACGATGACCAGGCTGCCGCGCTTGGGGGTTTTGGCTTCGACAATCTCGATTTTCATGGCGCTCCGATCCGGCTGAAAAAGGCTGAAAAAACCATCCCGGCACTATAGCGGCCGGCCCGACCGGGGATCAATCGGCGGCCGCGGCGAATCGCCGATTCTTCGTTGCCGCCCAAGCCTTTCTTTTCGTTTCGCAGCGGTGGCGACCGGGGGCGGAATCGGTATACTGCCCGCCATGCGCGGGGTCACCACCTATATCATGCGCCAGATCGCCTGGCCGCTGGTTTTCGCCACCCTCACCCTCACCGGGGTGATCTGGCTGACCCAGGCGCTTCGTTTCATCGACCGCATCGTCAACAACAATCTCGCCTTCCTTGATTTCCTCTATCTGACCCTGCTGGTGCTGCCGAGCGTGGTCGCGATCATCCTGCCGATCGCCGCCTTCTGCGCCGCGCTCTATGCCTTCAACAGGCTGGCGAGCGATTCCGAGATCGTCGTGCTGTCGTCCACGGGTTTCAGCAGGATCGCGCTGGCCCGCCCGGCCATCTACATTGCCATGATCATCATGGCGATCATGTATGCCATCACGCTCTATCTCATGCCGTTGGGTTCCCGCACGCTGCGAACTACGCAATACGAATTCCGCAATGACCTGGCCGGCATGGTTCTGCTGGAGGGTGTTTTCAACACCCCGACGGATAAACTGACCGTCTATATCCGGGAACGCGATGCCAATGGCGACATGCAGGGCGTTCTGGTGCATGACAACCGCAACGGCGTTCAACCGATCACCATGATGGCCGAGAAAGCCACTCTGCTGCGCACGCCTCAGGGGCCCCGGCTCTACATGGTGAACGGCAATCGCCAGCAAATCGACGCAGAACGCAAATCGTTGTCGCTGCTGTATTTCGACAATTACAGCCTGGACTTGGACTCCTATTCGCAGAAAGAGGGGCAGATCTGGCGCGAACCATCCGAACGCTTTCTGAGTGAGCTCTTCAATCCCGACATGCAGAATCCGGATGACGTCAGGAACTACAACAAGCTGATCGTCGAGGGACATCGTCGCCTGGTTACCCCGCTCTACGCCCCAGCCCTGATCCTGATTGCGATCGCCAGCGTGATCGGCGGAGAATTCAACCGGCGCGGCCAGGGGCAAAGGCTGATCGTTGGCGGCGCGATTGCCATCGTGCTGCAGATCCTCAGCCTGGGCGTTTCCCATCTGGCAGCCAAATCGATCATCCTCATCCCGCTGCTGTATCTGACTCCACTGGCATTCCTGGCCGCTGCGATCTTCATGCTGCGCGAGCCAGCCCTGCGCACCAGGATACAGGCGGCCTGATGCGGACATCCCTGACGCTATCCCTCTATTTCGGCCGTCAGTTTCTGTTCGGAATCCTGACGGTACTGATTGTCCTTGCCGTTCTGGCCTATAGCTTCGACACCGTGGAACTGCTGCGCCGCGCCAGCGGGCGCGCGGATGCCACGCTCGATCTGGTCCTGCAGTTGTCGCTGCTCAAGCTGCCGACGCTGATGACCAAGCTTTTCCCGTTTGCCGTCCTGTTCGGCAGCATGCTGGCGCTCAGCCGCCTGACCCGTTCCCAGGAACTGACGGTCAGTCGCGCGGCCGGCGTGTCGGTATGGCAGTTCCTGTTTCCCGGACTTGCGCTGGCCTTCCTGCTCGGCACCTTCCTGGTGACCGTCTACAACCCTTTGAGCGCGGCCATGCTGGCGCGCTACGAGGCCATCGAAGCGAAAGTCATGCGCGGCCGCAGCAGCATGCTGGCTGTTTCTCCGGGTGGATTGTGGCTGCGCGAAGCCGACGCAACCGGACAGATAGTGGTTCACGCCCTGCGGGTCGCCCAGCAGGGCATAGAACTGCGCGATGCGATCCTTTTCTACTATGAAGGCAAGGATGTTTTTGTAAAACGCATCGATGCTTCGTCTGCCCTGCTGCAGGACGGCCAGTGGCTTCTGGAGAATGCAATTATCAGTCATCCGGACAAACCCGCCGAACGCCACGAACGGCTTGCGGTGCCGACCTCCTTAACATTCGACCGGATTCAGGAAAGCTTTGCCTCACCCAGCACGGTCTCGTTCTGGGAATTGCCGCAGTTCATCGCCACCCTTGAAAACGCCGGCTTCTCCGCCGTCAAACACCGCCTGTATTATTACGGCCTGCTGGCCTCGCCCATCCTGCTCTGCGCGATGTTGCTGATCGCTGCCAGCTTCAGCCTGCGTCTGACCCGCCGTGGCGGAATCGGTCTGATGCTGGCAGGTGGGGTCGGCGCCGGATTTCTGCTTTACCTTAGCATCGAGTTGATTCAGCCATTCGGACTGAATGGCACGCTGCCCGCCTTTCTTGCCGCGTGGGCGCCCACCTCGGTTTTTGTCATGCTTGGCATTTCCCTGCTTTTCCATCTGGAGGATGGTTGACCGTGAAGTCCGGCCGCCTGTCCTATGCCATTATAGCTGGATTGCTGGTGTTTTCCGCTGCCGCTGCCCGCGCGCAAAACAACGATCCACCCGTTCTGGTTACCGCCGACACCCTGAAATACGATCAGTCCCTGGGCATCGTTACTGCCGAAGGCCAGGTCGAACTCGTTCAGGGTGGCCGCACTCTGCTGGCCGACAGCGTCAGCTACAGCGAAAAAGACGACAAGGTCACAGCAAGCGGGAATGTCTCGCTGATGGAGGCCAACGGCACGGTTCTGTTCGCCGATTACATGGAACTGTTTGCCGGCATGAGAAACGGCTTCATCCGCGATGCCGCCATGCTGTTGTCCGACAACTCGCGTGGCGCCGCCGTATCCGGCGAGCGTCGCGACGGCAATCGCACGATCCTGCGGAAAGCGGTTTACACAACCTGCAGCCTATGCGAGCAGGATCCAAGCCGGGCACCGCTCTGGCAACTGAAGGGACAGCGGGTTGAGCACAACGAGGCGGCCCAGGAAATCGTCTATCGCGATGCCGTGTTCGAAATGTTTGGCATTCCGATCTTCTACACACCGTATTTCAGCCACCCTGACCCGACGGTAAACCGTCGCAGCGGCTTTCTTCCGCCCAGCTATACGAATGGAGATTTCTTCGGCCACCTCGCCCGTTTGCCTTATTATTATGTCATCGATGACCAGAGCGACATGACGCTCACGCCCCAATACTCAAGCAAACAAGGGGCTCATATAGCTGGTGAGTATCGCCGCCGAATGACTACCGGCGAAATGGAGTTCGATGGCAGTATCACAGAAGAAGATGAAACTGGCGACCTGCGCGGTCATTTTCGGAGTAATCTTAACTTCCGAGCCAGCGACGATGTCGCCTGGGGTGCAAATATTCTGCGCTCATCTGACGACACCTACTTGAGTCGCTACAGCATACAGAACCAACCCAGCAGCAACACACTGACGAGCCGGGTCTACGCCGAAGCGATCAACAACCGTCACTTCGCATCACTGAACGCCTTCTCCTTCCAGAATCTTCGCAGCAATGTCCGCAATGGAACCGTTCCTACAGTGGCGCCGATCATGGATTATTCTGCCGTCTTCGAGCCTGGTGATTACGGCGGACGCTGGGCGCTGGATGCCAATATGGCTTCCCTGTTCCGCACTGATGGAACTGATACTCGACGTCTGTCTACCACCGCTTCATGGTCGCAGCCATATTTCGCTCCCAGCGGCGAGGTATTCACCGCCACAGCCATGCTGCGGGCTGATGGATACTGGGTGAATGACATAAGCGAATCGCTCGCAAGCGCAACCACCAGCGACGGCGCTGACGTAACCGGCCGCGTCATCCCGGCCATAGCCCTGGATTGGCGGTATCCCCTGGTTCGCGACATGCGCTTCATGCGGCAACTGGTTGAGCCTATCGTCATGGCCGTGGTGACGCCATATGGCGGCAACCCCAGTACCATCCCGAACGAAGATTCCCTTAGTTTCGAATTCGACGAGACCAACCTTTTCAGTCTGAACCGGTTTCCGGGTTACGATCGCTGGGATGGCGGACCGAAGGTCAATTACGGTCTCCGCAGTGCGATATACGCCAATAATAACAGTGGGTATACTGAACTGCTGGTTGGCCAGTCCTTACGGGCGAAGTCGGATGATACCTTCACTCCGGGCTCCGGTTTGTCCGAACGCCTGTCCGATTATGTCGCACGCCTGACCTTTTCTCCGGGCCGGTATATCTCGATTGTGGATCGGGTCCGTCTGGCACAGAACAGCGACTTGACGGTACAACGACATGAACTCACGACCACTCTAGGGACAAATACCAATTACTTTTCTGTATCTTACGCCAAACTTGCAGACACGGATTTCCTTCAGGATATCGGTGACCGCGAAGCCGTATCCGCCAGTTTGCGCGCTCAGATGACCAAATACTGGTCGACAGAAGTTCGTCACACTCGCGATCTGGGTGATGATGGGGGCGCTTTGCTCAACTTCGCTGCGCTGCGCTATACTGACGAGTGTTTTGATATTGTCCTGTTCGCACAGCGGAACTTTACCACCAACAGAGACATCCAGCCGGCAACAACCGTCGGTATCCGCTTCCGGATCGCAACCTTCAACTGAGCCGCCCATGCTTCGCCTGATTACGATCCTTTTCTTCATCACTATAGGCAGCGCGGCCACACTGGCGCAGGATCTGCAGCGCATCGTTGCACTGGTGAACGACGATGTGATTTCCCTGCGCGACATCAACGAGCGCGCCCGCGTGATCATGGCAACCACACGCCTTCCGGACACACCGGAAATCCGCCGTGCCGTACGCGATCAGGCCCTGCGGTCACTCGTCGACGAACGCCTGCAAATGCAGGAAGCCAAGCGCCGTGGTGTGTCCATTAGCCAGCAGGAAATTGATGGTGCCGTGGCGATTGTTGAGCGGCAAATGAACATTCCACCTGGGCGGTTTGAGGAATTCACCGAACGCATGGGCATTGACCCCGCTACCATCATCAACCAGATCCGCACCGAACTGACTTGGGCACGCATGGTTCGCGGCAGGCTGAATGCGACGACAACCATCACCGACCAGGAGATCGACGAAGCGATCGCCAAGCTCAAGAACAATGCCGGACAGACCGAGGATCTGATCGCGGAGATCCTGATCCCGGTTGATAGCCCCGATCAGGAAGAACCGCAGCGGCAGACCGCGATGCGGATTATCGAGCAAATTCGCAACGGCGCTCCCTTCCCGGCCCTGGCCAGGCAATTCAGCCGCGGCACCACTGCCGCCAATGGTGGCGAGGTCGGCTGGGTGCAGCGCGGCACCCTTCCCGAAGAGGTTGAAGCGGTCGTCTCCGGGATGAACAAAGGCGATATTTCCGAACCGATCCGCACCGTTGGCGGCTACCAGATCGTGTTGCTGCGTGACCGGCGCCGCATCGCCATGCCCGGGGCGGAAGATACCAGGGTGTCTCTGAAACAGGTTCTGGTGTCGCTGCCGCAGAATGCCGGTAATGCCGATATCCAGGCCGCCGTGGCCAAGGCCCAGGAGGTGCGCGCCAGCATCCGCACCTGCGAAGACGTGGAAACCGCGGCCGAACAAGCCAAGCTGCAGGGCGCCGGCAGCCTGGGTACGCTGCGCCTGGGCGATATGCCGGAAACCTTCCGCCGCGCCGTCGAACCGCTGGGCGTGAACGAAAGTTCGCAACCGGTAACGACCCCGCGCGCTGTCCATGTCTTCACGCTCTGCGCCCGGGAAGAGGCCAGCGGCATCAACCGCAATCAGGTCCGACAGAGCATCCTTCTGCGTCGCGCCGAGTTGATGGCGCAGCGCTACATCCGCGAACTGCGGCGCGATGCCACGATTGAATTCCGCTGACCATCGCACGCCCCTCGCCGTGACGATGGGCGAACCCGCCGGCATCGGCGGCGAGATTGCCCTTCAATCGTGGTTGCGCCGCAACGATGCCGCCTTGCCGCCTTTCCTGCTGATCGACGATCCGGCGCGATTGCGGGCAATTGCCGACCACCTCGGCTGGAATATCCCGCTACAGACCATTGACGCACCAGAGCAGGCGGCTGATGCATTTGCGCATGCCCTGCCGGTACTCCCCCTGCATCTGCCGGCGCAGACACAACCAGGCATCCCAGATCGGCGCAATGCTCCAGCCGTGCTGCACGCCATAGAACTGGCCACGGCGCTATGCCGCAAGGGCAGGCTCGGCGCAATCGTTACGAATCCGATCCACAAGGCCGCACTCTACGATGCCGGCTTCATCCATCCCGGGCATACCGAGTTTCTCGCCGCGCTGTGCGAAACGCCGCGGCCGGTGATGATGCTGGCTTCCGAACGGCTGCGCGTCGTGCCGGTCACCATCCATGTCTCGCTGCGGCAGGCGATCGAGCAGCTCACGCCCGATCTGGTCGTCGAAACCGGCCGGATCACCGCCGCCGACCTGCGTGAGAAGTTCGGCATCGCGCGTCCCCGCCTGGCCGTGGCCGGCCTCAACCCCCATGCCGGCGAGGCGCGCAGCATGGGCCTTGAGGATGCAGAGATCATCGCCCCTGCCGTGGAACGGCTGCGCAGCGAAGGCATCGATGCGCGCGGGCCGCTGCCGCCCGACACGATGTTCCACACCGAGGCACGCGCCAGCTACGATGCAGCGATCTGCATGTATCACGATCAGGCGCTGATCCCGATCAAGACGCTGGACTTCGACAGCGGCGTGAACGTGACGCTCGGCCTGCCCATCATTCGAACCTCGCCCGACCACGGCACCGCATTTGATATCGCGGGCAAGGGCCTCGCCAAGCCCGACAGCCTGATCGCCGCCCTGCGCATGGCCGGCGCGATGGCCGCCCATCGCCGAAATGTCTGAAGCGATCGACGCACTGCCGCCGCTGCGCGAAGTGATCGCACAGCATGATCTGGCCGCGCGCAAGGCGCTGGGGCAGAATTTCCTGCTCGACCTGAACCTGACACGCAAGATAGCCCGTGCCGCGATGCCCTGGACTGCCGGAACGGTCATCGAGATCGGCCCCGGCCCAGGCGGGCTGACGCGGGCATTGCTGCTTGAAGCCGCGCCGCGCGTGATCGCCGTAGAACGGGACGACCGCTGCATCGCCGCCTTACAGCCGCTGGTCGTCGCATCTGGCGGCCGCCTGGTCGTGCATTCCGGCGATGCGCTGGAAACCGATTTCTCGGCCCTGGCGCCGCCGCCCTGGCAGGTGGTGGCCAACCTGCCATACAATATTGCCACGCCGCTAATTCTGAACTGGGTGGCGCGGGCAGCGGATTTCAGTCGCATGACCGTGCTGGTGCAGAAGGAAGTGGCAGAGCGGCTGGCCGCCAGGCCGGGTAGCAAAAACTATGGCCGGCTCAGCGTCGCGGCCCAGTGGCGCTGCACGGTGCGCATGCTGTTCGATATCGGCCCGAAGGCCTTCGTGCCGCCGCCGAAAGTGACATCCACGCTGGTCGAACTGCAGCCACGCAGCCAGCCGCTGGCCGCAGCCGATCCGCAGAAACTGGAACGCGTAACCGCCGCCGCCTTCAACCAGCGCCGCAAGATGCTGCGAGCGGCGCTGAAGCCGTTATGGGCCGATGCCGATACGAAGCTGCAGGCTGCCGGGATCGACCCGACCCGTCGGGCAGAGACGTTGTCGATCGAGGAATTCTGTGCCCTGGCCAGGCTTCTGTAAGGGCGCCGGTCAGCGCCCTTCGCGAAGCTGCTTGACGAAATCAACCAGTCCAACGCCGCGATGGCGTTTCAGCCTCTCGGCCCGCAGGATGGCATGCACCTGGGCCAGGCAGCGCTCGACATCATCGTTGATCACGATGTAGTCGTATTCGGCCCAGTGGCTGATTTCGTCGGCCGCTTTCGACATGCGTTTGGCCACAACTTCGGCGGAATCCTGCGCGCGGGTCTTCAGGCGCTTTTCCAGATCGCGCGTCGAGGGCGGTAGGATGAACACGCTGACCAGATCATCGCGTGCCCGCTGGCGCAGCTGCTGTGTGCCCTGCCAGTCGATATCGAACAGAATATCCTGCCCCGAGGCCAGGCGCTTCTCAACCTGTTCCTTCGGCGTGCCGTAGTAATAGTCGAACACCTTGGCATGTTCGAGCAGCTCCTGGCGATTCACCATCAGCCCGAAGGTCTCGGTATCGATGAAATGGTAATGCACGCCATCCACCTCACCCGGCCGCCGCGTCCGGGTGGTGACGGAAACCGAAAGATGCAGCTCGGGGTCGGCTTCCAGAAGGCGGCGCGAAATCGTCGTTTTGCCGGCACCCGAAGGCGAAGACAGCACCAGCATCAGTCCGCGGCGCGCGATGGATATGGAAGCTGCAGCGTCAGTCATGGAAGCATCACTCGACATTCTGGGCCTGCTCGCGCAGCCGGTCGATCACCAGTTTCAAATCAAGCCCAATGGCGGTCAGACCGGCATCGAAGGCCTTGGAGCAGAGCGTGTTGGCTTCGCGGTTGAATTCCTGCGCCAGGAAGTCGAGCTTGCGGCCCACGCCGCGCCCGTCGCCGGAACGGATCAGGCCGCGTGTCGTCTCGATATGCGCTTTCAGGCGGTCCAGCTCCTCGCGGATATCCAGTCGCGTGATCTGCAGCGCCAGTTCCTGGGCCAGGCGCTCCTCGCTGACCGGCGGCTGCTGCTCCAACAGGTCGTCGAGCTGCTGGCGCAGGCGTCGGCGCAGGGCCTCGGGTCGCACGGCTTCTGTCTCGGCGGCACGTCCGGTCAGCCCGGCGATCTCGTCCAGCAGGCCGCCGAGCACGACGGCCAGCTTGCCGCCCTCGGCGGACCGGCTCTGCGCCAGACGATCCAGGGCGGTGGCGAAACTGTCGCGAATAGCCTTTTCCAGCTCGACCCGGCTGTCCTCGGTCTCGGCGCTGGCCAGCGGTTCGACCACACCGCGCACGGCCAGAAGGCCGTCCAGTCGCGGCGCGCCGATGCCGCGCGACTCCAGCTTGGCGCCCAGGGCCAGCAGCTGTTCCAGCAGCGCCTCGTTCAGGCGATAGGCTGGCGGCGACGCATCGGCGCTTTCGGTGAACTGCAGGTTCAGCGTGACGTTGCCGCGCACGAGTCTGGCCTGGGCCAGGCCACGCAATTCAGCCTCCAGCCCATCGAAGCCGGGCGGCAGGCGGAAACGCAGCTCCAGGCCGCGGCCGTTCACCGATTTGAGTTCCCATATCCAGCTTTTGCCCGCAGCGCGTCCATCGACACGCGCGAAGCCGGTCATGCTGACGAGCGACACGATTCCCCCGGAAATGCTACGCTGCGCGGCACTATAGTGGGAAACCGTCAGAGGGTCGAGGCTAAGCCATGGATCAGACACCGCTTTCCGGCATCGTCATCACCGGTGCCTCCAGCGGAATCGGTGCCGCCCTGGCCGAGCTTTATGCTGCGCCGGGCATCCTGCTCGCGCTGACAGGCCGCGATGCCGGCCGGCTGGATGAGGTGGCCGAGCGTTGCCGCGGGCGTGGTGCGATGGTGATCGCTGAAACCGTACCCGTCACCGATGCGGACGCGATGCGCGGCTTACTGACCCGCGTGGTCGCCGCAGCACGGCTGGATCTGGTGGTCGCCAATGCCGGCGTATCGGGCGGCTTCAAGAGCTGGGACGATTTCGACGCCTATGTGCGCAGCATCACCAGCGTGAACATCGACGGCGTGCTGAACACGGTGAACCCCGCCATCCCAATCATGGCGCGCCAGCATGCGGGCCAGATCGCCATTGTCGCCTCGATGGCCGGCTTCCTTGCCATGCCCGGAGCGGTGCCGTATTCCGCGACCAAGCATTTCGCCCGCGCCTATGCCGAGGAGCTGCGCGGCCGGCTGGCACCCGTGGGCATCCGCGTTTCGGCCATCTGTCCGGGCTTCGTGGTCTCGCGCATGACCGCGCGCAACAAATTCCCCATGCCTTTCCTGATGGACACCGAAAAGGCGGCCCGCATCATCCGCGATGGACTGGCCAAGGATCGCGGCCGCATCGCCTTTCCCTGGCCGATGGTGGCGATCATGCGCGTGCTGGGCCTGCTGCCTTATCCGCTGCTCGACTGGCTGCTGCGCCGTGCGCCCGGGAAGGACTAGCGCTCAGGCTCGTCGCTCGTACCAGCCTTTGCTGGCATTCACGATATGCACGACCGAGAGCATGACCGGAACCTCGATCAGCACGCCGACCACCGTGGCCAGCGCAGCGCCGGACTGGAAACCGAACAGGCTGATGGCGGCCGCCACGGCCAGTTCGAAGAAGTTGCTGGCGCCGATCAGGGCCGAGGGGCCGGCGACGCAATGGGCAACGCCGAAGCGGCGGTTCAGCCAATAGGCCAGCCCGGCATTGAAATAAACCTGGATCAGGATCGGCACCGCCAGCAGGGCGATCACCAGCGGCTGCGCGAGTATCTGTCCGCCCTGAAAGGCAAACAGCAGGACAAGCGTGCTGAGCAGGGCCACCAGCGACAGTGGTCCCAGGCGACGCAGCAGCCCCTGCAGCGCTGCAGCGCCACCCCTTGCCAGCACATGCCGGCGCCAGGCCTGGGCCAGCACCACCGGCACGACGATATACAATGCGACCGACAGCAGCAGGGTCTGCCACGGTACCACGATGGACGACAGGCCAAGCAGCAGCCCGACGATGGGGGCAAAGGCCACCACCATGATAGCGTCGTTCAGCGCCACCTGGCTTAAGGTGAAATGCGGCTCGCCGCGCGTGAGGTTGCTCCACACGAACACCATCGCCGTGCAGGGTGCGGCCGCCAGCAGGATCAGGCCTGCGATATAGGATTCGACCTGATCGCCGGGCAGCCAGGGCCGGAACAGCCAGCCGACGAACAGCCAGCCCAGCAGGGCCATGGAAAAGGGCTTGACCGCCCAGTTGATGAACAGCGTGACGCCGATGCCGCGCCAGTGCTCCATCACCTGGCCCAGTGCCGCAAAATCGATCTTCAGCAGCATCGGGATGATCATCAGCCAGACCAGCACGGCGACCGGCAGGTTGACCTGCGCGACTTCCATGGCGCCGACAGCCTGCACCGGCCCGGGCAGCCAGTGGCCGATGGCAATACCGACGACAATGCACAGCGCGACCCAGAGCGTCAGATAACGCTCGAAAGTGGTCATTGCTGGTTTCGCGGCAGCGTCCGCCACCTCAGAGACCGACGACATAGCACTCTTACGACGCTTCGGCCATCGAACGGCCGATATCGTCGATCCGCTTTTGCAGGGCCAGTTCGTCCAGCGCCCGGATCGGTAGGTTGACGAAAACGCCGATGCGATTGCGCAGCATGCGATAGGTATCGGCAAAGGCAAGTCGCTGCTCGATCTCGCCCGTCTCCACCGCTGCCGGATCGGGCAGACCCCAATGGGCCGTCATCGGCTGGCCCGGCCAGATCGGGCAGACCTCGTTCGCGGCGTTGTCGCAGACGGTGAAGATGAAATCCATCTTAGGGGCGTCCGGCCCGGCGAATTCGTCCCAGGACTTAGACCGCAGCCTCTCGATGGAATGTCCGGATTTCTGCAGCAGGTCCAGCGCCATGGGATGCACCTGCCCCTTCGGCATGCTGCCGGCGCTATAGGCGCGGAAGCGGCCACCACCCATCTCGTTCATGATGGCTTCACCCAGGATGCTGCGCGCCGAGTTGCCGGTGCACAGGAACAGCACGTTGTAGATGCGGTCGGACATCGTCTTTTCCTTCAGGATCAAACAGGGGGCAGACTTAACCGCGACGTTGACGCGCGGCCGTCTTGTCGGGTGACTCTTGGATGGCAGTCGCGGATGGCTGGCAGACCGGCGCGCAAACCGTGCTGCCGCCACAGCAGTTTTCGGTGAGGAAGGCGACAAGGCTGTTCATCGCTGTGAAATCGGCGGCATAGAACAACTGCCGCCCGACGCGGCGCTGGGTGATCAGTCCAGCATGCAGCAACTGCTGCAGATGGAAGGTGAGCGAGGACGGCACGATGCCGAGCTGTTCGGCCAGCATCCCGGCCGAAAGGCCGTCCGGTCCCTGCTTCACCAGCAGGCGATAGGCTGTCAGGCGGTTTTCATGGGCCAAGGCCCCTAGGGCGGTGGCGGCCGGCTTGGTGTCCATGCTTTCGTTCCGATATTACGAATAATATCGAAATATTAAACCGCGCAGCATCGCTGTCAACGATATTTTGAGGATGTTCGTACTATCGCCAGATCTCAGCGGCGCTGGCTGGCACGGTAGGCGGCCACGTTGCGCAGATGCTGCTCGTAGGTCTGGGCAAAAACATGCCCGCCCTTGCCGTCGGCCACGAAGAACAGGAAATCGTGGCTTTCCGGCTGCAGCGTGGCCGCCAGGCTGGCCCGGCCCGGATGATTGATCGGGGTGGGCGGCAGGCCGTCGCTGGTATAGGTGTTCCAGGGCGACGGCCGCGTCAGGTCGTCGCGGCTCAGCGGCCGATCCAGTTCCTTCTCGCCCCTGGTGATGCCATAGGCCACCGTGGGATCCGCCTGCAGCCGCATGCCGCGTTTCAGGCGATTCAGGTAGACGCCCGCCACCCGCGGCCGCTCGGCGGCCAGCGGCGTTTCCGCCTCGACAATCGAGGCCAGGATGACGGCCTGCGCCGGATCGGCCAGCGGCAGGCCGGACGCCCGCTTGCCCCACAACTCGGCCAGCAGTTCGTCGCGCGCCTTGCGCATACGCGCCACCAGATCGGCGCGGCTGTCGCCATAAACGTAGTGATAGGTCTCGGGCAGCAGGCTGCCCTCCGGGATTGCCTCGGCAGGCCAGGTGCCCGTCATCGCCTCGGCGGCCTCCACCAGCCGCCGGATCTCGGTACTGGTCTGGCCCTCGGGGATGGTCAGGCGGCGCACCAGCACCCGCCCGGCCGCAATCCGCTCCAGCACCGTGCGCGGGCTGTCGCCCGGGGCAAACTGGTATTCGCCCGCCTTCAGCGCGGCAGACAGGCCGCCCTGCCAGACGGCCAGTTCCAGCAGACGGGCATGATCCGCCACGCCGGCCTCGACCAGCCGCTGGGCAATCCCCGACACGCCGGTGCCCCGGGGAATCAGCACGACGGCCTCGCGCTGGCCCGGTCCGGGTGCCTCAAGCCAGGATTGGAACCAGACATAGCCGCCGGCGCAGGCCAGCGCCGCCGCCAGCAAAACTGCCAGCAGCGCGCGCGTGAGCCGCTTCATCGCCGGAATTTAGGAGTCGTAACGCTTCAGCACGAGCGAAGCGTTGGTGCCGCCGAACCCGAAGGAATTCGACAGCGCCGCCCGCACCTCGCGCTGCTTGGCCTTGTGCGGCACCAGATCGAGACCGACGGCGACATCGCTGGGATCGTCCAGGTTCAGCGTCGGCGGCACGATGCCGGTCTTGATGGCCAGCGTCGAGAAGATCGCCTCCACCGCACCGGCGGCGCCGAGCAGGTGGCCGATCGAAGATTTGGTGGACGACATGGAAAGGCTGCCCATGGCATTGCCAAACAGGCGCTTCACCGCGCCCAGCTCGATCTCGTCGCCCAGCGGGGTCGAAGTGCCATGCGCGTTTACGTAGTCGATATCGGTCGGCTGCAGGCCGGCGCGCTTCAGCGCCATCTGCATGCAGCGATACGCGCCATCGCCGCTCTCATGCGGCGCCGTAATGTGATAGGCATCGCCCGAGAGGCCGTAGCCGACCACTTCGGCATAAATCTTGGCACCGCGGCGCTTGGCATGCTCCAGTTCCTCAAGCACGACGACGCCGGCGCCCTCGCCCATCACGAAACCGTCGCGCCCCTTGTCCCAGGGACGCGAAGCCTTGGTCGGCTCGTCGTTGTAGCCGGTGGAGAGCGCACGGGCCGCGGCAAAACCGGCCACGCCAAGCGGACCGATGGTGGCTTCCGCGCCGCCGGCCACCATCACGTCGGCATCGTCCAGCATGATCAGCCGGGCGGCATCGCCGATGGCATGGGCGCCGGTCGAGCAGGCCGTCACCACCGCGTGGTTCGGGCCCTTGAAGCCGTATTCGATGGAAACATGGCCGGAGACCAGGTTGATCAGACGCCCGGGCACGAAAAACGGGCTAATGCGGCGGTGCCCCTTCTCTTTCAGGGTGATCGCTGCCTCTTCGATGCCATTCAGGCCACCAATGCCCGAACCGATCAGCACGCCGGTGCGGCAGCGCTGCTCTTCGTCGGCCGGTACCCAGCCGGAATCTTTGACGGCCTGCTTCGCCGCCGCCATGCCGAAGACGATGAAATCGTCGACGCGCTTGCGCTCCTTGGCTTCCATCCATTCGTCGGGATCGAAGGCATCGGCTCGATCCGGGAAATCCGCCTTGAGCGGCACCTGACCGGCGATACGAGCCGGCATGTCGGAGGCGTCGAAACGGGTGATCTTGCCGAGGCCTGATTCACCGTTGATCAACCGGGTCCAAGTCGCTTCCACGCCGCAGGCGAGCGGCGTGACCAGGCCGAGGCCGGTGACGACGACACGACGCATGGCTGAACCTTTCGAGACGAATAAACGGAAATGCGGAACGTGGCGGCGGCGTCAGCCAGGGCTTACGACGCCGAACGCTCCTTGATGAAGTCGATCGCGTCCTTGACGGTCAGGATCTTCTCGGCGGCATCGTCGGGGATCTCAACGCCGAACTCTTCTTCGAACGCCATCACCAGCTCGACCGTGTCCAAGCTGTCGGCGCCCAGGTCGTCGATGAAGCTCGCGTTCTCGGTGACCTTTTCCTCCTCGACGCCCAGATGCTCGACGACGATCTTCTTCACGCGCTCAGCAATGTCGCTCATTTCCTAAATCCTTGTGGTTGTGGCTGCCCGCGCCGCGCTTGATGCGGCGGCAGCCGGCAGATGGGGGCCTCCCTTAGCATAGAAACCCCGCGCTTCCAAGCTGTTCCAAGGCGGCGGAACAGCCTGATTCGGTGCCGGATTTCCTTAGGAAATCATGGCCATGCCGCCGTTAACATGCAAGGTCTGTCCGGTCACGTAGGCGGCTTCCTCCGAGGCCAGATAAACCACTGCGGCGGCGATTTCCGGGCTCTGGCCGAGTCGACCGGCCGGAATCTTCTGTGAAATCATTTCCTTCTGCTGATCGGTCAGCACGTCGGTCATCGCGGTCTGGATGAACCCGGGGGCAACGCAGTTCGCCGTGATGTTGCGGGAGGCCACTTCCTGGGCCAGGGATTTGGTCATGCCGGTCAGGCCGGCCTTGGCCGCGGCGTAGTTGAGCTGGCCCGGATTGCCCGTGGCCCCCACCACCGAAGTGATGCTGATGATGCGGCCCCAGCGGCGCTTCATCATGCCCTTCAGCGAGGCGCGGGCCAGCCGGAAGGCCGCGGTCAGGTTGACGTCCAGCACGGTCTGCCAGTCCTCGTCCTTCATGCGCATGGCCAAGCCATCGCGGGTGATGCCGGCATTGTTGACCAGGATATCCACCTGGCCCATCGCCGCCTCGGCCTGACCGATCAGGCCATTCACCGCATCGGCATCGGACAGGTTGCAGGGCAGCACATGCGCGCGGCTGCCCAGCTTGGCCGCCACCTCCTGCAGCACGGCTTCACGGGTGCCCGACAGGCCCACGGTGGCGCCTTGGGCATGCAGGGCGGCGGCGATGGCCCCGCCGATACCGCCGGTGGCGCCGGTGACGAGGGCGAATTTGCCGGTCAGGTCGAACATCGCTTCGGTCTCCTAATGAGGAACGTCTGTATCAGAGGGCCTTGGCCCAGGCTTCCAGCTCGGCCGGCGAGCCGACGCTGAGCGGTTCGATGTCCTTGTCGATGCGCTTCACCAGACCGGCCAGCACCTTGCCCGAGCCCAGCTCGACCACCTGCGCCACACCCTGGGATTTCAGCCACAACACACCTTCGCGCCAGCGCACCAGACCGGTCACCTGCTGCACCAGCAGCTTCTTGATGTCGTCGGGATTGGACTCACCCTTTGCCGTCACATTCGACACGATCGGCAGCCTCGGCGCCTTCAGCGCCACCTTGCCCAGGGCTTCCGCCATGGCATCGGCCGCTGGCTGCATCATGGCGCAATGAAATGGCGCGCTGACCGGCAGCAGCATGGCGCGCTTCACGCCCTTGGCCTTGGCCACCTCGATGGCGCGTTCCACCGCGCTTTTCTTGCCCGAGATCACCACCTGGCCACCGCCATTGTCATTGGCACAGCCGACCACCTCGCCCTGCTGCGCTTCCGCCACGATCTGCTGCGCCAGGTCAAGCTCGGCGCCGAGCAGGGCGGCCATCGCACCCTCGCCCACCGGCACCGCCTTCTGCATCGACTGGCCGCGCAGCTTGAGCAGGCGGGCCGTATCGGCCACCGACAATGCGCCCATGGCGCACAGCGCGGAATACTCGCCCAGCGAATGCCCGGCGGCGAAGGCGCCCTTGGCGGCAAGATCGACGCCGAAATCCTTTTCCGCCACGCGCACCACCGCGAGGCTCACGGCCATCAGTGCCGGCTGGGCATTCTCGGTCAGCGTCAGATCGGCTTCCGGGCCCTCGAACATCAGGGCAGAGAGCTTCTGCGACAGCGCATCGTCGACTTCCTGGAACAGGTGGCGGGCGGTGGCGAAAGCCTCGGCCAGCTCCTTGCCCATGCCAACGGCCTGGCTGCCCTGGCCCGGAAAGAGGAACGCACGGCTCATTCTTTGACTCCCGATAGCGATAGGCCGGCAAGCGGCGAAAAATGCCGCGCCAGTCATAAGCCCCGGCCCCGCCCTGTCAAGCGTCCGGGTCAGGCCGCCAGCATCAGAGCTTTACAATAAGCCTTTGAAATATAATCACTTGTCGGCTGATGCCAGCGGGCCGCCACATGCTGGTCCGGCCGCAGCAGATAAGCCGTACCCGGTTTCGCCGCATAGCGCTGTGCCGCCAGCCCTTCGGCTGGCAGGCCGACCACGTTCACCCGGCCCATCAAATCCTGCGACAGCGGCGCGGTTTCCGCACCAAAGGTCAACAAGGAGAAACCGCCGCCGGCACAGCGGCGCAGCAGCCAACTCTCGCCGGCATCATCCAGCGGGGCATCCACCGCCGGTGCGCCGGGCACCGGCCCGGCGGCGAAGGTATCGCGGTCGGGCGTGGAAAGCGGACTGTCGCGGTAGGTGGTGGGCAGCGACAGGCGGCCCGAATTCACCAGGCGGCGCGCGAAGGCATGATCGGCGGCAAGATCCAGTACGGCATCGCGCAGGGCTTTTGCGGTGGCGGATTTCGGCACGATGAAATCGGTGCTGCGCGTGGAGTTGAGAATGTTTTCGTCGGCCGCCGCCACGCGCTCGCTGTCATAGCTGTCGAGCAGCGCATCCGGCGCCGTGCCGTTGAGCACATGTGCCAGCTTCCACACCAGGTTGTCGGCATCCTGCACGCCGGAATTGGCGCCGCGCGCACCGAAGGGCGAGACCTGATGCGCGGAATCGCCGATGAAGATCACGCGACCATGGCGGAAACGATCCAGCCGCCGGCACTGAAAGGTATAGACGCTGACCCAGTCGAGATCGAATTGCACGTCCTTGCCCAGCATCGCCTTCAGGCGCGGAATCACGCGTTCCGGCTGGCGTTCGGCCTCTGGATCGGCCTGCCAGCCAAGCTGCAGGTCGATGCGCCAGACATCGTCGGGCTGCTTGTGCAGCAGCGCCGAACCACCGGCATGGAACGGCGGATCGAACCAGAACCAGCGTTCTGACGGGAAATTGGCCTTCATGTGCACGTCGGCGATCAGGAAGCGGTCCTCGAAAACCTGACCACGGAAATCGAGGCCCAGCTTGCGCCGCATCGTGGACCGCGCGCCATCGGCGGCCAGCACGTAATCTGCCACCAGCGTGTAATCGCCATCGGGCGTCTCCACGCTGAGCCGCACGCCATCGTTGCCGGGAACGGCGTCGGCGACGCGGTGTTTCCAGCGCAGATCGATCAGCGGCTGTTCGCGGGCCGCCTCCACCAAATAAAGCTCGGCATAATATTGCTGCAGGTTGATGAAGGCCGGGAACTTGTGGCCGCTCTCGGGCAGCAGATCGAAGCTGTAGCGCTGGTGCGGACCGTGGAACACCTTGCCGATCTGCCAGGTCACGCCCTTGTCCAGCATGCGCTGGCCCACGCCCAGGCGGTCCCAGATTTCCAGCGTGCGCTTGGCGTAGCATATGGCGCGGCTGCCGACCGAGACGCTGTCTTCCTCGTCCAGCAGGACGCAGCCGATGCCATGGGCGGCCAGGTCGAGGGCGGCGCTCAGGCCGACCGGGCCGCCGCCGACGATGGCAACCCGGCAATGTTCGGTGCTGCCCGGCGGTGCCTGCGGGGGCCGATAGCCGAATTGCGGATAGACGAAACCGGCCATCCGTCTCCTCCCGGTCATTTTTTGGTTACATATGAAACCAATTTAGCCGGGATTTTCACCGCAGCCAAGCATTTAGCTGGCCCAAAGCCAATTAAGGCTTTCGCTCTGCCGTCAGGCAGGGTAAATTCGGGTTAACTTTGCGAAGAGGCAACCATGGCCGAACTGTCCGGCATCAAGCAGGAGCTGTATTTCGTCGGGATGAAGGTCGCCCGCGACCAGCAGCTTGCCGTGCTCAGCGCTGTCTCGGCCAGCCTTGAGAATATCAAGCAGATCACCGCCGCCGCTTCGAGCCCCACCTCGGCTGGCACGGGCAAACAGGTCGACATCAAGGTCTGACCCCGATCACGGTCTGAGCCTGCCGCGAATACAAAAAAAGCCGACCCTTGGGTCGGCTTTTTTGTTGTCCGATGGACCGGGGCTTACTTGTCGAAAGCACCCGAACGGATGGTATCCGGCAGCTTTTCCAGGCCATGCGCGGTCACCGCCTTGCCGAACAGCGCAGTCAGTTCCGCCAGGGCCATGCTCATAGCAATGGCGGCCACGATCTCGCGGCTCACGCCGCCATTCACCAAAGCCTCCCACGTCGCCACGAAGGACTCCCGGGTCACCTTGCTCTGCTCTTCTTCCGTCATCGCCATGGGCTTGCCCCCTTCGTTTTGCGAATCGGTTTCTGTATCCGCCCCTTGTTTCGCATGGTTTGGTTTCGCGAAAGTAAACAGCGCGGATGAATAGAAAGTCCGGTTCAGAATACTAGCATGAAATCATGGCCGCGCGATGCCTTCAGCCCGCGCCCAGCCCGGACCGCATTGCCCGGAACATGCTCAGGGCACGCTCCATCATAGCCCTGACGCCTTCTCCGGGTTGTATCCGGCATATCCGCACCGATGGATACCAGGGCGTGGTTTCCCCTTCTGCCCCCCAGTACCAGAGTTGCCCCCGGGTACCCGGCAGCAGCAGCAGGGTCGGCACCCCGAGGGCGGCTGCCAGATGCGCCGCCGCCGTGCTGACGCTGACAACCATGTCGAGGGCGGCGATCTGCGCTGCCTGGGCATCGATATCCTGCAGCGGATCGACCTGATCATCATGCCGGAAAGCGATATCGCCGCGCTGCTCCAGCGTCGCGGCCTCGGTCGCGGCCGGCCCGTATTGCAGGGAAACGAAATTCGCGTTCGGCTCGCGCAGAAACGGCAGCATATCGGCCAGCGCAACGGATTTCCCCGCACCCGCGCGCCTGTTGTTGCTGTTCCATGAAATGCCAACCAGAAGCCGATCGCCCGATGCATATCGCTGTCGAAAAACAGTGCGGCGCTGCGGGTCCGCCTTCAGATACGCTCTTGGATGCGACGCGAAGCTCTGGACGTCCGGTCGCAGAACGGCGCCCAGATCGCCGAATGGACGCTGGCAGGCGAGGCGCAATGCCGAGACATCCAGGACAGAATCATTGGCCAGCACCTCGAGCCCCGGAAACGACCGGCCGAACAGCGGCACCAGCCGCCGGTCTGTCGCCACCACGACATCCGCGCCCTTTTCCTGCAACCCGGGCAGCAGACTTGAGAACAGGATTTCGTCGCCGATCCCCTGTTCCTGCCAGACCAGCAGGCGGCCTGGCGGCGGAAAGCTTCCATCCCAGGCCGGCAGGCCCCGTCCCGAATCCGGCGTGCTCCAGCCGCTGCTCCTGAAGCGCCAGGCGAAATGCGGCCATGCCTCGGCATAGCGCGCCTGATGCAAACGCATCATGCCCAGGTTGTTATGGGCATCGGCGTCGTCGGGGTATTTGTCCAGCAGACCAAGATATAACCGCTCGGCCTCGTCGAAGCGCTTTTGCAATTCCCGGATGTTGGCCAGGTTCCCGGTGGCGATCCGGCTGTTCGGATCGAGTTCCAGCGCCTTGCGGCAGACTGCTTCCGCCGCGTCGAGATTGCCACGCCGGATTTCAGCCCCGGCCAGATTGCCTTGGATCTGCGCCAGCATTGTCGCATCCGAGGCTAGCGGCAGTGCCTGCCGATAGGCGTCGCAGGCCTCCTCGACCCGATCCAGCCTGAACAGCAACTGGCCATATTCGATCCGCAGGGCGACATTGGTAGGATTCCGCGACAGGATTTTTTCCACCCATTCCACGGCCTGCGGAATCCGGCCCGCTTCCCGGTAGGCCCATGTCAGCAATATGGCTGCCTGCATGTCCTCGGGTTTCAGGGCCAAGGATCGCTCCAGCACCGCAATCGCCGCCGCGCCTTCGCCGCGATCGATGAGAATGCGGCCGATCTGCCGCAGGGCGTCGGTGCAATCGGGTTTCAGCGCCACCACCGCGCGATATTTGCGCTCGGCGGTTTCCAGATCGCCCTGCAAATCCGCCAGGCCGGCCTGCAGGAACTGCCGGTCGGCAATCGGCAGGTCCTTGTCGTCGAGAAAGGCGACCAGCCTTTGCGCGGCGGCCAGATTCTTCTGCTCCAGTTCGCTGCGGGCCAGAAGGAAAAGCTTGCGGCTGTGGCCTGGGCTTCGCGGAAGCAAATCGGCGAAAGCCGTGCAGGCCCGCTCGCGCTCGCCGGCATACCAGTCGGTGAGCGCGAGATTGAAGGCGGCATCGGTGAAACCGGGAGCCGCGGTCAGCGCCGCGGAGAAATGGCTGCGGGCAGCGTCCCAGTCTTTGCGCATATGGGCTAGCAGCCCCAGATTGTTGTGTGCCTCGTGATGACCGGGCTGGATCTGCAGGGCGTGGCGATAGGCTGCCGAGGCCTCGTCCTGCTGCTGCAGGGCCTTGTGAATATTGCCCAGGCTATTCCGGTAATCGGCGATGCCGGGGTTGAGCGCCACTGCCCGCTCGACGAAAGGCAGGCCTTCCTGCGGATGGCCCGATTGCTCCAGCGCAAAGCCCAGCAGATGCAGGGCATCGCCATTCTCTGGCTGCTGCTGCAGCACAAAGCGGTATAGCTGGATCGCTTCGGCGAGCCTTCCCGACTGATGCAGGTGGACGGCGGCGTGGAGGGCTTTTTGCCAATCCATTGCAATAGCCAGTGCCCGTCGCAGGCCGCCTGCCGCAATTCCGGCTTACTTGAGGCCGTCCATGATGTTGCGGTTGATCTCGATCAGGGGTTCGAGGTCCTGCGACTCGCCTGCCGTGATCTTATCGGTGTGCCGGTTGACGAAGATGCAGATGTTGATCAGCGACACCTTCAGATCGCGGCTCATCGGATTGGCATCATCCAGAACCTCGGGCATCAGATGGTTCCAAACATCCCGGTTCCAGCCGATCGCCGAGGCGATCTTGGCCACGTCGGCCGGGTTGCCGCTTTGCATCAGGGGGCGGACATCCATCAACGCCCGAGTGACCGCCGAGAACAGCCGGTATTCAAGCTGCCGGGGCGTCTCAAGGGTGTTTTGCGCCGTCAGGTACGGATTCTTTCCCGCCATCGAGCAGTCTCCTCTCAACTTCAATCAGGCGCCGGGCCAACTTCAGCAGGCGGAAATAGTCGCGCTGCGCCAAGGCGGCGCCAATACTGGCAATCAGGGCATTCGTACTCGGGGCAGCCTTAACGAACTCCAAACAGAGTTCGGCAATCTTGGGATAATATTCGTCAAATTTCTCATCCCAGAGATAGGTCAGCTGACAGAAATAGTAGATTTCCTTGCCAATCGTATCGATGTCTTCCGGCTTCATGATGTGTTTCTCGCGGAGAAACGAAGCCTTGTTCTCGATGATGATACTGGCCGATTTCGACAGGCTGAGGACGGCCCGGTTGAGGATGAATTTCTCGCCGGCCTTGAGTGTGATGATGAGCGGCACGCCTATCGCAGAAGGGGAATGCCCCTCCTCCCTGATTTGATTCGGATTGGAACAGGGCTAGACCTGTTGGGCCGCCGCGTCAAGGAATCTGCGCCCGCGTGTTTTGAAAAGGAATAAGCAAAAAAGAAAGGGGGCCTTGCGGCCCCCTTTCCGGATCGGATGTTCAGACTGCCGATTAACGGAACAGGCTGAGCAGGGTGTTCGGCTGCTGGTTGGCGATCGACAGCGCCTGGATGTTGAGCTGCTGACGGACCTGCAGGGACTGCAGGGTCGCGCTCTCCGCGGCGACGTCGGCGTCGACCAGGGCGCCGAGGCCCTTCTTGGTGGCATCGACCAGATCGTCCACGAAGCCCTTCTGCAGGCTGATCGAACGCGACTGGGCGGCGATCTGCGCGGACAGCGAGTTGACCAGGGACTCCAGGGCGGTCAGACCAACCATCGCCGAACTGTAGTTCGCAGCAGCGGTGTACTGGTTGACCACCGAGGTAAAGGTCACCGACACCTGCGAAGCCAGGCCGGTGTTGCTCTGCAGCGTCAAGGTCGTGCCGGACACGTCGGCCACGAAGGTCACCGTGGTGCCCGTCGCGTCGGTGTTCAGCAGGTTCTTGCCGTTGTAGGTCGCCTGGGTGATGTAGTTGGTGATCTGCGAGACCAGCTGCTTGGTGTCGTTGACATACACGTCGCGCTGGGCGGTGGTCAGCGAGCCGTCGGCCAGGTTGGCGAACTTGGCCTTGATGTCGCCGATCAGGTTCGAGATGCCGGTCAGAGCGGCAGCGGTCACCTGACCAAGGCCTTCACCGGCAGCCAGCGAGGACTGAACCGAGGCATAGGCCTTGATGTTGCCGCGGATGCCCTGGGCAACGGCGAATACGGCGGCGTCGTCCGAAGCGTCGGCCACCTTGAAACCGGTCTGAACTCGCTTGGAGGTCTTATCGAGTTCGCTGTTGATGCCGCGCAGAGACGACAGGGCAACGAGCGCACCAACGTTGGTATTAACGGAATTGGGCATTGGGTAACTCCTTTTCTAGGATTAAGGCATATGCCTGATCAGCCCTCTTTTGAGAACTGTGCGTGATTGATACAGGACTCATCGGCAGCCCGTCAATAGGGATTCTTTCGAATTTCGGGTTAACTAGTTGATAAGCTTAACAGATCGTTAAGGTATCGGAAATTCGCCCTATGCCATTGTCGCGGCAAGGTTTTCCAGCGCACCCAGCCAATCCCCCGGCCGCACCTGCCTGATGATCCGTACACTCTTGTACCAGGCGCAGGCCTCCCCTGCCGCCGGCCAGTACCAAAGCCGCCCCCGGCCGGACGCCAGCAGAAGCCGGGTTGGCACGCCAAGGGCTCCCGCGACATGCACCGTGGTGCTGCTGACCGATACGACCGCATCCAGCGCGGCCACCTGGGTTGCGAAACCGTCCATGTCCTGGAAGCCATCGATGGCGGGATCATGCTGGATAGCGATGCCGGCCTGTCGCAGGTGCGCGATCTCGGCCGTTACGTCGCCATATTGCAGATTGATCCAGAACACGTCCGGCCGGCGCAGCGCGGGCATCAGCATGTCGAGCGGAATGCTCTTGTACGATCCGATATCCGCATTGGCGCTGCGCCAGGCGATGCCGACCAGCCGGCGGCCGCCGGCCATTTCGCGATAGCGGTCGCGCAGATGCTGCCTGCGTTCGGGGTCCGCGAAAAGATACTGCCCGCTGCCGGCGAAATCTTCCGGTCTGCGCCGCAGGATCCGGCCCAGACTGCCGAACGGACACTGCGCAACGGCATCCACGGCCTCGCCGCGCGCAACGACTGTCGCCATGCCAGCGAGCGAGCGTTGGTAAAGACCGACTAGCCGGCGATCGACCGCAACCACGACACGGGCATGGCTGTGCCGCACGGCGTCATGCAGCATGGTGCCGTAGAGGATCTGGTCGCCAACCCCCTGCTCGCCCCACAGCAGCAGCCCCTTGCCGTCGAGCGCCGCGCCGTTCCAGCGCGGCAGGCCCAGGGACCAGTCCCGTTCCCTGAAATCGGGATTGCGCCAGCGCCACTCGTATTCGTCCCAGCCCTCGCCGTATGAGCCGCTGGCAAGCAGGAACAGCCCGCGATTCATATGCGCGACGGGCCAGTCGGGCGCCATCGCGAGCAGCCGGCTGAATTGATGCGCGGCGGCAGTCTCGTCGCCCATATCCTCCCACAGCAGCATCGCCAGGTTGTTGCGGCAAAGAACATGGTCCGGCTGCAGGCCAAGCGCGGCCTCGAAACTCTCTCTCGCGGCTGCAGCTTCACCCTTGCCGCGCAGCACGTTGCCGAGATTGTAGTGCCCTTCGACATAGGCTTGATCTAGCGCGATGGCCTGCCGATAGGCCTGCTCGGCTTCGTCCGGGCGTTTCAATGCCAGCAGCGCGTTGCCCAGATTGCCATGGAATTCGGCCGCGCGCGGCGACTGCACGATGGCACGCCGGATCAGGTCGACCGCAGCCTCGTGTTCACCGCGCTGATCGTGGATGACCCCGAGAAGGTGAAGGGCATCGGCCTGCTGTGGATCGTGGCTGAGAACGGCTTCATACAGTTCGCGCGCAGCGGCTATATCGCCCGCCCGGTGACGGGCGACGGCGCGGTTGAGCAGGGTTGCGATCTCAGGCGTCATGCCCGTCGCCTGCCAGCCATGCGGCAAAGGCTGTTGCCGTGTGCGCGATCACATCCTGCCAGTCATCGCCGCGGCTGCCCGGCTGCTGGCGGAAGAGCCGCGCCTTCGGATACCAGGGACTGTCGCCCCGATCATGAAACCAGTACCAAAGCAGGCCGCCGCTGCCCGGCAGCATCACCCAGGTTGGAAGACCGGTGGCCGCGGCGATATGGATGCCGGAATTGCTGACGCCGATCACCAGATCCATGGCGGCACATTGGGCAGCAAAGCCATCGAGATCGCTCATGGCGTCGATATCATCATCGTGCAGGATGTCGATTCCAAGCGTTTCGCGCACCGCTTTGCGGTCATCACTCGTGTCGCCGTACTGCATGTCCACGAACAGCACGTCAGGCTGCGCCAGGATCGGGGCCCAGGCCTGCAGCGGGATGCTTTTCAACGCCTCGCTGCGCATGCTGCGACTGCGCCAAGTCAGCCCGACGACGGCCCGGTGGCCATGGCCGTGGTATTTCCGGCGCAAGGCATCGGCTCGCCCCGCATCGGGACGAAGAAAGGCCTGTGCCGGCGGAAAATGATCCAGGTCTGGCCGCAACCAGGCACCCAGGCTCCCAAGTCCGATATGCATATCCGCCTGCCGGGCCAGGGCCGGCAATTCGCTTTCGACCGCGGATTCCACGCGGATGCCGGGAAAGGAGCGGCGGAACAGCGATACCAGGCGCGGATCGCATGCGAACAGGAACTCGGCGCCGCGGGCGGCCAGCTCGGGCAGCATCGAGGCGTAGATCACCTGGTCGCCCACGCCCTGCTCGCCCCAGACGAGGATGCGCTGCCCCGGCCGCACCCTGCCATCCCACTCCGGCAGCAGGCGCGAGATCGCGAGGCCGCGCGCATCGGCCTGCGGACCGGCCATGCGTGCCGCATATAGCGGCCAGCCTTCCGCCAGACGGCCACGGGACAGCAGCACCGTTCCCAGATACAGCCGGGCATCGGCCAGGGTTTCGGGCGTGCGGTTCTGCGAGGCCGCAGCAACGGCCCGGAAATCGACTGCCGCGCCATCGAGATCGCCGATGTTCATCCGCAACATGCCGCGCTGGCAGAGGATGGCGCCATCACCCGGCGCCAGCGCTACCGCGCGATCCGCGCAGGCTATCGCCTCTTCCCTGCGGCCGGCATAGGCCAGGGCCAAGCCGTAATTGACGAGTATGTCGGGCCTGGTGTCGTTCTGCTGCATGGCCTGTTGCAGGGGCTGCAGGGCCGCCAGCGGCTGCTGGCTGCGCAGCAGCGCCACGCCGAGGCCCAGCAGGGCGTTCAGCCGGTCGGGCTGGCGCGCCAGGATCGCCCGGTATTCGGCGATCGCATCGCGGTAGGCATCTTCATTCTGAATTCTGGCGAGCGTGGCGGCATAATGCTCCCGATAAGACAGGTCGTCGGGCGCCAGCGCCAATGCCTTGCGATGCTGGGCCAGCGCCTTGTGATATTCGCCCAGGCCCTGCAACGCCAGGGCGGCGAGGTCGCGCAGGTCGGCTGCCAGCGGCTGCTGCTGCAGCGCGATGCCTGCGGCCTGCGCCGCAGCGGCATGATCCTGCCGGGCCAGCAGCGCGGCGATCAGGCCGCGATGGGCGGCAGGATGCATCGGCGCCGCGGCCAAAGCCGCCCGGAAGCAATCAAGTGCGGCTCGATCGCCGCGGGCGGCAAGCAGGATACCCAGATTGGCATGACTGTCGGCATGGGCGGGGTCGAGTGCCAGGGCACGGCGATACGCGGCTTCGGCCCCGGCCATATCGCCCAGGGCATACAGTGCCGTGCCCAGATTCCCGTGGAAGGCCGGCTGGTCCGGCACGGCGGCGATTGCGCGGCGGATCAGGGCGGCGGCATCCTTGTGCCGACCCTGCTGGTCGGCAATGACACCAAGCAGGTGCAGGGCATCGGCCTGCTCGGGATGGTGGGCCAGAACCGCGCGATAGCGACGCTCGGCGCCCGCCAGATCGCCGGCCTGATGGGCAACGACGCCATCCTGCAGCGCCCGCTGCGCCTCGGGATGAAGGGGGTCAGCCTGCGGCATCCAGCGCCTCGCCCAACCGGCCCATTGCGCCGGCCCAGTCTGCCGGCTTGGCCTGATGGATAAGCCTGAGACTGTCATACCATGGCGTGCGCTCGTTCTCGCGCGGCCAGTACCACATGCGGCCGCGCCCGGCGGATAGCAGAACCCAGCAGGGCTTGCCCAGCGCACCGGCAAAGTGGACGGTGGAATTGCTGATGCTGACCACGCCATCCAGCGCCGAGATCTGCGCCGCCAGGCCGTCCAGGTCGTTGGTCGGGTCGATTTCCGGGTCCTGAAACACCTCGATGCCATGGCGCTTGGCGAAAGCGGCGATCTCGGGCGCGACCTGCCCGTATTGAAGCGACACCCAGGCGATGCCCGGCTTGCTCAGCACAGGCCGCAGCGTTTCCAGATCAAGGCTCTTGTAGTCCCCGACATGCCAGTTGGCGCTGCGCCAGGACAGGCCGATCAGCCGGCGCGCCGCCGGCCAGCGTTCGGCATAGCGCCGGCGGATGGCGCCGCTGCGTTCCGCATCGGCCCTCAGGTAGCGCCCGGGGCCGCATTGCTGCGGCGTGGCGCGCAGAAAACCGCCCAAGCCGCCAAACGGGCACTGCACATCTGCCTCGACCGGTTCGCCGCGGCCAATCACCGCGACGCCATGGCCGCCCAGCGAGCGCCGAAAGATCGGCACTAGACGCGCCTCGACCGCCAGGGTGACGTCGCCACCGGCGCGGCGCAGCGCATCCGGCAGCATGGTGCCGTAGAGTATGTGATCGCCGATCCCCTGCTCGCCCCAAAGCAGCAGGCGACGGCCGGCGAGCGACGTGCCATCCCAGCGCGGTAGTCCGCCGCCCCAATCGCGCTCGCTGAACCCCTGGAAGGACCAGCGATGCTCGTATTCCTGCCAGCCGCGCGGATATTCGCCAATCGACAGCAGGAACAATCCGAAATCCATCCGGGCCTCGTGAAAGCCGGGAAACAGGTCGACGATCCGCTCGAAAGCCGCGCGCGCACCCGCGATGTCGTTGGCGAGGCTTAAGGCATAGGCGAGATTCTTGTGCGCCTTGTGCAGCGAAGGACTGGCCTCCACAGCGCGACGGTAGAGTGTGGCCGCCTCGCCGAAATGCTCTTTCTCGAGGGCATCGTTGCCAAGACCGTTGAGAGCATGGCCATCCTTCGGATTCAGTTCCACCGCGGCCCGGAAGGCGACAAGCGCCGCCGCCCTGTCTCCGCTGCGACGCAGCGCCACGCCCAGCAGGCTGTGCGCGTCGGCATCGCCGGGATCGAGTTCGACCGATCGCCGCAACAGGGGTATCGCCGCGCCGACATCGCCCTGGTCGATACAACAGCGCGCCTTCTCCAGAAGCAGGCCGGCATCTTCAGGCAAGGGCGGCATCAGGCTGTCCAGCAATGCCAGGCCGCGCGACGGCTGGCCCGCCTCGCGCCATACCGCAACCAGCAGACGGATGGCGAAGATATTGTCCGGCTGCCTCGAGATCAGGTCCGACAGCAGCCGCTCGGCTTCCTGGGGTTGCCGCTGCTGTCGAGCGATCAGCGCGAGGCGGAGAATGGCGCCCGGGTGCTGCGGTTCGTGTTCCAGTACCAGGGCGCAGGCGCGACGCGCCTCATCGAGGTGTCCCCCGCGCTGAAGCTTCTTTGCCGCGGCCAAGGCCCTAGCGATTTTATCGGCGTACGAATCCGGCTGCATGTTAACCTAAGAGTGTTATGCCATGAGCATTAACGGAGTCGAAAGGCCCGGGGCGTGAACGGTCCCGCCCCTGGGCAACCGAGAAGCCGATCTGTGTCGCACATTCCCACTCAACCGCCGGCCGGCGCAGGTTCGGCCACCGCTCCGCATCGGTCCGCTCCCGCGCCAGAGCACCTGGCCGGAGTCAGGGATTTCAGCATCGCCCTGGGCCGGGATTTTTCAAGCTACCTGTTTTCGCTCGGCCTGCTGCAACTGGGCAGCCTGCTTGTCCTGCCCTTGATCACTGCCCATCTGGCGCCCGCCGAGATCGGTCTTTACAGCCTGGTCGAGACCGCGCTGCTGCAGGGCATAACCTTCAGCCTGCTCGGCCAGAAATTCGCCTATCTTTATTACTATGCCCAGATGCCGGCCGAGAAGCGGCCGCGCCTGCTGGGGACCAGCCTCTCGCTCGCCGCAGGCGGCAGCCTGATCGCCGGCCTGCTGCTGGCCGCCGTCTTCGCCTACCGGCCGGCAATGGCGCTGTTCGACACGGCTCCGCTGCAGCATTCATGGCTGCTGCTGCCGCTGCTGCTGACCGGGGCCGCGCAGACCGTGCTGCTGACCGAGCTGCGTGCGGCGCGGCATATCTGGCTGGCTGGCCTGATCGCCACCATCCAGATGACGCTGCATCTTCTGCTGGCCTGGATCCTGATCGCCCGCTACGACGCCGGATTGACCGGTCTGCTGTCGGCCCAGGCGGTGGCTCAACTCGCCTCCAGCCTGCTTGCGCTGATCCTGCTGCGGCGGCGCGTTGCCCTCGGCTTCGATCCGCCCCAGGGGCTGTTGCTGCTGCGCTACGGCGTGCCGATGATGCTGGGCCTGATGCTGCGTTACAGCCTGGATACGCTGTGCCGCTTCCTACTTGCAGCCCTCGTCTCGATCGAGGCGGCCGGTCATTTCATGATCATCAGCGCGATCTCCACGCTGTTCGAGGCGCTGCTCGCCAACCCATTCTACATGGCCTGGGGCGGGCTGGTGCATCATGCCCTGCGCCGGCCGGAAGCAGGCCGCATCCTCGGCCGCGTCACCAGCATCGCCCTAAGCACCGGCACGATGGTTTTCCTGCTGCTGCTGGCCGCCCAGCCGCTGCTATTCACCCTGCTGGCGCATGACGCGATGCCCGAAATCGCCGGCGCCTTCGCCCTGCTGCTGCTGTCGCGGGTGATCATGCTGGTGCGCTCGCCTCTGACCGGCGGCCTGCTGCGCACCGGACGCACGGGATGGGCGGTCAGCAACACGCTGCTGTCGCTGATCGCATTCGGCGTGCTGATCTATCCCGCTGCGACCTATGCGGGTCTGACCGGGATGGCCGGCGCGTTGCTCGCCGCCAACCTGATCGCGGCGATACCCCTGACGCTTGCGGCCTGGCACCATTGCCCGCAGCGACTCGATCCCGCCGCCCTGCTGGCCGGCCTGCTCGCCGTGGCTGCGACGATTTTAACCCTTGTCCATGGTGGAATCGCGCCTTGGCTCTGGGGCATCCTGCTGGCGGCCGCCCTTGTTCCGCTGGTTCGCATCGGCCGTCATATTCGCGTCAACGATCAGCTATAGTGCTGCAGCATGACCATCCGCAACCTCGACAAGCTTTTCGCGCCCCGCTCGGTTGCCGTGATCGGTGCCTCGGACCGTCCGTCCCGCGTCGGCACCGTGGTGCTGGACAACCTGATCAAGGGCGGCTTCGCCGGCGCGATCTGGCCGGTCAATCCGAAATACCGCCACCTGCATGGCCTGCATTGCTATGCCAGCGTGCGGTTGCTGCCGGCGATTCCCGACCTCGCCATCATCGCCGTGCCGCCCGAGGCCGTGCCGGAACAGATCGAACGGCTGGGCGAGATCGGTTGCCGCGCGGCCGTCGTGCTCACCGCCGGCCTGTCCAGCGAAAAGATGCCCGATGGCCGCACGCTGCAGCAGGCCATGCTCGATGCCGCCAAACCGCACCTGCTGCGCATCCTGGGGCCGAACTGCGTCGGCCTGCTGATCCCCGGCCTGCGGCTGAATGCCAGCTTCGCGCATACCAACGCACAGCCAGGACAACTCGCCTTCGTCAGCCAGTCGGGCGCACTCTGCACCATCGTACTCGACTGGGCCAGGCAGCATGGCATCGGCTTCAGCCATTTCCTGTCGGTGGGCGATTCCGCCGACGTCGATTTCGGCGACATTATCGACTATCTGGCCAGCGACCCACAGACCCGCGCCATCCTGCTCTATATCGAGTCCGTGAAGAACGCGCGGAAGTTCATGTCGGCCGCGCGCGCCGCCGCCCGCAACAAGCCGATCGTCGCCGTGAAATCCGGCCGCAACGCCCGCGCGGCCCAGGCTGCTGCGTCGCATACCGGTGCGCTGGCCGGCGGTGACGACGTCTATACCGCGGCGTTGCGCCGCGCCGGCATTCTGCGCGTGGATGGCGTAGAGGAATTGTTCGACACCGTCGAGACGCTGGCTCGCAGCCGTAAGATGCCGGGCGAGCGCCTGGCGATCGTGACCAATGGCGGCGGCCCGGGCGTGATGGCGGTCGATACGCTGATCGAGCATGGCGGCACGCTGGCCGACCTGAGCCCGCAGACCATGGCCGCGCTCGATGCCGCGCTGCCCGCGACCTGGTCGCATGGCAACCCGATCGACATCATCGGTGACGCGCCCAGCGGCCGCTATGCCGATGCGGTGAAGATCGCCCTGGCCGATCCCGGCGTCGACGCCGTGCTGGTTATGCATGCTCCGACAGCCATCGTGCCGTCGCTGGAACCGGCCAAGGCCGTGATCGAGGCCTGCCGCGGCACGGCCAAGAACGTGATCACCTGCTGGTCCGGTGGCGAGGCCGTACAGGCGGCACGCAAGGCCTTCGCCGAGGCGGGGCTGGCATCCTATGAAACGCCCGATGCCGCCGTGCGCGCCTTTGCGCATATGGTCGACTATCAGCGCAACATGAAGAACCTGATGGAAATCCCGGCCGAACTGCCCGAGGATTTCCAGCCCGACCTCGCGGTGGTGCGCAAGGTGATCGGCACCGCCCTTGCCGAGGGGCGCAGCATGCTGAACGAGATCGAGGGCAAGCGCATCCTCGCCGCCTACGGCATTCCTGCCGTGCCGACCGAAGCAGCGGCAACGCCGGACGAGGCCGCCGCCGCTGCCGCACGCATGGGTCTGCCGGTGGCCCTGAAGATCCTGTCGCCCGATATCACGCACAAATCGGATGTGGGCGGCGTGGCGCTGAACCTGAGCAGCGCTGTGGAAGTGCGCACCGCCGCCGAGGCCATGCTGGCCCGCGTGCGCCAGCATCGCCCGCAGGCCCGCATCGACGGCTTCACCGTGCAGCCGATGATCCGTCGCGTCCGTGCCCATGAACTGATCGTCGGCGCGCTGACCGATCCGATTTTCGGCCCGGCCATCATGTTCGGACAGGGCGGTGTTGGCGTCGAGGTGATCGGCGACCGCGCCATCGCCCTGCCGCCGCTGAACATGCATCTGGCCGACGACCTGATCGACCGCACCAAGGTCAGCCGCCTGCTTTCCGGCTATCGCGACTTTCCGCCGGTTGACCGTCCGGCTCTTGCGGCCCTGCTGATACGGGTTTCCCAACTGATCTCCGATCATGCCGAGATCGCCGAACTCGACATCAATCCGCTCTATGCCGATGATCAGGGCATGGTGGCTCTGGATGCACGTATCGTGGTGCGGCCGAGCACGGTCGTGGGCCACGACCGGCTGGCGATCCGCCCCTATCCCAGTGGCCTGGAGGAAATCGTTGAGTTGCGCGGCGGCGAGAAGGTTCTGCTGCGGCCGATCCGGCCCGAAGACGAACCGGCCCATGTGGATTTCGTCAACAATGTGTCTGCCGAAGATTACCGGCTGCGCTTCTTCTCGCCCATGCGCAGCCTGCCGCACAGCGAAATGGCCCGTTTCACCCAGATCGACTACGAACGCGAAATGGCCTTCATCGCCGTGCGGCTGGGCGAAAACGGCCATCACGAAACCCTGGGCGTGGTGCGTGCCATCACCGACCCCGACAACCAGCGGGCCGAATTCGCCGTGCTGGTGCGCAGCGACATGAAGGGCCAGGGCCTGGGGGAATTTCTGATGCGCAAGATCATCAGCTACTGCCGTCAGCGCGGCACCCGCGAGATCGTGGGCGACATCCTGCGCGAGAACCAGGCCATGCGCATGCTCGCCACCGAACTGGGCTTCCGGCCCAGCGGCCGCAGCGCCTCGGATGTGGTCGAGGTCGTGCTGCCCTTGCAGGGCTGATCAGGGCAGGGCTGATCCGGGCAGACCTGATCCGGATCAAGCCTCGGGCAGGATTTGCAGGCCTCGGCCGGGCCCGGGCTTGTCCGGGCAGCCCCCCCTCTCTATCTTAAGCGCCGGAGGGTGGGCCTTTTGCCCCGGTCGCATCCATGCTCGATCCATTCGGTCGCTCGGTTTCTTACCTGCGCGTTTCGGTCACCGACCGCTGCGACTTCCGCTGTGTCTACTGCATGGCGGAAGACATGACCTTTTTGCCCAAGGCCGACCTGCTCAGCCTGGAGGAACTTGACCGCCTCTGCTCGGCCTTCATCGGCATGGGCGTGCGCAAACTGCGCCTGACCGGCGGCGAGCCGCTGGTGCGCCGCGGCATCATGACCCTGATCGACAATCTGGGACGGCACCTGAAGACCGGCGCCCTCGACGAGCTGACGCTCACCACCAATGGCAGCCAGCTTGAAAAATACGCCGTCGACCTCTACCGGGCCGGCGTGCGGCGCATCAACGTCTCGCTGGATACCCTGGATGCCGCAAAGTTCGCCGAGCTGACGCGTTGGGGCCGGCTGGATCAGGTGATGGCCGGCCTGCAGGCCGCCAAGGCCGCCGGCCTGGCGGTGAAGATCAATGCCGTCGCCCTGCGTGGCGTGAACGACAGCGAATTCGACGACCTGATCGCCTGGTGCGGCCGCGAAGGTTTTGACCTGGTGCTGATCGAGGTGATGCCGATGGGCGAGATCGGCGAGGCCGCCCGGCTGGACCAGTATCTGCCGCTTTCCATGGCCCGCGCCAGCATCCAGCGCAAATGGACCCTGGACGAGACCGACTATCGCACCGGCGGTCCGGCCCGCTATTACACCGTGCGCGAAACCGGCCGCAGACTGGGCTTCATCACGCCGCTGACGCATAATTTCTGCGAGAGCTGCAACCGCGTGCGCCTCACCTGCACCGGCACGCTCTACATGTGCCTGGGCCAGAACGATGCCGCCGACCTGCGCGCGCCGCTGCGGGCCTCTGAAAGCAACGCTCTGCTGGAGGAAGCCATCCGCGAGGCGATTTCGCGCAAGCCCAAGGGCCACGATTTCGTCATCGACCGGCGCAAGGCCCCCACCGCCGTGCCGCGCCACATGAGCGTGACCGGCGGCTGAGGCCTGGCATTCCCATCACTCGGCGGCAACGCCGATGGCCAGCGTGTATTGATCGGCCCGCGCCCTGTAACTGAATCCCTTGCGCAGGGCCCAAGACGTAATCTCGAAATGCAGCGGTACGATGGCCTGGTCTTCCAGTGCCATCTGCGAGGCGCGCTGCAGCAGGGTCTGCCGCGCATCGTTGTTCACCGTGCGCAGGGCTTCCTCGATCAGGGCATCCAGCGTCGGGTTCGAGTAGCGGCTCTTGTTGGCCGTACCGTAGCCCTTTTCGCGATCCACGGTGGCCACCAGCGACCGCAGCGGATTTGACATCTCGCCGGTGCCGGCCGCCCAGCCCACCAGCGCGGCGGAATAGCTGAAGGCGTCGCGGTTCTTGAAGAACACCGTGCTGGGTACCGCTTCCACCTTCGATTTCACGCCCACGCGGGTCCATTGCGAGGCCACGGCCTGCGCCACGTCGGAATCGTTGATGTAGCGATTGTTGGGCGAGCCGATGGTGATGCTGAAGCCATTGGGATACCCCGCCTCGGCCAGCAGCTTCTTCGCCGCATCCGGGTTATAGGGATCGGGCTGCGCCTCGCGGCGGGTGCCGAACATCGGATAGGGCAGCAGGTCGCCGGCCGGCTTGGCCAGGCCCTCGACGATGCGGCTGGTGATCGCCTCGCGGTTGATCGCCAGCGACAACGCCTTGCGCACGCGCAGATCCTTCAGCGGGTTCTTGCCATCGGTATCGGGAATACCGGCCGTGGGTTCACCCACATCCAGCGCCAGATAGATCAGGCGGTTCGACAGCACCTCGCTGATCTTCACACTCGGATTGGCACGCAGTTTCTTGATATCGGCCGGCGGAGGGTTTTCGATCATGTCGACATCGCCGGCCAGCAGCGCGGCCACGCGGGCGGCGTCGTTCGACATCGGGCGATAGATCACCCGCTCCCATTTCGGCTTGCCGCCCCAGTAATCGGGATTGGCGGCCAGCACGAGGCGATTGCCGCGCGTCCATTCGACAAACTTGTACGGACCGGTGCCGATCAGCCCCTCGCCGCGATTCAGCGCTTCGGTGGTGATCCCCTCGGCTATATCGGTCTTGGCCGCTTTCGAAGACATGATCGCCACGCGGCTTATGTCATTGGGCAGCAGCGGTGTGGGCACCTTGGTGATGAAATGCACGGTATGATCGTCAATCACCTTCACCTCGCTGACCGAACGGGTGAACAGCGTAAACGGAGACGGACTGTTCGGCACCTTGGCCGGACGGGCCATCGAGAAAACCACGTCGGCGGCGGTGAACGGGCTGCCGTCATGGAACTTCACGCCCTTGCGCAGCCTGAATTCCCAGATGGTGTCATTCAGCGTCTTCCAGCTCTCGGCCAGGCTGGGGGTCAGCTTCTGGGTCTCGTCCTGCTGGATCAGGGTATTGAAGATAGAATAGGAGATCTGGTTGTTCGGTGTGATGTTGTGATAGTTCGGGTCCATCGAACTCGGCTCTGTCGACAGGCCGATCCTCAGTTCCTGCGCACCCGCCATCAGGGGCAACAGCCCCAGGGAAATCGCCAATACCGCGGCCCGCACCACCGACGCCATGATCATCACCTTTCATGCTGAACAGGTCGGGCAGATTGACGCCTCGGGCGGCGGCTGACAAGTGCGCCCGCCTCTTGTCGGCCGGGGCTGGCGCGTGTCATGGCCGTCGCTATACTGCGCGTATGAATGCCTTCACAAAGATCGCCTTCGTTGCAGCCCGCGGTGATGCCGCCGAAGCCGCGCGCGACCGCCTGGTCGCCCGCTATGGCGATGCCGCGCCCGAACGGGCCGATGTGGTGGTGGCGCTGGGCGGCGATGGCTTCATGCTGCAGACCCTGCATCAGCAGATGTCGACCCATGTGCCCATCTACGGCATGAACCAGGGCACAGTCGGCTTCCTGATGAACGAATACAGCGAGGATGACCTGCCGGCCCGCCTGGCCAGCGCCATCGCGACGGTGGTGCATCCGTTGCGCATGCGGGCAACGGCCGCCGACGGCTCGACCCATGAAGCACTGGCGATCAACGAAGTCGCCCTGCTGCGCCAGACCCGCCAGACCGCTAAGCTGCGCATCGCCATCGACGGCAAGGTGCGGGTGGAAGAACTGGTCTGCGACGGCGCCCTGGTGGCCACCCCGGCCGGCAGCACGGCCTACAACCTTTCCGCCCATGGCCCTGTCCTGCCGCTGGATGCCGGCGTACTGGCGCTGACGCCGATCAGCGCCTTCCGGCCACGGCGCTGGCGCGGCGCTTTGCTCAGCCGCAATGCGACGGTCAAGATCGACGTGCTGGAAAACGCCAAGCGGCCCGTCTCGGCCACGGCGGATTTCAACGAGGTGCGCGACGTGATCGCGGTCGAGATCCGCGAGGCCCCCGATATCAGCCTCAAGCTGCTGTTCGATGCCGGTCACGGCCTGGAAGAGCGCATCCTCAACGAACAATTCTTGAGCTGAAAAAGAAAACGCCGCGGAATTTCTCCCGCGGCGTTTCGCTTTGGCCTTGCGGCCGGTTAGTCGCGGCTGACACCGTTGGCGAAGGTGTACTGGTCGGCCCGCGCCTTGTAGCTGAGACCCTTGCGGGTCGCCCAGGGCGTCACTTCGATATGCAGCGGGATCAGGGCCTGATCGTCCAGCGCCATCTTGGAGGCCTGCTGCAGCAGCGCCTCGCGCTTCGGCGCATCGACGGTGCCCAGGGCCTGTTCCAACACCGCGTCCATCTGCGGATTGGAATACCGGCCCTTGTTGGTGCCGCCGAAACCCTTCTCCTTGATCGGAGTCGCGATCAGCGAACGCAGCGGATCCGACATCTCGCCCGTGCCCGCGCCCCAGCCGGCCAGATAGGCCGAATAGGTGAACGAGTCGCGGTTCTTGAAGAACACGGTGGCGGTCGAAGCCTCCACCTTGGTCTTCACGCCGATGCGGGTCCACTGGGACGCCACCGCCTGCGCCACTTCGGCATCATTGATGTAGCGGTTGTTGGGCGTGCCCAGCGTGATCGAGAAGCCGTTCGGGTAGCCGGCCTCGGCCAGCAGCTTCTTGGCCGCATCCGGGTTATAGGCTTCCGGCTTGGCGTCCTTGCGGGTGCCGAACATCGGATAGGGCAGCAGGTCGCCGGTGGGCTGACCCAGGCCCTCCATGATGCGGCTGGTGATGGCATCGCGGTTGATCGCCATGGAGAGCGCCTTGCGCACGCGCACATCCTTCAGCGGGTTCTTGCCGTCCGCATCGGGGATACCGACCGTGGTCGGCGTGCTGAAGCTGTCGAGATGGATGTAGATCAGACGGTTCGACACCGCCTGGCTGATCTTCACATTCGGATTCTCGCGCAGCTTCTTCAGGTCGGCCGGCGGCGGATTCTCGATCATGTCGACGTCGCCCGCCAGCAGCGCGGCCACGCGCGCGGCATCGTTCGACATCGGACGATAGATCACCCGCTCCCATTTCGGCTTGCCACCCCAGTAATCCGGATTGGCGGCCAGCACGATACGGTTGCCGCGCGTCCATTCCACGAACTTGTAGGGGCCGGTGCCGATCAGGCCCTCGCCCTTGCTCAGCGCCTCGGTGGTCATGCCTTCGGCGACGTCGGCCTTGGCGGCCTTCGACGACATGATCGCCACGCGGCTCACGTCGGTGGGCAGCAGCGGCGCCGGCGCCTTGGTGATGAACTGGATGGTGAAGTCGTCGATCACCTTCACTTCAGAGAAGGAGCGGGTGAACAGCGTGAACGGCGACGGGCTGTTCGGCACCTTGGCCGGGCGCGCCATCGAAAAGACCACGTCGGCCGCGGTGAAGGGCGAGCCGTCATGGAACTTCACGCCCTTGCGCAGCTTGAATTCCCAGGTGGTGTCGTTGAGGGCCTTCCAGCTCTCGGCCAGGCCCGGCACCAGCTTCTGGGTTTCGTCCTGCAGGATCAGGGTGTCGAAGATGGTGAAGGCCATCTGGTTGTTCGGGCCCAGATTGTGGTAGTGCGGATCGAGCGCGCTGGGCTCGGTCGACACCCCGATCTTGAGTTCCTGGGCCTGCACTGCCAGCGGCATGGCCGTCATGGCGCCAACCGACAGCAGCGCCGCCGCAGCCAGCATTTTCCATCGCATCGTCATCACTGTGATCTCCCCTCAGGTGGCGCCGGACAGCGCCGCATGGGGAGGCAGATTGCCGATTCAGGACGGGCCTGACAAGGCTTGCTTCCGGGCCCGCTAGATCACGAGTGCGAGTGCGAAGGCGATCAGCGCCGCGCCGGCGATGCGGTTGATCCAGCGCTTCGATTCGTCGCCGATGTGGTGGCGCAGAGCAGCGACCGCGCCACTGAGGATTGCCCACCAAAGCAGCGATCCGGCGAAAACCCCGGCAACCGCCGCGGCGGCCGCAGCCAGCCCCGGCTCTGCGGCAAGGCCCAGGCCGGCGAACAGCGCGGCGAAGGACAGCACGGTGGCGGGATTGGCGATGGTGAGCGCGAAGGTGATGGCGAAGAGTTTCAGCGGCCGGCCGCTGAGCGGGGCATCGGCGGCGGCGCTGGCGGGCGGGGCCATGACGGTGCGCCAGCCGAGCCAGGCGATGAAGGCCGCGCCGCCCAGCCGCAGGGCCGTTTCGGCAGCGCCAAGATGGCCGGCCAGCGCGGCGAAACCGGCAGCCGCCAGCGCGGCGTAGAGTGCATCCGCCGCCGCCGTGCCGACGCCGCCGCTGAAGCCGGCCCAGAAACCGCCCTGCAGCGACCGCTGGATACACAACACGCCGATCGGGCCGACGGGCGCGGCCACGGCAAGGCCGAGCAGCACGCCGCGCAGCAGCAGCTCGAGATGCCCGCTCATGGCGCCCGGCTCACGCGTCGTCGCCGGCGATGGGCAGCGCAGCGGTTTCCTTGGCGGTGGACAAGGCCACCACCGTCTGGCTGCGCGGGATGCCGGGCAGCGCCTTGATGCGGCGGGCGATCACATCCTCCAGGGCCGCCAGGCTGGCCGCGCGCAGCTTCAAGAGATACGACCAGTCGCCGGTGACGTGATGGCATTCCAGGATGGCAGGCTCGTCGCGCACCAGCGCCAGGAAGGCGGCCTCGTGCTCGGGCCGCTCGATCAGGACATGCACGAAGGCGAGCACCGGGCAGCCGGCCGCACCGGCATCGACCCGTGCGGACCAGCCGGCGATCACGCCCTGCTTCTCCAGCTTCTTCAGGCGCTCGTTGACGGCCGAGACCGACAGGCCGGCAGCAGCCCCGATCTCGGCATAGGAATCGCGCCCCTGCCGCTGGATATGTTGGAGTATTTTCCTGTCTATTGCGTCCATGGCCGCAATATATGCGGCCTTAACTCAGAAATACAGGAAATTATGTGGCGACTTCCAGCCCGACCGGGCACGACACCCCGGTGCCGCCCAGGCCGCAATAGCCATTGGGATTCTTGGCCAGATACTGCTGGTGATACTCCTCGGCGTAATAGAAGTCGGGCGCGGCGAGGATTTCGGTGGTGATTCTGCCCCGGCCGGCCTTTTTCAGCGCAGCCTGATAGGCATCGCGCGAGGCTTCGGCGGTTTTGCGCTGGGCGTCGGAACAGACATAGATGCCAGAGCGGTATTGCGTGCCGACATCGTTGCCCTGGCGCATGCCCTGGGTGGGGTCGTGGCTTTCCCAGAAGATTTTCAGCAGCGCGGCGTAACTGATCACCTTCGGATCGAACACCACCAGCACCACTTCGTTATGGCCGGTCAGACCGCTGCAGACCTCTTCATAGGTCGGATTGGGCGTGTAGCCGGCGGCATAGCCCACGGCGGTGGTGTATATGCCGGCGCCAGCCTGCCAGAATTTGCGTTCCGCGCCCCAGAAACAGCCGAGGCCGAACACGGCCTGCTCCATGCCATCGGGAAACGGCGGTTTCAGCGGATTGCCGTTGACGAAATGCTTCGCCGGCACCGGCATCGTGGCGGCGCGGCCGGGCAAGGCCTTGTCGCGCGGCGGCATTTCCACTTTGTGACGCGGCACGCTGAACCACATGACAGCAATCCTCCGGGGAGATCACACAAGGAAATGGGGCCGCCCTGCGCTGGCGTCAAGCCTGCCCTGCATGGGCCCGGGTTTGCGCCGGCCCGCAATCGGGCTAGTGTGCCGGGTCAAACAACCATAACACAGCGCTGATGTCTCCCCCCGCCTCGCTCGCCGCCCTGCCCGCCCCGCTTTATGCCCGTCTGTTCGGTTATGGAACGCGCCGCGGCGTGGCCTCGATGATTCTGGGCATGGCTGCCTTCATCATCAACGACACGCTGATCAAGCTGGCCAGCGCCTCGGTGCCGACCGGGCAGCTGATCACCATGCGCAACATCATGGCCGCCACTCTGATCGTCATGCTGGTCGTGATGACCGGCCAGGCCGCGCATCTGCGCCGCGCCGCCGACCGCGTGGTGGTGGCGCGCAGCCTGATCGATGTGATCGCCACGCTGTGCTATCTGCTGGCGCTGTTTCACATGCCGATCGGCAACGTCACGGCCATCAACATGGCCACGCCGCTGGCGATGACGGCAGCGGCGGCGGTTTTCATGGGCGTGCCGGTGGGCTGGCGGCGCTGGAGCGCCATCGTGGCCGGCTTCCTCGGCGTGCTGCTGATCGTGCAGCCCGAGGCCGAGGGCTTCAACGCCTATTCCCTGCTGGCGATTGCCGCCGTGGTGTTCATCGTGGCGCGCGACCTGACCACGCGGCGGATCGATACGGGTATTCCCTCGCTGGTGATCACGCTGACCAATGCGGTGTTCGTGCTGCTGGGCGCGCTGGCGCTGAGCGCCTGGGAAGGCTGGGTGGCGGTCAATCTGGTGCAGGTGCTGCTGCTGGCCGGCGCGGGGCTGTTCCTGATCGGTGGTTACCTGCTGATCGTGGATGCCTTCCGCCATGGCGACCTCGCCACGGTGGGGCCGTTCCGCTACACCGGCCTGATCTGGGCTCTGCTGTCGGGCTTCCTGGTCTGGGGCGACATCCCCAACCTGCTGGCCTTTGCCGGCATCGTGATCGTGGTGGCGAGCGGCCTGTATGTGCTGCACCGCGAGCGGGTGAAGGCGCGCGAGGAAGCGGCAGCTAACCCGGGCAACTAACCCTGGCGGGTGAACTCTTCCGCCGTCACGTCGGCGGCGCCGATATGGCGGATCATTGCCTGTTCGGCGGCCGGCGCATCGCCCTGCAGGATCGCCTTCACCACCGCATCGTGTTCGGCAAACGAGCTGGCGAGCCGGCCGACCAGGCGGAACTGCGCACGGCGGAACGGCGACAGGCGGCGCCGCACGGCGGCGGTGTTCTCGACCAGCGCCTGGTTATGCGTGCCCTCGTAGATCACGGTGTGGAAGTCCACGTTGAGCGCGGCATAGGCCTCGGCCTCGCCGTCGCGCACCATCTGGCGCGAGCGCTCGTGCAGGTCTTCCAGGGTCTTGCGTTCGGCCGCCGTCATGCGCTGGGCGGCATACCGCGCGCAGATCGATTCCAGCTCACGCATCACCTCGAACAGGTCGTGCAGGTGCCGGCGCGAGGGGATCGCCACCAGGGCGCCGCGATGGGGCCGGATATCCACCAGCCCGGTTTCCACCAAAGCCTTCAAAGCCTCGCGCACCGGCGTGCGGGAGACGCCGAAGCGGTCGGCCAGATCCTGTTCCTCCAGCCGCGTGCCGGGCGGCAGCGCGCCCGACAGGATCAGGTCGGCGATGCGCTGGCGCAGGGTGATGGCGCGGGTGGGACGCCCGGTTCCCTCGGCGCCGGCCTCGCCATCGGCATGGGGCTTGAGCTGGTTCATCGGCGGCAGTCTAGCAAGCCAATCCCCGCCCTTCCACCGCAGCCTTGCGGCCCGTCTTGCACGGGGCCGCGAAGCCGGGCAGGTTGCCGGCATGAGCGAGCCGCGCCTGAAGACCAAGCTGCTGGTGCAGGCCATCCTGCGCCGCTACGACCAGGAAACCATCCCGGCCTATATCCGCCGCAAGGGCGACCCCGATGCCGGCACGGTGCTGCTGAAGATCAGCACCGGCATCAACGAGGCGATCCTGCTGGGCCAGGCGCGCGACGCCGAGGGCCGGGCCGGCTGGCTGCGGATGGGCGGGGCGGAAAGACTGGAAGATGCCACAGCGGAAGCCCTGATCGAAAAGGCCGTGAAGCGCGACCCCGACCTCTATGTGATCGAGGTGGAGGATGCGAAGGGCCGCCTGCTGGTGGACGGGCTGCTGCTCTAGGTTTTCAGGAGGTTGGGCGGAAGTAGAATCAAACAGCCAGATGAAAGCCTAGATAAATGAATATATTCAATAACTTATGCGCAGCTTCGTCTTTTGTGCGAAACTACTTTTGACGAAATGACTTCGTAATGTGTGCAAAGCCAGTACGAATTGGTACCTGCCATATATTTGAACGAGCCGATTTAACTGCATCCTTTAAATTTTCAGCAGCATCCATAACCAAGTCATGACGCGTAGGATCGGCGGGTCTATCCAGTACTTGAAAATGGTCTCCGGTTGCAGCTTGCCTTAAGGCAACAATGAGTGAATTCCCGGCGAACCGATAAGTCGGATAGGCCTCGACAATTTGCGTATTCAACCGAGCAACGGTTCGTAGCTTTACGCTGAGCTTGGTGGATGATCGCACAAGCCCATCATCGCCAGGAGCCCTGCACCAGTAATCGTCACTCAATTCCACAACGCGATCAATCTCAGTAAGCAATTCTTTAATTGCTGCATCGCGTTCTGTACGGCGGGCGGTAATATGTCCTGCAATCGCGCCGCCCACGATACCGCTGGCAATTTTCAATATTTCGAGCCATGCGTCCGCCACGGTAATTTACTAGTGAGCGGCCCGCTGCTGCGCATCATCGATGTAAGACCAGATTTCATCGATAAGCGAAGGGTCCTCTTGACTTACAAGTTTGAGTTTTGCGCGAAGTTCGTCATTGGCAAAGCCTTCTTTGCGAACTAAGCCGCCGAATGCTTCTTCAAGAAAAGAAGAGCCATAACCTTCTGTCTCGTCCAATACCACAACAACTTCACCGGCCCGCAATGCCGGCACTAAATGTTTATTACGAAATAGCTCGCCGCTATACGGGCCGTCGGATAGATATCGGCCAGCAGGTGCGTCGTGAAAATCACGGGCTATAGATATCCTCATGTCGTCGTCCCAAGCGTCACTAGATGTCCATCTCCCACTGAATCAACGTTCCATCGAGAGGAACGGTCAAAACGCGGAGCTGTTCCGGACCATCACAAGTATATATGTACTCACCTTTACCGCTCAAGATACGTAGTGTCGCACCGGGCCTTTGGGAAGCTAATTTCAGCATATCAGGTAACCCTTTACCCTGATGTGGGTTCCCAGTTCGCGTCCGGCCCAAATTTAAGGCGGCCTTAATCATCTTCGCGTCATCGTCCGGAACTAGGTTGAAAAGATTTAAAACCTGGCGGACTTGTTCGATGCCATGCTCCCGGACAAGCGTTCGGGGAATACCCCAACCTTGGTCGTAAAATAGAATGCGAAGCCGACCCGATACATGCTCATACGACCCCGCCATCCACCAGCGATCTTTTAGAATTGGTGCCGGCCAGCGTGGAACGTGATTCGGATAGGCATGGTGGCGAACATTACTCATAGCCTCTGAAAGCGCTCTATACAAAACTCTCGTGTTTGGCAGACGCCCTGTCAACGCTTCAAGCGATAAGCGCAATTGTTTCGCCTCATCGCCAGCGGCGCCAACGTGTGACCGAAAGCGTATGAAACTGACAGATGGCTCTCCGGCCCCCAAATGCAAGGGCGGATTTGAAACCTGAAGCAAATCAAACAATCCCATTTCATAAAGCAGTCGGCTGATTTCTGCGTCCCACTTCTCGTAATCAAGAACTCGCGGACGGAACTGCCGAATCCGTCGCCAACGATCTAATTCCGCAGCTAGCACCAAAGATGCAGCAGGACTCACTTCCCGCAATGTCGTAAAATCGAGCCGCAATGGGCGGTTTCGGCGCAACGACTGTCGGATTGCAGCGACAATTCCCATTGTCTCGTCATAATTCCTCGCGAGACTGAGAACTGGTGGAAGTGAAACTTCAATCGGTACGCGACGCTTAGCGCGCCATAGATTCCGTGGACGCCTTGTGCGTGGCGCATTCAACCCCGCGACACGAGCCTGCTTTTTCTTGTGACGGCGCAGCACTCCTTTTCGAGCGCTAAAAACCAGCCTTTTCTTATGTCTCGCGCTGATCCGACGCATTTTTCTCACAATTATTTTTGTCAGAGCCGCAACGAGCGACTCCAAATGACTCGGTCAATCAAACTTTTTAATGTGCTTTGTTCTGCAAGGAAGAACCTTCGCAAACGTCGCGCCCGTTAGATACTCTGCAACGTTCAGGCTAAAAATACAAAAAGCTGACAAATTTCTGCTTTAGAAGCAGAGGGTGTGAGAGTGAAATCGCGTCAATAAAAAATCTATTATAATCAATAATATCAATGAGATAAGATGGTGGCTGGAGGCAGATTTGAACTGCCGACCCAGGGCTTATGAGTCCCTTGCTCTACCAACTGAGCTATCCAGCCATACCGTCTTCGGCGGCGCATGGAATACGAGGCATCGCCCGGGATGTCAAGCGCGCCGCAACACCTTGTTTCTACGCCGCGATTTCGGCTTTCGCGGGAGCGGAATCACCCGCCGCCGCCCCGGATGTGCGCGCGATCCAGCCGCCGCCCAGCAGGCGTTCGCCCGCATAGACCACGCCGGCCTGGCCGGGGGCGATGCCGTATTCGGGTTCGAACAGCTCCAGCCGCGCGGCATTGTTCTGATCGGCAAAGATCCTGGCCGCCACGGCAGGCTGGGCGGAGCGCAGCTTCGCGCTGACATCCAACCCCTCGGCGGGGATCGGCTCGCCCAGCCAGTTGAGCTCGCGCAAATACACCACGCTGCGCGCCAGCGATGCCTTGGGCCCCACCACCACCTGGCGTCTGGCGGCATCGAGGCGCAGCACATAGAGCGGCTCGGGCCCCGCGACGCCGATGCCCTTGCGCTGGCCGACGGTGAAATGGATCACGCCGTCATGTCTGCCAAGAACATTGCCTTGCAGATCGACGATCTCGCCCGGCTCGGCCGCCTCGGGCCGCAGCTTGGTCACAACGGACGCATAATCGCCATTGGGCACGAAGCAGATATCCTGAGAATCCGGCTTGTCGGCCACCGCGAGGCCGAATTCCTCGGCCAGTTTGCGCACCTCGGGCTTTTCCATATGGCCCAGCGGGAAGCGCAGGTAATCCAACTGCTCGGCCGTGGTGGCATAGAGGAAATAGCTCTGGTCGCGACGCGGATCGGCGCCGCGCAGAAGCTGCGACCGGCCCGTCGCCTCGTCCACCACACGCTGCACGTAATGCCCGGTGGCGAGGCAGTCGGCGCCCAGGTCGCGCGCGGTCTGCAGCAGGTCGCGGAACTTGACCCGCTGGTTGCAGCGGATGCAGGGGATCGGCGTTTCGCCGCGCACGTAACTATCGGCGAATTCGTCGATCACCGACTGGCGGAAGCGGCTTTCGTAATCCAGCACGTAATGCGGGATGCCGAGGCGCTCGGCCACATTGCGCGCATCGTGGATATCCTGCCCGGCGCAGCAGGCGCCCTTCCGCGAAATGGCCGCGCCGTGATCGTAAAGCTGCAGGGTGATGCCAATGACCTCATAGCCCTGCCGGGCCAGCAGGCCGGCGACCACCGAGGAATCCACGCCGCCCGACATGGCCACCACCACGCGCGTGGACGCGGGGGCCTTCGGGAAACCGAGAGAGTTAAGAGCGGGCGTGGTCATCGCATCTATATAGGTGTGGCCAGCCGGACTGTCTGGCCCAGCATAAACTAAGCGGGCGGACTATAGCCGCGCTTTGCCGCCGGACAAGGAAAGATGGCGGCGGGACTGCGCCCGGCCGCGGGGATTACGCGCCGGTTTGGCGGCGGCCTGAACGTGTTTTGCGTCGTTTTGCACATGTTTTGATGCCTTAACCCATTGATATTGCTGAAGCGGCCTGTTGCGACCAGTTCGCAGGGCTTGCCGGCTGGACAGGCCGGCCGATCCATGAGAACATAACACGAACTTACCATTCCGGCAAGGAGACAGCCATGGCCACCCCCATGCCGTGCCGCCATATCGGCGTGACCATCGACCGGCCCTTTGCCGAGGTCTACGCCTTCCTGGCCGATCCGGCGAACTGGCCATCATGGGCCAGCGGACTGGGTACGTTGCGCCGGCAGATCGACGGCACATGGGTCGCCGACCAGGCCGGCGGCCGGGCAACCATCGTCTTCAGCCCGCGCAACGATTTCGGCGTGCTCGACCATCGCGTGATCACGCCCGAGGGCCAAGTGATCGACGTGCCGCTGCGCGCCATGCCGAACGGACGCGGCTGCGACGTGGTGCTGACGCTCTATCGCCATCCGGCAATGGATGACGCGACATGGGCGCGCGATCAGGACTGGGTGAGAAAGGATTTGGAGAGGTTGGCGACTATCGTATCGCCGGCCTGACCATTCCCCCCGTCGTCATGCCCGGGCTTGATCCGGGCATCCACGCATTCCTGAAAAGCGAAGAATACGGTGTTAGTCAGAGCCTTCTTCTCAGTTATTTGCCTGACGTCAAACTCTCAATTCTTCTGGACCGACGCCCGCATCTAATGCTGCATTATTGAAATAAGTGCAGAAGCCAATGGGGGAGATGGTTATGGCGGTGCCAAAAAAGGTCAGTGAGCGAATTATTACTCAACTAAAGCGTTATCAGCCAATCCTTGCCGCCGCCAGATCGCGCGACATAAGCGAGTCAGATACAGTCGTTATAATTGCAGACATGCTTGCGGATGTTCTCGGGTATAAAAAATATATCGAGATCACTACTGAGTTCGCCATTCGCGGAACTTATGTCGATTTAGCCGTAAAAATCGATAACGACGTCCGCTTCCTTGTAGAAGCAAAAGCCATTGGGATCGAGCTTAAGGATGCGCACGTCAAACAGGCCATAGATTATGGCGCAAATAACGGCATCGAATGGATAATACTCTCAAACGGCATATGCTGGCGCTTCTATAAAATTCATTTTCGCCAGCCAATAGACAAAACATTGTTATTCGAAATCGACATGTTGAACGGGAATATCCGCAGCGAAGAGTGCATAGAATGCTTTGGAAATTTATCTCGCGAATGCTTCGCCCATGATGCGCTAAACGCTTTTTATCAGCAGCAGCAAATCCTGAGCCGATACTCAATAGCGAATTTAATCCTTTCGGATGGAGTACTCTCAGCAATTCGGCGAGAACTCAAAAAAATCGCGCCAAAAGTCAAAATTGAAGAAGAAAAATTGAAATATATTCTCCAGGACGAAGTACTCAAACGAGACGTCGTGGAGGGCGAACAAGCGCAAACAGCAAAAAGCACAATTAATAAGCTGGCGAAGAAAGCCGCGAGGGAAAAAGCCAAAAGCATCGAGGCAAAGGATGCGGCTCCTAGTAATACGGAAAATATGCAAAAAGTCTCACTGCAAAACCCCTCAACGGCGTGAGAGAACTGACAACAAGACGTGGACCCTCGGGCCAAGCCCGAGGGTGACGAATGGTTGGTAATGGCGAGGATTCTGGGGCCGTCAAATAATATTTCAAATATGCTTGCATACGGAAGCATATCGGTATATATCCGGCGACATGAGCAACGCCACCGCCCTCTCCGCCCTGCTGCGCCTGTTCCGCGCCCAGGCCTTCCTCGATGCCCGGCTGAACCCCGAACTCAATTCGGTGCATGGCCTGGGGCTGAATGAACTGCTGCTGCTGATGCAGCTGGCCCATGCGCCCCTGCATCGCCTGCGCCGCGTCGACCTGGCGCAGCGCCTGCACACCAGCCAGTCCACCATCACGCGCATGTGCCTGCCGCTGGAGAAATCCGGCTTCGTGAAGCGCGAGGCCGATCCGCGCGATGCCCGCGTGGGCTATGTGGTGCTGAGCAAAACCGGCCTCACCCGCGTGGAAGAAGCCGAGAAGACGCTGAAGCGCAAGGCGGCCGAAGTGTTCCGCGACCGCTGGGATTCCGACGAGATCGCCACGCTGGCCGAGCTGCTCGGCCGGTTCACGGCGGCGTTGCCGGGCGACATACCCTAAGGCGATGCCGGGCGGCACAGGCCCGGCGACGATGCGGATTGCATCCCTGCAATTCCGCGCTTGCGCCACCCGCCCGCCGCTTTAGTCTGCCGCCATGCTGAAGATTCTGGGCAAGGTTTCCTCGATCAACGTGCGCAAGGTGCTGTGGGCCTGTGCCGAGATGGGCGTGCCATACGCGCGCGAGGACTGGGGCGCGGGCTTCCGGAGCACCGACGATCTGGCCTTCGCCGCGCTCAATCCCAACCGCCTGGTGCCTGTCGTCATCGATGGCGATTTCGTGCTGTGGGAGTCGAACACCATCCTGCGCTGGCTGGCCGCGCGCGAAGAACGCTTCGACCTGCTGCCGCGCGCCGATGCCCAACATGCGCGCGCGCGGGCGCGCGTCGAGCAGTGGATCGACTGGCAGGCCACCGAGTTCAATGCCGCCTGGCGCTATGCCTTCCTGGCGTTGGTGCGGCGCGCGCCGGGTTTCGACGACGCCGGCCAGATCGCCGCCTCGCTGCAAAGCTGGGCCGGCATGCTGGCGATCGTCGAGGCGCAACTGCAGAAGACGGGCGGGCATATCGCGGCGCAGGCCTTCACGCTGGCCGACATCCCCGTCGGCCTCGGCGTGCATCGCTGGATGCTGACGCCCATCGAGCAATTCGGGGAAGCGGCCGGCTTTACGCGCCCCGCCTTCCCCCATGTGCAGGCCTATTACGACAGGCTGCGCGCGCGGCCGGCTTTCCAGTCGCATGGCAGCCTGGGCGTGGCCTAGGCCAGCAGCCAGCGCGCCACGATATAGAGGCCCAGCAGCAGCAGCCCGAGATAGAAGACGCGCTTGAATGCGGCTTCCGACAGGCGGTGCCGCAGGCGGCGGCCCAGCGCCATGCCGGCCAGCGCCGGCACGACGCAGCCGGCAGACATGGCCAGGGTTTCCGGGCCCAGCATGCTGCGGCCGCCTAGGCTGGCGCCGAGGCCAAGCGTGGAAGCCATGAACAGCAGGCCCATCGCCTGCACGAACTGGTCGCGGCTCAGGCCCAGCGCCTGCAGGTAGGGCACGCCGGGCACCACGAAGCTGCCGGTGAGCCCGGTGAGGATGCCGTTGACGATGCCGGTCAGCGGCCCGGCCCAGACTTCATGGCGCGCGGCGAGGCGCAGCGGCGGCCGCAGCAGGCCGAGCAGCGCATAGACCATCAGCAGCAGGCCGAGCAAGGCGGCCAGCGCCCTGCCGTCCACCGCGCCGAGCGCGGCGCTGCCCGGCCAGATGGCGATGGCGGCGCAGAGCAGGAAGGGCCACAGCCGGCGCAGCAGCGCGCGCAGATGCCCGCCATGCAGGGCCTGCCACAGGTTGGTGACCAGGTTGGGCGCCAGCAGCAGGATCATCGCCAGCGTGAGGTCGAGCGTGGCCGCCAGCAGGCCGAGCGAGATGCTGGGCAGGCCAAGGCCGATCACGCCCTTCACCATGCCGGCGAGCAGGAAGACGGCGACAATCCAGGCCAACGTCAGGGGATCAAAAGTCATGGACAGCTCCGGAACCGAATCTCCGGCGATCATGGCAGGACCACGGCGGCGGATGCTTCGGTGCGGGTCGAAGTATGGGCTGGAAACTCAGCCGGCGAACCAGTCGCCGACCGGCTTGAACAGGCCGAGCCCGGCGGCCTCGGCGAGGCGGATCTCGGCCCAGGTGAGGCCGAGCAGCACGCATTCCTGACGCGGGGCGCCATGCTGCCTGAGCAGGCGGCGCAGGCGTTGCGCCCGCTGCGCCTCGGTGTCCATCGGCCGGAAGGGCAGCGTCAGCAGCGCCTCGACCTTGCCGTCATGCGATGCGTTGATCCGCTGCAGCAGCGCGCGGCGCGTTGCCGCATCCAGCGGGCCGGTCATCGCCTCGTCGAGCAGCAGGAACAGCCGTCCATCGAGCCGCGCGATCTTGTCGGTGATCTCCGGTGCGGCAGCCAGATGCAATCCGCCGTCACGGTCGCGCGTCGCCGCGAAGGCATGATGCAGCGGCAGCAGCAGCGTCGAGAGATGGCAGCCGCGATCGAGTAGTGCGAGCGTGACATCGCGATAACTCAGGCCGAGCCGGGCGGCGCGGCGCAGGCGCATCTGCACGATCTCGCGCGGCGGCGCCTGCCAGGCTTTGGCATGGGCGCGGCGCCAGGCCACGGCAACGCCCGACATGTCGAGCGGTGGCCCGCCATTGTGGCCGATGCCGGCCAGGCGCGAGGGAATCAGGCCCGATACGGCCGGCGGGCGACGCAGCAGGGTTTCCAGATTCGGGTGGCGGCTGTGGAAAAATCGGTCGCCCATGGGTCCTCGTTACAATCCCGTAACAGGCTTCAGTCTTCCGCATATGCCGCAGGGCGTCAATCGCACCTGTAATACCCGCGCGGCGTGGCGTAACCGGATTTCTACTGCCCGGCGCAGCGCGGGATCGCTAGCGTCGCCCGGTGCCGCCCGTATGGCCGTCCCTGTATTTCCGTCCGACGAAGAGTCGCCGCATGTCTGTCCTGTCCGTCCAGCCGCCGACCATTCCCCGTTCACCGGCCAGCATCACCGCAGGCCATGGCTGGCCCGACATCCACGACCCGCACATGCACACCTTCCTGCGCTGCTGGGCCCAGTGGCGCCAGCCGGCGCCGCGCTTCGGCCCGGTGGACGCGCCGACCGGCAAGCTGCCGCCGCGGCGGCGCGACATCGATCCGATCGCACTGCGCCACTGCCTGCCGCATCTGTGGATCTTCCGCCTCGATCCCGACCTGCGCAACGCCCGCCTCACGCTCGCCGGCGAGGAGATCCTGTTCTACTGGGGTCGCGGCATCATCGGCCTCGACCTGAAGGAGCTGTGGGGCGATGAAGCCAAGGCCCGCGTCAGCCTCGAAAGCCTGGTGCGCTGTGCCGCGACGCCGGCGATCATCCACGGCCGGCCGCAGAACCATGCGCCGAAAGCCTATGGCCTGAGCATCGAGCGGCTGATGCTGCCGCTGATGAACGACGACGGATCGCCCTTCGGCGTGATCGGCTACAGCCTGTTCAGGCGCGATCCAGAATGGACCGAGTCGGTGCGGCCGCGCCCCAGCGATGCGATGCAGGCCTATCCCCTGGCCGAGCTGCCCGACCTGCCGCCGGACTGACAGCGCAAGGCAGGACTGCTAGGCTCGCGCGGCCATTCCGGAGGGCCGCACCATTCCTGATCTGCCCGGTTTCAATTCGCACGGTTTCGATCCGCTGGTCGTCGGGTTCGCCGCCGCGCTGGGCATCGGCCTGCTGATCGGCGCCGAGCGCGAGCGCCGCAAGGGCGAAGGGCCGCAGCGCGCCGCTGCCGGCATCCGCACCTTCACGCTGGCCGCGCTGGCCGGCGCCACCGCGATCACCATCGGCGGGGCCCTGCTGCTGGCCGTCGCAACCGCCGGCACCGCCCTGCTGACCGCCATCGCCTATCGCCGCCAGATGCAGAGCGAGGCCGGCCGCGACGATCCGGGCCTCACCTCGGAAATCGCCCTGCTGCTGACCCTGCTGCTCGGCGGATTGTGCATGGAACGGCCCGACCTGGCCGCCGGCGTCGGCGTGGCGGTGACGGCGCTGCTGGCGGCGCGCAACGCGATGCATGCCTTCGTGCGCCGGGTGCTGACCGAAGCCGAGGTGCGCGACGGGCTGATCTTCGCCGGCGCCACGCTGGTGATCCTGCCGCTGCTGCCCGATCGCGCGATGGGGCCCTATGCCGCGTTCAACCCGGCCAAGATCTGGATCGTGGTGATCCTGGTGATGGCCATCGGCGGCATCGGCCATATTGCCCGGCGCGCCCTGGGCAGCCGCCACGGCCTGCCGCTGGCCGGCTTTGCCGGCGGCTTCGTGTCCAGCACCGCCACCATCGGCGCGCTGGGCGGCCATGCCCGCAGGACGCCGCACGACCGCAGCGCTGCAGTGGCCGGCGCGGTGCTGTCGACGGTGGCCACCGTTCTGCAGATGGCGGCGGTGCTGGCGGCAGTGAGTCTGACGGTGCTGGCCGAACTTGCCCGGCCGCTCATCTGCGCCGGCCTGGCCGCCATGTTGTATGGCGCTGTTTTCACCCTCGCCGCCCTGCGGCAGGAGCATGGCCATAGCGGCGAGCCCGGCCGCGCCTTCCGGCTCGGCAGCGCGCTGCTTTTCGCCGCCCTGCTGGCGGCGATGCTGTTCGCCGCGGCGGCGCTGCAGGACATCTTCGGCGCGCAGGGCGTGCTGGTGGCGGCCGCTCTGGCCGGCTTCGCCGACACCCATGCGGCGGCGATCTCGGTGGCGGCGCTGGTTCAGGGCGGCAAGATCGATGCGGCGACCGCCGCAATCCCGGTGCTGGCCGCCTTCACCGCCAACACGGCCAGCAAGATGGCCTTCGCCTGGTTCGCCGGCGGCGGCGGCTATGCCCTGCGGGTGATTCCCGGCCTGCTGCTGGTGGCAGGCGCGGCCTGGGCCGGGCTGCTGCTGCTGAGCTGACCGTCAGTCCTCGTCGCGGACGTAGGGATTCTTGCCCTTGCGCAGATGCATGCGGATCGGCACGCCCTGCAGGTCGAAGGTCTCGCGCAGGCCGTTGATCAGATAGCGCAGGTAGGATTCAGGGATGAACTCGGCGCGCGGCGCGAACAGCGCAATCGTCGGCGGCCGCGCCTTCACCTGGGTGGCATAGCGGATGCGCACGCTGCGCCCGCCGGCCAGCGGCGGCGGATTGCGCGCGATCATCTCCTCCAGCCAGCGGTTGAGCTGCGAGGTGGGGATGCGGCGGTTCCAGCGTTCATACTGCTTCATCACCGCCGGCAGCAGGCGATCGAGATGGCGGCCGGTCAGCGCCGAGAAGGTGACGACCGGAATGCCGCGCGCCTGCGGCAGCGATTTCTCCAGCCGATCCTCGATCTCCTTCAGTGCCAGCGCACGGTCTTCCACCGCGTCCCACTTGTTCACCGCGATCACCAGGGCGCGGCCTTCCTGCATCACATGGTCGGCGATGGTGAGATCCTGCTTGTCCATGCCCAGCGCGCCATCCAGCACCAGCACCACAACCTGGGCCAGGCGCACGGTGCGCAGCGTGTCGGCGACCGACAGTTTCTCCAGCTTGTGCTCGACGCGGGCCTTGCGGCGCAGACCGGCCGTGTCGACCAGTTTCACCCGCCGGCCCTCGTATTCCCATTCGATGGCGATAGCATCGCGGGTCAGGCCCGGCTCGGGGCCGGTGAGCAGGCGGTCGCTGCCGATCAGCTTGTTGACCAGCGTCGACTTGCCCGCATTGGGGCGGCCGACCACGGCAAGCTGGATCGGACGGTTCGGATCTTCCGCCGGCGCCTCGGCATCGGGATCGATGTCGATATCGGCCTCGACCATGTCGAGTTCATCCGCATCGTCGCCCGGCACGCCCTCGGCATTGCCGGCGATATGCTCGATGAGGGCCAGCGACAGGTCGTACAGGCCCTCGCCATGTTCGGCCGAAACCGGGATCGGGTCGCCGAAGCCCAGGCCATGCGCCTCGGCCACGCCGAACCCGCCGGCACCGCCCTCGCATTTGTTAGCCAGCAGCAGCACCGGCCGCTTCTGCTTGCGCAGCCAGTTGGCGAAATGCCTGTCCATCGGCGTGACGCCGGCGCGGCCGTCAATGACGAACAGCACGGCGGCCGCCTCGCGCACGGCCGCCTCCGTCTGCTGCCGCATGCGGCCGGCCATGCTCTCGTCGTCGGCCTCTTCCAGGCCGGCAGTATCGACGGCGATGAATTCGAGATCGCCCAGCCGCGCCGCGCCCTCGCGCCGGTCGCGCGTGACGCCCGGCGTGTCGTCGACGATGGCCAGGCGCTTGCCGACCAGGCGATTGAACAGAGTCGACTTGCCGACATTGGGCCGGCCGACGATAGCGACTTTGGCGGGCATGGCGACTGTCTTAGCGATATGCGATCAGCTGCGCGTCGTCGGTGACGACATAGAGCGTGCCGTCGGCCACCACGGGCGCTACCGACGCCTTGTCGGGCAGCGAGACCTGGCCGATCAGGTCGCCGGTATAGGGCGACACGGCGAACAGGCGCTCGTCGGTGGAGGCCAGCAGCAGGCGGTCGCCCGCCAGCACCGGGCCATGCCAGGTGATGATGCCCTTGCGCGTCTTTGCCTTGGGGTCTTCATAGCGGCGCAACTGGCGGATCCATTTCACCTTGCCATCGCGGCGCGACAGGCAGAGCAGTTCGGCGTCGATGGTGACGGCATAGATGAAATCGCCGGCCGCCCATGGCGTCTGGATGCTGGGGATGACGCGCTCCCAGATGCGTTCGCCGCTGCGCATGTCGAGCGCAACGAACCGGCCCGACTGGCTGACGGCATAGACGCGGTCGCGGTCGATCACCGGACGGCCGTTGATGTCGTTCAGCGCGCCGGCCTGGCTGATGCGGCCCGAAGCGCGGATGAGCTGTTCGCTCCACACCACCACGCCGGTATCGGCGCGCAGGGCCAGCAGCTCGCCCGAGGAAAACGGCACCACCACCACATTGCCTTCGACCGCAGGATTGGCCGCGCCGAGGAAGCCGGCCGTTTCGGCCACGCCGGCATAGGTCCACAATTCGGTGCCGCGCTCGATATCCAGCGCATGCACCTGGTTGTCGTAGGTGACGGCGAAGACGCGGTTGCCCTCGGCCGCCGGCGCGCCGCGGATCGGCTGCTTCAGCGAGGTGACCCAATGGGCAAGGCCGGTGGAATCCTGCAGCGCGACCACATCGCCGTAGCCGGTGGTGACGATCACGCGGCCGGCATGCCAGGCGAGGCCGCCGCCGATGGCGCCGCCCTCTTCCCTGCGCGGGGTGAGTTCGACGCGCCACAGGCGCCGACCGGTATTCGCGTCGAAGGCGCTGACGCGGGCCTCGGCATCCATGGCAAAAACGCGGCCGCCCGCCACCACGGGCTGGGACAGGATCTTCTGCTCGTCGTCGGCCGAACTGCCGAGATCGGCGCTCCAGGCGCGGCGCAGGCCGTCGCCCAGGGCCAGGTGATACATCGCATGGCCGGGATAGCCGCCGCCCTGCGGCCATTCCGGATTGCGCCACGGTTTCGGCAGCGAGACCGGCGTTTCGGCCAGTTGCGGATCGGGATCGAGCTGGCTGTCGAAGGCGAGCACGGAAATGCGCTCGCCGGTCACCACCGGCTTGGTCTCGCTGGCGAACCAGTCCGACACCGTGTCGCAGCCAGCAAGACCGAGGGCAGCAACGGCGACGGCAGCGAGGCGGAACATCGGATGACGCATCAGCATGACGGCCTGCCGCTCAGTTCACAGGGCCGCCCAGGGCGGCGAGCAATTCGGCGGCGCGGCCACGCAAGCCGGCGGGCACCAGCGGATCATCGGCCAGCGCGGTGAGCTGCTGACGCGCGGCATCGCGGTTGCCCGCCTTCAGTTCGGCCAGGGCCTGCAGTTCGCGGGCATTGGCATGCCATGCGCTGTCGGCCGGGATCGCGGCGACATGCCGGCGCACGCCATCGGCGCCGAGCGTATCGAAGCCGTGAAAGGCCGCCAGGTAGTTGGCAAGATCGCGGAAGCGCCGGTCCAGGCCGCCATCGGAGGCGATGGCGGCATAGGCGGCCACGGCGCCGGCAACATCCTTGGCCTCGATCAGCATGGCGGCCTGCTGGAAGCGCGCCAGCAGGGCATAGCCGTCCTTGCCGGCGGCAGCCATGTCGGCGAAAGCCTTGGCGGCATCGGCGGGCTTGCCGGCCTGGGCCTGGTTGAGCGCCGCCGAGAACGCGACGCCGGCAGCGGCGGCCTTCTCGGCCTGCCAGTTCTTCCAGACCTGGTGACCGGCGACGCCGGCGAGCAGCAATACGATGAGGCCGATGGCATAGGGGCTCCAGCGCTTCCAGGCTTTTTCCAGCCTGTCGCGGCGCACTTCCTCGTCGACTTCCTCGATGAAATTGGCCACAGAAGACTCCCTGAACTGACGGCCGGTCCGGCGACCGGTTTTGAAGCGGCGCGTACCTTACCCGCATCCCCGCGCGATGGCAAAGCCCGGAAGACTCCCAAATTTTCAGATAACCATTTGATAACACATAGAGTCTTGGCACGACTCGGAAAATCGATTAACCTGCCCGCGCCCATGAAGTCAGGGATGTCGATGCCGGTGGTTCGCCGGCCGGCCCTTCAGAGGGGGGAAAGACGAATGATCGGTTTCCGGAATGCGACAATCGCCGTGGCGATTCTGGCCGCTGCCGCCGGCCTGGCCGCCTCTGGTGTCGTCGCGACCGGCGCCGCCCAGGCTCAGTCCAAGAAGGCCGCCAAGCCGACCGCGCTGGTCCCCTTCGAGGCCGAGCGCGCCAAGGAACGCGGCGACCGCAACCTGATTCGCCTGAACGACGACATCACCCGCATGTCGGCCTCCCGCGTGGTGGAACTGCCCGTGGTGGACGGCCGCATGGGCGATCATGCCCGGCTGGAGGATGTCGAGATATTCTTCCCCTTCGGCAGCATCGTGCTGGCGACCGCCGAATTCCACAAATACCGCCCCGCCCTGGTAGCCAGCGCGGCCGTGACGCCGGTGCCGGATGTGAGCGCCGATCCGCGCTATGACCGGGTGAAGAGCTTCGACCACCAGCTCGGCAAGGTCTGCGCCAGCGAGAAGCTGAACGAGCATCACCGCGTCGAGATGCGCATCAGCCCCGAGCGCGTGCTGTCGCTGGTGCATATCACCCCGGCCAAGCATCAGGGCCCGACCGCCTCCGACAATCCGTCCTACAAGGTGGTGAGTGCGCTGGAGATGCGGTTCCTGTCGTTCAAGGAACCCGATGCCGAGCGGCTGTACCGCCAGTGCCAGCGCCCGGCCGGCACCAAGCTGTCGCAGAAAGACTGACCCCTTCCCCGCATGATGCTGACCGGCCATGACGCAGACTGACTGGCTGCGTCTCGCGGCCCTGATTCTAGCCTTCATGCTGATCATGCCCGCCGTGCTGCGCCTGCCCGGCGCCATCGGCGGCAGGCGCATGCTGCTGTTCGTCGCCGCCTGGCTCGGCATCTTCCTGCTGGTCGGGCTGGCTTACAGCTTCTTTGGCAGCCCCGGCTGAAAAAGATTCGGCCGCGCCGCACTGGTCAGCCGCCGCGGCCGCTCCAGATAAACACTCGGTTTCCGGGGATTTTCCATCACGCGGAATTTATCACCGTGCGGTGTCGCGGCGGCCCACAATCCGTCGCCCATCGACCCCGATCCAGGATCGACCTGCTTCAACCGGAGGAAAAAAATGAACGCCGACCTGCTCAGCCTGATGCCGAAGGTGGATTTCAGCCGCCGCGGCTTCATGGCTACCAGCCTGATCACCGGCTTTACCGTGGCTGCGGGCCCGGTGATGGCCCAGACCGCCATCCGCACCGACGCCAGCGGCCTGAATGCCGGCGAGGTGGACATCCCGGTCCAGGGCGGCATGATGAAGGCCTACCGCGCCCAGCCGGCCGGTGCCGGCCCCTTCCCCACCATCCTGGTGGTGCAGGAGATCTTCGGCGTGCACGAATACATCAAGGATACCTGCCGCCGTTTTGCCAAGCTGGGCTATCAGGCGATCGCCTCTGATCTTTTCGCCCGCCAGGGCGACATGAGCAAGGTGACCGACATCCCCGCCGCGCAGGCGGTCGCCGCCAAGGTGCCCGATGCGCAGGTGATGGCCGATCTGGACGCGACGGCGGCCTGGGCGGCCAAGAATGGCGGCAACCCGAACAGGCTGGGCATCACCGGCTTCTGCTGGGGCGGCCGCATCACCTGGCTGTATTCGGCGCATAACCCGAAGGTGAAGGCCGGCGTGGCCTGGTATGGCCGCCTGATCGGCAATGCCAGCGAACTGACACCGAAGCATCCGGTCGATATCGCCAAGGACCTGAAGGCGCCGGTGCTGGGCCTGTATGGCGGCGCCGACCAGGGCATCCCGAACGCCACCGTCGACCAGATGAAGGCGGCGCTGGACGCGGCGAAGAAGTTCAACGTCTTCTACGTCTATCCCGACACGCCGCATGCCTTCCATGCCGACTACCGGCCGAGCTACCGCAAGGAGCAGGCCGAGGATGCCTGGGGCAAGGCCGTGGCCTTCTTCAAGCTGCATCTCGGGTAAGACAGGGCGCCCGCGCGAACCAGGGGAAGCATGCTAGGCTGACGCCGCCAAGAGACGGAGTCGCCTGCATGCTTCTGGTTCCCACCTATGCCGCCGCCAGCGCCATTCAGGGCGTCGGCCTGTTTGCCGCCGCCCCGATTGCAAAAGGCACGCTGATCTGGCGCTTCGAGCCGGATTTCGACCGCATCATCCCGGAAGCCGAATTCGCCCGCCTGCCCGAAGTGGCACGCGCCTTCGTCGAACGCTACGGCTATGTCACGCCGCAGATTCCCGGCGGCTGGGTGGTCAGCCTCGACAACACGCGTTTCATCAACCATTCCACCACACCGAATACCGACAACGCGACGCCGGCGACCTATGCCGCGCGCGACATCGCACAGGGTGAGGAGATCACCTGCGACTACGGCGAGTTCTGCGAGTTCACGCTGGACTGAAAATGAAAAGGCCCGCCCCGGAAGGCGGGCCCCTGCCCTGGCCCGGGCGAGCGGCTCAGAGGATATCCTTGAGCTGCTTGGATGCCTTGAAGCGCACCGACTTGGAGGCGGCGATCTTGATCGTCTCGCCGGTCTGCGGATTGCGGCCCTTGCGCGCGCCGCGCTTGGACACCTTGAAGGTGCCGAAGCCGACGATGGTGAAGCCACCCTCCTTCTTCAGCGACTTTGCCATCGCCTCGAACACCGCATCGACGGCATCGCCAGCCGAGGCCTTGGTGCAGCCCGCGGTCTCGCGGACGATTTCAATCAGATCAGCCTTGTTCATCACACCCTCCGGAATCCTGCGGATCATCCCCGCCATACAGAATCGGACGATCCGCAGCGGGTGAGTGCAGTTACCACATTCACCGCTTCAGACAAGGCCAACAAAACCGCCCAGGCCCCTTGTGCTGCGCCATGCGGTCCGCAACCGCGATTCGCCGCGGCGCGGAAAGAGCGAGTCGCTATCGGATCCCCTGTCGACCCGACTTGATCGAGATCAAAGCCGCGGCGGAACGCCGCTGGCTAGCCTCCGGTCCGCAAGAAACGTCCATTACCGAATCCGGGAGAGACACGTCATGCCGTTCGGCGAACAGCTCTATCTGATCGGCGCCTGCAGCGCCTTCGTGATCTTCGCGCTGGCGCTCATGGTCTGCCGCGCCACGTCGGCCGACCGGCCGAAGTAACTCAGCCCAGCAGCGGCTTGTGCAGCAGGGCGCGCAAGGCGCCGTCCTGCACCATGCGCTTGGCCGCGGCCAGATCCGGCGCCAGATAACGGTCCTCGGTCATCATCGGCACGGCATCGCGCAGCAATCCTTGCGCCTGCCGCAGATGCGCGCTGGTGCACAGCGGCGCGCGCAGATCCACGCCCTGCGCGGCGCACAGCCATTCCACCGCCACGATGCCGGCGGCGTTCTCGGCCATGGCCAGCAGGCGATAGCCGGCATGGGCGGCCATGGAGACATGGTCTTCCTGGTTCGCCGATGTCGGGATGGTGTCGATGCTGGCCGGATGGGCACGCTGCTTGTTTTCCGAGGCCAGCGCGGCGGCCGTCACCTGCGCGATCATGAAGCCCGAATTGATCCCGGGATTCGGCGCGAGGAAGGCCGGCAGGCCGGACAGCACCGGATCAACCAGCAGCGAGATGCGTCGTTCCGAGAGGTTGCCGATCTCGGCCAGCGCGATGGCGATGATGTCGGCGGCGAAGGCCACCGGTTCGGCATGGAAGTTGCCGCCGGAAAGAATCTCGTCCGGCCCAAACACCAGCGGGTTGTCGGAAACGCCATTGGCCTCAGCAGTCAGCGTGCCGGCCGCCTGGCGCAGCAGGTCAAGCGCCGCGCCCATCACCTGCGGCTGGCAGCGCAGGCAATAGGGATCCTGCACGCGCGGATCGTCGGTGCGATGGGAGGCGCGGATCTCCGAACCGTCGAGCAGTTCGAGCAGCAGGGCCGCCACCGCGATCTGCCCGGGCTGGCGGCGGGCAGCATGGATGCGCGGATCGAACGGCGTGTCGGAACCGGCCGCCGCATCCACGCTGAGCGCCCCGGTGATCAGGGCCGCCGCCGTCACGTCCTCGGCGGCGAACAGGCCGGCGAGCGCCAGCGCGGTGGAAACCTGCGTGCCGTTGAGCAGCGCGAGGCCCTCTTTCGCGCCAAGTTTCAATGACTGCAGACCCGCCTTCGCCAAACCCTCGCCGGCTGGGCATTCGCGGCCGGCGATGCGCACATTGCCCTCGCCCAGCAGTGGCAGCACCAGATGCGCCAGCGGCGCGAGATCGCCCGAGGCGCCGACCGAACCCTGGGCCGGCACGCAGGGCAGCACATCGGCATTCAGCAACGCCTGCAGCGCCGCGATGGTGGCCCATTGCACGCCCGACAGGCCCTGGGCCAGCGAATTGAGTTTCAGCAGCAGGATCAGCCGCACGACGGCATCGGGCAGCAGCGGCCCGGTGCCGACGGCGTGGCTGAGCACCAGGCGGCGCTGCAACTCGGCCACCTGATCGGGCGCGATGCGCACGCGGGCGAGTTTGCCGAAGCCGGTATTGACGCCATAGACCGCGGCATCGCCGGCGGCGGCGCGCGCCACCGCATCGGCCGCAGCCGCGATGCCGGCACGCGCGGCCGGATCGACCTCCACCCGGAACGGCCCGCCGCGATAGAGCCGGGCCAGATCGGTCAGCGTGAGCGTTCCCGGCGTCAGTCGATAGGCCACATGCATCCCCGTCTCCATGGCGGAACCGAGTATAGGCTAAGGCTGGGCCGGTCAGGTTGTCTATACATGATTATTTGACTTGCCGTCTTTCGCGCCACGGTCTTTAATTAGGCATCCGCGCCGAGGCCAATGGCGGCCGCGGCCGCAGCCTTCCGGGGGATCAACCACATGAAAAAGTTGTCGATTTTGGGGGCCGCCGCGGCCCTGACCCTGCTTGCCGGCACACCCGCCACGGCGCAGGACATGCCGAAGATCGTGCTGGGCATGAGCGGCTGGACCGGCTTCGCCCCGTTGACGCTGGCGGCCGAAACCGGCCTGTTCAAGAAGCATGGCGTGGATGTCGAGATCAAGTTCATCCCGCAGAAGGAACGCCACCTGACGGTCGCCGCCGGCGCCACCCAGGCGGTTGCCACCACGGTTGACACCTTCATCTCCTACTCCGCCGCCGGCATCCCGCTGGCCCAGGTGCTGCTGCTCGACAAGTCGAAGGGCGGCGACGGCCTGGCGGTGCGCGCCAACATCAACTCGATCAAGGACCTCAAGGGCAAGACCATCGCCGTCGACGGCGCCGGTACCACGCCGTATTTCACCCTGATGGCGATGCTCAAGCGCAACGGCATGAGCGTGAAGGATGTGCAGTATGCCGTGCTGGCGCCGAACCCCGCGGCCCAGGCCTTCGTCGCCGGTCAGTACGATGCCGCCGTGACCTACGAGCCGTATCTGTCGCAGATCCGCAACGCGCCGAATGCCGGCAAGATCCTGCTCACCACCCTGGACGTGCCGGTGGTGGTTGACATGGTCGCCTTCCAGCCCGACTTCATCAAGAAGAACCCCAAGGTGGTGCAGGGCGTGGTGAACGGCTTCTTCGACGCGCTGGAGATGATCAAGAAGGAACCCGACAAGTCCTACGAGATCATGGGTGCCAAGGTGAAGCAGACCGGCCCGGATTTCGCCAAGTCGGCCAGCTATATCGCCTGGCAGGACAAGGCGGCCAACCAGGCCTATTTCAAGGGCGAACTGCAGGCCTTCATGAAAGAGGCTGCCGACATCCAGCTCGAAGCCGGCGTGATCCGTTCGATCCCCGACCTGAAGGTCATGGTCGACGACAGCTTCATCAAGTAACCGCGCATCTCATCGCATAAGGGCGTTTCGTGTTTGAACCCTTGAAACCCGTTTCCCCGGGGCGCCGCGTCGCCCTGGGGATTCTCTTTTTCGTATTGTTCTTCGCACTGTGGGGCGCGGTGACATACGGCGGACTGGTGCCGCCGCTGTTCCTGGCCGACCCGCTGAAAGCCGCCCGTGCCGGCGTGAGCCTGTTCGTCGAATACGGCTTCATCGGCGATGTGGGCGTCACCATCTGGCGCGTGGTGGGTGGCTTCGTGATCGCAGCGATCTTCGCCGTGCCACTCGGCATCCTGATGGGCGCCTTCAAGGGCGTGGAAGCCTTCTTCGAACCCTTCATCTCCTTCGCCCGCTACCTGCCGGCCTCGGCCTTCATTCCGCTGCTGATCCTGTGGGCCGGCGTGGGCGAGGCACAGAAGCTGGCCGTGATCGTGATCGGCTCGTTCTTCCAGATCGTGCTGATGGTGGCAGTGATCGTGGGCGGCAGCCGCATGGATCTGGTGGAAGCTTCCAAGACCCTGGGCGCACGGCGCTGGGGCATCGTGATGCGGGTGCTGCTGCCGGGCGCCGCGCCGCAGATTGCCGAGACGTTGCGGCTGGTGCTGGGCTGGGCCTGGACCTACGTGATCGTCGCCGAACTGATCGGTGCGCAAAGCGGCATCGGCCACATGATCATGGACAGCCAGCGCCTGCTGGATACCGGGCAGATGATCTTCGGCATCTTCGTGATCGGCCTGATCGGCCTGATCTCCGACTTCCTGTTCAAGCAGGCCAACGCGCGCCTCTATCCCTGGTATTTCCTCAAGTGAGCAAGCTTCAGATCGATAACGTGAGCCGGGTGTTCCCCGGCATGCGCGGCGGCGAGCCGACCCGGGCACTGGAACCCACCAGCATCAGCGTCGCCGACAATGACTTCATCACCATCCTCGGTCCATCCGGCTGCGGCAAGAGCACGCTGCTGCGCATCGTAGCCGGGCTGGACCAGCCCACCACAGGCCAGGTTCTGCTGGATGGCCAGCCGGTGCGCGAGCCGGGGCCGGATCGCGGCATGGTATTCCAGTCCTACACGCTGTTCCCCTGGCTGACCGTGCGGGAGAATATCTGCTTCGGCCTGCGCGAGAAGGGTGTGGCCGAGAAGGAACAGGCCGACATCGCCGCCCGCTTCATCGACCAGGTGGGCCTGAAGGGTTTCGAGAACCACTACCCCAAGCAGCTTTCCGGCGGCATGCAGCAGCGCACGGCCCTGGCCCGCGCGCTGGCCAACGACCCGAAGATCCTGCTGCTCGACGAGCCCTTCGGCGCGCTGGACAACCAGACCCGCGCCCTGATGCAGGAGCTGCTGCTCGGCATCTGGGAGAAGGCGCGCAAGACCGTGCTGTTCGTCACCCACGACATCGACGAAGCCATCTTCATGGCCAATCGCGTGCTGGTGATGACCGCCCGCCCCGGCCGGGTGAAATGCGACATCGGCATCGACCTGCCGCATCCGCGCCATTACACGGTGAAGACCACGCCGGAATTCGCCAGCCTGAAAGCGCGGCTGACCGAGGAAATCCGCGTGGAGTCGATCCGTGCCGCCGAAGCTGAGCATTAGGCCGTTCAAATCCACCGACCGCCCCGCCGTGATCGCGCTGTGGCAGGCCTGCGGCCTGACGCGGCCATGGAACGACCCGGACAGCGATATCGCCTTCTGCATGTCGAAGCCGGAATCCACCATCCTGGTGGGCGAGCAGGATGGGAAGATCGTCGCCAGCGTGATGACCGGTCATGACGGCCATCGCGGCTGGCTGTATTACCTCGCCGTCGAGCCATCGATCCAGAAATCCGGTTTTGGCCGCGCCATGGTGAAGGCGGCCGAGGACTGGCTGCGGGCGCGCGGCGTGCCGAAGGTGATGCTGATGGTGCGGCCGGAAAACGAGCGAGTGCGCGCCTTCTACGATGCGCTGGGCTATACGGAAGAGCCGCGCGTGATCTTCAGCCGAAGACTGGACGGCAAGTAAGTCTGGATCAGGCGGCGGGGCAAAAATCCTGCTGCGCCCTGGTCCTTTGGCCGATGCGTTCGCCGATTTCGCCCAGCAGGTCAACCAAGCCGCGCAACCGCAGGCCTTCTTCGGTCAGGCTGTATTCCGTGCCAGGCGGAATGCCGGGCAGAACCCTGCGCTGCACCACTCCCGCCTCTTCCAGTCCGCGCAGATCGAGCGTGAGCATGCGCTGCGAGATATTGGGCATGGCACGGCGCAGATCGGAAAACCGCATCGGTCCATCCAGCAGGTAATAGACCAGCACGATGCGCCAGCGTCCACCCAGCACGCGCATGGCTTCCTCCAGCGGGCAACCCGACACGCTTTCCTTCATCGCAGCCTCCATTCAGGTATAAAAAATGTGCCTGGGCCACAAAATTGTGCCGTCTTCACAAGGCACGGGCCGTTCTCCATGTTCTGCAACGCTAACGCTCCGGCGTGAAAAGGAAAGGATGCAGATTATGGAACCCGTGCTTTTTTATGGCGTGCCGCAGGGCTGTTCGTTCGGCTCGATCGTCGCGCTGGAATGGCTTGGCCGCCCCTATCGGCTGTGCCGCATCAATATGCCCGACGACATGCAGGACGATCTCTATGCGCGCTTCAATCCGGTGCGCGAGACGCCGGTGCTGCTGCTGGAGAATGGCGCGAGCCTGTGCGAGAGCGCGGCGATCCTGCAGAACCTGGCCGCCCGCGCGCCCGAGCGGATCGGCTATCCCGCCGGCAGTCTGGAGCTTGAGCGGCTCAACCAGATGCTGGCCTTCCTCAACACCACCTTCTTCGCCGCCTTCAGTCCGCTCTGGACGGCCTATGAAATGGAATCCGATCCGCCGGTGCAGGCGGTGCTGCGCGACCTGGGCCGGCGTCAGGTGGCCAAAGCCCATGCGCAGCTTGAAACCTTGCTGGGCGGTCGTGACTGGCTGGTGGGGCCGCGACGCAGCATCGCCGATGCCTATCTGACCGGCATCGCGCGCTGGGCCGAATACCACAAGGCGACGGAGCAGTCGGCCTATCCGAGCCTGCATCGCCTGCTGCAGCGGCTGAACAACGATCCGGCCGTGACCTTCGCCCGTGCCATCGAGGCCGGCGAGGAGCCGCGGGGCAGCGGGGCCTTCCTTGGCCATGTGCGGCTGGCCGACCTGGCGCCGCGACTGGCGGCCTGACGGATCGAACACAGATGCGGCGGCGCGCTACTTCCTCAGCGCTGCCGCATACTGGTCGGGCTTGAAGCCAACCAGCAGCTTAGTCCCGCCCAGCTCCAGCACCGGACGCTTGATCATGGAGGGCTGCGCCAGCATCAGCGCGATGGCCTTCTTCTCGGTGATGCCGTTCCGCTCGGCTTCGGGCAGCTTGCGAAACGTTGTGCCGGCACGATTGAGCAGCGCCTCCCATCCCACGATCTTGCACCAGGCCTCCAGCTTTGCCTTCTCGATGCCGCTGGCCTTGTAGTCGTGGAAATCATGGGCCACGCCATGACTGTGAAGCCAGGCGAAGGCTTTTTTCATCGTGTCGCAGTTCTTGATGCCGTGGATGGTGATGGGCATGGCGGCCGGAGTCCCAGATAATTGTCGTGTCGTTGTCAGGACTGCCACAGGATGCCGCCCAGGGAAAGCCGCCGGCCGATTTTTGATACTTAGGTGTTGACCTAAGTATTTTCCTGCCATATGGTCACGGCCAGCACCAAGCCCGCTTGCCCTGGAGACGCCCTTGCAGACATCCGCCGCCGGCCCATCTGCCGCCACCAACGCCGTTATCGTCGATGGCGTGTTCCGCGCGCTGTCCGATCCCACCCGGCGCCATGTGCTGGAGCGGCTGAGCCGTTCCCCGGCCTCGGTGAGCGAACTGGCGGCACCCTTCGACATGGCCCTGCCCTCCTTCGTTGCACATATGAAGGTGCTGGAGCAGAGCGGCCTGGTGCAGTCGAAAAAAAGCGGCCGGGTGCGGACTTACCAGCTTGTGCCCAAACGCCTGAAGCTGGCGGAAGACTGGCTGGGCAAACAGCGCGCCCTGTGGGAGCGCCGCCTGGATCAGATGGATGCGTATCTTTTGAGCCTGAAGGAGACAGAAACGTGAGTACCTCCCCCGTATGGACCATCGACCCTAAACTCGATCTTGTGCTGGAGCGCGAGATCGACGTGCCGCCCGCCCTGGTGTGGAAGGTCTGGACCCAGCCCGAACACCTGAAGCACTGGTTCGTGCCCAAGCCCTGGAGCGTGACCGACTGCGAGATCGACCTGCGGCCGGGCGGCATCTTCCGCACCACCATGCGCTCGCCCGAGGGCCAGGAGTTTCCGAATGTCGGCTGCTATCTGGAAATCGTGCCGCAGCAGCGGCTGGTCTTCACCGATGCGCTGCTGCCGGGTTTCCGCCCGTCGGAAAAACCATTCTTCACCGCCATCCTCACGCTTGCACCAAACGGCAGCGGCACGCGCTACACGGCGATTGCCATCCACCGCGACGAGGCCGGCCGCAAGGAGCATGAAGACATGGGCTTCGAACATGGCTGGGGCACGGTGGTGACCCAGATGGTGGACTACATCAAGGCGATGTGAGGCCGATTGCCATAACACAACTTCGCCTGATCCGCGGATTTTCTGAAAGAGGAATTGCATGCCCAGTACAATCCGACTTCATCGCGTCATCGCTACCAGGCCAGAGAAGGTGTATCGCGCTTTTATTGAGAGTGATGCCGTGGCCAGTTGGCTGCCGCCATATGGCTTCGTCTGCACGGTGCACGAGCTGAATGCCAAGGAAGGCGGTCGCCAAAGAATGTCGTTCCGGAACTTCACGACAGGCGATAGTCATTCCTTTGGCGGCACCTTCATCGAACTCGTGCCAGGAGAGCGCCTTATCTATACGAACAGGTTTGATGACCCGAACCTGCCAGGCGAGATGCGCGTGACGGTGACCCTGAAGGCTGTTTCGATGGGCACCGAGATCAATATCGAACAGAACGGCGTGCCGGACCTGATCCCACCCGAGGCCTGCTACCTTGGCTGGCAGGAGTCCCTGTACAAACTGGCAAGGCTGGTCGAGCCCGAAATCAAACAATAGCTCAAGGCCTGGAATCGCGGGTCGGCATCGCCTGAATATCCAGAACAGAAATCCAGATATTCAGGCGATGGATTTCAATCCACCGGAAACAGCTCGCGCAGCAGCAGCCCGCGGAAGGCGGCGATGATCGCATCGCCCTGCCGCCGCTCCAGCGCAATGGCCATGCGCACCGTGGCGCAGAGCAGCTGCATGATCATGTAAGCGTGGTTGAGCAGCCGCTCGCGGTCCAGCGTCGGGCGCAGGCGATAAAGCACCGCGGCCAGCATCTCGCTGTGGATGCGGCCGTCTTCCGCGTCCATGGCCTGCAGGGCCTTGTCGGCCTGCGCGCCGGACCAGATGTCGCGCATCACCGGCTCAGACAGGAACATGCCGTAATAGCCATCCAGGATGCGCAGCATGGCAGCTCTCAGGCTGTCATCGTCGCGCACGGTGGCGAGTTCACCGCGCACGCAGGCGCGGCCCTCCTCGTTATAGCGCTCGGCAAGCAGGCGGATGATCGCACCTTTGTCGGGGAAATACTGATACAGCGACCCGATCGACACGGCAGCCGCCTGCGCCACCTCGCTCATGCGCAACGCGTCGCTGCCGCGTTCGGCGATCAGCGCCGAAGCGGCGGCCAGGATGCGCTCCACCCGCTCGCGGCTGCGGCGCTGACTGGGGGCGCGGCGCGGCTGGTGGTCGGCGACCGGCGGACTGGCGGAGGGTGTAACGGCGCTCACAGTTGCGACTGCCCCGGGCTGATTCTGCTTGCCGGTCATAATACGAGGGTTTATCACATTTTCAAATATGAGAAATACTCATATTTTAACCCAACAGGCGAGGACAAACCCATGCAAAACAACATGATGACCCTGATCACCGGCGGCACCGGCAAAACCGGGCGCCGCGTGGCCGAACGTCTGGCCCGCCGGGGCCTGCCGATCCGGATCGCTTCGCGCGCCGGCCAGTCGCCCTTCGACTGGAACCGGCCGGAAAGCTGGGCCTCCGCCCTGCAGGGCATCGACGCCGTCTACATCGCCTATTCGCCCGACCTGGCCACGCCCGGCGCGCAGGAGATAATCCAGGCCTTCACCGAACAGGCGGTGCGCCAGGGCGTGGGCAGATTCGTGCTGCTGTCGGGACGCGGCGAAGCGGCGGCCCAGCGCAGCGAGCAGATCGTGCTGGCGGCGCGCGCATCCTCGACCATCCTGCGCGCCGACTGGTTCAACCAGAATTTCAGCGAGGACTTCCTGGCGGACAGCGTGCGCCGGGGCCAGGTGATGCTGCCGGTGGGCGCGGTGCCCGAGCCCTTCATCGATGCCGATGACATCGCCGATGTGGCGCTGGCTGCCCTGACCGACGCGCGCCATGCCGGGCAGGTCTACGAACTCTCCGGTCCGCGCGCCCTGACCTTCGAGCAGGCGACGCTCGAAATCGCCCGCGCCGCGGGCCGCGATATCGGCTACCAGCAGATTCCGCTCGATACCTTCCTCTCGGCCGTGGCCGGCATGGGCGCGGGTCAGGCATATCTCGACCTGCTGCGCTTCCTGTTCACCGAGGTGCTGGACGGGCGCAATGCTTCACCGACCGATGGCGTGCAGCGCGCCTTGGGCCGTCCACCGCGCGACTTCGCCGATTTCGCGCGCGATGCGGCGGCCTCGGGTTGCTGGGCACCGCTGGCGGCATGATGCGACGGGGCTGACGTTCGTCGGCTCGCCTCAATCCAGCGCGGCGATGGCTTCCACTTCCAGCAGCAGGTCGGGATTCACCAGAGCGGTGACACCGACCAGCGTGCTGGCCGGATAGGGGCCATCGCCGAAGCATTTCGCCCGCGCCGCGCGGATCGGTGGCAGCATCTCGGGCGTGAGGTTCACCACATAGGTGACCAGCTTGAACACCTTGTAAAAATCCGCGCCGCCGGCTGCCAGCGCGATCTTGAGATTGGCAAAAACCTGTTCGGCCTGGGCGCCGATATCGCCCTTGCCCACCACGCTGCCCCCCGCATCCAGCGCCACCTGGCCGGAGATGTGCAATTGCCGGCCTGCCGGCACGATGGCGATATGCGAATAGCCGGTGGGCTTGGAAAGGCCCGGGGGATTCCTGCGTTCAATGGTCATTGGTCTGGCCTCACGTCTTGTAGCTGATCTTCACCTTCGCGGCCGCGGTGCGCGCGGCCGCGCGGGCCTGATCGACATCGCCCTGCTTCGCCAGCATCAATTGATCTGAACTTTAGCAGGCAAATTAGCGCCTAGCCGGCGCCCACCCGATGAATGAAAATAACCTAAACAGCCAATGAGGCTATAATTTGTTAGTTTACGACCTCACTCAACTTCTTAATGAAGAACAACCAAACATCCCTATCCATGTTCCCCTTTTTACTTTTAATAATCTGAATGGAAATGTTAAATCCAAACCACTCTGCAAGAATGTAAGGCATTACACTGGGACGCACGCCAAAAGGATCCATCTCGGATGCCCCCATCGGCCCATGCGCCTCAGTATGCTCAATAACAACACAGCCGCCGACGTGAACCTGATTCAGCCAAACCGCAAGAGCGGCCCGAGGGTTCCACGATTGATCTAAAGAATTCGAATAAACGAAATCGAACTTCCCCACCCAGTCTTCATTGACTTCATGGAAATCCCACTGAACAGAATTCTCGTAATCTGTTGCCGTGGGGGAGATATCTGTTCCAATCGCATAAAATCCTTCAACAGACGAAATAAATTTTTGTTCGAACCCATTTCTAGATCCGTGGCACAACCCTCGCAGCGGACTAGTCGATCCCATCTCTTTCTTCAAAGTCGAGCACATCAGCGAAAGAGTATCCTGATCGGCCCAGACCTTGCTGATTTTACGAATATTGTGCTGAATTTGTATCGCTTTGTATTCCTCGTACGATTTATACTTATGCAAGTAAAAATCGACCAATCGCTTGCTGTTAACAATACGGTATCCAAACCGATCAAGAAAACTATTCAATAGTTGTCCGATATTCTTAAAAAACATCATTTCCTCCATTCTGCAAAATTTACATGAAATTCGTGAAACAAACAATTCGCTGAGAGATAGTACACGGCGATACCTCACGTCTTGTAGCTGATCTTCACCTTCGCGGCCGCGGTGCGCGCGGCCGCGCGGGCCTGATCGACATCGCCCTGCTTCGCCAGCGCCAGCGCCACGCCCATGCGGCGATAGGGCCGCGTGGTGGGCTTGTTGAAAATGCGCAGGTCGAGATCGATGCCTTTTTCTGATGGCGTCAGCGCCTCGGCCAGACCCTCGACGGTGAAATCGGTGGCATCGCGGTCGGCCAGGATCACCGCCGAGGCGCTGGGGCCATGCTGGGTGATGCTGGGGATCGGCAGGCCGAGGATGGCGCGGGCATGCAGGTCGAATTCGGTGAGGTTCTGCGAGATCAGCGTCACCATGCCGGTATCGTGCGGGCGCGGCGACAGCTCGGAGAAGATCACCTCGTCGTTCTTGACGAAGAATTCCACGCCAAACAGGCCATAGCCGCCCAGATTGTCGACCACGGCCCTGGCCTGCCGCTGCGCTTCGGCCACCGCGCGATCCGACATCGGCGTCGGCTGCCAGCTTTCCTGGTAGTCGCCGCGTTCCTGCCGGTGACCGATGGGCGGACAGAAGATCACGCCCTGGCGCGTGCGGATGGTGAGCAGGGTGATCTCGTAGTCGAAGGCGATGAAGGCCTCGACGATCACGCGCTTGCGGTCGCCGCGCATGCCGGCAACGGCATAGTCCCAGGCCTTGTCGACATCGCCCGGCGCCTTCACCGTGCTCTGGCCCTTGCCCGAGGATGACATCACCGGCTTGACCACGCAGGGGATGCCCACCTTGGCCACCGCGTCGCGCATCTCCTCCAGGCTTTCGGCATAGAGGAATTTCGAGGTGGGCAGGCCCAGCTCGTTGGCCGCCACGTCGCGGATGCGGTCGCGGTTCATGGTCATCAGCGTGGCGCGCGCCGACGGCACCACGTTGAACCCGCGACCCTCGTAATCCTTCAGCACTTCGGTGCGGATGGCTTCCACTTCCGGCACGATGAAATCGGGCTTGTGCTTCTCGATGGCGGCGCCCAGGGCCGCGCCATCCAGCATGGAAAACACCTCATGCTGATCGGCCACCTGCATGGCCGGCGCACCGGCGTAAGCATCGCAGGCCACCACATGGGCGCCGAGCCGCTTGGCGGAAATGACGAATTCACGACCCAGCTCGCCCGAGCCGAGCAGGAGGATTTTCTTGGTTGCAGCCATGGTCCTGGAATCTCAGTTGCGTGTTTTGGCCATCATACAATGGCCGAAACTTGCCCGGCCAGCGTCGGGCCCGGCCGAATCCGCCCTGTCGCCCCGCAGGCGCCTTAGCCGCCCCGGCCCACCTCGCGCACCACATCCAGGAAGGCGCGCAGGGCGGGCGGCACGGCGCGGTGGCCGGGATAATAGACGGCCACGTCTTCCGCCGGCGCCATCCAGGCCGACAGCACCGGTCGCAGCCGCCCCGCCTTCAGGGCTGCTGCGGCGGCGATGTCCACCACATAGGCGATGCCCAGCCCTTTGATGGCGGCATCCACCATCAGTTCCTCGTCGTCGAGGATGAGAGCGGCGGGCGCATCGATGGTCATCCCCTGCCCGGCACGCTCGAATTCCCAGCGATAGAGCTTGCCGCCCGGCAGGCGATGGCCGATGCAGCGATGGCGGACCAGCTCGTCGGGCGTTCTCGGTGTGCCGGCGCGTTTGAGATAGGCCGGCGACGCGACGCAGACGAAGCCGACTGGTTGGCCGAATGGCACCGCGATCATGTCGCGTGGAATCGAGTCGACCAAACGCACGCCGGCATCGAAGCCGCCCGAGACGATATCCACCAGCCGGCCTTCCACCACGATATCCACGACGACATCGGGGAAACGCTGCGCCATCACGGGCAGCACATCGCGCACCAGCAGGGCCGCCGGCAGGCGCGGTGTGTTGATGCGCACTGTGCCAGCTATAGCGCCGCTGCCGCGAAAGGCCGCGACGCTGTCTAGCGCATCGTCCAGCGTGGCCAGCGCCGATTGCAGGCGGCCGAGCAGCGCCAGGCCGGCCTCGGTGGGCGCGACGCTGCGCGTGGTGCGGTTCAAGAGCCGCACGCCCAGCCGCTCCTCCAGCGCCCGCATGGCATGGCTGAGCGTGGAGGGCGCGGTGCCGAGTTCGTCGGCGGCGCGGCGGAAACTGCGATGGGTGGCGACCGCCACGAAGGCGGCGAGGTCGTTGAATGATGGGCGGCTGGTCATTACTGGGGATTTTGCAGCAACCCATACGGAATTCAACGGCTAATCCGAACAATCCGCATCGCCTATATCGGGACCAGAGCAACTGACCAGAGCAACCGAAAGGACCCGCCCATGCCCAAACGCGACGCCGTCTTCCCCGCCAACCGCCATGCGCTCTACGACCTGCATCAGTATTCGCCGGCGATCCGCTCCGGCGACCTGCTCTTCGTCTCGGGCCAGGTGGGCAGCCGCGACGACGGCTCACCCGAGCCGGATTTTGCCAGGCAGGTGAAACTTGCCTTCGCCAACCTGAAGGCCGTGCTGCATGCTGCGGGCGCCAGCTTCGACGACGTGATCGATGTCACCAGCTTCCATACCGATCCGGAAAAGCAGCTTGAGACGGTGATGGCCGTGCGCGCGCAGGAAATCGGCGCACCGCCCTACCCGACCTGGACCGCCGTGGGCGTGACCTGGCTCGCCGGCTTCGATTTCGAGATCAAGGTGATCGCGCAGGTGCCGGTGAAGACAAGCTGACGCAGGATGTCAGCCGCCCGGATGCAGCCCGGGCGCTTCCTGGCCGGTGCGCGCCACGTATTCGGTGTAGCCGCCGGTGAACTGGTGCACGCCCTCGGGCGTCAGTTCCAGCACGCGGTTGGAGAGTGCGGCCAGGAAGTGACGGTCATGCGAGACGAACAGCATGGTGCCCTCGAAATTCGCCAGCGCGGTCACCAGCATCTCCTTGGTCGCCATGTCGAGATGGTTGGTCGGTTCGTCGAGCACCAGGAAGTTCGGCGGATCGAACAGCATCATCGCCATCACCAGCCGCGCCTTCTCGCCGCCCGACAGCACGCGGCAGGTCTTTTCGATATCGTCGCCGGAGAAGCCGAAACAGCCGGCCAGCGTGCGGAGCGTGCCCTGCCCCGCCTGCGGGAAAGCCTTGTCGAGCGTTTCGAAAATCGTGTCGTCGCCGTCCAGCAGGTCCATCGAATGCTGGGCGAAATAGCCCATCTTGACGCTGCTGCCCAGCGAAACGGTGCCCTGGTCCGGTCTGGTATCGCCGGCCACCAGTTTCAGCAGCGTGGATTTGCCCGCGCCATTGGCGCCCAGCACGCACCAGCGCTCCATGCGGCGCACCTGGAAATCGAGCCCGGCATAGATGGTGTGATTGCCGTAGCTCTTGTGCACGTTTTTGAACAGCGCCACATCCTCGCCCGAGCGCGGCGGGCTGCGGAATTCGAACTGCACGGCCTGGCGCCGGCGCGGCGGCTCGATCTTTTCGATCTTGTCCAGCTTCTTCACCCGGCTCTGCACCTGGGCGGCGTGCGAGGCGCGCGCCTTGAAGCGTTCGATGAACTTGATCTCCTTGGCCAGCATCGCCTGCTGGCGCTCGAACTGCGCCTGGCGCTGCTTTTCGTTCAGCGCGCGCTGCTGGTCGTAGAAATCGTAATTGCCGGAATAGGTGGTGAGCGTACCGCCGTCGATCTCCACGATCTTGCCGACGATGCGGTTCATGAACTCGCGGTCATGCGAGGTCATCAGCAGCGCGCCGTCGTAGTTCTTCAGGAAACTTTCCAGCCAGATCAGGCTTTCGAGATCCAGATGGTTGCTCGGCTCATCGAGCAGCATGCCGTCCGGGCGCATTAAAAGAATACGGGCCAGCGCGACGCGCATCTTCCAGCCGCCCGAGAGCAGCCCCACATCGCCGTCCATGCGCTCCTGGCTGAAACTCAGGCCCGCCAGCACCTCGCGTGCCTTGGCCTCCAGCGCATAGCCGTCCAGTTCCTGAAACCGCGCCTGCACCTCGCCATAACGCTCGATCAGCGCTTCCATCTCGTCGGCCTGATCCGGGTCGACCATGGCGGCCTCGAGCTGCGCCATCTCGGCGGCCAGCGCGCTGACCGGCCCGACGCCATCCATCACGGCGGCGACAGCAGACTGGCCCGACATCTCGCCGACATCCTGGTTGAAATAGCCGATGGTCATGCCGGTATCGATCGACACCTGGCCATCGTCGGGCTTTTCCTCGCCGACAATCATGCGGAACAACGTGGACTTGCCGGCACCGTTCGGCCCGACCAGCCCCGCCTTCTCCCCCTTCTGGAGGCCCATCGACGCATCGATGAACAGAATCTGGTGGCCGTGCTGCTTACTGACGTTATCGAGACGAATCATGTGATTTGCACTGACTTAGAAAACTGAACACGCTTTACGCCCAAGCGCCCTCACTCCCACTCGATGGTGCCCGGCGGCTTGGAGGTGATATCGTAGACCACGCGGTTCACGCCCTTCACCTCGTTGATGATGCGGGTGGCGACGCGGCCGAGAAAGTCGTGCGGGAACGGGTAGTAATCCGCCGTCATGCCGTCGGTGGAGGTGACGGCGCGCAGGGCGCAGGCCTGATCGTAGGTGCGGCCATCGCCCATCACGCCCACGGTGCGCACCGGCAGCAGCACGGCGAAAGCCTGCCAGATCGCGTCATACAGCCCTGAGCGGCGGATTTCATCCAGATAGACCGCGTCGATCTCGCGCAGCAGGTCGAGCTTCTCCTTGGTGATGTCGCCCGGAATGCGGATGGCCAGGCCCGGGCCCGGGAAGGGATGCCGGCCGACCAGGCTTTCGGGCAGGCCGAGTTCGCGGCCCAGGTCGCGCACCTCGTCCTTGAACAGCTCGCGCAGCGGTTCGACCAGTTTCATGTTCATGCGCTCGGGCAGGCCGCCCACATTGTGGTGCGACTTGATCGTGACGCTGGGGCCGCCATGGAAGCTGATGCTTTCGATCACGTCGGGATAGAGAGTCCCTTGAGCCAGGAATTCGGCGCCGCCGATCTTCTTGGCTTCTTCCTCGAACACGTCGATGAACAGCGCGCCGATGGTCTTGCGCTTGGTTTCGGGGTCGGAAACGCCGGCCAGCTTGCTCAAGAATAGCTGCGAGGCATCCTTGTGGATCAGCGGGATGTTGTAATGCTCGCGGAAGAGCTGCACCACCTGCTCGCCCTCGCCCTTGCGCAGCAGGCCGTGATCGACGAAGACGCAGGTGAGCTGGTCGCCGATGGCCTCGTGGATCAGCACGGCCGCCACGGAGGAATCGACGCCGCCCGAGAGGCCGCAGATCACCCGGCCCTTGCCCACCTGGGCACGGATCTTGGCAATCGCCTCGGCGCGGTAGCCCTTCATGCTCCACTCGCCCGAGCAGCCAGCCACCTTGCGCACGAAGTTGCGCAGCAGCTTGGCGCCGTCCAGGGTATGCATCACCTCGGGGTGGAACTGCACGGCGTAGATCTTGCGCTTGTCGTCGGCGATGGCGGCATAGGGCGAGCCGTCGCTGACACCCACTACGCGGAAGCCATCGGGGATCTTGGTGATCTTGTCGCCGTGGCTCATCCACACCTGGTGCTTTTCGCCCTTGCCCCAGACGCCGTCGAACAGGCCGCAATCGTCCTTGATCTCAAGGAAGGCGCGGCCGAATTCGCGGTGATGGCCGGTTTCGACCTGACCGCCGAGCTGCATGCAGATGGTCTGCTCGCCGTAGCAGATGCCGAAGACCGGCAGGCCGCGTTCGAACACCGCCTGCGGCGCGCGGGGCGAGAATTCTTCCGTGGTGGAAGCCGGGCCGCCGGAGAGGATGATACCTTTCAGCTCGCCATGGGGACTGTCGGCCGTCAGCGCCTCGGCCGCCTTCTGGAACGGAACGATCTCGCAATACACGCCGGCCTCGCGCACGCGGCGGGCAATCAGCTGGGTGACCTGCGATCCGAAATCGACGATGAGAATACGCTCCGCCATCGGGGTACTTCCGCTCCTGTGTTGGGGCCGAAGCGAAGAGGCCCCCGGTCGGGGGCCCCTGCTGCAGCCTAGCCTGATTTAACTTGGTTTGGCCGCCCGGTAGGCGGCGATCTTGTTTTTCAGTTCCGTATACTCGGCGCAGCCGAAGGTGCAAAGGCTGCTAAGTGTCTTGAGATGCTCCTCGGCCTTTTCCGGCCGGTTGGTCTTCAGATACGCCTCGCCGATATATTCATGGGCGCCGCGATGCTTGGGGTCGAGTTCCAGCGCCTTGTTATAGGCGATGAAGGCTTTTTCGTAGTCGCCCTGGTTGCGCAGGGCATAGCCGAGCCAGTTGAAGGCATCGGCATTCTTGTCGTCCTTGGCCACCACCGCCTGGAACTTCGCGGCCGCCGTGGCGAAATCCTTGGCGTCAATGGCCTTGCGGCCCTCGGCGAAATTCGGGTCGGCCGGCCTGGCGGCCGTTGTCGCAGGGTCGCTGCCCATGGCGAAGACGGCAGCAGGCGCCAGGATCAGCAAGGTGGCCAGGAACAGACGCGGCATGATCGGCATGGCTTGCTCTCCCTCAGCTCGGCTTGCCGGCCTTGTAGGCGGCGATCTTGTTCTTCAGCTCGGTATATTCGGCACAACCGAACAGGCAGAGGCTGTCGAGGCGCTTGAGATGCTCCTCGGCCTTCTCAAGCTGGTTGGTCTTCAGATAGGCCTCGCCGATATATTCATGGGCGCCGCGATGGCGCGGATCGATCTGCAGGGCCTTGTTGTAGTTGGCGAAGGACTGCTCGTAATTGCCCAGGTTGCGATAGGCATAACCGAGCCAGTTATAGGCGTCGGCATTCTGGGCATCCTTGGCCACCACCGCCTGGAACAGCGGGATCGCCGCGTTGAAGTCCTTGGCATCGATGGCCTTGCGGCCTTCGGTGAAATTGGGATCGACCGGCTTGGCCGGGGCGGCCGGCTCGCTGCTGCCGGCGGCGTGGGCCGGCGGCAGGGAAAGACCGGGCAGCAGACTGAGAGAGATGGCCAGCAGGGCAACTGGCAGGATACGGGACACGGACATCGCGAAGCTCCTCGATGCGGATGGCACTATATCGGTCCCGGGGCTCATGCGGCCACCCCTCCGCCCGCCCGCCGGAAGGCGGCGGCGAAAAAGCCGTCGGTGCCGTGTCGGTAGGGGGTAAGCGACAGCCGGTTCCCGGAGCGCAGACGGGAATCGGTTACACCCTCTCCCCAGGCTTCGGCCAGCGGCAGGGCCGTAAACTCCCCGTGATGGTTGAGGAACCAGTCAGCCTGCTCGCCATTTTCGGCAGGCAGGATCGAACAGGTGGCATAGACAAGCCGGCCGCCCGGCCGCACCAGACGGGCGCCATCGGCCAGCAGGCCGCGCTGGCGCCGCACCACCTCGTCCAGGCTGGCGGGATCGTAGCGCCAGCGCGCCTCCGGGTTGCGCCGCCAGGTGCCGCTGCCGGAACAGGGCACGTCCAGCAGCACACGGTCGGCCTGGCCTTCCAGCCGGCGCAGCAGGTCGGGCATCGCATCGGCCGGATGCACCGTCACGTTCCGCACGCCGGCGCGCTCCAGCCGGGGGATCAGGCGGTCGATGCGGCGCTGGTCATTGTCGGCGGCATGCAGATCGCCCTGGTTGCGCATGCAGGCGGCCAGCAGCAGGGTCTTGCCGCCCGCGCCCGCGCACAGATCGACCACCACCTCGCCCGGCCGGGCATCCACCAGCAGGCCGGCCAGTTGCGCCGCCTCGTCCTGCGGTTCGATCAGGCCGTCGCGATAGAGGTCGTTCATCTCCAGCCGCACGCGCTCGGGGATGCGGATGCCCAGCGGCGAAAACGGCGTGATGGCCGCCGTGATGCCATCGGCCTGCAGCTGCTCCAGCACGACGGCGCGGTTGGTCTTCAGCGTGTTGACGCGCAGATCGAGCGGCGCGCGACCGTTCAGCGCGGCCAGTTCCATTTCGGCATCGGCGCCGAAAGCCTGCTGCACCATCGCAGCCACTTCCGGCGGCAGGTTGCCGCGCGCCCAGAGCGGCGCATCTTCATCCGATGGCAGGCGCGAGAGGGCAGCGGCCTCGTCCTCGCTGATCGGCGGCGGGGCGTAGCGGCTGCCGTCGCAGAGCTGGCGCCAGACATGCAGCGGCGTGGCGGCATCGGCGAAGACCAGCAGGCGCGGCGTGAGTTCCGCGCCGGCCTGCTGCACGCGCCAGCGCCGCATGCCCTGCTCGCGCAGAACGGCGTAAACCTGTTCCGCCACGGCACGGCGATCCTTCGCCCCGGCAAAGCGGCTGCGCCGCTGCCACTCCGCCACCACGCGGTCGGCCGCGGCGGCGCGCTGCATAATCTCGGCGACGATCTCGATGCTCGCGGCCAGGCGCGCGGCCGGCGTCATCGAGGCTCAGCTCTCCTGCCGGTAATTGGGCGCCTCGCGGGTGATCGCCACGTCATGCACATGGCTCTCGCGCAGGCCGGCCGAGGTGATGCGGATGAACCTGCAGTTCTTGCGCATCGCCTCCAGGGTCGGATTGCCGGTATAGCCCATGGCGGCGCGCAGGCCGCCGACCAGCTGGTGCAGGATGGTGCCGGCCGGGCCCTTGTAGGCGACGCGGCCCTCGATGCCCTCGGGCACCAGCTTCAGCTTGTCGCCCACTTCCTGCTGGAAGTAGCGGTCGGCCGAGCCGCGGCCCATGGCGCCGATCGAGCCCATGCCGCGATAGGATTTGTACGAGCGGCCCTGATACAGGAACACCTCGCCCGGCGCTTCATCCGTGCCGGCCAGCAACGAGCCGATCATGCAGGCGCTGGCGCCGGCGGCAATCGCCTTGGCCACGTCGCCCGAGAACTTGATGCCGCCATCGGCAATGATCGGGATGCCGGCCTTTTCGGCGATGGCCACCGCATCGGCGACTGCCGTGAGCTGCGGCACGCCGACGCCGGCGACAATACGCGTGGTGCAGATCGAGCCCGGACCGATGCCGACCTTCACGGCATCCACGCCAGCATCGATCAGCGCCTTGGTGCCCTCGCCCGTGGCCACGTTGCCGCCGATCACCTGGGTGCGGTTCGATACTTTCTTGATCGCGGCGATGGTTTCCAGCACGCGGCTGGAATGGCCATGGGCGGTATCGACGATCAGCACGTCGACGCCGACATTCATCAGCTCCTGCGCACGCTCCAGGCCATCGGTGCCGGTGGAGACGGCGGCGGCGCAGCGCAGACGGCCCTGCTCGTCCTTGCAGGCATTCGGATGCAGGCGGGCCTTCTCGATGTCCTTCACCGTGATCAGGCCGACGCAGCGATAGGCCTCGTCCACCACCAGCAGCTTCTCGATGCGATGCTGGTGCAGCAGCCGCTTGGCCTCGCCAATGGTTACGCCCTCGCGCACGGTGATCAGCGGATGTTTGGTCATCAGCTCGTGGACCGGCTGGCTCATGTCGGTGGCGAAGCGCACGTCGCGGTTGGTCAGCACGCCGACCAGCTTGCCGCCCTGCGTCTCGGTGACGGGAATGCCATGGATGCCATGGCGCTCCATCAGCGCCAGCGCATCGGCGAGCGTCGCATCGGGCCGGATGGTCAGCGGATTGACCACCATGCCGGATTCGAACTTCTTCACGGCAGCCACTTCGCGGGCCTGCTCCTCGATGGTCAGGTTCTTGTGGATCACGCCGATGCCGCCGGCCTGGGCCATGGCAATCGCCATGCGTGCCTCGGTGACGGTATCCATCGCGGCCGAGATCAGCGGGATGCCCAATTCGATGCTGCGGGTCAGGCGCGTGCGGGTATCCACTTCGGTCGGCAATACGCTGGACGCCGCCGGCTCCAGCAGGACGTCGTCGAAGGTGTAGGCTTCACGGAATTGCATGGGATACTCCTTGGTCACGCGGATCGGGTCTGGGGCGTCTTGTTGTTTTCGGCAGCCGCCTCGGCGGCAAAATCGCCACCGGAACGGTCTTCTTTCATCAGATCGGGGTAATGGGTCAGCATCGCGGCGCGCCACTCCTCGAACGGCAGGTCGGCGAAGCTGCCGCGGTCGGCGACGTATTCCATGTGGCGGCGGTTGTCGGCATCGAAGGGATGAAACACCGAGTCCGTCTCGCCGTCGAAGTCCAGCGGCAGCACGCGGAACTTTTCGCACAGGGCCAGATTGAAGGCCGGCGTGGCCTTCACCCATTTGCCCTCGATGAAGAGTTCGGCGTAGCCGTGATAGTAAAAGATATCGGTGCCCATCTGGGCGCGCAGGCGTTCGGTGGCCAGATGGTTCTTCACATCGGCCAGGCCGAGCCGCGACGGAATGCCCTCGGCGCGCGCCACGGCGGCCAGCAGCAGCGCTTTGTTGACACAGAAGCCCTTGCCGCGCTCGATCACGCCCGAGGCGCGCATGCCGTCATGACTGACTTCGACGCTGTAGGGATCGTAGAGGAAGCGGTCGCGCACCGCGTAGTAAAGCCGGATCGCCTTGGCCTTGGGATCGGTCTCGCCGCCAGCCGCTTCCCGGGCCAGCGCGCGCACGGCCGCATGATCGCTGTCGATGTAAGGGGTGGCGGCAAGGTATGCCGGGTCCACCGCGGGCTCGGAAAGGTCCGACGCGGCCATTGGCAAGGCGGCTCCTGGAGGGAGTGAAGGATGTCCTTGCCGCGGAGGATATAGCCCCTCTTCGCCGCCGGGTCCAGCGCCAAAAGCTGCCTGTTTTAGTGGGGGTTAGCCGCGGAAGCCGGTGGCGATGACGTAGGATTCGGCCGAATCCGCCCGGCTGGCCGGCGGTTTGACATGCCGCACGGTGCGGAAATCCCGCTTCATGGTGTTGAGCAGCTCGTTCTCGGTGCCGCCGCGCAGCACCTTGGCAACGAAGGCGCCGCCCGGATTCAGCACCCGCAGGGCGAAATCCAGCGCCGCCTCGCACAGCATCATGATGCGGATATGGTCGGTCTGGCGGTGGCCGGTGGCCGGCGCCGCCATGTCAGACAGCACAAGGTCGGCCTTGCCGCCCAGGGCTTCGATCACTTTGTGGTCGGCGCCCTCGGCGAGGAAGTCCTGCTGCAGCAGCGTGGCACCCACGATGGGATCGACCGGGTTGATGTCGACGCCCAGCACGAAGCCGCCGGCCTTGTCGCCCGCCTTCACGCGCTTCACCGCCACCTGGGTCCAGCCGCCGGGCGCCGCGCCCAGGTCGACCACGCGCATGCCCGGCTTGAGCAGTTTGTATTTCTCGTCCAGTTCAATCAGCTTATAGGCGGCGCGACTGCGCCAGCCCTCGCTCTTGGCGGCATGCACGTATGGATCGTTGAGCTGGCGCTGGAGCCAGCGCGCCTGTCCGACGGTGCGGCCGCGCGCCGTTTTCACCCGCACCTTCACCCCGGTCTTGCGCGGCGGCGCCGTCATCGCCGCCCCCGGCTATGCCGCGACTGCCGCATCAGTTCCACCAGAACGCCCTCGCGCACGCCGCGATCGGCCACGCGCAGGCGCGTGGCCGGCCAGAAGCGATACAGCGATTCCAGGATGGCGCAGCCGGCCACCACCAGATCGGCGCGCTCCTCGCCAATGCAGGGATGCTGGGCGCGCTCGGGCACACTCTGCTCCGCCAATTTATGCGACTGTTCGATCACGGTGGGGAAATCGAGCCAGCAGCCATCCACATGACGGCGCTCGTAGCGCGGCAGGCCGAGCAAAACGCCGGCCAGGGTGGTGACGGTGCCCGATGTGCCCAGCACCTGAACCGCACCGCTTTTCAGCTTTTCGCTCAAGCGATGTTTTTCCTCAAAGGGGCGCAGCACGGCCGAGACCTCGTCGATCATCCGTTCATAGCTGCCACTGTCGCGGTCGCCGGGACCAAAACGTTCCGTCAGGTTCACCACGCCGTAGGGCAGCGAAATCCAGTCGATCACCTCGGTGCGGCCACCGCCGGGCAGTCTGGCCCACAGGATTTCGGTGGAGCCGCCGCCGATATCGAACACGATGGCCTCGCGATGCGGCGGCTCGAGCAGAGGCGCGCAGCCGGTGAGCGCGAGCCGCGCCTCTTCCGCCGTCGAAATGATGTCGAGCTGAATCCCGGTTGCGACCTTGACCTCGTGCAGGAACTCGGCCCCGTTGCCGGCGCGCCGGCAGGCCTCGGTGGCGACCGCACGGGCCACAGCCACCCCGCGGCGGGCCATCTTCTCGGAACAGATCTTCAAGGCGTCGATGGTGCGGGCCATCGCCGCATCCGACAGCCTGCCCGAGGCGGACAGCCCCTCGCCCAAACGCACGATGCGGGAAAACGCCTCGATCACCCTGAAACCGTCGCGATGCGGCCGGGCAATCAGCAGGCGGCAGTTATTGGTGCCGAGGTCGAGCGCGGCAAAGACCGGCGCAATGCCTTGCGACGGCATCCCGGCAGCCATGCCCGGCCTCGCTTCAGGCGCATCAATTGTCACGCAGCCATCCTTCGACGCGCCCGATCCGGGGCGGTGCCGCCCGGCAGATCGTGGAAATTGGAGTCATGGCGCCAGTGTAGCCTGCCACGGGCCGGCGGTTAAGGCTGCCAGAGGGCCTGCAGTCCGTGCTTGCCGGGGCCCCGTTTGCGGCGCAGGCCTCAGTTCTGGGGCTTGGGGGCGGCCGGCGCGCCGGCGCCGTTCTTGGGCAGGGAGAATATCTGGCCCGGATAGATCAGGTCCGGATCGGTGATCTGGCCCTGATTGGCGCGATAAATCTCGGTGTAGCGCAGCCCCTCGCCATAGACCCGGCGGGCGATGCGCCACAGGCTGTTGCCGGGCTGTACCACCACTCCCGAGCCGTCCTCGCTGAACTTGATGTCTTCCGGCCGGGCCCGGCTGAAAGGCAGTTCCAGGCGCGAGGCGACCTTGCCACCGGCCTGTTCGACCTGATCGACGCGCAGCGAATAAATGCCCGGATCGACCGGCTTATCCGGCCTCATGGTCCAGCGGCCGTTCTTGTCAGCCGTGGCGACACCGATCGGCTCGTTATTCAGGTAGATCTGCACCGTGGCGCCCGGCTGGGCGCGGCCCGAGAGGATCAGGTTTCCGGCCTGGTCGTATTCGATGGCATCCAGCGCCAGCCCTTTGCGGGCGGGGTCGAGGGGCGTTTCGGTCGGACGCTGCAGCAGACGGCTGGCGCCCTTGAGCGGGGTCAGGACGGCGATGGCCTGCTCGCCCCCCTCGCCGGGCTGGCATTCGGGCACCACAGCCACCACGCTGGCCTCGGCCCGGATCGGTTCCTGGCCCTGCAGCTGCGATTCCAGAACGAATTCCTGGTTGCCCTTTTCCAGCGGCAGGTCGGGCACCAGCACCCATTCGCCGCGGCTGTCGGCCGTCACGCGGCCCAGTTCGCGCTGGCCGGTCTTGACGACCACCACCGAACCCGGCATGGCGCGGCCAGCGAAAACGGACGTGCAGTTGCGGCTGATACGCACAACATCAAAACTGGGCGGCACCTTGGCGACGCTGTCTGCCGGCGGCGGGGTCGGCGCGGCGGGCACCGGGGGCGGCGCAGGGATGTTGGCCTGCGGCGTCATTCCGCGCTTGTTGGTATCGGCTCCAAAGAAGATCACCGCCAGGATGCCCAGGACAGCGACGCCGAGAAGGATGAAGAAGAAACGACTGCCCCGCACCGTATTGTTTCCCGGCTAGCCAAATTGTGATCGAGGGGCGAGATTAAGTCCTCGCCAGAAGACCCGCAACACCTCTAACTTGTCCAAGGTTTGCAAATCCTTACCAGCCACGGTTATTCCGCCAGCCCAACATGACGCACGATACACGCACCACCGGCCGCGATCAGGCCGCGATCCGGGTCTGGGATTTGCCGACCCGTCTGTTCCACTGGGGCCTCGTTGCCCTGATCGTCGCCATGGTCGCCACGGCCTGGCGCGGCAAGCTGGACCTGCATATGACGCTGGGCCAGATCGTGCTGGCCCTGGTGCTGTTCCGGCTGGTCTGGGGCTTTGTCGGCAACCGCTACGCGCGCTTTGGCAGCTTCGTCGCCGGCCCGGTGGCCGCCCTGCGCTATCTTGCCAGCCTGTTTTCCGCCCAGAACGAGCGGCATGTCGGCCATAACCCGCTGGGGGGCTATGCGGTGCTGGCAATGCTGGCCCTGCTGCTGCTTCAGGCCGGTACCGGGCTGTTCACGAGTGACGATATCGTCACCGACGGGCCGCTCTATTCCAAGGTATCCGGCAGCACCAGCGCCCTGCTCAGCACCATCCACCGCACCAGCATCTGGGTCCTGCTGAGCGTGATCGCACTGCATGTCTGCGCCAGCCTGTTCTACCTGCTGGTCAAGAAGGACAATCTGATCGGCCCGATGCTGACCGGCCGCAAGCAGGCCGGGCCCGCCGATGACGCGGGCGGCGGCGGCCATCCCCTGCTGGCCGCGATCATTTTCGCGCTCTGCCTGGCCATCGTGTTTGGCGGCATCGCCATGGTGAAATGAAACCACTGACCGGAATGACATAAAAAAAGGGCGCAGCCTCGCGGCTGCGCCCGGTCTGTCAGCCGATGGACGGTCAGTCGTTGCGGAACTGCTTGTGACAGGTGCCGCAGGAACCACCCAGAGCGCCGAACCCGGCCTTCACGGCATCCATGTTGCCGGCCTTGGCGGCAGTGGCCAATGCGGTCGCTTTCGCCTCGGCATCCTTCATGAAGCCCTCGAACTGCGCCCAGTTGGCCCAGATTTCCGGCTTGGCCTTGGTTTCGCCCTTGTCGGAGCCGGCCGGGAAATGCGCGAGCTGCTTGGCGGCCTGAGCGGCGATCGCCTCGGCCGGAGCGACGGCGGCCGAGGCCGGGCCGTTGTCATCCACCACCTTCTTGATGGCACCCATCGAGGTGCGGAACACTTGGAATCCGTCCTTGCGCGCCTTGATCGCATCCGCCTGGGCGTATGCATATCCCCCCGCCGAGGCCACGGCCACGCCGAGGACCGCAGCCATAACCGCCTTATGCCACATTGCCATGTGAGTTTTTCCCTGCGTTAGAGACCCGTCTGCTGTACCGGGCGGAATCTTCTATACCCGGTCTGCGGCAAGGCTACGACAAGCCATTCAATCCTCACGAAGAATTCAACTGTCGTTACTTCGCAGTAACGGCGGCGATCGGGCTGGCGCTGGCGCGGAAGGGCAGAATCGGTTACCCATCGCCCCCCTGAACAAGCCCATCTCCCTGTTTGGACCCGCGATGACCGCCATCCGCTCCGTCTGCGTCTATTGCGGCTCGAGCCTCGGCGAGAGCCAGATCTATACCGCCCAGGCCCAGATCCTGGGACGCCGCCTGGCCGAGAACGGCATCCGCCTGATCTACGGCGGTGGCCGCATCGGACTGATGGGGGTGATCGCCGATGCCGCGATGAAGGCCGGCGGCGAGGTGGTGGGCATCATTCCCAATCACTTGCATGACTGGGAAGTCGGCCATACCGGCCTGACCGAACTGCATGTGGTGGACAGCATGCATACCCGCAAGCGCATGATGGTGGAGATGTCGGATGCCTTCATCGCCATGCCGGGCGGCGTGGGCACGCTGGACGAGTTCTTCGAGGTGGTGACCTGGCGACAGCTAAAGCTGCATGACAAGCCGATCATCGTGCTGAACACGGAAGACTACTGGCATCCGCTGCTGGCCCTGGTTGAGGCCGTGATCGAGCGCGGTTTCGCCCGCCGCACCGCCACGAACCTGTTCACCGTGGTGGACGATGCCGAGGCCGTGGTGGCCACTTTGCTGGCCGAGCCGGCGCCGGAACGGCCGGCCACCACCAGCCGGATCTGACCCACGCCCCGCCGCCGTCGGGAGCCGCCGGAAATGGCGGCACTTTGACCTTTTCTCGCCTAGACTAGAGTTTAAATCCACCCGACTTCCGGGGGCCAAGGCCTTTGCCCGGACGGCCCGCTTTGCTAGGGTCCGGCCACCTGACGAAACGCAACCGACACCGTGGAGGGATCTGTCTTATGGCGAAAATCAAGGTGAAGAATCCGGTCGTCGAGCTCGACGGCGACGAGATGACCCGGATCATCTGGAAGTTCATCAAGGAGAAGCTGATCCTCCCCTATCTCGACGTCGATCTGCTCTATTTCGATCTCGGCGTCGAATACCGCGACAAGACCAACGACCAGGTCACCATCGACTCCGCCCATGCCATCCTCAAGCATGGCGTTGGCGTGAAATGCGCCACCATCACGCCGGACGAAGCCCGCGTGAAGGAATTCAATCTGAAGGAAATGTGGAAGTCGCCGAACGGCACCATCCGCAACATCCTGGGCGGCACGATCTTCCGCGAGCCGATCATCTGCAAGAACGTGCCGCGCCTGGTGCCGCACTGGAACGATCCGATCGTGGTCGGCCGCCATGCCTTCGGCGACCAGTACCGCGCCACCGACTTCCGCTTCCCCGGCAAGGGCACGCTGACCATCAAGTTCGTCGGCGAGGACGGCAAGGTGATCGAGAAGGAGGTCTTCAAGGCCCCCGGCAGCGGCGTCGCCATGGCGATGTACAACCTCGACGACTCGATCCGCGACTTCGCGCGCGCCAGCATGAACTATTCGCTGGTGCGCGGCTGGCCGCTCTACATGTCGACCAAGAACACGATCCTCAAGGCCTATGACGGCCGCTTCAAGGACCTGTTCGAAGAGGTGTTCAACACCGAGTTCGCCGACAAGTTCAAGGCGGCCGGCATCACCTACGAACACCGCCTGATCGACGACATGGTGGCCTGCGCCATCAAGTGGTCGGGCAAGTTCGTCTGGGCCTGCAAGAACTACGACGGCGACGTGCAGTCCGACGTGGTGGCGCAGGGCTTCGGCTCGCTGGGCCTGATGACCAGCGTGCTGATGACGCCGGACGGCAAGACCGTGGAGGCCGAAGCCGCCCACGGCACGGTGACGCGCCACTATCGCGAACACCAGGCCGGCCGCGAGACCTCGACCAACCCGATCGCCTCGATCTTCGCCTGGACGCGCGGCCTGATGCATCGCGCCAAGCTGGACAACAACGCCGATCTGGACAAGTTCGCCAGGACGCTGGAGAAGGTCTGCATCGAGACGGTGGAAGCCGGCTTCATGACCAAGGACCTGGCCATCCTGATCTCGAAGGACCAGCCCTGGCTGACCACCCAGAAGTTCCTCGACAAGATCGACGAGAACCTGAAGAAGGCGCTGGCGTAAGCGATTACACCAGACACAGGCCGATCAGACGGCGGGGGGCAGATCGCCCTCCGCCGTTTTTCTTTGCGCCGTGCGCTGCTCGGCCAGACTGGCGATATGTTCGCGGATCGTGGGATGCACCTGCAGCAGGCGCTGGAAATCCGCCACCTCGAGCGCCAGCAGGCGGCAGGCCGATACCGCGCTGACCGTGGCGGTGCGATCGGTGCGGTTGAGCAGCGCGATTTCGCCGAAATGCTGGCCCGCCCCCAGCACCACGGGCTCGGGCAGGATTTCCACCTCCACCTCGCCGGCCATGATGAAGAACATCGCCTCGGCGCGATCGCCCTTGCGCACGATCACCGCGCCGGCCGGCACCACCTGGGGCTTGAGCAGGCTGGCGATTTCGGCAATCGAACTGGCGTCGAGCTGGCTGAACAGCGGCAACGATGCCACCGCGCGCCAAGTGACCATGAATTCGCGGCGCTTGAATTCCTCGGCGAAACCCGAGGCGAGCAGGCCGGCGGGTATCGCAAAGGTGGCCACGCCCAGCACGATGACGAAGCCATTGAACAGCTTGCCCAGCGGCGTGACCGGAATCATGTCGCCATAACCGACCGAGCCCACCGTCACGATGCCCCACCACAAGGCCTGCGGGATCGAGCCGAATACCTCGGGCTGGGCCTCGTTCTCCAGCACGTACATGATGCAGGAAGCGATCACCAGCAGCACGCCGACAGTCATGAGCGCCGCGCCAAGGGCCGACAATTCACGCCGCAGTACGCCGGCCACAAGCCCCAGGCCCGGCAGGTAACGCGCCAGCTTGAACAGCGTGAACATTTCCAGGGTCAGGAACAGGTCGCGCGGGAACGGCACCACCAGGTTGATCCAGAAGGGCAGGATCACCAGCAGATCGATGACGCCGAGGAATGACGTCATGTAACGCCGACGCATCGACGTCGCGCCGACCCGGCCGGCATGGATGTAGTCCGGCGCGATCCAGATGCGCAGCAGGTATTCGACCGTGAAGAGGATGTCGGTGGCCTCGCGCACGCGGTCGAGCCAGAAACCGCTGCGCGCATCCAGTCCCGGTACGGTGACCAGCACGATGGCGAGCGCGCAGGCCACGATGCCGAGCAGGATCAGGCCCGAGACCAGCCTGTGGCCAAGACCGGCATCGGCCTGGTCATCGGCCAGCAGATCGAAGCAGAAGCGCCGCCAGCCCCCGTCGGCCGTGGCGGCGGCGTGGCGCTTGTAGCGCCCCGAGGTCACGCCGCCTTGCCGATCTCGGCAGCGATGGCATCCAGCGCCTTCTCGGCGCCTGCCGGGTCGGCACCACCGCCCTGGGCGAAATCGGGCCGGCCGCCGCCGCCCTGGCCACCGATCAGCGGCGTGGCGATCTTGACCAGATCGGCGGCATTCAGCTTCGCGGTCAGGTCGGCACTGACACCAACCACCACTGCCACCTTGCCATCTGCCACCGAGGTGAGCGCGACGACGCCGGAGCCGATCTCCTTTTTCAGCGCGTCGACCATGCCGCGCAGGTCCTTTGCCGGCACGCCGTCCAGCCGGCGGGCGGCGTATTTCACGCCGTTGAGATCCTTCACCTGCGGACCGCCGGCACCACCGCCGGTGGCCAGTTGCTTGCGCAGCTCCGACAGCTCGCGTTCCAGCTTGCGGCGCTCCTCGATCAGGGCGGTGATACGCTGCGGCACCTCACGCGGCTGCGCCTTCAGCGCATCGGCCGCGGCCTTCAGCGTCTCTTCCTGCTCCGCGAAATAGGCCCGTGCCGCCTCGCCGGTCAGCGCCTCGATGCGGCGCACGCCGGCCGCCACGGCACCCTCGTTGACGATCTTGAACAGGCCGATATCGCCGGTGCGGCGCACATGGGTGCCGCCGCAGAGTTCGACCGAATAATCCCTGTCGCCAAGCTTGCCCATGGCCAGCACACGCACCTCGTCGCCGTATTTCTCGCCGAACAGGGCCATGGCGCCGGCGGCGATGGCTTCGTCAGGCGTCATCAGACGGGTGGTGACGGCATCATTCTGCCGCACGATCTCGTTCACCTCGGCCTCGACGGCCAGGGTTTCCTCCGTGCTCAGCGGCTTGGGATGGCTGATATCGAAGCGGAAACGGTCGGGCGAAACCAGCGAGCCTTTCTGGGTGACGTGATCGCCCAGCTTGCGGCGCAGCGCGGCATGCAGCAGATGGGTGGCCGAGTGGTTGGCGCGGATTGCGCTGCGGCGCGCATGATCGACGGTCAGCGTCGCCATGTCGCCGATCTTGAGCGTGCCTTCCACAACCTTGCCGACATGCACATGCAGCAGGCCGAGCTTCTTCTGCGTATCCGATACCTGTACCTTCGCGCCCCCGGCGGTGACGATCACGCCGCTGTCGCCGACCTGGCCGCCTGATTCCGCATAGAATGGCGTCTGGTTCAGCACGACCGAGACCTCGGCACCGGCTGCGGCCTCCTGCACCGGCTGTCCCTTCACCACGATGGCATCGATGCGGCCCTCGGCGGCCTCGGTGTCGTAGCCGAGGAATTCGCTGGCGCCCTTCTCTTCCTTGATGTCGAACCACACCTTTTCGGTGGCCGCCTCGCCCGAACCGGCCCAGGCCTTGCGCGCCTCGGCCCGCTGGGCCTCCATCGCCGCCTGGAAGCCGTCGAGATTGACGTTGATACCCCGCGGACGCAGGGCATCCTGCGTCAGGTCGAGCGGGAAGCCGTAGGTATCATAGAGCTTGAAGGCGACGTCGCCCGGCAGCATGTCGCCCTTCGACATGCCGGCGGTGGCCTCGTCGAGCAATTTGAGGCCGCGATCCAGCGTCTGCTTGAAGCGGGTCTCTTCCAGCTTCAGCGTTTCGGCGATCAGACTCTCGGCGCGGCCGAGTTCCGGATAGGCGCGCCCCATGGCCGAGACCAGCGCCGGCACCAGCCGGTACATCAGCGGTTCCTTGCAGCCCATGAGCTGGGCATGGCGCATGGCGCGGCGCATGATGCGGCGCAGGACATAGCCGCGGCCCTCGTTGGAGGGCAGCACGCCATCGGCGATCAGGAAGCAGGATGAGCGCAGATGGTCGGCGATCACGCGATGGCTGACCTTGTGCTCGCCATCGGCGGCGACATGGGCGATGTCGGCCGAGGCTTCGATCAGCGAGCGCATGAGGTCGATATCGTAATTGTCGTGCTTGCCCTGCATCACCGCAGTGATGCGCTCCAGGCCCATGCCGGTGTCGATCGATGGCTTGGGCAGCGAGATGCGCTGCTCCTTCGTCACCTGCTCGAACTGCATGAACACGAGATTCCAGATCTCGATATAGCGGTCGCCGTCGGCTTCCGGGCTGCCCGGCGGACCGCCCCAGATCTTGTCGCCGTGGTCGTAGAAGATTTCCGAGCAGGGGCCGCAGGGGCCGGTATCGCCCATGGCCCAGAAATTGTCGGAGGTGGCTATGCGCACGATGCGCTCGTCGGGCAGGCCGGCCACCTTTTTCCAGATGTTAAAGGCCTGGTCGTCGTCGTGATAGACGGTGACCCACAGCCGGTCCTTGGGCAGGCCGTATTCCTTGGTGATCAGGTTCCAGGCGAGCGGAATCGCCTCTTCCTTGAAGTAATCGCCGAAGGAGAAGTTGCCGAGCATCTCGAAGAAGGTGTGATGCCGGGCGGTGTAGCCCACGTTATCCAGGTCGTTGTGCTTGCCGCCGGCGCGCACGCATTTCTGCGAGGTGGCCGCGCGGGTATAGGGGCGCTTTTCCTGGCCGGTGAAGACGTTCTTGAACTGCACCATACCGGCATTGGTGAACATCAGGGTGGGGTCGTTGCGCGGCACCAGCGGCGACGAATCCACCACCTGGTGCCCGGCTTTGGCGAAATAGTCGAGAAAGGCCTGCCGGATATCGCTGGCGGAGGACATGGACTTCACACCCCTGATCTGGCCGGCGGCGGGGAAGCCGACCGGCGGAATTTCTGCTGTCTGGGCCAGGCCCGGGCCGGAGGATTGCGCCCCCGGGCCACCCGGCAAGAGGACTTAATTAACGCCCCGGGAAACCCCTGTCCAGCCAGCGGAAAGGCGGGTGGAATGCTGTTAACCGCCCGACTTCAGGGCAAAAAAAAACCCGGTACCGAGCTCCGGTACCGGGGTTCCCATGGAGGAGAGAACTCATACGCCGCCAGATAGCGGCGCGAGGGGAAAAATCAATCCGCGTCCTCGGTCTCGGCGGCATCCGCGCCCGCATCGATGGCGGCGGCCACGATGCCCGAATTGGCCTTGACGGCGGCTTCAATCTTTTCGGCAACCTCCGGATTTTCCTTGAGGAATTGCTTGGCGGCCTCACGGCCCTGGCCAATGCGCTGGCTGTCGAAGGAGAACCAGGCGCCCGACTTGTCGACCACATTGGCCTTCACGCCCAAGTCGATCAGCTCGCCGGTCTTGGAGATGCCCTCGCCGTACATGATATCGAAATCGACCACCTTGAACGGCGGGGCCACCTTGTTCTTCACCACTTTCACGCGGGTCTGGTTGCCGACCACCTCGTCGCGCACCTTGATCGAGCCGATGCGGCGCACGTCGAGGCGGACCGAGGCGTAGAATTTCAGCGCGTTGCCGCCGGTGGTGGTTTCCGGGTTGCCGAACATCACGCCGATCTTCATGCGGATCTGGTTGATGAAGATCACCATGGTGTTGGACTTGGCGATCGAGGCGGTGAGCTTGCGCAGGGCCTGACTCATCAGGCGCGCCTGCAGGCCCACATGGGTGTCGCCCATCTCGCCTTCCAGTTCGGCCTGCGGCACCAGGGCGGCGACGGAGTCGACCACCAGCACGTCGACGGCGCCCGAGCGCACCAGCGTGTCGGCGATTTCCAGCGCCTGCTCACCGGTATCCGGCTGGGAAATCAGCAATTCACCGATATTGACGCCCAGCTTGCGGGCATAGGAGGGATCGAGGGCATGCTCGGCATCCACGAAGGCGCAGGTGCCGCCCTTCTTCTGGGCCTCGGCGACCACGTGCAGGGCGATGGTGGTCTTGCCCGAACTTTCCGGACCGTAGATCTCGACGATGCGGCCGCGCGGCAGGCCACCGATGCCCAGGGCGATGTCGAGGCCGAGCGAGCCGGTCGAGACCGATTCGATCTCGATATTCTGGCGCGCCCCCAGCTTCATCACGGAGCCTTTGCCGAAGGTGCGCTCGATCTGCGAGAGCGCGGCTTCCAGCGCCTTACCCTTGTCCATGTTCTCTTTTTCCACGACGCGAAGATTGGGGGACGACATTGCGGGGCATCCTTTCATGGGGCCGGTGGATTTGCAACGATACGCGCTAATGACCCTATATGTTCTCATATCGTTGCCGTTGTCCAGTAAAATCCACAACCCCCTGCCCCGACAGGGATTTTCCATTTTATTCGCAGGATGTTCTGGCTGTATTTTGGTCTGGTTCGCGGGCGTTCAGCCTGCCGGGCGATTCCCGCCGGGCGGCTCCGCATCCATCACTTCCTTCACTTTTCCGGCCAGTTGGCTGAGGGAAAATGGCTTGGGAAGGAAGTTTACATGGGGCGATTTCGCCATATTCGAGCGTAAACTGTCTTCAGCATAACCAGAGATAAACAGAATTTTCAGGTCCGGCCGGCTCTGGCGCAGGGCGGCCGCCAGGCTGGGGCCGTCCAGATTGGGCATCACCACGTCCGAGATCAGCAGTTCCACCCGGTTGAGCTGCTCGGTCGGCAGGGCAAGCGCCTGCTCGCCCGAAGCAGCCTCGATCACGGTGTAGCCCTTGTTGCGCAACGCCCGGGCGGCGAAGGCGCGCACGGCATCCTCGTCTTCCACCAGCAGCACCAGGCCGCGGCCGGTGAGGTCGCGGGCATCGGCGCGCGCCTCGTTGCGGCTGGCGGCAACCTCTTCCGGCCTGGGCCGATAGCGCGGCAGGTAAATGCGGAAGCAGGCCCCCTCGCCCGGCGCGCTCTCGACATGGATGAAGCCGCCGGTCTGCTTGATGATGCCGTAAACGGTGGACAGCCCCAGGCCGGTGCCGGCGCCGACCGCCTTGGTGGTGAAGAAGGGATCGAATATCTTGGCCATGTGCTCGGGTGCGATGCCGTGGCCGGTATCCCAGACCTCGATCAGCACATAGTCGCCGGGCGGAACCGTTTCGGCGCCGAGCTCGGTGGCGCGGTCGACATGATGGTTGCGGGTGCGGATCGTGAGTTCGCCGCCTTCGCTCATGGCGTCGCGCGCGTTGACCGCGAGGTTGATGATCACCTGCTCCAGTTGGCCCTGGTCCACCTTCACCAGGCCGAGATCGCGGCCATGCGTCATGGTCAGCGTGATGGTCTCGCCGATCAGGCGGCCGATCAGGTTGCGCAGGTCCGCCAGAACATCGGTGACATCCAGCACCTTGGGCACCAGGGTCTGCTGGCGCGAGAAGGCCAGCAGCTGGCGTACCAGGTTGGCGGCACGGCTGGCATTCTGCTTGATCTGCATGACATCGGCGAAGGATTGATCGCCCGGTTGCAGGCGCTGCAGCAGCAGATCGCAGAAACCGATCATCGCCGTGAGCAGGTTGTTGAAATCGTGCGCGATGCCGCCGGCGAGCTGACCGACGGCCTGCATCTTCTGGCTCTGATGAAACTGGGTCTGCAGGTTACGCTGTTCGGTGGTGTCGACCAGATAGACCAGTTGCGCGGACTGGCCGTCGTCGCGCTCGGCGGAAGAGGCTGCGAAGACCTCCACCACGCGCTCGCGCGGGCCGGCCAGGCGCACCTCCAGCGGGCGCCCGAAAATCTCTCCGCGCCGCAGTGCAATCAGATGCCTAGTAAGGGCCAGCGCATCCTCCTCGCGCACCAGGGCAGCCAGACGCTGGCCCAGCCAGTCGTCGCGGCCGCACAGCATGGCGAAGGCGGCATTGGCCTCGCGTATCGTGCCGGCGGCATCCAACACCAGGATGCCGATCGGCGCCTGGTCGAAGAAGCGCCGGAACTCGGCCTCGACCGGGCGCAGCGTGCCGCGCTGGCGCAACTCCAGGCCCAGATCATGCACCACGGCGCTGTAGCGCAGCGGATGCCCTTCAGGATCGGCAATCGCACTCTGGCTGACGCTGACCAGGCGCAGGCCGCTGCGGTCGGCACCGACCGGTTTCAATTTGGCCTCGCCGCCGTCCCAATCGGGCGTCATGGCCTCGCCTTCGCGGCCCTCGCCATGCTGCAGCACGTCGGACAGGCCGAGATCGCCACCGACCAGCTGTTCGGGCTGCAGGCCCAGCCAGGCGGCGAAGGTGCGGTTGGCGAACAGGAAACGGCCGTCGGGCGCCACGGAATACAGGCCGACCGGGGCATTGTCGATGAAAGCCGCGAGTTCATCGCGCTGCTGTCGCACCGCCACCAGGGCGGCGGCATTGTCGGGCACTTCCTGGATGTCCCAGATCACCCAGTCACGCCGGCCGGGCGCCAGCATGCCGGTGACGCGCAGCAACAAGGTATCCGCGTCCAGATGGAACGGAAAATCCTCCTGCACGGCGCGGCCCAGCGGCAGCAGGGCACGCAAGCGCGACAGGATTTCAGCATTGCCTATCTCGTCTGCCAGCAACTGCTCCGGCGCCAGGCCGCCTTCCCGGCCCAGACGACCGGCCAGCACGCGATAGGCGGTATTGGCGGCAAGCAGGCTGCCCCCGCGGGTGACGGCGCGGGCAAACGGGCTAGCCTCGGCCAGCAGCCAGGCGGCGCGGCGCGGCGATCCGATCAGCGAGAGGAAAGACAATGGCATTGCGCTACTCGACCGTCTCGACCTTGGGCTCGTAGCGTGCGTCGTGGCCATCCTTCAGGCGCATGATGTAGGAAATCACCTCGGCCACGGCGCGGTAATGATCTATGGGGATCGGCTGGTCCAGCTCGACCTTGTAGAGCGCACGGGCCAGCGGCGGGTTTTCCACGATCGGCACCTTGTGTTCGGTGGCGATCTCGCGAATGCGCCGCGCCAACACATCGACGCCCTTGGCCACGACGATCGGCGCCTCGGATTGTCCGGATTCGTATTTCAGGGCGACGGCATAATGCGTCGGGTTAGTGATCACCACGCTCGCCTCGGGCACGGCAGCCATCATGCGCTTGCGCACGCGCTGCATGCGCAACTGCCGCAGGCGCGCCTTCACGACCGGATCGCCCTCGGTTTCCTTGTGCTCGTCCTTGACCTCCTGCTTGGTCATGCGGAGCTGTTTCATGAAATTGTAGCGCTGGTACAGGTAATCGGCGACCGACACCACGGCCATGATGCCGATCAGCGACCCCAGCAGCTTGAGCACGATGGTGATGCAGAAAGGAAGGATGACCGACAGGTCAAGCTCGATCAGCGCCTCCAGCTTGTCGAGTTCGGGAACCAGGATGGCGAACAGAATGGCGCCTATGATACAAACCTTGATCAGGTTCTTGACGAATTCGACGGCGCCCTGAACCGAGAAGATGCGCTTGAGGCCGGCAATCGGCGAAAGCTTGGCGATGTCCGGCTTGATCTTCTCCGGCGTGAACATCGGCGGATTCTGGATGATGCTCGCCGCCAGGCTGAAGACGATGAACACGCCCAGCACCGGACTGACCACCAGACCAAGATCCAGCATCATGTCGACAGCCAGCCGGGTCAGGTGACTGGCATCGATGGGAATGCGGTGCGGCTGCTCGAAAAACACCAGCGTCGAACCGATCACGCGGCGCGACATCAGATCGCCCATCAGCCACAACAACAGGGCTGCCGCCATGAAGACGAACAGATGACTGATTTCCTGCGACTTGGCGATGTTGCCCTGTTTGGCGGCGTCGGCAAGCCGTTTACTGGAAGGGTCTTCCGTTTTGGATTCTGGATCGGCATCTTCCGACATTGCCGCCTCCTAGCGCCGCACGAGGAACTGGGCGATCAGCTCCTCGTAGCGCGTGGTGAACATCACTCCGATCGCCGCCAGCGAAAACCCGAGCACGAACAGCGATGTGGCGATCTGCGGCGCCTGCATGATGAAGAAAATCTGCAAGGTCGGCATCAGGCGGTTGAGCAGGCCGAGCGCAACGTTGAAGATGATGCCATAGACGATGAATGGCGCCGACATCTTGACGCCAACGGCAAAGCTCGACCCCACAAGGTCGGTCGCCACATTGGCGAAATCGCCAAAGGCGGGAACCTTCATGGGCGGGAAAAGCACATAGCTGTCATAGGCCGCCTGCAGGGCGAGCAGATGGAGGTCGGTGGCAAAGACCAGCGCAATGCCAAGGAACACCATCGCGCTGCTGATCAGGACGCTCTGCGAACCCTGGTTCGGATCGAAGAACATGGCCGCCGACAGACCGGCCTGCATGGCGATGATGGTGCCCGCCACATGCATGGCCGACATGATCATGCGGGATATCAGGCCAAGAGCCAGACCAAAGCCGATTTCGGTGACGACCAGGAACGCGAGATGGAACGGCTGGGCCGGCATCGGCGGCAGCGTCGGCCCCAGGATCGGCGTGGACAGAGCGGCCGTGAGCACGGCGATGCTGAGGCGGACACGGGCCGGCACGGAACTCTCGCCGACGCCCGGCAGCGTCATCATGGCGGCGCCGAGGCGGCAGAAAATCAGGATGAATGCATAGACATTGCCGGCGACGAAATCCTGCAGCACGGCCGCCCCGCTACTGCAAACCCGCGATGCGGCCGGCGATCTGCTCCATGAAGGTCACCATGGCGCCGATCATGAAGGGCATGGTGATCACCAAGGTGCCAAAGATCGCCAGGATTTTCGGCACGAAGGTCAGCGTCGGCTCCTGCAGCTGGGTCAGGGCCTGGAACAGCGATATCACGATGCCGATCACCAGGCTTACGATCATCGATGGGCCAGCCACCTTGATCAGCACCCAGATGCCTTCGCGCATGATGTCCACTACTTCGACGGCCGTCATCGATTCGTCCTCTGCCGCCGACCATAGCGCATTGTCTGCCACAACCCCAGCCGGGGATGCGGATCAGATCGGCATACGAATGATTTCCTGATAGGCCGAAATGACGCGGTCGCGAACCGCCACAACCGTATCCAGGGCCACTTCCGCGTTGGTCACGGCCGTCACCACGTCGGTAACATCGGCTTTGCCGGCCACGGCCCTGGCCGAGACGGCTTCGGATTGCTTGGATGCGTTGACGGCCTGCTGCAATGCCTCGCCGAGCATGTCACCAAAGCCGCCGCCGGCCTTGACCTTGCCAGCATCTTCGGTCGCCAGCGTGGCCGATAGGCCGGGAAGCGCGCCGCCTATGCGAAGATCCGCCATGGTTCAGCCTCCTCTCGTCCGGTCAGTTCCGCAGCAGATCAACCGTGCGGGTGATCATCTGCTTCGCCGAATCGACCACGTTCAGGTTGGCCTCGTAGGTGCGCTGGGCCTCGCGCATGTCGGCCATCTCGATCACGGTCTTGACATTGGGCATCTTGACATAGCCATCGGCATTCGCGGCCGGATGACCGGGGTCGTATTTGAGGTCGAAATCCGACCTGTCGGTCTTCGGCGGCTGGGCCTTGACCAGGTTGGCACCGGTGGCGCGGTCAAGCTCGCTCTTGAAGCTGATCACCTTGCGCCGATAGGGATCGCCGCCCGGCGTCTTGGCCAGGGAGTCGGCATTGGCGATGTTTTCCGCCAGGGTCTTGAGGCGCTCACCCTGCGCCCGCATGCCCGAGGCGGATATCTTCATGGCGTTTTTCAGATCCATCGATCGCCTCCGTTAAACACCGCCGCAATCAGCGCTGGCCACCGCCGCCGATCGCCTTGCGGAGCATGGTGACCTGCTTGCGGTATAGGTTGGTCATCAGGGAGTGGTCGGCCTGGTTTTCCGCCACAGTCATCATCTGCTGTTCGAGGTTGACCTCGTTGCCGTTGGGCGCGGTCTCGTAGGTTCTGGTCCGGTCGGCCTTCCAGGCATCGCCGCCGCGGCCGCCCAGGCCGCGGAAATGGCCTGCCTGGGTCGCACTGGCACTCATGCCGACCTGGCTGTTTCGGACCAGTTCGCTGAAGCTTACCTGCTTGAGATCCTTGGGTTTATAGCCGGGGGTATCGGCATTGGCGACGTTCTCCGCCAGCACGCGCTGACGCTCGCCCAGCCAGTCCATGCGCCGGGTGATCGCCTTCAGCAGGCTGATGCGGTCAAGATCCATACCAATTCCCTCGTCGGGCCGGCCGGACGGGTTCCGTCAGCCTTTGCCGCTGACTGGCAGACTGGCCCCCAGCCGTAAAGATTCGGTTAACCGGTGGGCGTGGTAGGATGCCCCAGCATCCGCATCCCCCTGCCCGCCATGGCCACAGATCCCCCTCCGTCCTCCGGCAAACCGCCGCCCCGCAGCAAAGCTGTTGCCCTGGGTTATGATCCCAAACGCGACGAGGCGCCCCGCGTGGTGGCTTCGGGTCAGGGCCATATCGCCGAACAGATCGTCCGCATCGCGCTGGACCATGGCATCACCGTTCGGCAAGACGCCGATCTGGTGGAAATCCTGGCCAAGCTGGACATCGACTCCCTGATCCCGGTGGAAGCCTTTGCCGCCGTGGCAGAAATCCTCAGTTACATCTATCGCACCCAGGGCAAGCCTCTGCCGGAATGACGGGCGGGAATGACAGGCCGTATCGGCTTGACCCGACTCGGGAGCGGCCACCAAAGTAACGCGCAATCAGGAACCCGGCATGGACAGCATCGACTTCCCTCAACTGGCAATCGCCTTCGGCGGGCTGCTCATCCTGCTGGCCCTGTTCTATTATGGCGCCCGCGCCTTTTCCGGCGGGGCGCGTTTCGGCAAGTGGCGGCCGGGCCAGCGGATCGGCGTGGTCGACAGCGTGCCAGTCGATGGCGCAAGGCGGCTGGTGCTGATCCGCCGCGACGATACCGAACACCTGGTCCTGCTGAGCAATCACGGCGACGTGGTGATCGAGGCCGGCATTCCGGTAACCGGAACCGGCACGGGACCATCGGCAGGCGGAGACATGGCCGACGATGCCGGAGGCTGGCCTACGCTGCGCGCACCGGGCCGTCAGGGACGCAGCCGCAATGCTTAAGCGCCGGATCACAACCTGCATCACCCTGAGCCTGGCCATCGTCCTGGCGGGATTCTTCCTGCTGACTCCGTCATCGCTGATGGCCCAGTCGGTGTCGATCGACCTCGGCCAGGGCGGCACCCTGACCGGGCGGGTCATCCAGCTGCTGGCCCTCACCACGGTTCTGGCCCTGGCGCCATCCATCCTGGTGGTCATCACCAGTTTCGTGCGTATCGTGGTGGTGCTGTCGCTGCTGCGCAGCGCGCTGGGCACGCAGGGAACGCCGCCCAATACGGTAATGGTCAGTCTGGCGCTGTTCCTCACCTTCTTCATCATGCAGCCGACGCTGGAACGCGCCTACGCGGAAGGCATACAGCCGCTGATGGAGGAGCAGATCGACGAGCGCACGGCTTTTGATCGCGCCATTGCGCCGTTTCACCAATTCATGCGCAGCCAGGTCCGCGAAAAGGACCTTGCGCTGTTCAGCGGCTTTGCCCGCCTGCCGCCGCCGGAGAACCCGGAGGCGATTTCGCTGCGCGTGCTGATCCCCGCCTTCATGATCAGCGAACTGAAGCGGGCCTTCGAAATAGGGTTCCTGCTGTTCATACCATTCATCGTGGTCGACATGGTCGTCGCGTCGGTGCTGATGTCGATGGGCATGATGATGCTGCCACCAGTGATGATCTCACTGCCGTTCAAGCTGATTTTCTTCGTGCTGGTCGACGGCTGGAACCTGGTTTGCGCCGCGCTGGTGGAAAGCTTCCTGGGAGCCAGCTAGGCCGGCGAAAGCCGCCCGTCAGTTAAGCCCAGCGTCAGTTGATGGCGCTCAGGCCGCCCTTGGCGACCCGGTCGCGATAGCGGCTCATGAACGCCTCGTACTGGCCGATCTGGGCGATCGTGGCAGCCAGCTCCCGCGGATCACCGGTCGCGCGCGTTACAGTGCTGGCCACGGCGACAAAAGCCGGCGCATCCGGCGTGTCGCGGAATTTCGCCTCGTATTTGCCGCGCAGGTCGTTCAGGGCCGGAATGTCGTTACTAAGCGAATAGGCCACGCCAAGCTGCAAGACCTGCTTGCGTTCGTCGGGACTGAGCGGTGCGGGATCGGCATGGCGATTACCCAATGCCTGGCTGACGACCCGTGCGAAGGCGAGCCAGTCCTTGGCGCGCCAATGCAGATCGGCCCGCAGGCTGCGCGCCTCGGGACTCTGATCCTGTCCCAAAAGGTTCAGCGCCTCGGGGAACCGGTCCAGGTCACCCAGCGCACGCGCTTCCAGCAGACGGCGCTCCTGCACGACTGCGGGCGACAGGTTGGGCGCATTGGTCGCCTGCAGCGACTTGAGTGCGGCATCGGGGTTGCGGTCAAGCAGATAGACCACCGCCAGACGGGCGCCGGCCTTGGAGCGGTCCTCGCCCCGCAGCCGATAGGTGATCTGATGTTCGAGCAGCTCTGCGGCGCGGTTCAGCAGATCGACCGAGACCAGCCGGTCGGCCAGCTTGCCAATGATCTCGTCGCCTTCAGGTCCCGGCGGGGTCAGTTCGCGGTAGTCGTAATACAGTGCCAGAGCCGTCAGCGGCGGCAGCGCCTGCGCACCGCCATCCAGGAACAGCTTGGCGAATTCGTCGCTCATCTGCTTGGTTAACAGCGGCACTTCCGGCGATTTCGGGAAATACTTCACGATCTGGCGGAAAGTGGTGATGCCGCCGCGCAGGTCGCCGGTGGAGAATTGCAGTTCACCAAGGCGCCGCAGCAGATTGAATTCATACGGCCCGCCGCGCCACGCGAAGCGCAGCTGATCCATGCGCTCGATCGCTTGCGGCACATCGATCAGTTTGCGGGTCAACATCATGTCGGTCTTGGCGAATTCCGCCAGGGCGCGGGCGCGACGGTCGCCGCTGCCGGAGGCAAGGTCGAAGTAGCGGATCGCCTCTTCCGGCTTGTTGGTGGCGTTGGCAAGCAGGCCGCGCACATAATTGCCCTCGGCGGCCTGGCCTTGGGTCAGAATATCCCAATCCAGCGCCTGCAGTTCTGCGGTCGCCGCCGCGATATCGCCACCTGCCAGCCACGCCCGCGCCATGGTAAGGCGCAGATCGGCGCGCAGATCGGGCGGGAATTTCGCCACCGCGGCACCCGACAACGAGAAGGCCCGCCGCGCCGCCGGCCAGTCGTCGCGCTCGGCAGCCAGCATGCCGCGATAGGCCAGAACATCCGGATCGTCGTCGAAGACCTTTGAGTCGAGATCGTTGGCCGCATCGGTCAGGCGGCCGAGCCGCAGATATGCAATTCCGCGCAGCGCGCGATAGAGCTTGTCGCGCTCCAGGTCCGGTTGTTCGGCCCGCGCCTTGGCCAACACGCCGAGGGCCTCGGGCTGCATGTCATTGGCAGCATAGAACTGCGCCAGGGCCATGCGGTTCTGCTGACGCTGCCCCGGCGGGCTCAAGCCGATGCGGCGCAGCAGGTTTTCCTCCTGCTCGGCATAGGTCTTGCCGTCCACCTTGCGCCATTCGGCGAACTGCAGGATGTCGAGCGTGCCGCTCTTGGGATCTGCGCCGCGCGGGGCCGACAATGCCAGCCCGCCAGGCGATGCGATCTCGATGCCCCGCGGATAGCGACGGATGTCGAGGTTGTCCGCATGCGTTTCTATGGCAAACCCCTGGAAACTGGGCAAAACGCTGAGTTCGATGAAATCGCGCCGGTTCAGGATGCCGCCATTGGCGCCGGCATAGGGCACCACAGTGATTAAGTCGCCGGTATCGGGATCGGGAATGACCAGATGTGGGGACGGATCGTTGGCAGCAAAGAACAGGCGCGCGCCGCCATCGGCATCAAGCTGACGCCGTACGTCAATCTCCTGCGGCCGGTTGCGCGGCGAAGCCGCGTCGTCGGTCAGCGCCCCTGGCGCGGCATCCCTGGGAACAAGCTGTTCCGGCTGGATCGTGTTGATGCCGATCTGCCAGCCCGTGTTCCGGCGGGTGAAGTTGGCCGTCGTGCCGCTGGGCGCGGCCAGCCGCAGCACGGTGATGCCGGGAACAGGAATCTGTTCCACGCCATTGATCGCGCCGCCCCAGTCGCGCGTGGTGATCGGCCGCAGGTCCACATTGGCCGCACGGTCGAAAACCAGCCAAAGATTGCCGTTGCGCATAAACGCCGCCGCCGCGACAGGCCTGGTCCATGGAAAATTCAGCAACGGGCCGGTGCGGCTGGAGTCGACGCCCGGCACAAGCGGTTCGCCCGTAATTGGACCAACGGGCGGTGCGGGCATGAAGGCACCAAGAGGCGCCGCCTGCACGGTGGCTAGCGGGGCAGCCGCCGGCACCCCGGCAGCCGGTGCGGCGCCGGGCTGGGTGGTGTTGGGCTGGGTGGCGCTGGGCTGGGTGGCCGTTGGCGGGGCGGCAGGAATTTGACTGGTCGGCAGAGATGCCGATGCCGGCGCCTGCACGGATGCGGTGGCGGGTGGTGCGGCAGCAGCCGGCGGCCTTGCCGGCGCAGTCGATGATGCCCCGGCTGTTGCCGCTCCAGGCATTGCCGGTCCGGGCGTTGCCGCTCCAGGCGTTGCCGGTGCGGGCGTTGCCGGTGCGGGCGTTGCCGGTGCGGGCGGTGCTGGGGGCTTTGTCTCGGCAACTTTCTGTTCCGGTTTGGCGGCGGCGGGCTTGGCCTCCGTTGCCTTGGTTTCCGGCGCGGGCGTGATATCCAGCACGATCTTGGCCCCGTCGCGCCAGGATTTGACGTTTGCGCCCTCCGGAATGGCGAAGCTGACGATGCCGCCATCGCCCTGGGCCTGCCAGGACAGTTCCTTGACGTTGCGCGGCGGGAATTGGGGCAGCCGACCGAGATCGACCGGCATCGGGCTGGCAAACCGGATCGTTGCCTTCTCGCCCTCGGTGGCGACATCGAAGTCAACGCGCTGCGGCCAATCAAAAACCAGACGTGTATAAGTCGGATGTTCCCCGGCGCGCAGGCGGACAGGCGCTGCGGCCGTCTGCGCGGGCGTCGGCCGGCCCTGCGCCGGAGCAGCCGATGGCGCCGCGGCAGGCGGCGACGGCGTGGCGGCAGGACGGCCGATCGGCGGCGTATTCACCTGCGGGTCGGCCTGGGCCAGCAGCGCGGGCGAGAAAAGACCGAGGGCGCCGACCATTGCCAGGCCGGCAACACCACTGCGGACCGGTTTTCCCCGGGTCGCCAGAGGCCGCCTGTCGTGCCTTTTCGCCATGCTCCCTGTCTGTGTCGATCCGGTTGAAACGGGGAATCGCTCCCGCGTTTCGCAATTATAGAAGCGTGGCAGAATAAGGCGATACCGTTAACAGATTGTTCTTTCGGCCAGATTGCCGGTCAAAACGGACCCAGCACGCTGGCGAGCCGGGCCTTGAGCAGCGCCGCGTCGAATGGCTTGAGGATGAAGCCGTCCACCTTGAGGCGACGGGCCTCGACCACGGCCTCGGTGCGGTTTTCCGCCGTGATCAGGATGAACGGAATATCAGCCAGCTTCGGATCCTGCCGCAGGGCCCGCAAAAACGCCAAGCCATCCATCGGCGCCATGTTCCAGTCCGAGAGGATGGCACCATAGCGGCGACGCCCGAGCATGGTCAGGGCGGTGACAGGGTCGCCGACGGTATCGACATCCCGGAAGCCGATATCGTGCAACTGCCGGGCAATGATCGCCAGCATCGTCCGATGGTCGTCGACGACCAGAATGGGAAGGGAGAAATCCGCCGCCATGCCACAGGCATAGCGCAAAGCAGCCGCCGGGCCTAGCCGAACAGATTCAGCAGATAGCTCTGTCCGCCACTGCTTTCCGCGCCCTTGAAGGTCAGGTAACGCGTGATCATTTTCTCGATCTCGTTCCGGTCATTCTTCAGGGCCGTAACGTCGACGCGCTTCTCGAGCGCCGTGACCTGGCTTTCCACTTCCTGATAGGCCAGTTCCTTGGGAATGTTGTTGGCAACGGTGATCACTTCGCGCAGCACCGAATCGCCAAGCAACTGCACCGTCATGTCGACGTCCTTGATACGGCGCGTGAACTCGATGGCGGCGCGCACGCCGGGCGCTTGCTCGTCGAGGTATTGTTCGTATTTGACGCGTTCAAACTTACGGCCAAGCTCTATCGCCGTGGAGCCGAGTTTCAGCTTGACATCCTTGAACAGAAAAATGCCGAGATCCTCGGTCATCTTCTTGAAGCGCGGATCCTGGAAGCGGTTGGCGAGAGAATCGACGTCGGTCAGGTCGCTCTCCAGTATCTTGCGTATCTTGCCGGGATACTGGGCCTCGCTTTCCAGGTCATAAGCGGACAGCACGAACCTCAGCAGGCGGCTGTTGTTGAAGAAGTCATCGACCGATTTGATCTGCGCGATGTTCTCGGTGAAATAGTCTATTTCCGACTTTATGTCCCTGCGCTCCCGGAATCGCTGGAAATCCGGACTATCGAATTCGTAGCTGGTTGAGGAGATGGAGGTGGAGGGCTTCTCCTCCTGCAGAATGCTTCGCGACAGCTTAGCAGAATAGAGACTGGCATCGCGGCCGGCGAGGCTGGAGCCGAAGATCAGCTTGCCGTCATTGGCCGGAATGGGCGAATCGGTGACCATCGCCCGACCGTTGTTATCGATCAGAAGATTGCGAATGCGGGCAAGGCCGGGATCAAGCGGCGCGACATGCGATCCGTCATTGACGATCTTGCCGTCGGCATTCAGCCCGACGGTATTGCCGTCGGCATCGAGCAGGGTCCCGGTCGTGCCGAAGCCATACTTGTTGGAAAGCTCGATATCGCGCAGGCTGCCCTGGCGAGCAACCGACCCGGGGTCGTTCGGGTCGCTGAGCAGGATGTCGCGCAGTTTCTGTGGATCGTTCCGGTACAGGTCCTCATAGCCATTGGCGTATGCCAGAACGCGGAGGAAACGATTGTCGTTGACCAGTTCGCTTACCGTCGTGGCGGTTGCCGCGCGATTCTGGAAGTAAATGACATCGTTCTGTACCTGAGCGTTGTTTTCCTTGGCCTGCGCATTGCGCAGCCTGATCGCGGCGTTGTTGAATTCGCGCGTGATGGCCTTCGCCTTCTCGGCAGCGGTATCCGACGAGCTCTTGGCGGCGTTATCCTCGGCCAACTTTTGCAGCTTGCGATACATCGCAGTCGGCGACATCGTCGCCGAGCTGGTGCCCGCTCCGCTGTATAGGATGCTTAAATCGATAGACATCCTTGCACGCCTCCTGCGGCAGTGATGGCCTGCATCGATCCTTCTGGATCAATGCTGAATTCCTGATCGCTAATACTACCACGGCACACGGGGGCGGCAAGACAGGGTTTTCCCTGTCTTTTCAGTGCATTAACCCATAATTAACCGTGTTTTTCAGCCGCCGGCCCCAGGGGCGCGCGGCTGCGGTGCCGCTGGAGCGGGCGCTTGCGCCGCAGGAGCCTGTCCGGCGGGGCGCGCCGCGGGCGGGGCGGCGGTGGGCGGGGCGGCGGCGGGCTGGATCTGGCTTTCGGCGCCGGCCCGCAGGCTCGGCGGGATCTGTTTACGGGTTGCCAGGCGAACCGTGAGATCCTGAGCCGTGGCCGGACTCATGTCGGCGAGCACGGCAGCCAGCTTGGCCTCTTTCATCCGTTCGACCACACCCAGCAGGACATTGGCATCGAGTTGCTCGAAGATGCGGGCGGCATCCTTTGGCTTCATGTTTTCATAGACCTTCACCAGGCCCTGCAGGTTCTGTTCTTCCTGCTTGTCGTATTGCTGGACGATCTGCTTGATGCTGCCCTCAAGCTTCTTCAGCTCGGCGATCCGCTCGTCGATGCGTTTCTCAGCGGCCGCCAGCAGGCTTTCGCGCAGATCGATCTCGCGCGCACGCTGTTCGAGTTGGTCGCGCCGCTGCGCCAGATTGGCCAGCAACTCGATCTCGGCGCGCGTGAATGTGGTCGGATCGCGATCGGCGAGCGACTTCACGCTGGATGACGGCGTCGCATTGCCGCCGCCTGGCTGCCCCGGGGCCTGTGCCGCGGCCGGGGTCTGAGTAGCGGCAGACTGGGGAGCAGCAGACTGGGGAGCAGCAGGCTGGGGCGTGGAAGCCTGGGCCGGCGGCTGAGCTTGAGCCTGGGCCTGCGCGGCAGGACGGGGCGTCAACTGGGTCGGCTGCCCGGCCCCCTGCCCTGCACCCTGTTGCTGCGCTCCGGCCGGCGTCACGAACAGTTCCGCCCTGCCCTGCCATAGCGCGCCGATTTTCAGTCCCAGCAGCAGAGCCACGGCCAAAATGGTCAGCGGCAGAACCCGCACGCGCGACGCGAGGCGAGGTTTCCCGGCCTGCATCGCCTGCGCCTGCCGACCGTTCGTCATTATCGGGCCTGCCGTAATGCCATGAGCAATTCGCGCTCCGCCTCGGATCGCGGCTCAATCTTGAAATCGCGGCCGCCGGCCGGCGCCGCACGCTTGGCCGGGAACGGGGTCACCGGCTGCGGCCGTTCCGCCGCCGCGGGACGCTCCGGGCCGCGATCCGTACCACGCTGCCCCATCGCATCTTGTCGAACCGCGCGGTTGCCGCTGGCCTCACCGGCCAGTCGGTCAGCCAGCCGGTCGGCCGTTTCGATCATGAAGCCGAGTTCATCGCGCAGTATTTTGGCCTGCTTCATGCGCTCGTCATGCGCAGCATCGGCCCCCGCCGACGCCGCCTTCAGTTCCGTCATGCCCTGACGCGCTTTTGTCAACGCCTTGTCGAATTCTCCGATCAGACGGCGCATTTCGTCCTGGTTGGCGCGCAGATTACCAAGCCGCCGGTTCAGCACCAGGGAAATGCCGAAGGTAATGACCAGCAGGACGGCAACGACGATTTCGACGACCAATGTCACCGTCATCATACACCCCCCAGATTCTTCAATGTCCGATCGATCCTGACCGCGATGTTGTTGCCCATGCGCCCCATGCGACCTTCCACCATGGATATGCCGCCACACCGCATCATGATCACCGATTCCGGCGTGGCGTTGAACATGATGGTCTTGCCGACCTCGAGATTCATCACCTGGCCGAGCGTCATGACCTGCTCATCCAGCACGGCTTCGATTTCCACATCTGTGGACCACAGCTCGGTGGCAAGGTGGTTTTCCCAGATCGAGTCACGGCCGAATTTTTCGCCCATGAACATCTGGAGCAGCAACTCGCGCACCGGCTCCAGCGTCGCATAGGGCAGCATCAGCTCCAGACGGCCGCCGCGATCCTCCATGTCGACGCGCAGACGGGCAAGAATTGCCGCATTGGCCGGGCGGGCGATGGTGGCGAAGCGCGGATTGGTCTCGATGCGGTCGTAGGAGAAATTGACCGGCGCCAGCGGCTCGAAGGCGGCGCGCATGTCGTCGAGCACGACGTTGACCATGCGCTCGACCAGATTGCGCTCGATGGTCGTATAGGGACGCCCTTCGATGCGCATCGCAGCCGTGCCGCGACGACCACCAAGCAGAACGTCGACGATCGAGTAGATCAGCGAGCTGTCGACCGTGAGCAAGCCGTAGTTATCCCACTCCACGGCGCGGAATACGCTGAGGATGGCCGGTAGCGGGATCGAATTGAGATAATCGCCGAAGCGGATCGAGGTGATGTTGTCGAGCGAAACTTCAACGTTATCGGACGTGAAGTTACGCAGGCTGGTCGTCATCAGACGCACGAGGCGGTCGAACACCACCTCAAGCATCGGCAGGCGTTCATAGGAAACCAGCGCGCTGTTGATGATCGCGCGTATGCCAGCTTTGTCCGCATCCTCCTCTACGCTGGCATCGAAGCCAAGTAGGCTGTCGATTTCATCCTGATTCAGGATGCGGGTAGACCCGCCGGCGTCGTCGCCGCCACCAGCCCAGGCTGCGCCGTCTTCAGGATTATCCGCCATGACTGCCTCGCTTGGTCACTGGATCAACATCTCCTTGAACAGGACATCATTGATCTTGATCGGTGCCACCGCCTGGTTGACGCGGATCAGCAATTCTTCCTTCAGCCGGTACAGGCCGGCCGAACCAACCAGATCGTCGGGCCGCAATTCGCGCAGATAGATCTGGAAGTTATCGGTCACACGCGGCAGCAATTCGTTCAGCTTGGGCGTTGCCAGCGGATCGTTGTGTTCCAGCGCCACCTTGAGCTTGAGATAGGACGCCTGGCGGCCGGTGGAATTCAGATTCACCAGAATGTCCGGCAGGTCATAGAAGACCGTCACTTTCGGCGGCTCGGGCTTGACCTCTGCCTCCTCGCTGCTGCCGGCGAAAAGGAAGAAATAGGCCGCGCCGCCGCCGCCCAGAACCAGCAGCAGCAGAACGGCAGCCGCGATGATGACAATCGCGCGCTTGCCCTTCTTCTTCTTGCCTTCGAGCTCTTCGCCGCCCTCTTGGCCTTCGGTCTCGTCACTCATGCCGGCGAATCCCTGGCCTCTGCCTGTTCAGTCTAGGCTGCCATTGGTAAGGCCGCAGAGTTAACACTTTATCACCGCCCGGCAGAATTTGCCGGGTCATCGGCTCCACGCCCGGCCAAAATGCCCCCCTGCGGCAAATTAACCAAATTTATTCCCCGTTTTCCGGCATAAAATCAATTGGCACGAGCTCTGCAAATGAAAGCCCGACAACGGCTAAACGCGAGTTTGGAGCCATGGAGAATACGACCTATATCGGCCTGTCCCGCCTCTCGAGCATGCGGCGCGAGATGGATGTTCTGGCCAACAACCTGGCGAACATGAACTCGAACGCCTACAAGGGCGAGCGGGTGATGTTCGAGGAGTACCTGAAAGGCCCGAACGACGCCAAGAAGGTCAGTTTTGTCAATGACTTCGCCGTTCTGCGCGATACGCGTATCGGCAAACTCGAGCAGACCGGCAACACCTTCGACCTCGCCATCACCGGCAACGGCTACCTCACCGTCGACACCCCGCAAGGCCGCCGCTACACCCGAGACGGCCACCTGCGCCTGGACGCCGACCGTCGCCTCGTGACCACGGGCGGTCACCCCGTTCTGGATAACCGTGGCCGCGATATCGTCCTGCCACAGGATGCCCAGGATGTCCCGACCGTCGCCGCCGACGGCACCATCACGGTCGGCCAGCAGCAAGTCGCCAAGATCGACCTGGTCACTTTCGAAAGCGACCAGGAACTGCGCAAAACCGCTCAGGGCCTTTATGCCACCAGCCAGGAGCCGCAGGCCGCGCCGGCCAGCAGCACGCTGGTACAGGGCATGCTGGAGGCTTCCAACGTCGAGCCGATCGTCGAGATGACGGCGATGATGGAACTGCTCCGGCAGTACCAGGGCACGCAAAGCCTGATGGACTCAGAACATGAACGCATGCGCACCGCAATCCAGCGGCTTGGGCGCACGGCGTAAGACTTAAAGAGCAGGAGAACCGACCATGCGTTCGCTCAGCACCGGCGCCACCGGCATGATGGCCCAGCAGCTCAATGTCGAGGTGATCTCGAACAATATCGCCAACATGAGCACGACGGCGTTCAAGCGCCAGCGTGCCGAATTCCAGGACCTGCTGTATCAGAACATGCGCCGTCCGGGCGCCTCTTCGTCGGATGCCAATACCATCGTGCCGTCGGGCATCCAGATCGGCGTCGGCGTGCGCACCGCCGGCGTCTACCGCATCCACGAACAGGGCAACCTGACCCTGACGGGCAACACCTATGACCTGGCCATCAGCGGCAAAGGCTATTTCCAGGTCACCCTGCCCTCGGGCGAAACCGCCTATACCCGCGCCGGATCGTTCCAGATCAACGCACAGGGCCAGATGGTCACCACCGATGGCTATCTGCTTAATCCCGCGATCACCGTGCCGCAGGGCGCCCTGTCGGTCAGCATCGATGCCACCGGCATCGTCGAGGCCCGCATCGCTGGTCAGGCAAATGCCCAGCAGCTGGGCCAGATCCAGCTGGCGACCTTCATCAACGATGCCGGCCTGGAGGCGACGGGCGACAATCTGTTCCTGGAAACCGCAGCTTCGGGCCAGCCCACCGTGGGCAATCCGAATGCCGTGGGCTTCGGTACCCTGCGCCAGGGTTATGTGGAAACCTCGAACGTGAATCCGGTGCAGGAAATCACCAACCTGATCACGGCGCAGCGCGCCTATGAAATGAATTCCAAGACCATCACGGCATCAGACGAGATGCTGCAGACCGCAACCCGTCTGCGCTGATGCCCTGATACGCCAAACGGAGATCCGCCATGGCCTCGCTTCGCACTCTGCTTCTCGCCGGTTTCGCAACCGCAGCCATGGTATTGCCCATGGCCAATATCCCGCCGGCCGCGGCACAGACCCAGGTCGCCTCGGTGGGCGGCGGCGCTGGCCGCGTCATCGGCGAGCGTGAAGTGGCCCGCCGGATCGCCGAGCTTGTGCAGCAGCGCAATGGCGGCCAGCCGGTGGATATCTATTTCCACGGAATGGACAACTATATCGAGGTCCCGGCGACGGCCCAGGCCGTGTTGCAGGTCGAGAGTTTCTCCTTCGACTCGCGCAGCGGTCGCTTCATGGCTTCGCTGACCACACCTGGCCGCAATGAGGCCGTAAGGTTCAGCGGCCGGGCGCAGAACGTGGAATCCCTGCCCGTGCTGAAAAACCGCGTGGCTGCCGGGGAAACCATCACCAAGTCCGATATCGAATGGATCAGGGTTCCGGCTGGCCGCTATGGCGGCGGCTATATCGACCGCGTCGAGGATCTGATTGGCCACAGCCCACGCCGGCCGCTGGCCGCCGGCCGGCCGCTGCGCACCAGCGACATCGGCAAGCCGGAAGTGATCACCAAGAACGGACTCGTCACGATGGTGGCGCAGGGCCCGGGACTGACCATCACCACCACCGGCCGCGCCATGGAGGCCGGTAGCATGGGCGATGTGATTCAGGTGATGAATGTACAGAGCAAAAAGACCGTGCAGGCGACCGTGATCGGCTTGAACCAGGTTCAGGTCATCACCGCCCCCAATATGATCGTCTCGAACTGACCTATGCCGAGCAAAAAGGAAACAGCCATGCTCCGCTCGATCCCCACCGCCCACACCGGCACGACTTTCGCCCACGCATTCCGCTTTGCCGGCATAGCCGCGATTGCCCTCGCACTTGGCGCCTGCGGCAACATCAGCCGGCTGGCCGATGTCGGTTCCGCGCCGCCGCTGAGCAAGATCGACAATCCGTCGGAACAGCGCGACTACCGCGCCGTCAGCCTGCCGATGCCGGCCCCGGAAGTAACGCCGCGCCACGCCAATTCGCTGTGGCGCCCTGGCGCGCGTCAATTCTTCAAGGATCCACGCGCCACCAAGGTCGGCGACATCCTGACGGTCAACATCAATATCCAGGAACGCGCGCAGTTGCAGAACAACACCACGACCTCGCGTGACAACAGCGAGTCGGCCGGTCTGCCGAACTTCCTCGGCCTCGAGGCCGGTGCGCTCACCCGCATCTTCAATGGCGCCGATGCCGATAACCTCGTCGGCATGAACTCGTCGTCAGGCGTGCAGGGCCAGGGGCAGATCAACCGCCAGGAACAGATCACGTTGAGCGTCGCCGCTCTGGTCACCCAGATACTGCCCAATGGCAATATGGTCGTGCAGGGTCGTCAGGAGATCCGGGTCAACAATGAAATCCGCGAATTGCTGATCAAGGGCATCGTGCGGCCGGAAGACATCACTGCCACCAATACGGTTGCCCATACGCAGATGGCGGAAGCCCGCATCTCCTATGGCGGCCGCGGCCAGCTCACTGACGTGCAGCAGGGTCGCTGGGGTCAGCAGATCTTCGACATCATCTCTCCGTTCTGAGCGGAGGTACCCCACCCCGCCCGCAATGCGGGCGCGCCAGAACGTGCGTCAGGATCGCAGGATGCGGTCCGCGGCAAAACGCCAGGGGTGTAAAACGCAAAAGGCCGGTCAGAAGACCGGCCTTTTCGTCATTTCAGGGCTGCGATGCCTCAGATGTCATCGCGATGAGTCCGCTCTCGGCGTTCGTGGCGCTCCTGCGCCTCGATCGACAGCGTGGCGATCGGGCGGGCCTCGAGGCGCTTGAGCGAGATCGGTTCGCCGGTCTCCTCGCAATAGCCATACGACCCGTCGTCGATCCGCTTCAACGCCGCATCGATCTTGGAGATCAGCTTGCGCTGGCGGTCACGCGTCCGGAGTTCGAGCGCACGATCCGTCTCGGTCGAGGCGCGATCGGCGATATCCGGCTCCTGGGTCGTATCCTCCTGCAGATGTTGCAGGGTTTGATTGGATTCCCGCAGAATTTCTTCCTTCCAGGCCAGCAGCTTGCGGCGGAAGTATTCCTTCATGCGCGGGTTCATGAAGGCCTCACTCTCAGTCGGCCTATAATTCGCCTTCAATTGGATACCCATGTAAGAGACCCTCCAGGCGCCGCGGCGACTCCGGACCCCCGGCCGCGGCGCGCGGGAGTATATGAATCGGCCCGGTCCGGGGCAAGGCCATCGAACCCACTGGAAGCCTTTGATTTTTTGAAAAAATTGTGAACAATCCGCTTACGGACTATTTCATTCAGAGGCCTAGCTTGGCCAATTCCACTTCACAGCGCAGTTCGATCTCGGCCATCAGTTCCGCCAGTTGGGGATCCTCAACCGCCATTTTTTCACTCCGCAGGGCCTGGGCCAGCGACTGAAGCCGGGCTGCCGGGATGCGGCCCTCCAGAAGGCCATGGCGGATTTCGTCCAGTTTCTCGAGCAGGGTAGAACCACGCCGGAAGGCGCGCTGGCGGTTCTGCCGGCCGCCGGTCTGCTCGTCGACTGCCTGGATGGTCAGCATGGCGTCCAGTGCCGCCATGGGCGCAACCTGCGGCGCCTGACCCGTCGGTTTATCGGCGCCCTTCAGCAGGCTAGCAAAACTGGCCCCGCCGGCGCCGCCGGCGCCGGTCGTGCGTTTGGGCGCCCCCGGGGCAATGCTGCCTGGACCTTTGACTTTGTCGATGCTCATGGGATTTGCGATCCGTTACGTCCTGCATGGTGCCCGATAAGACTGGCCGGGTAAAGCCGGCATTTTTTGCCGCATGACACCCCGCATTGCAATCAAATCCATTATAATTCAATCAATTAACCATTGGCATGAGCTTCGCATTACCTGTTGCGAGAGGCGGCTGCGATAGCCGCGAGCGTAAAGGAAGATGCGATATGTTCCGCTTCGCCCATAACCGGTTCAAGCCCCTGCTGCAGCGCCTGGCCATGGCGGCCTTGAGTGGCTGCCTGTTGCTGAGCGCACTTGCCGCCATGCCGGCCCAGGCCGGCTCCCGCATCAAGGATATCGCCGATTTCGAGGGCATCCGCGACAACATGCTGGTCGGCTATGGCCTCGTGGTCGGCCTGGATGGCACCGGCGACAGCCTGACCAACGCCCCCTTCACCCGGCAGAGCCTGCAGGCGATGCTGGAGCGTTTCGGCGTCAACATTCGCGATGCCGGCACGTTCCGGACCCAAAACCTTGCCGCCGTGATGGTCACGGCTTCGCTCCCCCCCTTCGCCCGTCACGGCAGCCGCATCGATGTCAATGTCTCGACCATGGGCGATGCCAAGAGCCTGCAGGGCGGAACCCTGCTGGTGACTCCCCTGCTCGGCGCCGACGGCGAGGTCTATGGCGTGGCGCAGGGCGCCATCGCGATCAGCGGTTTCCGCGCCCAGGGCGCCGCGGCTCAGGTCACGCGCGGCGTGCCGACGTCGGGCCGCATCGCCAATGGCGCCATCGTCGAACGCGAAGTCGGTTTCGAACTGGCCTCGCTGCCGGTGCTGCGCCTGGCGCTGAAGAATCCGGACCTGACCACCGCGCGCCGCATTAGCCAGGCCGTATCCACCCTTGCCGGCGTGCCGACCGCGCGTGCGCTGGATCCCAGCACCGTGCATATCGACATCCCGGAGCGCTACCGCCGCGACGTCATCGGCTTCATGACCGAAGTCGAGCAGTTGCAGGTCGAACCCGACCAAATGGCGCGCGTCGTGATCGACGAGCGTTCGGGCACCATCGTGATGGGCACCAATGTGCGTATCGACACGGTCGCCATCGCCCAGGGCTCGCTCACCATCCGCATCACCGAGACGCCGCAGGTCTCGCAGCCTAATCCCTTCGCGCCGGGCCCGGCCAGCGTGGCCGGCATCGCCGGCACGTCGGCAACGACCGGCACCGTGCAGGTTCCGCGCATCGGCCCCGATGGCCAGCCGGTGAAGGATGCATCGGGCAATTTCGTCTTCGACACCATCACCCAGGCTGTTCCCGGCACCGGCACGGCAACCGTGCCCGGCCAGATCGGCGGTGGCGCCCAGACCGTGGTGGTGCCGCGCACCGACATTCAGGTCGACGAACAGGCCGACCGCCGCCTCGGCATCATCCCGCGCGGCGTGTCACTGAAGGAACTGGTCGACGGCCTCAACGCCCTTGGCGTGGGTCCCCGCGACATGATCACGATCCTGCAGGCGATCAAGGCCGCCGGCGCCCTGCAGGCCGAAATCCAGGTGATGTGATGTCGACCCTCAGCTCTAGCGCCACACTGAACGCCTACGCCGTCGACCAGGCGCGGACCGACCGCATGGCCGGCGAGGCCAGCCTGCGCAAGGGCGGCAGCGCCCGCAAGGCGGCAGAGGATTTCGAGGCCTTCTTCCTGTCGCAATTCTTCGAATTCATGTCGAAGGACATCAAGACCGATGGACCGATGGGCGGCGGGCAGGCGGAAGCGACCTGGCGGTCTTTCCTGAACGAGCAGTATGGCCGGGAAATGGCCCGGGGCCGCGGCGTCGGCATCGCCAATATGGTCTACGATCAGATCCTGAAAATGCAGGAGGCGCAGTCATGAACCATCGCCCGCAAAGCCCTGCCCCTCGATCGCAGCCGGTGAACCCGCGCGTTGCCCAGCGGCTGGGGATCGATACCGGACCACGCCCGGCCGACAATTGCGGTGCAGGTGCCGTGCCGCCGACGGTGCCCGAACTCAGCGACCTGGTGATCCAGCTAAAGGACATCATGCAGCAGGAAACTGCGATGCTGGAGCGCCACGATTACGACAACCTGCCGCGCACCACAGAGCAGAAGCGCATCATTGCCGGCCTGCTGCGCGACAAGCAGAAGGTGCTGAAACAGCATCCGGATGCGCTGCATGGCGCGCCTGAAGCGGAGCGCGAGAAGCTGAAGCAGCTGTTGGGCGAGATGCAGCAAGTCGGCAAGCGCAACGAGATCGTGGTGCGTACCGCGCGCGACGCCAACAAGATGCTGCTGGATGCCGTGATACGAGGTGCGACCAAACAAAGTCAGCTCGGCACCGGCTATGGCCGCACCGGCAGCATGACCGCCCTAACCGCCAATTACGGCGCGCGCCAGCCGGTATCGCTGTTCAACAACGAGGTCTGCTGAGACCACGCTCAAACGGCCCGGGCCCCGTCCGATCCGCGTGCAGTGCCAAGCGGGGATGCCGTATCAGTCCCGATCTTGCTCGTGACTGCGGTTGATCGCCCAGAAATCGTAGAAGACCGCGAAAGCCGCCAGGGCCAGGCCAAAGGCCTGCATGCCTCCATCCCGCGCTCCGGCCGCCAGAACGATGCCAAGCAGCCCCAGTACTGTCACCAGCGCGGCCATTACCCAATAGCCCATCACGGCCATGGCCTTCTCATTCATTGTTTGCTCCTTTCGCGCAATTCAGCGTCAGCATCATCGAACAGCACGCGCCGTCCGGCGCCTTCCAGGTCATCCATCTGACCGGATTTCAGCGCCCACAGGAAAGCGAACATGCCAAGCAGGCCCAGGCCGATCGCGGCCGGGATCATGAAAAGAAGGATCGTCATGCGGCCTCCCTGCGCCGGCCAAGATCAAGCCGCAGCGCATTGCCGACCACCAGGATAGATGAACTCGACATGGCGATCGCCGCGATCAGCGGCGTGACCATGCCGGCGATCGCCAGCGGCACGGCAAACAGATTATACACCAGGGCCAGAACCAGATTCTGAAATGCAAGGCTGCGGCTGCGCCGCGCCACAGAGAGGAATTCGGGCACCGCAACCAGTTTCTCGCCCTGGAAAACGGCGTCAGCCGCGTTCTGCGCGATATCCAGGCCGGACGAAGGCGACAGCGAGGCGTCAGCCTGGGCCAGCGCGACGGCATCATTCAAGCCATCGCCCACCATCAGCACATGGCGGCCCTGCTGCTTGAGGGCGGCGATCGCTGCGGCCTTGTCGCGCGGATCCATGCCCGCCTGCCAGTCGGCAATTCCGATCTGCTCTGCCACGGCCGATACCGCCGCGGGATGGTCGCCCGAAAGAATCGCCACGCGGAAGCCAGCGCGGCGCAGGCCGTCAACAACGGTGGCTGCATCGCTGCGCAGCGTGTCCGTGAAACGGAAGCGGCGCGCAACATGGCCTGGGCGCGTCAACCAGAGTTCCGAGTAGCCGTCGGCCGGACGGACATCGACGCCGGCAAACCTGGCATGCCCAAGGCGGATATCGCCGGCGGCCGTCTGCAGCCGCAGCCCCTGCCCCGGCAATTCCTGGACCCCATCGGCCTGGGCAACGTCGCCACAGGCTGCCAGCAGCGCCTTGCAGAGCGGATGACGGCTGCGCACAGCCAGGCTGGCCGCCAGATGCAGGCTTTCCGCATCGCCCGCATCCTCGTTCAGCAGACGTGGCTGACCCAGCGTGAGCGTGCCGGTCTTGTCGAATACGATGGTATCGATCGGGGCAGCACGCTCCAGTGCGGTGGCTGACTTGAGCAGGATGCCGCGCCGCATCAGGCGACTGCTGGCCACCACCTGCACCACTGGAACGGCCAGCGCCAAGGCACAGGGACAGGTGATGATCAATACAGCGGCGGCAATCAGCATCGCGCTGCGCCAATCGGCATCGCCGATGAGCATCCAGCCCGCAAAGCTTAACACTGCCGTGACATGGACCACCGGGGCATACCAGCGCGCGACCCGTTCGGCCAGGCGCACATACTGGTCGCGGCCATGCTCAGCCGCCTCCATCAGGCGCGCGATCTCTCCCAACAACGTGGCGCTGCCGACTGCCGTGACACGCAGAGTAAGCGGCGCCTCGAGATTGATTGCTCCGGCGAAGACATGGGTGCCGATTTCCGCGGCCTGCGGCAGGGTTTCGCCATTGATCAGACTGGAATCCAGTGCAGAACGGCCCTCTATCACCATGCCATCCACAGGCACGCGCTCGCCGGTGGCAACCAGCACCCGGTCGCCGACCGCAACCATATGGGCTGGCCGCTGCAGAATCCCGGACTCGCCGACGACCGAAACCGGCTTGGCGGTCCATGCCACTAACCGCTGCGCGGTACGGCGCGCAAATCCGCGCGCCCGCAGATCCAGATACCGACCGACCAGCAGGAAGAACAGCAGCGTGACAGCCGCATCGAAATAGGCATGTGGCCCGGAGCGCAGCATCTCGGCCAGACTGACGACCACTGCGAGCGTGACGCCAATGGTGATCGGCACGTCCATGTTGGTGCGGCCCTGGCGCAGAACCGCATAGGCCGAACGGTAGAAAGGCCGGCCGGCATAAGCGATTGCAGGGATTGCTATCAGTGCCGATATGCCATGAAACAGATCGCGAGTGGCCATGCCCATTTCGCCGACATGGCCGGACCAGACCGAAACCGACAGAAGCATGATATTGGCGGCGGCAAAGCCGGCCACTGCCATCGCACGCAGCAGGTCGCGTTCTTCGGCGCTGCCGATTTTTTCAGCGGCTTCCGAGGTCAGGGCCAGACAGCGATAGCCCAGGCGCGTGACAATGCCGGCCAGTTCGTTGACCCGATCCGTTGCCCCCCTCCAGTTCAAGGTCAAACGGCGGGTGGTGGCGGAAAGCCGCGCCTGCTGCACGCCAGGCTGGGCGCGCAGAGCCTGCTCGATAAGCCACAGACAGGCGGCACAATGCATGCCCTCGACCAGGAATTCGACCTGACAGGTCTCATCCTTTCCGCTCTGAACGAATTCTCGCCAGTCTGCGGCATCGGCATCTGCCGGCGTCGGCGCTGCGGCGTCGCGCAGGCTGTAATACCGTTCCAGTCCCAATCCCTTGATCATGGAATACGCACCGGCGCAGCCGCTGCAGCAGAATGACGGCCGGCCTTCATCGACCTGGCCTGCAACCGGCGCACCACAATGGGCGCAGGCGGCAGTAGCGCCGGCCTGCAGGCGGGTTGCATCGGTCGACAGAGCAGCCAGCGCCATGGTCCGCTCACCGGATCATCAGTCGCTCGGCGCCGGCGAACTCGTCGCTACCGCGCCGGGCGGAGAAATGCAGGTCCCAGGCCCCGCGCTTGGGTAGCGCGATCAGGCTGCGGTACCGGCCGCCGCCCACCGGCTCGAAAGCGATTTGCAGGGGGGGCAGGTTTTCCACTGGCCGCTGCAAACTCCCTTCCAGCGCCAGGCCGTCAAGCGCGGCTTGCGTCGCATCGATCCAGCGCAGTTCGATCGCGATATGGTCGCCCATGGGCGTGACTGCGACGTCATAGCGCCATCCCAGCCTCGCCTGCGCGTCGAGTTGCGCCTTGGTCTGATTATAGGCCAGCCCCTTCTTGTAGGGATGCTCAACCACCAGGCCGCTGTATGTATCGGTGGCATAGACGATCAGCGTGGCATTGACCGCGATAACGATCACAAAACCTGCCACAAACAGCCAGGGGATCCAGTGCCCCCGCAATGAAGTCGTTCCTCGTGCCATAGCGACGGTCATTATAGCGGCTCCAGAGACCTTGAAAGCATCAATTTGGGGCGTTGAAGGTGGACTGGTAGCTGACCAGGCGACGCCCCTCGGCATCCGTTACGTGAAAGCGCAGGCCGGTGGAGGCTTGCCGAATGGCCTGGCGCGGCGCCTTAACGAACACCCGGTATTCGCCGACATCATCGGGTGGCGCCACCACCGGCAGGCGCGCGGCCGGCTCGTCGCCCTCGCCAGCCAGGAACATGGTGGCCTGGGGGATGCCTTCTATGGTCAGGAACAGCCTGCGTTCGTCACGGGTCTTGTTGAGCAGCTTGACGGTATAGCCGTTGCGCAGCGAGCCATCCGACAGGGTGATATAAAGCGGCGCCCGGTCATGCAGCACGTTCATCTCCCAGCTCGAACGCGTCAGCAGCGCGCCAGCCATGATCGCCACGACCAAAGCCAGCAGGGCTGCGTAGACAACGGTGCGGGTGCGAAGGAGCTTGAGTATGGTTTGCTGCTTGTTGGCACGCCGCTCGAGATTCGCGATAGAGACGAAATCGATCAACCGCTGTGGCCGGCCCACCTTGGCCATGATCTCGTCGCAGGCATCAATACACAGGCCGCAGCCGATGCATTCGAGCTGCATGCCATCGCGAATGTCGATGCCGGTAGGACAAACATTCACGCAGGCGCGGCAATCGACGCAGTCGCCACGGCCTTCCCAGCTTTCCCCGGCCTTGTGTTTGCCGCGCGTCTCGCCACGCCAGCCCTGATATGTCACGGCCAGCGTGTGTTCGTCCTGCATCGCAGCCTGGAAGCGCGGCCAGGGGCACATATAGGTGCAAACCTGCTCACGGGCCCAGCCGGCCAACAGGTAGGTGGTGCCGGTAAACAATCCGAAGAAGAAATATGTGCCGCTGCCGGCTTCGCCGGTGAAGATCTCGCGCGTCACCGTTGGCGCATCCTGGAAATACATGATCCAGGCACCGCCGGTGGCCGCGGCGATCAGCAGCCATACGACATGCTTGGCGGTCTTGCGCCAGGCCTTGTTGAAACTGAACGGCTGCTGGTCCAGTCGCATGCGGGCATTGCGATCGCCCTCGATCCAGCGCTCCACCAGCATGAAAAGGTCGGTCCAGACCGTCTGCGGGCAGGCATAGCCGCACCAGACTCGACCGAACAAAGCAGTGGCCAGGAACAGGGCGACTGCGCCTAGGATGAGCAGTCCGGTGAGATAATAGACTTCCTGCGGCCAGATCTCGATCCAGAAGAAATAGCCGCGGCGCCCCTCCATATCGAGGAGCAGGGCCTGATCGGGAGCATCCGGTCCGCGATCCCAGCGTATCCATGGCGCGATATAGTAGGCCGCGAGGCAGGCGATCAGGATCGCCCATTTGATATTGCGGAAGCGGCCGGAAACGGCCCGGGGATAAACCTTGACGTGGTCGGAATAGAGCGAGGGCGCGAACAGCCCCAGCATCGCGTCGGCGCGATTCTTAGTTTCAGGGGCCATCTGGTTCATATCAGTCACTCGCACCCTCATGCGCTGCTGGTCGTAAATCCCGGAATCTCCCCCGATCCTTTTTCCGGAATTTAGTGCGCCGCCTACTGACTCAATCTGTGGCGTTTGGGCGCAGCGGCAATCTGCCGCTGCGCCACGCCATCTCGTTTAAGACTTACGCCTGCCGGTTACTCGCCGCCGCCCAGGGCATGAACATAAAGTGTCAGCATCTTGATCGTGGCGTCGTCCAGACGCCCGGCCCAGGCTGGCATCACGCCGGCACGGGAATAGGCTATCGACTGGACGACAGAGGCCCTGTCGCCGCCATACAGCCAGATCTTGTCGGTCAGATTGGGGGCGCCAAGTTCGCGCAGGCCCTTGCCCTGTTCGCCATGACAGGAGGCGCATTGCTCGGCGAACAGCTTGGCGCCCTCGGCATGCGGTTTGTCGAGGCCCGACAGCGACAACACATGCTGGGCGACCGCCTGGATCTGCGGCATGGTCAGCAGGCCATCGGCCAGGAACCGCGGCATCTGCGACACACGGGTATCGTTGTCGTTGGCCCAGCGTATGCCGTGCTGCAGGGTCTGCTGGATTTCCTCCAGCTTGCCGCCCCATAGCCAGTCGTCATCGGCCAGGCTGGGATAACCCTTGGCGCCAGTGCCGCCCGACTGATGGCAGGGCGCGCAATTCTCGGCGAACAGCACGCGGCCGCCGGCCAGCGCGAAACGGTTCAATTCGGGATCGGCCTTCACGGCAGCAATATCGAGCTTGGCGATCTGGTCGCGATACTGGGCCTGCGCCGTGCTGGCTTCCTGCAGCCGCTTGGAAACGTCCTCGCGCTGGGTATAGCCAAGGATGCCGCCGAAATGGCTGTTCAGAAAAGGCACCGAGGGATACAGCACCATCCATACAACCGAAAACAGCACAGTGGCGTAAAACACATACAGCCACCACCGCGGCAGCGGCGTGTTCAATTCCTTGAGACCGTCCCACTCATGGCCAGTGGTTTCAGTGCCGGTGATGGCGTCTTTTTCGATCTTGGTGGGCATCAGATCACTCCTTCTCGATGCCGTTATGCAAAGCGCCGTCGCGCAGCGGAATCTGTCCGCGCGATTCCCAGTCCTTGCGTCTGGACGGCCACATCACCCAAATAACGGTGCCGGCGAACAGCACAAAGAACCACAGCGTCCACAAGGATTTCAGATGTGGGTATATGGCCTGCAACATGACAGCCTCCTTACTGGCGAAGGCTGCCTGGCTGCACCTTGTCGAATTCGACAAGGGTGCCCAGCATCTGCAGATAGGCGACCAGGGCATCCATCTCGGTGATCTGAGCTGGATTGCCATCGAAATCGCCCATGCGCGCCTTGGGATAGCGAGCGGCGACCGCATCGGTATCGGCATCCGCCGTGGTCTGCGCCTCAAGATCCTGCTTAGCGTTCTGGATCATGTCATCGGTATAGGGCACGCCGGTGACCCGCAGCGCCTTCAGGTGATCGGCGATGTCAGCGTATTGCAGGGGACGGTTCGCCAGGAAGGCATAGGGCGGCATGATGGACTCCGACACCACAGCACGCGGATCCTTGAGGTGTTCGACATGCCACTCGTTGGAATATTTGCCGCCAACGCGGGCGAGATCGGGGCCGGTGCGCTTGGAGCCCCACTGGAACGGATGATCGTACATGCTCTCCGCTGCCAGGCTGTAATGGCCGTAACGCTCGACCTCGTCGCGCAGCGGGCGGATCTGCTGGCTGTGGCAGACATAGCAGCCCTCGCGGATGTATATGTTGCGCCCGGCCAGTTCGAGCGGGGAGTAGGGCCTCATGCCCTGCACCCGTTCGATGGTGGTCTCGATGGTGAAGAGAGGGACGATCTCGACCAGGCCGCCGATGGCAACCGTGATCAGGCTCAGCACGAGCAGCAGGACCGAGTTCTTCTCGATGACTTCGTGACGATAGGCCATGTCGGGCTCTCCTTACTCTGCCGCCGCCGACTGAGCGGGGGCGCGGACGATCGGCGTTTCATTGCGGACATCGCCCCGCGCCGTGCGCCACAGGTTGTAGACCATGATCAGCGCACCGGTCAGGAACAGCAGACCACCCAGCGCACGGATCACATAGAAGGGATGCATCGCCTGCACGGTCTCGACGAAGGAATACTGCAGGAAGCCGAGGTTGTCGTAGGCGCGCCACATCAGGCCCTGCATGATGCCGGACACCCACATCGCGCTGATGTAAAGCAGAATGCCGATGGTGGCGATCCAGAAGTGGTAGGACACCAGGCGGACCGAATACAGGCCCGACCGCTTCCACAGTACCGGCACGAGATAGTACAGCGCGCCGAAAGTGATGAAGGCATTCCAGCCGAGCGCGCCGGAATGCACGTGACCAATGGTCCAGTCGGTATAGTGGCTGAGGCCGTTCACCTGACGGATCGACATGACCGGACCTTCAAAGGTGGACATGCCGTAGAAAGCCACGGCGGTCACCGAGAAACGCAGGGCCGGATCTGTGCGCAGCTTGTCCCAGGCACCCGACAACGTCATCAGGCCGTTGATCATGCCGCCCCATGACGGCATCCACAGCATCACCGAGAAGACCATGCCGAGCGTCGAGGCCCAGTCAGGCAGCGCGGTATAATGCAGATGGTGCGGGCCGGCCCAGATGTAGAGGAAGATCAGCGACCAGAAGTGCACGATCGACAGGCGATAGGAATAGACCGGACGGTTCGCCTGCTTGGGGATGAAATAGTACATCATCGCCAGGAAACCGGCAGTGAGGAAGAAGCCCACCGCGTTGTGGCCATACCACCACTGGATCAGCGCATCCTGCACGCCAGAGAAGAGTTGATAGCTCTTGGTGCCAAAGAACGACACCGGGATCGCCAGATTGTTGACGATGTGCAACATGGCAATGGTGACGATAAAGGCGACGAAGAACCAGTTCGCCACATAGATATGCGGCTCCTCGCGCTTCATCAGCGTGCCCATGAAGGCCACGAGGTAAACCACCCAGACCAGCGTAAGCCAGAGGTCGACGAACCATTCCGGCTCGGCGTATTCCTTGCTCTGGGTAATGCCGAACACATAACCCAGCGCCGCCAGTACGATGAACAGCTGATAGCCGAAGAACAGGAACCAGGCCACCGCCGGACCGCCGAACAGGCGGGCACGACAGGTGCGCTGGACGATGTAGAGCGAGGTACCCAGCAGGGCGTTGCCGCCGAACGCGAAGATCGCCGCAGAGGTGTGCAGCGGCCGGAGACGGCCGAAAGTGGTCCATTCCAGTCCCAGATTCAGCACCGGGTAGGCCAGCTGGAGAGCAATGTAGACGCCGGCGGCAAAGGCCGCGACGCCCCAGAAGATCGTGGCGATTACAAAAGCCCGTACGGCATCCTCTACATAGGCCTCGGAGCGTGCTCCTGCGACCGAAGTGGCGCCCGGTTGGGCTGCAGCTATGGCTGTCATGGATTCCTCGCATTTACGGCCGGCGATTCGGGGTCCCCCCGCCAGCGTCGAGATAGTCGGACGGACCGACGGAAGCGGCATTGACTCATGTCAATAAGACCCCCTCCCCCTCAAACAGAATCAAGGCTATACTGCGGCGCAGTGACGCAGGAGGCAATCTAACAATAAGCCTTCAGGAGGATGCCCATGATCAGTGCAACCGAACCGATGCCCCTCAATCCGCCCGGGCTTGTCCGGCAGGTTCCGCATGACCGGCCCTGGTACTGGCTGATCCTGGGCTGGCGCGACATGACCCGCTCGCCGCAGGTCAGCCTGGCCTATGGCGCCGGCCTCGTCGTCATCAGCTACCTGCTTGTTCTCGGCCTCTGGCAGGCCGATCTGGGCTATCTGGTTCTGCCTATGGCCGGCGGATTTTTCCTGATCGCGCCACTGATCGCGGTGGGCCTATACGACACCAGCCGCCGACTGCAACTGGGAGAAGCCGTCAGCCTGCCCGCCGCGTTGCTGAGCTGGCGCCGCCCCCTGCAGATTGCCAGTTTCGGCGTTGTCCTTCTGCTGCTGCATTTTGCCTGGACACGAGTCGCCCTGCTGTGGTTCGCGCTGTATTTCCACAGCGGCACCCCGCCGCTGGACGCCGTGCCCTTTTATCTGATTGAAGCGCAGAATCTGCCTTTCCTGGTGATTGGTGCGCTGATCGGCGGCGCCTTCGCCGTGGTCGTGTTCGCGGTCTCGGTGGTTTCCCTGCCGATGCTGCTCGACCGCGATGTCGACGTCATAACCGCGATGGTGGTGAGCGTGCGCGCGGTACTGCGCAATCCCAAGGCAATGGCGCTGTGGGCCGGCCTGATCGTGCTGTTCACAGCGGTCGGCCTGGCCACGTTCTTCATCGGCCTGGGCTTGTTTTTCCCGCTGGTCGCGCATGCCACTTGGCATGCCTATCGTGATCTGGTGGTCTAGGCTGCAAACCACCGCCAGGCCATCAGGCCGGCCAGCACGGCATTGAACAGCAGGATGGGGATCAGCCAGAAGCGCAGCTTCTGCCGCAGCTTGTGGCCGGCGGCGACCCCAAGCATGCCGACGACCAGCAGCGCGGGGACCGTGCCGGCCGCAAAGGCCGCCATGCCGGCCGCTCCCATGCGCCAGTCGCCGCTGGCCCCTGCCATCAGCAATGCGGCATAAACCAGACCGCAGGGCAGGAAGCCGAGACCAAGGCCGAGCGCGTAACCTGTCAGGCCTACCGGCCGACTGAACAGAGGCGAGAAAAGCCGTTGCCAGCCGGCGGATAATCCACCGCCGGCAAATGCCATCCTTGGCGTCCACTGGAACACCGCCATCCCAAGGAACAGAAGCGCCATGATGGATAGAGCAAAGCCCGGCAGGCGACTGAGCGCCGATACTCCCTGCAGGCCTCCGCTGAGGCCGCCGGCAAGCCCCCCCAATGCCGCGTAGGTCGTCGCACGGCCGAGATGATAGGGCACCAGCGTCATGCCCTGCAGGCGGGTAAGCCGCGTAGCGGCGGAGAGGTCCGTGGCGGCCAGGCGGCTGCCGACCTGAGCCAGCACGAAGGGGCCGCACATGCCGGCGCAATGCGTGAATCCGCCGATAAATCCAAGCATCAGCAGGCCAAGTGGCAGGCCATAGGAGAATACGCCGGGCGCGGCATCGCCATGCACGATGGCGCTGCAAGCCGAGAGAAAAGCGGACCAGTCAAACATGCGCGGACTATAGCCTCGGAAGGCCGGTTGGGGTTGATCCGGATCAATGCAACTGGCGCCTGCCCTACTTACCGTCGCGACATGGACGCCAATCGCAATATCCAGCAACTCCGCCCGGCGCCATCGCCTGCGATGCTGCAGATACTAATCGCGTTGCAGCATGATAGCGAGACGATATCGCCTCTGGAAATGCTGGCCGGAATGCGCCTGAACCTGACCGCCTTCTGCGCAGTGCTGAATGCCCTGCCGAATGTCTCGGCTGCAATGATGCGCGGGCTGGCGCCCGGAATCGCCGCTTTTCTGCGCCAGGATTATCCTGCCATGCTGGCCGAGGAAGAAAACGGCCTGTTGCCGGCCCTGCGCCGCCGCCTGCTGCTGGGCGACGATCTCGACCAGGTGATCGACCAGCTGATCGATGAACATCAAAGAGATCGGCTGCAGGCCGCCAACCTGGCCAATCGTTGCGATGAAATCGCGGGCGGCATAGACGAAGACGATCTGTTTACACTATGCGCGGCCCTGCGCTCATTCGCCGAGCACCAACGCCGGCACCTGGCCTGGGAAGATGCGACAATTTTGCCTCTGGCGCAGATCCGTCTGACGGCGGATGATCTGGCCCGGTGGCACAGGGCAATGCGCCGCCGCAACTAGGTGAATATCCGTATACCTGCCGGTATGCGCGGCGTCGTAAAGTCGATGCCAGTGTGAGGGTGCATCCATGGGCAATGTCCACAGCCTGCCTCTGCCGTCGGGCCGACAGGTTCCGAGCGCGAAACCCACCGACCCCTGCGTGAACTGCACGGCACGCAGCCTGACGATCTGCGCCCCGCTGACACTCCAAGAGCAGTGTGAGGTGGCGGCTCTGTCCACCGGCATGACACTGAAACCGCATCAGGTCATCTTCCATGAGGGAGATGAGGCGACCCATGTATTCAACATCACCAGCGGCAGTGTCGCATTGTCCAAATCCATGGCCGACGGGCGCCGCCAGATCACCGGATTTCTCGGCGCCGGCGATTTCCTGGGTTTTGGCGCCAGTCCAGAATACTCGCTGAGTGCGGAAACGCTGACCGAGGTGCATGCCTGCCGCTTTACCAAGCGCAATTTCCAGCAGTTGCTGGAACGCATCCCAAACCTGGAACATCGCCTGCTCTCGCTTGCCGAAAACGAACTGGAAATGGCGCAGAACCAGATTCTGCTGCTGGGTCGCAAGACTGCGATGGAGCGGATCGCCTCGTTCCTGCTGCAGCAAATGGAACGGGCGGAAAATCGCGGCATGACCACAACTCCGCTGCTGCTGCCGATGACCCGGGCTGAAGTCGGCGATTATCTGGGCCTGACCATCGAGACGGTCAGCCGCTGCTTCACCAAGCTGCGCAAGGCCAATATCATCAGCCTGCTCAGCGCTGACCGCGTCTGCATCAATCTGCCCGACAAGCTGGCCGAGCTGGCTTCTCCCAGCAGCTGATTGTCTGGCGCTGCCGCACCAGCGCCGCGGAACCGCCGCTATTCCAGTCCCAGATAGGCCTTGCGGATTTCGGGCCGCTGCATGAGGTCGTGGGCAGGCCCCTGCATCACGATACGACCCTCTTCCAGCACATAGGCCCGACGGGCGACGTCCATGGCCATGCTGACATTCTGCTCGACCAGCAGCACCGAGAGGCCATCGGCATTGATACGCCGGATCGCCTCGAACATGTCCATAACGATGGCGGGAGCCAGGCCCAGCGACGGCTCATCGAGCAGCAGCAGCTTCGGCCGCGCCATCAGGGCGCGCCCGATCGCCACCATCTGCTGCTGGCCGCCCGACAGCGAGCCAGCCGGCATCGACAGCTTCTGCCGCACAGCGGGAAACAGCTCGCAGACCTGCTCAAGCGTTTCGCGTCGGCGGGCCTTGGCGGCGGCCAGATAGCTGCCCAGCTCCAGATTCTCCAGCACCGTCATCTCGGTGAACAGGCGGCGGCTTTCCGGCACGATGGCGATCCCGACATCGCAGAATTTATGCGGCGCAAGATGCGTCACATCGATGCCGTGAAAATCGATACTGCCGCCAGTGGCACGGCGCAGTCCTGCGATGGCGTTGATCAGCGTGGTCTTGCCCGCGCCATTGGGGCCAACGACGCAGACGAGCTCGCCGGTATCGACCCGGATGCTGACATCCCACAGCGCTGGAGCCGCACCATAGGCAACCTGAAGATTGCGCACCTCAAGCATGGGCTTTACCCAGATAGGCGGCCCTGACCGCCTCTTCGTTCATTACGACCGTCGCATCGCCCTGAGCGATCAGCGCACCGTGATTCAGCACGATGATCCGGTCGGTCAACGCCATCACGGCCCGCATCACATGCTCGACGAACACGATGGTGGTGCCCCGGTCGCGGATACGCTGGATCATCTCGATGGCTTCGTTGATTTCGCTTGGCGTCAGGCCAGACAATACCTCATCCAACAGCAGCAGCTTCGGCCGCGCCGCCAGTGCCCTCGCCAGTTCGAGAAACTTGCGTTGATGCAGGTTGAGGTCGTCTGGCAGCGCATGGGCACGATGCGACAGGCCGGCGAAAGCGATGAAGGCCTCGGCTTCTCGCGTCGCTTCGGCCCGACTCATGCCCTGGCCGCCGAACATGCCCACCATGGCGACATTCTCCAGTACCGTCATGTGGCCGAACGGCCTCGGAATCTGGTAGGTGCGGGCAATACCGGCCTGAGCGAAGCGGTGCGCGTCCAGCCCAGCGAGACTCTGGCCTTCAAACAGGATTTCGCCAGCCGAGGGCTTATAGTGGCCGCTTACCACGTTGATGAAAGTGGACTTGCCGGAGCCGTTCGGCCCGATCAGGCCCAGGATCTCGCCCTTGTAGACATCGAAGGTCACGTCATTTAGCGCCTTGACGCCACTGAAAGCCTTCGACAGACCTCGAACCTGCAGCAGCGGCTCGCGCTCGATCTGGCGTCTGGTGGGGAGCCGCGTCACCGGCGCAGTCTCGGGATGGATAGATCCGACTTTTGCCGCCGCTTCGGCTGCCTCGCGCTGGCGCCGATTATGCCGCCAACCAGATATCAGGCCCAGTACGCCAGCAGGCATGAACAGGATAACGACCACCAGGATGAAACCGACGGCGGCGCGGCCGAGCACGGCTGTTTCGCCTGAAGTGAAGAAATACAGCAGGCAGGTAATCATTACCGCGCCGACGGCAGGCCCTATCCAGTGACGGCTGCCGCCCAGGATGCTCATCAGCACCACACTGAGCGGTACGTTGATCGAGAAGGTCTCGGACACCGTGACATAGGAAACGAAGACGGCATGAATGCCGCCGGCCAGGCCGGCCAGGCCACAGGATATGGCCAGCGCGTAGAGTTTGAAGCGATAGGTCGGCACACCCATCACCTCGGCGACATCTTCATCGTCATGGATTGCAAACAGCCCGGTGCCAAACTTGGAGGCATAGATCCAGTAGGAAACAAACACGGCAAGAATCGTGGCAGCGAGTCCCATCATGTAGATGGAGGCCGATTGCGACGGCCCCAGTCTGGGTATGTCGACGCCCATAAGGTAGATGCCCGGGCCGCCATCGACCGGCGTGTTGAGGATGATCGTGGCGAGCACGAAAGTGATGGCCAGGGTCAGCAGCGCGAATAGTTCGCCGCGGACGCGAGCCACGCGGAACACCACCGCGCCAAGCGCGACGCCCAAAGCGGCGGCTATCAATACCGCCGCCGGAAGGGTGGCCAGGAATGGCCAGCCGATGGTGCCGGCCAGATAGGCCGTGGCATAAATGCCCGCCCCGAAGAATGCGCCGTGGCCGAAAGAGAAATAGCCGGTATAGCCCGACAGGATGTTCCACGACACCGCCAGCACGATCCAGTGGAACAGCAGATAGAAAAAGGATTCGTAGAATGCTGGTACGCCAAGCCAGGGCAGGCTGGCCAGGGCGACCCCGGTTCCCAGGATTGCGAAAGCAACGGTGCGGTTCACGGTCTTATGCCTTGCCAGGACGGAATAGCAGCATGAGTATCAGGAGGGAGAAGGAAACGATGGGCGCCCAGGAAGGCGAGAACAGCACCATCGCAACCGCTTCGCTGACACCGATGATGATGCCGGCGACCAGCGGGCCAAGCGGGCTGCCCAGGCCGCCCAGCATGACGGCAGCGAACACGACCCCCACCCAGGAGAATATCTGCGTCGGAGTCAGGGTGAAGGTCAGCGCGAAACATACGCCGGCCACGGAGGCTAGCGCCACGCAGGCACCTGCGAGCAGCAGCGACAGCAGACGCTGATTGATGCCGAAGGCGGCCGCAATCGGTCCATCCTCCGCCATTGCCCGCATCGCCTTTCCCAGATCGGTAAACCGCATGGCGGCCCAGAAAGTGACGGCGAAGAATACCGCCAGCAGCAGGGTGATCAGCTCAGGTACCGGCACGAACAGGCCGCCGATGGTGAACTTCTCTTCGCCGTAGCTGGATTGCAGTTTCCGGAAATCAGCCGTCCAGATGTACTGAATCAGGCTTTCGATCATCACCGTCAGGCCAAACGTGACCAGCAGGGAATTGAACGGCGATATATGGAATCGCGACAATATCCACTGCATGGCCATCCCGATGCCGAAGAAGGCAGGCGGCAGCACAAGCAGCATCAACAGCGGGTCGACGCCCCAGACGGTCGCCAAGTGATAGCTGATATAGGCCGAAAGAAAGACGAAACCGAAATGCGCCAGGTTGATCTGCCGCAACAACCCCCATGACAGCCCCAAGCCCAAACCTATCAGCCCATACATACCGCCAATGAAGAAACCCGACAGGATGGATTGCGACAGCAGGTTCAGGCTTGGGAGAGTCATGCCTACGCTCTTGTCTTACTGCAGCTTCAAGGTTGCGCCGGGAGCGGCCCAGTCCTTGGGCCACACCGTGACCCAGTTGCCGTTTTGCACCTGCTTGATGCGCATCAGGTCGTCTCCGAAATTGTTGCCGCGGTCGAAACGCAGCACGCCCTGTATGGTCTGCACCTGGTTGGCCTTGAGCCAATCGGCCAACTTGCGGTCGTCCAGGCTTTTGGTTGCGGTTACCGCGGCCTCCAGCAGTTGCCAGGCGGTAAACGACGCGGCGGCCTGGACTTCGACCTTGGTGTAGGGGAAGCCTGCTGCCTTGGCACGCTCGTTGTAAGTGGCGACAAACTTTGCAGCCACCGGATTGTTTGTGTAAGGCGCATGCTCTTCAAAAATGGTGACGGACAGAGCATTCTTGCCCTCTGGAGCCGTCGCCATCGGACCGGGAGCCGGATAGAGATGGAAGTGAACCGGCGGTTCGTAATCGATCTTCTTCATCGCCTCGAGCAGCATGTTGCCCTCCAGGCCGATATCGCCGATGAACACCATATCAGGCTTGGCATCCTTCACACGCGCGGCAATCGGACCGAAATCGCGGTTGCCGAATTCCCATTCCAGGAAAAGAACCTCCTGCAGGCCGCGCTTTTTCGCTACCTCGCGTGCCCCCAGCGACATGAAATGCACTGACGGGAATTTCGAGGTAACGACGGCGATGGTCTTGGGTGGTTTGGGTGAAGCGGCCAAGGCATCGAACAGCGTATTCGGCACCGTGGTACCAGGCTCGGGACCAAGCGACCAGGCCGGGAAATGCATGTCGTATTTCGCCAGCGACGGAATGCCGAAAGTGTGGTGAATCAGCATTTTATTGTAACGCTGCGCCACGCCCATGGCCGAAAGGATGGCGCCGGTGGCGTAGGGCCCCATCAGCAGATCGACCTTGTCCGCGGTGACGAGCTGTTCGTAGAGGGTACGGGCTACTTCCGGCTTTGACTGGTCGTCCTTGACGATCCACTCCACCTGCCGGCCAAGCAGACCGCCGCGCTTGTTGAGGTCTTCGACGTAAATGTCGCCGACCAGCTTGTGCACCAGGGCCGTGGCAGAGAGCGGACCGGTGAGGGCCAGCGTGCTGCCTATGCGGATGGGGCCGGATTGCTGCGACAGCGCCGGGCTCGAGATCAGACCGAGGCCGGCAGCCGCCATCGCCGCCAGGACGGCGATGCGCTTTATGCTTTTCATATGTTTCCTCCCTAGGCTGTTTCCAGTGAACGCGTCACTCGTTCTTGACGGTGTTGCGCAGAACGCCCACCTTTTCGACCTCCACTTCAACCACGTCGCCGTCTTTCATGAACACGGGCGGCTTGCGGGCGAAACCTACGCCGGCCGGGGTACCCGAAATGATCACGTCGCCCGGCTGCAGGGCGAAGATTTCCGAGCAGGTGCTAACCAGGGTCGGCACATCGAAGATCATGTCCCGCGTGTTGGCATCCTGCATCACCTGGCCATTCAGCCTGGCCTTGATCTGCAGGCCGACGGCGCCAGCCGGCAGTTCGTCGGCCGTCACCAGTTCAGGCCCGAAGGATGCCGAGGCGTCGAAATTCTTGCCGATCATCCACTGGTGCGACTTGAACTGGTAATCGCGGATCGAGCCGTCATTGAACAGTGAATAGCCGACGACATGATCGAGCGCCCTGTCCTTCGGAATGTAGCGGCCGGCCTTGCCGATGATGACCGCCAGTTCGGCCTCGTAGTCGAACTGGTCCGAGACCTTCGGCTTGATCAGCGGCTGGTTATGCGCGACCCATGAGGATGGGAAACGGTGGAACAGGACGGGATATTTCGGCGCGTCCTTGTAGGGACTCTCGGCAGCATGGTCGATGTAGTTCAGACCGACCGCGATCGCCTTCGAGGGGTTGAGCACCGGCGGCAGAAGCGTTGCCTGCGCAAACGGCATGGTTCCGGCGCCTTTCGCAGCCACGTCTTTGGCCTTGCGCAGGCCATCCGCCCCCATTGCCAGCAAGGCGTCAATGCTGTCGGGCAGTCCGGCCGATGTCAGGTCGATGATGACATCGTCGCGACGTACACCGAGAGAACGGTGGCCACCCTTCATGTAGTTCAACAAGCGCATGGAGAAACGGTCCTTTTACGGTTTGGGCGATCTCAGCCCGCCCTGCGGGCGGCGGTTTCATGGTTGGTGACGAAGTCTTCTGGCGCGGTCGGGCCCCACAGATAGAAGGAATCCTCCGGCGGATGGTCCTGGGCCGGCCAGTCGGTATCAACGCCGACAAAATCAATGTCGTAGGAATACTCGGTGAAGCTGCCCCAGGGATCGCGCTGGTAATAGAAATAGTTCGATCCCAGCACATGGCGGCCGACGCCCCAGCCGTATTTGTAGCCCTTGTTCAGCATCTGCTCCATGCCGAGGCCGACCTCGTCGATGCCGCGAACCACCCAACTGGTGTGATGCAGGCCCGGTCCGTCCGATTTGGCGAAGGCAAGGAGATGATGGTCGCTGGAATGCACGCCATGCATGAAGGCAATGCCATCTCCAGACTGATCCGACAGCCGCATCCCGAGGGCTTCCTTGTAGAATCTCAACGAGCGCGGCACATCCGAGCAGAACAGCAAGGCATGGGTGAGACGAACCGGCCTCACCGGCTGCATTGCACGGCGGTTGATGCCGATGTCGATACCGATGGGATTTTTCATGTTGAGCGGACCGAATACCTCGCCCTTTTCGTTGGGCGATGATTTTTCGGCTACAACGATCTGCAGCGTGATGCCATCGGGATCGCGCAACCAGAAGCCCTGCTCGTCCACCAGCGGATGCGGGTCGATGGCCTTGACGCCGAGCTTGTCGAGATGGCGGCGCAGCGGTTCATAATCCTCGGCATAAACGCCGAGGGCCAGGTATTCGAGCTGCTTGGGCTTGCCGCTCTCGTAGATCGACCCCCAGCGATGCGGATGCCCGAAGGTGTACAGATCCAGGCGCTGGCCAACCTGCCGGACATCCAAGCCGAAATCGGTGAAATAGGTTTTGGCGACGCCCAGGTCAGGCACACTGAACACGAATCGGTCGAGGGAATGGATCGCGGTCACGCCGGACCGCTTCGGGTCGGTCATCTCAGGTTTCCTCCGCATTGGCCCCGATCCGGCCAATGGCCTTGTCAGGGTCCGATCTTTTTTGTATTTTTGTCTTACACATAGATTTAACCTCTAGCAATATATTTTTCGCATGAAAATAATCCACAGCCCCGCTCCCCCCGCCCCGGAGCCGGTTCCGCCGGAAACCAGCGGCGTCACCAAGTCCCACCGCGCTTACGCCCAGATCCGCGCCGACATCCTGGCCTGCCGCCTGATGCCAGGCACGAAACTGAACATCGCCGCCCTGGCCGGCGAACTTGACGTCAGCCTCGGCGCGGTGCGCGAGGCGCTGTCGATGCTGCAATCCGAGGCCCTGGTGGTGTCGGAACCCCAGCGCGGCTACACGGTCAGCCCGGTTTCGCCCAAGGAGCTGGCCGATATCACCGAGGCGCGCATCGCCATCGAAAGTCTGTGCCTGCGCACTTCGATCGAACGCGGCGATCTGGCCTGGGAAAGCCGGCTGGTGGCGGCTTGGCACCGGCTGTCGCGGCTGAGCCAGTCGGAAGCCGGCAAGGAAGAACATCTGAGCGAGGTGTGGTCGAAGGCGCATGCCGAATTCCATGCCGAACTGGTCGGCGCCTGCGGCAACGACTGGTTGCTGCGCATGCGGGCGATGCTGTACGAGCAGAGCGAGCGCTACCGCCGCATGTCGGTGCCGCTGCAGACCGAAACACGCGACGTGCCTGCCGAGCACAAGGCCATCTTCGACGCGGTGATGGACCGCGACATCGAGCGCGCGGTAACCGCGCTGGAAAGCCACTTGCGCAAAACTGCCACCATTGTGCGCGCCTCCGTAGCTCTCTGATTCGAACCGAGCGACAGACCATGACCCGCATCGCACACGACGCCCTAAAGCAGCTTTTCCTTGATGCCCGCACCCAGAATGGCTGGCTCGACAAACCGGTTTCCGACGACCTGCTTCGTGAAGTCTACGACATCCTGAAAATGGGGCCGACTTCGATGAACACCCAGCCGATGCGGCTGCTGTTCCTGCGCAGCAAGCAGGCCAAGCAGCGCCTGGCCCCCGCCCTGTCGCCGGCCAATCTGGACAAGACCATGGCCGCCCCGGTTACGGCGATCGTGGCGCGTGACATCCAATTCTACGAATACATGCCTGATATTTGGCACAAGCCTGAAGCCCGCGAGATGTTTGCCGGCAATGCACCAATGGCGCAGGCCACGGCCCAGCGCAATGCCACGCTGCAAGGCGCCTATCTGATCATCGCGGCACGCGCGGTCGGGCTGGATTGTGGCCCGATGAGCGGCTTCGATGCTGCCAAGGTGAATGCAGAATTCTTTCCCGATGGTCGCTGCCAGGTCGATTTCCTGTGCAATCTTGGCTATGGCGATCCGTCAAAGCTCTTCGGCCGCCAGCCGCGCCATCCCTTCGAGCGCGTCTGCCAGCTTTTATAATATCGCTCAGCTATTCCTGCGCTGCCCGCGCAGGGTAGGCAGACCAATGCCGGTCGAGTCGAACCCGCCATCTACGCACAGCACCTGCCCCGTGATGTAGCCAGCCTGCTCGCTGCACAGGAAATGAACTGCGTTGGCCAACTCGGATTCCAGTCCGTAGCGGTTGAGGGGAATATGGTCGTGATAGTCGGCACGGATTTCCGGCGTATGCACAGCCTTGGCCATGGCGGTATCGACCGGGCCGGGCGCCACGGCATTGACTCGGATACCATACTCACCCAGCTCGGCTGCCTGCTGCTTGGTCAGGTGAGCCAGCCCCGCCTTGCTGGTGCCGTAGGCGACGCGCAGCGTCGAGGCGCGTAACCCCGAGATCGAGGTTATGTTGACGATAGCGCCACCACCCTGGTCGCGCATCAGCGGTGCCACGGCCTGTGTCATCAGGAAGGGACCGGTCAGGTTCACCGCCATCACGCGCTGCCAGTCCTCCAGCGTCACCTCAAGGATCGGCTTGAAGACGGCGATGCCGGCATTGTTGACCAGCGCATCAATCCGGCCGAAGCGGGCCTGTGTCTTGCGCACTGCCGCCGCCACTTGCACTGCGTCGGAAACGTCGGCCGTCAGTGGCAGGACGCGCTCGGGCTGACTCAAGGCCTCGGCGGCGGCATGCACCGTATCGCCAAGGATATCGAGCATGGCGACATTCCAGCCCTGATCGAGGAATTTGGCCGCCGCCGCCAGACCCAGCCCCCGCGCTGCACCGGTTATCAGAACCGCGCTATCCCTGCTGCCATTCATTGTATGTTTCGCTCCCGTCGCCGCCGATTCTTGTTATGGCGGCAAGACTAGCCTGTCTGACAGGCAGCGGACCAGAGCCGGGCGGGAGCCAACGGAACTGGCATAGTCAGGCCGCAATAGTTTCGTTCTGCAGGCAGCGCATCCAATGATCTGCGGATATGTCCTGCACAGCCGGCAGCGACTGCAGACAGGCGGGAACCGCATGGCGGCAGCGCGGCGCGAAAGCGCAGCCTAGCTGCAGATCGGCAAGATCCGGCGGGGCTCCGGGAATGGCGTCCAGCCGGGCGGCCGTCATGGCACCATGGGCGCGCGAGGCCAGCAGGCCCTGGGTATAGGGGTGGCGCGGATTGCGGATGATTTCGCGAACCGGCCCCGTCTCCACGATGCGACCGGCATACATTACGGCCACGCGGTCGGCCACTTCCACTGCCACGCCGATATCATGGGTGACCAGGATTACGGTAAGGCCCAGTTCGCGCTGCAATTCGCGCAGCAGCAGCAGTATCTGGATCTGCACGGTAGCATCCAGCGCCGTGGTCGGCTCGTCGGCCAGCAGGATCTGCGGATTACAGGCCAGCGCCAGTGCGATCATCGCGCGCTGGCGCATGCCACCCGACATCTCATGCGGAAAGGCCTGCAAGCGACGTTCGGGCGACGGTATCCGGACTCTCTGCAGCAGGGCGAGAGCCCGCGCCTGCGCCTGGGTGGGGGAAACCTTCTCATGCCGTCGGATCGTCTCAACGATCTGCGCCCCCACGGTATAGACCGGGTCGAGCGCTAGCAGCGGCTCCTGGAAAATCATCGATACGGACTTGCCGCGGAAATCTGCCAGTGCCCGGCCAGACAATGCCATCACATCCTGGCCAGCAGCCATGATGCGACCTTCTATTCTGGTACGCTTTTCCGGGTGCAGACGCAGCAGGGACCGCAGCGTGACACTCTTGCCCGACCCTGACTCGCCGAGCAGCGCCAGAACCTCACCCCGCTGTACCGACAGTGAGACGCCATTGACGGCATGCACTGGTTTTCGTCCACCGGTGAAGGTAACCGTCAGGTCGCGCAATTCGATCATCGGCGCGGAATCCTGCATCAGGCCACCTCCAACGCCGGCATGGCAGACGGATGACCGGAGCCGGCCTGGCGCATGAGGCAGGCCACTCTCTGCCCAGCATCGGTATCGGCCAAGGCCGGTTCAAGCCGACCGCATAGTGGCGCGGCATGGGCGCAGCGCGTGTGGAAGCGGCAACCAGACGGCGGATCGATCGGGTTGGGCGGGTCGCCGTATAGCGGCGCCGTCTCCGTGCGCGCATCCGGATCCATCGCCGGCATGGAATTGAGCAATGCCGCAGTATACGGGTGACCCGGATTGTCGAAGACCTGATCGGCAGAGCCGATCTCAGCCACCCTGCCGAGATACATTACCATGACGCGATCAGAGATGAACCGCACCACATTGAGGTCGTGGGAGATGAATATATAGGTGAGCCCGAAGGCCTCTTTGAGATCAAGCAACAGGTTGAGCACCTGCGCCTCGACCGATTTGTCAAGCGCGGACACGGCCTCGTCCAGGATCACCAGGCGCGGTTCAAGCGCCAGTGCGCGGGCGATGTTGATCCGCTGGCGCTGGCCACCGGAGAGTTCATGCGGATAGCGCCCCGCAAAGCGATGTGGCTCCAGACCGACGCGAGCGAGCAGATCATGGGCCCGGCCAAGCGCCTCGCGTTTCGGCACGCCATGCACGCGCGGCGCAAAGGCGATCGATTCCTCTATGGTAAGGCGCGGGTTGAGCGAGGCATAACTATCCTGGAAGACCATTTGCACCTGGCGGCGGTAATCGCCCAGCGCAAGGTCGCGTCCAACGCTTTCGCCGTCGAAAACAATTCCGCCATGATCGGGTGGAATCAGATGCATCAACAGCCGCGCGGTGGTGGATTTGCCACAGCCCGACTCCCCGACGATCCCCAGGGTTTCGCCTTTCAACAGGTCGAAATCCACGCCATCGACGGCGCGCACTACGCTCTTGCCGCGACCGAGCAGACCCTTGCTGACAGGGAAATGCTTGACCAGTCCATTCACCGACAGCAACGGTTGACGCGGTCCACCGCGGTCGCGTGGATCATGCAAGGCATCATGCAGCGAAGCGTTCATGCCCCCTCTCAGGTCCGCACATCCATGGCCGTACGCAGGCCATCGGAGAACAGGTTGAAGGAAATCGAGGTGATGAAGATCATCATGCCTGGCAATGCCGCAACCAGAGGATTGACATAGATCGCCGTGCGCAGGGTGTTCAGCATAAGGCCCCATTCCGGCTCAGGCGGGCGCACGCCGAGACCCAGAAAACTGAGACCGGACGCCAGGATCATCGAAACCGAGATCAGGCTGGTGGAATATACGAAGATAGGGCTGAGTACATTGCCCAGCACATGCACCCGCACGATCGTGAAGCCACCGGCGCCGCTGGCGCGTGCCGCCTCGACATAATCGCGGTTGCGTATCTGCGTGGTCACGCTTTCCGCAACGCGGGTGATCGGCGGGATGAACACGATGGTCAGGGAGACCAGCGCATTGGTCAGACCCGCGCCCAGGGCACCCGACAACGCTACCGCCAACAGAACAGAGGGGAAGGCGTAAAACACATCAATCGTGCGCATAATCGCCGTATTGAGTGCACCACCGACATACCCGGCGAATATGCCCAGCGCAGAACCTATAGCGAATGCCATCAAAACAGGCGTGACGCCCATGAACAGGGAGAGCCGCGCGCCGAAAATCAGGCGTGACAGCATATCGCGCCCCAGTTCGTCGGCCCCCAACGGAAAACCCGGCGTGCCAACCGGGCGCAGACGACGCAACATCGAGCCCTTGATTGGATCGGCCGGCGCCAGATACGGCGCAAATATTGCCATCAAAACGAGTCCAACGATGATAGCCAATGCCACCATGGCAACGGGGTCGCGGCCAAGGCGACGCGCCACACCACGCCAGTAGCCCTCCGAAACCTGGATCGGCACCACCGTTGCTGCCTTGCTGTCCATGATTCCCACTGCCATGGATCAGCTCCGCTGAATGCGTGGATCGAGCGCCGTCTGAAGCACATCGACCATAAGATTGAGCATCACGAAGAACATGGCCAGCACAAGAATGGTTCCCTGCAGCAGCGGCAGGTCGCGCTGGAAAATCGCGGCATTCAGCAGGAAGCCCGTCCCCGGCCATGCAAACACCGTCTCGATCAGGATCGAACCGCCAAGCAGATAGCCAAGCTGCAGGCCCATTACCGCCAGGGCCGTAGGCGCGGTATTTTTCACCACATGGGCGAAAATGCCGCGATCGGTCATGCCCTTTGCGGCCAAGGCCTGAACGAAGTCCTGCGAAAGTATCTCAGCCACCAGGGCCCGGATCGTGCGCGCGATCACTCCCATTGGAATCACCGACATGGTGATGGCGGGCAGGATCAGATGGCGGATATGCGCCCAGTCCCAGGCCCAGTCGGCCGACCCACCCGGACCGGCTCCTGTTGACGGCAACCAGTTAAACTGCACGGAAAAAATGATTACCAACACCATGCCGAGCCAGTAGTGAGGCACGCTCACGCCCAGAACCGACAGGGCCGATGCAATACGGTCTATCGCGGAACCCCGATAATAGCCGGCTATGAAGCCGAACAGGCAGCCGAAAAAGAAGCCGATCATCGTGGCCATGGCGGCCAGGATCAGCGTATTGCCGACCGCACGGGAAACTTCGGTCAGCACGGCACGGCCGCTGGCGATCGACGTACCCAGATCGCCGGTCAGTACTTTGCCGAGCCAGATCACGTACTGCACCGGCAACGGCTTGTCGAAGCCGTAGATCGCCCGCATCTGGGCCTGCAATTCAGCCGAAGCATCGACCGGCAATACCGCTGTCAGAGGATCGCCGGGGGTCAGATGCACCAGCAGGAAACAAACGATGCTGACGCCGAAGGCGACAGGCAGCACATAGAGCAGGCGCTTGAGAGCGTAGAGCAGCATGATGGGCCTGACTGATAAAATGGCCGACCCTGCTCACCAGGGTCGGCCGGCTTCACGCTTACTTGGCCATCGTGATCGGCGAGAAATCCTGGAACCAGTTCTGCGCCTGGACAAAGCCTTTCACCTTGGCCGTCATCGCACGCGGATTGACGTCATGCGTGATCATCAGGAACAAGGCATCGTCGACATACTTTTCGTGGATCTTCTGCATCACCTTGGTCTGAGCCGATGCATCAAAAGTGGTGCGCACCTCGTCGAACAGCTTGTCCATCTCCGGGTCGCAGTAATGCCCCCAATTTGTACCGGCCGGCGGCGCCAGATTGCACTGCAGATGGCGAACCACCCCGGTGAATGGGTCCTGGATGAAGTAGCTGTAGTTCATCGCCGTACCGCCACGCGAACTTTCATGCTTGGAGCCGGCACGCCAGATATTGATCAGGGTATTCCATTCCACGACTTCGAAGTCGACCTGCAGGCCGATTTCCGCCAGGCTCTGCTGGACGAACTCGTTCATCGGCAAAGGCAGCATCTGGCCAGAACCCGACGGCGAGATCAGCACTTTCGTCTTCAGCGGCTTGTCAGGACCGTAACCAGCTTCCTTCATCAGTTTTTTGGCTTCGGCCGGATCGTATTTCACCTTGAAACCGGGGTTGCCGAACCACTGGTGACCGGGCGGGAAAAAGCCGGTTGCCGGAATCATCATGCCGCTCAGCAACTCCTTCATGCCTTCACGGTCAACCGCCAGATTCGCCGCTTTCCGCACCCGGATGTCGTTCCAGGGCGAACCCTCGGCACGCGAGAGATGCCAAGTCCAGTTATGCGGATAGGCATTGGTGACTATGGTGAAGCCGCTATTTTTGAGGGAGGAAATGGTGTCGGGCGCCGGGGCCTCAATCCAATCCACCTGCCCCGAACGCAGCGCGGCGACGCGGGCATTGGGTTCAGGCAACGGCATCAGAACCATCTTGTCCAGCTTTGGTACCCGAGCCTTGTCCCAGTAGTCGGGATTCGGCACCAGCTCCGCCCGTTCGCGTGGCACGAAGGCCGCCAGCTTCCAAGGGCCCGTCCCCGAGGGCGTCTTGGCGAATTCATCCCAACTCTTCAACTTTTCCCACTGTGCCTTGGAGGAAAACATGATCCAGGCCAACTGATAAGGCAGCGTAGCGTCGGGCGATTTGGTGATGATCTCCAGCGTGTATTTGTCCACCGCCTTATAGCTGGCAACGGCGGGTATGCGCGAGCGGCCCTGAGCCGACTGACGCGGATCGAATTGTGGTGCGTCCTTGTTCAGCAGCTTCTCGAAATTCCATACTGCCACCTCGGCAGTCCATTCGCTGCCGTCATGGAATTTGACCCCTTCGCGCAGATTGAATGTCCACTTGGTCTTGTCGGCCGCATCCACGCCCCAGCTTTTCGCCAGGCCAGGCGTCAGGTCGGATGGCTTGTCGGCTTTGCTGAGGTCCCAGTTGATCAGGGAATCGTAGACCGTATAACCCATGAAGCGCATGCCCTCGCCGCCATTGTCGGTCTGGCCGGTGGTCAAGGGGATGTCAGATGCCGTCATGCCGATGCGCAAGGTGCCCTGGGCCAGCGCAGTTCCGGCACTGACGCTGAAGGCGGCGGCAGTCAACAGCGAAAGCAATTTCGGAGATATCGTCTTGGAGGCCATGGCTTCACCCTGTTTTTGACGTTGCGGCAGACAACGCAAGGTCCATGCCAGATGCTAAGTGCGTGGATTCAATGTGAACGAATGATCTGTTTGCGGCATCTGCCTGCTGTGAGGCAGTTCTGCCTGAGTTTTATGCACTCCCTTCGCGATGCTGCGAATCGACTGTCTGCCGGTGCCCGGATTGCATATGACGGCGGAATCGATCAGTAAGATGGGAAGTCAATCGGGGGGTCGGATGCATCTTCTGCTGCTCAACGCCAATACCAGCGTCGCAATGACCGAGCGTTTGGTGACCGCTGCGCGCGGCATTGCACGCCCCGGCACCCGGATCAGCGGCGCGACCGGGCGCTTCGGTGCCGAGGTGATCGCCAGCCGCAGCGCCTATGCCATTGCCGGTCACGCCGCGCTTGATGCCTATGCCGAGCATGGCGGCGCTGCGGATGCCGTGGTGCTGGCGTGTTTTGGCGATCCGGGCCTGCAGGCCCTGCAGGAGGTGGCTGACGTGCCAGTGATCGGCATGGCCGAGGCCGGCTGCCGCCGTGCCGCACAGATGGCGCTGCGGTTTTCCATCGTTACCGGTGGCGCGGCCTGGAAACCGATGCTGCGCGAATATGCGGACATGATCGGGATCGGCCCACAGCTTGCCAGCGTGCGCACGCTGGCAAGCAATGGCGGCCAGATCGCAGCCGACCCGGCTGGCGCCGAAGCCGGCATCCTTGCCGCCTGTCAGGCCGCAATCAAGGAAGACGGCGCCGAACTGGTGGTCCTCGGCGGGGCTGGCATGGTCGGCATGGTGGAACGTGTTGCCAGTCGCCTGCCCGTACCGGTGATCGACGGTCTGACGCCGGCCATCCAGTCTGCGGAAGCCGCCTTCGATGCGCGTGGGGGCATCAAGACCAATGCCAGACCATTGGCGATGACGACCGCCGGCCTGTCGCCTGCCCTCACCGATCTACTGGCTCGTGAGCTTTAGTCCGGCCTGCGTTCGTACAGCCGCGTGGCCGCTTCGTAAGCACCCGCCAGACGATACAGCATTTCTTCGTCGAAGGGCTTTCCGATCAGTTGGAAGCCGACCGGCAGCCCCCCGCGCACGAAGCCGGCCGGCACGGTCAATCCCGGCAGGCCGAGATAATTGATCGGCCGGGTCAGCCGGGTAAGCGTGGCGATCACTTTGGCGGCTTCCGGTTTGCCCGCAACGTCGGTTTCATCAATAGTGGGCGCCGGCCGGTCGGCCACAGGCGCGAAGACCGCATCGGCACCATTCATCGCCGCGAGGAAGCCCGCAACCGCTTCGCTGCGCCAGCGCTGGGCGTCGATGTAATCCACGGCGCTGAGGGCCAGCCCGTTTTCAAGCCTCGCCCGCACCTGGTCGCTATAGAGATTGGGCCGTGTGCGCAACCAGTTGCCGTGCAGCGCCGCTGCTTCGGCCGAGACCAGCACATTGGCTGCCGCTGTCACCGCGTCCATGTCCGGTGGCGTCATCTCCACGATCTTTACGCCAAGTCTGGCAAAAACCTTTAAGGCCTGCTCCAGGCATTCTCCGCTGGGCTTATTCAGCCGGTCCCAGAAATAGCGGCGCGGCACCGCCAGCTTGAGACCGCGCACCGCCCCCGAACGTGCGGCGGCAACATAGCGTCCCACTGGCCGGCTGCTGGCAGTGGGATCGCGCGGGTCCGCACCTGCCAGCAGCTCCAGCAGAAGCGCATTGTCCTCGACCCGCGTGGTCATCGGCCCAACGGTATCGAGCGAATAGCTGAGCGGCATGGCGGCCGCCCTGCTGACGCGGCCCCAGGTCGGCTTCATGCCGACCAGGCCACAGTAATGCGACGGCTGGCGGATGGAACCGCCAGTATCCGACCCCAATGCGCCAAACACCATGCGCGCCGCCACCGCTGCCGCCGAACCGCTGGACGATCCGCCAGTGATGCGATCGGTGTTCCAAGGGTTGCGGGCGTGGCCGTAGTGATAATTGTGGCCAGTAGGCCCGAAAGCGAACTCGGCCATGTTGAGACGACCAAGGTCAACAGCACCGGCTTCATCCAGCCGTTGCAGTGCGGTGGCCGTTTCCTCGGCCTTCCAATGCCGCCGGATCGCCGATCCGCAACTCGTTTCGCGTCCAGCGCGATAATACATGTCCTTGTGTGCCAGCGGCACGCCGGCCAGTCGCCCCAGCCTTGCACCGCGCTTGCGCGCGCGGTCTATCGCCTTTGCTGCCTTCAATGCTGCCTCGGCCTCCAGGACGATGAAGGCATTCACACGCGGCTGCCATTCGGCAATGCGGACAAGGCAGGCCTCGGTCAGTGACTGCGACGTCGCTCGGCCCGACGCAATCGCGCGCGCCGCGTCGGCCAGGCCCAGCGTGGTCGGATCCATTACCTTGCTCATCGCCGCATCGCTTTCTTCTTTGCCGTTTCCGCAGCCGGAAAGAGGCCCGGTTCGCGTTCAAAAGCGAGCTTGCGGGCCACGGCGCGAAAAGCGGCCACGCCCGGCCCGAGGGTCGAACTGACCGTTTCAGGACGGCCGGGGCGCAGGACGACGCCGGCCTCGGCAAACATGGCCGCGACCAACGGCGGCGGCAGGGCGGTTTTCGGCGGTTTCATGGCGGCGGCTCGGCTCCCTTGCGCTCGACGATCAGGCCATAATGCTGCGGCATGCGATGGACCGCAAAGTTGAAAGTTGTGTTTTTGTAGCTGGCACAGGCATCGAGGTCGCAGCAGGCCACGGCCAGTTCATCGCCGTCGCCGCGCGTCGCCGCCACGGTGACGCCTGACGGGGCAATGATCTGGCTGCCGCCGATCATCGGTACGCCTTCCTCGCTGCCAGCCTTGGCGACACCCACCACCCAGCAGCCATTCTGGTAGGCACCGGCCTGCATCACCAGCTGGTTATGGAACAGGGACAGGTCGTCGTGATCTGGGGCCGGTGGATTGTGCACCGGCGTGTTGTAGCCCAGCATAATCATTTCAACACCCTGCAGGCCCATGACGCGATAGGTCTCGGACCAGCGGCGATCGTTGCAGATTGCCATGCCGAGGATGCCGTTGAATGCGCGCCAAACCCTGAAACCCGTGTCGCTGGGGTCGAAATAGCGCTTTTCAAGATGTTGGAAGCGCCGGCTGGGTTCGTGTTCGCGATGCCCCGGGAGATGCACCTTGCGATACTTTCCGACGATCAGCCCATCCCCATCGACCAGAATCGAGGTATTGAAATGCCTTCCCTCGGGCGTCAGTTCGGCATAGCCGAGATAGAATCCAAGACCAAGCCGTCGAGCTTCGTCGAATAGCGGCTGCGTTTCCGGCCCAGGCATGCTGCGCTCGAAGAAACTGTCGATTTCCGCCTGATCGGTCATGTACCAGCGCGGAAAGAACGTGGTGAGCGCCAGCTCGGGAAACACTACCAGATCGCAACCCATACGCTTCGATTCGCGCAGATGCGCAATCAACCGCTCGACCACGCGGGAACGGCTGTCGTTGCGGGCGATTGGGCCAAGCTGGGCCGCGGCAACGGTGATCAATCTGGCCATCGCGATTTCCTCAGGCAGCCTGCGCCACCGTCGCCGCCGGGCGGCCGACGATGCGCTCGTATAGCTCGGGATCCGTGGCGCCTTCGGTACCGAACACCAGCAGGCGGGACTGCCCGTTCAGGCCAAGTTTTGCCGCCATTGCCGGATCGGCCAGGGCAGCCAACGCGCCGGCCAGGCCTGCAACGGCGGATTCCCCGGCCACCACCGGCGGATCGCCGCGGCGCGGCGTCGCCAGTTGCCGCATCATCGCCATGGCAAGATCGTCGCTGATGGCCATGAAGGCATTGGCACCGTGCTGCAGGATCGGCCAGGCGATTTCAGATACTTCTCCGCAGGCGAGACCGGCCATCATGGTATCCAGATCGCCTTGCACCGTAACGCGATGCCCGGCTTCGGCGCTGCGGCGCAGGCAATCGGCTCGATCGGGTTCGACCACAACGAAGACGGGGCGGTCTCTACCCAGCATCTCCCAGTAATAGGCCAGCACCGCCGCGGCCAGACCGCCAACACCGCCCTGCACGAAAACATGGGTCGGGGGCTGTGCCATCTGCGACAGAGTCTCGGCCACCATCACGGAATAGCCCTGCATCACGTCGCGCGGCACATCTAGGTATCCCGCGTAGGAGGTATCGGAAACCACGAAGCGGCCCAGCCGCTCCGCGTCGGCCTGGGCCTGACGGACGGAGTCGTCGTAGTTGCCCGGCAGACGCACCACATCGGCGCCATAGGCGGCAATAGCGGCCCGCCGCCCCTCCGAAACCAGGGCATGGATGTAGATGACACAGCTGCAGCCGAACAGCGACGCGCCCCAGGCCACCGAACGGCCATGATTGCCATCGGTGGCACAGGTTACCGTGATGTCGCGCACAAGGGTGGCATAACGGCCCGAAAGCAGGTCGGCGCTGGTGATCTGGCCGGAGGGCCGCCCTGTCTTTGCGGCGATCTGCCTTTGCAGGAGACGAAACACGGCATAGGCGCCGCCGAGCGCCTTGAAGCTGCCAAGGCCAAACCGGCTGCCCTCGTCCTTGTAATGGATACCTGCCAGGCCATGGGCGGCGGCCAGCGCCGGCAAAGCACGTAGCGGCGTGACCGCATAACCCGGCCAGTTCGTTATCTCGGCTGTCGCCTGCCGTTGTGCCGCGTGAGACTGGATAGGTTTCAGATCGTCGGGATAAGCGACGGCATGGGCGGCAAAGCGGTTCAGGGTCAACAGCACGGACATGACTCTCTCGACTGATTTACGTGACAGCCAAGCAAAATGCTTGCCAAAGATAAGGCCCGCCCCGATTGGCAGCCGGAGCAGTGCTGCTTAATCGCCATGCAAATCGTGACCGACAACCGTCAATCTCTCAGGCGTTTCCAACGGCACCAGATACTCGTCGCTGTCATCACCCATCGCCCACATGATAATGGCAAACCGTCCTTGCCGGTCCAACGCTACCATAGGGTGGTGCCAGGTGCCTGCAGCGTAAACCACCGCCTGATCCGGGCCCGCGATGAAGCTGACGGCCTGCATGACATCTGGCCGCCCCGAACCATCGTCGGGACAGACGGTGACGAGATAGCGGGAAACATCCAGCGGCACGAAGGCCTGAGCGGAATAGGCATGGCGTTCGAACAGCCGCAACCGCAATGGCATGACGCCAAAATCTACGCCAGTGAACGAGAGATCGAGCCGCGCCGCCGGCCGACGGTTCTCGATCAGGTCGCCATAATACCATCGTCCGGCACAATCGGGCACGGCCAGCACATGGCCAAAAGGCGCAAAGGCTTCGGCCGCCAGGCGGCGTGCAACGATACGATGATCAGCCAATGCCTGCGTCACGCTGCCTGCTTCAGCATGGCGCGCAGCAATACATTGCAACCGGCGGCGAGGTCTTCCGGCAGCGCGGATTCCACCTCGTTGTGACTGACACCATCGGCGCAGGGTACGAAGACCATGGCCGCCGGCGCCACCCGGTTGATATAACCGGCATCGTGACCAGCGCCCGAAACAATGTCCCGATAGGCATAGCCGGACTCTTCGGCCGACTGCCGCACGGCAGCGATACAGTCCTTGTCATAGTGGATCGCCGGAGAATTCCAGATCTCCTTGCATTCATAGGCCAGTCCTAGCGCACCGCAGATTTCCGCACAGGCCTCGTGCAATGCCGAGGCCATCTTCGTAAGCTCATCATCCTGTGGATGCCGCAGGTCGACCGTGAAGAAAACCGTGCCCGGAATCGTATTGCGAGAATTGGGACTCACCTGCACCAGGCCAACAGTGGAAACGCCGGGCTTATGATCCATCGCAATCTGGTATATGCGCTCGACGATACGCGCGCAGCCCAGCATGGCATCCTTGCGACGCGGCATCGGCGTTGTGCCGGCATGACTTTCCATGCCGGTGACGGTGACCTCGAACCAGCGCATGCCCTGGATTCCCTGCACAACGCCAATGGTCTTTTTCTCTGCCTCCAGGATCGGCCCCTGTTCGATATGGGCCTCGAAGAAGGCTTTGAACCTGCGCCCCCCCACCGGCTGATCGCCGAAATAGCCGATGCGCTTCAACTCCTCGCCGATGGTCTTGCCATCGAGATCGCTGCGGCTGTGGCCGTATTCCTCAGTGAACACACCGGCAAACACCCCCGAAGCCACCATCGCCGGAGCAAAGCGCGAGCCCTCCTCGTTGGTCCAAACCGAAACCTCGATGGGCGCCTCGGTTTCGAAGTTGTAATCGTTTAAGGTCCGTATCACTTCCAGGCCGGCCAGCACGCCATATACGCCATCGAATTTGCCGCCGGTTGGCTGTGTGTCCAGATGGCTGCCCGTCACAACGGGCGGCAGGCTGTTATTGCGCCCCGGGCGCCGGGCGAAGATGTTCCCCATGCGATCGACGCTGATACTGCAGCCGGCCTCCCGGCACCAGCGCACGAACAGATCCCGGCCCTGCTTGTCGAGATCGGTGAGAGCCAGACGGGCGCAGCCCCCCTTGGGGGTAGCGCCGATCCTGGCCATTTCCATCAGGCTTTCCCAGAGGCGGTCCTGATTGATCCTGATGTTATGCTCGTTCGCCATTGGCATGCTCCTGCAATCCATCCGGTCTGGGATTCCGGGGTGACTGCCGAGCCTAGGATTGTCGCTATCGTCCGGTCAAGCTGGCGGCCGGCGACATATCTGCATCAACGTTATGCACATGCCTGCACACTAGGCAGGCATTAAGGTCATGACGAGGCGACCGGCATGGCTACGCTGAGATCGTTCCATACCATTTGATCGACCAGCAGGCCGCCACGCACCGTGAACCGGTCGATGAAGCGGATGCCTGAGAAAGGCGCTCCATCCGGCCATTCACCCTTCAGCGTGCCATGACAATAGACCACTGCATGATCCATTCCGGGCACGGTATCGAAACGTTCATAGTCCTTGCCGATCCAGCGATAGCGCGGCTTCGCCCATTCGACCAGGTCTTCCAGCTGCGTGAATCGCGCGCCGCCCGGAAAAACCATGGTAAAGCCGGCCGCCAGCATCGCCTTGGCGGCGGCGATATCGCGGCGCTCCATCGCTGCGAGGTAATCGCGTACGATATGCTCCGGAGCCGGCGGCGGGGCTTTGGGTGATTTGCGCTGGTTGCCGCGCCGATAATTGCTGGCCTTCACTTCGTCAACCACAGCAGTGATGCCATCCGGCACCGCGTCCAGAACCGTTCGCGTCACTGCGCTGTAGCCTTCGAGCAGGCGGTCGCGCACCGCTTCGTCATAGCCTTCGATCAGGGTTACGCGGATCACCGGCATGGTCAGACTCCCTGTTTGACGAGCGCTGCTGCCGTGCGGCCGGCCTTGGCGCCAAGCACCGTCGCCGCCAGCAGCCCATTTCCCGACAGATAACCATCGCGTCCTCGCCCGGAAATGCCGCAGGCGGCGCCACCGCCGGCCAGCAGGTTGGGCAAAGGCTGGCCATCGCCGCGCAGAACGCGCGCATCGGTGTCGATGCCCAGGCCGCCCTGGGTGTGAAACAGCGCGCCGGTGACCTTCACGGCATAGAATGGCGCAGCCAGTGCGGGCTTGCCGGTGAAGTCGCGACCGAAACGATCCAGCCCCTGCCCTGCCGCCAGCGCCTGCGTCTCGGCCAATGTCGCGGCCAGTCGTTCCGACGGCAGGCCACAAATCTCGGCCAGTTCCTTTATGGTACCGGCTGTCCTGACCGCACCGCCCTTGAGGGCATCGCGATAATCCTCGAAATCCAGGCCCAGCCTGTGCAGGCGCTCATCAAAAATATTCCAGGCGACGCCGCCGGGCTGGGCAATCACCCGCATGGCCTGCTCGGAATAGCCGTCATGTTCGCAGGAGAAGCGTTCGCCACTGGCGTTGACCTGGAACCCGCCCTCCATCATCAATGCCCAGGTGATCAGGATGGCATGGGGCATCGCCAGCGAACCATGCCCCTGATAGGCGCCCAGATGCTTCACGGCGGCGCCCAGTTGCTCGCCCCACAGAAGGGCATCGCCGCGGTTGCCGGTATGACCGTAATACTGGGCCCCTTTCAGTTCCGGGATGTGGCGTGCCACCAGGTCGGCATTGCCGCCGAATCCCGAACAGGCCAGGATCAGCGCATCGCAGCCGATGCGCTCGATCGCGCCATCAGGGCGCTGCAGTTCAACGCCCCGCACGCGGCCATCGGCATCGGCGAACAGCGTGGTGACCGTGGCATCGCAGACGATATCGATGCCGGCCGCATTGGCCGCGGCAAGCAGGCCGGCAACCAGATCGGCGCCGCTGCGCGAGGCCGGCGCATGCATGCGCGGCTTGCTGTGGCCGGGATAGAGAAAACCCTCCACCAGGGTCAGCGGCACATGATGGGTCTGAACCAGCCAGTCCACCGTGGGGCCGGACGCGGCGCAGATCGCCGCAACCATGACCGGATCATTTTCTCCATGGGCCTTGGCCTGGATGTCGGCGGCCATGATCTCGGGTGCATCGTCGATGCCGCGCGCCTTCTGCAGGATCGTGCCAGCCGCCGGGATCATGCCCGACGACATGGCCGTCGAGCCGCTGGGCGAGGGATCGCGCTCAAGCACCAGCACGCCGGCACCGGCATCATGGGCCGCCAGAGCCGCCGTCAGGCCGCAGGCACCACCGCCGATCACCAGTACCGGAATATCAAGCGGGAATTCAATGCCCGCGGCCGGCAGGACCCTGCTCATGCCGCGTTGATCAGCGCCACGGCTTCAGCGCAGGTCAGTTTCGGCGCGATAGTGCCGAGTGACGCGATGCTGGCCTCATGCGCCTCCTTCGAGAAGGCCGCGCAGCCATCGGTCAGCAGTATGGCGTGAAAATCGCGCACATGGGCATCGCGCAACGTGCTGGCGACACCGCCGTTGGTGACGATGCCGCCGACCAGCAATGTATCGATCCCGGCCTTGCGCAACACGAATTCAAGCCGCGTCATGTAGAAAGCCGAATAGGCCACCTTTTCAATAATGAAATCGGCCGGCGCGAGTTCATCGATCAGGTTATGGCCCCAGGCGCCGGGCTGGAAATCGCCCTTGCGCAGAAAGGGGCGCAGCTGCTTCAGGTGCGGACTGATCAGAGGCTCGCCGCCCCGGCCTGGCACCAGGGTGAACTGGGTGGAAACGATCCAGCCGCCCGCCGCCCGCATCGCATCGGCCACCGCCTTCATGTTGGCAATCAGCGCCGCCGCGCCGGGCAGGTTGGCACCGCCACGGGCATAGGCGCCATCGGCATGCAGGAAATCGTTCTGCAGATCAACGATCAGCAAAGCGGTTCGCTTCATATCCAGCCTGGCGCTCATTCCGCTTTCCGCTTCACGATCAGGTTGCCAAAGCTGTCCACCTCGCCCACCAGATCGGGTTCGATCAGGATCGTGGTGTCAGGCTGCTCCAGGATTGCCGGACCGGGAATCACGGCCCCCAGCGGCAGTTCCAGCCGGCGGTAGATGCCGGCCTCGTGCCAGGCACCATCGAGCCAGACCTGGCGCGTGGTGCGCTTGGCAGCTTCGACCGAGCCTTCCTTCGGCGGAGCCAGCAGGCCGAGGTCGAATTTCTTCCGCCTGCCGATGGCTGCGACGCGCAGGTTCAGCACGCGGATGCCGATTTTCTCGAGCACGCGGCCGAAGGCTGCGGCATAGGCGGCCTCGAAAGCAGACTTGATGCCATCGCGGGTCAGTTTTGCCGGCTTGGCGAAATCGCCGGGCAGCGGCACCGCCACGGTATGGGTTTGACCCAGATACGACATGTCGAGTTCGACGGTGATGGCGCGACCCTCGAAGGCGATGCCGGCCTGATCGAGCAACCGCGTGCCTTCTGCCGCTGCCTCACCGATGGCTGCGTCAAGAATGGCGGGATCGGTATCGTCCAGGGTCTTGTTCACGGTGCGCACAAAATCGTGACGCATGTCGGCGATGACGCAGCCCAGAGCCGATGTAACGCCGGGGAAGCGCGGCACCAATGCCGAAGCCAGGCCAACTTCCTTGATCAGCGCACCGACATGCAGCGATCCGCCGCCGCCAAACGGCATGGCGGCGAAATCACGCGGGTTGTGACCACGTTCGATGGAAACCAGCCGGATGGCACCGGCCATGCGCGAGTTCGCCACCTTGATGATGGCTTCGGCCGCCGCCATCACATCAAGGCCCAGCGGCTCGGCGATGTGTTTACGGATGGCATCCTTCGCCGCCTCGACATCCAGCCGCTTGAGCTTGCCACCGATGGGGCGTTCGGCGTCGATGCGGCCCATGACCACATTGGCGTCGGTGACGGTCGGGCGGTCGTTGCCCAGACCGTAGGCTACCGGGCCCGGATCGGAACCGGCGCTTTCAGGGCCGATCTGCAGGATACCGCCGCGGTCGATCCAGGCGATCGATCCGCCGCCAGCACCGATGGTGGTGATCTCGATCATCGGTGCGCGCACCACCATGCCGAAATCGATGGCGGTCTGCGCGCTCATGGCCGGTTCGCCGCCGGCGATCAGCGAAACGTCGAAGCTGGTGCCACCCATGTCGCAGGTGACGACATTGGGAAAACCGGCCGCAACGGCAATATGCTGGCAGGCGATCACACCGGCAGCCGGACCGGACAGGGCCGTGCGCACCGGGCGGCTGGCGGCGCTGTCGACGCTCATCACGCCGCCATTCGATTGCACGATCAGCAGTTGCCCACCGAATCCATCATCGTGGAGACGGTTCTCCAGCTTGCGCAGATAACTGCCCACCGGCGGCTGCAGATAGGCGTTCAGGGCAGCTGTGGACGTGCGTTCGAATTCGCGGATCTCGGGCAGGATGTCGGAAGATGCCGTGACATAGGCATTGGGCCACACCTCTTTCAGCGCCGCCAGTGCAATCCGCTCATTCTCCGGATTGGCATAGGCATTCACGAACACGATGGCTACGGCTTCGGCGCCGCGGGCCAGCAGGTCCTGCGCCACACGCTTCACCTCGGCCGGGTCGACCGCCTGCCGGATGCTGCCATCGGCCAGAACGCGCTCGCCCACCTCCAGGCGCAGGTCGCGCGCCACCACCGGCACGAACTGCCCCCATAGACCCCAGGTGCTGGGCCGGTCGCGCCGGCGCATCTCCAGAACGTCGCGGAAGCCACGCGTGGTGATGATGCCCGTGCGCGCACCCTTGCGCTCCAGAAGGGCATTTGTGCCTACAGTCGTACCGTGCACGACCGTGGCGATCTGCTTCGGCTCGGCCCTGGACCGCAGGCCTTCGATGAAACCGGTGGCCTGGTCGCCGCGGGTGGATGGCACCTTGGCGATATCGATGCGACCCCTGGCCTCGTCGAGGAAAAAGACGTCGGTGAAGGTGCCGCCGACATCGACGCCGACGGCAAAACGCGGGATGGTGGTCTGGTCGGTCATTCCGCGGCCTCCTTGGCATTGCGACCATAATCGCGGGCAACGCCCTCTTCGGTGACGTAACCGAGCCGCAGATCTTCCGCGATGCGCTCAGGCTTGCGCTCCGATGGCGGGCCGTAGCCGCCGCCGCCCGGCGTCTCGAGGCGGATGCGCTCGCCCTTCTTCAGCTTGGCGTCATGCAGCTTCGACACCATGGCGGGTTCTGCAGCCTTGCCATCCTTGGGGTAAAAGAAGCGGTTGCGCTGCGCGGCATGGCCGCCCAGAACGCCGGCGGGCGCATATTTGCCGCGTTCGCCGAACAGGAACAGATCGGCCTCCTCTTCCAGCAGCTCGATCTCGTAGACCGCGCCCAGCCCGCCGCGGTTGCGGCCGGCGCCGCCGCTATCGGCCCGCAGACTCCATTCGGTGAACATCACCGGATAGGCCGCCTCCAAGATTTCCAGCGGCGGAATCGTCGCCATCGAGATCGGCGCATTGCCGTGATTGAGGCCATCGCCCTGCGGATGGCCGCCATGGCCGCCGCCGAAGAAGCTGAACATCACCCAGCGGCGGCCATCCCTGCGATGCCCGGCCAGCGACAGCGCGTTGATGGTGCCATAGGCGCAGCCATTGACGCGTTCGGGGGCGATCTGTGCAAAGGCCTGGAAGATCACGTCAATGACGCGCAGGATCGTCTCGGTATAGCCGCCGACCGGCTTGGGCGCCTTCACGCTGATCAGGCTGGTTTCAGGAATGACGAATTTCACCGGCTCGAGCACGCCGGAATTGGCCGGCACGTCCGGGAAGATGTGCTTGATCGCCACGTAACAGGCGGCAATGGCGGTGGAGCGCGCGATATTGAGCGGCCCGGCACAGGCCGGCGAGGTGCGCGAGAAATCGAGCGTCAACGTCTCGCCTTCAATCACCACCTCCAGGCCGATGCGCAGGGCCTCGTCGCGGATGCCGTCATTGTCGAGGAAATCCTCGGCGGCATAGCGGCCATCGGGCAGTTCACGCAGCAGGCTGCGGAACTGGATGGCGACGCGCTTTTTCAGTTCGGCCAGCGCCTCGGCCACGGTGGCATCGCCATATTCATCCAGCAGGGCATGCAGGCGCTTGGCGCCAAGATCGAGGGCATTCACCTGGCCGTTCATGTCGCCATAGAGGCTGTCCGGCAGGCGGGTATTGGCGCGCAGGATGTCCACCACGTCCTGCCGCAATTGGCCAGCGGCATAGAGCTTCACCGGCGGGATCACCATGCCCTCCTGGAAGGCTTCGGTGGCGACCGGGTTGTAGTTGCCCGGCACGTTGCCGCCGACATCATGCCAGTGACCCACCGAGGCCAGGTAGCAGAACACCCTGCCATCGCGGAAAAACGGCCGCACCAGCTTGAAATCGCTCAGGTGCGTGCCCCCGTCGTAAGGATCGTTGAAGATATAGACGTCGCCATCCTGCAGGTTGCCGTCCTTGGCCGCCTTGTCGATCACGGCCTTCACGGCGAAGGCCATGGCGCCAACGAAGATCGGCAGGCCGGACTTGCCCTGCACCAGAGTTTCTCCTGTGGCCGCGTGATACAGGCCATGGCTGGCGTCATGCGCCTCAGCGATGATGGGATTGAAGGCCGAGCGGAACAGGGTGGCGTCCATCTCGTCGGCAACCTGCTCCAGCCGGCCTTTCAGCACGGCAAGGGTGATGGGATCGATCATGGCCGGTCCTCGTAACGGGAAGGATCATACTGGCGACCCTGGGCCAGAAGCTCAGGCGTGCCGATCAGGGCATTGAGAGCGGCAAAGTCCAGCATCTGGTCGCGGAAGGGTGCTGTGGTGCCATTCTGCTTCAGCGATGCGAAATAAGCGGTCATGCAATGGGCCAGTGCACGGGTCAGCCCCCCCGGGAAAATCACCAGGCGGTAGCCGATCTCGGCCAGTTCGGCAGCCGAGAGCAGCGGTGTCTTGCCGCCTTCCACCATATTCGCCAGCAGCGGCACGCGGTTGCCGAAACGGCTGGTGATCAGGCGCATCTCGTCCACGCTTTGCGGCGCCTCGACGAACAGCACGTCGCAGCCGGCTTCCATGTAGCGCGTGGCGCGTTCCATGGCGGCATCAAAACCCTCCACCGCGATGGCATCGGTGCGGGCAACGATCAGCGTCTGGTCGGATTTCCGGGCATCCAGTGCGGCCTTGATCTTGCCTACCATTTCGGCCGGCGACACCAGCGTCTTGCCGTCGAGATGGCCACAGCGTTTCGGGCTGGCCTGATCCTCGAGCTGGATGCCCGCGGCACCGTTGCGTTCAAACAGTCGCACCGTACGCTGCACGTTGAGTGCATTGCCAAATCCGGTATCGGCATCGACGATGATATCGACATCAACCCGCTCGCGGATGGCGCCCAGCGTATCGGCCACTTCCGTCATCGACACCAGGCCGATATCCGAGCGGCCGAAACGGGTATAGGCGATGCTGGCACCGGAGAGATAGAGCGCATCAAAGCCGGTCTGGGCGGCAACCAGTGCGCTCAGGCCATCATAGACACCTGGGGCGACGACGATGCCGCCGCCCCTGAGACGTTCGCGCAGCTTACTCATGCCTGCGCCTCCTTTGACCGTTGAACTTTCAGTTTCTTTTCCAGATGTGGCAGCAGGCCGCCATCGGCAATCATCTGCAGCAGATGGGCGGGCAGCGGTTCGCAGGCATAGGCTCTGCCGGTTTCGATGTCACGCAGTTCGGCACGACTGGCATCCACCGTCAGGACACAATCGGCGCGGATCTTGCCAGCTTCCGGGCAGACCAGCGCCAACAGGCCAAGATTGAGCGCGTTGCGATAAAAAATGCCGGCAAAGCTTGGTGCCACCACGGCGCCAATGCCCAGCTCGCGCAAGGCCATCACCGCCTGTTCGCGCGATGACCCCATGCCGAAATTGCGCCCGCCCACAACGATATCACCCGGCTTCGCCTCTTTGGCGAAGCGCGGCTCCACCGCCTCCAGGCAGTGCTTCGCCAGCTCGGCCAGCGGGCTTTTCATGTACAGGCCGGGCGCCAGCACGTCGGTGTCGATATTGTCGCCGAATTTCCAGACCCGCCCGGTGTGATTTGCCGCCGTCATGACAGGAACTCGCGCGGATCGGCGATGCGGCCGGCCACGGCCGAAGCCGCCACAGTATAGGGCGAGCCGAGATAGACCTTTGACGAGCCGGCCCCCATGCGCCCCTTGAAATTGCGTGCCGTGGAGGCGATGCAGGTTTCATTTTCGGCCAGCACGCCGGCGCCATAGCCGGCACAGGCGCCACAGCCGGACGACAGCAGGATGGCGCCTGCCTCGGTCAGCGTCGCCAACGTGCCATCGGCGGCAGCTTCCGCCGTCGTGCGCGCGGAGGCCGGCGCGATCAGCAGTCGCGTGCCGCTGGCCACCCTGCGGCCCTTCAACACGCTGGCTGCCATGCGCAGGTCGTTGATCTTGGCGCCCGTGCAGGCACCGATATAAGCTTGGTCGACGCTCACGCCCTTATGCTCAGCCACGGCCGCGCTGTTGGCCGGGCTGTGCGGTGCCGCCACCATGGGCGAGAGGCTGGCGGCGTCGAAATCGTGCCGCTCGGCGACAACGGCGCCCTCGCCCGCCTGCCACGCAGCGAGGTCGATTTCAGACCCGGGCACGCCGACGCCCAGCAGGTAGTCCTTCGTCACGGCATCAGGAGCGATCAGGCCCACCTGCGCGCCCAGTTCGGCCGCCATGTTGGACAATGTCATGCGCTCCTGCATCGCCAGTCCGGCTATGGTCTCGCCGGCATACTGAATGGCCTGGTAACGACCGCCATCCATGCCAAGCTTCGCGCACATGGCCAGGATCATGTCCTTGGCCGCCACGCCGGGTCCAAGCCGGCCGGACCAGTGCAGCAGGATCGTCTCGGGTACCCGCAGCCAGATTTCGCCGGTCACTAGCACGCCGCACATCTCGGTGGCGCCGACGCCGAACATATAGGCCCCGAAGGCGCCCCCGGTGGGGGAGTGGCTGTCGCCGCCAACCACGAACATGCCCGGCCGCAGATGGCCGCGTTCGGGCAGCACCACATGGCAGATGCCCTGCATGTCGTGGAACTTGCTCACGCCGGTCGCCTTCACCCACTTGCGGGTCAGGTCGAGAATGCCGGCGCTTTCGGCATCCACCGCCGGCACGTAATGATCGGAAATGACGACCACCCGGTCAGGATCCCAAAGTTTCGCCTGCAGGCGCTCCAGCATCGGCGCCACACGGCGCGGCCCGCCGGAATCATGCATCATGGCGAGATCGACTTTGGCCGTGACCACCTCGCCCGGCCGCACGGCCTGCAATCCGGCCGCACGGGCGACCAGCTTCTCGGCGAGTGTCATGGGGGGCGAGCCGGTCATGTCACATTCCCAGATACGAGGCCTTGAGCCCCGGATCGTTCATAAGAACCGAGGCCGGACCAGATAACGCGATCACGCCATGCTCCAGCACGAAGGCGCGATGCGCGATGGCCAGGGACTGAACCACATTCTGCTCCACCAGCAGGATGGAGAGACCATCGCGGTTGAGTTGCTGGATCAGACCGAACATCTCCTCGACCAGCAGCGGCGACAAACCGAGCGATGGCTCATCGAGGATCAGCAGTTCCGGCTCAGCCATCAGCCCGCGGCCGATGGCGAGCATCTGCTGCTCGCCGCCCGAGAGCGTGCCTGCGAGTTGAGCCATGCGTTCCTTCAGGCGCGGGAATACACCATAGACGCGCTCGATATTGGCCGCACGATTGGCACGGCCGCGGCGATAGCTTCCGAGCTCCAGGTTCTCCTGCACGCTCAGATTCGGGAATATCCGTCGGCCCTCCGGCACCTGGATCAGGCCGGCGCTGACGATACGGTCCGCACTGGCGCCGGTGATATCCGTTCCCATGAAGCGGATTGATCCTGCCATCGGGCGGTAAAGGCCCGAAAGGTTGTTGTTTAAGGTCGACTTTCCGACTCCGTTGGCACCCAGTAGCGCGACGATCTCGCCTTTGGTCAGATCGAGGTCTATGCCACGCAATACCGCGACCTCGCCGTAACCAGCCTGCAGTCCCCTCACCTCAAGCATGGCGCGCCTCCGACGGCTGGGCCTGCATGCGGGCGGCGGCGCCGTGACCGAGATAGGCCTCGATCACCTGGGGGTCGGCTGCGATCTGCGCCGGGGTGCCACTGGCGATCAGGCTGCCGTTGTTCAGCACCCAGGCATGATCGGACAGATTCATAACGGCACGCATGACATGTTCGATCAGCAGGATGGTAACACCTGACTGGCGGATGCCCCGGATCACCGGGATGATCTCGTCGATCTCGGCCGGATTCAGGCCGGCCATCACCTCGTCGAGCAGGATAAGCTTGGGATCGGTTGCCAGCGCCTTGGCCAGTTCCAGCCGCTTGCGCCCGGCTACGGTGAGCGCAGCGGCCGGCTTGTCGAGTTGCGACCCCAGGCCAACGCGATGGGCAATCGCCTCGGCATGCTCAAGGGCCGCACGACGGCCGGCCCGATGCAGATGGGCGCCGACAGCTATATTCTCGCGCACGTTCAGGCCGGCAAAGGGCTGCACGATCTGAAAGGTGCGGGTCACACCCAGCAGACAGATCTTTTCCGGCGTCAGGCCAAGCAGCGAGCGCCCCTCAAACCGGATGTCGCCAGCATCGGGTTTATGAAAACCGGAAATCTGCGCAAAGATCGTGGTCTTGCCGGCGCCGTTCGGTCCGATCAGGGCCGAAATGCTGCCGGCCTGAATGGTGAAACTGACATTGTTGGTCGCGACCAGGCCGCCGAAGCGTTTGGCCAGATTCTTGATCTCAAGCATGGGCGCCCCGCTTGAACAGGCGGCGCAGGGCGCCGGTGCCGAAGCTCGTTTTGCCCAGCCCGAACAGTCCGTTGGGCAGGAACAGCACCATCAGCACCAGTAGAAGGCCATAGAGCACGAGGTTGAGACCTGGCGCCTCGCCAAAAACCAGCCGTCCGATCTCGGCAATGGCGTGGAGGGCGAAGGCACCCAGTACAGGGCCAAAGATGGTACCCAGCCCCCCGATGATCGGCACCAGCAGCGCCTCCACCGACATGGCCGGACCATAGGCGATGTTGGGATCGATATAGAGGAAGAGTTGCACATAGACGGCGCCGCCCGTGCCGGCGATGGCGCCCGACGCAATGATCGCCAGCAACTTGGTATTGAAAGGATCGACGCCGAGCGCGCGGGCGGCATCCTCGTTCTCCCGCACCGCCATCAGGCGTGCACCGAAGCGGGCATTCTGCAGCCACCAGGTAAATAGCAGGCCGGCAGAAACCAGCAGCAGCAGCAGCCAGAAGAACCCCGCCTTGGATTCGAACTGCATCTGGGCGACACCGGGCTGCAGCGGCACCAACAGGCCGACACCCGCGCCGGTGAAGGCGAAGGTGTTGGCAAGAATGCGGAAGACCTCGGCGAAGGCCAGCGTCACCAGCGCAAAATACGACCCGCGCAGACCGTAACGGAAAACCAGCCAGCCGGTGCCTGCGCCGACAATGCCGGCGGCCACCGCGGCCAGCACAAAGCCGGCCCAGGCATTGATGCCGAACTGGATCTGCAGGATGGCCGTGCAATAGGCCCCGGTGCCAAAAAACAGCGCGTGACCGAAGGAAAACTGGCCGCCATAACCACCCAGCAGGTTCCAGGCCTGGCCAAGATAGGCATAGAACAGCGCCAGAGTGAGCCAGGTGAGCCAGAAATCCGACTGCACCACGAATGGCAGGGGCAGCAGCGCGATGAAGAAAAGCACGATGGCCGTCAGGCTGCGCATGGTCAGGCCCTCTGCCCCAGCAATCCGGTGGGCCGGAACAGCAGGACGATAATGAAGATCAGGAAGATGCCGAGCTGTCCCAGGCTTTCGCCGAGGAACAGACCACCCAGGCTTTCGGTCACGCCGATGATCAGTCCACCCAGCAGGGCGCCGACGAAACTACCCATGCCGCCCAGCACGACCACGGTGAAAGCAACCAGGACGAAGGCATGGCCGACCTGCGGGCTGACATAGAAGCTGGGCAGAAGCAGGCAGGCGGCAATACCCAGGCAGGCGCAGCCAATGCCAAACGACATGGCGAAGATGTGATCGACATTGATGCCGACCAGTCTGGCGCCCTGGCGCTCCTTGGCCAGTGCGCGGATGGCACGGCCAAGGTCGGTGCGCGCCATGAGCAGCCAGAGAAGGCCGGCAACCAACAGCGCGCCGACGAAGGCGATGGCCTTGGGCACGGGGATGAAAGCCACACCGAAATCGAAGACATCAAAGGAATACGGCGTCTCGATGGTGCGGGTATCCGAGCGCCAGAGATAGAGAGCGAGATTCTCGATGATCACTGACAACCCAAGCGTGACCAGAAGGATATTCTCGTCTTTCCCATGACTGGCACGGCCGATGATGAACCGCTGCAGTCCGTAGCCAATGCCGAACAGGGCCACGGCAGCCGCCGGCAGCGCCAGATAAGGATCGACTCCAAACAGGCTGTGCAGAAAGAACACGCCATAGAGCGCCAGCATCAGCAGGCTGCCATGGGCGAAATTGATGATGTGCAGCACCCCGTAGATCAGCGTGAGGCCCAGTGCGATCAGGGCATAGATCGCACCGGTGGTCAGTCCGTTCAGGATCGCCGGCAGTAGGATGGAAAATTCGAGCATACCGTCACACGGGAAATGGCGGCGGAACGGACCAGCCGCTCCGCCGCCCTGACATCAGGCCTTGGGCGCCGGGAAAACCGGCTTGGCGTTGGCGAAATCCTTCGGGAAGATCACCTTGATATCCTTGCCCAGAACCTGCGTGTTCACAGGTGCCGCGCCGACATTCTGGCCGTTGACGAACCTGGTCGGACCATAGGGCATGAAATGGTTGCCCCAGCCCGAGGCCGCCAGCGCCTGGGTGAGCGCACCCCGGTCCGCGGAAGCCGCACGTTCCAGGGCATCGGCCAGCAGACGCACGCATTCGTGATTGAGGAAGACCTCATAGGAGAAGAACGCCTTCTCGGCCTCGACCTTCTTCTTCAGCTCCAGCGCCACCGGATTGCGCGGATCGAACCAGTGATTGCAATCCATGATGTATTCCGCCGCATCGGGGAATTCCTGCACGAAGCGGTATTGCGAGGCAGCACCGCCCAGCACGGCATAGATCGCCTTTGGGCGGATTTTCTGCTGCCGCAGGGTACGCGCCAGCAGCACGAATTCATTGTAATAGTTCGAGGGGATCAGCAGGTCTGGATTTCGCCCCTTGATCTTGAGCGCGATGTTGTTGAAGTCACGCGTCGGATTGGCATGGGGGATGGTTTCCAGCACCTCGAAGCCCATCGCTGGCAGCTTCTCGTTCAGCGTCTTGGCCATGCCGGCGCCGAAGGCCGATTCCTCATGCACGATCATCACGGTCTTGGCCGGCTTGCCGGCCTGGTTGTTCAATGCAACGAGGTTTTCAATGGCTGTATCGACGATCTTGCTGAGGCCAGGACCAAAGCGGAACGTATTGGTCAGGCCGCGCGTGACGACCTGATCGACCACGCCGACATCGACGATATGGGGAATGCCGTGCTTGGCCGCCGCCTGAGTGGTGGCCAGCGCGATGCCCGAGGCAAAGGGGCCGACGATGGCGGCGGCACCGGCTTCGTTCAGCTTCTCGACCTCGGCAGCACCGACATCCGGCTTGGACTGCGCATCGGCATAGATCGGTTCCAGCTTGGCGCCGCCCATGGAGGCGATGCCGCCATTGGCGTTGATGGTGTCGATCGCCAGCTTGGCGCCCAGGCGGCATTGCTGGCCCGAGGGGGCCAGCGGGCCGGTCACCGGATGCAGGATGCCGACCTTGATGGTCCTGGGCTGGGCCTTCAGGATGGCGGGAAAGCCGCCGATACCTGCGGCGGCGGTAACGGCGGTGCCTGCCAGAAAGCGGCGGCGGGATACGCGGAATCCAGTCTTTCCAATCGTCATTTTCTTTTCTCCCTGCGGATGGAACGTGGCGACCTCTTTCCCCCTGCCGCCGGCGCCACGCGGGCCGACCAGGTGTTTTGCTCCTCGCCGCGTACGCGATCGAGGCTCATGCGGAACTGGTAGCGGTCGGGCCGATACAGGCCGACGATGTATTCCACCGGGCGCCCGGCACTGTCCTGCACGACGCGACTGATGCGCAGCAGCGGCGCACCGATCGCGGTCTTCAACAATGGCGCCACGCGCGCATCCGCCAGCGACGCCGAGATGGTCTGTTCGGCGCCGCCGATGGTGACGCCGGATTGCTCGAGCAACGCGAGCAGGGGCTGATGCGCCAATTCCTTACGCGAGAATTTGCGGCCGATATCGGCGGGCACGTAGGTTGTCAGATAAGAGAACGGGCCGATTTCCAAGGAGCGCACGCGTACCGCGCGCTGCACTTCCTCGCCCGCCTTCACATGCAAAGCAGCCGCCACATCGGGCGGGGCCGGTTCATAACTGAACTCGATCAGATTGACCTGCGTCTTCAGGCCCATGGCCAGCAGGTTTTCCAGCAACCCTTCAACACCGGCCCGGATCGGCGGCGGTTCGGTACGAGCCGTGACATGGGTCCCACGGCCTCGCCCGCGGGTTACCAGGCCTTCGGCCGCCAGTTCCGCCAGAGCCCGACGGGCGGTAATGCGGGAAACACCGAATTGCCGGGCCAGTTCTTCCTCGCCCGGCAGCAGGGCACCGGTTTCGAGATGGCCATCGCGTATCTGACTCTGCAGAATCAGGAATATCTGGTGATACAGCGGGGTCGGAAGACGTTCGTCAACCGTATTTGAGTATGCCGTCCCAGCCATTTCAGCCATCCTTAGTTCTATTGTTATACTGATATGACATTTATGGCGGAGTCAATAACCCCCAGCCGGCCGGACTGACCTTGCCATCAAGAAAAAGCGCATTCGTCAGAACAAGGGATCGGCCCGTTCACGCAGGGCTGGACGAAAGTATCAGGCCTTGGACCGCACTCCCGGTAGAGCGCCATGGGCAAGGCTGCCCTGCCGCGGAAGGAAATACTCAGCCGGCCGAGACAAGCCCCGGCAGGTGAAGCGGCACTAAGTATATTGTCAGGTTGGGAGAAAATGGCGCGCTCGAAGAGATTCGAACTCCTGACCCCCAGATTCGTAGTCTGGTGCTCTATCCAGCTGAGCTACGAGCGCGCAGGCGGTGGGTACCGCAACGGGGGCGGAACCTACTCAATTCGCCGAGGCAGCGCAAGGGTCAATCCCGGATTGCTTTGATCCGGCGCAACCCTCGGATTCTACAGGCAGAAGATGCTTGCGGGCTGTTTCGCACGCCCCTACAATGCCAAGGTTCGCAAAAGGCTTGCGCGGGGTACCTTCATGCTGCCGCCGGGTCGGATGCAACGGGGGGCCCACCAGGCCAGCAGACCAGTGACGACAAACTTCAACGCGAGATGGCGCGGCATGGCAAATCCTGTTCGTAATTTGGCGTTCGGCCGCCGTATGCTGCTGACCAGCACGGCCACCCTGGCCCTGCTGCTTTCCGGCTGTTCCTATGTGAGCGACGAACTCTGGCCCTCGCTGACCGGAGAGGATCCGGCCGGTGGCCCCGCCCCTGTGCTGAGCCAGCAGATCCCGGCCTCGGCTGCCGAGGCCAACCCCAATCCGGTTCTCGGCCAGTCCGGCCCTATTCCCGCCCAGCCTGCCCTGGGAACCACGAATTTCATCGTCCCTGGCGTCACCCCCGGCCAGGCGACCGGCACCTATGTCGGCCAGAAGGTCCAGCAGATGCGCGGCGAGCTGGCACAGTTGCAGCAGCAGGTGACCCAGCGGAACCAGCAGCTGCAGGCCGTGCGTACTAGCGCCACCCAGAACTCCCAGCGGTACCACGGCATCGTGGCCGCGGTTTCGACCCGCCTGCAGATGGGCACCACGCCGGGCAATCCGATCCTGGTCAGCCAGTGGACCCAGGCCCAGACCGATCTGGACCGCATGGCGGCCGACGTGGGCAACATGAGCAACCTGGCCAACCAGGTGGCCGCCGACTCGGCGATGTCGACCTACCTGCTGCAGTCGATCAAGTCGACCTACAGCCTCTCGGGTGCCATCGACGAAGACCACCGCCAGTTGGCCGTGCTGGAAGACGAAACCGCCAAGACCGTCGTGCTGATCGACCGCCTGCTGGGCGAACTGAGCCAGGACGTGGCGCGCCAGACCAATTACATCGGCGCCGAGCGTACCAACCTCACCACGCTTTCGGCTGCGATCAAGCAGGGCGAACTGCTTGGCCCGGGCCTGGGCAACCGCGCCAACTTCTATGCCGGCGCCCAGCAGTTTGCCGCCATCGACCAAGGGGCGGCTCCGGCCAATACGGCGGGTCGCACGCCGCTGGTCGTAATCCGCTTCGACCGTGCCGACGTGCCGTACCAGCAGGCGCTGTACAATGCCGTGTCGCAGGCCATCGCGCGCAAGCCCAACGCCGTGTTCGATGTGGTGGCGGTGGCCGCCGGCGGCACTCAGGCCCAAACGGCCAGCAACCAGAACCAGGCCCGCCGCAATGCCGACCGCGTGATCCGCTCGCTGGCCGATATGGGCCTGCCCGCCAGCCGCGTGAATGTCTCGGCCGGCAGCAATGTCCAGGCCGCCACCAACGAGGTGCACGTCTTCGTGCGCTGACCCAGCCTGAGCAAGAGACAAAGAAAAAAGCCCGCCGCAAGGCGGGCTTTTTTGTGGCCGGGCTTACCCTCTACTGCCAGGCGACCGCAGTCAGGTCGTTGACGAAGATTGGGGCGTTGACCCAGAAACCGGTCAGCCCCTGCTTGTAAACGCCCAGGCGCGGCAGATTGTACAGGTAGACATTCACCGCATCCTCGGCCAGCAGGCGCTGCAGATCCTGCAGGGTCTTGGTACGCTCGGCCTTGTCGAGGGTTGAATAGGCCTTGGCGATCAGATCGCGGGCCTTCTGGCTGTCGTACTGATAATAATAGTCGGGCTCGGCATATTTGACGATGTCGTTCGGCTCGACATGGCTGACCACCGTCAGGTCGAAATTCTTGTTCTTGAATGTGCCATCCAGCCACTGCGCCCATTCGACATTCTCGATCTTGGCGTTGATGCCGACCTGACTCAGCATGGCCTGCACCACCTCGCCAATCGGCTTGGCATAAGGCGGGGGCGGCAGCCGCAGCGTCACCTCCAAGTTGTTCACGCCGGCTTCCTTCAACAGCGCCTTTGCCTTGGCCGGATCGTAAGGATACATCTTGGTGAGATCGATATAGGCTGGATCGTGCGGCGCGAAGTGACTGCCGATCGGCTTGCCATAGCCAGCCGAGGCGGCCTCGATCACCGCGGCGCGGTCGATGGTATAGGTCAACGCCCGACGCACGCGCACATCGTCGAACGGCTTGCGCTTGTTGTTGATGATCACCATGGTCTCGCCCTCGGTCGAGCCCGCAGTGACCTTGAAACGCTTGTCCTTCTCGAATTCGCGCACATTCTCGCCCAGGATGCCGATCGGCACGGCGTCGATATCGCCGGCGCGCATGGCAGCCACCAGCGCGCCCTGATCGCCGATGAAGCGCATCTTCACCGTTTTCAGCTTGATGGCGGCGGGATTGCGATAAGCCTCGTTGGCCGCCAGAGTCACGGAATCGCCTTTCACCCATTCCACCAGCTTGTAGGGCCCGGTGCCAACCGGCTTGATGGCATTATTGGCCGCGCTTTCCGGCGCAGTTATAACGGCCGTATTCTCGCCAAGACTGAACAGGAAGGTTGGATCGGCCTTCTTGAGCGTGATCACGACAGTGAGCGGATCGGGCGTCGCGATCGACTCGATATTGGCGAATACCGCCTTGCGTTTGTTGGTGCTCTTTTCGCCGCCATAGGCTTCAAACGAAAACTTCACGTCAGCGGCATCGAAGGCTGTGCCATCGCTGAACTTCACGCCGGATTTCAGCTTGAAGGTAAACACCTTCATATCAGGCGAGACAACCCAGCTATCGGCTAGCAACGGGCCAACCTCGCCGTTCTCCAGGATCTTGGTCAGGCCTTCGAAGATGTTGTAATGCACAACCTCGCCAATGGCGGCCGCCGGCGCGATGGTGGGATCAAGCCCAGGCGGCTCCAGCGTCATCGCCAGCACAAGCGTATCCTTCTTGCCCTGCGCCAGGGCTGCGGTCGGCATACTGGCAAGGGTCGTCGCCAACCCAAGCCCCAGTATGGCGGATAGATAAGTCCAGCGTCGCGTCATCGTTTTCCCTCCTCCTGGCGCCGCAGCAGATCTGCGGCGCAATCCTCGCCTGCCAGCGGCACGGCCAACCATACGCCCCGCGCCACGGCACGGGCCATGCAATCGGCGGCGATGCTGCCTACCCTGGCGATCAGCCAGTCACGGCCCGCTGCATCACTTTGATCCTGCCATGCGGCGGTGGCCAGCGCAAAGATGGTATCGCCATCCATCGGGGTATGGACCGGACGCACCGCCCGCGCCAGGCCATCATGGGTCATAGCCGCCACCTGCCGCAATCCGGCCTTGTCGAGCGCCGCGTTCGTTACGATCGCGCCGATGCAGGTATGGCCGCCGGCAACCGGCCGGGCGATGCGGGACTCCGCGGCAATCCCAAGGTCGATATCGCGGGCAAAGGCGCCATCCAGGCCGCCGAACTCATTGCCCTGTTCCCAGGGTTGCGCCCAGAATCCGCGGTTGCCGGGGGTGAGCACGCTGCCGACGCTGTTGACGGCCACCAAGGCGGCCACCATCAAGCCATCCGCTTCCTGCCAGGACGCGCTGCCCAATCCACCTTTCAGCTTGCCTGCCATCGCGCCAAAGCCGGCACCAGTATTGCCGAGCGGAAAGGCACCATCCGACGCCGCGTCGCAGGCGGCATGGCCCAACCGGCGATAAGGCGGTTCGGCGCCCCAGTCCTTGTCGCCACCATTGGCCAGATCGAACAGGATCGCCGCCGGCACGATGGGCACGACATGTCCCCGCACGGCAAAACCGCGGCCGCGTTCGGCCAGCCATTGCATGACGCCGGAAGCCGCATCCAGACCGAAGGCGGAACCACCGGAGAGGCAGATGGCATCCACGCCGGGCATGGACGCCTCTGGCCGCAACAGGTCGGTTTCGCGCGTGCCGGAGCCACCGCCCCTCACATCGACCGAACAGGCAGCGCGATGCTCTGGCAGGATGACCGTCACGCCGGTGCGGATTCGGAGATCGATGGCATGACCGACCCGCAGGCCGGCCACGTCGGTGATCAGGTTCAGCGGCCCCGGCTTGCCCATCCGGCCTCCTCCCATCGGCTAAACGCAGACGATGCTAGCCAAGGCGGATGGGCGGAACCAGTGCTAGAGGTTCTCGGCCTTCGGTCCCTGGCTGAGCGGATAGCCGTAGACCTTGTCCAGCGGCATCGCGGCCGGATCGATGGCATGCACGGCCAGCTTGCCGCCCATGCAGGCACCCTCGAAGCTGCCGACATTGAGGCCGGTGTAGATCCAGTCGCCCGCCAATACGAGGTTGGGGAAACCGGACTCCCAGGCCTTGAGCCGATATTTGGTGCTGCCCGGCGGAGACGTGACGTAACGTTCGCTGGGATCAATGTTGGGTTTCCAGAATTGCTGCTCCAGCCGCGCCACGCCCAGGGTAGCGCCATCATTCCGGAGGCAGACAAGCTGGCTGAAATCGAAACCGATCTGGTCGCCTGGCGGGTTGACCGCATTGGTCACCGATTTCGGCAGCAGCGCCCCCATGCAGGCCTGGAGATACTGCTGGGCCTGATACTTCACGCGGGCATATTCGCGTTTCGGATAGTCATGGTCGCTGAAGGCCGGCTGGGCGCCGTATTGCGGCGTGGCACCCGAGAAATACAGCAGCGATTGCGGCGCGTTGTCGGCCGGCCATGTTTCCATCGGTATCAAGTCTGAGAAATCGGCGACGCCGTCTATCGGATTGACGAAGGTGGCGCCGATCAGGCGGTCGTAATTCTTGAAATCGAATGGCAGCCCCATCTGCTTCAGCGTGGGTTTCATCCACACCTGCAGCGTCTGGGTCTGCACCGTCTTTATTGCATCCACCATCTGCGGCCATTTTGGGTTGGCCTGCATCAGTTGCGGCGCCAGGATCGGCAGGGTGGCAATCGACATCGCCGCGATCACGGTGTCGAAATCCTCTCCCGCCTTGATGCGCTTTTCCGCTACCGGCTTCCATGCCGTCCAATAGGATTCGATGTCCACACCGGCGGCCTTCATCGCTTCGCCTTCGATCAACTGGTCGTAGAGCGGGCGATCGGGCCAGACCGGAAGCGTCCTGCCGCCGAACTGTGCCAGCGGCAGTTCGATCAGCGGGTCATAGCCTTTTGCTTTGTCCTTCGGCGTCGCCTGTATATCGAATACGATCTCGCCCACACCATTCGGCCCGCTGGTGATTTCGCGCACCTTGTGGAACAGTTCGAACTTCACGCCGAGCCGCTTGAGCAGCAGATAAAGCGGCGCTACCACCGTGTCGCCCGTGCCGGCCGCGAACAACCAGCCGAATGAACCCAGATAGGCGAATTCCCGCAAAGTCCAGTGCAGGTAGGCCCCGGCCGCCATTGCCGGCGGCCGCGTCGTATCGCCATCGGGATACTGGTAGGACAGGTTCGGCGTATTCATGCTGAGCGGCGAAGAGATGGTCAGCATGGACCCGCCGTGACGGGCGAACCACTCCGAGAAATTCTCGTCGTCGAGCTGGTCGAAGCCCTTGTTCAGCACGTCATCCTTGATGACGCCTCGCAGCATGGTGAGGAAATAATCCAGCGTGATGTAGAGGTGGCGCAGGGCGTCATTGCCCTCGACAAGCTTTTCCACCTGCCGCTTGAACCAGAGCCAGAAATCGTCCACCGCCTTGAGCAGCGTGCTCCCCTGCCCCTGGGCTATCGCTTCGGCTTCTTCCGAGAGCCGCTTCATCAATCCACGCGCAACGCTCAGCTCGAGTGCTGCCGATGGAATATGGGCAGCGTGGCTGTCAAACATCCGGGCCAGGAATTCCACCAGCGCCTTGATCCAGTGCCGCAATGTCGGCAGGGAATCCGGCTCCCACGGCTTCAGGTCGTTCCGCGGCACCGTGATCTTCCAGTTCACCCAACGGTAATCCCTGAATTCCCAGCACAGGATTGAGTCGATCGGATAGAAGGCCTCCTCAAAGGTGGCGAGCGGCGACCCTGCCGGCCGATCCAGCAGCCGATAGGTTTCGGTCATCATCGATAGGGTGTTGTAATAGGAGCCGAGGAAGCCATGAATGCCATGTTCCTCGATGCGGTTGCCGAATTCGGAGTTGCGTCCGGTGGCGCATTTGCCACCCAGCCGCCAACCGATGCAATAAACCGTGATGTCGTATTTGTCCTGCGCACCTGGCTGGCTGGCCAGATAGAACGCGCTCGTTAATGCCGATACGCCACCACCAAGAATGGCGATCTTCCGTTTCTTGCCGTCCGACATGATCCCCCGCTTATGGCGCTTTTTGAATGGGGGACTCGGGATCCCCTCAGCGCCTTATATACACAAAGTAGCGATCGGGAGGAATTGGCACCGGTAGAGGTTGCGGCAGAAGGTCGGGGCTGCTGACATTCTGATCACTGAGCAGCAATCCGCCCGGAGCAAGCAGCGAGGGCAATAGCTGCCCCATCATGATCACCTGACGGGCATTGGCATCAGGGTCGCCCAAGCCGACATCACTGTGGACCAGAACGGCACCATCGGGATGCGCTTTGGCAAAAGCGGACAGCGTGACCGAAAACTCACCAAGCACCAACCGCTCGGCGGGCGGTTGCGAACGAGGATTGGCATTATTGGCGCGATCAAAGGCATAGATGCGTTCACGGTCGAACCGACTGCAGAGATGGTCATAGGTTCGGCCGTTGCCAAGACCGATCTCCAGCACGGTTCCGGCCTGTCCGGCAACGGCTTCAGCGGCCCAGTTCAGGATGTCCCGCTGCGCCTGAAGGCGGCGGATGAAGCTATCGAGGCGACTCATCCGGGATCAGGATTGCAGCTTGGACGACAGAGACCGCAAATCGGCCGTTGTGCGCTCCAGGCGCTGCGCCAGCACCCGCATGATCTCGATTGCGATCTGCGGGAAATCGGTGATCAGTCGGAAAAACAGGTCCTTCTCGATGCGCAGGGTGGTCACCTCGGTTGCGGCGATCACAGTGGCCGTGCGCGGCACATCGCACAGGATGGCGATCTCGCCGACGAAATCATTCTGTTTGAGATGCGCCACCTTTAATTGCCCCGCCGGAGCATCCACCATCACATCGGCCTCGCCGCCGATGATGACGAACGCAGCATCGCCCGGATCGCCCTGCCGGAACAGCACGTCGCCGGGCTTGTAGGTCAGGCGCTGACTGGTAAAGGCCAGCAGTTTCAGCTTCGAGGCCTCGATCTTGGCGAAAAGCGGAATCCGCCGAAGCAGTTCAACTTCTTCGTTCAGGCTCATAACCCAATCTCCATCGGCTCGGCGCCGCTCAGAAAATTCAAGCGGGAGCCAACATCTGCTTGAAGCGACCATGCTTCTCGCAGAGTTCAGCATAAGGGCCGCATTGCGCGATCCGTCCATGCTCAATCACGACCACGATATCGAAAAGCTCGCAATCGGTTGCACGCTGCAACGACCAGATCAGGCCGGCATCCTTGCGCGCCTCGATCACCGCCTTCAGCACCTGGGCATGGCTGCGCGGATCGAGCGTCGCGGTCGCCTCCGATAGCATAAGCCAATCGGGACGCTTCACCAGCGCGCGCGCAATCGCGAGCTTCTGGCGCTGGGCGGCACTCAGCCGCGCGCCTGCAATGCCCACGTCGAACTGCATGCCAACCTCTATGATCGGCACGCGCAGTTGCATCTGCTCCACCACATCGGCCATGACGTGGCCAATCTTCTCCTGGGCCTGGGCCTGGCCATAGGCAACCCGGCCAAACAGAATGTTGTCGACGATACTCGACGAGACGGTGAACTTGTCTGGATCGAAGAAAGCGATCGCATCCCGCCGGCCTGCCGGCAAGGTATCGGCAAATATCTTGCGCGCCTTGAGAATTGCATCGCGCTCGGCTTCGTTGAAATGCCCCAGGCGGTGACGCGCCAGAACGAGCCTGAATGGCAGCGACATCAGCCTGACCCGATCCGCCTCGGCCAGTTGCTCCAGTGCGTCGGGCTTGGTCCGCTGTAGAAGCTCCTTGTAATCGGGCAGGTCGTCGGAGGAAATGAAACTGAACTGCTGGAAGAACTCGTGCTCCGGCGGCAGGTCGGCGAACAGTTCGACCATCGTGCCGGCCACTTCGTAGCCGATCTGCAGGAAGCGTTGGCGCAGGCCGACCGCATCCAGAACGCTCAGCACATGCGGATCGCGCGCTAGGTTGTCTTCCTGATACGTGGCGTCGCGTGCGGTGCCGAACATCAGATTTTCGGCCACGGTCGCGTTGCTGTTGTAGCGCGCGGGATCCCAGTTCTCGACCAGATCGGCCAGCGCGCCGCTGCTCAGCTTTTCGCGGAAAGCCATGCGGGCGGCTAGCACGCGCTCGGCCACATCCGGGCGACGGCGCGGATCGACCGTGCCCCGCATACCGATCTGATAGACATCTTCATCGAAGCCCGCGGCACGCAGAGCTGCAATCGCCACCTCAACGATATCCTCCGGTCCCGTCGCGCCGGCCGCGGCATAATCGGTCCAGTCTGAATCGGGGTCGTAGGGCGAATTGCCGGATGCCAGTGCCTCACCAAGCTCGCGTTCGAAGCGCGCACGCTCGGCGCCTTGCAGTTGGCGCTGGATCATCGGCCGGTGGCGCAGGCCAAGGAACAGGTTGTTGCCCAGTGTCGTATTGAAGATGTAGCTGGACGGACCGACATAGGCGAGCCGCCGGCCGGCGACGGTTTCCGGCAAATCGGCCAGATTCCGCTCGTTAATAAGCACCTTGCCGCGGTCTGGCGCCTGCATGCGCGCCAGCAACTGCAGCATTTCGTCGCGGCCATGGTCGCCCACCACGGCCACTCGCGATGGCCAGGGCAGACTGAGTGTCAGATTCTCCAGAATCGGCTGGTCCTGATCGTCGTGGAACGATACGCCGGAGATCGCGACCGGCCCGGCCAGCGAAACCGGCTCGGCCGGCTCCGCGTCCTGGTCCGCCGCATCGCGCAGCCCTTCCGGCTCGAACTGGCTCACGACCTGCTCGTACTTCTGCTTCACGTCTTCGCGGGTCTGGTAATGGTTGAGCAGTTCCTTCCATGGCGCCCCCATTTCCTTGTGGGCATTCACCGCCGCCACCACGGTACCAACATCCATATGTCCCTGGATGGTGAGATACCCGCCGATGGCGTAGAAGAAGAAAGGACCAAGTTGCTGAATGAAGTTGTTCAGAAACTTGATCATGAATTTACGCTGGAATATCTCGACCCGGATCCAGTAGCTGATGCTCAGGCGGCGGGTGAATTCCGCCAGCATCGGATGGGCCGCGTCATGGGTATGCAGCTCCGGTATGCCGCTGATGGTTTCGCCGATCCGGTCTGACAGGCGGCGCTGGTTCTTGATGCGCTCGCGCCCCAATGCACGCACCTTGGCTTGCATTTTCGGAACGAAGTAGAACTGGATCGGATACAGCGCCACGGCCGCCATGGCCATCAGCGGATTCTGGAGCAGCAGGAAAGCAAAGATCACCAGCAGCATGCCGCCCTGAAAGATCGGCAATGCGAAGCTTTCCCCGATGAAACCACCAATCGGCTCGACCTCGGCGATCACCATGGGGATGATCTCGCCCTGGCTGGTGCGCCGGAAGGTCGGCAGGGGAAAGCGCAGGATGCGCGCGTATAATTCATAACGCAGGCGCCGCAGCATGCGCTCGCCCGCCACACCCTGGAAATAATTGATGACGTATTTGAAAGCCTGCTGGACGATCACAAGGGCGAGGAACCCGCAGCAGAGCAGCAGCAGATAATGCGTATGATCGAGGTTCAGCAACCCCAGGCCGAAGACGTCGATCGGAAAGCTGACATCCTTGCCCTGGATGCCCTGGTTGACGATCGTCTTGGGCATGCTGAGATAGTAATAATACGGAACGAATGAAATCACCGACAGGACGGTGATGATAACCTGCTGCTTGAGGCTGTATTTTAGGATGAAACTATAGAGGTTCTTGTCCACGGAACTTTTCCCCTAGCCCGGCCAGACCTTAGCCGATCGCCTGCCGCCCGCCAATCGCCGAGACGGAACGGGAACGGTCTAAGAATGACTATCATCTCAGGGCCTTGGCCTGCCCTGCGGGCCTATGCCATAGTCCCGGCATCTGAGCTCCCATTGGGGGAGGGGGATACCTGAATGGTTTCGCGCAGCGACGGCACCCGTGTGCTGATCTACAGCCACGACACCTTCGGCCTTGGCCATTTGCGCCGATGCCGAACCATTGCCCATGCGCTGGTCGAGCGCCACAAGGACATGTCGGTGCTGATCCTTTCAGGCTCGCCGATCATCGGCAGCTTTGACTTCCGCAGCCGGGTCGATTTCGTCCGGATTCCTGGCGTGATTAAACTGCGCGATGGACAGTACACCTCGTTGAACCTGCCCATGGATATCGAGGAAACGCTGAAGATCCGCGCCGAGATCATCCAGCACACCGCCAAGATCTTCGATCCCGATATCTTCATCGTCGACAAGGAACCCCTGGGCCTGCGCGGCGAGGCCCTGGAAACCATGAAGATGCTCAAGACCGGCGGCACCCGTCTGGTGCTTGGCCTGCGCGACGTGATGGACGAACCCAGCGCGCTGGCCCCGGAATGGGAGCGCAAGAATGTCATGCCGGCGCTGAAAAGCCTGTTCGACCAGATCTGGGTCTATGGCCTGCCGCAATTCTGCGATCCCTTGGAAGGCATTGCTCTGCCCGAACGCGTGCGACGCAAGGTCGTCTATACCGGATACCTGCCGCGATTCTCGCCCGAAGCTCTGCCGGAACACCAACTGCCTGAAATCACACAGCGGCCCTTCCTGCTTGTTACACCGGGCGGCGGCGGCGATGGCGAAGGCCTGATCGAATGGGTATTGCGGGCCTATGAAAGCAACGAGATGCTGCCCTACCCGGCCCTGATCGTGCTGGGGCCGTTCATGCAGCGCGAGCGCCGCGCCGACTTCCTGGCCCGGGTGGCCAAACTGCCGCGCGTAGAGGCCATAACCTTCGATGCGCATATGGAACACCTGGTACAGAACGCCGTCGGCGTACTGGCCATGGGAGGCTACAACACCTTTTGCGAAATCCTCACCTTGGACAAGCGCGCCATCATCGTTCCCCGCAAGCGGCCGCGCATGGAGCAGTTCATCCGCGCCAACCGCGCGCAGCAGCTCGGCCTTGTCCGCATGCTGGAGGATGACGGCATCTACGATCCTGCCGTGATGGCCAATGCGCTGCGCAACCTGCCGCGCCAGCCGCTGCCGTCCGAAATCGTCATTCCCGGTTTGCTTGAGGGACTGGATAACGTCGACCGTCTGGTGCAGCCATGGCTGCGTCCTGCCTCGGCGCCGGCGTCCAACGTGGTCGGCTTGCGCGGCTGATCCGCGCCTTATTGCGTTTTCCAGAAGTCATGTCCGCGTCCCCGTCCCCTTCGGTCGCCTTCATCCTGAAAGGCTATCCCCGCCTGTCGGAGACCTTCATTGCCCAGGAGATTGCCGCGCTGGAAGCGCGCGGCCTGGACATCCTGATTGTATCCCTGCGCCATCCTACCGACACCAAACGACACGCCCTGCACGGCCTGATCAAGGCACCCCTGCTATATCTGCCGGAGTACCTGTACCAGGAGCCTATGCGTGTGCTGCGCGGCTGGTGGCATAGCCGCCGCCTGCCCGGCTACCGAGTCGCCCTGAAACAATGGCGTCAGGACCTCAAACGCGACCGCACACCCAACCGCATCCGTCGCTTCGGTCAGGCCCTCGTGCTGGCCGCCGAATTGCCTCCGCAATATCGCCATCTGCACGCCCATTTCATCCACACCCCGGGTTCGGTGGCGCGATATGCTGCGATGATGCTGGAACTGCCCTGGTCGGCCTCTGCCCATGCGCGCGACATCTGGATCACTCCGGAATGGGAGAAACGCGAAAAACTCGGTGATTGCCGCTGGATGGTGACCTGCACCGCTCATAACGTGACCCACCTCACCGCACTGAGCGATCCGGGAAAGGTGTCGCTGGTGTATCACGGGCTTGACTTCGGCCGCTTCCCCGAACCGCCTGGCTGGCGGCCGCCGCGGGATGGCCGGGACCCGGCCGACCCCGTGCATCTGGTCTCGATAGGCCGTGCCGTGGAGAAAAAGGGCTTTGACATCCTGCTCGCGGCCCTCGCCCGTCTGCCACGAGGCCTGCATTGGCGCTTTACCCATATCGGCGGCGGGCCGCTGCTGCCGGCCTTGAAGGCGCAGGCGGCCCAGCTTGGGATCGCCGAGCGCGTCGCGTGGCGCGGGGCCCAGGCGCAGGAGGAGGTGATCTCTGCCTATCGCGAGGCCGATATCTTCGCTCTGGCCAGCCGCCGCGACCGTGACGGCGACATGGACGGGCTGCCGAATGTGCTGATGGAGGCGCAGAGCCAGGCACTGCCCTGCGCTGCGACCGCCATCTCCGCCATTCCGGAACTGATCGTCGACGGCGAAACGGGATTGCTGGTGCCGCCAGAAGATGCCGATGCCATGGCCGTTGCCCTCAATCACCTGATCGTCGATCCGTCCTTGCGGGCACGCCTGGGCAATGCCGGTGCGCAGCGGGTACGGCGCCTTTTCGGCATGACCGCCGGCATCGATTTTCTGGCCAACCGCTTCGGCCTGGCATCCTAGGCCGCAAGAGCCATGCGGATCGGTTTTTATGCCCCGCTCAAGCCGCCAGATCATCCGGCGCCATCAGGCGATCGACGCATGGCGCGGCTGTTCATGCAGGTATTGGCCGATCTTGGTCACCGGGTCGATATTGTATCGACCCTGCGCAGTTACAACCGCAAAGGCGACTCCGGGCACGAGTCGGAGACCGTCGCGGCAGCCGCGATCGAGGTCGAACGGCTCAGCGCAGCCTGGCAAGCCGATCCGGCAACGCGGCCTGACCTGCTGTTCACCTATCACGTCTATCACAAGGCCGCCGATTACCTGTGCCCTGCCCTGAAGCGCCGCTTCAATCTGCCCTACGTGATCGCCGAACCATCGGTGGCGCCCAAGCGCGAGCATGGCCCCTGGGCAGCCGGCTATAGGCAGGCCGCCCTCGCCATCCGCGCGGCGGACATCCTGCTGCCGATCACCGAACTCGATCGGGTTTGCCTGTCTGCATTTGCAGGTGCGGACAAGGTGCAGGTTTTCCCGCCCTTTCTGGACCACGAACCCTTTGCCGCGGCGGCCGATGCGCGCGGCAGGCATCGCGATGCCGTCAAACGGCTCCATGGCCTGGAACCGGAAAAACCATGGCTGCTGGCCGTCGGCATGATGCGCGCCGGCGACAAGATCGCCTCCTTCCTGCGGCTGGCGGAAATGCTGAAGCTTGGCATGGACGCAGAATGGCAGATTCTGCTGGTGGGCGATGGCCCAGAGCGCAAGACGGCTGAGCAGGCTTTCGCCTTTGCCGGCAACCGCGCACGATTTACCGGCCAGCTTGATTCCCAGGACCTGCCGGGCCTATACGCGGCCTGCGATCTTTACGTCTGGCCCGCGATCAATGAGGCCTATGGCATGGCGCTGCTGGAGGCGCAGGCCGCGGGCCTGCCCGTGCTGTCCGTGCGTACGCGCGGCGTGCCTGATGTCGTGCGTCATGGCGAAACCGGGTGGCTGGCGATGGATGACCGGCCTGAGACCCTGGCGGCGGCACTCCGCGGCATCCTCGGCGATAAAGAGCTGAGACGCAGCATGGCGGCCACCTCAATCCGCCATGTCGCCGCGCATCTGTCGATGACAGCCGCCCGGCAGCGGCTGAGCGCCGCGTTCGCCCCACTGGGGCTGCCGGCATGACTAGGCTGATCCTGATGCGTCACGGCGTGACCGACTGGAATCAATCCGGCCGCCTGCAGGGGCGCGCCGACATTCCTCTGTCCGATGCCGGACGCGGGCAGCTTGCGGCCCAAATCCTTCCGCAGGCCTACCGCCAACGCATCTGGTACAGCAGTCCGTTGCTGCGCGCGCGGCAGACGGCCGAGGCGCTCGGCATCCAGCCGCTGGTCGAACCGGCGCTGATCGAAATGGATTGGGGAAGCTATGAAGGCCATACGATCGCTGATTTGCGTATCGAGCATGGCGCCGGTTTCATAGAAAACGAAGATCGCGGCCTCGATCTGCAGCCGCCAGGTGGCGAAAGTCCGCGCCAGGTGCAAGCCCGCCTGTTGCCCTGGCTGCAGCGCCTGACCGTTGCCGGGCAGGATGCCGGCGCGATCACCCATAAAGGCGTGATCCGGGCCATGCTTGGCCTGGCCTTCGACTGGCCGATGCTGGGCAAGTCGCCGATCAAGCTGGATTGGCGCTGCCTGCAGGAATTTCGTATCACTGACACCGGTCGGCCCGAATTGCTGGCGGCCAATATTCCGCTGGAGCAGAAGGCATGACCGCATCGCGCGTGATGATTTATGTGCAGCACCTGCTTGGAGTAGGCCACCTGCACCGCGTGGCGGCCATTGCACGCGCCTTTGCACGCCATGGCTGGGACACGCTGCTGGTTTCCGGCGGCATGCCCGATCCGACCCTGCACGGCCTGGAAGGCGTACGGTTAGAGCAGCTGCCACCGGCCCGCGCCCAGGATTCCAGCTTCAAGATCCTGCTGGACGAAACCGGGGCGCAGATTACCGATGACTGGCGCGCCATGCGCCTACAGCGCCTGCAGAGCATCTTCGACCGCTTCATGCCCGATGCCCTGCTGACGGAACTGTTCCCCTTTGGCCGCCGGCCGATGAGATTCGAGCTGCTGCCGCTGCTGGCGCATGCCAAGGAGCTGGCAAAACGACCAGCAGTGTTCTGCTCGGTGCGTGACATCCTGGTGGACCGCACCAAACCGCAGCGCGACCTGGACAGCATCGCCTGGCTGCAGGATTACTACGACGCCGCCCTGATCCATGGCGATCCCGCCTTCGTGCCGTTCCAGACGACCTTCCCGCTGGCCGAACGGATCGCCGGCCAGTTGCACTACACCGGTTACATCGTCGAGAACCATGCCATCCCGCAGACATCGGCCGGCCGGGATGAGGTGCTGGTATCGGCGGGCGGCGGCGCCGTCGGCATGCCGCTGTTCCACGCCGCGGTGGCTGCGCGCCCGCTCTCTTTGGCACGCGACAAACCATGGCGCATCCTGGTCAGTCCGCACGAGAAGCCCGATGCGGTGGACGAATTGCGGCGTGTCGCGGGCAGCGGCGTGACCATCGAGACCGTGCGCCCGGATTTCCCCGGCATGCTGCGCCAATGCCTGCTCTCGATCAGCAAGGCCGGATACAATACCGTGATGGAGACCCTTGCCAGTAACGCAAAGGCCGTGGTGGTGCCCTTTGCGGGCGGCGAAGAGACCGAACAGGCCCTGCGGGCCAACCTGCTGGCCGAGCGCGGCCTGCTGCAGGTATTGCGCGAGACCGATTTGGCTCCGATCACGCTGGCCGCCGCCATCGACCGTGCCCTGACGGCACCGCGACCTCCCGGCCCGGGTATCCGCCTGGATGGTGCCGACGAAACCGTCCGCCTGGTGCGCCAGTTCGTGGATCGGCGGACATGACGGTCGGGCCTGCTGCCTGGGCGGCCCTGACGGCCGAGCTTGACCTCTGGGCTGCAGAAGGCCGCCAGGCCGTTTTCTGGTGGCGCGACGATGATGCCGTAAAGGTAACCCCGTCCCTTGAGAGGCTGGCAAACCTGCAATCCACCAGCGCTATACCCCTCGCCCTGGCGGTGATCCCGGCCCAGGCCGAAGATGATCTCGCCGGCTTTCTGGCCACCCGGCCCAATATTGCTGCGCTGCAGCATGGATATGCGCATCGCAATCATGCTGCAGCCGGTGCCAAGAAGTCGGAGTTTCCGGCCGGGCGACCACTCGCCCTGCAGCTAGAGGATGTCCGCCTGGGTCAGAGCCTGCTGGCGCCCAAATTTGGCGGCGCGCTGCTGCCGGTTTTCGTGCCGCCATGGAACCGCGCCGCCCCCGACATTCTGCCTGGCCTAGCCGACCTTGGCTTCCGGGCGATTTCCGGGTTCACCCCCCGCCCCGGCTATTGGGCCGGGCCGGGCCTGGCCTGGCTGAACACCCAGATCGATCCCATCGACTGGCATGGACAGCAGAATCACATTGCCGCCGCCGCCGGTCTGCAAGCCGCGGCCGAGCTGTTGCACGCGATGCGCGCGGGAGGCCAACCGCTGCAGCCGATAGGATTTCTGACCCACCACCTGCGGCACGATGCCTTCCTGTGGGATTTTACGGCGGAATTCCTGGCGACCGTGGCCCAGCACCCGGGCAGCCGCTGGGTGGGCACGAACGAGGCCCTAGCCGTCGGCCGCCCCCCCACCCCTGTCATGCAGGCGTCATGACGCGGCTGTATTACCCCCTCGCCCGGCTCTGGCCGGACTATCTTCGGGCCGGGATCGGGCTCGCCATCTGCCTGGGACTGCTGTTGTTTGCCACGCCCCAATCTGTCATTTTCGTATTGTTGGTCGGATTGAGTTTGCTACTGGCCTGGCTTGGCGCCATCACGCTATGGCGCCAACAGATCGAGATCGTACTCGACGCGTCCGGAGTGGCACGGTCCAGCCGATGGGGTTTGGGGCGGCAGTTGGTCATGCCGTGGTCGAGCCTTCGCAGCGTGACCCTGCGGTATTATTCCACCCGCCGGGACCGCAGTGAGGGCTGGCTGCAGCTGGCAATCGAAGGGGAACGCGGGATCTTGCGGGCTGACAGCGATCTGATCGGATTTCCGATGCTGGTCGAGCATGCCATGGCTGCCGCCCGGCAGCATGGTATTGTCCTGAGCGATGCGACACGCCTGAATGCCGACCGTCTGGCCGGTCGGGGGACAGACCGATGAATGACGTCCGGGCCGACAGCAACGTCCTCGAGGTCAGCGACCTGCAGGTTCATTTCAACCTGCCAGAAGGCCTGATCAAGGCCGTCGACGGCATCAGCTTCCAGATCCCCAAGGGCCGCACGGTCGCTCTGGTCGGGGAGTCAGGTTCGGGCAAATCAGTGGTCAGCCAGGCCATCATGGGCATCCTGCCTCGCCTGGCCCGCATAGCCGGCGGCGAAATCCTCTTCCGCGACCCGCAGAAGCCGCAGCAACCCGCCATCAATATCGCTGCCCTGCCGCAGGGCTCGCCGCAGATGCGCCAGCTTCAGGGCGGCCGCATTTCGATCATCTTCCAGGAGCCGATGACCTCGCTCAGTCCGCTCCATACCATCGGCAACCAGATCACCGAGTCCCTGCAACTGCATCGCCATGTCAGCGACGCGGAAGGCAACGAACTGGCCACTGATATGCTGCGACTGGTGGGGTTTCCCGATCCGCAGCGCGCCATGCGCACTTTTGCCTTCGAGTTGTCGGGCGGCCTCCGACAGCGCGCCATGATTGCCATGGCTCTGGTTTGCCGGCCGGCCCTGTTGATCGCGGACGAGCCGACCACCGCGCTGGACGTCACGATCCAGGCACAGATACTGAAGCTGCTGAAGGACCTGCAATCCGAACTCGGCATGGCGATCCTGATGATCACCCACGACCTGGGCGTGGTTGCCAACATGGCTGACGAGATCGTGGTGATGTATCACGGCAAGGTTATGGAGCGCGGCGGCCTGCATGACATTTTCGAGCAGCCTCAGCATCCATACCTGAAAGCCCTGCTGAAGGCGGTGCCGCGCTTTGATATGGAGCCCGGTGAACGGCTGGTGCCGATCCGCGAGATCAAGGGCGAGGTCGGCACGCTGCTGCGCAGCGGCCGGAATACGCAGGCCAGCGCCATGGCGGGCGAACCGCTGCTGGAAGTCGATCATGTCAGCAAGTCCTTCACCCTGCGCAAGGGCGGGCTGTTCGGCGGCGGCAAGCTCAGCCAGGCAATTGCCGTCGACGATGTCAGCTTCACGGTCCTGCGCGGCGAATGCCTGGGCCTGGTGGGAGAGTCTGGCTGCGGCAAGACCACCACCAGCAAACTGGTGATGCGGGCCATGACGCCCGACAGCGGCAGCATCCGCTTCCATGACGGCGACAAGCTGGTTGACGTGCATCGCCTGGAAGACGACGCCTTGTTCCGTTACCGGCGCAAGGTGCAGTTCATTTTCCAGGACCCGTTTTCCTCGCTTAATCCGCGCATGACGGTGTTCGACATCGTATCCGAGCCTCTGGTGATCCATGGCATCGGCGATGAGGATGAACGCTTTGAACGGGTCAAGGAATTGATGACCCTGGTTGGACTCGACCCGCGATTCCTGCGCCGCTACCCGCATTCCTTTTCTGGCGGCCAACGCCAGCGTATCGGTATTGCCCGCGCGCTGGCGCTGCAACCCGATCTCCTGATCTGCGACGAACCCGTCTCGGCGCTCGACGTTTCGATCCAGGCGCAGATCCTGAATCTGTTGAAGGATCTCAAATCCGAACTGGGGCTGACATATCTGTTCATCTCGCACAACCTTGCGGTGGTGGACTACATCGCCGATCGCATCGCCGTGATGTGCGCCGGTCGGCTGGTCGAGATCGCGCCGCGCGATCAGCTTTTTTCCAATCCGGTACATCCCTACACGAAGGCCCTGCTGGCTGCGGTGCCCAAGCCTGATCCATCGAGCCGGCTGGACCTGCGCCTGCTGATGGAAGGCAAGGCCTCAAATCCGCAATCATGGCCACGCCCCTTCACTATCGATGGCGGCAGCAGGCCGCACATGATCGAGGTGGGGCGCGGTCATCTCGTGCGTGCCGCCGATACTGCAGATTTTCGGGATCTTGTTGCATGAAGGCCATTCTCCGCCTCATCCTGTTCACCGCCATTCTGAGCATGCCTTTTGGCAGCGGCCATGCCCAGGTGCCGGAAATGGTGGAAACGCCGATGCTGGCCGGAGAGGTTGCTGCCGGCAAACTGCCTCCGGTAGCCGAGCGGATTCCGGCCTCGCCGCTCATCCTTGCCCTCAAGCCGCCGAAAGAGGCTGGTCAGCATGGCGGCGAACTGCGCACCCTGATCGGACGGGCGCGCGATGTCCGCCTTCTTAATGTGATCGGTTATACGCGGCTGGTCGTGTATGACGAAAAGTATGGCTTTGTGCCCGACTTGGCCGAAAAGCTGGAAGTCGAGGATGACCGCGTCTTCACCTTTCATCTGCGCAAGGGCCATCGCTGGTCTGATGGCCATCCCTTTACCGCGGAGGATTTCCGCTATTACTGGGAAGACGTTGCCAACAACCGCGAACTCAATCCTGCCGGTCCGCCCGCCAGCCTGCTGGTCGATGGCGAGAAGCCCAAGGTGGAATTTCTGAACGACACCACGATCCGCTATAGCTGGTCGAAGCGTAACCCCGCCTTCCTGCCGCGCATCGCCGGCACCTCGGCGTTCAACCTTTATCGCCCGGGTCATTATCTCAAGCAGTTCCATGCAAAATATGCCGATCCGCAGAAGCTGGCGGCCATGGCCGCCGCTGAAAAGCGCGTCAACTGGGCGGCGCTGCACAATCGCATGGACAACATGGTGGAAGGCGACAATCCCGATCTGCCGGGCCTGGATGCATGGGTGATGTCTACCCGGCCGCCGGCCGTGCGTTTCGTGGCCGTGCGCAATCCCTATTTCCACCGCATCGATTCCAACGGCCGCCAGCTGCCCTATATCGACCGCATCATATTCAGCCAGGCCGATGCCAAGTTGATTCCGGCCAAGGCCGGCGCCGGCGAAGCGGATCTGCAATTCCGCAACGTCACCTTCAACAATTTCACTTTCCTGAAGGAGAACGAGAAGCGCGCCGGGTACAAGACACTGCTGTGGCGCACGGCAAAGGGCTCGCACTTCACGTTATACCCCAATCTTAACGTGAACGACCCGGCCTGGCGCTCCCTGCTGCGCGACGCGCGTTTCCGCCATGCGCTTTCCCTGGCCATCGACCGCCAGGCAATCAACGAGTCGCTCTATTTCGGTCTGGCCATCGAGTCCAACAACACGGTGCTGCCCGACAGTCCTTTGTTCAGGCCAGAATATCAATCCACCAACGCCACGCTCGACGTCGCCACGGCCAACCGGCTGCTCGACGATCTTGGCCTGACCAAGCGCGATGGCAACGGCATCCGCCTGATGGCGAATGGCCGGCCACTGGAGATCGTGGTGGAGACTGCAGGCGAGGATACCGAACAGACCGATGTGCTGGAACTGATCGGCGAGAACTGGGCCAAGATTGGCGTGAAGCTGTTTGCCAAGCCGAGCCAGCGCGACGTCGTACGCAACCGCATCTTCTCTGGCGAGGCCGTCATGTCGGTCTGGGCGGGCCTGGAGAACGGCCTGCCCACAGCCAATACCAATCCGGCGGAGCTCGCACCCACCTCCCAATACGGTCTGCAATGGCCTAAATGGGGCCAATGGCACGAGACCAGCGGTCAGTCCGGCGACCCCATCGACATGCCGGCGGCGCGGGAACTCTACGACCTGTACGAGGCCTGGATGGCGACCGGCGACATGGCCCAGCGCGAACGCATCTGGCACCGCATGCTTACCATCCATGCCGAACAGACCTTCAGCATCGGCGTGATCAGTGGCATCTTCCAGCCGATCGTAGCCAGCAGGAAACTGGTCAACATCCCGAAGGAAGGGGTTTTCAACTGGGATCCCGGCGCCTTTGTGGGTCTCTACCGCACCGAAACCTTCTGGCTGCGGCCCTGAGCGACGGCTGGATCAATGCTTCTGTATCTCGCGCGCCGCCTGCTGCTGATGATCCCCACTCTGCTGGTGATCAGTCTGTTCATTTTCATCATCATAAAACTGCCGCCCGGCGACTACCTGACCAACCAGATCGCCGAATTGCGCGCCCAGGGCGAAACCAGCGCGCTGGAGCGCGCCGAATTCCTGCGCAGCCAGTATGCCCTGGACCGGCCCATGGTGGAACAGTACGCGATCTGGATGGGCTTCTGGCCGGGACCGAATGGCTTTTCCGGCCTGCTGCAGGGCGACTGGGGCTGGTCGTTTGAATACAACCGCCCCGTCGGAGAGTTGATCGGCGACCGTCTTGTGATGACGGCGATCATCAATTTCTTCACCATCCTGTTCATTTACGTTGTCGCCTTCCCAATCGGCGTGTACTCCGCCACGCGGCAGTATTCCTGGGGTGACTACGGATTCACCCTGCTGGGTTATATTGGCCTTGCCACGCCGAATTTCCTGCTGGCCCTGGTGCTGCTGTATTATTCGAACCGCTGGTTCGGGGTATCGATGGGCGGCCTCGTTGATCCGGAGCTGATCGATCAGCCGTGGAACGCGGAGAAGATCGGCTCCCTGATGGCGCACATGGTGGTGCCGGTGATCGTGATCGGCACATCGGGCACCGCCGCGATGATCCGCCGGCTGCGGGCGAATCTGCTGGACGAGCTGCAGAAGCAGTATGTCACGACGGCGCGCGCCAAAGGCCTGCCGCCGCTGCGCCTGCTGGTGAAATACCCGATCCGCATGGCGCTGAACCCTTTCATTTCCGATATCGGCAACCTGCTGCCGTCCGTCGTGTCGGGTTCGGTGATCGTGTCTGTTGTGATGAGCCTGCCAACCGCAGGGCCGATGCTGCTTGGCGCCCTGCAGTCGCTGGACCAGTATCTGGCGGGATCGTTCCTGATGTTCCTCGCCCTGCTCACCGTGGTCGGCATGCTGATTTCCGACATCCTGCTGGCTCTGCTTGATCCGCGCATTCGCCTCACCGGCGGCGTGGCGAAATAGGCTGGCCATGAGCGAAACATCCCGCAAGCCCGAACACTGGGTCAATCCCGCGCCATTCGATCCCTATTCGATCGAGGGCATGACGCCGGAACAGGAGCGTTATTATCGCGCATCGCAATGGCAGATGATGTGGTGGAAATTCCGCCGGCACCGCTTGGGCCTGTGGAGCGGCGTGATCCTGCTGCTGATCTATGCCTCCACCCTGTTTTCCGAATTCATTGCGCCCTACAACCTGCAGACCCGAAATCCGCGCGCGATCTATGCCCCCCCGCATGAGATCCACCTGTTCCATGACGGGAAATTCGTCGGGCCATTCGTCTATGGCCTGCGCTTCAAGATGAATACCGAGACTCTGCGGCGCGAATATTCACCCGACACCAGCCGGGTGCAGCCGCTGCGCTTCTTCTGCCAGGGGGATCCATACGAGTTCTGGGGCATGATCCCCATGCGCTTCCATTTCGTCTGCCCCAGCGAAGGCGGACAATTCTACCTGCTCGGCACCGACCGGCTCGGGCGCGACATATTCTCGCGCATCGTCTATGGTACCCGCATTTCGCTCACCGTGGGCCTGATCGGCATCGCCATCAGCTTCCTGATCGGCATCGTTCTGGGCGGTATCTCGGGCTATTACGGCGGCTGGATCGACAGTTCGATCCAGCGCCTGATCGAACTGATCCGCAGTCTGCCGGAGCTGCCGCTGTGGATGGCTCTATCGGCCGCCCTGCCGGTCACCTGGTCGCCAATCCTGGTCTATTTCGGCATCACCATCATTCTCGGCCTGCTCGACTGGCCCGGCCTGGCGCGCGCCGTCAGATCGAAGCTGCTGGCGCTGCGCGAGGAGGATTTCGCCACTGCGGCGCGATTGATGGGAGCCTCTCCCGGTCGCATCATCGGCCGCCATCTCCTGCCCAGCTTCATGAGCCACCTGATCGCCTCGGCCACGCTGTCGATCCCCTCGATGATCCTGGGCGAAACGGCGCTGTCATTCCTGGGCCTCGGCCTGCGGCCGCCGATCACGTCATGGGGCGTGCTGCTCAACGAGGCGCAGAATATCAATGTGGTCGCCCTGTATCCCTGGCTGATGGCGCCCGCGATACCCGTGATCGTCGTGGTATTGGCCTTCAACTTCTTCGGCGACGGTTTGCGCGACGCCGCCGATCCATACCGCTAGCGCTTCTGCAGCCACAGGCTGGCGGGCACGGCTTCTGCCGCATGCGGCAGCCGGCCGACAATGCCGGCCTGCACATGGCTGGCCATGCGGGTGGCGGCATAATGGCTGGCGAAAAGCGGACGGAACCCGCCGATCATTAGCGGCGCCACCGCCTGCTGTTCGTTATAGCCGCGCCACAGCCAGTTTTGCGGATAATCGTCTGGCAGGAAGATGTCGTGGATATGCACGACTACGCCGGGAACCAGGCGTGGCAGCACCCGACTGAACAGCCAATCCACATCGGTGCCCGGCATCAGGATATGGCTTGAATCGATGAAGAGGATGTCGCCCGGCTCCAGCGCGGCAAACAGCGTCGGATCGGCGGTCTGTACCACGGCCGGCACAAAGCGGATCGGCAGGCCCGTTAGGGTCGCGCGCGGCTGCGGGTCGATGGCTGTGATCGCCGTATCGAGCCGTGCATCGGCCACGGCACGCGCCAGAAAGCGGGTGGAATGGCCAGAGCCAACCTCGACAATTCGCCTGGGCCGCAGCCGCCGCACCAGCGTATAGGCCACGACGGCATCCAGCGTCGGGAACCAGCTCTGGTCGAACCGCGGACCGGTTCCGCCCGCCTCGCGCTCCGCCGCGATCCGGCCAAGGGCGTCGGCATGGCCATCGGCGTCATCCAGAACCACATGAAAAGCGGCTTCCTGGGCGGCAAAAATCTCGGCTATGGCATCATAGGCCGGCTGCCGTGGCGATACGCTGTCGGCATAGCGGTAGGGAATGAAAAAGCCCTGTCGGCGCAGGCCAAATCTCGGCGCGATCAGGGTCTGCAGCCCCATGCGAAGCCGGCGCCAGGATTTGCTCATCGGCAGTCCGTCGGTTCAGGGGCGGAGAATCAGGCCCTCGCGGGCCACGACCGAACCAGGCCGCGCGACTTCAAGCTCGGCGGCAACGCGATCCATGAAGGCATCATCATGCTCGGGATCGTGATGGAACACGACGAACGTTTTCACGTCGGCCGCATCGCAGAGCTTTGCGCCGGCCTGCCAGGTGGAATGGCCCCAACCCTTGCGGCAGGCATATTCCTCGTCAGTATACATCGAATCATAGATCACCATATCGGCGCCGCGAATGAGGTTCAGGATATTCTGGTCCAGCCCATCGGCGGGATGCTCTGTATCCGTCAGGTAGCAGATCGACTTGCCGCCATATTCGACACGATAGCCGGTGGCAAGATCGGGGTGGCTCAAGGGTCCCGTGCGGATGGTGACGCCGGGCCTCGGATTCAGCACTTCGCCCTGCCGGAAATCATGGAAGCTCAGATTGGCCTGGAAGATTTCCAGCGGCACCGGAAACAACGGCGAGCACATCATCTGCTTCAACACGTTTTTGATGCCCTCGGCCTCGGTGACATGCCCGGCATGGATGCGGAAGGTATTGCGCGGATCGAAGGCCGGGCAGAAATGCGGCAGACCGCAGACATGGTCGTAATGGGTGTGGGTGAAGAAGATGTCCGCATCGACGGGGGCCTGTGCCTGCTGCAGAGCGATGCCGAGCGCACGAATACCCGTGCCCGCATCGAAAAGAAAAAGATGCGAACCGCAGCGAATCTCCAGCGCCGACGTGTTGCCGCCGTAGCGCATCACTTCCGGCGAGCCGACCGCGATGCTGCCGCGGACGCCCCAGAAGCGCACGTAGAACTCTTCAACCCCCACTATGGCCTCCTTTTTTATCCCGTCAGCGTCGTGGGATGGAGTGCCGTCAACTGTGACCGACCCTTGCCGGTCGGCGGGGTCTGTGCGGAAATGTGACATAGGAAAGATTAAGGGCGGATAGTGCGATGTCTCAAGCTTTTATTGCAGAAATCCAAGATTTGCTGGCGACCATCACATTCTGCCGCCCTGAAAAGCACAATGCCCTTGAAATTGCTGACCTCGAGGCGCTTGACGCAGCGTTAGTCGATCTGGCCGCACGGGGCGATATCCGCACACTGATTCTGCGCGCCGAAGGGAAAAGCTTTTGCGCCGGCGTCGATTTCGGTTCGGTGGCAGGCCATGACTGGCGCGACAATCCGCTCGAACGCGTGGCGGATCGTCTGGAAGCCATGCCTTTCCCGACGCTCTGCCTGCTGCAGGGCGGCGTCTATGGCGGCGGCACGGACCTGGCGCTGGCCTGCGATTTCCGCATGGGCGTGCCGGGCATCAAATGCTTCATTCCACCGGCGAAACTGGGCATCCAGTATCATCCGCACGGGCTGAAGCGTGCGGTGACGCGGCTGGGCCTCGGCGCCGCCAAGCGACTGTTTCTGGCCACCCAGACCTTCGACGATGCCGATATGCTGCACTGCAATTTCGTTGATTGGTTGGTGCCTGCGGAAGAATTGCTCGCTCGAGGCGAAGCCCTGTCCCGTACGCTCTGCGGACTAGCGCCGCAGGCCGTGCGCGGCATGAAGCTGAGCCTGAACGAGATCGCCAGCGGCCTGTTCGACGAGCAGGCGGCCCGCGACCGCGCCGCGGCCAGCTTCCGCAGCGAGGATTTTCAGGAAGGCCGCAAGGCAATGGCCGAGAAGCGGCCGCCTGCTTTCACCGGACGCTGACACCGCTCAGGGCTGCAGCCGATACCCACCCGGATCGGTGATCAGCAACTGCGCCGCGCCTGGATCGCGCTCGATCTTCTGGCGCAGGCGATAGATATGGGTCTCCAGCGTGTGGGTGGAGACCCCCGCATTGTAGCCCCAGACCTCGGCCAAGAGGGTTTCCCGCGGCACCGGCTTCATGCCGGCACGCAATAGGTACTTCAGGATTGCGGTTTCCTTCTCGGTCAGCCGGACCTTCTTGCCGGCCTTTTCGTTGTCGAGCAGCAGTTTGCTGGCCGGCCGGAAGGTGTAGGGGCCAATGCCGAAAACTGCGTCCTCGCTCTGTTCGAACTGACGCAACTGCGCCCGGATGCGCGCCAGCAACACGCCCATCTTGAATGGCTTGGTAACGTAATCGTTGGCCCCCGATTCCAGGCCCAGGATCGTATCGGCTTCGCCATCGGCAGCCGTGAGCATGATGATCGGCGCACGCACGCCCTTCTCGCGCAGCTTGCGGCAGAGGTCGCGGCCATCCATGTCGGGCAGGCCGACATCGAGCAGCAGCAGGTCAAAATGCTCGCCCGGAGCCAACGCCAGCGCGGCGGCGGCATCGTTCACGCAAGTGGTGGAGAATTCCTTGATGGTTTCGAGCTGCTCGGCCAACAGGGATTGCAGGGTGCGATCGTCATCGACCAGCAGAACGCGCTTCTGTCCGCTCATCCCCCCTCCTCCTCAGCGCAGCAATACGGCCATGGCCGTCTGCAGGTCCCCGCCGGGCTGCGCCATGCCGTACAGGATATCGAAATGATGCCGGCCCTGCGCTGTGACCGCGGTCACCTTGCCGCCACGTTGTCCATAGGCCGTCACAAAATCGTGTTGCTGCTCCAGAAACGCCGGCGTCTCGGCGCCTCCCACGGCGCAGACCATCGGCGGCAGCGGCCGTGCCCAGCCGGCCACCAGAGGCAGCGGCGAATTGCGCAGGGCCACCACATCGTCCATGCCCAGCCGGTCATTCAGATAACAATGCCGGATCGGCAGAAGGTCATAGAGGCCGGAAATGCTCAGCCCTCCCTTCACCAGGTCGGCAGGCGCGGCACCGTCCAGCTTCTCCCATTCGGTCAGCGCCGCCATTGCGGTGAGATGACCGCCAGCGGAATGGCCGCTGACGAAAATCCGGTTGCGATCCAGGTCCAACGGCGCGGCCTCGCGCCATAGCCACAACAAGGCGCGGCGGACCGAAGCCACGATCCTGTCCATGTCGGCCTCGGGCGCCAGCGGATAGCTCAGGACCGCGACATTCGCCAAAGGAGAATCTCCTGGGCCGACAAAACCGCGGGCAACAAAACTGAACGACGACTTGTCCAGCGCCTGCCAGTAGCCGCCATGGATGAAGACCACCAGCGGCCTGCCGGGCTCGGATGCGGTAAAGAGATCCAGCGTCTCGCGCGGATGCGCGCCATATGGAATATCCAGCCGGCACGGCAGGGCCTGTCGCGTCGCCGCGCTTTCGGCCGCCCAACGGTCGATATCCTGCTGGTGCGCCGGCACCGCGGCCCGGTTGTTGTAGAGCCGGTCGAGAGTCGCGCGATCCATCGGGACTCCCATCGCCGCGCCTCGCGCCTTACTTGTACTCGACCGAGACGATCTCGTAGGCCTTGGCGCCACCCGGAGTCGTGACCTCGACGGTGTCGCCCTCGGCCTTGCCGACCAGCGCGCGCGCCAGCGGCGCAGTGATCGAGAGCAGGCCCGACTTGATGTCGGCCTCGTCGGCGCCGACGATCTGGTAGGTGCTTTCCTCGCCGCTATCTTCATCGGCCAGTACTACGGTGGCGCCGAATTTCACCTTGTCGCCCGACAGCTTGGAAACGTCGATCACTTCGGCGCGGCGCAGCTTGTCCTCCAGCTCGAGAATGCGGCTCTCGATCCAGCCCTGACGCTCTTTCGCGGCATGGTATTCGGCGTTCTCCGACAGGTCGCCATGCTCGCGCGCTTCCGAAATCGCCCGGATCACCGCCGGCCGTTCCACTGTCTTCAGATTCTTCAGCTCGGCCTCCAGACGCTGGTAGCCGGTCGCGGTCATCGGAATCTTCTGCATAATTCCCCTTCCTGTCTGACCGTCAAAAAATCAAAAATAAGCCTGCAGCGGCACCACGGCAAGACTTCCCGACCGCAGCGCCTCGATGGCGCGAACTGCCGCCTTGGCGCCGGCAACCGTGGTGAAATACGGAATCTTGTTCATCAGCGCGGTGCGACGAAGGTCGAAACTGTCGCGGATCGAGGCCACGCCCTCGGAGGTATTGAACACCAGCTGGATCTCACCGTTCTTCATGGCGTCCACCACATGCGGGCGGCCTTCCATCACCTTGTTCACGCGGCGGACTGCAATGCCGTGCTCCTCGAAGAAGCGCGCAGTGCCGGCGGTGGCCACCACCTCGAAGCCCATTTCGAGCAGGCGGCGGGCGGCGTCCACCAGTGCCGGCTTGTCACCGTCGCGGACCGATATGAACACGCTGCCCACCAGAGGCAGAACGGTGCCGGCGGCAATCTGGGCCTTGGCAAAAGCCGTGCCGAAATCGCGGTCGATGCCCATGACCTCGCCGGTCGATTTCATCTCGGGGCCGAGGATGATGTCGACGCCGGGGAACCGCGCGAAGGGGAATACGGCTTCCTTCACCGCAATATGATCGTTCCGGGTTTCGTGCAGGTTGAAACTGGCCAGCTTCTCGCCCGCCATCACGCGCGAGGCGATCTTGGCCAGCGGCTGGCCGATGGCCTTGGCGACGAAAGGCACCGTGCGCGATGCACGCGGGTTGACCTCTAGGATGTAGACCACCCCATCCTTCACCGCATACTGCACGTTCATCAGGCCCACGACCTTCAATGCACGCGCCAGCGCCTCGGTCTGCGTCTTGATCTCGTCGATGATGGCCGGCGGCAGGCTGTAGGGCGGCAGGGTGCAGGCGCTGTCGCCGGAATGGATGCCGGCTTCTTCGATATGCTCCATCACGCCGGCGACGAACTGTGTCTCGCCATCGGCCAGGCAGTCGACATCCACCTCGATGGCGTCCGACAGGTAACTGTCGATCAGCACCGGCGAGGAACCGGAGACCCTGACGGCTTCGGTCATATAGCGTTCGAGCTGTGCGCTGTTGCGCACGATCTCCATGGCGCGGCCGCCCAGGACGTAGGACGGACGGATCACCACCGGATAGCCGATCTTGGCCACCACGGCGCGCGCCTCATCCTCCGAACGGGCGATGCCATTGGCCGGCTGCTTGAGATCGAGTTTCTGCAGCAGTTGCTGGAAGCGCTCACGGTCTTCGGCCAGGTCAATGGCGTCCGGCGAGGTGCCGAGGATCGGCACATTGGCCGCCTCCAGTCCGGCGGCGAGCTTCAGCGGGGTCTGTCCGCCGAACTGCACGATCACGCCCAGCAGCTTGCCCTTCGACTGTTCGACGCGCACGATCTCAAGCACGTCTTCCACCGTCAGCGGCTCGAAATAAAGGCGGTCGGAAGTGTCGTAGTCGGTCGAGACGGTTTCCGGGTTGCAGTTGACCATGATGGTCTCGTACCCGGCTTCCTTCAGCGCATAGGCCGCATGCACGCAGCAATAGTCGAATTCGATGCCCTGGCCGATGCGGTTCGGTCCACCGCCCAGGATCATCACCTTGGTGCGGTCCTGCGGCTGCGCCTCGCATTCGGCCTGCGCGCCGAACTCGTAGGTCGAATACATATAGGGCGTGCGGCTCTCGAATTCCGCCGCGCAGGTATCCACCCGCTTGAACACCGGCACGACGCCCAGCTTGCGACGCTGCGCCGTTACCTCGGCTTCCTTGCGGACCGCCAGCTCTGCCAGCCGCGCGTCGGAAAAGCCCATGCGTTTCAGCGCCAGCAGGCTGTTGGCATCTTGCGGCAGCCCTTCCCTGCGAACCCGCTCCTCCGTGCGCACGATCTCGGCGATCTGCTCGAGGAACCAGGGGTCGTATTTGCAGGCGGCATGAACCTCGGCAATGCTCAAGCCGTGGCGGAAGGCCTGGGCGATCACCAGCAGGCGGTCGGGCGTCGGCCGCGCCAGCGCCGCCACGATGGCTTCCTTGCCATCCGGCTCATCGGCATCGGGAATCGTCACTTCGTTCAGGCCGGTCAGGCCGGTTTCCATCGAGCGCAGGGCCTTCTGCAGGCTTTCCTGGAAGCTGCGGCCCATCGACATCGCCTCGCCGACCGACTTCATCGAGGTGTTCAGCAGCCGGTCGGTGCCGGGGAACTTCTCGAAGGTGAAGCGCGGCATCTTGGTGACGATGTAATCGATGGTCGGCTCGAACGAGGCCGGCGTCACGCCAGTGATGTCGTTCATCAGTTCGTCCAGCGTGTAGCCCACCGCCAGCTTGGCCGCCACCTTGGCGATGGGGAAACCGGTCGCCTTGGACGCCAGCGCGGATGAACGCGACACACGCGGGTTCATCTCGATAACCACCATGCGGCCATCGGCCGGGTTGACCGCGAACTGCACGTTCGAGCCGCCAGTCTCGACGCCGATCTCGCGCAATACCGCCATCGAGGCGTCGCGCATGATCTGGTATTCCTTGTCGGTCAGCGTCAATGCCGGCGCGACGGTCACACTGTCGCCGGTATGCACGCCCATCGGATCGATATTCTCGATCGAGCAGACGATGATGCAGTTGTCCTTCTTGTCGCGGACAACCTCCATCTCGTATTCCTTCCAGCCCAGCACCGATTCATCGATCAGCACTTCGGTGGTGGGCGAGGCATCGAGGCCGCGCAGCACGATCTCGTCGAATTCCTCGCGCGTATAGGCGATGCCGCCGCCGGTGCCGGCCAGCGTAAACGACGGCCGGATCACCGCCGGCAGGCCGACGGTGGCCAGCAGCGCGCGCGCCTCGTCCAGCGTATGCGCCGTGCCCGAGCGCGGCATGTCGAGCTTCAGGCGGTTCATCGCCTGACGGAACAGTTCGCGGTCTTCGGCCATGGCGATGGCCTCGCGGCTGGCGCCGATCAGATTCACGCCCAGTTTTTCCAGCGTGCCGTTCTCGGCCAGCTTCATCGCGGTGTTCAGCGCGGTCTGGCCGCCCATCGTGGGCAGCAGCGCATCGGGCCGTTCCTTCTCGATCACCTTGGCGACGATCTCGGGCGTGATCGGCTCGACATAGGTGGCATCCGCCAGGCCCGGATCGGTCATGATCGTGGCCGGGTTGGAGTTGATCAGGATGACGCGATAGCCCTCCTCCTTCAGCGCCTTGCAGGCCTGCGTGCCGGAATAGTCGAATTCGCAGGCCTGGCCGATCACGATGGGACCGGCGCCGATGATGAGGATGCTCTTGATGTCAGTGCGTTTGGGCATGATCCACCTGGAAGCGGCGCCGGCATTCAGCCGCGCTGCCGCTCCATCAGTTTGACGAAACGATCGAACAGGTAATGGCTGTCCTGCGGACCTGGCGAAGCCTCGGGGTGATACTGCACCGAGAAGACCGGCTTGTCGGTCAGCTTCAGGCCCTCGTTGGAGCCGTCGAACAGCGAGACATGGCTGCGCACCACGTTCTTCGGCAGGCTTTCCTCCACCACGCAGAAGCCGTGATTCTGGCTGGTGATCTCCACCTTGCCGGTTTCCAGGTCCTTCACCGGATGGTTGGCGCCGCGATGGCCGCGCTCCATCTTCGCCGTCCTGCCGCCCAGCGCCAGCGCCAGCATCTGGTGGCCGAGGCAGATGCCGAAGACCGGCTTGCCGCTGTCGACCAGCGCCTTGATGGTGGGCACGGCATAAACGCCGGTGGCGGCCGGGTCGCCCGGGCCATTGGAGAGGAACACACCGTCGGGCTTGTGCCGCAGCACGTCTTCCGCCGTGCTGTTGCCCGGCAGGACGGTGACCTTGCAGCCGGCGGTGGCGAGCGAACGCAGGATGTTGCGCTTGATGCCGAAATCGAGTGCGACGACATGGTATTTCGGCGCGGTCTGCTTGCCGTAGCCCCGGCCAAGCGCCCAGCGCGTCTCGTCCCAGCTATAGCTCTGGCGGCAGCTTACCTCGGCGGCGAGGTCCATGCCTTCCAGGCCGGGCCAGTCCTTCGCCTTGGCATGCAGCGCGGCGAGGTCGAACTTGCCGTCTTTTGCATGGGCGACAACGCCGTTGGGCGCGCCCAGGTCGCGGATGCGCCGGGTCATGGCGCGGGTGTCGATGCCCGACACGCCGACCAGGTTGCGCAGCTTCAGCCAGTCGTTCAGGTGGCTGTCGGCGCGGAAATTGGACGGCGCGGTGATCGGCGCCCGCAGGATCAGGCCGCGGGCGGCGACGCCCTGGGTTTCGATATCCTCGGGATTGGTGCCGACATTGCCGATATGCGGAAAGGTGAAGGTGATGATCTGGCCGGCATAGGAGGGGTCGGTGAGGATTTCCTGATAGCCGGTCATCGAGGTGTTGAAGCAGACCTCGCCAACCGCATCGCCTTCGGCGCCCAGTCCATGGCCCCAGAACACGCTGCCATCCGCCAGCACCACGACGCCGGTATAGCCCGGGCCCGGGGGTGCAGCGTATTTCGGTGTCTCGGCCATTGGGGGCTCCATCAAACTCTAATCGGGCAGGCTGCAGGCCGCAAAAAACCACCGGAGGGCGATACGGGGAACCCGGCTCCGGCGGTACGGCACAGCTATTCTACGGTGATTTCGGCGGCGGCGGGCGCCGCGTCAACCGAGGCCGGACCATACCAAAACCCCCGCCAGCGTCAAGACCGGGGTTGCGCCTAAAAGTATAGAAAAATCAAATATTTATTCCTTTTGCGAGTCGCCCTTGCTTGGGCTATGCTGCGCGCCTTTCAAAAACCGCTCCGATTCCATCACCGCTGGGGGACATACGATGCTGCGCGAGACGCTCAACCAGGCGCTCAAGGATGCCATGAAGGCAAAGGATGCCCAGCGCATTGCCACCCTGCGCCTGATTCTCGCCGCCCTGAAGGACCGCGACATCGCCGCCCGTACCTCGGGCGACGACCGTACCGGCATCCCCGACGACGCCATTCTCTCGCTGCTGCAGACCATGGTGAAGCAGCGCCGCGAGTCGATCACGATGTACGAACAGGGCGATCGCCAGGACCTCGCCGACAAGGAAAAGGCCGAGATCGCGGTGATCGAGAGCTTCCTGCCCAAGCAGTTGTCGGAAGCCGAGGTCGAGGCCGCTGCCCGCGCCGCCATCGCCGAAGTCGGCGCCCAGGGCATCAAGGACATGGGCAAGGCCATGGGCGTGCTGAAGGCCAAATATGCCGGCCAGATGGACTTCGCCAAGGCCGCGGCTATTCTTAAAAGTCAGCTGAGTTGACCCCGCCCGAGTCGTCCGAGTCGGATCACCGGGCGGCCGGAAACAGGCAGAATCGGCGCAGGGAGAAGCATGGCGTTTCCCGATTCCTTTCTTGAGGAACTGCGCAACCGGCTGCCGCTGTCGGGCGTGGTCGGCCGTTCGGTCCGCCTGATCAAGCGCGGCCGTGAATTCACTGGCCTCTGCCCCTTCCACAATGAAAAATCGCCCTCCTTCACGGTCAACGACGACAAGGGCTTTTTCCACTGCTTCGGCTGCGGCGCCCATGGCGACGTGATCGGCTTCGTCATGCGCAACAGCGGCCTGGCTTTTCCCGAGGCCGTCGAGCAACTGGCCCAGGAAGCCGGCCTGGCCGTGCCACAGGTGCGGCCGGAAGACCGCCAGAAGGCCGACCAGGTCGCCACCCTGGGCAAGGCGATGGAAGAGGCCGCCAAGTGGTTCCAGGCCCAGTTCCAGGCCGGCGTTGGCGCCGAGGCGCGGGCATATATTCAGAAACGCGGCCTGAAACCCGAAACCATCGAGCGTTTTCGCATCGGCTATGCCCCGCAGAGCCGAACCGCCCTGAAAGAGGCGCTGCTGGCGCGCGGCCTGCCCGAACCACTGCTGATCGAGGCCGGACTGCTGATCAAGCCGGACGACGGCGGCCCGAGCTATGACCGCTTCCGCCACCGCGTGATGTTTCCCATCGGCGACCGGCGCGGCCGGGTGATCGCCTTCGGCGGCCGCGCGCTGGATGCCGACGCCCCGGCGAAATACCTCAATTCGCCCGAGACGCTGCTGTTCCACAAGGGCCGCAATCTCTACAACCACGCCCTGGCCCGCGAGGCGGCGCGCGAAAGCGGCACCGTCGTGGTGGTGGAGGGCTACATGGACGTGATCGCCCTGGCCCAGGCCGGCATCGAGCACGCCGTGGCGCCGCTGGGCACGGCGCTGACCGAGGAGCAGATCGCCTTGCTCTGGCGCCTCTGTGCCGAACCGATCCTGTGCTTCGACGGCGACAATGCCGGCATCCGGGCCGCCATGCGCGCCGCCGACCGCGCCCTGCCCCTGCTGGAACCCGGCCATTCCTTCCGCTTCGCCATTCTGCCGGCCGGCCAGGATCCGGACGATCTGGTGCGCAGCCAGGGCCGCCAGGCCATGGAAGAGGTGCTGGCCGCTGCCCTGCCCATGGCCGACATCCTCTGGCGCAAGGAAACCGAGGGCCGGCCGCTGGACACCCCGGAGCGCCGGGCCGCCCTGGAAGCCGCCCTGTTCGGCCTGGCCAACCAGATCAGGAATCCGGCTGTCCAGAACCACTACCGCGACCATTTCCGCAGCCGCCTGAGAACCCTGTTCGCCCCCCCGCCCCGGACCTGGTCGCCGCGAAGCCGCCCGGGCTTCCCCAACGGCAGGCCCCAGCAGCAGGAGGGTTTCCGCGGCCCCGTGGCCTCCAGCCAGGGGCGTACCGAGAAGGCCCTGCTGGCCGCCGTGCTGGCCCATCCCTGGCTGCTGGAGGAGCATGGCGAGGCCTTTGCCGCCCTGGCCTTTCCCCCTGGGCCGCTTGACAGCCTTAAGAGCCGGATTCTAGAAGAAGCCTCCCGCCATCCGGGTCTTGACGGCGAGGCCTTCGCAACCCATCTCAGGCAGCGAGGACTCGGCGCTCAACTCGACCTTGTGACTGGCGAGGCCGGGCGGATTCTGGAGCCGTTTGCGCGCAGCGAGACCCCACCGGACAAGGTAGAGCGAGGGTGGTGGCAGGCCGTGCAGCGTTACCGGTTGGCAGAACTGGAACAGGAGCTGGCGGCAGCGGAAGCCGAGCTGGCGAATAATACCAACCCCGAGGCATGGCAGCGTTTCGTGGCCCTGAAGGCAGAGGTCGGTTCGGCGCGCAGCCAGGTTTCGGCATCGGATACGGAATGAGCCGTTCCCTCGACGGGGCGGCTTTGTGTTTTTTAGAGACAGGACGAGTTAGGAACCGGCATGGCGAAACAAGCAGCGGCCCCTGACAACGCGGAAGCCCCGGAAAAGGAAGAGACCGTCGACACCCCGTTGATCGACGCCTCCACGGCCGCCATCAAGCGCATGCTGGCGAAAGCCAAGGAGCGCGGCTACGTCACCTACGACGAGATCAATGCCGTGCTGCCGCCGGAGCAGGTTTCCTCCGAGCAGATCGAAGACACGATGGCGATCCTGTCCGAGATGGGCATCACCATCGTGGAATCCGAGGAGCAGGAAGAAGCGCCGGCCGAAAAGGAAGAAGCCGAGCTGGATACCGAGGCCGCCGATGGCGAGACCGCTCCGGCCAAGGCCGAGGTGGACCGCACCGATGATCCGGTGCGCATGTATCTGCGCGAAATGGGTTCGGTCGAGCTGCTGTCGCGCGAGGGCGAGATCGCCATCGCCAAGCGCATCGAGGCCGGCCGCGAGAAGATGATCGGCGCGATCTGCGAAAGCCCGCTGACCATCCAGGCCATCGTGAAATGGCGCGACGACCTGGTGGACGGCAAGATCCTGCTGCGCGACGTGGTTGACCTGGAAGCAACGCTGGGCGGCGGCGGCGGCCCGGATGGCGCCGCGCTCGAAGGCGTCGAGGAAGAAGAAGCCGCAGCCGCCGCGCAGCCGCCCAAGGTTGAGGCCAAGCCGGCCAAGGCCGAGGCCCCTGCACCGGTGAAGGCGGAAAAGAAGAAAGCCAAGGATGCCGGCGAGCCGGAGGCCGAGGCCGCGCCCGCGCCGGAGGAACTGGACGAGGAGGACGAGGCCAACCTGTCGCTGGCGGCCATGGAGGCCCAGCTCAAGCCGCAGGTGCTGGAAGCCTTCGATGCGATCGCCAAGCACTACAAGAAGCTGCAGAAAACCCATGAAGAGCGCCTGCAGGCCGCTCTGGTGCATGCCGATATCGACGCCAAGAAGGACAAGTCCTATCTCAAGCTGAAGCACGAGATGGTGCGCCTGATGGAATCGGTGCACCTGAACAACACCCGCATCGAGATGCTGGTGGAGAACCTCTACAGCCTGAACAAGCGGCTGATGATGCTGGAAGGCCGCCTGCTGCGCAGCGCCGAAAGCTTCAAGATTCCGCGCGACGAGTTCCTCAAGCAGTATGAGGGCCAGGAACTCGATCCGAACTGGCTGTCCAAGGTGGGCAAGCTCAAGACCCACAAGGGCTGGGTCCGCTTCGGCGAGGCCGGCGCGAAGGAAGTCAATCCGATCCGCGAGCAGATCGCCGCGATCGCCACCGAATTCGGCCTGCCGATCTCGGAATTCAAGCGCATCTACAAGCTGGTGCGCGAGGGCGAACGCGAGGCCAGCGTGGCCAAGAAGGAAATGGTGGAGGCCAACCTGCGCCTCGTCATTTCCATTGCCAAGAAATACACCAACCGCGGCCTGCAGTTCCTTGATCTGATCCAGGAAGGCAATATCGGCCTGATGAAGGCGGTTGATAAGTTCGAATACCGTCGCGGCTATAAATTCTCGACCTACGCCACCTGGTGGATCCGGCAGGCGATCACCCGTTCGATCGCCGATCAGGCCCGCACCATCCGCATTCCGGTGCACATGATCGAGACGATCAACAAGCTGGTGCGCACAAGCCGCCAGATGCTGCACGAGATCGGCCGCGAGCCGACCCCGGAAGAGCTGGCCGCCAAGCTGGGCATGCCGCTGGAGAAGGTGCGCAAGGTGCTCAAGATCGCCAAGGAGCCGATCAGCCTCGAGACGCCGATCGGCGACGAGGAGGATTCACATCTGGGCGATTTCATCGAGGACAAGAACGCCGTCCTGCCGGTGGATGCCGCCATCAACTCCAACCTGCGCGAAACCACCACGCGGGTTCTGGCCACGCTTACCCCGCGCGAGGAGCGCGTGCTGCGCATGCGCTTCGGCATCGGCATGAACACCGATCACACGCTGGAGGAGGTCGGTCAGCAGTTCTCGGTGACGCGCGAACGTATCCGCCAGATCGAGGCCAAGGCCCTGCGGAAGTTGAAGCACCCGAGCCGCTCGCGTAAATTGCGCTCGTTCCTGGATACGTAAGACCGGCGCCCCGACACCCGGGGCGTCCGTTTTCCGGAATGCTTTTCGGGCTGCACCGCCCGGAACAGGTGGGGCCTGTAGCTCAACTGGTTAGAGCCGGCCGCTCATAACGGTCTGGTTGCAGGTTCAAGTCCTGCCGGGCCCACCATTCCCCCCTTCGCCATCATCCCGCTCCGGCATGAGGCCCTTTGTTGATCCAGCGCAAAGCCGGGTCGCGGGGAAGGAATAGGCTGGCCTCCAACGATTTCACGAGGAGGACCCGGCCATGGACACCCTGTGCAATGCCATCGACCGCCGCGCCGGCCTGATGCAGAGGATGATGGATCGCCTGAACGTGGATCTGGAGGCCTCGGCCCTGGTCGCGCTGGGCACAAAGCTGGGCGGCGCGGCGCGCGCCTGCTTCTTCTGTCGCAACGCCGATGAATGCCAGCGCTGGTTCGAGGCCGGGGCGACCGATGACGGCTACCGCCGTTTCTGCCCGAATGCCGACCGGTTCGAGGCCCTGCCTCATCATGCGCCGGGCCAAACCCCGCCGGCGATGCCGGGCAAGTGGTCGGATCAGTAAGCGGCCTTAATCATCGAACCATCCCTGACTGGCGCCTGCATGGCAGGCCGGGCAGTTCGATTTGGTGACCACCTTCGGATTACGCCAAACACGGTCAGGAAAATCATGCTCGCGCAGGAAAGCCGAATTCTCCGTGATCCTGCGCGGCACTCCCGTCGGCGCCACCCAGCGCATGAAGTCACGCAACCCGCGGCCGGCGGCGGCATCGCCAGCCTGGCTGACCAGATAAGCCTCGATTTGCGTGGCCTGTGCTGCGGGCAGGACGATCTCATCGCCGAAATGGTCGGACAGGTCCCGCATCAGCGCCGACCAAGAACGACCCGGCAGCAGGCCCGGTGGAAATGCCATATGGCATTCGCCGCAGACTTTCTTGATCAGGGGATCATCAACGGGCGCGACATGCTTTCCACCCGCATGGGAGATCGTAGGCATGGCTGCCAACAGGCTTGCCGCGACGATCAGGGCCGGAAACCAGGGCACCCCTATTGCCCCATCATGAAGGTGATGTAGTCGCCGCGCTCCGGCCATGTGCAGTCCCGGCCAAGTACGCTTTTGCAGTCGCGTGTGAAATGCTTGTCGACTTGGGTCGCGTCGGTATAGCGCCGCGGATCGACGGAAACCGCTACGGGGTCGATCGGCCGGCCGGTCTTGGCATTGCGGCCGGGCTGACGCGGATCGGCGGTATGACAGGACACGCAGGATGGCGTGCGCGCATCGCCGCCGGTGAAACTGCCGCGGAACAGCGCCGCGCCACGTTGCGCCGAGAACCCGGCGAAGCCCGGATCGGCGGCGCGCGCCTTGGCCGCATAATCGGCCAGAATCGCGGCGCGTTCCGTGTTGCCGGCCGCCAATGCGGCCAGAGGCAGGATGATGACCGCGCCGGCCAATGCAAGCCCGTATCGCCATTTCATCGCACGACTTCCCTGCCATTGCGCGACAAACCGCCACCGGACAGGCCGCCACCGGACAGGCGCTGCGAAAGCCAGCCAGCGATGCGGCGGCCGTTGTAGATGGCGATCACAAAGGCGATATGGCCGAAGATCACCCACAGCGCGGTTTCCGCCACGCCCTCATGCAGGTCTTCCATCCAGGTGACGAAATCGGCAATGGCGCCGGTGGCCGCCGCCAGCCCGACAAACCCGAGCAGCGCCACGGCGAACCAGGCGAAAAACGGGTTGCGTCCGCGCCTGCGGCCGAACCAGGCCAGCGTGCCAGTTATGCTGGGACGTGGCAGGCGCCACAGATTGCCCGGCGGCGCGAAGACACCGACCAGCAGGCGGACAGCAATGGCCGCCAGCACGACGTAGCCCGCGAAGAGATGCAGGGCATAGGTGTCCTCATCCGCCGTCAGGTAGGCGACCAGAAAGCCGCCCGCCAGAGCGGCATGCCACAGGCGGAGTAATGGCAACGAGAGTTTTGCAATGCTGAATTTCGCCATGACCCTGCCCTCAATCGTCGTCATGGTCGCGATGACGGCGATCCGAATGATGCGCGCGGTCTTTCTTGCGACCGTCTCTGGCGTCCCGGTCATGATCATCGCCATGTTTGCCTGCGTGGCGCGTCTGGGGCTGCAGATAGCCGGTATCGGTTCGAACCGCCGCCGGAGTCGCATGGGGAGTGGCCTGGGTCTTGCCGGATTCCGGGATCGGTGGATCACCGGCCGTGCCGGCATAAACCGCGGCCGCACCGGCGATAATGGCCGCTGCAATCAGGCCCTGAAGAAGCATCTTGCGTAACATGGGTTTCGCTCCATTGTTCAACCAGACTGGATTATGCCCCTGAGCCGCTGAACCCAGTCTGACCGGCTCATTCATCTGCCGTTCAGCTTCACGCAGTTAAACTGGCGTTATGAAAATCCTCTACTTCCTGCTCATCACCGGACTGATCCTGCTGCCCGCCGTATATCCGGCAGCGGCTGGCGAGACCGATCACGACCGCGCCCGTCGCGCCGTGGAATCCGGTGAAATCAAGCCTTTGCGGGATATTCTGGCCGAGGCTGAAAAGACCCATGGTGGGCAGTTGATCGAGGCCGAACTGGAGCATGAGCACGGCCGGATGGTGTATGAACTCAAGCTGCTGACCGTCGAAGGTCGGGTTGTGAAGCTTTATTATGATGCACGGAGCGGCATGCCGCTGCAGCGGGATGGCCACGACCGTCGCAAATGAGAATTCTTGTCATTGAGGATGAACCTGCCCTGGCCCTGCGCCTGCAGCAGACACTGCAGGCCGCCGGCTTTGCTGTCGATGTCGCCTATGACGGGGAGGAAGGCTGGCATCTGGGCGATACGGAATCCTACGATGCCGCCGTACTCGATCTCGGCCTGCCCAAGATTGATGGCGTCACCATCCTGCGACGCTGGCGCGAAGCCGGCCGGACCTTCCCCGTGTTGATTCTCACGGCGCGCAGCCGCTGGAGCGAAAAGATGGCCGGCTTTCAGGCCGGCGCCGACGACTATGTGACCAAGCCGTTCGAGATGGACGAAGTGGTCTACCGCCTGCATGCCCTGATCCGCCGCGCCGCCGGCCATGCCCAGCCGGAACTGGCCTGCGGCAAACTGCGGCTCGACACATTGTCCGGCCGCTTCAGCTTCGACGGCGTGCCGCTGCAACTGACGGCGCAGGAATTCCGCATCCTGTCTTACCTGATCCATCATACCGGCAAGCTGGTCAGTCGCAGCGAACTGATCGAGCATGTCTATGACCGGCATTTCGACAACGACTCCAATGTTCTGGAAGTGCTGATCGGCCGCATCCGACGTAAGCTCGGGGCCGAGCTGATCCACACTGTACGCGGACAGGGCTATCGCATGGCCGAGGATGCGGCGCCATGACGGACCTCGGGCAAGCGCCTGGACGCGGACCATCGCTCACGCTGCGGCTGGTCGGCGCCGGGCTGATCTGGATGCTTGTCCTGCTCTCGACCGGCGGCATCATCCTGACGACAGCATTCCGCGAGTCTGTGTTGCAGGAATTCGGCCAGCGCCTCGACGCCCTGCTGCGCGGCATGAGCGCGGTGACGGATATCGGCCCGGACGGCAACCTCGTCATCACACGGCCGCTGGGCGATCCACGGTTCGAGCAGATTTTCTCGGGCTGGTACTGGCAGGTGGCCGAGCCCTCCGGACGCCTGATCCGCTCGCGCTCGTTATGGGACAGCACTCTTCCCGTCCATGAGGATGGCACCGAGATGCGCCGACATGAAATTGCCGGTCCACGCGGCGAGATGCTGCTGGTGGCCGAGCGCGACCTGCAATTTCCCGGCATTGCCGGACCTGTTCACATTCTGGTCGCCAGCGACCGGCGCGAACTGGATGAGCGAATCCGCAGTTTCAATTTACTGCTGCTGACGGCATTGGGCCTGTTTGTCGTCGGCATGGCTTTTGCCGTCGTTCTGCAGGTCCGCTACGGTCTCAGCCCGCTGCGGATCATGACCGCCGATCTCGCAGCAATCCGGCGCGGCGACACTCTGCGTCTGGCCGGAAAATACCCGCAAGAAATCGCCCCGGTGGCCGAGGCGATGAATGCCGTTCTGGACCATGATGCAGACCTGATTGAACGCGCCCGCACGCATGTCGGCAATCTGGCCCATAGCCTGAAGACGCCGCTTTCTGTCTTGCGCAGCGAACTGCATACCGCATCCGACAAGGCGATCATGGACGAGCAGGTCCGCATCATGGCCCGCCTGATCGAACACCATCTGGCACGCGCCTCGGCAACGGCGGGTTCCGGTCGTGCGCTGGGGATCGAGATCCCGATCAGGCCTGTCGTCGAGGAAATCGCTGCCGTGCTCGGGCGCATCCATGCCAGCCGCCGCATCGGGATCGATATTCAGGTGCCCGCCGACATCCAGTTCCGTGGCGGGCGCGAAGATCTGGAGGAAATGCTCGGCAATCTTATGGAAAACGCCTGCAAATGGGCTCGCCGCCGGGTCCGCGTGACGGCTGCGGCAACCGGCAATCTGACAATCTGCGTGGAAGACGATGGCCCGGGGCTTTCGCCGGATCAGGCGGCCAGGGTTACCCGCCGTGGCGTTCGGCTCGACGAGGCGATGCCCGGCTGGGGCCTGGGGCTTGGGATCGTCAGCGATCTTGCCAGTATCAATGGTGGAAGCCTGACCCTCGACCGCTCTGAACTCGGGGGCTTACGCGCCACAGTTACGCTGCCTGCTCCTGCTAGTCTGCTCACCTGAGCCCGAATTTCACGCCGCCGATCCAGAGCACCAGCGCCAGCAGCCAGAACACGACCGCGATGACCGTGGCATAGAGAGTGCACCGCAGATACAGGTCGCGCAGCGTGACCGTTATGATGCGCTGCGCCACTTCCGGCGTCAGCTCGATCTGCCGGCCCAGCAGGATCCAGACCTCGGTCTTCTTGTACGACCTGCGCGTGACCTGCCCTGCCTTCAGCAACAGCACGCAGGCTGTCAGCATCGTGAGGATCGCCCCGGCCTTCAGGGCCTGCATCGGTTCGGCGATCAGCCCGATCATCACGCACCAGATCGCCAGGGCGGCAAAAAAACAACCACGCCCCACCGAGTGTATCGCCAATGTCCGCACCCGCTGTTCGATGGGCTCGGCCATGGCGACTGGGTTCAGAGCAACCCGGGCAGGGTGAGCAGGATCGCGGCGCCCAGCCAGACCAGCATCGAGGTCATGTCGGTCTGTTGCCGGCCGGTAAGCCGCTCGAAAATCCCGGCCGGCACGGCCGAGATCAGCAGCGTGGAAACCGAGACGATCAGCGAGGTGCCATAAAGCAGCGCGATCCGCGTCGGCGGCACGAATTCCGGCAGCCAGACCGGGGACATGACAAAGACCAGCGGCACCATGGGGGATACGAACCCATTCAGCAGGGTCACGCCGAGGATGGCGATGAAAACGGTCTGCGGGTTCATGATGCGGCCTGCACCAGGCTGGGGGCCATGCCATTGGCGGCGAAGATGAAATGCGCCACGTAGCGCAGGGCGAAGGCCCAGAAGGCCGTCACCAGCGGCAAGAAGCGCAGGTTGACGAAGCGCGGCGTGATGAAATCGGTGAGCCATACCGCCCAGTTGGTCAGCAACTTGAACCAGCGGAAAATGTAGTTCGGATGGTCCGGCGGCAAGAAGGCGGTCATCAGAAACCGCCCGACGCAGGTCCAGGCGATCAGGGCCAGCGCGTAGCTGACCGCCCAGTAGGGCAGAAAGCTCCAGAAGAAGTCGGGCTGCGATGTCATTGATAATCCGGAAAAGAAACCCAAAAAGAAAACGGCGGGGGCCAGTATAAGGCCCCCGCCGCCACCGACAAGAAGCGGTGTGCTTTAGTGAATGACCGCGTCCTCGGCCCGGGCGAGCTTAACGTCGCCCTTGGGAACGCGGATGCTGTCGATGAAATCCTGCATTTCCTTCGACGGCGCCGCGGTCATCAAGCTCACCACGTAGGTGACGATGAAGGCCGCAGGAATGCCGAAGAGGCCGCAGGAGATGTTGCGCACCCCGAACCACAGCGGCATGCCATAGAACTGGGTCATGATCAGGTAGTACAGGCAGACGCCGTAACCCGCGATCATGCCGGCAACGGCGCCGACATTGCTCGTGCGTTTCCACCAGATGCCCATCACCAGCGCCGGGAACAGGCCCGAAGCGGCGATCGAGAAGGCCCAGGCCACCATCGCGAGGATGGTCGAGGGCTTCTGCGCCGCCGTATACGCCGCGGCAATCGCCACGATGATCAGCAGCACGCGGCTGATGATCAGGCGACGCTTGGTCGGCGCATTCGGGTCGATCATGCGGTAGTAGATGTCATGGCTGAGAGCGTTTGCGATGGCGAGCAGCAGGCCGTCGGCCGTGCTGAGCGCCGCCGCCAGACCGCCGGCCGCGACCAGGCCCGCGATGACGTAGGGCAGACCCGCGATCTCCGGAGTCGCCAGAACGATGGCGTCCGTATGGATGCGGAACTCGCTGAGCTGCAGGATGCCGTCAGCGTTACCCTTCACACCGGCGCAAAGCGCGAACTTCTGCGCGGCATCGGCTGCGTCGCAGGCGCCGACCAGACCGATCGAACCCCATGACTGCACCCAGCCTGGCAGGGCCGAGATCTGCTGGCCGATCACGTTCTGGTAAACTTCCAGCTTCGCGAAGGCGGCATAGGACGGCGCGGTGAAGTACAGCAGGAAGATGAAGAACAGGCTCCATGCCACCGACTGACGAGCCTCACGCACGCTCGGCGTGGTGAAGTAACGCATCAGAATGTGCGGCAGGGCAGCCGTACCCACCATCAAGCAGAGGATCAGCGCGAAGAAGTTCAGACCGTCGGTGAAGTTCATCTCGCCCTTGGCATTCGAGAAGGTGGCCGTGTGGGTCTTCACGACGCCCAGGGCCGGTTCGAGTGCCGCGATCTTCTCCAGCGCCTGACCATACATCAGCTGCGGGATCGGAACGCCGGTAAGCTGGGTCGACAGGATGACCACCGGGATCAGGTAGGCGATGATCAGGATGATGTACTGCGCCACCTGGGTCCAGGTCACCGCGCGCATGCCACCCAGCATCGAGCAGACCAGGATGCCGGCCAGACCGACGAACACCGCGACCTCGAACGAGATGCCGAGGAAGCGGGAGGCGATGATGCCCACGCCGAAGATCTGCGCCGTCACGTAGGTGAACGAGGCCGAGATCAGCACGATCACGCCGACGAAGCGCGCCAGGTTGCCGCCGTAACGGGCGCCGAGGAAGTCGGGCACCGTGTACTGGCCGAACTTGCGCAGATACGGCGCCAGCAGGATCGACACCAGCAGGTAGCCGCCGGTCCAGCCGAGCACGAAGGCGAGGCCGTCATAGCCGAGCAGGTAGAGCGAACCGGCCATGCCGATGAACGATGCCGCGGACATCCAGTCCGAGCCCGTCGCCATGCCGTTGTAGAAGGCTGGCACCTTGCGGCCGGCGACGTAGTATTCGCCCATTTCCGCCGTGCGTGAGATCACGCCGATCAACGCGTAGACGCCGATCGTCATGAACACGAACAGATAGCCGATCACCTGATTGGAGACGCCCATCTGTTCGAGGATTGCGAGGATGATCACGAAAACGGCGAAGCCGCCCGTGTACAACCCGTAAATCTTGCCGAGGTTGGCGATAAAACCGCCGCCCTTGTCGTTTGCGTTTGCCATAGTGGCGTTCCCCCCTGGGTTATTCGTCTTCGGCGACGCCGAATTCCTCGTCGATCGAATTCTGCTTCGAGGCGAACCAGAACAGCGACACGACGAAGGCGATCAGCGAGCCCTGCGCAGCCATGTAGAAGCCGAGCGGGAAGCCGATGATGCGGATATTGTTCAGCTGCGGCGCGAAGAAGTGCACCACGAAGCCGAAGAAGAACCAGATCGCCAGCATCGTCCACATGAGGCCGGACGTTCTGGCCCAATAGGCCTTGGCCTTTTCCGGAGTTAGGTCTGACATGAAGCGCTCCTGCCCCTTGTTGTTTATGCTTCGGTTATGCGCCTGACGGCGGATTCGACCCGCACGCCAGCTTCGTGCAGTATAGGAGTCGGCACTTGCCGCAGCCCATTAGACCAAAGTTTAAGCGAGGTTTGACAGGCATTTATGCCAGCGTACCACAGGGGAGAAACGCATTTTGCTGCGCCGCACACTCGAGTTCTTTTTTCCACCGTCGGTTTCGACGCCAGACGAGCTGAAAGCCTTTGCCGCTGGCGAAGCCGCCTATCTGGCCCAGAAGACGGTGATCGGCTATTGCCGCGTCAAGACCATGTACGACTACGAGAAGTTGCTGACCGAGCCCGCCTTCCGGGACCAGCAGGAACTCTGCCGCTGGGAGGCCTTTGCCGGCACCCTGGCCGACATGCTGATCCTGATCGAGGGCTGGCTGCGCCCAGGGGATGCCGAGGCCCGGCGCCGGCTGGGCGATTCGCTGGCGGCCCTTTATCGGGCCATCCTGAATGAAGAGGTACCTGCGCACCGCCGGGACTGGGCCGATGCCATCGCTGCCTTCGACAGCCGCTTTGCCCTGGCCCGCCAGTCGGAGCCGGCCTCGCCGGAGCAGGTGGTGACCGAAACGGCGAAGCTGATCCATCAACTGGTGCCGATCGCCGACCGGCTGAAGCGCAACGACCGCGAGGTGATCAACGGCGACCTGCGCCTGCATGCGCTGGCCGCCCATGCCTCGATGCTCAAGCGCTTCCGCCGCGATGCGCTGGTCGCGGCGCTGACGGCATAGGCCATGCGGCGGCGGCTGATCGGCGGGATGCAGCGCCTGCTGGGCGCGGTCCGCTCGGCACCCGTCGCCGCCCGCTTCACCCTGCCGGCCGACGAACCGCTGTCCACCCTGCCCGCCCTGCTGTTCGACACCGAGACGACGGGACTGAACGTGCGCCGCGACCGGCTGGTCTCGATTGGCGGCCTGCCCTGCCGCGGCGCCGAGCTGCAGGACATGCCGCCGGTCGATTTCCTGGTGCATCCCGGGGTGAAGATTCCGCCGGCCTCGACGGCGATCCACGGCATCGGCGACGAGATGGTGGCCACTGCGCCCTCCCTGCCGCTGGTCTGGCCCAGCCTGCAGCTTGGCTGGCAGGGCCGCGTGATGATCGGCCACAACATCGCCTACGACCTGGCGCTGCTGCGGCACGAGGCGGAACGCCACCGCCTGCCCTATCATCCGCCGGCCGCCGCGCTGGATCTGGGCCTGCTCTATGCCGGGCTGAAGCCGCGCGCGGCCACCATCACGCTGGAGCATGTGGCCGCCGAGTTCGGCATCGCCATCGGCGGCCGCCACACGGCCCTGGGCGACGCCGAGGCCTGCCTGGGCATCTGGGCCCGCATGCTGCCGGCGCTGACGCGCATCGGCGTCGCCACGCTGGGCGGCGCGCAGGCGTTGATGCAGAAGCAGCGCGACATCCTGCATGGCCAGGGCAATGCGGGATGGGCCATCGAGATGCTGCTGCCGCACGGCCTGGCCCATGCCGGGAGATCGGGCCATGGCTGACATACCCGCGCATGTGCCCGACCTGGAACCCTATCGCCGGCGCGTGGCCGAGATCATGCGCAGCCCGGCGCAGACCATCGCCGAGGACGCGCTGCTGCCCGCCATCGCCAGGCGCATGGCCGAGGATGCGCGCGGCGCGCTGCTGGTGACCAACCGCTTCGACCAGGTGGTGGGCATCCTGACCGAACGCGACATCACCCGCGCGCTGGGCAAACATGCCGCGGCGGCGCTGGGTTTGAGCGCGGGCGACATCATGACCCGCGAGGTGGTGGCGATCAACGAAAGCGCCTTCATGTTCCGCGCCATCGGCCGCATGCGCCGCATGAACCTGCGCTACCTGCCGGTGACCGACGATGCCGGACGTTATACCGGCATGGTCTCGGCCCGCGCCCTGCTGGCGCTGCGCGCGCTGGACGGCCAGGTGATCGCTGATGAGCTGGACGTGGCGCAGACGGCGGAAGAACTGGGCCATGCCCGTGCCGCATTGCCGCAACTGGCGACGCATCTGCTGCAGGATGGCAGCGGCGCGCGCGAGGTGGCGGCCGTGATCTCGGGCATCTACTGCGACATCACCGCGCGCGCCAGCGCCATCGTCGAGGCGCAGATGCAGGCCGAGGGCCAGCCGGCACCGGCGCCCTGGTGCATGCTGGTGCTGGGCTCGGGCGGGCGCGGCGAAAGCCTGCTGAAGCCCGACCAGGACAACGCCATCGTACATGCCGGCAGCAGCGAGGACGATGGCTGGTATGCCCGCGCCGGCGAACGCGTGGCCGACCTGCTGGACGCCGCCGGCATCCCCTATTGCAAGGGCGGCGTGATGGCCAAGAACCCGGGCTGGCGCGGTGCCCAGGGCCAGTGGCGCAGCCGCGTGACCGACTGGATCAAGCGCCACTCGCCCGAGGCGCTGCTGAACGTCGACATCTTCTACGACCTCAAGCCCGTCTACGGCGCGCTGCGCCTGGGCGAGGGCCTGCGCAACGAGGCGCTGGCGGCGGCGCGCTCCTCGCCGGTCTTCCTGCGCCTGCTGGCCGAGCAGACGGCGCAGCTGCATCCCGCCATCGGCTTCTTCGGCCGCCTGCGCGCCGGCGAGGGCGGCAGGGTGGACCTCAAGCTCGGCGGCCTGCTGCCGCTGGTGAGCGCGGCGCGGCTGATGGCGCTGAAGCTGGGCAGCAACGCCACCGCCACCGACGAGCGCCTGCGCGCCGTGGGCCGGGTGGGCCTGATCGGCCCGGAGGACCTGAACGGCCTGATCGAGGCCCAGGGCCTGCTGCTGCGCCTGATCCTGGAACAGCAGATCGCCGACCTGGCCGCCGGCCGCGAACCCGGCAGCAAGATCGACCCGGACGCGCTGAACCGCCGCGACCGCGACCGCCTGAAGGCGGCCCTGAAACACCTCGATCTGCTGCCTGACATGATCCAGGGCGTGCTGACCAGCCAGGCCAGCCTGACGCAGCCCGACGGGCCCACGTGACTCGCAGCCCCTTCCCAGAGGCCGGCCTGACCCAGAGGCCGGCCTGATTGGCGCTTAAAGCCGGCTGGCGCCGGCGCCTTTGCGCCCGAGGCGACCGGTTTTGCGTCGCCGGCAGCGGCTTTTGCGTCGTTTTGAGTCGGTTTTGCGTCGTTATCCCCTTGAAATCATTTGCCCTGACAAAAAAGAACATATCATAAACAAGAACAAACGGCCAGCCTGAATTTTTGGCGCCCCGATCCGGCCCATCGCGCATACCATCGCATGCCGGACGCCGCTTGATCTTCATCAAGGCCACCCCGGGCCCGGGCCGCCATTCTGCAGCGGCAAAGGGGAAGCCCATGACCAGCGCCTATGAACTCGTGCACCGCCATGTGGAAGCAGCCCTCGCCGAGGCCGCGCAGCACGCCATCCCGCCCGAGACGGTGGCCAGCGACCTGATCGCCGATGCCGTGCGCGTGCTGAAGACCCGGCGCAGCATCGCGGATATCAGGTCGGAACTGATGTTCGTGATCGAGAACCTGGAAGACCGCGATTATGAGTTCATGCGGCCCTAGATTACGACCTCAGTAAAAGGGCTCGTCCTCGTCGGGATCGCGGAACAGCACATCGTTCTGGAACATCACGGCCGCGCCCATCTGCACGCTGCCGAAGGTGAGCCCGGTGAAGAACCACAGCAGCAGTACCGGCATGGGATGCAGGGCGGTGTCGAGCAGCAGGCGGCCAAGCCCAAAGGCATTGCTCCAGATCACCGCCGCCACGAATACCGAGGCCAGAGCAAAACCGACCAGCGCATGCAGGCCCAGGAAGCGCACATGCGGCGGCATCCAGGCGATCAGGCGGCGCGGGCCATATCTGCGGCGGGCGGTCATGATTTAAAATTATAGCGCGTAAATACCGTGCCGACGCAGGCGATAGTGTCGCAGGCCCGGCTCGGAAACCGCCCTAGAACAATCGCCCCTGCCGCGCATCCTTTTCCGGCGGCACGAACAGGTCCTTGCGCAGGCTCAGCCGCCGCTCGTTGAAGCCGATGCGTTTGATGGCCAGGGCGAAGCGCTGCGCGATCAGGTCGGCATAGGCGCCCTCGCCACGCATGCGGCCGCCGAAATCGGCCACGTAATCCTTCCCCCCGCGTGCCTCCTGCACCAGCTTCATCACCTTGGCGGCGCGATCGGGGAAATGCTCGGCCAGCCATTCGCGCCACAGCTCCTTCAGCTCGAACGGCAGGCGCAGCAGCACCCAGCCGGCCTCGCGCGCGCCGGCCTCCCAGGCCACTTCCAGCAGGCGTTCCAGTTCCATGTCGTTGACGGCGGGAATCATCGGCGCCGTCATCACCCCGGCCGGAATGCCGGCGTCGTTGAGCATGCGGATGGCTTCCAGCCGCTTGGGCGGCGTGGAGGCGCGCGGCTCCATGGCACGGGCCAGTTTGCGATCCAGCGTGGTGAGCGAGACGAACACCTTCACCAGCCCGAGTTTTGCCATCTCGGAGAGGATGTCGATGTCGCGCGTGACCAGATGGTTCTTGGTGACGATGCCGAGCGGATGGCGCGTCTCCAGCAGCACTTCGAGGATCGCGCGCGTGATCTTCAGCTCGCGCTCCACCGGCTGGTAGGGATCGGTGTTGGTGCCCATGGAGAGCGTGGCCGGACGATAGCCGCGCGCCGACAGCTCCTGCCGCAGCAGCATCGCCGCGTTGGGCTTGAACACGATCTGGGTTTCGAAATCCAGCCCGGGCGAAAAACCCAGATAGGCATGGCTGGGGCGCGCGAAACAGTAGATGCAGCCATGCTCGCAGCCGCGATAGGGATTGATCGAGCGGTCGAAGGGAATGTCGGGCGAGTCGTTCCAGGCGATGATTTTGCGCGTGCTGTCTTCATGCAGCACGGTTCGGATCGGCTCGCCGGTTTCCAGATTGTCCCAGCCATCGTCCTCGCGCTGGCGCGTTTCCGAGTCATAGCGGCTGCGCACCGCGCTCAGCGCGCCCCGGCCGCGCCGCGCATCGGGATGTGCATGGTCGGCGGGGGTGGAAATGGCGCGCGGAACGATTTTTGACATGGCGGGAGACTAGACCGGCAATGAGAACATTTCAAGAAATAATCAGATTATATGAATATAGTCCTTTGATCCGGAATTGGGGCCGCTTCGCCATGGATAGGCCCATCATCACGCTGAAATCAGAGAAGGCATAAGTCGAACCAGAAAGGCCGTCATGGCCGGGCTTGGCCCGGCCATCCATGTGTTTTTTCACGTGTCGAGACGTGGATGCCCGGCACACGGCCGGGCATGACGATTTCCCTTAGCCGGTTGAACCTTCACAGTTCGATATTGTAGCGCACGAAGGGCGCGCGTTTGGCCACGCGCTCATACAGCCGCCGTGCCGTGCCGTTGAATTCCTCGGTCTGCCAGTACAGCACGCCGGCGCCCTTGGCCTTCGATATCTCGGTGACGGCCGCGATCAGCCGGCGGCCGATGCGTTTGCCGCGCGCTTCGGGCACCACGAACAGGTCCTGCAGATAGACGTTGCCGCCCCGGTTCCAGGTGGAGGGATGCAGCAGATACTGCACAAGGCCCAGCGCGGCCTCGCCCTCCCAGGCCATCAGGCCTTCGATCGCGTTCGTCGGATCGAGCAGCCGCTGCCAGGTGAAATCGGTGACGGCCTCGGGCACGGATTTTTCGTAAAAGGCCAGATAGCCGCGCCACAGCGGCTCCCAATGCGCGCGTTCATTCGCGGCCACCGGGCGGATGACGATATCGGACATGGATAGGGGGTTCCTTCAAGCGGGACCCGATCCGATTAGCGCGAGGACGGCAGCGGCATAAGCGCCAGTTTCGGCAAAACAGATGGAGCCAGTAGGCCCCGCTTGTCCTATTTGCTGCCGCCGCGTCGTTCATGCTCGCGCAGGCGCGGAAACAGTTCGACGAAATTGCAGGGCTTGTGGCGGTAGTCGAGCTGGTCCTTCAGGATCATGTCCCAGGCATCGCGGCAGGCGCCGGGCGAGCCGGGCAGCGCGAACAGGTAGGTGCCGCGCGTGACGCCGGCGGTGCAGCGCGACTGGATCGTGGAGGTGCCGATCTTCTGGTAGCTGAGCATGCGGAACAGCTCGCCGAAACCCGGAATGCTTTTCTCGAAGATGCCCTCGAAGGCCTCGGGCGTGACATCGCGGCCGGTGACGCCGGTGCCGCCGGTGGACAGCACAACATCAATGGCCGGATCGTCGATCCAGGCCTTCACCTGGGTGCGGATGGCGTCGATCTCGTCCTTCACGATGGCGCGCGCCGCCAGCAGATGTCCGGCCTCGGTCAGCCGCTCGACCAGCGTGTTGCCCGATCTGTCGTCGTCGACGCTGCGGGTATCCGACACGGTCAGCACGGCGATGCGCACCGGCACAAACAGGCGCTTGCCATCGGCATCGACGAAAGATTGGGGTTGCAGTTCGGTCATGGCGCGGACTCCCGGAAACGACGGCCAGTAATCTAGGGCGGATCAGCGGCCTTGGGCAGTCTGCTGCGCGCCGTCGAAAGCCTTGTAGAGCGGCAGGCCACCGGTCATGGCGTCCTTCAGGCTGGGATCGGGCTGGCCGATGCGGGTGCGGTAGATCCAGTAGTTGGTCAGCACGCGCTGCACGAAATTGCGCGTCTCGGCCAGCGGGATGGTCTCGATGAACAGCAGCGGGTCGGATGCGGCCTCGGGGTTGGCGCGCAGCCATTTCTGCAGATTGCCGGGGCCGCCGTTATAGGCGGCGGCGAGGTAGAACAGGTTGCCCCGGATCATCGGCATCTCCAGCAGGTGCTGCAGATAACGCTGCCCCAGTTCGATATTGTATTCCGGCGCGAACAGCTTATGGCGGCCGCTCTTGTGATGCAGGCTGCGGTCGCCGGCCACGGCGCCGGCCGTGCGCGGCATGAGCTGCATCAGGCCGGTGGCGCCGGCCGGGCTCATGGCGCGGGCGTTGAAGGCGCTTTCCTGGCGCATGAAGGCGAAGACCAGGGCGCGGTCGACGCTGAAGCCGCTTTCCGGTTCCCAGGGCGGCAGCGGATAGAGCGCGTGGTCGAAGCCCTCGCCCTTCACCGTGTACCAGGCGATGCCGATGCGCATGGAGGATGCCGGCGCCTGCATACGGCTGGCGAAACCGAGCAGCGCGCCGGCCAGCTGATCGGGCGCCTGCGAGAAGAGCCGGGTGATCTCGCGGTCGGCGCGCACCGCCTCGCCGACCTCGCTCAAGGCCATGGCGCGGCGCAGGGCCGGCATGTCGGAGAGTTTGCGGATTTCGTCGTCGCTCAGCGGCGGCGGCGACCAGCGCAGGGGCTGGTCCATGCCGAGCTGGGCCAGGCTGAGCTGGCCGTAGAAGGTGCGCTCCTGCTGCGCGCCCACTTCCAGCAGGCGGATCGCTTCCGAAGGCTGGCGCAGGCGCAGCATCACCCGCGCGCCCCACCAGGCGCCGGCGGCGCGGTTCCAGCCGGCGGCGGTCTTTGAAAAGGCCAGGTTCTCGAAATGATGGGCCGCGTTGTCGTAACGCCCCAGGCGCCAGGCGGCCAGACCGGCCACCCAGTCGGCTTCCGGCACGCGGGCGCGCGAGCGCTGGGCCGCCGGCGCGGCATGGCGCAATGCTTTTTCGTCGTCGCCTTCCAGCATGTAGTTCCAGGCCAGGCGGCGGCGCCAGTCGTCGTATTCGGATGCGCTCAGCTTGGCGCGGATGTCGGGTTTGGCCAGGAAGGCTTCCGCTTCGGCGAAGCGGTCGCGCTTCAGCATGGCGTTGAACTGCACCTCGGCCTGGGCGATGGCCTTGCGATGCTCGGGGTCGCGATCCCTGGGCACCGGGCGGCGACGCGCGGTGGCCACCTCGCCCGGCTGTTCGCCGGCATACTCGCCCAGATCGGTGCCCAGCGGCCCCGGCGGCGCCCTGTCCTTGCGCGGCTTCTTGCGCAGGGCCAGGCGATAGATCTCCTCGGCACCGGGATGGTCGCGGTATTTCACCATCCAGTCCTGCAACTCGGCATAGGAGGAATTGTAAGCGTTGGGATGGGTGTAGCGCTGATGCAGCACATGGCCCAGCAGCAGCTTGTTCTTCAGCCGCGCGATCTCGCGGTCGGCCTTGGCCCATTCGGTGTCGGCCTGGAATTCGAAGATGCGCTGGTAGCGTTCGACATCGGCGGCCTCCAGCATGGCGGGCAGGCTGGTTTCGGTATCGCCTGCCGTCGCCAGCGATGCGAGCTGTTCGGGCGTCGCGGACGGAGCCTGCGCTCCAGCCTGTTGCGCAAAGGCTGGCGCCTGCCCCCCGATGGCCAGGAACAGGGCCAAAGCGGCGCTGCATCCCAGGCGTCTGATCCCCACCCCGTTTTTCATCGCTGCCCCGGATAGCCCAAGATGGGTTAACGGACAAGTAAACTCGGTGCGGCCAAAAACAGAAATCGCGCTATTCCGCCAAATGCTGTGGCAGTTTCAATATGATACCGGCAGCCAGGACACAGCCCAGGGCGCAGATCGCAATCGGCCAGGTGTAGCTGCCGGTCACGTCGAAGACCCAGCCGGCCAGCGTCGGACCCAGCAGCGTGCCGGCCGCCACCGAGGTATAGAGCACGCCCAGCACCGCCGACATGGCGCGCAGGCCAAACAGATCCGCCGTGAAGGCCGGGATGAGCGCGACGAAGCCGCCATAGAAGAGCCCGAAGGCCAGCGCGAAGACGGCGAGTGCGAGGAAGCCCTGCGCCACGATCCAGTAGAACAGCGCCACGCCGCTGAGCAGCATCACCAGGCTTAAACTGCGGCCGCGGCCGATACGGTCGGCCACGCCGCCGAGCACGAAGCGGCCCAGCGTGCTGCCCACGCCGATCAGGCCGACCAGCCACACGCCTTCCGAACGGCTCAGGTCCTGGTCCATGGCAAACGGCGCCAGATGCACGAAGGGCACGAAGGTGCCCACGCAGTTCAGCGCGCCGGCGGCATAGAGCAGCCAGAAGGCGCGATGGCGCAGCACGGCGCGCAGCTCCATGCCTGCCGGTGGGCCGGCGGCGGCGGCAGCCGGCGTGGCTGCACCGTCGGGCTGCAGGCCCATGGCAGCCGGCGAGGCGCGCAGCAGCATCGTCGCCAGCGCACCCAGTACCAGCACCACGATGCCGAACAGCACATAGGTGCCGCGCCAGCCCAGATGTTCGATGGCGAAGGCTGCGGCCGGCGGCGCCGCCATGGTGCCGATGCCGATGCCGGCCACCGCCCAGCCCGAGGCCTGGCCGCGTTTGGCCAGGAACCAGCGCTGCACCGTGCCGATCGCGGGCACATAGGAAAAGCCGACGCCGATGCCGATCCCTAAGCCATAGAAGATCACGATGGAAGCCAGGCTGTCGGCGAAGCTGGCGGCGATCAGTCCCAGGCCGATGCAGGCCATGCCGAAACCCACCACCGGGCGCGGCCCGAGGCGGTCGGCCAGACGGCCGCTGAGCGCGCCGAGCGCGAAATACAGGAAGCCGGCGGCCGAGAATACCAGCGACACGGTGCCGCGCGAGGCGCCGAATTCGCGGCTCAGGGGTTCGAAAAAGGCGGGAAACGTATAGGCCGCGCCAAAGCCGGTGAACATCACCAGGAAGGCGGCGGCAACGACGATCCAGCCGTAGAAGACGGAGCCGGTCACAGGCCGAGTTGTTCCAGCTTGGCCGCAAGTTCCAGCATGTCGTGCCAGGCCTCGCGCTTCACGCCGGGCTGGCGCAGCAGATAGGCGGGATGCAAGAGCGGCATGGCCGGAATGCCGATGCCCTCGCGCTGGTATTCATGCCAGCGACCGCGCGTGCGGGTGATGCCCTGCGTGGTGCCCAGCAGGGTGGCGGCGGCATGCTTGCCGGCGCAGGCGATCACCTTCGGCTGGACCAGTTCGATCAGGCGCTCGATGAAGGGCTTGCAGGCAAGGATCTCTTCGGTTGAAGGATCGCGGTTGCCCGGCGGCCGCCAGAAGATGATGTTGGAGATGTAGGTATTCTGCTCGTCGCGGCCGATGGCCTTCAGCATGCGGTCGAGCAGCTGGCCGCTCTCGCCCACGAAAGGCAGGCCCTGGGCGTCCTCGTCGCGGCCGGGCGCCTCGCCGATGATCATCAGCGGCGCCTGCGGGTTGCCGCGGGCGATCACGGTGTTGGTGGCGGTGGCCTTCAGGCCGCAGCCCTCGAAGCTTTTGATCGCCGCTTCCAGTTCCGGGATGGTCTGGCAGGCCCGGGCGGCGCGGCGGGCGGCGCTTTCCACGTCGGAGGCCGAGAGCAGCGCCGGGGCGGAAGCGGCCGGTGCACGCGGCGGCGGGTTGGCGGATGGATTGCCACCCGGAATCGGAGCGGCGGCCTGGCCCGGAACCGCAGCCGGGCGCGCCGCCTCGCGTGCCGGGGGCGCCTGGGTACGGTCCACCGGCTGATCGCCAATCGCCTCGTCTACGCCGGCTTCGGCGTAGAACAGGGCGATCTCGAGCAGAGAAGGCGGAAAATCAGTGGCTTCCGTTACGTTCATGACCGTGCGGACGGGGCTCGCGCCGTTGGCTTGCCCCCCATAGTCTGGTAAGCAAACGGGGGACGTCAACCCAAGGCGTCCGATTAAAAAACCAGCCAAACGACCAGCCGCCAGCGGCCCGACCAGCCGGCCGGCCAAAAGTTAAGGGGTGCCCCGCGATGGAACGCGAAGCGATGGAATACGACGTGGTGATCGTGGGCGCCGGCCCGGCCGGGCTGTCGGCTGCGATCCGCCTGAAGCAGCTCGCTGCCGAACAGGACCATGACGTATCGGTTTGCGTGATCGAAAAGGGCTCGGAAGTCGGCGCCCATATCCTGTCGGGCGCGGTGATTGATCCCATCGCGCTGAACGAACTGATCCCCGACTGGAAGGACAAGGGCGCGCCGCTCAACACGCCGGTCACTGACGACCGCTTCATGATCCTGACCGAAGCGAACCACATCCCGATCCCGAACATCGCCCTGCCGCCGCTGATGAACAATCACGGCAACTACATCGTCTCGCTCGGCAATGTCTGCCGCTGGCTGGCGAGTCAGGCCGAGGAGCTGGGCGTCGAGATCTTCCCGGGCTTTGCCGCCGCCGAGGTTCTGTATGGCGACAAGGGCGAGGTGGTGGGCGTGGCCACCGGCGACATGGGCATCGGCCGCGACGGCGAAAAGAAATCGGGCTATACCCCGGGCGTCGAACTGCGCGGCAAATACACCCTGATCGCCGAAGGCGTGCGCGGCTCGCTGGCCAAGGAGATCCAGCAGAAGTTCAACCTGCGCGACGGCGTCGATCCGCAGAAGTTCGGCATCGGCATCAAGGAGCTGTGGCAGATCGATCCGGCCAAGCACAAACCGGGCCTGGTGATCCATACCCAGGGCTGGCCGCTGGACAGCGCCACCGGCGGCGGTAGCTTCATGTACCACCTGGAAGACAACCAGGTGGCCGTGGGCTTTGTGGTGCACCTGAACTACCAGAATCCGCATCTGTCGCCCTTCGACGAGTTTCAGCGGTTCAAGACGCATCCGAGCGTGCGCGAGTATTTCGAGGGCGGCAAGCGCATCGCCTATGGCGCGCGCGCCATCAACGAAGGCGGCCTGCAGTCGATCCCGAAGCTGACCTTCCCGGGCGGCGCGCTGATCGGCTGCTCCGCCGGCTTCGTGAACCTGCCGCGCATCAAGGGCAGCCACAATGCGATGAAGACCGGCATGCTGGCGGCCGAGGCCGCTTTCGAGGCGCTGAAGGGCGGCTCGGCCGGCGGCGACGAACTGGCCGCCTACCCGGAAGCCTTCAAGGCCTCGTGGTCGTACAAGGACCTGTGGAAGGTGCGCAACGTGAAGCCGGCCCTGGGCTACGGCATGTGGCTCGGCACGCTGGTCGGCGGCATGCATATGTGGCTGAACGACCTGGGCCTGGGCTTTCTGGTCGGCTGGACCTCGCGCCATGCCAAGGCCGATCACGAGAGTTTGAAGCCGGCCGCGCAATGCAAGCCGATTGCCTATCCCAAGCCCGATGGCAAGATCAGCTTCGATAAGCTGTCTTCGGTGTTCCTGTCGAACACCAACCACGAGGAGGATCAGCCGATCCATCTGCGGCTCAAGGACCCGTCGATCCCGATCGCCAGGAACCTGCCCATGTATGACGAGCCGGCGCAGCGCTACTGCCCGGCCGGTGTCTATGAGGTGCTGCGCGACGACGACGGCAAGAACCCGCGCTTCCAGATCAATGCGCAGAACTGCGTCCACTGCAAAACCTGCGACATCAAAGACCCGGCGCAGAACATCAACTGGACCGTCCCGGAGGGGGGCGGCGGTCCGAATTATCCCAACATGTGAGACGATGACAGACCCAGCCTCCCGCAAGCGTCACCCCACCCTTCTCTCCTTCCGGCCGCAACCGCGGCTGCGGGCCGGCCTGCTGGCTGCTGCCGCGCTGATGGCCCTGCCGCTGGCGGCCTGCGGCGGCGGCACCATGTCGGGCAGCCAGCCGCGCGGCACCTATCGTCTCGACAGCCCGTACGGCAACTTCCTGGCCGCGCGCCATGCGCGCGAGACCAACGACACCAGGGCCGCCGCCGATTACTACCTGCGGGCCCTGCGCGAGGATCCCAGCAGCGCGCTGCTCAACCAGGGCGCCTTCGTCGCCCTGCTCGCCGACGGCCGGGTTGCCGAAGCCGTGCCGTTGATCCCGGCCCTGCGCCAGCTCAATCCCGGCGAATACCTGCCGCGCATGACCCAGGCCTCGGCGATGATGCTGGCCCGGGATTACGACGGCGTGCTGCGCCTGGTGAGCGACGGTCCCAATAACGGGATTCACGCCGCCTTCAATCCCCTGCTGGCCGCTTTTGCCCATGCCGGCAAGGGCGAGGCGGATCAGGCCGTCGCCAGCCTGCAGAAGCTGGAACGTCACCCGCTGCTTGGCGGCGTGCATGCGCATCTACGCCCGCTGCTGCTCGATCTGCTCAATCAGGCCGAACCGACCGAGGCCGCCTATCGCGAGGCGATCGAAGGCCGCGAGCGGCCGGGCACGCGGCTGGTGGATGGCTATGCCCGCTTCCTGGAGCGCAACGGCCGTAGCGCCGAGGCGCGCCGGCTGCTGGACCAGCAGCTTGTACTCAACCCGGACAACCCGGTCCTGCTGCATGGCCTGCGCCGGCTGGACACCAAACGCAGCGCCCCGACCGAGCCGCTGGTCGGCAATGCCGTGGACGGCCTGGCCGAAGCACTGTTCGCCTCTGCCTCGGCTTTCGGCCGCTCCGACGGCGGCGAACTGGCCGAACTGCACCTGCAGCTTGCCCTGTTCCTGCGGCCCGACCTGGACGATGCCCGCATGCTGCTGGGCGACATCTACGAAACCCGCGAGCGCTGGGAACAGGCGCTCGCGATGTATGGGCGGGTGTCGCCGGCATCGGCCTATGTCGAAAGCGCGCAGCTCCGCCAGGCCTGGTGCATCAACGAGCTGGGCCGGGGCGAGGACGCGGTGCGCATGCTGCGCCGCATGGCCAATACGGCGCCAGACAGCTCGCGCGCCATCCTCACGCTGGCCGACCTGCACCGGCAGATGGAACGCTGGAGCGAGGCGGCCGAGGAATACACCGAAGGGCTGAAGCGCATCAAACAGATCGAGCCGCGCCACTGGGCCATCTTCTTCGGCCGCGGCGTGGCCTACGAGCGCTCGAAGCAGTGGAACAAGGCCGAGCCCGACATGCTGAAGGCGCTGGAACTGCAGCCCGACAACCCGCTGGTGCTGAACTACCTCGGCTATTCCTGGGTGGACATGAACGTTCATGTCGAACGCGCCACCAAGATGATCGAGCGCGCCGTGGCGCTCAGGCCCAATGATGGCGCCATCGTGGATTCCCTTGGCTGGGCGCTGTATCGCCAGGGCCGTTTCGAGGAAGCCGTGGTGCAGCTTGAGCGCGCCGTCGAACTCAAGGGCGGCGACCCGGTGATCACCGATCATCTCGGCGACGCCTACTGGCGGGTCGGTCGCCGCGAGGAAGCGCGTTTCCAGTGGCGGCGCGCGCTGGGCCTGAAGCCCGAGCAGGATCTGGCCGTGCAGGTGCAGCGCAAGATCGAGCAGGGCCTCGATCCGGTTGCGGCCAAGTGAAGCCTGGCTGACGCCATGGCCGATGGCCTCAGCCGGCTGGCGCCGGCCAAGATCAACCTGTTCCTGCACGTTACCGGCCGGCGCGCGGATGGCTATCACGACCTGGAAAGCCTGGTCGTTTTCGCCCAGGCACCGGATGCCTGCGACCGGATTTCTGTGGCGCCGGCCGAGGCCTTGAGCCTGCGCATCGAGGGCCCGCGGGCCGAGGGCCTGGCCGCGGACGAGGACAA
>NZ_JBKBHC010000003.1:377500-412219 GCF_046297895.1 Ferrovibrio sp. | reverse complement strand
GCAAGGCCGATCAGCAGGTGCTCGGGACCGACATAGGAATGGCCGAGTTCGTTCGAGGCGATGAAGGCCCGGTTCAGCGCGTCCTTCAGGCGAGGACTGACGCCGATTTCGCCCTCCGTCTTGGCCTCTCCACGCTTCGCTTCCTTCTCGATCTGGCGCCGCAGATCGTCCACATCGACCTTGAACTGTTCCAGGATCGTCTTGACGATGTCGGACGAGGTCAGTGCCAGAAGCAGATGTTCGGTATCGACCTCGCTGCGTCCGAATTCTCCTGCCTTCTGTGCGGCATCTTGCAACAGCTTGTTGCCCTGTTCGCTCAGTCGATCGGCGATATTGCGCCCGCCGCCGCCGCGCCGCGATCCGCGTCGTGGCGCGCCCTCGCCGAAAGTGGCCTCGACGACATCGTCATCGCCGTCACCCATGGCGCCGAGCGTGCCGCCCCGCAACGGGCTGTCACCAAAGAGGCTGCCGAAACCACTATCGCCAAAGAATTCGTCAAAAAGGGAATGCCGTCCGAACAGCGCTTCCAACGGCGACGCGCTGCGGCCCGACCGGCGCACCATCTCGCGGTAATGCTGGTCGCAAAGCTCCATGTTCTGAATTCTGCCGTTCACCGAGGCGCGCACGCGCGCCGTCGCCGGGCGACCGCAAATATCGCAAGCTCCGTTTGCCATTTCTCTTCTCCGTTTTCTTTATCCAGTCAGGCTTGTCCGCCGATCATCTGCGCCAGTGACAGTGTCACGCAGCAACTGCTTCCGTTCTTCTCACCTTGGACCCAATTGCCACCAGATCGGGCTCGTCCAGTGTCTCTCGTTGCAGGAGATCCTGCGCCGATTGCTCAAGAAGATCCCGATTGCTTTCAAGAAGGGTGAGGGTGCGCTTGAACACGCCATCCACGATGTCGCGCACCTTCGCGTCCATCCGCTCAGCAGTGGCGTCGCTGTAGCGGCGGTTGAGCCAGGACGACTGGTCGCCGGTGCCGAGAAAGCCGGGCCGATCGGTGTCGTAGCTGACATGCCCGAGGTCTTCGTCCATCCCGTACCGTGCGACCATGGCGCGGGCGATATCGGTGGCCTTGACCAGATCGTCCGCCGCCCCGGTCGAGAGGTGGTCGTAGATGATCTTCTCGGCCGCGCGCCCGCCGAGCAGCACGGCGATCTTGTTCTCGAGTTCCTCCCGCGTCATCAGGAAGCGGTCCTCGGTCGGGCGCTGGATGGTGTAGCCGAGCGCGCCAATCCCGCGCGGGATGATCGAGACTTTGTGCACCGGATCCACCCCCGGCAGAGCCATCGCCACCAGTGCGTGCCCCATCTCGTGATGCGCCACGATCTCGCGTTCGCGCGGGTTCAGAACGCGGTTCTTCTTTTCCAACCCGGCGATGATGCGTTCCACGGCATTGTTGAAGTCGTCCATCGTCACCGCATCTGCCTTGCGGCGCGTGGCGAGCAATGCTGCCTCGTTGACGAGATTGGCAAGATCCGCTCCGGAAAAGCCGGGAGTAAGCGCTGCGACCTTATCGGCATCGACGTCCGGGGCGAGCTTCACCTTTTTCATGTGAACGCCAAGAATCTGCACGCGTCCCTTCTTGTCGGGCCGATCCACCAACACCTGCCGGTCGAAGCGGCCCGCGCGGAGAAGCGCGGGGTCGAGGATCTCGGGCCGGTTGGTGGCGGCCAGGAGCACGATGCCCACCGAAGGGTCGAAGCCGTCGAGCTCGGTCAGAAGCTGGTTCAGCGTCTGCTCACGCTCATCATGGCCACCGGCGATCTGGCCGGAGGAGCGCGCCCTCCCAAGAGCGTCGAGTTCGTCGATGAAGATGATCGCCGGGGCGGATTTCCGGGCCTGCTCGAACAGGTCGCGCACCCGTGCGGCACCGACGCCCACGAACATCTCGACGAACTCTGATCCCGAGATCGAAAAGAAGGTCACGCCCGCCTCACCCGCCACCGCGCGCGCGAGAAGCGTCTTGCCGGTGCCCGGCGGCCCAACGAGCAATATGCCTTTGGGGATATGTGCGCCCAGCTTTCCGTATTCGGCCGGGTTCTTGAGGAACTCCACGACCTCCTCCAACTCGGCCTTGGCCTCGTCCACGCCGGCCACGTCAGCGAAACTGACGCCGGTTTCCTTTTCCATGTAAACTTTGGCCTTGCTGCGGCCGACCTGCATGAACCCGCCGAAACCCTGCTTGTCGGCGAATTTGCGGAACAGCAGCATCCAGATTCCGAAGAAGACGAGCGCTGGCGCCACCCAGGAAATTAGCGTGCCGAGCAGCGTGTTTTGCGGAACCCCAGCAATCTCGACACCTGACCGGTCTATCCGCTCTAGAATTGCGGGATTCACGACGGTCGTCACGAACCGCTTCTTGCCGTCGACCGGTTCGACGAAAGTGCCTGTGATAGTGTCTGACCCGACCGCGACAGAAGAGATTTTTCTATCTTCGAGATACTTCTCGAACTGACTGTAGCTGATTGGAGCGACGGATTGCCAGCCTGCGATCAGGTTCTGGATGAACAGCACGGATGTGAAAGCCACCACCCAGTACCAGATGTTGTATTCCGTCTTCTTTTCCATGCCGTTCGTCCCTCCCCCTAGCGCGCGAGCCGCGCCCTGATCCGTTCGAGGAGCGCCAGCAGGACGCGCCTTTCGTCCGCCGACAGATCCTGCAGGATGTCATCTTCGAGCGCCGATTGCCGCGGCGCGAGTTCCTCCAGCATCGCCCTGGCCTTCGAAGTTGCCGTGACGATCTGCGCCCGTCGGTCGTCGGGCGAGGGCGACCGCTCGACCCAGCCGCCCCGCACCATGCGATCGACGAGCTGGCCCGCCGTGGCCGGGCCGACCTCGAGCCGGTCGGCCAGATCGCCGATGGTCAGCCCGGGCGAATCCTCGACGTGTGCCACCGCGATCCAGGACAGGCGGGTCAGGCCGCTGTCGCCGATCTCGTTGTCGATCCGCTGCTGGATGAGCTGCGCGACCCGGTGGATCGTCGTCCCGATCAGGGCAAGATCAGAAGTGATCAAGGGTATCTTTCCTCCGTCTGCATGAGAAACAGGATAGACTGCGGTCCACCCAAAGTGCAACGCGTGCATCATATATGCTTGCATAATAAATGGAACCGCCTATCTTGATGGGCGGTCTCCGAACCCACATCCAGCCGGCACCGTTGCCCGGCCCCTCCATGCCGACGGTTCGGGGGCATCGATCAGCAACAGGAGGCCAGCAATGCTCTACCCGACAAATCTGCGCCGCAGCGATCCCTTTGCGCTGATGCGCTCCATGATGCGCGATCTCGACCGCGGTTTCTGGCCGCCATCCCGCGCGGCGTTCCCGGCGGTGAATGTCTGGCAAGGCCCTGAGGCCGTTGCCATCGCCGCTGAACTTCCCGGCATCGAACCGGGCGACATAGAAATTTCGGTCAAGGACAACGTCCTGACGCTGTCGGGCGAACGCAAGGCGCCCGAGGTTCCCGAAGGTGCGCGCTGGCGCCGCAACGAACGCGGTTACGGCAGGTTTTCCCGTACGATCCGCCTGCCGTTCGCGGCCTCGGATGACAAGGTCGAGGCGAGGATGACGAACGGCGTATTGCGGATCGTCATCTCCCGGCCCGAGGAAACGAGGCCGAAGAAAATCGAGATCAAAGCGGCCTGAGAGGAGCTGGAACGATGAGCACCGACATCACGCAAGCCGCCGAAAAGACGCCGACCGACTCGCCCGAGACCACCGGCGGCGGACGCATCTACCGCCCGCTGACCGATATCGTCGAGACCGATCAGGGTGTCTCCATGATGCTTGAAATGCCTGGGGTCGCCGCCGATGCGGTCGAAATCACGCTCGAAAATCGTGTGTTGACGATCCGCGGCAAGGTTGACCCGGTGCGGCCGGAAAACCTCGAACTTGCCTATGCCGAATATGGCGAGGGCGATTTCGAGCGTGCCTTCACGCTTTCCGAGGACTTCGACCCCGACAGGATCGAAGCCGAGATGCGTGCAGGTGTCCTCACCCTGACGCTCCCCCGAGCCCCTGAAGCGCAGCCGAAAAGGATCGCCGTCAAGGGCGCCTGAAAACCGAAGGAGATCATATCATGCAGATCAAGGACCTCATTCCCTGGGCGCGCAAGGACGGCGCGCCAGACGCCAAGAGCAGCGAAGACAACCCGATCGCGACACTCCAGCGCGAAATGAACCATGTGTTCGAGAACTTCTGGAACCGCATCGGCCATCTCGACTGGCCCTGGAGCAGCGGCGAGGCGAAATCCGACGTGGTCGAGACCGACAATGCGATCGAAATCTCGATCGAGCTCCCGGGCATGGAGATGAAGGACATCGAGGTGACGGTCAGCGACGACATGCTGACCGTGAAGGGGGAGAAGAAGATCGAGCGCCAAGAGGAGAAGAAGGGGTACTATCTCTCCGAGCGCAGCTACGGCGCAATCTACCGGACAATTCCGCTCCCTCCCGGTGTGGATGGCGAAAAGGCGCAAGCATCCTTCAAGAACGGGGTTCTGACGATCAAGCTGCCACAGACCCCCGAGGCGCAGGCGAAGGTCAAGCGCATCGAGGTCAAGAACGGCTGATTTGCCAAATCGGACGTCGCCGGTTTGCGGCGTCCCCTCCGCTCCGTGCGATATCGCACCGTCTGGCGAAGCCCCGGGGAGCTTGTCTCTCCGGGGCGGCTTTCGAGGAGCAATCATGAAGGACTTGCAACGATCCGGGCTGACCCGTGAACAATGGTCGGCGATGACGCTCTACGAGAAGTTCGAGCAAATTGTCATCTTCGTCCTCAGCGTCATCATTGCGGCGATTGTCGTGGCGTCAGTCTGGGCGCTGATGCGTGAAGTCGTGAACCGCCTGGTTCTGGGGGCATTCGACACTCTCGATTACGCCACCTTTCAGGTGGTGTTCGGCATGATCTTCACCGTGGTGATCGCGCTCGAGTTCAAGCGCTCCCTTCTTGTCGCAACGGAACGCAGCTTGGGCATCCTCCAGGTCCGCACGATCGTGCTGATCGCGCTCCTCGCCATTGCGCGCAAATTCATCATCCTGGACCTCGGCGAGACGGAGCCGGCCAAGATTGCCGCACTCGCGGGCGCGGCGCTTGCGCTCGGGGTTGTCCATTGGCTCGTGCGCGATCAGGACCGACGCGAACAGCCCCCTACTGAAAATGCGGATGGCGGTCAATGAACCGAACCTTTTTCATTCGACTTGTTTCAGCAACCTCTGCCGCGCTCCTTATCATAATTGTGTGGCAGAGCTTTCCTATCATTCAGGGCGTTGTGCTCGGTCGGTTTGCCGAACCGCGCGCCGTGGCTCCGCGCGGCGACCTGGCGGCGTTTGAACAAAGCACCATCACGGTATTCAACGCCGCTCGAGACAGTGTCGTCTTCATCACGACGGCCGAGCGTGTAGTCGATCCCTGGAGCCGGAATGCCTATGACGTTCCGCGCGGGAACGGTTCAGGATTCGTCTGGGACGAACTCGGTCATGTGGTGACGAACAATCATGTTATCGCCGGCGCGAGCCGGGCAGTCGTCAGGCTGGCTGATGGCCGTGCCTTCTCCGCGCGCCTGGTGGGGCGTGCCCCCGAGCACGATCTGGCAGTCCTGCATATCGGCGTAGGTTCTGACCGGCCACCGCCAATCCCCATCGGCACCAGCAACGAGTTGCGTGTCGGTCAGAGCGTGTTCGCCATCGGCAATCCGTTTGGCTTGGACTGGACGATGACGACCGGAATTGTCTCGGCTCTCGGCCGCGAATTGCCGGGAGAAGGCAGTCTCCCGATACGTGGCCTGATCCAGACGGACGCAGCAATTAACCCCGGAAATTCCGGTGGCCCTCTAATCGACAGCGCGGGGCGTCTGATCGGCGTCAACACGGCGATTTTCAGTCCATCCGGCGGCAGCGCGGGAATCGGCTTTGCGGTGCCCGTCGATACGGTCAATCGGGTGGTGCCACAGCTCATCGCTCGCGGCAGCTATGCACCGCCACGTCTCGGCGTTTTATTCGATCCTAGGGTCGATTCAATGCTCGCGCAGAAGGGCACCTCCGGCGTCATGGTCCTCGGAGTCGATCCTGACGGCCCCGCTGCCCGCGCGGGACTGGTCCCCGCCCGCATTAGCGGCGATGGGTTCATTGTAGCCGGCGACCGGATAATCGGCCTTGGAGCGACTAGAGTTGATGAAGCGGCTGACCTGATCGCGGCGCTCGAAGCGCATCGCCCCGGGGATCAGGTTGAATTGCACCTCCGGCGCGGCGATCAACACAAGAGCCTCAGGATCACACTTGGCGAACCGCGATAGGAGCCGGAAATGCCCGCTGTCTCGACGAGGCATCGATTTATCAACCTCGTCCAATCCGCGCTCTTGCTTGGCCTTATGGCGATGATCGCCTGGGTGTCCATGACAGCGGTCGTCGGCGCGGAGGTCGGGCTGCTGCTTGCCTTCGGAATGGTTGCGGGTCTGATTTTTGTCCCCAATCTGCCGCAAGACTTCTTGCTGTCCGCATATCAGGCGGAGCGCATAACGGGACGTGATGCGCCCGGCCTTGTCGCAGGAATAGCGGAACTTGCGCGACGTGCCGATTTGCCGCGCGCGCCGAAGCTCTATCGCGTATCGAGCCCGTTGCCGAACGCCTTCGCGATGGGCAGTCCGGAAGACAGTACAATCTGCGTCACCGATGGACTGCTTCAACTCCTCGACGGTCGCGAACTCGTCGGCGTCCTGGCTCACGAAGTTGGCCACATCGCGAACCGCGACCTGTGGATCATGGGATTGGCAGATATGATGTCACGGTTGGTTTCCATCGCGAGTTGGCTTGGACAATTCCTGCTGCTCCTCAACCTACCTCTTATTTTCGCGGGGGCGGTCTATGTTCCGTGGCATATCGTGGCGCTTCTCATCTTCGCGCCCACCTTGATGGCGCTCGTGCAGCTCGGCCTGTCGCGCACCCGCGAGTATGACGCAGATCGCGCGGCGGCGGAGCTGACCGGCGACCCGGAGGGTCTCATGAGAGCGCTGAGCAAACTCGAACGCCGTGTCGGAAGGTTCTGGGAAGAAATTTTTCTTCCCGGCCGGCGCATTCCCGAGCCGTCTCTCTTGCGGACGCACCCCCCGACACAAAAACGCATTAACCGGCTTCGACAACTTCGCGCGCAAACGCGCGGTCAGGCTGTACCCATCTTTGCACCTCTAGCGACGAAGTATGATTTTACGTCGACACCCCCCAAGTTCCGCGCTTTGGGCTTCTATTGGTGAAATATTGGAATAGCTTTATGATTTCCATGAAGCCATTCTACACGAGATTGCCGGGCGCGAAGTAGTGCCATTCGATGCCGCGCCTCTACCATTGGAGCATAGCATTTGAGGTCAGTTCGGCGCCTCTGGTCACCTCCTGTCAATAGACCATCGCCGGCTGATCGCCATTCAAGCTATGCCAACATTTGTTTCGACCGCTTCTTATCGCACGATATCTTGAGCAACCTTCAACTGAAGCTCGCCGCTTCGACGGGGTCGGCTTTTACGACCGGGATGCCGGAACCATCCCATGTGCTCACCGCAATCGGCCTTAGGGATAAAGAAGCCGAGGCTTCGGTCCAGTTCAGCCTCGGTCGACAAATGTTGGGCAACGGCGTTGACGAAGTGATCCGGTTTATCGGCGACACGCTACGTCGTTTGGCCGCCAATGACTGGACAAGTCTATCGAGCGGCCAACTTATGTCAGGATGACCAGACACTTTCCCGCCGGCCGGGCAAATATCGGTATAAGGTGGCGATGGATACACCAAGGCGCTCGGCCACTTCCGCAACGCTAATTTCCGGGTCGCTCAGCAGTGTCTTGGCTACGCGAATGTCCGCTTTGGACAACTTCCTTGGTCGTCCGCCCTTGCGGCCTCGGGCGCGGGCGGCTTCAAGCCCGGCCCTTGTGCGCTCCCGAATGATAGCGCGCTCGAACTCGGCCAAGGCACCGAAGATGTGGAACACCAACATGCCGCCGGGGGTCGTGGTGTCAATTGCTTCGGTCAGGGAGCGAACGCCCATGCCCTTCGACTGGAGAAGCTCCACGGTGTCGATGAGCTGGCGCATGGACCGGGCGAGACGGTCGAGTTGCCAGACAACAAGCGTGTCGCCCGGCCGCATGAAGTCGAGGGCGTGTTCGAGGCACGGCTTATCAGATTTGGCACCCGATGAGGTTTCATCGAAGATGCGTTCGCACCCGGCCGCCTTCAGGGCGTCGATTTGGAGGGTCGGTTTCTGTTCGTCAGTGGAGACACGGGCATAACCAATATTCACTCTTCTCAAAATCCGTAAATTGAATCGCAATCAGTGTATCAGGTTTCGCGACGGGATTTGAGAAAAGAAGAAAGGCGAAAACACGTTCCGCCTTTCTCAAAAGCGACCATACCTTCAATAACGGTCGTTTTTGCGAGGCAGTTCTACAGCCTCCAATGCCGCCGCTGTCTCGTCGAACCCGCTGCGACGAGCTTCATCGGCAAGATACCGGATGCACCATGCGAGCCGGTTGGCTTCGATACGGGATGGTCGCGCACCGCCAAGCGGCGATGATGCGGGCCAATCAGCGTCGTGTGTCATGCCGCCACCCTTTCCTGACGAAGCTCACCGAGATTGGCGATAACCGAACTCATCGCCCCTGCGCGTCGGCGGACACGGGCCATATACTCGGGCGATACCTCCAGCCACTCGGCCGCGGCCGTGTCGGTACCGGTTTCCATCGTCCCGCCAAGGCGAATGGGGTTCCATCCGGCGCGACGCATGATCGGTTCCATGCGGATATCCGACACTGATACATAGGCGCGCAGCCCAAGGGATTGGCCAAACTCCAGCATGCCGGCCATGAGGATTGCGGCGATGTTCGCCGGCGCAGTGGCCTGATCGGCGCAGAAGCGGGTGCTTTCCCAGATGTCGTGCGCGCGCGGCATCTTGCCTTCCACCAGATTGGGAAACACGTCTGCCAGCAGATACGGGCCTGTCGTCGGCAGAAGCCGGGTGCAGGCGTTCACGCGGCCGTCGGGCGCATAGTGAACCAGATAGTGCGCTTCGGGCAGGTCAAACTGGTCCAGTTCCAGCCCGTTGATAACGTTGACGCTCCAGCCAAGCCGCTCGCTGAAGACCGATCGGCGCAGTTGGTGCATCGATGCGAGCGCATCCCAATGCAGGTGTGCATTCTCCTTTGAAATAACGTGAAGCAATGACTTCCCTCCCAATTTTGGTTTGGGAGCATTGAGCCAGAGAATGCGGCGCCTGCCATCCTGTGAACCTCCACAGGTTACTGGCGAGTTAAGCGCCGTCAGGGAGAGATAATGCCTTCCATGATCGCCTTCATCACGGCGTGATAGACGTTCGCCACCCCCATCTTGGAGCGCACATTTTCCAGGTGGAAGTAGACCGTTCGGTGGGATATCCCAAGTATCTGAGCGGTCTGCCAGGCTGACTTCCCGGCAGCGGTCCAGAGCAGGCACTCACGTTCGCGCGGCGTCAGGCTGACGGTGGTGCGGCCCATTCGACCCAGCGCAAGCAGCTCGCGTGCATGATTATGAAAGGCGAGCGACAACAGGTGCACATCATGCCCGACTGTAGACATGAGGCGGTCGAGACTCTTAGTGCCATGATCGGAAACCATGGACGCCATCGCGAGCGCGCCGCGAGCACCGTGGATCGGAATACCGACCCCCTCACCCACCCCGTACTCGGTGGCTTCAGCGAAAAGACGACGTTGCGTAGGTGAGGGCTCGACGCCAAACGACATCGCGCTCCAGGTGAAGGGGGCCACCTGGTTCGGTCCGTTCAGGATGACCGGATCGACACGGTGATAGCCGCTGTCGATGTAGTGGTTGTACCAGGCATCGGAGAAGGTGGTGAGGATGAGGGGCTTCTCGTCCGGAAGCGCGTCGGTGCGAATGACCTGATAGGCCCATTCCCGAAAGCCCAAATCCCAAAGCGCTTTCGAGAACGCGCCTTCGAGCGACGCCACGTCTTCGACCTGGCGTATCCTGTCAAGAAAAGCGGCAACACTCGGCCGGATGCGCGATCCCTCCTCGCATGAGGTTGTCGTAATGCTTATGGGACGCGCTAAAAATTCGTGAAATGACGAATTGTGTATGTCATCATTTAGCGAACTCGTCCTATCGACAAAAACAACAACAAGAAAGATCGGACATGACTCTCTTCATCGGGACCATTTCTCAAAAAGGTGGCGTCGGCAAAAGCACGCTGGCACGGCTTATCGCGCGCGAATACGCGCTGGCGGGCTGGAACGTGAAGATCGCCGACCTCGACATCCAACAGGGCACCAGCTTCAGTTGGCAGGCGCGGCGTCTTCAGCGCAGCGTCGATCCGGTCGTGGCAGTCGAACGCTTCGGCACAGTCGGCCAGGCCGTGAAGGCGGCGGCTGGCTATGATCTGATGATCTTGGACGGCCCACCGCACGCGACGATGGGGACTCTCCAAATTGCCGAAGCGAGCACACTGGTCGTTTTGCCCACAGGACTTGCGCTCGACGATCTGGAGCCCACGGTTCTGCTCGCTCATGAGTTGACCAGGAAAGGGGTGCCGGTTGACAGGATCGCGATCGCGTTCTCTCGCGTCGGCGACAGCGAAAGCGAGCTTGCCGAGGCAAGCGCCTATGTCCGACAGGCCGGATACCGCCACCTGACAAATGTATTGCCAGAGAAGACGGGCTTCCGACGCGCCAGTGACGAAGGCCGCGCCCCGACGGAAACGCGCTTCCCCTCCCTCAACGAGCGGGCGGAAGCCATCGCTCACGAGATTGCTGACTTAATTCAGACAAGAGCCGATAGGGAGGCTGCATAACATGACCAAGATTCTGCCGCCCCATCGAACCGGCAAAGGACAGCCCCCTGCGCCGGCACAGGTCGTTCACAACCTCGACCGCGCCGAAGCCGGCACGTTGAAGCCGCTCAATTTCAAGGTCAGCCCGGAGTTTCACCGCGAGTTCAAAGCCTACGCAGCCGTGCACGGCGTCTCGATGCTGGATATTTTGAAGGAAGGTTTCGCGCTCGTGAAGCAGCGACGCGGCTAAAAAGCAGTCGCCATATAGGTATTCGTCGGCGAAAAACAAGCTGTGAAGGTTTACAGGTTACGCTGCGAATACTTCATCCCAATAACAGTATCAGGAAGGCGTTGCCGACCCCTCATTTGGCAAAGTCGTCAGACAGGAATGCGACGAACGGGATCGGCAACACTTCCATTATTGTCTCAATCGAGACGAATTACCACACGTCAGCCAATGTAATTTCTGCTCTCCCCATAAGCCCTTGGCAAAGTCAACTACCAAGGAATGCACCATGGGGCATATACGTCTGCTGTGGCGCCTCGTCAGGCTTGTCCTCGTCGAGCTGCCCATCTGCCTGCTTATCGCAGCACTCATCTGGTCGATTATCGACAATCTCACTTACGGGCTTGACCGGCTACTCGTGCTCGGCTCGGCGGGGACAATCGCGTTTGCGGCAATCCTCTATTTCGCTTACCGACTCTCCCGGACACCCTCTGACGCACACGGCACGGCCGCGTTTGCAACGTCTGCCGATATCGGCCGCGCGAGACTGCGGTCGCGTGGCGTTATCCTCGGCAAGAAGGGCGGACGCTTCGTCCGCTTCGATAGGCCGGGTCACCTGCTCACCTTCGCACCAACACGGTCGGGTAAGGGCGTGGGCGTCGTGATCCCCAACCTTCTCGACCATCCGGGTTCGGTGGTGGTGACGGATATCAAAGGTGAGAACTACCGTATCACGGCGCGGCACCGCGGCACTCTCGGACCGGTATATGCCTTCGCGCCATTCGACCCGGACATCGAAAGCGCGTGCTATAACCCGGTCGAGTTCATCCGCACGGGCACCGTCAACGATGTGGACGATGCGCGACTGATCGCAGAAATGATCGTGGCGCCCGACGGCCATGAGCCGAACCACTGGGAGCGCGAGGCGCGGGTACTTGTCACCGGGCTGCTGCTTCACATTGCCCATGACCTCCCGTCCAACCGGCGTAACCTGCGTGAGCTGCGGGTTCTGCTCATGCGGTCGCGCGAAGGATTCGACGGCGTCCTCGCCGGCATGGCCAATGCCAAGCACCCCATCGTTCAGCGAATTGCCGAGGGGTTCTCCCAAAAGGAAAGCAAGGAGCGCTCGGCCGTCATCTCGACAGCCCAGACCAGGACGGAAGTGTTCGACAGCCCGCAGCTCGGAGCGATCACCGGCCGCTCCACCTTCCGTCTGGAAGACCTGAAGAACGGCGTCATGTCGATCTTCCTAATCATCCCGCCGGAGTATGTCTCCGTGTATCAGCCCTTCCTGCGGCTGATGGTGGGCCTCACCACGGCCGCGATGACCCGCAACAAGCGGATACCTCCGCATCCGGTGCTTTTCCTGCTCGATGAGCTGCCCGCCCTCGGCGCGATGCGGCCGATTGAGGACGGGATCGGCTATCTGGCCGGCTACGGGGCACATCTGTGGCTGTTCGTCCAGGACCTCGACCAGCTCCAGAAGACCTATCGCAAGTGGCGCTCCATGATCGCCAACTGCGCGGTACGGCAAGCCTTCAACGTCCAGGATGACGAGACGGCGCTGTTGCTGTCGCTCATGCTCGGCCAACGCACGGTGAAAGTCTCCAGCGGCGGCAAGAGCGGACGGTTCCCGTTGCTGGCCTTGGCATCCAATTACAGCGAACAGCAAAGCGAGATTGGGCGACCGTTGCTGGCTCCGTCCGAAATCATGCTGCTGCCAGAGAGCTGCCAGCTCCTCTTCGTACAAGGCTGCCGGCCCATCCTGGCAGAGAAGCTCCGCTATTTCGAGGAACGCGCCTTCAAGGGCCGCTGGACGCCATGGCGGATGGCAGCGGCGGAGGATGATCCCGGCGCGCTGATAGCCGCCGACATGATGAAATAAAGAAAGGATGAATTCATGAAATCGTTCAATCACGATACCAGAGCCTATGCCTTCCTTGGACTGCTCGTCGCCACAGTATGGGCCATCCCTCTTGCCGCACTCCTGCATCGCGACGCGCACGGAAGCCCGATGGATTTACCCCGTTGTGACGAAGCGCGGTCCCTCGATCAGGTGAGAGGAGCGCTCGAAGCTCAGGGCGGCGAAGCTGTTCTCGGCCTCTACGCTGCGGCGGAAGCCCCTGGCGGCGTCAACGACGATTACCGGCGTTGCACGGCGACCGTGGTGACGAGCGTTGGGGAAGTCCACCTGAGGTTCACCATCGGCTGGCACGACCGACGGAACGGCATCCCTTTCTGGACGGGACATAGCCTGTAATCGCCCTCGTCAGAGCGAGGCCTTGAAATGTGCTCCATTTGTGAGTACATTATTGAAGAGTTCAGAGAAGGAGTATGGCCATGCCCCGTCCTGCGGAAACCAAGGATGACCGGCTACAGGTGCGCCTCGACGCCGAGTCGAAAAGCGTGCTTCAACGGGCGGCAAGCTATCGGCATAAGACGGTCAGCCAATTCGTGCTCGCGACGGCCATGGAAGAAGCCGAGAAGGTGATCCGCGAGAACGAAGTCGTCACTCTTTCCGGCCCGGACTGGAAAGTCTTCTATGACGCGCTGACCAATCCGCCGACGCCCAACGCGGCGCTGCGCAAGGCATTCGCCAAGTACAAGAAGGCGACCGGATGAGCCGGGCGCAAGCGCCATGGCAGGTCCTGCCGCTCGACAGCAAGGCGCATGATCGAACGGCCTTCTCCTGCGGCGCGCCTGAGCTCGACCGCTACATCCGGGAGCACGCTTCGCAGGATGTGAAGCGGGACGTGGCCCGCGTCTTCGTCGCCCTGCAAGCCGGAAAGGCGACCGTGTGCGGCTACTACAGCCTGAGCGCCACCAGCTTTCAGCGGGACAGTCTGCCGGCCGACCAGGCGAAGCGCTTGCCGCGTTACCCCGTACCGGCCGCCTTGCTCGGCCGACTGGCCGTGGATGACGGCATGAAGGGCAAAGGGCTGGGCGCCTTCCTGCTCATGGATGCCCTGAATCGCATCCTGCTTGCAACGCAGACCTTGGCCGTTCATGCCCTGATCGTCGATGCGAAAGACGACGCAGCCACCAGCTTCTATCGCAAATACGGGTTCATCCCCTTCAGTAGGAGCGAACGGCGGCTCTTCCTTCCGATGGCAACAATCCGCCAGCTAATGGGTATCTGACCGGTACCGATCCGCACTGACCTAAAGAGAACAAACCTGTAGAAGCAGGACGTTTCGCGCCCTCAGTTCGTCGGCGCATTGCTTCGAAAGCCCCAGCCTCGTTCGTGGTACAGGGCGCTGACCGCGCCGATCAGCGCATTCGCCTGGGACAGGCTGAATAGCTCCGGCTCGAAACCGCCCGCCCAATCCAACATGTCCCGATGTTCCGGATGCTCGGGATCGGCCAGTGCGTCCAAGAATTCCGGATAGCGATGGACACCGCCGCAATCCTCCGGGGGACAGGCGCGCTCGCCGGCGATGCAGCGCGGCAGTTGGCGCACGGCGGCGGGAGCGACGATATCCTCGACCGTGACCAAGTGCCTCCAGTCGTCGCCGAAGTCGTAGACATAGAGGAACTGCATCCCGTTGGTGAGGACCGCCCGCAGCGTGTGCTTCCGCTCGTCCGCGTAGCCGCCCTCCGGCCCGAGCCTGTCGTCCTCCGGCACCTCGAAGCGCTTTCCGTCGATCTCGAACATATGCAGGTGATAATCCTGCCAGCCCATGGCCCCCTGCAGGACGGCATGAAGCTCGCGCAGCGTCAGCGCGGCCGGAACGATGACGCGCCGCCAGATTGCCGGCTCGATGCCCTCGATCTGGACCTTGAGCTGGAATGCCGCGTTGGCGGCGGTGGACCTTCTCTTGCTGGGCATCTCTGCTCTTCCCTCCGTCCTCATCCATTCAGCCGGTCAATCCGGGACTTGCAACGAAAATGCCTTGTCGATGACCGATCAGTATTTGTCGAATAGATCGAGGTCGAGCCCGAACGCCCGGCCTCGTTCGCGTTTGCGCTCCCGCTCAAGCCGCCGTTCCTTCGCCAAGCGCCAGGCGCGATGAAGCTGCTCGCGCCGTTCGTCCGACAAACGACTCCTTTCAATCGCCCGCTCAGTGACACGCGCCAGGGCTCGCGCCCGCGCCTTCACCTTCTCCAGAACGATCTCCCGCAGAACCTGCGGGGTGCCGGCGATCTGCTGGAGCATCTCGAAATCCCGGACGGCCAGCTTCACCCTCTGGCGTGCGCGCTCGATCTCGGCGCGGGTATGCTCCAGTCGGTTCTGGGCGTCCCGCCAACGGCGGCGACGTTCGACGATGTAGCGGTAGTACCGCTTGGCTTCCCGCCGCTCGGCCGTGCGTGTGTCGCCGAGCCGGATGCCCCGCACCGCTCCGAGGATGAAGGGGTCTTTCTCGATCATCCGTTCAGCGTCGCGGATACCGAACTTCTGCTCCAGCTCGTCCCACAGCGCGCGAGCCTTGGCGGCGTCCCGGTAAACCTTTCCAAGGATGTCGTTGAGACTTTGGCTGCGCTTGCCAAGCCAGGCTTCATCGCGGTGAACCTGCTTCTCGGAAAACGATTGCTGGCGCTCGGCATAGCGCACCTTGCCGGCGGCCGACCTGTAGGACGCCTCGATCTGGCTCCAGTAACGGAACTCCATGTCCGCCTCGTCGAGACGCCGCACCGAATTCTCGGCCGGGTCGCGGTCCGGCTCCTCGTCGAACATTCCCTGCACCGTGCGCCGATCGGCCGGCGCCATGCCCGCGGTGTCGGGCACGGCGTCGCCCCGGCCCCGATCTCGCTGCGCGACCCGTGCGGCCTGACGGGCCATGTGGTCGTCGAAGCTCTCCCCGAAGCGTTGCTCCAGAACCAGGAAGCGCACACCCTTGCCCATCTCCGAAAGCTTGGCGAAGCGCTCCCCGTCCGTGAGGATGAGGCCCTGCCCCTTGCGCTCCAGCGTGATGCCCTTGGCCGCCAGCCGCGCGGCCAGGTCGTCCCAGCCCTGAGCGCGGACAAAGTCGTCCTTCAGGCGGCGGCGCAGGTCCGCCACGGCATCCTTGCCGAAGGGAAGCTGCGCCTCGCGCTCCTCCCGCCGCGCCCGCCAGTATTCGGCATCGGAGACGCTGGGACCGAAATCCTCCACCACCTCCCGGTCGAGCTGGCGCTCATGATCCCGGTTGCGCAGGACGTTCAGCCCGAGTTCGAGGGCCAGCTCCTGCACGATGCCGGTCAGCTTCCGCCCATCCTGATGCCGGTTGAAGGCGATGTGCTGGGTCGGATGGACACGGTTGACCAGGAAGTGAAGGTGGGGGTGCTCGGTGTCCTTGTGGGAATAGACCAGGAGCTGGTGCTCGGTCAGGCCCATCCGCTCGATCACCTCCCGCGCGACCCGCCGCTTGACCTCCGGCGTCACCTTCCCGGCGGCCGCGTCGTTCGGGTCGAAGGTGATGATGAAGTGGTAGGCCGGCTGCCTGCATCGTGCCGACTTCTGGGCGGTGGCGTCCATGACGGCCGCCGCCGCGCGCGGGTCGTCGGTATGGAGGTTGCGCCGCTCGATGAACTCCACCCGGTCGGGCGACAGGCCCTTCACCCGACCAGCGAGATAGAGGGCGGAAGCCCGGAAGCTCTCCGGCTGGCGCTGGGGAATCTTAAAGCGCATCCCGGCCGCCTCCGGGATCTGGCTCCTTGTCTCCGCCCCCAGCCGGGCGCTTCACCGCTTTGTGGACCGGCTCCAGGACGCGGCCGAGAATGGAGAGGGTCTCCTCGACCTCGCCAGGGTCCGGGTCCTTCCCCACATTGGCACGCCGGGCCATGGCATTGATCATGTGCCCCACGCCGTTGATCGCCTCCAGGTGCTCCTCGATGAGCGGCGCCAGGTCATGCCGGTCCGTCACCCGCTCCACCAGGTCGCCGCCGACATAGCGCGCCCACTTGGCGAAGTTGGCATCGCCGGTCACGTCCTCAAGCTGGGAGAGGTTCGTGGCGATGGAAGACAGCTCGTAGAGGAGCGCCGACATCATCCGGTCCTTGACCGGCTTCGGCTTCGGCCGCCGCCCGGTCAGGGTGGCGCGGGCATACTCGGCGAGCGTCACGCCGGCCTCGGCGGCGCGACGCCGGAGGTCGTACATCTCGGTCGGGACGAGCCGGAGGTTGAGGGTCTCGGAGCGCCTGCGCTGGGGGTCGAGGGTTGGCCGTGCCATCGCTCAGATACCCCCCGTCCCGGTGGCTTTCCCTTGGGCCTCGCAGAGCAAGAGGACTGCCGCTTGAGACCCCTTCAGTGGGTCGAATGCGCGCCCTGTTGCGTGGAAGAAACTCCCGTCGAACCGGCCGGCGAAGCCGTAGCCGGTGTCGGGGCGGCAGCCTCGACGCGGGAGTTTTTGTAACACAACATCCATCTTGCCTCCACCCTGTAACACGAAAACCCTCCCCCGCTTATGGGGTCGGACCACAGGACGGCAGCGATTCAGACTGACAGTACAGGTACTTAATGCCAGCAATGGACAACGCCATACTAGCCAAAACCGCCCCTTGCCACAAGCCACAACACCTGCCAATGGCCATCAACGACAACCTCTGCCGGAACCGGCACAGCGCCAACGGGCGGGCCAGCGGCGCGCCAGCGCCGTCTAGGCCCGCCCGTAACCTGCCGACAGATAGACATGCGAGAAGCCCCGCAGGACAACCTGCGGGGCTGGCGCGACGGAGCGGGGCGGCTGTCAGAAGCCCCAGTCAGGCAGCATCAGGGCGGCGCTTATCGGGTGGACGTTGATGTCGTACCAGAAGCGCACCTCCAACTTCACGTCGCAGTTGGGCACGCGGCCGAAGTACTCGCCGAAAGCGAAGGTCACGAACTCGACGTACTGGTCGAAGGTCAGGCTACGGATGTGATCATCGGTGGATGGGTTGCTCATGGTCGGTCTCCTCTTGGGGTTTCTTGGGCCGCACCGCGCGGCCTTCGTGGCCAAGATGAGGCAGCGGCGCAGGAGCGTGCCGCACCCGGAGGGCCGCAGCGCAGCGGAGGACGGCAAGGACCGTCTTTCTTGGAGCGCAGCGACCGCGAGGAAGGCGCCGCAGGCGCCGGGGAAGAAAGTCGGGCCGACCCGTTGCGGCGCGCGACGCCGATGCCAGATTGGCCCCCTATCGAAGGCCCGTGTCGGTGTGGCTGCTGTTTCCCCAAGAGGAGACCGGACAGGGGCGGCCGACACCGATCGGCCCAGGCTGATTCCTCCGGCAGCATGGCGACCCGTCCGGCATTTCGCCGAGGTCTTCGACCGGCGCCCCGGATACGCTGTCGGCTCCGTTCTGGTACCGTCAAGGTCCGGACGGATACCGCTGTTCCTGACTGCGGGCGAAGACTGCCGCCGCGCTGCCTCCAGCCCCGTAGGTTGCTCCGGCGGCTTCAGCTCTCCGCCCACCGAGTGCTGCCCGCCCCCTTCCGCATCATTGACCGTGCTCCTGCGCGACGAGCCCCGCCGGCTCGCCGGCGGGGCTGGGGTGCGGTCGCGTCCGGCTCAGGCGGCCAACGGCCGGCCTGCGCGGCGCTGGCCTTCGAGCAGGGCGATCACGCAACCGATCGGGCTCATACCTCGGTCGTAAGCGTGGACGATGTCGGCGTAGTCGCCTTCGTCGATGTCGTCGCCGGTCTCGATCAGATAATTGTCCTCGACCTCGATGACATATTCGTCCCAGGTCAGGTCCAAGAGGCTGTCGGTGGTGTTCAGTCGGTTCATGGTCTTTGCTCCTTCCGTTGTCCTGGCCGCGACCGCGGCCTTCCATGGGCGACGAAAGGCGGCGGCAGAGGCGACCGGACGCACCCGCAGGGACGGAACGAAGTGGAGGACGGTGAGGCCCGTCTTTCTTGAAGCGCAGCGCCGCGAGGAAGGCGCCGCAGGCGCCGGGGAAGAAAGTCGGGCACGAGCCGTTGCGACGGTCGCCGCCGACGCCACGTTCGCCCAGTTCAGGAAGGCCCGCCGGTCACGGCCAGAGGAAGGAGGAAAGCCCCGGCTGAACATGCCGGCAGCCTCTCGTCTGGATTTGCCGGACAGGGCATCGAGGTCAGTTTTCTGAGCGAGCCCGACCATTCGGCGGAGCCGAATTACGCCGTGTTCGGGAACCGAGGCTTGAGGCTGAGCGGCTTGTCCGACCGCTCGATGTCCGTCGCACCAGGTGGCACACCTGCCTGAGCCCGACGTGAGGGCACGGCAGAGCCGCCCGTTGCCGGGCGGCTCGTCGTTGGCTGACGCGGCTCACCACCAGGCTGTGTAGAACACCGTCTTCCCTTCGGCGATGGCCGCGCGCGCGGCTGCGACGAAGGCGAGGTCGCCTTCAACCTCGGCCCCATCGCTCTTGCCGAAGAAGAAGCCCTCGGTGAATGGCAGCGCATTGGCGCGGATGTCGGCTTCCAGCCGATTCAGATCCTCCACCGTCAACGCGACATTGGCGCAGTTGAAGTCGATGTCGTGGCCACCCTTGGCGTAGTAGAGGTTCTCCATCCAACCATGCAGGTTAGGATGCTTGCGCCAGTAGGCGATCTCCGCCGCCGTTTTCGGGGTGAAGTCCACTTCCGCGTCGAAGGTGTCGGCGGTGGCGTAGGCGTACATATCCAATCCCATAAAGAATACCCTTTCGTTCGTTGATGTCCGTCCCGAAGGACGCGACCGAAAGGGCGGGCGGCATAAGCCGCCGCCGTCCTGACCAACACGGGGGGCACCGCCCCACTGGCGCGGGCCGGTCATGGACGGCAAGGCGCCGTCCGCCACGAACGCGAACCAATCCGAGGGCGGCATCAACGGACGATGGGTCGGGTTGGAGGGGGCGCTCGCCACCGCGAGCGGCGAGCGGCATGACGAAAGCTCCTGCCGGTGAAGGCAGGAGCTTGCGGACGGGCATCAATCGACGCGGATTTCGGCCTGGCCGTCGCCCGACCAAGGCCGTTCGGTCACGAAATAGCCGAGCCGGTTCGCGATGTGGCTCCCGCTGAGGATGTAGAGGCCGGCACCGTCCTGGACCAGCGTCCAGACGCAAGCCGGGTCGGCAGCCCGCACGGCGCCGAGTTCGGGACCGAAGGTCTCCAACATCGTGCCGCCGAAGGGCGCGTCCGTGCGGTCGCGGCAGGGACTGGTGAGGGGGCGATAGTCGGCGCACCAGGCGGTATGGGTGAGCGAGGGCTCATGCGGCGTCGGCTCCGGGTCGGCCGCCTCACGGGCGACCTCCTGGAGCGCGAGCTTGAAGCCAGCCGCAATGCCGTCGGCTTCCTTCCACGCATCCCAGTCGTCGGGATCGTCGGTATCTTCGGCGGCGGCGAGCAGGCGGTCGGCGTCCTCGGAGAGGCGCGCGGCCTCGGCGTGCAGGCGTTGGATGTGGATGTGGGTCAAAGTGATCATGATGAAATCGTCCTTTCGTTAAATCGCTAAATCTTCCAGCGGCAGTGCCGCCCGCCGTAAGGCGGGCGGCGTCGCCTGCGGTCAGCGGCTCCAGATCAGGGCGAAGCCTTTGTCCTGCTCGACCAGGTTCGCGTAGATCGGGGCGGCGAAGCTCGGGTCGTCCAGCTTGACCGAGATGTACTCGTTGCCGCCCTTGCTGGTGCGGTGCCAGGCCGCGCCGATTTCGACGGTGCCCGCCTTTACGCGGAAGTCAGGGGCGGAATCGTTAGTCTTCTCGACGCCGGTGATCGCGACCTTGGTGGCCTTGACGCCGAGGGTTTGGATGGTGCCGGTGAAGCCGCTGTCGGTCTTGGTGAAGGTGCCGATGGTAGCCATGATGAAAGTCTCCTTGTTTGGTTCTGGCGGTCGCGCCCATCGCGACCTTTCCATGGCCCATGAGAGAGACCGTCAAAGCACGGCCTTGCACCCCTTGCGGGCGAAGCGCAGCGGCAGACGGCAAGCGGGCTGTTTGTTGGAGCGCAGCGTCGGCGTGGAATGCGGCAAAGCCGCAGGGGAAGAAACTGACCGCGCACCGTTGCGGGGACGGGCGACGGGCTCAGATGTGGCCATATAGGAAAGGACGCAGAGGGGTCGCTGACCGACCCAAACAATGGAGCGGAAGCCTTGGCTGCCCCGGTGGTCCCTCACCTGACATGGCGGCGAAGCCGCGCCAGGTACCGACGGCAGGCACCGGCCACGGTCGCTGGCATCTGGCGGCGAGAACTCTTGCCCGCCCCAAACGAAGCCAAGGCGGCATCGTGAAAAGCGCAGGCTCCGCATCCGCACGGCAGGGTGCAGATGCTATCGGTCACGCGCACGCGACCCGATGAAGACGAACCGGATTATCGAGGCGACCAGCCACAGGACAAACGCCCCAACTGGAAGCGCAAACGGCGTGGCGAGGAGCACCCAGCCCACGGCGTCGGGACTGCCTGTGACGTTGGCAACGTAGGCCGCAACAATGAGAACGGCGATACCGCCGAGCACCGTTGGCATGGCACAATCCTCCTTTCTCAAAGGAACCGGCCGGACGGCCGCTACTCGACGGGCTGGGCTGCCTCGCGCGGCAGATCGTCTACCCAGACGATGGTGAGCTTGTGGCCGAGCGTGTCGGCGATCGCCTGCAAGAACAGGCGACAGGCAACGTCATCGAGTGCGGTTTTCGGACGGACAAGAATCAGTTCTGTCGGCGCGCGGCCCTGCGTCTCGGCCTGCCGCCAGTAGCGGCCCATCGCCTCCTTGATGCGTTCCGCGATTGCGCGCGCTGTTGGATCATCCGGTGCAGGGTTTGCAAGCGCGGATTCTATGAGGGCGCGGTCGTCCGGGTCGAAATCGGAGACGCTGACCGCCTGATGCGCTCCTTCGTATCGCGCGATGATGTCCAGCGCATCGAGTATGACTTTACGCTTCACATCCTCTTTCAGGAGATAGGCTCCCGATACGATGTGAAGCGTCGTGAGTTCGTCGCCGCTTATCTTGTCTTTGTGGTTCCCCAGGAACCTCACTATGTCGAAATACAAACCAACATCTACAAACGCCACGTCCAATGTACTTTCCTTGTTTTCCATGAATTTTAACATGCTCATCCACCGTTCGATCTGAGAATGTCGCAAGGCATCCGCCCCGCCAGCGATGACTGGCGGGGCGGCGCTCGTTATGCCGCTTGCGTGTACTCGTCCTCGTCGTCCTCGATGTCAGACGGCTCCGCCATTTCGTCGGCATCCTCGATGTCCTCGGCCTCCGGCGCGGCGGACACGTCCGACGTAACGGCGGGGAACAGCATGGCTCCGGGGAGCCAGTTGCGGCCCCGCTCCCGCAGGTCGGCGGGCAAGGTCGTGTCGTCGTCGGCGCAGCGGCGGAAGTGCTGGGCCAGCGCGACCGCCAGCTTGCTCTTGGTGTAGTCCTTGAGCTTGCCAAGCCGGGACACCGCCCCGCTCTCGCGGGCGATGGCCTCAAGCTGGTCTTTGCGGCGACGGGTGAGGAAGTCCTCGCCCGGCACCCAGCGGCTCCGCATGTCCACGCTCAAATCCGCCGCCACCTGATTGAACAGGCTGTCGGTGGTGTCGAGCACCTCCATGCTCTCCTGCCCGAAGGCCAGCACGGTCAGCAGCAGATGAAGCTGCTCAAGCTCGGTGTCCGACAGGCTCTTCACTGCCGCGTAAAGCTGGCTGCCGCTCTTGTCGTCATTTAAGAGAGTGTCCCACGCGCCACGGCTGGGCCGGGCATAGGCGTGGCGCTTGCCGCTCTCCACACCCAGCGCCGTGACGAACTCCTGCGCCGTCCGCTCGATGGCGCTGTAGCTGACGGGCGGCTTGTCGCTGGCGGCGAAGAACGCCAGCGCGGGGTGAGCATCCACCGCGATGCGCCCGTGATAGCGGATACCGCGCATCATCTGGATGACGGCGACTTCCTTGGCCTTGCGGGCATCGGCCAGCAAGGCATCCATCACGGCCACGCTTTTGTGGGCGTTGACCATCCGCACGACAGGGCCGGTGTATTCGGGCTGGGGCTTAGGTGTTGCGGGAGCCTGCGCCGTTGCCTCGGCCACGCTCGGGCGCACGTCCTTCTTGGCCAGCCCTTCCCGCACCTCCACACGCCCGCTCGGCGTGAAGTGAATAACCACGCCGCCCTGTTCGTCGCCCTCGACGGCACGGTACTGCCACCACGGTGCATAGCTTTCGGTCAGCACCTCGACGAACGCCGCCCCCGCCTCGCGGTGATGTTCGGCCAGCGCCTCGACCGCTTCGCCCTGCAAACGATAGAACTGCTCGGCATCGTCAAAGAACGTGCCGTCCTCGTCCGCGAACAGGTCGGCGGTGAAGGTGCCCGCGTATTTTTCCAGCGGGAAGATGGCGAGGGACTTGGCGGGCTTCTCCCCGGTCAGCATCCCCCGGATGTCGTCGGCATCGTAGTGGTAGCCGCTCTCCAATCGCTCGATGAGGGCGCGCTGCTGGTCATGGGTGGCCAGCGTCAGCGCCTCGCCCACCGACAGGGAGAACTCACCTTCCCGCACCAGCGCCTTTGCCTCGTCGCACAGGCTGGCCAGCGCCACGCGCCGCTTGACGGTCAGCACCGACACGCCCGCCTTGGCGGCCACGTCCTCAAGGCTTGCCCCCTCGCCCAAGAGGGTGGCGAAGGCTTCGGCCTCGTCCATCGGGGCCAACTGCTCCCGCTGGATATTCTCGACTGTGGCCAGCCGCAGCGCGTCGGCCTCGGTCAGGCCGCCGCGCACCTCCACGGGCACGGGATACTTCTTCTCGATGTCGCCGCGCTCGGCCAGCAGCGACAGGGCGCGATAGCGCCGTTCGCCCGACACGATGCGAAACTTTCGCCCGTCCTTCCGCACCACAAGGTTCTGCAACAGGCCGTCAGCCTTGATGGAAGCGGCCAGCCCTTCAAGGGCGGCGGCATCCATGCTGCGGCGCGGGTTGCCGCCCTCGACGGCGGTCAGCTTGTTCAGGGGGATGGTCTGGATGGTCATGGGTTTCGTCCTTTCGTGATTTCGTCATTTCATGCCCGCCCCGTCGCCGGAGCGGGCGGGTTCGGTTCAGGCGGTGATTGGGGCGTTCTCGGCTGGCGCGGCATCGACGGCGGCCATGCGATAGATGAGGCGGGTGCCCCATTCGTCGGCGTAGTCGATGACCAGCGTTTCCGGGTCGGGGAAACGGCAGTGACGGGCGGTCGGGAAGTCCAGCCACGTCTTGCCGCCGCCCCGGTCGGGCATGGTGAACCACACCCCGTTGGTCTGGACATGCGCCACGGTGCGGCGCTGCACGCCGCAATCGCGTCCATTGTCGAGGTATTGGAACGTCCAGCCCGGATGCGCCAATAGGGCGCGCTTGAAGTCGGCAAGGCACTTCATGGTCTGCCCTCCGATTACGCGACGATGCGCTGATGCTCGCGGGCCTCGTCGGCATATGCCGACAGGCTCTTGACGGCCTTGAAGTGCTCGTCGCGCTCGATGGTCAGCCCACCGGGGCCACGGACGGCGGCAAGCTCCGACAGGCGCACGCTGCCCAGTTCGGGACAGCCCATGCCCAGGTCGCAAAGACCGAAGGCAATGTCCTCGTCCTCGGGGTCAAGCTCCGACAACAGCCAAGTTGCCGCGCCCCACGGGCAGAACAGCTTCACCAAGGGCTGCCAGTCGTGTTCGTCCAAACCCTTGCTGATGCGCTCACGGTTGGCATGGCCATTGGCCAGCAACCGGGCGCGTTGCTCGTCAGTCAGCAGCGCCGATGCGCTGCCAAGGTTCGTTGTCGTGTCGTTCATTCGCTTCAATCCTCTGTGCAGTCGTTACAGGCAGCACAGGGCACACACGCCCCGCGCATGAACCTCTGCCCAGCGGCGAGCGACGACAGGAGAACCAGTGAAGAAGCGTTAGCGAAGTCGGCCTGGCGGCGTCGCGCCGACATCCGACGGGCTCCAAGAGAGCCGCCCCCGCAGGGGTGCAATCCGGCCAACACGGGAGGGCAGCTTGCTGCCCGAACGGAGCGGGCAGGCCGGACGGCGACCTTGGGCAAGCCCGGCGGGGTCGGCACAAGCTGGCCAGAGAGGTTCTCGCGCGCAGCGCGAAGAAGAGGATCACCACCGGCCCGCAGGGCCGTCCTTATGCTGCCGTGCCGGGCAGCGCAGCGCGGGACCCGGCGCGGCGGCTATCGGGGCGTTGCGGGGTACCCCGCTCGAAGGGGTGACGGAAAACGCCAAAGGCGGTTGCAGGCAGGGGAAGGCTTTCCCCCGCCTATCCTATCCCCCAATGAACAAGGCCCCGCCGAAGCAGGGCCTTGCATCGAACCACGGGGTTCGTATCGGGCGTTAGTCTACCGCACCGTTACCAACACCGGCAGAGATAGCCTTGCTGGCAAAGTGTACGGTCGCAGTGTCCACGTCATGGTCACCGCTCCCCAGCGCGACATCGCCATTCGCCAGGGTGAAGGTATCAGCCACCCCGAGATAGGCGTTGTTGTCCGACGGGTCGAGGGCACGCACCGATCCGGCCACGGAGTAGGTCCCGTAGGCCGTCGCGGCGTCGATGTTGACCAGCGTGGCCAGCGGCACCGGGCTGATGGTCAGGCGGGCATAGTCGGCATCGACCAGCGCGTACCGGACGAGCTGGAAGCCGTCGAGCGAGGCAATCTGGCCCGTGTCACCGCCCTGGACCACCAGACGGACCAGGTCGTCGTCGTTCAGGTTGTCGTCGGTTTCGCCAGCGGTATCGTCATGATCCATGCGGAAGACGATGCCGGGAACGGCCACGTTGCCGATGGTGAGCGACACGGCTGCCGCAGCGGCGGTCGAATCAACACCATCGCCACCGCCCCATACGCCACGCAGCGAGCAGTCGGTGCATTCCAGCGCCTGGTTGGCCAGGGTAACCGAAGCGGCCGAGGCCGTGGTCAGCGTGATGGAGATCGAGCGAGCCGGGAAGGCATAGAAGTCGCCCGAGTGTCCCAGCATGCCGTTGGGGTTCTCGCCGAACACCGAGCCAAGGCCCGTGGTCGAGCCGTCGAACACCTCGGAAGTCGGGCTGACAACGCCGGCCGCGCCGGTACCGAACAGGTCTTCCTTGCTGATCGTCAGACGTGCGGCGTTGGCGGTCAGGCTGGTACCGGCCGAATCCGCGATGATGGTGGACTCGCCATCATCCAGCAGGCCGTTGCTGTTGGCGTCGATCCAGGCCATCGGAATGTAGGTGCCGTCAGCCACGTCCAGGAACGTCACCTGCGTGGCGTCGTCGTCCGACGTCCCGGTGTTCGACACGACGGTTGCCGTCTGGATGTACATGGGCTTCAGGTCGAGGGCGCTGCGGAACAGACCCACCTTGACCACGAAGTTGCCGACCCCGGCGCTGAGCGAAGCGGAACCGTCAAAGGCACGGCCCTTCAAGCCGACCAGCACGTTGGGCACGTTGTTCGAATCCATATCGGTGCGGCCGACGGCGATCGGAACCGGAAGCTTCGTCACGTTGACGGCGTTTGTTCCCGAAGTCACGACGTTGGCGGCGGGAAGGAAGAAGTTGATCGACGGCAACGTGACGGTCGCGCCGTTCGACAGAACGGGCTGCATCGGCGGAACGGTGGCGAAAGCGCCGTTGCCGTTGTTCAACCGAGCGGAGATCGAGTTACCGCCCGTGCCCGGATCGCCCATGATCAGAACCTTGCGGCCGAGTTCGGTACCGAACCCCTGATCGGCGCCCAGGAGTGCAGCCACGTTGGTGGTCGCGGAAACCGTGTCGGTTTCAGCGGCAACCTGGACGCTGCCGAAGGTCACCAGCATGGTGCGATAGGTGCCGCCCCTCGGTGCGACGATGGGCAGGGAGGCGCCGCTCTTGTTGGCGTTCAACAGATCCAGCGTGGTGGTGGCGGTGCCGCCGATGCCGGCGACGGGGTTGTAGATGACGAAGCGGTCGGTCGAGTTACCGTTTTCCATGACTTCGATTTTGTCGATTACGACCGTAAACGACACTGCGGACGCAGAAGCCGCCCCCAGCACCGCGGACGAAACCGCAGCACCGGCCAAGGCGAAATTCTTCAGCCATTGTTTCATTACATAGAGACTCCTTGATTGATTTATGTGGGCAACGGGACGGGTCAGCCGTCGTTGCCGATTACGAATTGGTTGCTGATACCCGACGCATTCTCGTCGTCGCAGGCGGTGAGGCCGACAGCGGCCATCGCTGCGAGCATGAACATGAGCCCGACATTTGAAATAATTTTCATTGTAATCCCTCTTGATTTACTTTGTTGTTTAAACAACAGCACAACATTACAACAAAATACTGATAAATAAGAACTGTTCATTACTTGAACATTTATTTTGTGCCATGGCTCGAAGTCCGTTCAGAAACGTCCTGATCATAAAACGCTCGGAAATCCTTGATTCCCGGCCGGTCATCGAAACGATTGAGGCGCAGCGCAAAGCGCTGGGCATCACCATTGCGGCTCTATGCAAGAGCGCCGGTGTCTCACGCACCGCCTACTACAAATGGATCGAAGGGCGCGGAATGATGCCCGAGACAGAACACGCGCTCGCGGACGCGCTCGTTCGTGCGAGGAGAGATGTAAGGGATAAAGGCTAAGGTCTTACGTCGGTAAAGGAGCTTGGGTTTTCCGTTCGGCGGCTAATAGGCGACAGTCCGAAGACTCCACACTCGGATTTAAGGGGATATGCTCACTGCCAAGCTCGGCATGGCAGCCACCTTCGTCTTTTGAGAACTCATATCAAGGAAGCAGAAAGCCGCTTCATCATCTCCCAGCACCGGATGATCCCGATGGTAGAAGAGACAACTCCAGCGCATCGAAGCCTGGACGACCTTGTTGGTGAGCTGAACGCAAAGGCCATCGACGATTTTTCAAGACGAGCCATTCAAGGCGCACTGCATGCCTTAGCCGATGCCGAGAACCCTCTTCGTCTCAATTTTTTCTCGACCGCGATGCGAATCCTTTTCGAGCACATGATGGACACGCTTGCGCCCGTCGAGCAGGTAAAGCAATCATCATGGTTCAAGCCCGAACGACCGGACGGCAGTGCCACGCGCTGGCAAAGGGTGGTGTTCACCATCCAGGGCGGTCTCTCTGACACCTTTGTAAAGGACGATCTCAAAGTCGATCCGCAGCCACTCCGCAAGCGGCTCCTGGACGCTGTGGACGACCTCAGCAAGCAAGTCCATGGCCGGGAACAAACGATTGTCACCGCACGTGTTGAACAGGACGCGTCTGCGAGAGCGACGGTGATGGCGATGACAGCGTTTCTGGACACCATCCATGACTGCCGAGCGGCGATTCTAGACCCGATAGCCGAAGCACTAGATGATGCTGCTGTGGACGCGCTCTTGAGTGACAGCCTTCTCGAAGTCGATGAACTGGCCTCTCACTTTTCGCTCGAAGAGGTCTACGTTGATCGGACCGTCGTACATGCCATTGGCGCTCATCAAATCATCTACCGCGCCACCGGCTCCGTCAGCGTAGTCCTACAATGGGGGTCGAATAGTGATTTACGGCGCGGTGACGGAGCGGAACTTAGCCAATCATTCCCTTTCTTTTGCGACATCACGGCCCCGCTCGACGAACCTTGGGAGCTTGACCTCTCGGAAACAAGCTGCGGGGTGGATACAAGCTCTTGGCGAGACGCAATGAGGCCGGACGAATGGGACGAGCCATAGGGGGACAGAGGCCACTCTTTCGTTCTGTGACGGAATGGGCAATTCCGTCACAGAAATCAAGCGTCAAAAATCCCTGCTAATCCCAGAGTTTCCGCGCCATTCGGCGCTCTTCCGCCCCGACGACATCGCCGTAAATCGCCGTTGTGGCGAGCTTGGCGTGACCGAGCCACTTCTGGAGCAACGTGATGGGAATGCCGCGTTCCAGCGCGGCGACACCGAAGCCATGGCGAAGGCCCTTCGCCGTTGCATGCGGCCCGTGAACACCGGCAGCCGCCATCACCTCTTTCACACGCCGATGCCCGGTCATCCTGTGCCAGGGCCACAACCGCCCTGACGCACCGCCGTCAGGCGCGTCCTGAAGCCTGCGCAGGCCGTGTACTCGTTCCAGTTCGCTCAGGAGGGTCGGGGACACAGGAACCGCGCGATGCACGCCCAAGCGGCGCTTTTTTAGGCTTCGGAAGACAATGGTGCCCGTCCTTGTGTCGATGTGATCGGCCGTCAAGGCGAGCGCCTCGGATAGGCGGCAACCCGTGTCCTTGAGAACGAGGCAGAGGGTGTAGACCTCAGGCGTCTGACCCATCGCGGCCTTGATGAACGCGCGCCGTTCGGCAGCGGTCAGATATTTGCGGTGGCCCGTCGGGTCGAACAGGCTCCAATCCATAGTGCCTCGCGCGTGAATGAAGGCAGTCCCTCCGTGGCTGTTTCAGCTTCCGAATCGTAACGCAGGGCCGCCCGAGCGAGCGACAGTATTGCCCATTCTGTCACTCGGTTTGCCGGAGGGCCTGTGGCACAGGGGCAACGCAAATCAGTGACGACACCATCCTGTGCAGGTCGATCGGCGCCGTTCTTCTACCCCTGCTCAGGAGGTTTCAAAATTTGATTGTCCCTCACTCTCGGCACCGCGCTCTCGCGGCGCTTAACGGCGTGCTGGTCGCACTCGCGCTTACGGCGTGCCAGACCACAGCGGCAGACAATGCCAATCGGCTGACGGCGGATCAGGTCCGCAGCACCTTCATCGACCGCGAGTGGAGCCAAGGTGAAGGCACCTTCATGTTCGCGAAGGACGGCTCCTATCGCTACGCCGACAACCGGATGAGCGCGAACGGCACCTATCAGATCGGCGACGACGGCGTGCTCTGCACGTCCAACGCCGGGTCGGGGCTGCGGACTTGCTACACCTTCTACCGCGACGGCGACGGCTACCGGTATTGGCACGACCGCTCCGGCCGGTACTGGCCGGCCTACCCTCGCTAAGGAGAAACCCATGACCATCATCAACACTGTGCGGCGCCATGCGCCGCAGCTTTTCGTCGCCGCGACCGCCCTGATTCTGTGGGGCGGTGGCTCGCCCGCCCTGGCCCAGGACGCCTACAAGGCTGCCGTTCCGGCGCTCGAACAGGCGGGCGGTGCCAAGACCTGTGTGAGTTGCTTCCTGGAGCGATATGCGCCCGCCGAACAGCCCAAGGCGTTTGCCGTGTCCAAGGACGGCGCCTATGGCGCGCGCTGGCACCGCCAGTTGTCGATGGAGCAGGTGAAGAAGGAAGCGCTGGAAAGCTGCCAGAAAAAACCCGAGTACAACGCAGCGAACCCGTGCGTGATCTTCTTCGAGAACGACAAGCAGGTGTGGAAGCCATGAGCATCCGCGCCAGCATTCTTGCCATCGCCGCAGTGACAGCGCTCGCTGCCTGCGGCGACAGCGGCAAGGTCGAGCTGACCGTGACGGAGCGCCGCGACGTGTATCCGGGCGGTCAGCTATCCTGCGAAATCCGTGGCACGCTCAAGAACAACGAAGGCGCGGAATTGCGCCGGATCGAGTTCGACCTGACAGCGGGCGAACGGCGCAGCATCCATGGCGGGGATTCCAACATCCCCGCCAACGGACAAAGCCGCTTCAGCGTGCTTTTCGTCGGTACGGCGTGCGGCAACTTGCCGAGCCGCTTGGGCATTGAGACCAAGCGCTGCTACTTCCGAGGCGACCGTGATTGCTCAACCATGGTCGCGCTCCGCCAGTGAACCATAGAGCCAGAAGAGGTAGAGGCGGCCGTCAGGCCGCCTCCTCCGCTTCGGCGGATTGCAGGCCACCGAGGAAGTCGGTGGCCTTGGCTGCCTGAGAGGCGGCGGTGAAGATGGCCTTCTTGTCGGCCTTGAGCACCTTCAGCCAGTTGTCGATGTAGGCGGCGTGGTCGGGACGCGGGGTGAGCGTCACGCCCAGGTCGGCGCACAGGAACGCCGCGCCCAGCTCGGCCACGAGTTCTTCCATCGCATAGGCGTCGTCGCCGAAGCGCTTGCCGAACTGGCGATCGCAGCGGCGGTCGTGACCCGTCCAATGGGTCAGCTCATGCAGCAGCGTGGCGTAGTAGCTCTCGGTCGCCGAACTGGTCCCGGTGCCGAGGAAACGCTCGCGCTCGGGCATCTGGATGATGTCGTCGGAAGGACGATAGAAGGCGCGGCTGCCGCCGTGACGGATGATGGCGCCGGTGCCGCCGACGAAACGCTCTGCCGCGTCGATGACCTGTACGGGATCCTTGGGCTCGGGGAGCGCAGGCGCCTCGTAGCCGTCCACCTGGTCGGCGTTGAAGACCCAGCTCGCGCGGGCCATGAGGCGCGTGGCGTGCTCGGTCTCGCCGGTCTCGGCGTTCTGCTCTTCCACGTCCAGCTCCTTGTAGAAGACCACCAGGCTGGACTTCTCGCCCTTGCGGACCTGGCAGCCCTTGTTCTGCCATTGGCGGTAGGTGCCCCAGGTGCCGGTCGTGAAGCCGCGGGCCTGGCCGGCGGCCCAAAGGCTGACGACGTTGATGCCGCGATAGGCTTTGGCGGTGTCGATATTGACGGGGCGGTTCAGGCCCTCGCCGCTGCGGTGCCAGGGCATTTGCCAGTCGCCCGCGCCTGCCTCGATGGCGGCGATGATGTTGTTCGTGACCTGGGTGTAAACGTCGAAGCGTTGTGCGGTCATGGTTCCTCTCCTTGTCTTGCTGGCGACCGCGCCCATCGCGGCCGTCCGATGGCGACCGGAGAGGCAGGGGCAAGACGGGCGGCGCACCCGACAGGGCTGGAGGAACGGAAGACAGCGGAAGGGCTGTTTGTTGGAGCGCAGCGCTCAAGAAACTGACCGGACGCCGTTGCGCCGAACGGCGCCCCTGCCAGGTCAGCCAACCGTGAGGACGGCCCGTGGGCTGCGGGCGGTGACAAGGAGAGGAAGCTCGCCAACGGGAAGCACGTTGCCCAGAAGCAGAACGACCCCGCCAAAGAGGAAGCGGGGCCGCGCTACTGGAGACTTCGATGACTTCCTGTCAGCGGCGTCAGGGACTTATGGCCGCCCTCGATAGTCGCACTTGACGATGAGCGGCCCTAAACCGGGCTCAGCCGAGGCCGCGCCTCAGCGTAGGAAGAACGGAAAAATCGGGGTACAACCGAATGTCAGCAAGGAGGACACTGGTCAGCGGCAGGGGGTGAGATGGTCTGGGGCAATTGGTTCGGGAAGGGCAGAAAGTCAGACCAAGAGCTGCTGCAGGAGATGTTCGCCAGCCTGGACCGTATGTGGCGGGATGCCGTGCGGGTGGTCGAGGGATCGAGCAACATTGATTCCGTTGACAGGATCACCTTCCGAAAGGCGGTTTACAGCGGCGACCAGGAAGAAGCCCGGCGGGTACTGCGGCGGGTCATTTTCCCGCAGCTCTCCGAGGAGGAACGCGAGCGTCTCCGCTATGCCGGCCAGTCGGAGAGTTGGGCCAAAGCCGAAGACCTGGTGGGTTCGGGCATCGTTATCCCGAAGAACGCCCCCTTCCCGATGGATGCGCTGGAGTTGGCCTACCTGCCGACATTCGACGGCAATGGCGAGCGGGCGAGAGAACCTCTGTGGTTCCAGGGTGAGGGCCACCTGCTGACCGTGGCGCCGACCGGCTCGGGCAAGGGCCAGCGTTTCATCCTGCGCACGCTGTTGGAGTTCGAGGGACCGGCCATCGTCCTTGATCCGAAGGGCGAGAACTACAAGGCGACGGCGTGGCGCCGGAACCTGTTCGGGCAGGTCTTCAAATGGGCACCGGGTGAGCCGGATTCCGATTGCTACAACCCGCTCGACCGCGTGAAGGGCTGGGACGACGCCCGGCTCCTCGCTGAATTGCTGGTGATACCGCAGAGCAAGGAGCCCTTCTGGGATGATGCCGCCCGCGATCTGCTCACCGGTCTCATCTTCTACGTCCAGCGCCGCAGGCCGCCGGGGCGGCGCAACATGCGCGAGGTCTGCCGATTGCTCGCCCTGAGCAAGGCCGACCTCGATGACATGATCGAAGACCTCCAGTCGGCCGACGATGAGCGGCTGCGTGAGCTGGGCAACATCATCGAGACCCAGTCGGAGGCGCTGCGCGCTTCAATCGCCACGTCCCTGCGCACGCAACTCGCCATCTGGCGATCCGATGACGTTATGGCGGTGACCTCCACCTCCACGCCGGGCTGGTCGGTCGAGGACATCCTCGTGCGCGACAACATCAGCGTCACCTTCGCGGCCACGGCCGCCCGCGCGCCCGGTTGGCATCAACGGCAGGACGGCGGCGTCGCGCGCGGCAGCGCGGCGACGGTCTACCTGGTGGTCTCGCCGGAGAAGATGTCAGCGATGCGCTCGGTGATGCGCGTCCTGCTCGGCCAGCACCTCGGCGAGGCGATCCGCGTCCGCAAGATGCTGGATGAGGGCAATGCCGAGGATGAAAACCTGCCGGAGACATATCTCGACTGGCCGATGATGTTCTATCTCGATGAGCTGCCGCAGCTTGGCTACATGCGCATCATCGAGGATGCGGTGGCGATCACGCGGAGCTATCGCATCCGCCTGTGGCTGTTCACGCAGGACATGGCCCAGCTCGAAGAGGTCTATCCGAAGTGGAGAAGCCTCATCGCGAACTGCCGCTGCCAGATCTATTTCCGCCCGAACGACAAGAACACGGCGGACCATATCGCCGACCGCCTCGGCAAGCGGAAAGACATCTGGGGTGGCGAGGACTGGGTGGCCTCGCCCCAGCAGCTCATGGGGCAGGAGTTCCGGGAAGAGTGCGTGATTGTCCAGGACGGCCATCTGATCCGCGGCACGATGTACGATCCTTTCTACGCGAATGATGAGCTGCGCGCGTGGGTCAAGACCAAGAAGGCTGAGTTCGGCGACGAGGTTATCCGCGCGCCACGACCCGAAGCAGCGCCGCCGGCACCGGAACCAGAACCGGAAGAACCACCAACCGCCGACGCCGACCTGGCGGGCGACGCGGAATACCAGGCGGAGTTGGCAGCCCTTCAAGCGCGGATGCGCGCGCGCAGAAATGGACCGCCGCCCGATCCCACAGCCTCGCCCGACGACAGTGGCCCCAAACCGCCTGAGCGGCCTTCTGGTTCATCCGAGCCGCCGCGCCGCCCTCCGGCTCCTCCAGACTTCGACGAATGAACAGAAACGGCTCCCAGCGCGCCACGCGCGCCCTCAAAACCCGAACCGCCGCAAGAAAGGACAGCGCCGATGAGATGGATAAATGAAAACCTGACGACGATCATCATCCTCGGCGTGGTGGTCGTGGGATTGTATTTCTGGCTGATGCGTAAAAGGTACGCTGATTCCTTCAACGCAGAGAGAAACCGAATTGAAGCGGAGAAGCGCGCACGCCGGGATGCTGCCGGACGCGCGAACAAGGATTCCTGAACCGATGGTCCAGGCATTCCGCGGCCAACCGGCAGGACGGAGCTTGGTCAGTCCACTCGGCCCCTTTCGAGAGCCACTTGTCGCCAGCACAGTGGCGTCGCCGGGGCCATCAGACGCATACATGACAGTGCGCAGTAACTGTCCACAGGAACCCGCCGCCAACTACAGGGATGCTTAATACAGGTGCATATAGGTATATGCGGTACCGTTTATGCGTAAAGCCGGTACCGTTTATGCGTGACCATTTTCTCGCCCGCGTGCAGCCGCGCCAATTTTCGGGCGGTACCGTTTATGCGTGGATAACTCGTCGAGTACACAGGCTTTCGACAGCGGGAGTTCAGTGTCTGCCTATCGGCAGACGTGAGGGCGGCTCGGCAGAAGGATAAGGTCGCCCGGCGTGGTGTCGAACCGCGCGGACGGATAGACCAGAACAACCTTGGCAAGGGCGTGAAGAAAGGCCTTCTTGAAGTTGCGCCGGCCTTGTGCGGTCGT